>NZ_JAUSVR010000044.1 GCF_030814815.1 Ancylobacter amanitiformis | reverse complement strand
CAGAGCGCCAGCTCGATCGTGGTCGAGGGCAACCGTCGCGTCGATGCGGAGACCATCCGCTCCTATTTCCAGAGCAAGCCGGGTGAGCCGCTGACCCCGGCGAAGATCGACGAGGCGCTCAAGGCGCTGTACGCGACGGGCCTGTTTTCCGATGTGACGATCGCCAATCGCGGCGGCCGGCTTGTCGTGACCGTTGCCGAGAACGAGGTGATCAACAAGGTCGCGTTCGAGGGCAACAAGAAGCTCAAGGACGAGCAGCTTGCCGCCGAGGTGCAGTCCAAGCCCCGCGCGCCGTTCTCCAAGACGACGGTGCAGGCGGACACGCAGCGCATCATCGAACTGTATCACCGCTCCGGGCGTTACGACGTTCGCGTCGAGCCCCAGATCATCGACCGTGGCCAGGGTCGCGTCGATCTCGTCTTCGAGATCAAGGAAGGCGAGAAGCTCGGCGTCGCCGAGATCAAGTTCGTGGGCAACAAGGCTTTCTCCGTCAACAAGTTGAAGGAGGAGATGACCACGACCGAGACCGACTGGCTGTCGTGGCTCAAGAATACCGACGTCTATGACGTCGACCGCATCAATTCGGATCAGGAACTGCTGCGCCGCTTCTACCTGAAGCACGGCTATGCCGATTTCCGCATCATCTCCGTGACCGCCGATCTCGATCGCGCGAAGAACGGCTTCATCCTGACCTATGTCATCGACGAGGGCCCGCAATATACGGTCGGCTCGGTGGATGTCGTGTCCGGCATCAAGGATGTCGATCCGTCGACCATCCGCGCGGCGCTGCGGGTTCAGAAGGGTCAGGTCTATAACGCGGAACTGGTCGAGAAGTCGGTCGAGAACGCGACGATCGAAGTGTCGAAGGCCGGCTACGCCTTCGCCCAGGTTCGGCCGCGCGGCGACCGCAACGTGCAGAGCCGCACCATCTCGCTGGTCTTCGCCGTCGAGGAAGGGCCGCGCGTCTATATCGAGCGCATCGAGATCCGCGGCAACACCCGCACCCGCGACTGGGTCATCCG
>NZ_JAUSVR010000043.1 GCF_030814815.1 Ancylobacter amanitiformis | reverse complement strand
ATACCGACGCGCATTGATCAAAACCCATGTGCCCACTGACGCAGTCCGATGGACATGATGCGCCAGGGTTGGTCGACGAGGGTGTTCCAGGCGAAGCAGCAATGATCGACGATGTCGTCGTAGGATGTGAAAATGCGGTTCGACAGCCAGTTGTCGCGCATGAACTGCCACAGATTTTCGACGGGGTTGAGTTCCGGGCATCTTGGCGGCAGCGGCATCAGGGTGATGTTGGGCGGAACGACCAGTTCGGCTGATCCGTGCCACCCGGCCTGATCGAGCAGCACGACGGCATGCGCGCCCGGCGCGACGTGGAAGGCGATCTCCTCGAGATGCATGCTCATCGCCTCGCTGTTGCACCTGGGCATGACGATCCCGGCGGCCTTGCCTTCAGCGGGGCAGATCGCGCCGAAGATCCATGCCGAGGAGCGGCGTTGATCCTTGGGTGCCGAGGGGCGGGTGCCGCGCCTGGCCCAACGCCGGGTGAGTTTGGTCTGCTGGCCGACGCGGGCTTCGTCCTGCCACCACAACTCTACCGGCGTACCTCTCGGGAGCCGCCGCTTGATCTGCGCCAGACGGTCGACGAAGCTTTTTTAAAATCGACGATGTCATCGGGCTTCTGGCCAAGATGCCGAGGCCGCGCGGAAAGCTTGCGATAGCCCATCGCGCGAAGCTCGCGTCCGAGGGTGTGGCGCGTGATGGAGAGCGCGAACTCATCCCAGATCCACTGCGACAGATCGGCGAGCCGCCAGCGCACCACGCCATGCGCCGCAGGGATCGGCCCCGCCTCGACAACCGCCGCAAGCCGGGCGCGCTGTTCATCGTTCAGGATCGAGGCCCGTCCCGGCGCCTTTCGCGTTGACAGACCATCGGGGCCGCTCTCGTTGAACCGCAAGACCCAGTCGCGCACGATCTGCAGCGTCACACCAGCAACCTTCGCCGCGTCACTTCGGCTCCCGCCGTCCAGGATCAGCGCTACCGCCAATAGGCGCCGGACCTGATCCGCATCACCGCTCCGTCGGGCAAATCCACGCAAATCTGCCGGTGTGTAGTCAGATCGAACGCCAATCGCTGCCGCCATCGCAAGCCTCCGTGTGCCCGCAACCTCGAATCAGATTTTCAGCAGCTTGGGAATCCCGAACGTGAGTCAGCCTCAGCGCGCCTTGGTAT
>NZ_JAUSVR010000042.1 GCF_030814815.1 Ancylobacter amanitiformis | reverse complement strand
CCGCCGCCAAGGGCCAGCCCGCCGATCAGCAGCGCCCAGCCGCCGAACCCGTGCGGGGGCGACGCCGCCAGCGTCGTCAGGATGGCGATGGTCATGCCGACCATGCCGAACAGGTTGCCCTGGCGCGAGGTCGCGGGGCTCGACAGCCCGCGCAGCGCCATGATGAACAGCACCCCCGAGACGAGGTACAGCAGCGCGACGATATTGGCGTTCATCTCGTCGCCCTCACTTCTTCTTCGAGTACATGGCGAGCATCCGGCTGGTCACCAGGAACCCGCCGAAAATGTTCACGGAGGCCAGCACCAGCCCGAAAAAGCCGAAGCCCCGCGCCCAGCCCGTGCCTTCCGCCGTCAGGTCCACGCCCACCGCCAGCAGCGCCCCCACCACGATCACCGAGGAGATCGCGTTGGTCACGCTCATCAAGGGCGTGTGCAGCGCCGGCGTCACCGACCACACCACGTAATAGCCCACGAACACCGCCAGCACGAAGATGGCGAGACGGAACACGAACGGGTCGATCGCCCCGCCCGACACCGCGTGCACGGCCTGTCCCGCCAGCTCGGCATAATGCTGGCTCGCCTCCAGCGCATAGGCCTGCGCCGCCTCGGCCGCCTGCCGCGCCACTTCCGCGGCCAGGCGCGCGCCTTCCACCGCGTTCTGGGCGATCGGATCGCCCGCTACCGGATTGGCCATTTCCTCTTCCCCTGAAACCCTGGGAGCCCGACGGCCGCGCTCTCCCGGCACGGCCCCGACCCGTCAATATCCGTCAATGCCGAGGACCGGCGCCGGACGGAGCCCGCTATCGACCCCGTCCGCGCCCAGCACCGGCTGCGTCGCCTCGCCCCGCCGCCTCGCCGCCGCTAGGCCGCGCTCGCCTGCGCCGGCGCGAAGCCGGGATGCACCACCGCCCCGTCCCGCGTCAGCAGCGTCGCCTTCACCAGTTCGTCGTCCCACTTCACGCCAAGGCTCTTCGTCGCCTTGTCCACCAGCGTTTCCACGAACGCGTACAGGTTCTTCGCGTAAAGCTGCGACGCCGTCGCCGCCAGACGGCCCGGCACGTTGAGATGCCCGACGATCCTCACCCCGTTCGCCGTGGTCACCACCTCGCCCGGCACCGCGCCCTCGACATTGCCGCCCCGCTCCACCGCGAGATCGATGATGACCGAGCCCGCCTTCATCGACGCCACCATCTCCGCCGAGACGAGCTTGGGCGCCGGCCG
>NZ_JAUSVR010000041.1 GCF_030814815.1 Ancylobacter amanitiformis | reverse complement strand
ACTGGTGCACGCGGATCGACGAGGCGTCGATCATCTGGATGTCGCCATCGTAAGAAGCTGATACGGCTCGCAGAATGCGCGCCCAATGGCCCGCCTTGCGCCACCGGTCGAAACGGTTGACGCACGTCATATGAGGGCCCTAGGTGTTTAGTCCCGAGGTCAAGTGGACAGGCTCGTGGGTGGATCGTTCTGGCTCTGCGGCCCATGCCCTGCAGATGGCTTCGTATGGCGTTAGGCCGCGTAAGGTCTTCAAGCGCTTGGCGAAGTTGTAGGCGTCGAGGAACGCGGCGAGGTGATCCTGAAGCTGCCGGTTGGTCTCGTAGTGATAGCGCCGCACGGTGGCCTCCTTGAGCGTTCGGTTCATCCGCTCCACCTGACCGTTGGTCCAGGGATGGTTAGGCTTTGTCAGGCGATGCTCGATGCCGTGGCTCCGGCAGGCGCGATCGAAGGGATGACCGCGCCACATCGCAGTCGGTCCCTTGCGGTTCTTTGGCAGGTCGGCGAACTGGATGCCGTTGTCGGTGAGAACGGTGTGGATCTCATAGGGAACAGCAGCCACGAGGGCATCCAGGAAGGCCCGGGCTTCGCGTGTGGTCGCCTTCGGCATGAGCTGGGCGAAGGCATATTTGGAGGTCCGGTCCACAGCGACGAAGAGATAGAGCTTGCCCTCCTCGGTGCGCACTTCGGCTATGTCGATGTGGAAGTAGCCGATCGGATAAGGTTTGAAGGTCCGCCTGGCTGTCTTTTCTCCATCGACCTCGGGAAGCCGGCTGATGCCGTGGCGCTGGAAGCAGCGGTGCAGGGCCGAGCGGGTCAGATGTGGGACCGAGGCCTGCAGGGCATAGAGACAATCGTCCAGCGGCAAGAGCGTATGCCTGCGGAAAGCGACCGCCATGGCCTCTTCCTCCGGCGTCAGAACGGTCGAGCGAGGCGCCTTCGGCCCCATCGGCGCGTCATGCAGAAAACTGCGCTTGCGCCACTTGGCGACGGTTTTCCGATTGAGGCTGTAGCGCGCCGCTAGCTCTTTGAGCGGAGCCTTCGATCGCTGTATCGCAGCTCGGATGGCGTGCGTGGTCGTAGCACTGCGATGGAGTATCTGGCCCATAGTGCCTCCCGGAATGCGGGACCAGCTTCGCTGATTCCCCCACACTCTGGGACTGAACATCTAGGCTCAGGACTCATTGATTACCGAGCCAGAAGATGACGGTAGCGGCGATGCAGATGGCTGAGAAGAAGGTGTGGGCGCAACGATCATAG
>NZ_JAUSVR010000040.1 GCF_030814815.1 Ancylobacter amanitiformis | reverse complement strand
GGCTCTGACGCAGATTTGGTGGTGTGGTGCTATGCCGGCGCGACGAGGCGAGCCTCCAGCAGGTCGAGTTTGCCGCGACCGTACATCTGGCGCTTCACCAGCTTGAGCTTGGTGATCTGGCCCTCGGTCTGGCCGTTGGACCAAGAAGACGTGATGGCCGCGGCGACGGCAGCGTGATCCTTTCTCACGCCGCGGCCGAACGCGGCCACGAGGCTTGAGCTCGCACGTTCCAGCCAGGGGCCGAGATCGGGAAGAGCCTTCTTTCGGATCATGGTCTGGAAGGCGGCGATGATCTCGCGGGCCTCGACAAGCGAGGGTACGCCGCTCTCGATCGCCGCGATCAACACGGTTTCGGATCTGGAGAGTTGATCGCGGGCGAGGGTCATCAATCGTGCAAGGGTTCGCGCCGATGGCGTCCGGTTCAGGGCGCCGCCCTCGACCGCCTCGGCTCGCCGGCGGCGCGTGGCCCATTCCGTGACGACCCTGAGGCTGCCACGGAAACCGTGGTGTCCGAGCCGACGCCAGAGCTCGGCACCATTGCGCTGCCCAGCCGCCCACTGCGCGTCGAGCCAGGGCAGGAACAGCTCGAGAGAACTTTCGCGAGTGCGGAAGACGTCCGAGCGCTGCCCGCGTATGACGCGCCGGACGAGGCCGCGGCTGTGACCGGTGCGTCGCACGATATCTTTGATCGTCACCCCCGCCTTTGCGAGGTCGAGAATGGCTACGTTGGTCTCCTCACGGTACAGATATCCTTCATATTGGATGCGTTCGGCAGCGGTGAGCAGATCCGCATTGATGGTGGATGCGCCGACGGCGGCACGGATCTGGCGCATGGATTTGCGAACAGCGTCGACAAAGGCCCGGCTCGCGTTCTCCATCAGGTGCCAGCGATCAGCGACCTGTGTCGCGGCTGGTAGGGCTTTCGCCGCAGCCAGTGCATAGCCGCCGCCCCGGTCTCGGGCGACAATAGTGATCTGTGGCTGCTGGGACAGCCACGCCTGCGCCGTTGCGGGCTCCCGGTCAGGCAAGAGGGCGATGGTCTGGCGCCGCTCCAGATCGCAGATCAGCGATCCATAGCGCTGATTGCGTCGCCAGGCCCAGTCATCGATCCCGATCACCGCAGGCGGCACGAAGGGCGGTCGACCTCGCCTTCGGATCACCCGGAGCAGCGTGTCGTTGCTCGCCGGCAGCATCAGTCTTTGCGCAAAGCGCGCTGCCGGCCGGCCACCCAAAGCGAGCCCGAGATGGTGGACGAGGTCATCGAGCCGAGCCGTGCGCCGGGACCATGGCAGCAGGGCCCCATTATCGAAGCGCTCCGTGAAGATGCGGCGTGGGCACAGCACCGCGTCGCAATGAAAGCGCCGCGCCTGAATGACGAGACGGACCGGCCTGCCGGAAAGCGGCAGATCTGCCAGCTGCCGAGCATAGCGGCTGTGAACGCGCATCGAGGCTGCCCCGCATCCCGGGCAACAACTCCTTGCACTGGAGGCACGGAGGCAGATCTGGATGCCGGAATCCGCGTCGACCACTTCATCGACGACAAACCCGCGCGGCACCAGCTCCGAGACCCGTAAATTCTGACCCATGGCATTGATTCTCCACGTGAACCAATGCCAGCCAGACGCTCAACTCCATCAAAAGTGAGTCAGAGCC
>NZ_JAUSVR010000039.1 GCF_030814815.1 Ancylobacter amanitiformis | reverse complement strand
ACCCGCTATGACAAACGAGACGACAATTTCCTCGCCTCAATCCAACTCGCGTCAATCCGCATCTGGTTGCGGAGTTATGAGTCGGTCTCCTAGGCGAACCCGGCGCGGGCAAGTCGGACCTGCTTACTGATCTCGGGCGATCTTTAGGCGTGCAACCAAGATCCGCCAGTCGTTTCCGCCACCAGAACAATGCTACGTCGACCGACGCGCTCATCATCGATGCGCTCGATGAGGTTGTCAGACTGGATCCGGATGCGATCGATCCGATCATCGTAAAAGCGAGCGAAGTGTCTGCTCCCCTGGTGATATTTTCGAGCCGATCAAGCGAGTGGGACTCGGCGCGGACGCGCTTTGCTAAGGAATGCTTCGGCGAAGAGCCCGCACTCGTGCGCCTTCTTCCATTCGATGAAGCCGAACAGAAGATTCTTTTCGAATCAGAGTTTCCCGATGAGGATTTTGCGGCATTTGTTGGTGAAGCTGACCGGTTTGAACTGGGAGCGCTGCTCGGCATTCCTCAATTCCTGCAATTGTTTGCGGCAGCCTACATCCAAGGCGGCCGACGTTTCACCAGCAAACGTCAGATATTCGCCGATGCGGTGACGCGGCTCGCCAGCGAGCGCGAGGACTCGCCCAAGCAAAAGGGCCGAGCCCCCATAACGTCGATTGTTGAGGTCGGTGAGGAAGTTTTTGCGAAAATCCTATTGTCCGGAACCAGCGGCGTTTCGCTGGCAGACGATCCCGAGGACCAGGATTTTACCTATTTCAGCGCGCTGACCCAAAGGGATCAGGCGCTGCTCAAGAACATGCTGGATACGCGGCTTTTCAAACTGGCCAGTGAGCCGGGGCTGCACGAGCCTGTTCACCGTATCGTCGCTGAGTATTGCGCGGCCCGGTATCTGGTCCGGCGAATTGACGACGCCAGCGACCTGCTGACCATTCGCCGGTTACTTGCTGTCGCAGCCCCCAATGGCGTTGTCCGTGATGAGCTTCGGGGTTTGCTTGGTTGGATGGCTGCTCTTGGCAGTCCGGAGGTGCAGACAGCTTGCATTAAGATAGATCCCTACGCGGTGCTCGCGAACGGCGACCCGTCGCAAATGGTCCGCGCGTCAAAAGAACTCTTGCTGAGAGAGCTGCGCCAGCTTTCTGAAATCGATCCCTACTTTCGCCGCAGCGATTCATGGCGAAGGTTCAGCGTGGCGGGTTTTTTCGACCGTTCCATGATCGATCTCGTCAGGAAGGGACTTGTTGGCGACGAGCTCGTCCCGGAACTTCGAGACCTCCTGCTGGAACTCCTGCAAGGCTCCGATGCCGCTACCATTTTGGTTCCCGAGTTGCAGGGGCTGCTGCTGGACAGCAATTGCCCGCGGTCAACGCGCATACGCGTGCAACGCCTTTTGCTCGAGCTATCGAAGCATGACCATCGTGCGGACTTTCTGGCGCTGGTAAAACTGGGCGACCTAGCATCGCTACGGCTTGCCGCAGAAACTGCGCCTCTGTTCAAAATCGGAACTCTGGAACGAGAAGACATGCTCTCGCTGCTTCGCATGTCGGGGCAGCACGGCGATCTGGACCGGGGACGCGACGATCAATATGTTGAACATCGATATTACGTTCGCGCCTTTATTAGTAGCCTTGACCTCGATGACACCATCTGGCTTCTTGACGAGCTGACGCACGATCTATCCTGTAGTTGCGGTGCCAAGAACGCCCATAGCTGCACCTGCCTGCAGTCGATAAGTCGGATCATCGGCGAACTGCTGGATCGCTATTTTGCGCTGGCGGCAGGGCAGCACGACCCGGCGCAAATCTGGGCATGGACAAAGCCGCTGAGCTTTAGCGGCCCGGCGACGGATACCAGCGTCTCAGTCGAGGCGCTGAAGCAGGACGATACGCTCCGGCAGGCAATCCACCGGCTTGCGTTTGATGGCCAAGAAAGCGCCGATGACGTCTGGAACATGCGGATGAAACTCTCGATGTCTCACGGGCATTCGGGGCTATACCTAAAATATGCAGACTATCTGGCCTTATACCAAGGCGCGCTGAGGCTGACTCACGTTCGGGATTCCCAAGCTGCTGAAAATCTGATTCGAGGTTGCGGGCACACGGAGGCTTGCGATG
>NZ_JAUSVR010000038.1:2500-5919 GCF_030814815.1 Ancylobacter amanitiformis | reverse complement strand
GATCCTTCGGCTGGGGCTTCCGCCCATTTTTGGGTGTGCCGGGATTGTTGAGTTGCGCTGTTGGGGGTGTTGTTACGAACGAAAACCCCGCCTGGGATTATCCATGGCGGGGTTTTGTTTGTTTGTGAAGAAGCGAGCTGTGCTTTGCAGGCCTGGCAGCGACCTACTCTCCCAGGTCTTGAGACATAGTACCATCGGCGCTGAGGAGTTTAACGGCCGAGTTCGGGATGGGATCGGGTTGGGGCTCCTCGCAATGGCCACCAGGCCGGCGAAGCACAGCATTTTGCGAAGCAAGGATCCTGCTGGATCTGAACTGGTCTTCAGGTTTGATCATTTCCTGATGGATGAGCATCGAGGATGAGAACGATCAAGCCAATCGAACGATTAGTACCGGTAAGCTCAATATGTTGCCATACTTACACACCCGGCCTATCAACGTGGTCGTCTTCCACGGTTCTCAAGGGAATACTCGTTTTGAGGTGGGTTTCCCGCTTAGATGCTTTCAGCGGTTATCCCGACCGTACATAGCTACGCTGCACTGCGGCTGGCGCCACAACAGCTCCACCAGAGGTACGTTCATCCCGGTCCTCTCGTACTAGGGACAAATCCTCTCAATATTCCTACACCCACGGCAGATAGGGACCGAACTGTCTCACGACGTTCTGAACCCAGCTCACGTACCACTTTAATCGGCGAACAGCCGAACCCTTGGGACCTGCTCCAGCCCCAGGATGTGATGAGCCGACATCGAGGTGCCAAACGATGCCGTCGATATGGACTCTTGGGCATCATCAGCCTGTTATCCCCGGCGTACCTTTTATTCGTTGAGCGATGGCCCGTCCACGTGGGACCACCGGATCACTATGGCCGACTTTCGTCTCTGCTCGACTTGTCAGTCTCGCAGTCAGGCGGGCTTATGCCATTGCACTCGACGACCGATTTCCGACCGGTCTGAGCCCACCATCGCGCGCCTCCGTTACTCTTTGGGAGGCGACCGCCCCAGTCAAACTGCCCACCATGCAATGTCCCGGACCCGGATGACGGATCGCGGTTAGACATCCATATCTATAAGGGTGGTATTTCAAGGATGACTCCACGAGAGCTGGCGCCCTCGCTTCAAAGTCTACCACCTATCCTACACATACCGACACGAATGCCAGTGCAAAGTTGCAGTAAAGGTGCACGGGGTCTTTCCGTCTGACCGCAGGAACCCCGCATCTTCACGGGGAATTCAATTTCACTGAGTCTATGCTGGAGACAGCGGGGAAGTCATTACGCCATTCGTGCAGGTCGGAACTTACCCGACAAGGAATTTCGCTACCTTAGGACCGTTATAGTTACGGCCGCCGTTTACCGGGGCTTCAATTCAGAGCTTGCACCCCTCCTCTTAACCTTCCGGCACCGGGCAGGCGTCAGACCCTATACGTCATCTTACGATTTCGCAGAGCCCTGTGTTTTTGCTAAACAGTTGCCACCCCCTGGTCTGTGCCCCTCCCACATGGTTGCCCACATGGAAGGCCTCCTTATCCCGAAGTTACGGAGGTAAATTGCCGAGTTCCTTCAGCATAGTTCTCTCAAGCGCCTTGGTATACTCTACCAGTCCACCTGTGTCGGTTTCGGGTACGGTCTATGTTGTGGGAGCTATTTCCTGGAACCCCTTCGAAGCCAGAACAGAACCAATTCGTCTGACAACACACGGGATTCGTCACTACCCACAGGCTCAGGAATATTCACCTGATTCCCATCGACTACGCCTTTCGGCCTCGCCTTAGGGGCCGGCTAACCCTGCGCAGATTAGCTTTACGCAGGAACCCTTGGACTTTCGGCGACAGTGTCTCTCACACTGTTTGTCGTTACTCATGTCAGCATTCGCACTTCCGATACCTCCAGAGGCCCTCACGGGTCCTCCTTCGCAGGCTTACGGAACGCTCCGCTACCGCTTGCCCGAAGGCAAACCCTAAGCTTCGGCGCGTGGCTTGAGCCCCGTTACATTTTCGGCGCAAGAATCCTAGACCAGTGAGCTGTTACGCTTTCTTTAAAGGATGGCTGCTTCTAAGCCAACCTCCTGGTTGTTTTCGGACTCTCACATCCTTTCACACTTAGCCACGACTTGGGGGCCTTAGCTGTAGGTCAGGGTTGTTTCCCTCTCGACGACGGACGTTAGCACCCGCCGTCTGTCTCCCGCGCAGTACTTCCAGGTATTCGGAGTTTGGTTAGGTTTGGTAAGATGGTAAATCCCCCTAGCCCATCCAGTGCTCTACCCCCTGGAGTATTCACGCGAGGCACTACCTAAATAGTTTTCGCGGAGAACCAGCTATTTCCAAGTTTGATTGGCCTTTCACCCCTAGCCACAAGTCATCCGAGACCTTTTCAACGGGCACCGGTTCGGTCCTCCAGTGCGTGTTACCGCACCTTCAACCTGCTCATGGCTAGATCACTTGGCTTCGGGTCTAATCCGACGAACTGAACGCCCTGTTCAGACTCGCTTTCGCTGCGCCTACACCTACCGGCTTAAGCTTGCTCGCCAGACTAAGTCGCTGACCCATTATACAAAAGGTACGCAGTCACCCAGGACGAACCTTGGGCTCCTACTGTTTGTAGGCATCCGGTTTCAGGAACTGTTTCACTCCCCTTGTCGGGGTGCTTTTCACCTTTCCCTCACGGTACTGGTTCGCTATCGGTCGCTAAGGAGTACTTAGGCTTGGAGGGTGGTCCCCCCATGTTCAGACAGGATTTCACGTGTCCCGCCTTACTCGAGGATGAATGATTGCATTACGTGTACGGGACTATCACCCACTAAGGTCCGGCTTTCCTGACCGGTTCCACTTGTCGCTCATTCACCACTGGCCTGATCCGCGTTCGCTCGCCACTACTAACGGAGTCTCTGTTGATGTCCTTTCCTCCGGGTACTTAGATGTTTCAGTTCCCCGGGTTCGCTTCAAACCCCTATGTATTCAGGATTTGATACCTTCATTTGACAACTGGAATTCCAAAGCCTCATCACACCGGATCGCTCCAGTGTGCCAAGACTTCAGAGTCCCAGTCGTCGAAGGTGGGTTTCCCCATTCGGAAATTTACGGATCAAAGCTTGTTCGCAGCTCCCCGTAACTTATCGCAGCGTACCACGTCCTTCATCGCCTCTTAGCGCCAAGGCATCCACCGAATGCCCTTAAGACACTTGATCGTTCTCATCTTCGATGCCCACCCCATTTGGAACAACGCGAACCGTACTCACATCAGGTGTGCAACCTGACATGCGGATCACGGGGGCGAGGCGGTTTTGAGAGACCCGCCTCACGGCATCAAAGCTATTTCTAAAGACCAGCTTGCTTCGCATGTCATTCGATGACGGTGCGGTCACGCTCCCGACGACCGGATCCACGAAACCCAGGGGTTCCATGTTCCGATCCGTCTTGCGA
>NZ_JAUSVR010000037.1 GCF_030814815.1 Ancylobacter amanitiformis | reverse complement strand
ACGCTCGCTCAGCAGGAACAAATCACCCATGCCAGCCTCCTCAAGGGAGACTGTGAATCACAACTCAAGGCAGATTAATAGGTCCTGAGCCTAGACCTCTTGGCCCACGTGCCTACCGTTTACTTCTCGGTTGAGCCGCTCGCACGGGAGACAAACCTTCTGCAACTGGTCGCGCTTGGACAGAGCCTGACCCTGACGACCGTTTCCGTGTCATCTCATGCACCGGTCACCTGCCGTCCTCTCACAGGACAGGGATTGCCGCTTCGTGCCGTCTGGTCACGCTCGAATCCCAACCCGGCTCCGACCCGACTTCTGTCCGTCGCCCGGGAACTGAGGACATCGCCAGGCCACCGGTGCGCCGACCGAACGTGATCTCCGCACATTCCGTTCGTGTCACTTGATCCGGCTCGTCCCTGCGGCGCGCCTTCGCTTAGGCTGTGGCGCCGTCTCCTCCGCCATGCCGTCCGGCTCGACGAGCGCCACATGGCTCACGCTCAGGGCCAGCGCGATCTCGTACAGTGTGATGATCGTCGGATTCTTGAGGCCGCGCTCAACGTCGGACAGATATTGCTGGCTGAACCCCGAACGCATGGCAAGCTCCTCCTGAGTCAGCTTCTGAGCCTGACGCAGGCGCGCGAGATTGCGGCCGACCAGCTTGCGCATGTCCATGGCGCAAGCGGTCGCGGATTCCGACGATCAAGTTTATCAACTATAATATGTAACGACTAATCTGCTTTGCGCGATGGCGTCCTGAAGCGAACGCCAGCCCCGCCACCATTCTCGGGAATGAACTCGATGCCGGCGGCTTCGATTGTTCTGAGAGTAGCACAGAGTGCTACCCGTCTAACCGGCCGCCGATCACGTGCGGGCGTACGCATCTGGGCACGCTCCCGCGATGCCGTGGACTCATCACATGATGCCGCTCCACGGCCTGCCGTCCCACCACTTGTTCGGCCTAGTCTCTCGCTCATCACGATGAAGAGCGACGCTCGCCATGACCCGAGCCTTCCACGATACGCCGCCCGATTCGCCGACCGTCACCGACTATGATCGTAGTAATGCCGTGCTCTATCTGCGGCTGCTCGATGCGGAAGCGGCGGGCGCCGACTGGAAGGAAGTTGTCGCGCTGCTGTTCGGCCTGGACCCGCTCACCGCGCCGGAACATGCCCGGCGTGTCCACGCAGCCCATCTGACCCGGGCGCGCTGGATGTCGGCGCAAGGATATCAGGAACTCCTGCGTCGACCCGACAAGTGATCGGGTGATGCCGGCCGGGCATCAGGCCATGTCTCTCGCGTTTCTTCCGGAAGCTCCCTTCAGACGAGATCGTCGGGCGTATCGCGGCACGCTCGAAAGGGATCCCGATGGTCCTGGAAACGGCCTGGCAGTCATCAGAGGCCTACGCCTTCGTAGATGCTCTCTCGCCCTCACAGCTCGCCTGGGAATGGCTTCGGCGCAACGAGGCATATCGGCGGGACTATGCCAGGTTCCGTTTGATCGAAGATCCTGAGAGGGGGACCCTCGCGGCGCTCATGCAAGCCCGCTGGGGTCTACGATTTCCCGATCGATCCCGCACGTGATGCACGAGAAGCCTCCGTCATCTGGGACCTGGAGACCGACCCCGGCCTGATTGCGCTTGTCGCGCCGTGCGACACCGCCTGTGGCCGCCTGACCGCTGGTAATACGTCTCAAGGCACGGACCATCACCTGCATGCATCCAGCTGTGTGATAGTCGGCGCGGGCCGCGACGCGATCACCGTTATGCTGCCAGAAGGCCATCGCCTCGATCCATCCCTCGGTGCCCTCGTCCGGATGGACGCGCATCTGCCGGATCGTATCGAGGCTCTGGTACGGCTCTGGGCCCATATGCAGAGAGCGGCCGTGCCGCCGGACCGGAGGATCACACTCCAGCAGCGCCGGCGCCTGCGGCACATGCTGCAAGCGGGGGATGGCCACCGTGCGGGCGCCACCTATCGTGAGATTGCCACCGGCCTGTTCGGTGCCGCTCGGGTCGCGGCCGCGCCCTGGAAGACGTCCTCCCTACGCGACACGGTCATCGCGCTCGTCGAAGATGCGCGGTCCATGATCGAGGGCGATTACCGCAAGCTCCTGCATCGGCGGCGCCGTCACACCTCGCCCCGCTAGGGTGGGGATTTTAGCCCCCAATCTTCCCCATCCCTCCCGACATTCCTCCTCCGCCACCGTGGTCACCGTCCGCCGCCGCACTCCGGCGGCCCCCGCCACGCTCACCGAGGCCCGCTCCATGCGACCCGATCTCGCCACCCTCCCGCCGCGCTATCTGCGCACCAAGGAAGCCGCCGCGTTTCTCAGCCTGTCGGCCCGCACGCTGGAAAAGCACCGCACCTATGGCACCGGTCCCGCCTATCGCAAGCTCGGCGGGCGTGTCGTCTATTCGATCGACGACCTGCAGGCCTGGACCGAGCGCGGCGCGGTCACCTCGACCTCCGATCCGCGCGGCACCGTCCTGCCGGCCAAGCGCCATGCGCTTGCCGCCGGTTCGTTCGCCGGCCGCGCCGCGCGCTGACCGCTCCCCATGGCGGCGCGGCATCACAGCCTCTCGGAGCGCGGGCAGCTCGATCTGTTCCGCGCCCTGCCGGGCGACTTCGCGCCACGAGATGCGCAGGATCTCATGGCCTATCCCTTCTTCTCCCTCTCCAAGACCCATCGCGTCGCGCCGATCGATTTCCGGACCGGAAGCATCGCCATCCGGGTCGAGGCCGTTCCCGATCACGGCATGGCGACGATCTGGGACGCCGATATTCTCATCTGGGCCGCCAGCCAGATCGTTGAGGCCCGCGACGCGGGGCTTCGCACCTCGCGCCTGATGGCGGCGACGCCCTATGAGATCCTCACCTTTGTCGGACGCGGCACCTCGCTGCGCGACTATCAGCGCCTCAAGGCCGCGCTCGACCGTCTCCAGTCCACAACGGTCTCGACCACCATCCGCCAGCCGGCAGAGGGACGCCGGCACCGCTTCTCCTGGATCAATGAATGGCAGGAACGGACCGACCGCAACGGCCGGCCCGACGGCGTCGACCTTATCCTGCCAGAGTGGTTCTACCGCGCCGTGCTCGACGACGCGCTCGTGCTCACCATCGACCGGGCCTATTTCGGGCTGACGGGCGGGCTGGAGCGCTGGCTCTACCGCCTGGTGCGCAAGCATGGCGGGCACCAGGACCACGGCTGGAGCTTCGACGTCGCTCACCTCCACGCCAAATCCGGCAGCCTCTCGCCCCTCAAGCACTTCGCCTATGACCTGCGCGCGATCGTGGGCCGCCAGGCGCTGCCCGGCTACCGGCTCGGCATGCACCGCCAGACGGACGGTGCCGACATCCTCTCCTTCGTCAAGATCGACGCTGCACGCCTTGCCCTGCCAACCCGTCGCCGTCTCGCGGCCATCCGATCTGGGGACAAGCTGTGAATCATCTCGTGCTATCGGGGACCAGCACCCTCGTGCCATCAGGGACCGGATCCTCGTGCTATCGGGGACAAAAATCGACGATTCAGTCTTCTGAATCAGAGACTTATGGCGCCCCTAACTTCTCTAACCTGGATTCCTTCGGAATCCTTCTAACGGAACTACGCCATTCTACTTCGACGAGCGCGTCCCCGCTGAAGGTGCGGAGCGCGCCATGATCGTCGCGCTCCTCAACCAGAAAGGCGGGGTCGGCAAGACGACGCTGGCGCTGCATCTCGCCGGGCAATGGGCCCGGCAGGGACAGCGGATCACGGTGATCGACGCTGATCCGCAAGGCTCCAGCCTCGACTGGTCGCAGCAGCGCAGTCGCGAGGGATTGCCGCGGCTGTTCGGTGTCGTCGGCCTCGCCCGCGACACGCTGCACCGGGAGGCCCCCGAGCTTGCGCATGACGCCGATCACATCGTCATCGATGGACCGCCACGCGTCGCCGGGCTGATGCGCTCGGCCCTGCTCGCCGCCGATTTGGTGCTGATCCCCGTGCAGCCCTCGCCCTTCGATGGCTGGGCGTCGGCCGAGATGCTGGCGCTGATCCGCGAGGCGCGGATCTACCGCCCGGAGATATTGGTCCGGTTCGTCCTGAACCGCTGCGGCGCCCGCACCGTTCTCGCCCGAGAAACTGCGCAGACGCTCGCCGACCACGATCCCCCGGTGCTCGCCAGCACCATCGGTCAGCGCATCGCCTTTGCGGCGGCCGCGCAATCCGGACGTCTCGTTTTCGAGCGCGACGATGCCGGGCCGGCCACGCGCGAGATCGCCGCGCTCTGCGCCGAGATCAATGGTCTTGACCTCGGGAGGCGCGCGCCATGAGCGAACGCCCGATCCGCCGCGACTTCGCCTCCCGACCGGCCGATCCCGAGCACTGGGTCAAGGCGGCGGATGTCGCGCCAGAGCACCGCCCCGGCGCCACGTTCACCGCGCGCCTCACCATCGATGTGACGCCCGACCTGCGCGGGCGGATCAAGGTCGCTGCCTTCCGGCGCGGCGTCACCGTCGCCGAGATGCTGCGCGATCTCCTCGCGCGTGAATTCCCTCCCCAATCTGGAGACCAGCCATGAGCGCGGCGTTTGCACCCTGTGCGGCAAGCACGGCTTCCGCGTCCAGTCCCCCATCCGATGCCCTGACCCATGTCGAGCTGACCCAATTCGACAAGCGGATCGAGAACTGGATTCGCATCGGCCATCACGCACATGAGCAGGTTCTGGATCGTCGGCGGCGCATCCTCTCTTTCCCTCCCGGCTGCATCTTCGCCTTTGTCCGGTGGGCGTCGAACGACTTCGGCACTGTGGCCTCCCGCCTCGACATCGTGCGCTGCGTGACGCCGGGCGACGGCTACCAGACGCTGCCCTTCGTGCGCCCCGGCGGCGAGATCCTGCTGCGGGTCGATGGCTGGCCGAAGGTCGAGAAAATTCTGCCGCACATCGACGCCATCGAGGCGACAGGCATCGATGCGACCACCGTCGCGCCCGATCACTGGGGTCATGTCGCCCACCGCATCAGTGTCGGCTTCGAGCCGCGCGCCTATAGCATGGAGCGCCATCAGGCGTGGCTGATGCGGCGGGAATGCGGACAATGAACCGCGCCGCTTATGCGCTGCTGACGACGGTCGCCAGCGTCGGCGTGGCCCTCGCCGCCACAGTGCCGACGCCGCTCAAGCTGATCTGGAATGCCTCGGCGAGCGTCCCTATCGGGCTCTATTCTCTCGAGCCGGCCGATCATCTCGAGATCACCGATCTGGTGGCAGTGATGCCGCCACGACCGCTCGCCGCGTTCCTCATCGCACGGGGTTATCTCGGCGAAGGCACACCGCTGCTGAAGCGCGTGATGGGGCTGCCTGGACAAGAGGTCTGCCGCCTCGGTGAGGCGATTACGGTCGATGGCGTACCGCTGGGCGAAGCGCTGCCGCGCGACCGCATGGGGCGCGATCTGCCGGTCTGGCGGGGCTGCCGAGGTATCGCGGCTGGCGAACTGTTCCTGATGAACCCGGACGTTGGTGACAGTCTCGACGGACGGTATCTCGGGCCGATTTCAGACGGCACCGTCATCGGCCGTGCGATGCCACTCCTCACGGATGAAGCCGGCAACAGTGACTTCGTCTGGCGCGCGGCGGTGCGCTGACATGCGTCGCGCTGCGCTCTTTCTCGCATCCGGACTGTTGATCGGCGGTGCATCGCCTGGGTCTGCCAGCGCGCAACTTATGACGCCAACTGCGGCGTACTCCGTCACGTCCTACGCCGCCCATATCGACGAGGCTGCGCAGCGCTTCGAGCTTCCGGCCAGCTGGATCCGTGCGGTCATGCAAGCCGAGAGCGGCGGCGATCCGCGCGCCGTCTCATCGGTTGGTGCCATGGGGCTGATGCAGATCATGCCCGCGACCTGGGACGAGCTTCGCATCCATCACGGTCTCGGCGCCGATCCGTATGACCCGCGCGACAACATCCTCGCCGGCGCGGCCTATCTGCGCCAGCTCCATGGCCGCTATGGCAGCATCCGCGCCATGCTCGCGGCCTACAATGCCGGACCGGCGCGATATGAGGCGTCGCTTGCCGGCACGCTTCTGCCGCCGGAAACGCGCAATTACATCGCGGCCTTGGCGCCGATCATCGACAAGGAGTCTGCAGCCGGCGCCACCGGACCGGTGCAGCCAATGGCGCAAAGCTGGCGCCACGCGCCGCTGTTCGCCACGCCGCCGGCGCGCAGCAATCCAGTCGATTCCGGGTTCCTCGCGCCGCGATCGGACGCGCTGTTCGTTGCACCTTTGCCATCGCGGAGGGCGCCATGAGCAGGCGGACCCGCTTTCGCGTGCTGTCGGGCTCTGGCGTTCCGTGGCGAGCAAGACGGCGCAGGACAGGAACCACGACCGCACGAGGGCAGGATAAAAGGGCGCACATTGCGCAGCGGTCGGGGTGTTGTTTCACCACGTGTTTTCCGCGCCCTCGGCACCTTGTGGAGCCGAACCTCAAGGTTTGCGCGTGCCGCAAATGGAGCCGCATCAACGATTTCCCGCACATTGCGAGGCTTCGCCATGAGCGATGAACGGGAGTTCCGCGTCCGTCCCGGCCGTATCCGCTCGACCCGCGCCCAGCAGGCCCGACCTTTCATCGCCCAGGCTCTCGCCGCGGCCCGGAAGGCCGGCGGCGGGGTTTCCCGTTCGGCCAAGATCGCCACCGGCGACCGCTCGCGTTTCGGCAGCGGACAGGTCGCCAGCCTTCAGGCCAGCCGCCGGATCACGCCGCGCTCGCGGGGGGCCGTGGTCAAGGCGCGGGTCGTCCGACACACGGCCCGTGCGGGCTCGCTCGGCCAACACCTCACCTATCTTCGCCGCGAGGGCGTGACCCGCGACGGCGAGAAGGCGCAGCTGTTCGGTCCCGAGAGCGAGAATGTGGATGTCGACGCCTTCAGTGGTCGCTGCCGCGAGGACCGTCACCATTTCCGCTTCATCGTCTCGCCCGACGACGCCTTGGAGATGGAAGACCTACGCGCCTTCACCCGAGACCTCACCCGGCAGATGGAAAAGGACCTCGGCACTGGTCTCGACTGGATTGCCGTCGATCACTGGAACACCGAGCATCCCCATGTGCATCTGATCGTGCGCGGCCGCCGCGACGATGGCCAGGACCTCGTGATCTCCCGCGACTACATCAAAGAGGGCATGCGCGATCGCGCCCGAGACCTGATCACCCAGGAACTCGGCCCGCGCACCGAGCTCGATATCCGCCGGAGTTTGGAGCGTCAGATCGAGGCGGAGCGCTGGACCGAGCTCGATCGGCAGCTCGTGCGCGAGACCCGCGAGAGCGGCATCATCGACATGGCGCCGGCTCCAGGCCGACAGCCGGACGAACACCATGCGCTGAAGATCGGGCGGCTCCGGAAGCTCGAGGCGCTCGGCCTCGCCAGTGAGATCGGCAACGCCCAATGGATGGTGGAGCCGGAGGCGGAAGCCACCCTGCGTCAGCTGGGTGAGCGCGGCGACATCATCAAGCGGATGCACCGCGCCCTCACCGAACGCGGTATCGAGCGTGGCACGGCAGGCTATGTCCTCGCCGCCGAGAGCCTCGATGTGCCGGTGATCGGCCGGCTGGTCGCACGTGGTCTCGATGACGAACTCCACGGCTCCGCCTATGCCATCGTCGATGGCGTGGACGGGCGGTCCCATCACATCCGGCTGCCCGATCTCGATGCAGCCGGCGATGGCGCTCCAGGCGCCATCGTCGAACTGCGCACCTTCGACGATGCGCACGGCAAACGGCGCGTCGCGCTCGCGGTGCGCTCCGATCTGGATCTCGCCCACCAGGTCACGGCCACCGGCGCCACCTGGCTCGACCGTCAGGCCATCGCGCGTGACCCCGTTGCTCTGTCGGACGGCGGCTTCGGCACCGAGGTGAGCCAGGCGCTTGAACGGCGTGCCGAACATCTCATCCGCGAGGGCCTGGCCGAACGACAGGGACGGCGTGTCGTCTTCGCCCGCAATCTCATCGACACGCTCCGCCGCCGGGAGCTGGAGGCCGTCGGCGAGAAGCTCGCCGCCGAGACCGGCCTGGCGTTCAACAAGGCTGGCACCGGCGAGTATGTCGCCGGCACGTATCGCCAGCGCCTCAACCTCGCGTCCGGTCGCTTCGCCATGCTCGATGACGGGCTCGGTTTCCAGCTCGTGCCCTGGTCGCCCTCGCTGGAACGCCAGCTCGGCAAGCATGTCTCCGGCGTCGCCCGTGATGATGGTGGCGTCGACTGGAGCTTCGGTCGCAAGCGCGGCCTTGGCCTCTGACCTGAGAGAGGAAACATCACCATGTCGGCGACGAAAATCCTCTGGGGACAGATCCTCACCGTGCTGCTCATCGTGCTCGCGGCCATCTGGGGCGCCACACAATATGTGGCCTGGAGCCTCGGCTTTCAGACTCAGCTGGGCGCGCCGTGGTTCGAGTGGCTCGGGTTGCCGATCTACTATCCGCCGGCCTTCTTCTGGTGGTGGTACTTTTTCGACGCCTATGCGCCGGAGGTGTTCTTCCGCGGCGCGCTGATCGCCGCCTCCGGCGGCTTCCTCGCCATCGCGTTCGCCATCTCTCTGTCGGTCTGGCGGGCGCGCGAAGCCTCAAAGGTCGAGACCTATGGTTCGGCGCGCTGGGCCGAAAAGGAGGAAGTCCGGGCCGCCGGTCTGCTTGGCACCGATGGCGTCGTGCTCGGCCGCTTCGACCGTGCCTATCTGCGTCATGACGGACCCGAGCATGTGCTGTGCTTCGCGCCAACCCGGTCCGGCAAGGGCGTCGGCCTGGTGGTGCCCTCGCTGCTGACATGGCCGGGTTCGGCCATCGTCCATGACATCAAAGGCGAGAACTGGCAGCTCACCGCCGGTTTCCGCGCCCGGCATGGCCGCGTTCTCCTGTTCGACCCGACCAACGCCAAGTCCGCCGCCTATAATCCGCTGCTGGAAGTGCGCCGTGGCGAGTGGGAAGTCCGTGACGTCCAGAACATCGCCGACATCCTGGTGGACCCCGAAGGCTCGCTGGAAAAGCGAAACCACTGGGAGAAGACCAGCCACGCGCTGCTGGTCGGCGCTATCCTCCACGTGCTCTATGCCGAGGCGGACAAGACGCTCGCCGGCGTCGCTGCCTTCCTCTCCGATCCGAAGCGACCGATCGAGACCACGCTCGACGCCATGATGAAGACCGCCCATCTCGGCGAGGCGGGCCCGCACCCTGTCATCGCCAGTGCCGCCCGCGAACTGCTCAACAAATCCGACAATGAGCGCTCGGGCGTGCTCTCCACCGCCATGTCCTTCCTCGGCCTCTACCGCGATCCGGTTATTGCCGAGGTGACGCGGCGCTGCGACTGGCGCATCGCCGATATCGTCGGCGGCAAGCGACCGTCGACGCTCTACCTCGTGGTGCCGCCCTCCGACATCAACCGCACCAAGCCGCTGATCCGCCTGCTCCTCAACCAGATCGGTCGGCGCCTCACGGAAGACCTGCAGGCGAAGGGTGGGCGCCATCGTCTGCTGCTCATGCTCGACGAATTTCCGGCGCTCGGCCGGCTCGACTTCTTTGAATCGGCGCTCGCCTTCATGGCTGGCTATGGCCTGAAAGCCTTCCTCATCGCCCAGTCGCTGAACCAGATCGAGAAGGCCTATGGGCCGAACAACTCAATCCTCGACAATTGCCATGTCCGCGTGAGCTTCGCCACGAACGACGAACGCACCGCCAAGCGCGTCTCCGATGCGCTCGGCACCGCCACCGAGATGAAGGCGATGAAGAACTATGCCGGGCATCGGCTCTCGCCCTGGCTTGGCCATCTCATGGTGTCTCGCTCGGAAACCGCCCGCCCGCTGCTCACCCCCGGCGAGGTCATGCAGCTGCCGCCCACGGACGAGATCGTCATGGTCGCCGGCACCCCGCCGATACGGGCGAAGAAGGCCCGCTATTACGAAGATGCGCGGTTTCGGGACCGGCTCCTGCCGACGCCAACGCCCTCTCGTAGCCCGACCGTCCAACACGATGACTGGACCGCGCTGCCGTTGCCAAGGCCACAGGAGGGCACGGGCGGGAGCGCCGCGGACGAAGGTCGAGACGATGATCCGACCGGCTCCGAACACCGGCATCAGCCCGAGCTCAGCCGCGTCAAGCCGGTCGAGAAAAGCCAGCCCATCGAGAATGAGTTCGAGTTCGAGTTCGACGCGGATCGCGACGACGAGATGGAGGACGTCGCCACCCGAAACCGGCGCATGACTGGCCTGATGCAAGGCGTCGCCCGACAGGTCAGCCTCAATCCTAATGACGGCATGGAGCTGTGATTCGCCATGGCAGGTCGCACGAAGAAAGCGCAGATCTCCGTCTATCTCGAGCCCGACATCATGGACCTGTTGGCCCACTATGCCGCCCAGCGGGACCAATCCATGTCCCTGATCGCCCAGGCCGCGATCGCCTCCTTCCTGTCCCCCGACAGCGCCGAGCGCCAGGAAGCCGCTCTTGCCCGGCGCCTCGGCCAGATCGACCGACGTCTCGCGCGACTGGAGCGCGATCTCGGCATCTCGACCGAGGCCTTCGCCACCTTCATCCGCTTCTGGCTAGCCACCACCCCCGCTCTGCCCGAACCCGCCGCCCAGGCCGCGCGGGCCAAGCTCTCCGAGCGCTATTCCGCTTACACCACCGCGCTCGGCCGGCGTCTCGCCAAGGGACCGCAGTTGCGGCAGGAGATCGTGGAGGATGTTGGGGGAGCGGAGAAGGAGGGGGGCGGCCGGAGTTGACCCCCTCGACTGCCCTTTCAGCGACGTCCGCTTTGCGCCGCCATCTCGGCCATTGATCTGGCAACGGCCGCGGCCCAAAAGCCGCCATTCGCGAGGTGGCGCACGTCGGCACCTTGCGCCAACTGCGGAAAGGGTACGCGGTCCAAAAGCGGACATGTAGGACGAGTCGCTGGAAACAGCGCGGTACACCGTGTCTTTGGTGGCAACCCATCGCCAATTGCGCAGCGCCTATTTGGGTCCACTTCGCCCGGCTTCGAACTTCCGCATGATTTCATCGAGGTTAAAGCTCGCCGGCTTTTGCCGGGGCGGAAATTCCTGAAAACTAGGCTCAGGACTCATTGATTACCGAGCCAGAAGATGACGGTAGCGGCGATGCAGATGGCTGAGAAGAAGGTGTGGGCGCAACGATCATAGCG
>NZ_JAUSVR010000036.1 GCF_030814815.1 Ancylobacter amanitiformis | reverse complement strand
AGGTCAAAGCGAGCCATCTCAACCTCCAGGGCTGAGATCAATGAATCAGAACCCCGGCCCGCGGGGAAGCCCGTTTATGGGTATGTCTCCTAGGAGGAACCCGACGGCGATCTCATCCTGGTAACTGAAGCCACCGCGCGCAACTGGCCCTCCCTCTTCGGAGGGCGGTGCATCATCAATCGAGGGCAAGTCGATCGGCGCCGCGGGAACTGGCGCATCGTATCGCGTCATGCAGACGCCCTCCCGGGTGGCGCAACAATCCTTTCGGTCCGCCATACGGTCATGCGAGACAGATCACCCCAGCACTAATTCATTTCCCCACCGACAGGAGACACTGAGACTCCCGGAATTTCAAGGCTTCATGCCGTTCAGCCGTATTTCAGTACCGGTAGGAATGAATGACTTGCGGGGGAAAGTTCCGGCATGTCTTATTCGACACGGTGCCGGCCCAGAAGCCGATAGGCAATGATCCCCCGGCTCGGACATTCAAGTCCAGCTTTAATATGGCCCACCCATCTTGGCGGCCACTAGGTGCCGCTCGTGGTCGCTGCAGGCAAAGAGCCCTAAGGCGTGTTACACTATAAGTTATATGCTGATTGACCGTTCCTTGGAATTTTGACGATCTTGATGAGATATTTCCAAGTCCTACCAGTAGGAACACGCCCGCCTAGCAGGGCAATCGCTCAGGCCTACCTCCTGACGGACAATTGGGATGACTGGTTCAAATTCTCCACGCTCTACACGCTCGTCATTTACGATGAGGATGGCGACCGCCACAGCATCGGCGGCGTTAAGATCGGTCAATTCGCCATGGCGGAGGACCAGCGCCGTGCTCACCTCCCGGAGCGGTTCGACACCCTTGACGATCGTTTTTTCTCTCTCGGCCAGGACGACACCTATTATGACGCCCTAAACGCGCTTGGCGCTGTAATCCGTGACCGTGTTCTACGCGCCCTTCGCGACGTCGCCCTCGATTCCGATCTGTTCGAACGCGCTCTCGGCGAGAAGGTCACCGGGACCTCCTTGCTGCGGTCGGTCGATCGCTCAACAGTAACCGGCCAGTTTCATCGGATGGCGCAAGGGGGCGCCCGACTGTCGAGCTATGAGTTTAGCTATACCGCACGACGGCGGTCCCGCCGTGTCGAGCCGTTGAACCTGGCCTTCACTGTTGCTCCGGAATCTTATCCGCCCACCAACGTCCACGTGCTGATCGGACGCAATGGGGTTGGCAAAACCACATTGCTTAACGACATGACGCGCGCGATTGTCGATCAGGACGCGAACGCAAGCGAGGTTGGTGCCTTCACTGCGGAGTCGGACGACTTCAATGACAACCTCTTCACAAGTCTTGTCTCGGTGACCTTCAGCGCGTTCGATCCGTTCGAGCCACTCCCCAACCGGCAGGACAAATCGCAGGGCGTTCGCTACGCGTATATCGGACTGAAGCTCATCGGGAAGGACAAGGACGGTAAGTCCAAACCGCCTAAAAGTCCCGACGGCCTGTCCGGCGATTTCGTCAGCAGCGTGATGATCTGCCGTCAGAGTGGCAGGGTCGACCGTTGGGAACGGGCGCTCAACATGCTGCAGGCCGATCCGATCTTCCGCGACGCCGATGTTTCGGCGCTCGCGCGATCCGACGACGATCCCGAAGACGTAAAGGCCGAAGCTCGTCGCCTGTTCAGGAATCTCAGCTCGGGACACAAGATCGTGCTTCTGACGATCACACGCCTGGTCGAAACCGTCGAGGAGAAGACCCTCGTTCTTCTCGACGAACCGGAAGCGCATCTGCATCCGCCCCTTCTCTCAGCCTTCGTGCGGGCACTGTCGGACCTACTGATCAACCGGAACGGCGTTGCGTTGATTGCAACCCATTCTCCCGTCGTGCTGCAAGAGGTTCCGAAGAGCTGCGTCTGGATTGTGCGGCGTACGGGCACTCGCTCCGTCGCAGACAGGCCCGATATCCAGACATTCGGAGAGAATATTGGGCTTCTGACTCGAGAGGTGTTTGGGCTGGAGGTGACACAATCGGGCTTCCATAAGATGCTTCGTGACGTGGTGGCCGAACTTCCCAGTTACAGTAGTGTCGTGCGTCGGTTCAGCGGTGAACTCGGCGATGAGGCGCGAGCGATTGTCCAAGGATTGCTTGCAGCGCGGGATGACCCCGACGACGAGGATTTCTGATGTGGTCGCTGGAGCGGCCGACCCTTTCGGCTCAGTCTGCCTTCACCACATGCATCAGCAAGGTACGCAATCCGGGGCTCGCCGCGCGATTGGCGAATGCCGCATCGACCATCGCGACGGCCTCGGCGCAGCTAGACCGAGCTGCGCGCCATCACAGGCTGCATGACCTCGCTGCTCACGACATCGTAGCGCCCGACATCACCGTGCATGAGATGGAAAAGGTCTACACGCAGCGTATGGCGAAGAGCGGCGCCCCGGGTCGCGACATTTATGACGAAATCTTTAGCTCGGCGCCGGCAGGCCGCTGTCCCTTGTGCATGCAGCGGTTTGTTACGACGCTCGACCATCATCTTCCCAAAGCGCATTATCCTGCTCTGGCTGTCGTGCCCCTCAACTTGATCCCAGCATGTTCAGACTGCAACAAAGCAAAGCTCGATAGCGTACCGGCGACTGCGGAAGACGTTCCGCTTCACCCCTATTATGATGATCTAGGGGACGATATCTGGTTGACCGCGACCGTCATCGAGCGGAGTCCGACCGCCCTTCGTTTTAAAGTCGCGCGGCCGGGCGCGTGGGACGATACGCTTTACGCTCGGGTGACCCACCATTTTCGTTCACTCGGCCTCGCCGCGCTCTTCGCATCGGAGGCGGCGGAGGAACTGCTTAACATCCGTCACCAGCTTCAGATCCTACGTGATGCCAATCCGGAGAATGGGGTTCGCGAGGAGTTGAAGCGGCGCGCTGAAAGCTGTGCGGTGGCCCGGATCAACGGCTGGAGATCGGCCGCCTACCGCGCCTGGAGCGAGAGCGACTGGTTTTGCGAAGGTGGCTTCTTGCCAGATCGCTGGGTTGGATAGAATTGAGATCCTGCCGAACTTCTATCCAATTTTTCATCCACTTCGATCGACCATGGAATAGGGGGGCTTGGCATGCCCTAGGTGGCTAAGACGTAGGAATCGTGCCAGTCTGCATCGTTCCCGGCCCGGCTACCACGCCAAAAGCAGCATCTGATCTTCCGCCAGCACGCTAAGCTCGCCGAAATCATCATCGGCAGAGCGGGAGGCATTCGAACGAAGCCGAAGCGCGCGATCCGCCCTGAAACGCGCGTTAACTCGCGGGCCGGTGCACGTACGGCTCGAACACGGCGCTTCAACCCATTCTGCGGCGCCTCTTAAGTCAATGAAATCTCAACAATATACGTGTTCGTAGTTTCACCCTGGTCGGCGCGCCAAATACCGTCGGTGGCACTCGGCGATACGACGTTGCCACCGATTGATTGCTGCGCATGGATTAGGCGAATGCGCGCTGCAGCAAATGGATGCCGCTGCCAGCGGCGCTAAGCGGCACGAGGCGCCAGCGCCGTTTTTCGTTCTGGATCGACGCGGCGAGCTTTCAGGACGGAAGCTGTCGATGCCACGAAACAGCGTTAAAATACCGTCAATAATGCACGGCCTAGTTGACGAGGTGTCGCGCACGGCGTGATGCTCCATGCATGTTCGCCAAGAACTTTTCCATAAAGGTGCTGGGCGCCTTCGACGTGCTGGACTGCGAGGGGCGTTCGGTTCGCCCCTCCGGCCGTAAAGACTGCGCGCTGCTCGCGATGCTCGCGCTTTCGCGCAATTACCGCCAGACCCGCACATGGCTGCAGGAAAGGTTGTGGGGCGACCGTGGCCCGGCCCAGGGCGCGGCGAGCTTGCGGCAATCACTGACCACCCTGCGCGACACATTCAACGGCGACGCGGAAGCGCTGTGCGCCGACCGCACCTGGGTATGGCTGGATCCCCGTTTCTTCGACTTTGACCACATCGCGCCGGGCGCCCGTGGCGAAATCCTGTGCGGCCTGGATCTTCGCGAAGAAGGGTTCAACGATTGGTTGCGCGAGTGCCGTGCCGAGTTCGACGCGCGCGATAGGCGGTGGGGACTGGTCGAGGCGCCGGGCCAGCCCGACCGGCGTTGGTATCTCGATCAGCCCGTCGGCAGCGCCGAGGACATGCGTCTTGCCGGCGTCTGCGACTTCATTTGCGACAGTCTGATGGAGGCGCTGTCGGTCATTGGGCTTCACGCGGCGATCGACCGGCGCGAGGCCAACTGCGCCCCTGTCCCGCGCGCGACCGATATGATTGTGCGCATGCGAGCCTTCAGATTCGGGGCCGGCTGCGCGGTGTCCCTGTCCGTCACCGACGGATTCGGATCGCTTAAATGGCAGGTTCGACGGGAAATCGAACGCAGACAGTGGCGAGACGTGCGGTCCGTCCAGGTCGAGATCGCGCAACTTTTTCAGGATTTCGCATTGCGGACAGAGGCCGGCAGCCTGCGCGGCGCCCGCTGGAGCGCGCACGCCAATGGTTGCCAGGCATTGATGGGCATGCTGGTGCCGGGATCAGTCCCGCTGAGCGATATCGTTCGGTGCAGCGAAGCGGCGATCGCGGCATCCGAGAAGGGCGTGTACCACGCGCTTCTCGGAAGCGCCCACCTGCTGCTCTATGGCGAGCGCGAAAAGCTGACCGCTCCGGATGTCGACGAGGTGATGCGAAGCATCCGTACCGCGCTCAACCTATCCCCCGAAAACGGCCTGGTGCAGGCGCTGGCGGGACACAGCTACGGCTTCGTTGCGCGCGACCTCGACCGGAATGCGGCGATGACCCGAGAGGCTGTCAGGCTGCTGCCCGGCAGCGGGGCTTGCTGGAACTATCATGCGATCTCCCTGGTCTATTGCGGTCGCTTCAGCGAGGCGGTGCGCGCCGCGGCCCATGCCGTATGGCTCTGCCGGGGCACCATGGCGCAGCCCATGGCGCAAAGCACCGAGCTCTTCGCACGGTTGATGAATGGTGACGCGCGCGGCGCCATCCGGGTCGGCGAAGCCTCCCTGAACGCCATGGTCTTCCGCCCGACCATCGTGGACCTGATGACGGCCTACGCGCGCGAGGGCCGCATGCGAGATGGACAGGAGAAGCTCCGGCTGTTCGTGCGCCGTGAGCCGGAGCTGTCCGTGGACCTGTTGAAATCGCCTGATTATCCAATCGTCAACGCGATGCACCGGGCCGCGGTCGTCGAAGCAGCCGGCCAACTTGGCCTGGCCTAGAACAGGGAAGCTCGCTGTGGAACTTGGTCCATTCGGTGTCCTGAACAACGACTACAAGCGGAGTCTTCGCGGCCTCCACACGCCGATGCCGGCTTGGAAAACCGGTGATCCGGCCTTCCGAAGCCTGCTCGACCATTGGCTGAACGACGTCGCCGACAACATCTGGCCGGCTTGGCAAAGGGGGAACTGGGTCGGCGCGGCGGCGGCGACCAAGGAGGCGGCGGCCAAAGCCGAGCTAGAGCTCGCCGTGCGCCTCTACCATGGTCAGGGCCAGTCCCAGGATGTGCTGACAGAGACGCCCGACGTGCCCGCGACGGCTGATGGCCGTAAGCCGACGCACGAGTGGCATTACAAGATCGAGGACGCCCTCGTCCTCGATCCAATCTATCTCTACGTAAAACCGCCCGTCACAAGCTTCGACTTCCGCGCCAGCCGGACTATCGGTTCCAATTATCTGGTCTACGATCCAACATTTGAGACCCAGCGCTTCGAGCGTCTCTTCTGGGGCCGTATGTCGGATATTCAGCCGTCGACATGGGACATCAAGCTGCATTTCGAGCGGCCCCGTCCCTGGACCGTAGCAACCGTTCTCGATGTGCAGAACTTCCGCTGGGTCGTTGCCGGTGGCGACTTTGTCACGCACACCGGGGTTCATCCCTCTTTGCTGAGCGGGCACTGCATCCAGGGTATCCTGGGAGGCTGTAGCGTCCTCGATGCGCTTCTCGATGATGGCGGCGCGATCGATCCGGCCACATTCCGAGCGATCCAGAAATATATGGTCGACTGGGGGGATCGGCGCGTCTTCGCGGGTGTGCACTATATGACGGATAACATCGCCTCGTGGACACTGGCCCGGCGGCTGATTCCGCATCTGTTCAACAATGCCGCTCAGGTCAAAACGTTTGCGGTGCAGGCGATCACTGAACATAGTCGTGTGTTCGCCGACATTGTCGAGCATTTCGATAGCGACAATTCTGCCCGTGGCATGCTGATTGACGAATTCGGTGCACCCTCCTGACTGGAGCGCCGCCGGTGACATCCGGTTTACCGGAGGCGCTTTCATTTTTACGCATCGTCTTCAGGCGAAGCAGAACCCACGTCGCGCAAAAATGCTTTCGTAATGGGAACGGAAAAAACAAGGCTGCGGCATGCCTGTGCTGCGGCCATTATTGTTTGTGATCTATCTGAATTGGAGAGGAAGACGTTTTAATCCTGCATTGACGATGCATTCACTGTCTTCTGACGATGGCCGATCAGGGTGGCCGCAGCAAACGGAGAGGCTGCCAATGATCGCCGAGACCTTCCGCATCGCCATGCTGAACACGCTTCGCATCGGCCCCTACGACACCCCGCACCGCGCCAATCCGCCGGTAACGGAGTGGCTGATCGCGGCCCGTGGCGGTCCAGATGGCGTCTATCTGATTATTTCCGACACGCCCGCTTCGGTGGGGGAGGATACGGCCAGCGCGCCCGTCGATCTCGTCGAGCAGAACTCGATCGTCGCCGTTCTCGCCAAGGATGATGGCGACCGGCCGCAATTCATGATGCTGCGCCACCCGCCTGGCGACTTTTCCCTGCCCGGCCGCTTCTTCCCGGCAGATGGCATGGCCACACTGACCCAGTATGACGGCGTCCTGCGCCTCGGCGCCATCGGCCGCCACGCCCACAGCCGTGGCTCGGTGAACGGCCAGGTGGTTCTTCACGATATTCCCCACCCCGCGCCCAATACCGACGGCGCCATCAACTGGCATTTCGCGGCCGAGGAAAGGCCGTGGGGCACCGCGAGGTGAGCCGGGGCCGACACAGCCTGCCGACACGCGCCTTCCGCGCTCCCGCGCGCCCTGCCCGCCGAGCGGATGCTGCCTTTCCGCAGGCCCTTTGAACCACAGGAATACCAACCCATCCGGAGACTTCCCATGCCCGTTATGCCCAAAATTCCCGAGGCCGACGGTCTCAACGCCTATCCCGTGCTGTATTGGAATCACGCCGGGCTTGAAATGAACCGCGTCACCCATTCGCTGGGCGGCCCGCAGACCGGGCCCACGATGAGTTCCCGCGCGCTGGGCCTGCTGCATCTCGCCATGCACGACGCCTATTTCGCCACGCTCGGGAACGCACAGGCGGGCAACCCGCCGACCTGGCTACCCGAAGCTGCCCGTCCCGCAGTGCCCGCCGGTGTCGCTGCCACACTGGATTCCGCCAATGCGGCGCTGACGGCGGCGGCGGTGACGATCCTCGACAAGCTCTATGGCGGCCCCGGCCCCGGCATTTCGCGGCTGGCGCGCGAGACGCTCGAACAGATGCGGATGCAGCTGATCAAGGACTATCCGATCCATATCGACACTCTGTCGACGGTATATGAATACGGCGCCTGCATCGCTACCCTCATCCTCAACCGGCTGGCGGTGGCGCCCGGAGAGCCGGGAGCCGACAGTCTGCGCTATGAACCCCGGTCGGGCCGCTATTTCTTCCGCGACGAGCCCCAGCACCCTGTGCGCCTCGACAATATCGATCCCGACGATCCGTCAAAGGGAAAGCGCGTCACCCACGTCTATCACGGGCCCTATTATGGCACGACGGCCCGCACTTTCGCCGTCACCGATCCGGAGGGGCACCGCCTGGCCCGCTGGCCGCTGGCCGACTACGACAATGCCTTGGCCGAGGTGCGCCGGCTCGGGGGAGCGGCGCATCTCGCCTCGACCGATCGAACGCCGGACGAGACGGTGGCGGCGCTCTACTGGGCCTATGACGGTGCGAACCTGATCGGCTCGCCGCCGCGGCTGTACAATCAGATCCTGCGCAGCATCGCCTGGGAGCGGCGCGATCCGGCCGCCGACGCCGCGGACATCGGCAGTGCCGCGACGCTGGAGCAGAACGGCCGTTTCGTGAGACTGCTGGCGCTCGCCAATGTGGCCATGGCCGATGCAGGCAAGTTTGCCTGGAAGGAGAAGTATCGCTTTGAACTCTGGCGGCCGCTCTCGGGCATGGCGCTCGCGCTCGGGACGCAGGGCGTGTCGGCGCAAGGAGCCACACCGCTCGCCACACCGCTCGCCACACCGCTCGCGGCGGCACCGTCGGCGGCCTACGCCATTGCCCCCGGCCCGGTCTCTGGCGCCCTTGCCGCGTTCGGCGCGACCAGCGGCGTGCAGATCGTCTATGACAGCGCCATCGCCCGCGGTCTCACCTCACCCTGCGTGTCCGGCACGCGCTCGCCCGAGCAGGCTTTGGCGGCGCTGCTGGCCGGCACCGGCCTGAACAGGCGCTTCACCTCGCCGCGCTCGGTCACCATCGAGGCCCCCGCCCGCAGCACCGCCTCGGTCATCGTCAGCGAGGACATGGTCAAGCTCGACGCCATCACCGTGTCCGGCGAGAAGCTCGCCCGCGACCTCTCCAACGTCTATTCCAGCGTCGGCATCGTCACCGGCGAGCCGTTCTTCGATTACGCGATCGAGGACCTGCGCGGCGCGCTCAACAAGCTCGCCAACACACGCGTCTCCAGCGCCAATCGCGGCAATAGCGGCATCGTCATCCGCGGCCTGTCCTCGGACGGCATCACCCAGCCGACCAATTCCTCCCCGACCATCGCGCTCATCATCGACGGCGCCTCGCAGAATGGCGAGGGCCTGCGGCGCGGCAATCGTGGCACGTGGGACGTGGGACGTCGGCGATGTCGAGGTGTTCCGCGGCCCGCAATCCACCCTTCAGGGCCGCAATGCCATGGGCGGCGCGGTGGTGGTGAGTGCCAACGACCCGACCTGGACCACTGAGGCGGCGATCGGGGGCGATGTCGCGGGTTCGTCGGAGACGGGTAATTTCGGCAGCGGCGCCTTCATGCTGTCGGGCCCGATGGTCGGGAACCAGCTCGCCTTCCGTGTCGCCGGCCAGTATTTCGAGGATGAGAGCGGCATCGCCTATGCCGATCCGCTGAACGAGGATCTCGGCCAGGGTTATTTCGGCCAGTTGCGGGCGAAGTTCCTGCTGACCCCCGCCGCGCTCGACGGTTTCGAGGCGCTGTTCACCATCAGCCGCACCTCGGACTGGCCGTCGGTCTCGGCGGTGACCGGCCCGGACTTCTTCGCCCGCCGCTTCGCCACCTTGCCGCCGAGATTGCGTATGTCGAGGGCGACGTTTCCGACGCTGACGTCGATGCCGCCTGCATTGGCCGCATTTCCGAAAATGGCGAGCCCGCCGCCATAGATGTGGATCCCGCCCTTGTCGGTGTCCATCGCCGGCCATTTCCCCCGGCTCCTCCGCTTTTGACCGCGGGGCTGCCGTCGGCACCGGAGGGTCCATGGCAGCCGCCACCGCCACCGCCACCGCCTGAACCGGCGCCGCCATTGCCGCCCCTGGCGCGAAGGTTGGACAGATCGAGCTTGTTGATCGTCACAGTACCGGAATCAACATCGAAACCGGTGGCCCTTGCTTCGCCCTGCAGCTTGAAGCCATTGCCGTTGATCGTGACATTATTGCGCAGGATGCCGGTCTTCCCCGCCGCTTGAGCCTCGGTGAAAAGCGATGCCGGGCAAGTCACGGCACGGGCATTTGTTGAAACGTCTGCGGAATTCAAGACCCTCATCGGGAGGGATGCCGCCCGGTTTTGAATCCAGCATGTCGGCCCAGGCTGCCGGCCCAACCACGCGGGCCTGCCCGAGATCCGCGAGGGGGCATGAACCGGCACGGCTCTGGTGGTGGATAGCGGAGGGTCAACTGTCGAGCGCAAATCATCAGGCTCGCCGCGCGATCCGTTCCGCCCGTGTGATTCACATTTGGCATGCGGAAGTTCCAGCCATTGATAGGATGGCGGTCCTGATGTGGCTGGGGAATCTGCGGGGATGCCGGGGCGCGAACTGCCGGAATCCGGTCTTGCGCCGGCGCATGGACCGACGCAGTTGGCCCTGCTTGGCCGGGCGCAGGTCTTGGGCCCAGCTGGATCCACGGCCATTCTCACGGACAAGCTGGCATTGCTGGCGGGCTATCTCGCCAGCACGGCGCGACGAAGCCAAAGGCGTGCGCGATTGGCCGAACTGCTCTGGCCTGACCGTGGCGACGATCAGGCGCGGGGCAGCTTGCGCAACGCCCTGTCGCGCCTGCGGGCGCTCGGCATCCGTGTGGCCACCGAAGCCGATAGTGTCAGCCTCGGGGGCTACGAATCCGATCTCGATCAACTCGAACGCGCGTCGTCCGCCGCCTGCGACGTGACGCGTGCGCTCAGATTGTCGGAACCGTTTCTTGAGGGCTTCGATCCACCCGATGGCGAGCTTCGCGACTGGCTCTCCTTCGAGCGCACGCGGTGTCGCACCCTCGCGCAGCAGGCCCTGACCCTCGCCAGCGATGCCGCTCGCGAGCGCGGTGAGATCGCCGCGGCACTCGCAGCCGCCTCGCGACTGCTGGCTCTCGACCCCTATCGCGAGCGGAGCCACCGGCTGCTCATGCGCCTCCATGAGGCGGCGGGAGACCGTGCGTCGGCCCTTGCCCAGTACCAGTCATGCCGCGATCGGCTGCGCACCGAACTTGGGGTGGAGCCCTCCGAGCAGACGATGGCGTTGGCACGACGCATCGCCGGCTCCCCTGGAGTGAATGCCGGCATCGTCACGACGCTGCCAAGGGAGGACGCACCGAAGCCAAGGGCGGCGGTCGGGACGGAACGTTTCCGTCTATCCGTGGCCGTTCTCCCGTTCGAACATGACGGTAGTGCCACCGATCACCGTTTTCTGGCCGAGGGCATCGCGGACGACCTCACGACAGCGCTTACGCGCCAACGTGATTTTCTGGTCATGGCACGTCCATCCAGCTTGCTGTTCTCGAACTCGGGCGATGCGGCGCGCTCCCTGGATGTCCGTTATGTCGTGACCGGCACGCTGCGGGTCGCCGGTGGCCAGGTCAGCGTAGCGGCGCGGCTGATCGACGAGAAAGCCGGGCGGCACTTGTGGGCCGTACGTCACGAAGGCGATCTCGACAGCTTCTTTTCCCTGCGTGACCGGCTGATCGATGACCTGGTGACCGGCCTCGACGCGGAAATCCGGCTGGCCGAGCGTGAGAGGGCTGCCGAAACCCCAGCGACCAGCCTCGGAGCCTGGGAGATGTTTCATCGTGGACTCTGGCATGCCTATCGTTTCGAGCCTGCCGAGATTGCCCGCGCGCAAGAGTTTTTCGATCGCTCCCTCGGCCTCGCCGGTAATTTCGCGCTGCCTTATGCCGGCCTCGCGTATGTCGAGGTGCTGCGGCTGGCCTTCCTTCTAGAGAAGGACACGGCGGCAGGTATTGCGAGAGGTCTGAAACAGGCCGGCCGGGCCTTTGAGCTGGACCCCTCGTCACCCTTCATCCTGACGATGCTGGGGCGATTGCGGGCGCTGTCGGGCGACCTTGCCGGCGGTTTCGACCTTCTCAACCATGCACGGGAGCGGCATCCGTCCTTCGCGCATGTCTACTACTGTCTCTCGCTCACCCACCATGGAGCGGGGGAGCCCGAACTGGCCCTCAAGGCCGCCGATATGGCGCTGCGCCTGTCGCCCCGTGACCCGCTGCTGCCGATGTTTCTCACCACCAAGGCGGCGAGCCATTATTTCACCGGACAGCTTGACCTTGCCGAGCGTGAGGCGCGGGCCGCGCTCGCGGTCAAGCGCGGCGATCCTTGGGCCCTCATCGTGCTCGTTCTGACGGTCGCCGAACTGGAGCGCCCGGGCGAGGCCCGCGATATATTGAGCGGCGTCGGCGCCGCGATGCCCGGCCTTCAACCGGCGCATATCTGGCCGATGATCGCGCGCACAATTCCGGCGGCCGGGCGCGAACGCGTGGCGCGCGCGCTCGCCGCGCTGGGCGTGCCGGTCGATGCGGAGAAAATGGCGGTGGCGCGCGAGATTTAACGCTTGACGGACGCTGGGTTCACGACGGCGCGCCGCAATGGCGACGGTCGAGGGCGATGTTTGGGCATGCCGCGATCGATCCGCGATTGCTGCCCCTCCCGGCCGTGATCGGCCCATCAGGACATCTGCCATGAACGACATGACTGCCATCCACGACACTACTGTCATCCACGACACGACTGCCAACCACGACCATTCCACGTGGTTTCTCAACGGCTGCGTTTCCGTCCGCCTCGCCGCGGCGCAGGGCCCGGACAGGATCAGCATCGTCGAGCACCGCATGGCCTATGGCGATGGCCCTCCCCTGCATGTTCACCACAATGAGGACGAGGTGTTCCACGTGCTGGAAGGAACCATCCGCGTCCAGATCGACGGGGTCGACCACGTGCTGCGCGCGGGTGATATCACGGTCGCCCCCAAGCGGATCCGCCACGCCTTCCGCGTCGAAAGCCTCTCGGGCGCCCGTTTCCTCACCATCTGCCGCGGCAGCGACTTCGAGTCGCTGATCGCGCAGGGAAGCCGGCCGGCTCTAATGCCGGGTCTTCCCCCGATGCACAGGCCGAGCGCGGAGCAGGCAGCGGCCTTCGCCGGACTCTGCCTCGCCAACAACATCGAACTGGTGGGGCCGCCGCTCGACTAGGAGACCGACTCATAACTCCGCAACCAAATGCGGATTGACGCGAGTTGGACTGAGGCGAGGAAATTGTCGTCTCGTTTGTCATAGCGGGTAG
>NZ_JAUSVR010000035.1 GCF_030814815.1 Ancylobacter amanitiformis | reverse complement strand
CGCTCGCTCAGCAGGAACAAATCACCCATGCCAGCCTCCTCAAGGGAGACTGTGAATCACAACTCAAGGCAGATTAATAGGTCCTGAGCCTAGATAGCCACTTTGGTGCGAATGCCTGCATCGGCACCTGAACGAAGGCGCGGTCCGCCATCCACTCGTTAAAAGGTAGCCTGATCAGCGGGTTGCCTCTGTATCTACCAGTAATGCGCGCTGAAGTTGGCGCATTACTGGTAGAAGCGTCCGACCATCGGATGGTTTTGTAGGTTGGGGGGCCGATAGGCTTTAACATCCCCCATTTGGGGGACTTGGTCCGCCTCGCAGCGTGCGATCACGGAGGGATGCAGTCGTGCGTCATCTTTTATTTTGCGAACCTCTTGCCTCCAGGTAAGTCGATCGCCCGTCCAGTGGCGCAGCCAGCTCGGCAACCCGTCCAGAAAGCCTTCCCGTTCATCGTGCTGGAGACCCAGGGGATCCGGGGCGGTGACGATGATCTCCGATCGAATTTGCACCTCCGGCACGGCCTGCTTCAATTCCGTCAACATCCAATCCAGGGCGATATCAGACAAGCGCGACTGTTCTTCTGCGTAGCTACCGCCGATATCGGAATGGTTGCCCGCAAACCAGACCTGCATCAGCCATTGGGGATTACCGCGTTGGCTGTTCCATGCGACGTCGGCAGTCCGGCCCCACGGAACGCGTGGAAATTTAGCCCTGGACTCGTCGATAGCGAGTGCATGACGCAGGAAGGGGACTTCGCGATCGATATAGCGATCGTAGTGCTTCCCTGACCACCATGCGATGTGGCCATGGCGCGCAAGTGCCAGCCAATCGAGCGGATTCCAGAAGCGGATTTTCCGGTCCGGATCTTTGAAGAAATACTTGACCTGCCCCAGGATTATGTTCGTGACCCAATACGCCGCGGCGGCCGGGATGGCCGCGAACAGAGCCGTCGCCCACCAGGGAGCTACGTCCGTGATCCACCATGTAGCCAGCAGGAGTAAGGCAAATCCAATTATGGCGAGAAGAGAGGCATCGCGACTTCCAAGAGCGGCCACGGTGTCGAACACGCCGACGAACGTGGGTTGGACATTGCCCTGCGACTCGCCGTCGGCGCCGAGTCCTTCCGAGCCGTATTTGACGCGAAAGCGGCGCGCCTTTTCCTCGCGCTCGTCCTCGTATCGGGAGCGCTGGGACCCTGCACCGTGGTTGTAAACGTAACGTACACCATCGGTCGCGATCTTACGGAGCTTGGGTCCGTACTGCGGGACAGGGCTGCCGTCCGCCGCCTTCGTGGGTACACCGCAAAGGTTCAAAACGTTGGCTAACGAGCGGACGGTGTAAGCACCCCGGCTAAAGCCGAACAGGCAAATCCGATCGCCAGGCTGATAACTGGCGATGATGGCGGCATAGCAGTCGATCACGTTCTCATCGATGCCCGTGCCCACGGCCGCGGACAGGATATTCCGGAGCCGACGGAAGGTGAATCCGTCGGTCTCACCGGCGCCCAGGCCTGCGTCGTAGAACGCTACCTGTTCCTGCGGGCGGATCGGTGAGTCCGGGCCCGGTCGCATTGCGCGGTACATTTTATAGATATTCGAGAGCCTCTGATCAGGCCTCATGCCGCCGATCTGGCCAGTACCGTCAGAGAAAACCAGAATAAGCTTGGCCAATCGAATCTCCCAGCGGCTCGTCGCGAATCACCTGCCGGCATAAGTGTATTCCGTAGCGGTAGGGCTGGAGAGATGCACAATTGCGCTTACATTTAGAATGCTTTGATTTGTTCTGGCTGGAGCCGAGATACTGCGATGTCGTTCCGCTCCTACAATGATAATCCGTTGGCAGATATCGTGGATCTGCAGAGCGTCCTGGACGTCGGGGACCCCCAAAATGGGGCCTACACGCTAAAGGCCGAGCTGGCGATTTTCCCCGGTGAGGTAGCTGTGGACCAGATGATCATTAAGGTGTCACTACGACAGGTCACATTGGGCCTCCGGCTCGATGGGCTGGACGTGGTTCAGGGCACCAGGTACGGCGTTGATCTTGTGCCCGAGGTCATTGAAACGCGCACCGCGGTCGACCAAGAGATCGTGACGTCTGTAGAAGCTGTTGTTGCCACAAAGGCCATAGCCGAGGGCGAGATCACGCCGCTGCTGCAGCAGGCGAAGCTCGGAGCCACCCGCGACAAAAGTCGCACCGATAAGTCTACAGCTACGCTCAGGCAAAAATCTGAGCGGCGCACTACCCATCATCCCGTCAGGGCGATGGGCAACAATAACTGGCGCGTCAGTGAACCGTCGGACAGCGAGCTGGACCATCATTATTTGAACGACACGCCGCTCTGCGAACTGCGTCACAACAGCGTAAACCCTAATCGGATAGCTACGACCTTGGCTGTTTCGACGCCGGCCCGCCAAGTTACCACGACGGTATTGAAGGATGACAAGCTGCTTCGCTTAAGTCATAATAAAGAGAGGGTGCTCGCCATCCTTGTTGCCAAAGCGCTCAATAAGGTCTCTGGCAGCGCCGAATATAATGGTGAAGTAACATTCAGTACCTCGACGGCTGAATATGAGGGATAGTATCTCGCTACAAGCCGTCATGGGTCGGGAACTGGCCACGCCGGTGCGCGCTGTTCTGGGCAGTGAGACGCAGAATTTTGGCGAGCTGATCAGGTTGGCCGGACTGGATCCGGGGCGTCATCTACGCCACGCGGACCTCCGCGACGTGGACCTTTCCGATACCAACCTCGCGGGTTTCGATTTTACGGGTGCGGATCTACGCGGCGCCCACGGCATTAGGGTGAAATGGGCGCCCGAATCCACGGTGCTCATCCAGGCGAGGCTTGAAGGCTCGCTATTTGCCCATCGCATGCGTGTCCATGCCGCGAGCGATATTCCTGATGACAAGCGCCACCGGCAGATCCTGCGTGGAGACTGGATTGAGCAACTCACCTGGATCTATGATGCCCTGAAGCCACAGAATGCCGAGTTGGCACACAACCGTCTGGTGGCGACGCGGATTTTTGATCTCGCCAAAAGCTCGTTCCTGAAAGGCCAGATTCTCGCTCACCTGGTCCGCACGGCCAACGATAAGGATATGTGGCTGTATGAAATGATGTTTGACATCATCAACGACCACTCGAGCGATCTACACCTCATTGGCAAGACACTACGAATTCTGATCCATGCGGGGTGGGGCAAAGATGAACGTTTACGCCGTGCGATTGAATCGCTGCTCACCTCCACGGATAATCGGGTGGTGGCGAAGGCGCTGGAGGCGCTCCTGTACGTCGATTTGCACCCGCCTGAAATTCGTCGCATCGCAGCCAGGATCTTTGTGGACGGAAACGTTTACCTGCATAGCACGCTTATCGCCGCGGTCGCGAAGCGGCTCGGTCCCGGCTATGAGATGATTGTCCGCGATCCGGAAAACCTTGACGTTCTGCCGCTTGATCGGCCCATACCGCCTTTGATGTTGGGGCTTATTGTTCGCCGCGTTCGACGCACCTACCGACAGTACGCGGACGACACGACATCGTCGGGTGGCGAGCGTGATTCATTCATGACGTGCTTTGGCGAGGCGATCAAAACCCACGAACTGCCGGCGAAGGTTTACAGGATGTACGCTGAGCTGGCGCAGCTCGGAATCACTTATGACTTCAGCCAACTGACTGCTGCGGAGTTGGAAGAGGTGCTTGCGAACGCTCGCACGCCACGCCGCAACATTTTAAGCCTTGCGCCGCTGTCTCTGTCTTTAGCGGCGGAATCTGTCGCTAAAATTGAGGGCTGACGTCCCACAAAGCCACGCTATAAAATCGCGTGGCTTTGTGGGGTCGGGATCGTCTTTGTATTGTAATGGAAATGACGTTGCCCCTTGGCGCTAATCCAGCTTGAAGTTCGTTCTGGCCGATTGAGGGGACCAGAACATGAGGCGGAGCCGCTGCACAGAAGAGCAGATCATCTCCATCCTGAAGGAGCACGAGGCCGGGGTGCCGGTCTCAGACCTGTGCCGGAAGCACGGGGGTAGTGACGCCAGCATCTACAAGTGGAAGGCCCGGTTCGGCGGGATAAAGGTATCGGAGGCCCAGCGGCTGCGGGCGCTCGAGGACGAGAACGCCAAGCTGAAGCGCATGCTCGCCGACGCCATGCTGGATAATGTGGCGCTGAGGGATCTGCTGGGAAAGAAGTGGTGACGTCCGCTGCCGAGCGCAGGGCTGTCGCCCACGTCATGGAAGCCCATGGGATGAGCGAACGGCGGGCGTGTAAAGCCACCGGCTTCTGCCGCATGACCATGAGATATATTAGGCGAAGCGGGTCGACGACGGTGCCCTGCGCGAGCGCATGAAGGCCATCGCTCATGAGCGGCACCGCTTTGGCTATCGGCGTCTCCACGTCCTGCTCAGGCGGGAGGGCTTCGTGGTCAACCACAAGCGCCTGTTCCGGCTCTATCGCGAGGAGCGCCTTAAGGTGCGGCGGCGCGGCGGGCGCAAGCGGGCCATCGGGACGCGGGCGCCCATGATGATCCCTATGCGGCCGAACGAGCGCTGGTCGCTCGACTTCGTGTCGGACCAGCTCACCTGCGGCCGTCGCTTCCGCATGCTCACGGTCGTGGACGACTGCACCCGGGAATGCCTCACCCTTCTGGCGGACACGTCGTTGTCCGGGGTGAGGGTGGCCCGGGAGTTGGATCGCCTTGTGGCCGAGCGCGGCCGGCCAGGGATGATGGTCAGCGATAACGGCAGCGAGCTCACCTCCAACGCCATCCTCGCCTGGGCGGATGCGGCACAGGTCGAATGGCACGACATCGCGCAGGGTAAGCCCATGCAGAACGCCTTCATCGAGAGCTTCAACGGCCGCCTGCGCGACGAGCTTCTCAACGAGACGCATGTTCTCGGCGCTGAGCCAGGCCAGAGCGGCCCTGGGCAGGTGGCGGCACGACTATAATGGATCGCGCCCTCACTCCGCCTTCGGCTGGTAGACCCCCGTCCGCCTTCGCCACCATCTTCCACCCGCGACGGGATCTGCCGCTGCGCCAGGCCAAAAGCTCCGCGCCAGATCCCGCCGCTCGCCCGGCCAGCAAGGCCAAATCCACCCGCCAGAACGAACGTGACGCTGGATAGAACTTGGGGGCAACGTCACCTACCGCGCCGTGGACACCTTGCTAGCAAACACGTCACTGACCGAAGAAAAGGGCCTGGTAAAGGGTGATCTCTTCCAATGGGCGAACGAGTCCTTCCAAATCGCGATCTCGGACGGGGTGCTCTATTGCTTCAAAAAGAACGGATCGTGCTGGTACACGGAACAGGACGAGATATGGCGGCCAACCGTCCCGTCCCGGAAAATCCAACTCTCGCAAGCCTATCTCGCATCCTTTGAACAGGTCGCAGCGATGCGCGTGCAACGGGCAGGGTTCCGGCTGGTTCATCTGATCAACAAAGCTCTCGATCCGAGCTACACGGAGCCGGTTCAGAACGCGGCACAAAAGCCTTGATGGCGCTGGATTGATCGATCGTAGGCCCTACCCGCGCACAAACGACCGTCGATGGAAACTAAACCGAGGCAATCATAGGAGAAACTCCTGCCGATACGCAGCCTAAATCAGTAAGATACGTCCAGATGGCCTAGCGAAAAGGAGGCCATCGTCAAAACGTCATCACTCAAGCGAGCGATCATACCAGCGCTCCGGCCGATCATTGAGCTGGCCACTGATCTGCTTTAAGCGCCAAGTTAAGCGCTGTGAGATCTTCCACCAGATCGCCCCGGCCACAGCTGGCACCGTCCTTATATTTCAGAATCTCCGTGCGATAATTTCGAAGGAAGGCCCAGTAGAGAAGGGTGGCATCGCGTGACGTCGCGTATTTTTTCAATCTATCCTTCAAGGCGGAGCAATCATCGCGGATCTCCGTTTCCGCTGCCGGCTTAGGGCTTTCCAACAATCGCTCCTCGGTAATCGCTTTCAAGAAGGCTCCAGGCTTACCAGTTTCCGCCATTATGAGGTCCATCACAGGGGCGCGGGCGCCACCGATGCCGCTCTTCACCTCAGTTAGAGGCAGACTGTAGTTGGTAATGTTAAACCCTTGAGCAGAAAAATTCGTCCGAAGTTGCGAGTTTACTGTTTTGAGATAAATATTTACCTTGAAATGTGACCCATCGTATCTCAATTGATTCGGATAACCCTCATCAAGAAGCGTGAATGCCCCAGTCGTGGTGTCAACGATGGAGGTTTCCGTATACCTGCTGAGCATTCTAGCGAAAATGTCCGCAAATGGCGCGTAAGCATCGGATATCGTCTTTATGCCAGGCGCAAACGTCGCGAGCGAAGCTGTCTTCGATAGCCTTGACAACTCTGTCAGCAAAGACATATCGACGGACGTCGTTGAACTGTATTTTATTTTCATCGCAAGAGACACTTTGTTAGTCTCTCCATCGACAACGATATCTTCGAGAAGAGCGCCATTTCTGTTCACAACGATATTGGTTTTTTCAGATGTCGTCAGAAAGAGAAATCTTGTTGATTCCCAATTTGCCGACATTATAGGCTCTGTCGACACAACTCTATCTCCTATAAGGAGGTCGAGCGTAACGATATAATTTCCGGATCTATTGCTGAACCTGGATTGTATCAACGAGCGCAAGAAGGCCGACGCAGACTGCGTCCTTGCGGCTCCGTTACTGCCGGCAAACGCGAAGTCGTACTCCACCAAACCATACACCAGGCGCGGCTCGATACCGGCGAAACTAGGACGGGTAATGCTTGTGAACTCTTCTGCTTTCGCTCCGACAGAGAGCGAAGCCATTACAGCGAAAGTAAGAAAGATTTTCTTGACCTGACTTAACATTACCGCCCCCCTTTGGACTGCTTTCACTTTGTGTCGACTGACGATATCCAGGTTCGCGCTATCAGTTCGAAACGTCCGGCTCTTTGAACGTGCCCCTCTGCCTTGCCGTCGCTGCCTTGGCCGGGTCGTATTCCCAGAGCCATGGCTCGCTACTGACCGTGCGCAGGAAACCAAATGAAGTCGCGTGGACCTTCAACCTGTCGTAGACCGGACTGCCGGCGCCGCCGGCTACCGCGATATTAAACGCAATACCGTTTTGGTGATTGGAGGTGCCGGGCTTTGCCGCTTTATTGAATCTCGGCAGACCGCGGCTAAAGCCCTCCCATAGGAACTTCTGCTCGTGATAGGAACGGAACCCACTATTGAGCGCGACAGCGACACCGGCGGCTTTCGCCGCCTCGGTCATCGCGAAATAATGCGAAGCGCTGCTAAGCGCGATCCGCTCAATCTCCAGCGTGTTGTCAACAATCTCAACGAGATCGATCTGGCCTAGGAAATGCCACCCCGACCAGGCCGCATTCGGGCCAAAACGGCCGTCGCCCTCGCTTGGAGGCAGCGCGCCGATGGTTTCGTTAATGAACTTGCCATCGAGATTGCGGGTCGATGTCCAGCCGAGAGGCGCGCCATTAGCGGCGTTGGTTCGCGCGAACACGGTCTTGCTCTGGCTGCCCGTTGTCAGAACCTTGACTTCTACAACGACCGGCTGCGTTCCTCGCGCAATACGCTTGAAGTCTCCGACATTGGCGCCGGCTGGCAGCGGCTCGCCCTGTTGGTAAGTTGCGTAAGACAATAAATCATGATCGTTGCGCACGCGCGCATAGGGATCAGCGACGGTGAAGGCGCGGTCGTGAAAGCTCTCCTGAACGCTCATATTGTCACCCGTTAGGCCGGCTGCAGCTCAAAGCCGGGTGCGGCCACGCCTGGCCAAAGCTCATACTCCACGTCGGGGATTTCCCGTCCGCCATGGCGTGGGCTCGACGGCATGCCTATAGCCGCAGCGGCGGCAATGCTGAGCTCACCGATCTTGTTGCGCGGCCCCCGGTCGGCGACCACGCCATCAACGCTGCGCCCTTGCCAAGTGACACGGGCCTTGCCCCCGCGCACGACGCCGGCCACGCGTGCGATAATCATCGGAGGCACGACGATGTAAGGCACTGTCTGTGCATCGACATAGGCGGCAGGGTCATCCAGCTCTCGGCCAGGATAGCAATACCAGGTCGGTGAGGCGATGATGCCGCCAGGGAACACCCGCGGCTCGTTGTCGGCCCCGAGAATGACAATGTCCCGAGCCCACTCATGGGCACATATGACCTTGCCGTTCTGAATGGCCATCCCGCCATTGGCGAGATACTCAAAACCGCTGTTGTCGGTCTTGTAGGCAGCCAAAGCGCCATTCTGACCGTTCGCCCCATCGGCATCGATATCCGCATCGGCGGTAAAATGGACCCGCCCATCATCGTCTTCCCAGATCTCGCAGAGGTAGCCTTCTGCCTGTATCTCACCGACACGCCGCATGGTGGCCCCACCTTGGCTCTGCCGTGCTGCTCGAACGCGGCAATCGCACCCAGAACGTAGAATTTCAGGAGGACTTAACGATCCAACATGGAAGAAGCTGCACGCACAGCTGCCGTCGGACGCCCCTTCGACAAGTTTTTCGGCGACGGAAAAACGTGCCCGCCACAAGCAGCGACGAGCCCATTATCAGTCCGAAACGTTTTACGTCTCAACCCCCCTAATCTTAAAAGTATATTTGCATTCCATCAAGATGTTGAAGCTAAGTCGAGTCAAATGTGTTCGCTGAATTTTTGGGCGCCCATCTCCTTTATCATGGCACTGCCGACACGCATCTCTACTTTAAGGTCGGCTTTACGAATCAACTCGGCTCGCGCACCATTAATAGATGGCGGAAAAGATCGAATCCGTCATGTCCGAAGATGGAGGCGATGCACGGTTTTGCCATTGGGCAAGAGAGGATCATTGACTGACCCTGGGCAATTTCTGCGATGTAGCGCATGCATCAGCGCCATAGCATAGCTTTTATCTGGGCGATTGGAGATGGGCCCTAGTAACTCCTTACAGTCCGCTGAACGGGGCGTTACCTAAAGAGGCATGCGACCACCTGTTCCTGCCGCCGTTCAGCTGGCAACGGTTCAACACCTCACAGCGGGCATTGGCCGCGCGCGAGAACGTCGCGATGCACGGCGACATATGCCTCAAGTAGGCGATTTTCGCGGCCACGCGCAGCGGAGAGAAACTCGTCTCGCGCGATCCTTAGCCACAGCGCACGCTGCTCGGCGGTATTGACGGCTTCGGGAGCACGCTTGTCCGGAAAAAGCACGGCGACTTGATGCGGCCGGCTGCGCCAGTAGCGCGTGAGTCCCGAGGGAATACTCAATATTTGAGCATCGCCGCGCTGCGCCAGTTCCTCCTGCAGCTTTAGGGGGATCGGCCGCCGCGACGCGTGAGTGCCATCGCCAAGATTGACGGTCATGCCATTCCTAAAAAAAAAGTTCCTGCCATCCTCGATGATGTTCCCGGCAACGGGGAACATATAGCCCGAATTGAGCTGCCCACAGCGAAGCACCGTTCCAAAGCAACTAGCGACCTCTGGCATCTTGCGAGCGCATGTCCGAGAAATCCATGCAGCTACGGTTTTCGCTGGAACCTCTGCCAGGTAAACCAATCCCGTCAAATTGCCTTGGCGGTATTCGCAGCGGCGAATGAGATATTTAGGCCAACCCCGCACGTCTTCATCAACCTTAGGACAGCCGTTCGTCGCACTGGTAATAGCGTATGCAGATCGTTGCGCCTTTCTTACCAGATCGATCTCGTTCGGGGTCTGCGCCACGGCCCCGGCGGACGTACAAACGATCAAGGCCAGCCAAGCAAGTAGGTGAGGTATGTTTCGGTTTGACATCTTCCAGCCTCAGGGAACGATTGCTTGATTCGACACGGCTGTCAGCGCGACGTTATCCCGGCCACGTACGAAGCTCTTGAACTGGTCGTCGTTGCCGAAGAAAACGCTGACGTCGACGTTCTCTCCGATGCCGGGAACGGTTTCGAACGCCGTGATCTGCCACAGGGTCCAGGGGTTTGCACCGCCGAAGCTAAGGTCCTTGGCGCTGAGCGTAGCGCTGCGCTCCCGCGGATAGGACGCGAACCAGACCATGTATTTGTTGAAGCGCACGTCCAGGATCTGATTGAGGTAGGATCTCACGCCATACACGAGAGGTATCTTACCGTACCGCTCGGCGACCAATTCCAGCAGTGCGAGCACGCGCGTTTTCAACTCAGCCCGGGAGATCGTGTTACTGCAAGCCTTCTGCTCGGCGCCGATTGGCAAGTCCACCCAGACCGCCATCGGCAAAGCGTCCGTCTCGACCGGAACGACACGCTGGATGAGCGCAGCCTGATCCGCGACCGGCTTGCAGTAGTCGAAGCGATGGTAGGCCCCCCGCAGCAGGCCGACATCACGCGTGGCCTTCCAATGCGATTGAAATTTTGGATCCTCGTCGCGATACGAGGCTCGAACATACGCGAAATCGAAGATCTGCGACTTGACCCGCTTCCAATCGATCTCCCCTTCGGCCTGAGAGACGTCCAGACCCCGAATAGCGTACTGCGTCGGCGGACTAAAAACCTTGATATCCGGCCGGCCCGGCAGCGCACTCACACGGGGGGCGGGACGCCCGTCCGTCTTCGTTTCCATTGCGTTCGAAGCGATCACCTTGATTAGTGCTTCCACCTCGGTCGGCAACTGCATCGAGGTTACGACGGGGCGAGGCGTGGTCATAAAGAAAAACGCCCCACGCGCTTCTTGGTCCTTAGGGATTACAGGGCCGCCCAGCGGTGGCCAAAGCTCGTAACCCTTATCTTTGAACCATTGCCTCTGGTCCTGCAGCCTGCGCGTGACGTACAGGGAAATCCAACCTAGGCGGATGGTACCGTCGTGGATCTCGGACAACACGTGCCCCTGACCGTCGGTAAACTTTGTCGTGTTGTCGGGATCGGCCTTATCCAGGCGCACGGCCTCGACCAAGGCGTCGAAGAAAAGGCTTCCGTCACGGAGGCCACCCTTAGAGTAGACCACCTGATCGCTGGGCCCTGCGGTAAGCGCGTGACTCCCACGTAGATAGGTGACCCCCATGTTCGTCGCAGCATTGGCCAAGCCGAACACTCCGCCCCCGTAGCAGGCGTTGATGAGCGTCAGCACGTGGAAATGCGAGGCAGCCAACTGCTCGATCGCAGCCCGCAGGCTAGCTGTCGAAACGATGTGGTCCCAATCGCTGGTGCTGCTGGCCGCGCCCAGCACCAACCCTGCCTTCGAGCCCGTCCCCGCATCGCCGACACCGTGTCCGGAGTACGTCACCACGAGCCGGGACTTCCCGTCCTGCTCCGCCGCTTTCTTGATGAAATAGCTTTCCAAAAAATAGCGGATATTCTCGACGGTCGCGTCGTCGTTCTTGAGGACGATCACCTCGTCGAAACGTTGATGATCGATGAAGAGCTCGGTCAGCTTGGCTACGTCGATTTCGACGGCAGGCAGATCCCATTCCTGGACCTTGTACTTGCTCACGCCGATGATCAGGGCGAACGATCGAACGTCGTCCGTCGTCTTTCCTCCAAGGGCTGCGACGATCGGTTGATCGAGTGGCCGCATTTCCTTGCGATAGTACTTGAACAGGTCGCAATACTTGGTGTCAGCGACGTCGGCCCCGTTGGAGCATTGGACGGCAGCGGCCGGATCGACCGCTACCATGAGCACTGCGAAGGACAGAAGCGCCCGCCACATATTAATGCCCTATATCGTTAGAAGCGAGAGACCTGAAGTCGCTGGTAGAATTCGTCCTCGGTACCCTTAAAGATATTGGCGTCCAACTTCTTGCTACCGAACTGGCTGCGATCTGTGAACTGCCACAACGAGTAAGCCGCGCCGTTTGGGACCTTGGGCACTTCGACGGCCTGACTCGAAATCGAGTAGTCAGCGATCCAGATCGGGTATCCAGAAATGCGAGAGAACTTCGCCTCCGACCCGATGGCAGACCTCCACCACGAGCGCGCCGTGTAGACCATGGGCTTGCGACCCGTCGCCTGCTCGACGACCCACATGAAATCGAGGAGTTCCTTGATGATCTTGTCGCCCCGGCCTGGGTCACTTGTATCGATCCAACGATCGGGAGAGTCCTTACACGCCTTGTCCCATTCCAGATCTACCACGGGCGGCATGTCCGTTGGAGCGAGGCCGCCTTGTGCCTGCAGCACCGCAACAAAGCGCAGAGCCTGATCACGCCCCGGCTGGTTCGCGGACAGGAAATGGTAGGCCCCCCGATGGACCTTCCGTCCTTCGGCCAATGCACCAAGCCTGGACCAATTACTGGCGAACCGTGGGTCGCGGAACGTCAGCCCCTGCGTCGCCTTGACGTAGACAAAGCGGGCATTGGCCATCTTGGAACCTTCGAGATCGACGTCCGGGCCGTTGTGATGGCTGATGTCGATGCCGAAAATCGAGTTTATCCGTGGCTTGTTAAGCTTTACATCCCTGCGCGTATGCTCTGGAAAGACGAACGGAGCGGTCAGGTCAAATTTGCGGATCTGATCTTGCGTCAGACCTTGCATGGCGTCCTTGCGCACAATTTCGAACAAGTCCTGACGCGATGGCTCATCGGTTAAGTCTATCAAATCTAGGGACGCCAGAGATGGGATCTCCGGTTTTTCTTGGGCCAAAGCCGAAACCAACCACACAGAACACAGGGCGACAACGCTGACAAGAGCCTTGAGCATTACCGTGAACCTTCCTAAGCGTATTCCTTGAAGATCCGATATCCCATAAGGGAAGACAAGTAAAAAATCACGTTTGGCATCACCTACTTTTATGGCTAGCCTACAAAATCTTGGTTGGCCGAGAAGCGACAAAGCGCCACTCAGCTCACCACACAGACCAAGCCAACTTTGCAGAAGCGCGCTAGTGGTCGAACTCAGCAGAAAGGCGTTATCTAGAAATCGCGGAGGCCCCCGAGACAAAAATGCAACCTAGGCTCAGGACCTATTAATCTGCCTTGAGTTGTGATTCACAGTCTCCCTTGAGGAGGCTGGCATGGGTGATTTGTTCCTGCTGAGCGAGCGT
>NZ_JAUSVR010000034.1 GCF_030814815.1 Ancylobacter amanitiformis | reverse complement strand
CACACGCTACGACCGATGCGCCCCACCTTCTTCTCGGCCATCTGTATCGCAGCTGCCGTGATCTTCCGGCTCTGATCAACGAGTCCTGAGCCTAGGCCGAGCGCTGCGCGAGGCAAGGGTAGTGTCGCGGCGCGCATCCGATCGCCCGAGAGCGGACGTTCTAGACGTCGGCTAGGGATCAATTCAGGACGCCACGTCTGTTAACCACGACTGCCGCTTTTGGCTAGTCTGACGCCAAGAGCAGCCAGTCCGCTCCCGGCCCCGGAGTCGTCTTTCAGCAAAGCGCCCCGATCTCGGTCATTGATCTGGCAACGGCCGCGGCCCAAAAGCGGACATCAGCGAGGTGGGGCAGGTCGGCACCTTTGCGCCAGTTGCGGACGGTCGGTTGAATGCCGAGGGCAGCAACTTATCCTGCGGTCATGGCCGGCCGCGGCGCGAGGCGGAGCGCACTGCCGTGCCTCACGCGGTCACCTTCAGCACGATCTTACCGAACCCGCCGCCCGCCTCCATGGCGCAATGCGCCTCGGCGGCCTGTGCGAGCGGAAAGACCTTACCGACCAGCGGTTTCAGCCGGCCGTCCGCGAACATTGGTAGCGCGCCTTCGGCGAAACGCCGCACCATGGCGCGCTTCTCGTCCGCCGTCCGCGATTTCATCACCGTGCCGATGAGGCGCAGGTGATTGTGCAGCAGGACCGAGAGCGGAATGTTGGTGGTATCCTGCCCGCCGAGCAGTCCGACCTGGACGAGGCGCCCGCCCGGGGCGAGGCTGCGCAAATTGCGCGCGAGATAATCACCGCCGACGAAATCGGCGATCACATCCACGCCGCGCCCACCGGTGACATCGCGCACGCCCTGCTCGAAGTCCTCGGATCGATAATCGAAAACCACCTCGGCACCCAGCGCCAGCACCTCGGCGCGACGCTCGGCATTGGCGGTCGCGAAAGCCTGGGCGCCAAGCGCGTGGGCGATCTCGACGGCGGCGGAACCCACCCCGCCCGCAGCCGCGTGGATGAGCACGGCCGTCCCCTTCGTTGTCCCGCCCAGATGCACGGCGGCTTCCCAGGCGGTGACGAAGGATTCCATCACCGCCGCCGCCCCGACATAATCAAGATGGTCGGGAATAGGCACCGCCATGCTACGGTCGACCCGGGCAAACTCGGCATAGGCGCCGCCGCCGACGATTCCCATCACCCGCTCGCCGGGCCGGATGTCGGTGACATCGGGGCCGACCGCAATCACCTCGCCGGCCACTTCCAGCCCCAGCAGGTCGCTCTCGCCATAGCTCTGCCGGCCATAATAGCCCTGCCGCTGCAGAATATCGGCGCGGTTGACGCCGGCCGCGCGGACCTTGACCAGAAGGTCGCCGGGGCGGACCTCGGGCATAGGCACTTCGGTGAGGCGGAGGACGTCCGCCTCACCGAAATCGTCGAACACGATAGCTTTCATTTTGCCGCGGCCTTGGCGATCGCGCGGCGGGCGATGCTGGCGGCGAAGAGCGGCGTCTCGCGGCGGTTGTGATCGCCACCGGCTTCCTGCCGGGCCACGGCTGCCTGCTCGAAGGTCTGGCCGTGCTCGGCGAGGAAGTCCATGAACACGTCAGTCGGGTGCGAGGTGACGCGGTTCGTATAACGGGTGCGCCCGCCCTCGATCGACTCGGCGATCAGCTCCCAGATCACGTTGACCTGCGTGCGTCCCACCGGCGTGAACACGTCGGAGATCGAATTCATACGGCAATAGCTCGCCGTGGCTTCCTCGGCGACATAGTGCTGGATCACCAGCCCGGTGCCGATCATCTCGACATTGATCACCATACGACGGCCATCATCGGTCATGGTGACGCCGGAACCGATATGATCCGGCGGGCAGCAGCGGAGATATTCCGCTTCCGGCAGTGTGAACAACCAGTCCGCGATATCGACCTTTTCAAGGGGAACGTCGATGTCCGCGGTATAGGCGGATTGCGATAGGATCTTTTCAGTGAGGACTTTCATGTTTTTGCCTTATCGATATACGTTTGTATTATATAACCGTACCCACCCTCACAGAGGCCGAACGCCAATACGGTGAAGATTGATGCGGAACCGGTTATGCGCGACGTCTCGGCCGGACGTATTTCGATATCTCCACGATCGCTGATCTTGCTTGCGAGATGGAACGACTGCCCACTGTGCCGTGAGTATTGCGTGCCGGCGACGGGGTTTCGCCGCTGTGTGAACGCCGCGAATATGCGAGTGTCCGGGACCGGCGATAAGCCGGAGCCTGCTGCAAACGGCTTTGCCTGGATCGCAAAGATGAGACCCCATTTCGCCGAATTCCTCGCCACCTTCGTCGATGTCGTCCGGGCGGGGAGCTTTTCCGGGGCCGCTCGCCGGCGCGCGGTGACGCCTTCGGCGGTCGTTCGCCAGATCGACGCATTGGAGGAGGATTTGGGCGTCGCCCTGCTCATCCGCTCGACGCGGGCGCTCACGCTTACCGATGCCGGCCGGCGGCTGCATGAGCGGGCCTTGCGGCATCTCGACGAACTGGCCGACACCCATGCGGAGGTCGCCGCCTTCGACGGTTCCGTTTCGGGCACGCTGCGGATCGCCTGCTTCCCGACCTTCGGCAAACGCTACGTCCTGCCGGTCGTCGCAGCCCTGCAGTCCGAGCATCCCGCCCTGCATGTCGAGCTCGACCTGACGGAGCGGCTCGCCGATCCGGTGGCCGAGCGGCTTGATGCCGTCATCCGCATGGGCGCGCTTGCCGACAGTACGCTGATCGCGACAAGACTGGCGCCGCTCACGCGGCTGCTGGTCGCGAGCCCGGTCTATCTGGCGCGGGCGGGCACGCCTGACAGCGCGGCGGATCTGTCATCGCATCGGCTGCTCGACAAGCTCCATGGCGCCGATCTCCTTGGTTGGCGCGACGTGCTCGGTTGCCCGGCGGGCCATGCCGGGAATGGCACGGTGACCTTCCGGTCGGATGATTTCGAGGCCCTGCGTGTGGCAGCCGAGGCGGGTCTGGGGATCGCGTTTCTGGCGAGCTGGGTTGTTGGGCCGGACGTGAGGGCCGGCAAGCTGGTGCGCTTGCGGCTCGGTGACGAGCCTTGGAACGAGGAGTTGTCAGGCATCTACCTCCTTCGCGCCCTGCCGCACCCGAGCGCAAAGGTGCGCGCCTTCACCGAGGCATTGCGGACGTCTATCGGAAGTCCGCCGAGTTGGGAGCCGTGATCGATGGTGAGCTGATGGGTGAAGAGCACTATTGGCTAATGTAAGCTCTCTGCCTGGAAGCAGACATTCCCTCAGCCAAGGACGATTGGGAACCGAGTTTATGACAGACGAGCGCATGGTCGAGCGCCTTACCCTCGTTGAACTCGCGATCCGCCGCCAGGAGATCAAGAAGAGCCGATTCATCGCAATCGCCGGTCCCGTCGCGGACGAGGCGGCGGCGAAGGACTTCATCGCGACACGGTCGGATCCGGCCGCCAACCACAATTGCTGGGCATGGCGCGTGGGGCAGAACTACCGCTTCAACGACGATAGCGAGCCCAGTGGAACTGCGGGCAAGCCGATCCTGGCCGCAGTCGACGGGCAAGGCCTCGATCGCGTCGCCGTCGTCGTCATGCGCTGGTTCGGCGGCATCCTTCTGGGCAGCGGCGGCCTGATCCGTGCCTATGGCGGAACGGCGGCCCTCTGCCTGCGAGAAGCCAAGAAGGCGGCGCTCATCGAGACCGTCTCCGGAACCGTCACGTGCGGGTTCAGTGATCTGGCGCTGGCCCAGGCGAGGTTGACCGCCGTCCCGGGCGTGCAAATGAGCGTTCACGCTTTCACGGACAGCGGCGCGATTCTGTCGGTGTCAGCGCCGAAACCGGAAGTCGGTGGGGTGGACCGGCTGCTGACGGATCTGACCAGCGGACGTTCGGTAATCCGATGGACTGAATAGCCATGGCTCCACGGCCTTGCCCAAGGCTGCGCGAAGGATGGAGCAGAAGGGGTCTGGCCGGCTTATGGCACGGCACTGCCTTCGAGTTCTGGTCATGATGCCCCTACGAGCATCGGTGCTGGTACTGGCGGTTCGTCGGCAGCTTGGGACGATGAGCACAGCGCCACCGGCCCGCCGGAGAGCGCCAGGAGCCGTCGCTGGAAGCTCGTCCCATTCCAGACGTCATCGTTGCGATCAACACAGCCGTTCACTGGCTCCTCGTCCAGTTCGCCTCCGTGCAACTTTACGCGCCGGCGCTGTCGCCGCGCGCTCATTTTACCGGCCGCGCCATAGGTCACGCCGGCATTGTGCCGCGCGAGGCTCAATGAAAATCCCGTGATTTCGGCAGGACGCGGACCTGGCGCGGATGGCCTTGCGGGGAGCGGCCGGCGGCCGTCATGTGGCCCTCGCGGGTAGCAGAGCGCGCCCGCTCGTCAACGCCGGGGGCGACCTTCGGACGGGGGAGAGGGTAGGCGCCCTTCTGGTGGGGATCGTCGAACAGCCGCGCGAGTTCGCCGGAGCGGTCGATCACCCGCTCGGCCATCACATGGATGACGCCTTCCTTGCTCTTCTGCACCCGGCCTTCCACTACGACGAGGCGCGCGCCCATCACCTGCGCGCGGAAACGTTCGAACAGCCGGGCCCAGATCAGCACATTGACGATGCCGGTCTCGTCTTCCAGCGTCATGAAAATGGCGTTGCCCTTGCCCGGCCGCTGGCGCACCAGCACGATCCCGGCGGTGCGGATGAAGCTGCCGTCGCGCCGTTCCGCAATGTCCGCGCTGCTGGCGATGCCCTCCGCCTGGAAAATCTCACGCAACATGCCCATCGGATGACCTTTGAGCGAGAGGCGCGTCGTCTGGTAGTCCACCGCAATCTGCTCGGGCAGCGGCATGAGGGGAAGCTGCGCATCCGGCTCGGCACCAAGTTCGCGCGCCTGCGCCGCCGCGAACAAAGGCAGCGGCGCATCATCGGGCAGACGCCGGACGATCCACGCCGCCGCGCGCCGGTCGAGCCCCAGCGAGCCGAACGCATCGGCATCCGCCAACCGGCGCAAAGCCCCGGCGGGCAGGCGCGCGCGCAGGGAGAGCGTCTCGATATCGCGGTAGCCGGCGCCCCGCGCGGCGGCGAGCTGTTCCGCCCATCTTTCGCTGAAGCCGTCGATCTGCCGCAGGCCGAGGCGCAGCGCCAGCGCGCCATCGGGACGGCGCTCCAGCGTGTTGTCCCAGAAGCTGTGATTGATGTCGGCAGGGCGTATCTCCACCCCATGCTCGCGCGCATCGCGCACGATCTGCGCCGGGGCGTAGAAGCCCATGGGCTGGGAGTTCAGCAACGCCGCCGCGAACACGGCCGGGTAGCGGCATTTGATGAAGGCGGAGATGTAGACCAGCTTGGCAAAGGAGGCGGCGTGGCTTTCCGGGAAGCCATATTCGCCGAAGCCCTTGATCTGCTCGAAGCAGCGCGCCGCGAAGGCCGGGTCGTAGCCGCGCGCGCTCATCCGCTCGATCAGCAGGGTCTGGAACTGGCCGATCGTCCCCATATTGCGGAAGGTCGCCATGGCCCGGCGCAGCTTGTTGGCCTCGACCTCGGTGAACTCGGCCGCGACCATGGCGAGCTTCATCGCCTGTTCCTGGAACAGCGGCACGCCCTTGGTGCGCTTCAGTACCTTGACCAGCTCATCGGGATCATGCGGCGGCTTGGGCGAGGGGTAGGTCACCTTCTCGCTCCCCTCGCGCCGGCGCAGATAGGGATGCACCATATTGCCCTGGATCGGGCCGGGTCGGACGATGGCGACCTGGATGACGAGATCGTAGAGCCGGCGCGGCCTCATGCGCGGCAGCATGTTGATCTGGGCCCGGCTTTCCACCTGGAACACCCCGATGGAATCGCCCCGGCACAGCATGTCGTAGACATCGCTCTGCTCTGTCGGCACATCGGCCAGCGCATAATCGACACCTTCATGGTCGCGCATAAGATCGAACGCCTTGCGGATGCAGGTGAGCATGCCCAGCGCCAGCACATCGACCTTCATCAAAGCGAGCGTGTCGATGTCGTCCTTGTTCCATTCGATGAAGGTCCGGTCCGCCATCGCCGCCTTGCCGATCGGAACCATCTCATCAAGCCGGCCTTGGGTCAGCACGAAGCCGCCGACATGCTGCGAGAGGTGGCGGGGATAGCCGAGCAGCCGGCCGGCGAGTTCCACGGTGCGGCGTATCGACGGATTGTCGGCATCGAGCCCTGCCTGGCCGATCTGACCTTTCGCCACCATGTCGCCCCAGCTCCCCCAGATCAGGCTGGAGAGCCGCGCAGTGACGTCCTCGGTGAGGCCGAGCGCCTTGCCGACATCCCGGATGGCGCTGCGCGGGCGATAGGAGATGACGGTCGCGGCAATGCCGGCGCGCATGCGGCCATAGCGCTCATAAATGTACTGGATCACCTCCTCGCGCCGCTCATGCTCGAAATCGACGTCGATGTCAGGCGGCTCGCGGCGCTCGCGGGAGATGAAGCGGGCGAACAGCAGGTCGCTCTCGGCCGGGTCCACCGCGGTGATGCCGAGCACGTAGCAGACGGCGGAATTGGCTGCCGAGCCGCGCCCCTGGCACAGGATGCCCTCCTTCTCCGCGAAGCTGACGATGTCGCGAATGGTGAGGAAATAGGGCGCGTATTTCAGCTCCGCGATCAGCGCCAGCTCCTCCCGGAGCTGCTTTTCCACCTTGGCCGGCACGCCGCCCGGATAGCGGATGGCGGCCCGCTGCCACGTCATCTGCTCCAGCCAGCCCTCCGCCGTATAGCCGGGCGGGACGGGCTCTTCGGGATATTCATATTTCAGTTCGCTGAGCGAGAAATCGAGCCGGGCGAGAAAGTGACGCGTCTCCTCCACCGCCTCCGGCGCGTCGCGGAACAGGCGGACCATTTCGGCGGGCGGCTTGAGGTGGCGCTCGGCATTGGCCTCCAGCTTCCGGCCGGCGGCCCCGATCGTCGTGCCCTCGCGAATGCAGCTGAGCACATCCTGCAGATCGCGCTGGGAGGGGTGGTGATAGAGCACATCGTTCATCGCCAGCAGCGGCACCCTGGCGTCCGCGGCCAGCGCCTTCAGCCCCGCCAGCCGGCGCCGATCATCGCCACGCCGCGGCATGTCGGCGCCGAGCCACACGGAGCCGGGTGCGGCCTCTTTGAGCTGGCCGAGCCGCGGCGCCAGCTCGTCCAGTGCGCGCGGCGGCATGAGGATGAGCGAGAGCCCGCCGGCATCGGCCAGCAGGTCGTCGAGGTTAAGGACACAGCTGCCCTTGGCGGCGCGCATGTTGCCGATGGTCAGGAGGCGGCACAGCCGTCCCCAGCCGGCACGGTGCTGTGCATAGGCGATCACGTCCGGCGCGCCATCGGCGAAGATCAGCCGCGCGCCCACCGCGAGCTGGAAGGGCAAGATGGCCTCCGGCGCGCTGATCTCCTCGCGCCACGCCTCCTCCGCCTCCTCCGCCTCCTTCAAGGCCGCATAGGCTCTCACCACGCCCGCCACGCTGTTGCGGTCGGCGATGCCGATGCCAGCATGGCCAAGCTGGAGTGCCTGCGCTACCAGATCGCTGGCGTGGGATGCCCCGCGAAGGAAGGAGAAGTTCGTCGTGACCGCCAGCTCGGCATAGAAAACCGCGTTCATGGGAACAGCCCATGGACGAACCAGCGCGGCGGGCCGGGTTCGCGGTCGTACAGCCCGACGCGGAATAGCCAGAAGCGGCGTCCCTGACTATTTTCCACCCGGTAATAATCCCGTGTCGGCGTGTCGTGCTCCCGCCGCCACCACTCGGCCGCGATGCGCTCCGGCCCCTCGGCGTGCACCACCTCGTGCAGCACGCGGCGCCAGCGGAAGCGCAAGGGCGGGCCATCCGGCACTTCGGCTAGCGCCTCGATCGGTTGCGGCGGGTCGAACATCATCAGGGGACGGGCCAGCCCGTCCTCCGGCATCGGGCACGCGGGCGGCGGTGGATCGGCCGCCGGCACCAGGCTGGCGGCGCGGGCAGGATCATGGGTGTCGCGCATCATGAAGCGCAGCACCCGGTCCCGGCCGAGCCGCGCGGCCAGCCGGTCGACCAGCGCGCTCACCTCTTCCTCCTCGATGGCCCGACCGTCGAGGCTCACCTGCGCCGGCGCCAGCGCCTCCGCGCGTAGCACGGCGAGGCGCACCAGATCGAAGCCGAAGCCGGGATCGAGCGGGTCGGCGAGCGCGTCGAGCTTTTCGTGAAACAGCCGGCCAAGCGATGCGGGATCGCGCGAGGGGCGCGCGGTCTCCACCGCGATGCGCCGCACCGTGCCGTCCGCGCGGAAGAAGGAGGCCTCGAAGGCCCGTCCGCCCTCGCCCCGCGCCTCCAGCATCAGCGCGAGGTCGTCGATCAGCATCCCAAGCGCGCCCTCGACATCCTCCGCCCGCCCGATCGGTTCAGCAAAGCGCCGCTCGGCGATGCAGGCCGGCAGCGGGCGGCGCGGGGTGATGCGCACATCCTCATGGCCGAGGGTGCGCCGCAGGCGGGTCAGCAAGACCTCGCCGAAGCGCGCGGCGAGCGGCGTGCCCGGCCGCGCGGCGAGATCGCCGATGGTCCGCAGCCCCGCGCGCGTCAGCCCGGTCACGCTCTCCTCCGGCAGGTCCAGCGCGGCGATGGGGAGCGGGGCCACGCACTCCGCCTCGCGCCCGACCGGCACCACGCCGCCCTTGCCGCAGCGGGCCAGCGCGCGCGCCGCCTCCGGCGTACCGGCCACCACGGCGTGGAGCGTCAGCCCATGACGCTGGAGATGCTCCATGACATGCCGGCGCATCGTTGCCTCGCCGCCGAACAGATGCGTACAGCCGGTGATGTCGAGCACCAGCCCATCCACACCGTCCAGCGCCACCAGCGGGGTCCAGCGGTCGCAATCATCGGCGATCCGTTCGAGAAAGCCGGCATCGGCGCGTGGATCATGGTCGGCGACCGCGAGGGCGGGAATCCGCGCGCGGGCATCCGCCAGCGTCAGGCCGGGCGCCAGACCCACGGCCCGCGCCTGCGCGGAGATGGCGGAGAGGCGCAGCGCGCCTTTCACCCGCTCGACGAAGACCAGCGGCACCGATTCATCCGGCGCGCTGGAAGGGCCGGACATCCCCGGTCCCCTCGCCCTGTGTCGCCGCGTCCTGTCGAGCCGGTCTGCCGGCAGGAACGGGAACCACAGCGCGAGATAGCGGGGTGATGTCGCGGAAGGAACAGCTCTCATGGTCCCACTCCAGATTCCAGGCATGGCCGTTGAGGCCACCCCGATGGCGCAGCAGCGTGACGGCGAAGGCGGGGGCGCCCGGCGCGTCCGCCGCCAGCGGGGTGGAGAGGATCGGGCGCACCAGCCATCGGGTGACGGCGACACTGGCCGAGGGGCTCTCCGCCATGCGCAGCAGGAAAAAGGTGACGCCGGAAGCCCCGGCCCGCAGCGCCAGCCGCCGCGTGGCGGTGAGGTCCAGCGCCTTCGGCTCGCCCCAGGGCTCCAGCAGCACCGCCCCGAGCGCCGCACAGCGCACCGCGTCGCCAGCCGCGCGCAGCGCCTGTTCCGGGTCACGCGCCCGCACCAGGATGAGCCGCGCCGGGTCGAGCCCCAGGCCTCTCAGCCCGTGCGCGTCAAGGCGGCCCGCCTCAGAATCGATAAAATCCTGCCGCACCCAGACGATGGGGCGCATTGGGAGCTTGCTCTGCGGCGGCTCCTCGCCCGACCTCTGCGCCGCCCGCAGCGCCAGCGCCAGGGAGAAGCCGGAAGCGGCCGGCATGTCGGCGCCCTCCGCCGCATAGATCTCATGCAGCGCCCCGCGTGCGAGCGTCTCGGCCAGCACGCCGTCAGGCCCCGCAGCGCCCAGGCTGAAGGCCGATGAAGCGCTAGGCAGACGCTCCGCCTCCAGCCCGGCGAGCATCTGCCGCAGCGCGGAAACATCGTGTGCCGCGCGCATAGTTGTTCCTGCTTTGTTCGTTTAAAACGACTCAATTCGGAACGAGAGTCAAGCGCACGATCCGGTGGGAGGACGCCGGCGAACGAGCGCCATGATCAGAGGCACCGACCTCCACTTGATCGCCCCGACAGCACGTCAATGCGAGGCAATATGGACGTCTCGTCGACCAATGCGTAAGCCTGATCGGCCTAAAACCGGCGGACTACGGCACCCACAGCTGTCGGCTGACCAAGGTCTCTATCCTCTACAAGTGGACTGGAAATCTGCGCGCCTGCCAACTCCTGCTCGGCCATACAAAGCTCGAAAGCACCGTCCGGCATCTCGGAATCGAAGTCGACGACGCATTGAGTGTATCGGAGCAAACTGAGAGTTGACCTCTACGGCTTGGCCAGAGCCAATAGTGGTATCGGCACATTCCTGTTGCATGCTCGTCGCCGCTCTTAACCCCATGCGGCCATATCGGTACGCCCTTGCGAACGGCGGCTTTGCGGCGCCATCTCGGTCATTGATCTGGCAACGGCCGCGGCCCAAAAGCGGACATCAGCGAGTTGGGGCACGTCGACACCCTTGCGCCGCCATAGCTGACGTAGAGACTCAATCCGGAAGCTGACGTTCCCGGCTCTGGTACTTCACGTCAGCTTCCGAGCCTTTCGCCATGCATCTATAAATTGGCCGTGCCCGTAAACGGTCCTTGGCGATGTTCTGCGACCCGTCCCCGGGGGAGTGGATGCACACAGCCGGTCCTCACCTGCGCTAAATCGCGCCGAATTGCGCGTTCAAACAATCGCTGACGGTTGATATTCTGGCGATGCTGATCGCGGTCCGCTTGACCATGATCTTAGGGCCGATCTGGTTGCGAGGGGTTGCATTATGGATGAGGCTGCAGAACGCCCAAAAGCGGAATTGGTATTTTCCTTTGGACCGTATCGACTAATTCCGAGTCGACAAATTCTTCTTCTTGAGAGCGACCCCATAAAGCTTGGCGGTCGGGGCTTCGAACTGCTGCGACTACTCGTGCAGCGCGGTGGCGAACTCGTTAGAAAAGAGGAACTGATGGCCGCCGCCTGGCCCGGGATCTTTGTCCACGAGAGCAATCTCAAGGTCAACATGTCCAACCTGCGGCGCCTGCTGGGCGACACCAAATTGAACCCTAGCTATCTCGCTACGGTCGTGGGCCGCGGATATCGGTTCATTGCGCCAGTGCAGGCCGGAATCGGGGCGTTCGCGGAAGGCGACGCCTTTGCGGAAAGTCCCGGCTTGGGTCATTTGCCACCGCAGGGGCATATCGTGGGCCGGGAGGCAGAGCTTGCCGACGTGCTGACCGCGTTGCACCGCGAACGGCATGTGACTCTGGTGGGCGCGGGCGGGATCGGCAAGACAACCGTGGCCATTGCCGCAGCCCGCGCCTATGCCGACATATGTGTCGACGGCCTTTGCCTCGTGGATCTGGCTACAATAGACGACCCGACTCTACTTCCAGTCGCTCTCGTAACCGCGCTCGGCATTCGGGGCAATCCTGACGACAGTTTCACCGCGATACTCGACTATCTGCTTTCGCGCCGGATGCTCATCATTCTTGACAATTGCGAGCATGTGCTGGCCGCCGCAACAATTTTTGCACGCAGCTTGGCATTAAAAAAGGGATTGTCGAAGATCCTGGCAACAAGCCGCGAGCCACTGAGTTTCGACATGGAATTTCTAATCAGGATCGGGCCGCTTGCCGTTCCTGATGACGAACCCGGACTACCCTTACAACGCGCTATCTCATTCCCGACTGTGGAGTTGTTCGCGTCTCGGGCGCTGCAATGGGCAGGGTATCAAATCAGCGATGCCGATTGCGACGCGGTCGTGTCGATCTGCCGCTCGGTAGAAGGATTGCCGCTGGCGATCGAACTGATGGCGGCGCAGCTCGAGAACTATTCACCTTTGGAGCTGCTGGCGATGTTCGATCGGCACACCAGCTTCTCCAATCCTCGCCCCGACGGGGCGGCGCCGCGTCATGAAACGCTGCTTGCAACGATAGACTGGAGCTACCGACTTCTTCCGCAGAGAGAGGCGGTCATCTTCCGCTTGGTGTCGATCTTTGCCGACTGCTTCGATTTGGAAGATGCCGTTCACATCGCCCGAGCGGTGGGTCTGGATCCCATCGATGTCGTCGCCGGCCTTGGCGGCCTCGTCGCAAAATCGCTGCTGAACGCAGAAGTCAATGGGCCGGGGTTGCGCTATCGACAACTCGACAGCACCCGACATTACGCTGCCGAAAAACGCCGTGCCGATAAGGCCGACGCCTTGATCCTCAAATATCACGCGCAGCGCATTCTCGATCTCTTCAGGAGATCGGAAGATGAGTGGCACTGGCTCGAAACGGGCGATTGGACCATGCGCTATGTGAGCCGGCTCGCCGATTTGCGCGCCGCGCTTGCTTGGGCCTTCGGCGCTGATGGCGATGTCGCGCTCGGCATCAAACTGACGGTCGCGGCCATTCCGCTCTGGTCGGAGACCTCGATCCTTTCCGAAGCCCAGGAACGCACGGAAGTGGCATTGAAGCTCGCAGAAGGCGTGCCGTGCGATGATCTTCTCAAGGCCAAACTTGCCTGCTCGCGGGCCTGGAGCCTGTTCTACTCGAGGATGCGCAAGGAAATTGAGGAGGCTTGGTTCAATACCATCGGTTTCGCACAGCGCGCCAATAGCCTCGAATATGAACAGCGCGGCCTAGAGGGGCTCGCGTATTATCTGATGGAGGTCGGCAAGATCGATGAGGCCATCGGCTGCCTGGAAGCGTCCGAGAGATTGTCGGCGCGCCACCGGGATTGGTCGGCCGCCCCCGAAGGCGATCGCGCGCTGGCCTGGGCTAAAGCACATCGAGGCGACTTTGTCGAAAGCGGGCAGGTCCTCGACCGGCTCGCGGCGCAACATTCCCTCGCCGGTAAGCGCGCAGCCATGGCAGGACAGGACGTCATCCGATTTGTGTCGGTCCGATGCTATCTCACTTTCATCGCCTGGATGACCGGCCGCGCCGACTATGCCGACGTTGTCACGCGCGACGCAGTCGAGCAGGCTGGGCGCGCTGGACATTGGCTGTCGCAATCCAACGCGTTGGGACTGGCTGCGCTGCCGCTGGCTTTGGAGACGGGGAACATTGCCCTTCTCGAACATTATTCCATGTTGATGCAACGCAATATGGAGCGGGAAATCATTCCCCGCTGGATCCCGGTTCATCGTTATTTCAGGGGCACGCTTAGCTACTTGAAGGGAGATGGTGAGGCCTATCGCGAAGTGAGAGACGCGATCGACCACATGATCGAATGCAGGTATCTGTTGCGCATCGGCATGTATATCGCCGGCCTCGCCCGGGTTCTCTTGCACCGGGGTTTGCTGGACGAGGCAGCCGACACGATCAGCCTCGCCTTCCAGTTTCAGGAGCGGCAGGGTGAGCGATGGTGTCGCTGCGAATTGATGCGGGTGGATGCAGCCATTCATCACCGTGCCGGAGATCATGCCGCGGCCGAACAGATGTGGAAGGGCGCGGTGAATGAAGCGCGTGCGATCGGTGCAAAGTCATTCGAATTGCGCGCCGCAAGCGATCTTGCGGCGCACTATATCGACATGCGCCGCTCGGGCGAGGCTATCGCATTACTCCGCCCCCTCTATCGGGGGTTCAGCGAAGGCTTTGATACACAGGATCTTCGTACCGCCTCGCAGTTGCTGCACTCGGCGAACGTTGTCGGCTAGGTGCCCTCAAGCAGATCTCCCCGAAACAATAATTCCCGGCGTCAGTGCCGCCGCCTGTTCGGTTTATCCTACCTGACCCGCTCTCCACGACGGTTCTCGCAATCGCTCCGTATCACGAGTCGCTCCTTGTTGTTCTAGGTCCGCCGGAGGAAGCCCCGGCCGGGCTCATACCAAGGCGCGCTGAGGCTGACTCACGTTCGGGATTCCCAAGCTGCTGAAAATCTGATTCGAGGTTGCGGGCACACGGAGGCTTGCGATGGCG
>NZ_JAUSVR010000033.1 GCF_030814815.1 Ancylobacter amanitiformis | reverse complement strand
AACATCTCGGTTGACGTTGCACTGATCGTGCCGATCGCGATGGAAGAGAAGCTGCGCTTCGCCATCCGCGAAGGCGGTCGCACCGTCGGCGCCGGCGTCGTCGCTTCCATCATCGAGTGAGGCGCGGGCTTCGGCCCGCTCTTTGAACACGTCAAGGAAAGGGAGCGCTCCACGGCGCTCCCTTTTTGCATGTGGGTCGGGCAAGATGCGGCTGCCGGCCTCGTGGGCGCCCTGCCGGCACCCCTGCCCGGCGGGCGGATGAATGCCCGCGCGCCGGCTCGCGAGGCTGCAAGCGTGAGTCTCCGAGCCGTGATGCCGAGTGCCCCGAAAGCCCGCCGCCCGATGGCCGGCGGCCCGCGTCGCCACCCGAGTCTCCGGATCGGCGGGTTCGTCCTCGGCGGGTTCGTCCTCGCGGCGGCAATCGCCCTGTCGTCCGCGGCACAGGCGGCCTGCCCCGACCGCCCGGCCTGCCGGGGGTGTGGCTGCAAGGGCGGGCCGGGCTACCGGGGACCGGACGGGCGCTGCGCCAGTTTCGCGAATCTCGCTAAAATGTGCGGCGACCCGCCAACCACGCGCTGCACGTTCGAGAATGCGCCGGGCGCCGGTGCGAATCGCGATTGCGCCCTTGCGCCGCGCGCCGGAAATGCAGGCGGGCCGGGCGCTGCCACCTCACCTGCGGCCGACGCGGCGCGCGTTGATGTGGAGTGAGCAGGAAGGGCCGCTTCCCTCTCTTTACATATGAGAAGCGTCACACTAGGAAGAGCCCCGCCTGCTTCGCAGGCCGTAGGAGTGTAGCTCAACTGGTTAGAGCACCGGTCTCCAAAACCGGGGGTTGGGGGTTCGAGTCCCTCCACTCCTGCCACCCCTCACCGCCGGGTGGCAGGCAAGGCAGCAAACGTCCTTTGACGCGGAGCCGCTTTGCGGGCTATACGCCCGCTTCGCGCTTTTTTGGACGATCCGGGCGCGGAGAGCCGTTCGCGGCGATCCGGGCTACTCGCAGGTGATGGCGCGACACCCGCTTCAGAGGCGTTTCGAGACGAAGATGGCGAAGACGAACCCGGTCGAGTTCTTTCAGCAGGTCCGCGCGGAAGCCCGCAAAGTGACCTGGCCGACCCGTCGCGAGACGCTCATCACCACGGCGATGGTGTTCGTCATGGTCGTGGTAGCCTCGCTGTTCTTCCTGGTCGCCGATCAGGTTCTGAGCTTCGTGATCGCCCAGATCCTCCAGATCGGCCGGTGAGGAGAGACGCGATGCCCATGCGCTGGTACATCGTCCACGCCTACTCCAACTTCGAGAAGAAGGTCGCCGAATCGATTCGCGAGCAGGCGGGGCAGCGCGGTCTCACCGATCTGTTCGAGCAGGTGCTGGTGCCGACCGAGAAGGTCGTCGAGGTGCGCCGCGGCCGCAAGGTCGATGCCGAGCGCAAGTTCTTCCCCGGCTATGTGCTGGTGAAGATGGACCTCACCGACGAGGCCTTCCACCTCATCAAGAACACCCCGAAGGTCACCGGCTTCCTCGGCGCGGACAACAAGCCGAGCCCGATCTCCGAGAAGGAGGCGATGCGCATCCTGCAGCAGGTGCAGGAGGGTATCGAGCGGCCCAAGCCCTCGATCAGCTTCGAGGTTGGCGAGACCGTCAAGGTGTCCGACGGACCCTTCGCCTCGTTCAACGGCATTGTCGAGGAAGTCGACGAGGCCCGTTCCCGGCTCAAGGTGGCGGTGTCGATCTTCGGTCGCGCCACGCCGGTCGAGCTGGAATTCGGGCAGGTCGAGAAGGTCTGAACGCCGCGGCTCGCCGTGGTCACGTATGGATGCGAAGGCGCGGCAGGGTCCGCGCCTTTTTCATGTCCGGCGCTGCGCGGGCGGGCGCGTTAGCCTGTTAACACCCCGGCTGCGCTGCCGCGCTCTATCCTCATCCCCAAGCCAAGGCCGCACGGTGCGGCACGCCAGGGGAGGATAGAATGGCAGGCAAACGCATTCTGATGATCGTCGGCGACTATGTCGAAGATTACGAGACCATGGTGCCGTTCCAGGCGTTGCTGGCCGTCGGCCACACGGTGCACGCGGTGTGCCCGGACAAGCGGGCGGGCGACAGCGTGGCGACCGCGATCCATGATTTCGAGGGCGCGCAGACCTATTCCGAGAAGCGCGGCCACAATTTCACGCTCAACGCCACGTTCGCGGATATCGATCCCGCCCGTTACGACGCGCTGGTGGTGCCCGGCGGCCGCGCGCCGGAATATCTGCGCATGAACGCGCGGACCATCGAGATCGTCCAGCACTTTTTCGCCGCCAACAAGCCGGTTGCCGCCATCTGCCACGGCGCGCAGCTGCTGGCCGGCGCCCGGGTGCTGGAAGGGCGCACCTGTTCGGCCTATCCCGCCTGCCGCGCCGAGGTGGAACTGGCCGGAGGCACCTATGCCGACATCGCCATCGACGCGGCGGTGACGGATGGCAATCTGGTGAGCGCGCCGGCCTGGCCCGCGCACCCTGCCTGGATCGGTCAGTTCCTCGCGGTGCTCGGCACCTCGATCGTCCATGGCGAGACGGTTACGGCGCCGCGTCAGGCGGCCTGACCCACGCCGCTGCCGTGACCCGCGGGCAAGCCGACGCCGCGCTTCGCGTGGCGGCGGAAGCGGTCTATCATCCGATGGCGGGGCGTGGCTCCGTCATCGGTTCAGGAGGCGCTGCATGTGCAAGCTCTTCATTCAGGCCGATCCGCAGCTGTGGCAGACGCGGCTGAAATCCGTGCGCCTGCATGGCTTTTCCACCAGCGTGCGGCTGGAGAACCTCTACTGGCAGGTGCTGGAGGAAATCGCCCGGCGGGACGGCATGAGCCTGCCGCAACTCCTCGCCAGGTTGCACGAGGAGCTCACCTTCGCCCATGGCGAGGTGGACAACTTCTCCTCCTTCCTGCGGGTGTGCTGCGGTCGCTACCTCTCGCTGCAACTGGAAGGGGACGTGCCACGCGACCTCGGCACCTCCATCCGCAGCCTCGACGCCGACGCGATTCTCGCCCGCGAGGCCAAGCGCGGCCAGGAACGCCGTGAGCAACGCGGTCAGGAACGCGGTGAGCAACGGCACGAGGGCCATCCCGTCGTGACGGCGGCCCCGACTGACAGGGGCGGGGAGATGCGAAGAGACACGGCTCGCGCCGACCCGGCCCGGCGGCGCAGCCTCTCGCCGGCCGCCTGAGCGGTCTCGCGCGAGGTAGCAGCCCGTCTCGGACGCAGCCGGAGGTCTTCCCTTCGGCAGCGAAGTGCTGTATGCGAACGGCCGTGGCTCCCCGGAGTCGCATCCATACGCGGGAGGCATGCCCGGTTCGCCAACTGGGACCAATTCATGCCGCGACCGCGACACTCACATGACGCCGCCCGCGATGAAGCCGTCGCGATGGCGTGCTTTGGCGTTTGCGACCGGCAGTCGCGACGCCGAGGAGTTGCCTCATGGCGAAAAAGGTTACTGGCTACGTCAAGTTGCAGGTGCCGGCTGGCTCGGCCAACCCGGCGCCGCCGATCGGCCCCGCGCTCGGCCAGCGCGGCCTGAACATCATGGAGTTCTGCAAGGCGTTCAACGCGCAGACCTCGCAGATGGAAAAGGGCATGCCGATTCCGGTCCTGATCACCGCGTATCAGGATCGCTCCTTCACCTTCGAGCTCAAGACCCCGCCCGTCTCCTACTTCCTCAAGAAGGCGGCCGGTCTCGCGACCAAGAAGAAGCCGGGCTCGGGCCACAAGACCCCGGGCAAGGGCTTCATCGGCAAGATCTCGCAGGCCCAGATGGCCGAGATCGCCGAGCAGAAGATGAAGGATCTGAACTGCGATACCGTCGAAGCGGCGGTTCGCATGATCGAAGGCTCCGCCCGTTCCATGGGCCTCGAGGTGGTTGGTTGAGCTGATGGCCAATGTTTCCAAGCGTGTTCGCGCGGTGCGCGAAGGTATCGATCCCGTCAAGCTCTATGGCCTCGACGAGGCGCTGACGCTGCTCAAGGATCGTTCCACCGCCAAGTTCGACGAGACCATCGAGGTCGCGCTCAATCTCGGCGTCGATCCCCGTCATGCCGACCAGATGGTTCGTGGCGTCTGCAACCTGCCGAACGGCTCGGGCCGCACGGTGCGCGTTGCGGTGTTCGCGCGCGGCGCCAAGGCGGATGAAGCCAAGGCGGCGGGTGCCGACATCGTCGGCGCGGAGGATCTGCTCGAGACCATCCAGGGCGGCACGATCGACTTCGATCGCTGCATCGCGACCCCGGACCTGATGCCGCTGGTCGGCCGTCTCGGCAAGGTGCTGGGCCCGCGCGGCCTGATGCCGAACCCGAAGGTCGGCACCGTGACCATGGACGTCAAGGGCGCCGTCGAAGCCGCCAAGGGCGGTGCCGTCGAGTTCCGCGTCGAGAAGGCCGGCATCATCCACGCCGGCATCGGCAAGGCCTCGTTCCCGGTCGACAAGCTCGCCGAGAACATCCGCGCCTTCGCCGACGCGGTGGTCAAGGCCAAGCCGACCGGCGCCAAGGGCACCTATGTCCAGCGCGTCGCGGTGTCCTCGACCATGGGCCCCGGCCTCAAGGTCGAGCCCGGCTCGGTGCTCTCGGCGGCCAGCTGATGCCGCGCATGATCACGGCGGCCCGTCGCGGTGCTGTGATCGTGACGGCCCGGATTTGTCAAGCCCTCGGGACGATCCGGGGGTGACAAATCCCATTCGACACTCTATATCGGCTGTTTCGTTCCCGGCGACGAGTCGGGGACGGTGACGACGAAATTCCAGGCTTTCGCCCGAATGAAACCGGGCGAGGAGGCCGGCAGGGCTCGCCCTGCCGGCTTTAAGTCCTGTCCGAGACTGCCGGTGTCGCTTCGCGAGAGGCGGCTTAATCCCGATCCGGGGGCCAGCATAGACGGGGTACGACCGCGTGACGGGTTCCGGTTTTACCGGGACTTGGATTTCGGCTCGAGCCAGCGCCTTGGCCGGTTTACCGGTCCCAAGGGGACAGGATTCTAACCGCCATTCCTCGGTTTCGAGGTGTGGCAAGGCGCAAACCCGGCGGGGGAGGTCCCCCTTCCTCGCCACCGGAGAGTAAGTGAAGTGGATCGCGCTCAGAAAGAAGAGCTCGTCACGTCGCTGTCCGGAGTGTTCAAGAACACTTCGGTCGTCGTCGTGGCCCACTATTCCGGGCTCACCGTCGCCCAGATGTCGAAGTTGCGTCGGCAGATGAAGGCGAGCGGTGCGTCTGTGAAGGTGGCCAAGAACCGCCTCGCGAAGATTGCTCTCGAAGGTTCGGACGTCGCACATGTCGGCAACCTGCTGAAGGGGCCGACCATTATCGCTTATTCGAGCGATCCTGTTGCGGCCCCGAAGGTTGCCGTCGATTTCGCCAAGGCCCACGACAAGTTCGTGATCCTCGGCGGGGCGTTCGGCACCACGGCCCTGAACGTGGATGGTGTGAAGGCTCTGGCCACCATGCCCTCCCTTGATGAACTGCGTGCGAAGCTGGTCGGCCTCATCCAGGCCCCGGCGACCAAGATCGCGCAGCTCAGCACTGCGCCGGCTGCGAAGCTGGCCCGTGTGTTCGCGGCCTATGCCAAAGAGAACGAAGCCGCGTGAGGCTTTCCCGGTAAGTTACTGGTTCGAACCGAAATTCAAGGAATATTACAATGGCCGACCTGTCGAAGCTCGTTGACGAGCTGTCCGCCCTGACCGTTCTCGAGGCTGCCGAGCTCGCGAAGCTCCTCGAAGAGAAGTGGGGCGTTTCCGCCGCTGCCGCCGTGGCCGTGGCTGCGGCTCCCGCTGGCGCTGCCGCGCCGGCTGTCGAAGAGCAGACCGAGTTCACCGTCGTTCTGCTCGCCGCCGGCGAGAAGAAGATCGAAGTCATCAAGGAAGTCCGCGCCATCACCGGCCTGGGCCTCAAGGAAGCCAAGGACCTGGTCGAAGGCGCTCCCAAGGCCGTCAAGGAAGCCGTGACCAAGGACGAAGCCGAGAAGATCAAGGCGCAGATCGAGAAGGCCGGCGCCAAGGTCGAGCTTAAGTGATCATGTGATCGGAAGGCGGTCGCCGGTTCGCCGGCGGCCGCTGCCTTCGGCGGTGCCGGAGGCGCAGGCGGGAAGCCCGACGGCTTCCCCGACGATCCCGGTGGGGGTCGTCCGGCGAGCCGTCGGACGCGTGGCGGAGGACAGGTCGGCGCTGCAGCGCCGCAACCTTGTCTGAATGTTGCGCGATCATGCGTCGGCGCGCTTGGGGCAGATGCGGCCTCAAGGCGCGACAGGCGCGGACGGATACTCGGACGGAGCGAGGAGCGACATGGCGCAGACGTTCACCGGTCGTAAGCGGGTCCGCAAATTTTTCGGCAAGATCAAGGAAGTGGCCGAGATGCCGAACCTCATCGAGGTTCAGAAGGCATCCTATGACCAGTTCCTGCAGATCGAAGAGCCGAAGGGCGGGCGCGCGGACGACGGCATTCAGGCGGTTTTCAAATCGGTCTTCCCGATTTCGGACTTTTCGGGCGCGGCCATGCTCGAATTCGTCCGCTACGAGTTCGAACCGCCGAAGTACGACGTGGACGAGTGCCGCCAGCGCGGCATGACTTTCGCCGCGCCGCTCAAGGTGACGCTCCGCCTGATCGTGTTCGATGTCGATCCGGATTCCGGCTCCAAGTCCGTCAAGGACATCAAGGAGCAGGATGTCTACATGGGCGACATCCCGCTGATGACCTCGAACGGCACGTTCATCGTGAACGGCACCGAACGCGTCATCGTGTCCCAGATGCACCGCTCGCCGGGCGTGTTCTTCGACCATGACAAGGGCAAGACACACTCCTCGGGCAAGCTGCTCTTCGCGGCCCGCATCATTCCCTATCGCGGTTCCTGGCTCGACATCGAATTCGACGCCAAGGACATCGTGTTCGCGCGCATCGACCGTCGCCGCAAGATCCCGGTGACGAGCCTGCTGTTCGCCCTCGGGCTGGATGGCGAGGAAATCCTCAACACCTTCTACGAGACGGTGCCGTTCACGCGGACCAAGGGCGGCTGGCGCATGCCGTTCGACCCCAAGCGCATGAAGGGCTACAAGGCCGTGTCCGACCTGATCGACGCCGATACCGGCGAGATCGTGGTCGAGGCCGGCAAGAAGGTGACGGTCCGCCAGGCCCGCATGCTCGCCGAAAAGGGCCTCAAGGCCCTCAAGATGTCCGACGAGGAGATGGTCGGCCAGTATGTGGCATCGGACCTGGTGAACCCCCAGTCCGGCGAGATCTATGTCGAAGCCGGTGAGGAAGTCACCGACAAGATGCTGAAGCAGCTGGCCGATCTCGGCTTTGACGAGCTGCCGATCCTCGACATCGACCACGTCAATGTGGGCGCCTATATCCGCAACACGCTCACCGTCGACAAGAACCTCACCCGCGAGGATTCGCTGTTCGACATCTACCGCGTGATGCGTCCCGGCGAGCCGCCGACGCTCGATTCCGCGCAGGCCATGTTCCACTCGCTGTTCTTCGACAGCGAGCGCTACGACCTGTCCGCCGTCGGCCGCGTGAAGATGAACATGCGCCTCGACCTCGACGCCGAGGACACGGTGCGCGTGCTGCGCCGCGAGGACATTCTCGCGGTCATCCAGACGCTGGTCCAGCTGCGCGACGGCAAGGGCGAGATCGACGACATCGATCACCTCGGCAACCGGCGCGTGCGCTCGGTCGGCGAGCTGATGGAGAACCAGTACCGCGTCGGCCTGCTGCGCATGGAACGCGCCATCAAGGAACGCATGTCGTCCGTCGACATCGACACCGTGATGCCGCAGGACCTGATCAACGCCAAGCCGGTTGCGGCCGCGGTGCGCGAGTTCTTCGGCTCGTCCCAGCTCTCGCAGTTCATGGACCAGACCAACCCGCTGTCCGAGATCACCCACAAGCGTCGTCTTTCGGCGCTTGGACCGGGCGGCCTGACCCGCGAGCGCGCCGGCTTCGAGGTGCGCGACGTGCACCCGACGCATTACGGCCGTATCTGCCCGATCGAGACGCCGGAAGGCCCGAATATCGGCCTGATCAACTCGCTGGCGACCTTTGCCCGCGTGAACAAGTACGGCTTCATCGAGGCACCCTATCGCCGCGTGAAGGACAGCCAGGTGCAGGCCGAGGTGGTCTATCTCTCCGCCATGGAGGAGGGAAAGTACTACGTCGCGCAGGCCAACATCCCGCTCGACGCGGATGGTCGCTTCACGGAAGACCTGATCGTCTGCCGTCACGCCGGCGACGTGCTTCTGGTCACGCCGGACCGCGTCGACTTCATGGACGTGTCGCCCAAGCAGCTGGTCTCGGTCGCCGCGGCGCTGATCCCGTTCCTTGAGAACGACGACGCCAACCGCGCGCTGATGGGTTCGAACATGCAGCGCCAGGCGGTGCCGCTGGTTCGCGCCGATGCGCCCTTCGTCGGCACCGGCATGGAAGCGATCGTTGCCCGTGACTCGGGTGCCGCCATCGGCGCCCGTCGCACCGGCGTGATCGACCAGGTGGATGCGACCCGTATCGTCATCCGCGCGACGGAAGAGGCCGATGCCTCCAAGTCGGGCGTGGACATCTACCGGCTGCAGAAGTTCCAGCGCTCCAACCAGTCGACCTGCATCAACCAGCGTCCGCTGGTGCGGGTGGGCGACCGGGTGAAGAAGGGCGACATCATCGCCGACGGTCCCTCGACCGATCTCGGCGACCTGGCGCTCGGCCGGAACATCCTCGTCGCGTTCATGCCGTGGAACGGCTACAATTTCGAGGACTCGATCCTCCTGTCCGAGAACATCTCGAAGGGCGACATCTTCTCGTCGATCCATATCGAGGAATTCGAGGTCATGGCCCGCGATACCAAGCTGGGCCCGGAGGAAATCACGCGCGACATTCCGAACGTGTCGGAAGAGGCGCTGAAGAACCTCGATGAAGCCGGCATCGTCTATATCGGCGCGGAAGTGCAGGCGGGTGACATCCTCGTCGGCAAGATCACGCCGAAGGGCGAAAGCCCGATGACCCCGGAAGAGAAGCTGCTGCGCGCCATTTTCGGCGAGAAGGCGGCGGATGTGCGCGACACCTCGCTGCGCGTTCCCCCTGGAGTGACCGGCACCATCGTCGAAGTGCGGGTGTTCAACCGGCACGGCGTCGACAAGGACGAGCGCGCCCAGGCGATCGAGCGCGAGGAAATCGAGCGGCTCGCCAAGGACCGCGACGACGAGCAGGCGATTCTCGATCGCAACGTGTTCGGCCGTCTGGCCGAGATGCTCGACGGCAAGGTCGGCGTCGCCGGCCCCAAGGGCTTCAAGAAGGATACGGCGCTCACCCGTTCGGTGCTGGCCGATTATCCGCGCAGCCAGTGGTGGCAGTTCGCCGTTGCCGACGATCATCTGATGGGCGAGCTGGAGGCGATCCGCAACCAGTACGACGAGTCCAAGAAGCGTCTGGAGCAGCGGTTCCTCGACAAGGTCGAGAAGCTGCAGCGCGGCGACGAAATGCCCCCGGGCGTGATGAAGATGGTCAAGGTCTTCATCGCCGTGAAGCGCAAGATCCAGCCGGGCGACAAGATGGCCGGCCGGCACGGCAACAAGGGCGTGGTCTCGCGCATCGTCCCGGTCGAGGACATGCCGTTCCTGGAGGACGGCACCCCGGTCGACATGGTGCTCAACCCGCTCGGCGTGCCCTCGCGCATGAATGTCGGGCAGATCCTGGAAACCCATCTGGGCTGGGCCTGCGCGGGCCTCGGCAAGGTGATCGACCGGGCGATCGAGCAGTATCGTGCGGCCCATGATGTCGCCCCGCTGAAGAAGGCGTTCAGCGACATCTACGGCAAGGACGAGACCATCGCCTCGCTCGACGAGGAGGGTCTGGTCGAGCTGGGTTCGAACCTGCGCCGCGGCGTCCCCATCGCCACGCCCGTCTTCGACGGCGCGCGCGAAGCGGATATCGAGCGCATGCTGGAACTGGCGGGCCTCGACAAGTCGGCGCAGTCGACCCTGTTCGACGGACGCACCGGCGAGCAGTTCGACCGTAAGGTGACGGTCGGCTACATCTACATGCTGAAGCTGCATCATCTTGTCGACGACAAGATCCATGCGCGCTCGATCGGTCCGTACTCGCTCGTCACCCAGCAGCCGCTGGGCGGCAAGGCGCAGTTCGGCGGCCAGCGCTTCGGCGAAATGGAGGTGTGGGCTCTGGAGGCGTATGGCGCGGCCTATACGCTGCAGGAGATGCTCACGGTGAAGTCGGACGACGTCGCGGGCCGCACCAAGGTCTACGAGGCGATCGTGCGTGGCGACGACACCTTCGAGGCGGGTATTCCCGAGAGCTTCAACGTTCTCGTGAAGGAGATGCGTTCGCTCGGCCTCAACGTCGAGCTGATGAACTCCAAGACCCTCTCGGCGGTGCCGGGCGCGGGCGAGAGCCTGCCGGCGGCCGAATGACGCAATGACCTGACCGCGGGCGCTGCCTTTCCGGCCGCGCCCGCGTGCGCCTTACGCGTCAAAGATCAGACTTTTCAGCGACATTCACCATCCGCGGCGGCGGGGGTGAGGTCCAGCCGAAGGAGACGGCGATGAATCAAGAGGTCATGAATCTCTTCAATCCGGCGGCGCCCGCGCCCACTTTCGATCAGATCAAGATCTCGATCGCGAGCCCGGAGAAGATCCTGTCGTGGTCCTTCGGCGAGATCAAGAAGCCGGAGACGATCAACTACCGCACGTTCAAGCCGGAGCGTGACGGCCTGTTCTGCGCGCGCATCTTCGGGCCGATCAAGGACTATGAGTGCTTGTGCGGCAAGTACAAGCGCATGAAGTACAAGGGCATCATCTGCGAGAAGTGCGGCGTCGAGGTCACGCTGTCGCGGGTGCGCCGCGAGCGCATGGGCCATATCGAACTGGCCGCTCCCGTGGCGCATATCTGGTTCCTGAAGTCGCTCCCGAGCCGCATCGGCCTGCTGCTCGACATGACGCTCAAGGACCTCGAGCGCATCCTGTACTTTGAATATTACTGCGTCATCGAGCCGGGCCTCACGCCGCTGAAGGAGCGTCAGCTCCTCTCGGAGGAGGACTACCTGCGCGCTCAGGAAGAATATGGCGAGGACAGCTTCACCGCCCTGATCGGCGCGGAAGCCATCCGCGAGATTCTGCGCGGCATGGATCTGGAGAAGATCGCCGGCAACCTGCGCAAGGAGATCGCCGAGGCGACGACCGAGCTCAAGCCGAAGAAGCTCGCCAAGCGGCTGAAGATCGTCGAGGCCTTCCAGCTCTCCGGCAACAAGCCGGAATGGATGATCCTGACGCATGTCCCGGTCATCCCGCCGGACCTGCGCCCGCTCGTTCCGCTCGACGGCGGCCGCTTCGCGACCTCCGACCTGAACGACCTGTACCGCCGCGTCATCAACCGCAACAACCGCCTGAAGCGGCTGATCGAGCTGAAGGCGCCGGACATCATCATCCGCAACGAGAAGCGCATGCTTCAGGAAGCGGTCGATGCGCTGTTCGACAATGGCCGTCGCGGCCGCGTCATCACCGGCGCCAACAAGCGCCCGCTGAAGTCGCTCGCCGACATGCTGAAGGGCAAGCAGGGCCGGTTCCGTCAGAACCTGCTCGGCAAGCGCGTCGACTATTCCGGCCGTTCGGTGATCGTCGTCGGTCCCGAGCTGAAGTTGCACCAGTGCGGCCTGCCGAAGAAGATGGCGCTGGAGCTGTTCAAGCCCTTCATCTATTCGCGCCTCGACGCGAAGGGCCTGTCCGCGACCGTCAAGCAGGCGAAGAAGCTCGTCGAGAAGGAGCGCCCCGAGGTGTGGGACATCCTCGACGAGGTCATTCGCGAGCATCCGGTGATGCTGAACCGCGCCCCGACGCTGCATCGCCTGGGCATCCAGGCGTTCGAGCCCACCCTCATCGAAGGCAAGGCGATCCAGCTGCACCCGCTGGTCTGCTCGGCCTTCAACGCGGATTTCGACGGCGACCAGATGGCGGTGCACGTGCCGCTGTCCATCGAGGCGCAGCTTGAAGCCCGCGTGCTGATGATGTCGACCAACAACATCCTGCACCCCGCGAACGGCGCGCCCATCATCGTGCCGTCGCAGGACATCGTGCTCGGCCTCTACTATCTCACCATGATGCGCGACAACGAGCCCGGCGAGGGCATGGCGTTCGCCAACATGGGCGAGATCGACCACGCGCTCGCCGCCAAGGTCATCACCCTGCACACCAAGATCAAGGGGCGGTACATCGGCGTCGACGAGAACGGCGAGAGCGCCTCGAAGATCTACGAGACCACCCCGGGCCGCATGAAGCTCGGCGAGCTGCTGCCGAAGAACCCGAAGACCACCTTCGACGTCGTCAACCGCTTGATGACGAAGAAGGAAATCTCGAACATGATCGATACCGTCTACCGCCATTGCGGTCAGAAGGAGACGGTCATCTTCTGCGATCGCATCATGACGCTCGGCTTCTCCAACGCCTTCCGCGCCGGCATTTCGTTCGGCAAGGACGACATGGTGGTGCCTTCCAAGAAGTGGGACATGGTCGAAGAGACCCGTGCGCTCACCAAGGAATACGAGCAGCAGTACAATGACGGCCTGATCACCCAGGGCGAGAAGTACAACAAGGTCGTCGACGCCTGGGGCAAGTGCTCCGCGCGCCTGGCCGACGAGATGATGGCGGAGATTTCGGCGGTGAAGACCGACCCGGTGACGGGCCGCGCCAAGCCGATCAACTCGATCTACATGATGGCCCATTCCGGCGCGCGTGGCTCTCGCGAGCAGATGCGCCAGCTGGCCGCCATGCGCGGACTGATGGCCAAGCCCTCGGGCGAGATCATCGAGACGCCGATCATCTCGAACTTCAAGGAAGGTCTCTCGGTTCTCGAATACTTCAACTCGACCCACGGCGCTCGTAAGGGCCTCGCGGACACCGCGCTGAAGACCGCGAACTCGGGCTACCTCACCCGCCGTCTGGTCGACGTGGCGCAGGACAGCATCATCACGGTGCGTGACTGCGGCACGGAAAACGGCATCGGCATGCGCGCCATCATCGACGCGGGCAACATCGTCGCCACGCTCGGTTCGCGCGTTCTGGGCCGCACCGCGGCCGAGGACGTGATCGAGCCGGCGACCGGCAATGTCATCGTGCCGGCCGGCCACATGATGGACGAGGCCGACATTGACCGCATCGGCAAGGCGGGCGTGCAGGAGATCAAGATCCGCTCCGTGCTGACCTGCGAGGCCAAGAGCGGCGTCTGCGGCACCTGCTACGGCCGCGACCTGGCGCGCGGCACGCCGGTGAACATGGGCGAGGCGGTCGGCGTCATCGCGGCGCAGTCGATCGGCGAGCCGGGCACCCAGCTCACCATGCGCACGTTCCACATTGGTGGCGCCGCGCAGCTGTCCGAGCAGTCCTTCATCGAGGCCTCTTTCGAGGGCACGGTGAAGATCCGCAACCGCAACGTGGTGCGGAACTCGGAAGGCGAGCTGATCGCGATGAGCCGCAACCTGTCCGTCCTGATCATGGATCATGACGGCTCGGAAAAGGCGGCGCACCGCATCCAGTTCGGCGCCAAGCTGAAGGTGGATGATGGCGACGGCATCAAGCGCGGCCAGCGCATCGCCGAATGGGATCCCTATACCCGCCCGATCCTCACCGAGGTCGAGGGAACGGTGGGTTACGAGGATCTGGTCGAAGGTGCCTCGCTGAGCGAGACGGTCGACGAATCGACCGGCATCGCCAAGCGCGTCGTCACCGACTGGCGCACCGGCCGTGGCTCGGAGCTGCGTCCCTCGCTGGTGGTCAAGGGTCCGGACGGCAAGGTGCTGAAGCTGCAGCGTGGCGGTGATGCCCGCTACACGCTGCCGGTGGAGGCGATTCTCTCCGCCGATCCGGGCTCGCACATCAAGGCGGGTGACGTGCTGGCCCGTGTGCCGATGGAAAGCGCCAAGACCCGCGACATCACGGGCGGTCTGCCGCGCGTGGCGGAGCTGTTCGAGGCGCGTCGTCCGAAGGATGCGGCGATCATCGCCGAAATCTCCGGCACGATCCGTTTCGGCAAGGACTACAAGAACAAGCGCCGCGTTTCGATCGAGCCGCAGGACTCGAACGATGATGCGGCCGAGTACCTCATCCCGAAGGGCAAGCACATCCATCTGCAGGATGGCGACCTCGTCGAGAAGGGTGACTTCATCGTCGACGGCAACCCCGCGCCGCACGACATCCTGGCGATCAAGGGCGTCGAGGAACTCGCCGCCTACCTGGTCAACGAAATCCAGGAAGTCTACCGGCTGCAGGGCGTGCTCATCAACGACAAGCATATCGAGGTGATCGTCCGCCAGATGCTGCAGAAGGTCGAGATCGACGATGCCGGCGACAGCGACCTGCTGACCAACGAGCAGATCGACGCCTCCGAGCTGAACGAGATCAACGAGGTGCTCATCGCCGAGGGCAAGAAGCCGGCAGCCGGTCATCCGGTGCTGCTCGGCATCACCAAGGCGAGCCTGCAGACCCGGTCCTTCATCTCCGCCGCCTCCTTCCAGGAGACGACGCGGGTGCTGACCGAAGCTGCGGTGAACGGCAAGTCGGACGATCTCGCCGGCCTGAAGGAGAACGTCATCGTCGGTCGCCTGATCCCGGCCGGTACCGGCGCCCAGATGGCGAAGCTGCGTGTCACCGCGACGACCCGCGACGACCTGATTACGGCGCAGAACGAGCAGGACAACGTGGCCAGCAATGCGCCGCAGCTCGAAGGTCCCGCCGCGGCGGAGTGATCCGCCCGGCAACGGCCCGATGATCGGGACGTGACAGACAGAAAGGGCCGCCCCGTGAGGAGCGGCCCTTTTTTATTCGGCGCCAGAGCGCATGAACCAGACACGAAAAAGGGCCGTCCCGTGAGGGGCGGCCCTTTCCGCCAGAGCGTTCTCGAGTGAAGAAGCGGCCGGTCCGTGTGAAGAGAACGCGTCAGGCCAGCGCGAGGCGAACGTCGAGGCTGCCCTTGGTCGCGTGCGAATAGGGACACACGACATGGGCGCGGGCGACGAGATCCTCGGCGACCGAACGCTCGATGCCCGGCAGAGCGATGGTGAGCGCGACATCCAGGCCGAAGCCCGCGCCATCATCGCGGGGGCCGATGCCCACCTCGGCGGTTACCGTGCTGTCCTCGGCCACCTTGATCTTCAGCTGACCGGCGACGAACTTGAGGGCGCCGAGGAAGCAGGCGGAGTAGCCGGCGGCGAAAAGCTGTTCGGGATTGTTGCCCACGCCGCCCGGCCCGCCGAGTTCCTTCGGCGTGACCAGCTCGACCTTGAGCGCGCCGTCATGGGTGGCGGCGGAACCGGTGCGGCCACCGGTGGCGGTAGCCTGGGTCTTGTAGAGGATCTTCATGGCGAACACTCCAAGCGATGGCGCCGCCTGCGCCAGAATGGCAATCGCGCAACAATCAATCGTTCGCGATACAAATAGCGTAGAGGCCTGGCGTTCACTTGTCCAGCGAAAAGTTATCGCACAAACCATTGCGCGAAGGGTGCAAGGCACCTCATATGAATGCGACAAACCGGAGCCGGCCATGAACCCCAGCGAGGGGCCCTTGAGGCCCGAAGACCTGTTCTGTTTCGCCGTCTATTCGACAGCTCACGCGGTGATGCGTCGCTATCGACCGCTGCTGGACGCGCTCGGCCTCACCTATCCGCAATATCTCGTCATGCTCGTGCTGTGGGCGGAGCGCCAGGAGACGGTCGGCGGGCTGGCGGACCGGCTCCTGCTGGATTCGAGCACCATCACGCCATTGCTCAAGCGGCTGGAATCGCAGGGGCTCATCCATCGCCGGCGCAACCCCGCCAATGAGCGGCAGCTCATCGTCTCCCTGTCCGAAGCGGGCAGGGCGCTTCGGGAGAAGGCCGCGGCGATTCCCGCGGCGATTCTCTGCGCATCGGGAACCACGATTCCGCAGCTGAGCCGCCTGCGCGACGAGATGGTACAGATTCGCGCGGCGTTCAGCGCGTCGCTTGGGCCGGATGTCCCGCCGCACCCGGGGGCAGATGGCGGCGAGCGCGGATGATCGGATAGGTGGAGGCGGCAGATCCTTGCGCGCGGCCCCGATTGCGTGAAATCTAACGTCGTCAAGGGCTGTCGCGCCCCTGTTACCTCGCCAATCCACGCTTTGGGGTTGACGAAAGGCGAGTCGGCGCGTAGAAGCCACGTACTTTCACGGCAGGCGGTTGGATTTACCGCGTTCGGGCGTCTCGCCTGGACACAGAATTCCAAGACGCTGCCGGGACGCATGCACGACCAAATCAGGCGCATGATCGCGCAAGTGGGTGGCTTAACCGGCATCCGCGCGATCCTCTGGACGGTAAGCGCCCTCGGCCAGGAAGATGGCCGGCGGCGCTTGTTTCGTTCGCAGATAAGTCTGAATCGCCCATGGGCGACATGTCGTGATGTCGGTTCCGAACCGTCGAGAGAAGCACATGCGGTTGTAGCCGCGGAATTGGGTTAGCGCGGGACATTCCTGTCCTGGCGCAGCGAGACGAAGGCGAGAGAAGTGCCGACGATCAACCAGCTGATCCGCAAGCCGCGGGAAGCCCAGAAGGCCCGGAACAAGGTTCCGGCGCTTCAGGCCAGCCCGCAGAAGCGCGGCGTTTGCACCCGCGTCTACACGACGACCCCGAAGAAGCCGAACTCGGCCCTTCGTAAGGTCGCCAAGGTCCGTCTGACCAATGGCTATGAAGTCATCGGTTACATCCCCGGCGAGGGGCACAACCTGCAGGAACACTCCGTGGTGATGATCCGCGGCGGCCGCGTCAAGGATCTTCCTGGCGTGCGCTACCACATCCTGCGCGGCGTGCTCGATACGCAGGGCGTCAAGAATCGTAAGCAGCGTCGTTCGAAGTACGGCGCCAAGCGGCCGAAGTGAGGATTGAACGATGTCCCGTCGTCATCGTGCAGAGCGTCGTGAAGTCACTCCGGATCCGAAGTTCGGTTCCGAGGTGCTCAGCCGTTTCATGAACGCCGTCATGTATGACGGCAAGAAGTCGGTCGCCGAAACCATCGTCTATGGTGCGCTGGATCTCGTCGAGACCCGCGCCAAGTCGGAGCCGCTGGGCGTATTCACCCAGGCGCTCGACAATGTGTCGCCGGCCATCGAGGTGCGTTCGCGCCGCGTTGGCGGTGCCACCTATCAGGTGCCGGTCGAGGTTCGTCCCGAGCGCCGTCAGGCGCTGGCGATCCGCTGGCTGATCATCGCCGCCCGCGCGCGGAATGAGAAGACCATGGTTGAGCGGCTGTCGGGCGAACTGCTCGACGCGTCGAACAATCGCGGTACCGCGGTGAAGAAACGCGAAGATACCCACCGCATGGCGGAGGCGAACCGCGCCTTCTCTCACTATCGCTGGTGATGACGAAAGCCGGGACGAGGATCTGAAATGTCGCGCATTAATGCTATCGAAGACTACCGCAACTTCGGCATCATGGCCCACATCGATGCCGGCAAGACCACGACCACGGAACGGATCCTCTATTACACCGGTAAGAGCCACAAGATCGGCGAAGTCCATGATGGCGCTGCCACCATGGACTGGATGACCCAGGAGCAGGAGCGCGGCATCACCATCACGTCCGCCGCGACGACCGCTTTCTGGCACGGCAAGCGCCTGAACATCATCGACACGCCCGGCCACGTCGACTTCACCATTGAAGTCGAGCGTTCGCTGCGCGTGCTCGACGGCGCCGTGTGCGTTCTCGATGGCAACCAGGGCGTCGAGCCGCAGACCGAAACCGTGTGGCGCCAGGCCGACAAGTACAACGTGCCGCGCATCGTGTTCGTCAACAAGATGGACAAGACCGGCGCCGACTTCTTCCGCTGCGTCGAGATGATCATCGACCGCGTGGACGGCAAGCCGGTGTGCTGCCAGCTGCCGATCGGCTCCGAGAACAACTTCAAGGGCATCATCGACCTCGTCCGCATGAAGGCGGTCGTGTGGGACAATGAAGAGCTCGGCGCGAAGTATCACGACGAAGAGATCCCGGCCGAGCTGCTGGACCAGGCGATCGAGTATCGCGGCAAGCTGCTCGAAGCCGCCGTGGAACTCGATGACGAGGTGCTGACCAAGTATCTCGACGGCGTCGAGCCGGACGAGGAGACCCTCAAGGGCCTCATCCGCAAGGCCGTGATCGGCCGCGTGTTCAACCCGGTGTTCTGCGGCTCCGCGTTCAAGAACAAGGGCGTCCAGCCCCTGCTCGACGCGGTGTGCGATTTCCTGCCGAGCCCGATCGATCGTGGCTCGATCAAGGGCATCGACTTCGACACCGAGGAAGAGACCGTTCGCAACCCGAGCGATTCCGACCCGCTGTCGGTGCTCGCGTTCAAGATCATGGACGATCCGTTCGTCGGCACGATCACCTTCTGCCGCATCTACTCGGGCAAGCTCGAGACCGGCATGGGCCTGCTCAACTCGACCCGTGACAAGAAGGAGCGGGTCGGCCGCATGCTTCTCATGCACGCGAACAACCGCGAGGACATCAAGGAGGCCTATGCGGGCGACATCGTCGCTCTCGCCGGCCTCAAGGAAGTCCGCACCGGCGACACGCTGTGCGACCCGGCCAAGCCCGTGATCCTCGAAAAGATGGAGTTCCCGGAACCCGTCATCGAGATCGCGATCGAGCCGAAGTCCAAGGCCGACCAGGAGAAGCTGGGCATTGCCCTGTCGAAGCTGGCGGCGGAAGACCCGTCTTTCCGCGTGTCGACCGATTTTGAGAGCGGCCAGACCATCCTCAAGGGCATGGGCGAACTGCACCTCGACATCAAGGTCGACATCCTGAGGCGCACCTACAAGGTCGATGCCAATATCGGCGCTCCGCAGGTGGCCTATCGCGAGACGATCACCAAGAAGACCGAAGTCGACTACACGCACAAGAAGCAGACCGGAGGTACCGGCCAGTTCGCCCGCGTGAAGTTCATCGTCGAGCCGAATGAAGTCGGCAAGGGCTTCGCCTTCGAGAGCAAGATCATCGGCGGCGCGGTGCCGAAGGAATACATTCCCGGCGTCAACAAGGGTCTGGAAAGCGTGCTCGGTTCGGGCGTGCTGGCTGGCTTCCCGGTGGTCGACGTCAAGGTCGAACTGATCGACGGCGCCTATCACGAAGTCGACTCGTCGGCTCTGGCCTTCGAAATCGCGTCCCGTGCGGCGTTCCGCGAGGCCCTGCAGAAGGGCGGTGCGGTGCTTCTCGAGCCGATCATGAAGGTCGAGGTGGTGACGCCGGAAGACTACACGGGTTCGGTCATCGGCGATCTCAACTCCCGCCGCGGCCAGATCCAGGGCCAGGACATGCGTGGCAATGCCAACGTCGTGAATGCGATGGTGCCGCTCGCCAACATGTTCGGCTACGTCAACACGCTTCGGTCCTTCAGCCAGGGCCGCGCGACCTTCACCATGCAGTTCGACCACTACGAGCAGGTGCCGTCGAACGTCGCTCAGGAGGTGCAGGCCAAGTACGCGTAATGCGCTTGACCTGAAACGGGGCCAACTTCAAAGGGTTGGCCCCATCCTTTCGAGTGATTTGTTTCATCATTGACTATCGACCGACGGAGAGCCCCGTGGCCAAAGAGAAGTTCAACCGTTCGAAGCCTCACTGCAACATTGGTACGATTGGGCACGTCGACCATGGCAAGACGTCGCTGACGGCTGCGATC
>NZ_JAUSVR010000032.1 GCF_030814815.1 Ancylobacter amanitiformis | reverse complement strand
CGCTATGATCGTTGCGCCCACACCTTCTTCTCAGCCATCTGCATCGCCGCTACCGTCATCTTCTGGCTCGGTAATCAATGAGTCCTGAGCCTAGGCGCCGTCGCGGCGGCGGATGATCTCGACCGCGACGTCGAGATAGACGGCCTGTCCATCAGCTTGAGCCGGTCATAGGCAGCACCCCCGAACGCACCAGATAGCGCACCGCGTTGATCACCTCGCGGAACTCAACCTCGCGCAGTCGGCCGAGACGCCCGGGAGCCGGCATCAGTGGCGCCATCCGTTCCCATTCCTCATCCGTCACATGCGACGGATAGCGCTTCGTCTTCCGGGCCATCCTGGCCATCCGGCCCCGCGGCTCTGGCGTCCACATCCAGAGCTTGAATCATCCCCCCCAACCGGGGAAGCGCCGCATCCGGCAGGCTTGCTCCTTCCAGGCGGTGGTCATGCCCATCTGGAAGTCATGCGGCGTTTGGCACGCGATCCTCTACCAGGCGCGCGGCTGAGCCTGATCAGCAAGAGCGCCCATGCGATCTATTCCGGCACGTTGCCCGGCGTCGGGGCGGGACATTACGCGGCTCAGGATATCTGCATTGATCTCGAAACGTTGTGCCGCGCGGCGACCTGCACGCTCCACGTGGCGGAAATAGCCGGCCTCGACGCGGGGCGCCGGAGCGTCACCTTGGGTGACGGTCGCACTTTCGCCGCGGATGTCATCTCGATCAATGTCGGCGCGGTGACGCCGCAGGCGCCGGAATTCGCCCGCGGCCCTGCGCTTGGCGTCAAGCCCATTGACGATTTCCTGCGGGCCTGCCGCAACTGCTCGATGAGCTGAAGGCGGACCGCGGCCCCAAGGTCTTCGTCATCGGAGCTGGCGCGGCCGGCGTTGAGCTGGCGCTATCCATTCATCATCGGCTGAAGCAGCTCATCGAGAGTGAGGCATGCAGGGATCGGATTCGACTGATCGACGAGGAGGGTGTTCCGACACGTTTTCCCGACAGGGTGCGGCAGAGGCTCGCGATACTCCTCGACCGGCACGACATTGCCTGCGTCACCCGGTCCGATGGGGAGGCCATCGAGCGCCGCCGCGCGCTGGTATGGGCGGCCGGAGTACGCCCCGCGCGCTGGCTCGTGCCATCCGGTCTCGTGCTCGACATTGCCGGATCCGTCCAGGTCGACGCTTACCTGCAATCAACCTCTCATGCAGGTATCTTCTTCTCATGCAGGTATCTTCTGCGCCGGCGACGCGGCCGGCTCCCTCACGGGCGCCCTGCCCGAGCCAGGCATTATTGCCCTGCGGCAAGGCCCGGTTCTGGCGGAGAACCTGCGCCGGTACTCTTCCGGTCAGGCGCTGAAGCGCTTTGCCCCGCCAGCCCACTGGCTCGGTCTCATCTCGACCGGCGATCGTTACGCGGTGGCATCCCGTGGTCGATCGGATTGCCGATACCCACGCCGAACGACTGGAGCCAGAGCGCCATGCTGCCTCGTACGGGGGCCGTCTCCGTCGCGGCAGCCCCCCCCCCCTCCTGCCGTGAGGGGGAGCGAATGCAGCTCCACCCCAGCCAGATGACGTAGGACGCGCCCAGCAGACGCAGGGCCATGAAGGCGATGGGACAGGCGACGAGAACAACGCCCACTTCCACTACCGACATAGTCGCCCGCAGCCCGATTGCGACAAGGTCGCCATGAAGCGCTCCTCGTTTCTAGGCCAATCGGATCTGGAAAATTCCGGGGTTAGGGCTCATTCCGGCGGGGATGCCGGAGAGCCATTCATGAGCGCGATCGGCGGCTTGTTGCCGATCGCGCTGTGCGGCCCGGATCATAGGTGGAAAAATCCAGCTCAAACTGGCCTAAAAAATGCGGATGACGTCACAACCGACGCGGTCACGGTCGACGCTTTCCCGGAAAAAGGGTGCTTACTCCGGCTTGCCGGTCATACTCTCCCTCCCCGGCATGCCGTCCATAAATGGCGGCGTCCAATGCGGCGGTCTCGCACCCGCTCACCGGCAGGCCAAGTTCACGGCGGCGGCGGAGATAGGCTTCGGCCGCGCGGCGAAGGGCGAAGATGTCACCGGAGCGGGCCGCGCGCTTGAGCCGTCGCCGCGTCGGATCGACGGGAGACAGTCGTTGGAGTGCGCGCCGAAGGTCCGCCCGTCGCCGCGGCGCCAGCCCGGGGACGCAGAGGCCAAGCCCGGTCAGGATCCCGAGCGCCACGGCTATCACACCCATCGCCGCTGCCGATGTGGGCAGCCGCGCGGTACCGCTTCGATTGTCATGGAAGCTGGCATAGCCGAAGGGCAGCGCGGGGATTTCCGCCATTCGCATCTCGCGCGTCACCGTGTCGAACCACGGGATGGAGACGGGCGGCAGCACACCGGGCTCTCCTGTCTTGGGGCGCAGATGCCATTCCCAAACCAGCGTCGTCACGGGGCCGGTGGGCGTCGGCAGCATCTCGCGCCGCTCCGGTGCGGCGAAGCTGATCAGCCACGGCTCGCGAAGGACAGGGCGCGGCGGCAGCATATGCGGTAGCGCGCCATCCGCTTTCAGCGTGACACGACGGACCAGGGTCTCGCCGTCGCGTAGCGCGCCCGGCGCGGCCGATAGGGCATCCTCTACCGTGAGGCTCTGGGCGGAAAGCGGCGTGCCCTTGCCGGGATAGGGGGCGACGGCAAGGTTGACCGGAGGCGCCGTCACGTCGCGTGGAGCGCGCAGGTTCTTCTCATCGACCACCGTGAGGTGATGTGTCACCGGCCCGATCGTCAGCGTTCCGGCGTGACGGGGGAAGACGGCGAGGCGCCGCTCGAACACCCGGACGGTGCGCCCGTCGATCTCCTCGTCGCGCCACTGGTCGCGCGCAAGCTGCATCCAGTCGTAATTATCCGAACCGGGGAATGTCAGCGTCTCCAGCGCGATCCGGCTGGTGTATTCGCCCCTCAGCGTCACCGGGATCATTTCGCCGACCACCGGAGGCGCGCCGTCCGGCAGCCGCAGCCGCAGGCTATCCGCACGGGCATCCCCGGCGATCAGGAGCAGAAGCAGGCTGGCCCACCTTACCATCTCTCCCCCTCCTCGGGCCGCAGCAGGCCGAGGCCCGCCCGCCGTTCATATTCCTTGCGCAAGCGCAGACGCAGGAATTCGCCGGGATCGTCGGCGAGCGTTTCCAGCCAGGCATCGGATGCGGCGAACCCGCGCGCCTCGATCGGTTTCTTCCAGGCGGGGTCGGGAGTGCCCGCAAGGGTGGGGCCGTCCGCCTGCGCAGAGGGGCCGAGCCCGCCCGCTCCCGGCAACCGTCCCGGCACGGTGGACTCGCCCGTCGTCTTCGGCACCATCGTGTCGACCAGATCGCGCAGCCGGCGCGCCTCGTCGTCGGACGGGTTGGCGAAGAGCACGGCGTCGAAATAGGCGACGGAGAGCGCATGCCGTCCTGTGGCGGCGAGCGTCAGCGCGCGATTGAAGGTCTGGCTGCGCCCGGCGTCAGCGAAGGCGGCGTCCGCCGCGGCGTAGTCGCCCGCCCGATACAGGGCGAGTCCTCGTGCCGCCGGGTCGTCCAGCACTCGCACGGCCGCGCCGGGCGCGCCGCTGCGCAACAGAAGGCGCCCCCAGGCGGCGGGGCCGGCGACGAGCACGCAGGCGAGGCCAACCACAGCGACGAAAATGAGACGCAGACGCATGGCGGACTTCATGCGCGCCTCCGGAAAAGGCCCAGCAGCGGCACTCCCGCCAGCGCCGCGAGATAGGGGCCGAGGTCGAGGAACGCCAAGGTCGCGAGTGCCGGATCCTGCTCCAGCGTGCCCCGCTGCGAGAGGCGGCGGAGAACGGTTGAGGGGGCCCGGGCAGGAGCGGCGAGGCTTCCAAGCGCTTCAAGAGCCGTGGCATCGGCTGAGCCACCGGCGCGGCCGGTCAAGGTGAGCACGGAAAGCCGTACGCCATCGCCGGCGAGACGTTCCGCCTCCACCTGGGTGGCGCCGTCGATACCGCCCCCATCGGAAATCAGCACGAGATCGGCGTCCCGGCTTGCGTGCAGCATCTGCCGCGCCAGCGCCAGCGCACTGGCGGGGCGGCTGCCACCGTCCGGCATCGTGTCGCGGGCGAGCACGGCGATCTGGCTCTCCAGCGTCGTGGGATCGGCCGTGGGCGCGGCCACCTCATAGGCCTCGCCGGAATAGAGCAGCATCCCGACCGGCCGGCCGGACGCCGCCGTCAACAGAGCGGCGGCGGCGGCCTGCGCATCGGCAAGGGCCGGGCCTTCCGCAACAGACGGCGACATGTCGAGGGCGATAAGAACCGCTCCGCTGCCCGCGAGCACCGGCGCATCCGCGCGCGGCACGGCGGGACCGCACAGACCGAGGCAGAGCAGCGCCGCCGATGCGAAGAGGGCGACGCCCTGGCGCCGACCCCCTCCCCGCATGTGCCCAAGCGCGCGCATCGCCTCGAACATCGCGGGTGGCATCACCCGTTCCCAGCCGCCGGCGGCGGGGCCGCGACGCCACTGCCACAACGCAAGGACGACGAGCGGCGGCACGGCAAGGAGCCACCAGGGACGCAACAGAACGAGCTCGCTCATCTGCGCCTCCACGCGGCGAGCAGCAGCACCAGCGCCAGCGCCGCGCCGCCGGGCCACATCCAGAGCGGGCGCCAGTAGCGCAGCGGCGGGCGCTTCATCGGGTTCGGCTCAAGTTGATCCAGCGTCGCGGCCATGGCTTCGAGATCCGCCAGGCTGCGCACCCGGAAGCTGGTGCCCCCTCCGACATCGGCGATCTCCCGCAAGGCGACGGCGTCCACGGCATCGCGCGAGGCGGGCTGATCCGCGAGATCCTCGGGGCCAAGCGCGATGGTGTGAACCCTCACCCCATGACGGGCCGCGAGACGCGCGACGTCCGTCGCCTGAACCTTGCCGGATGTATCCACCCCGTCCGAGAGCAGGACGACGACCTTCGTGGTGGCCTCGCTCCCCATGATCCGCCGCGTCGCCAGTCCCAGCCCATCCGATATGGCAGTGGAGCGGCCCGAAATGCCCATCTGGGCGACCTCGATGGCGCGGGCCACGGAAGCGACGTCGAAGGTCGGCGGCTGCGCGACATAAGCCCGGTCGCCGAAGATCACCAGCCCGATCCGGTCGCCCTGACGCGCCGCGACGAAGCGGGCGGCGACGCGCTTGACCGCCTCCAGTCGCGAGAGCGGCTTGCCGTCGAGAACGAAGTCCTCCTTCAGCATGCTGCCGGAGAGGTCGAGGGCCAGCAGGATCTCGCGGCCCGAGGCTGTCACCAGCTCGCGCGTCGCCGCGATTTGCGGACCGGCGAGTGCCGCTACCAGCGAAATCCACGCCGCGACGAGAACCGCTTGCCCGGCCCGATCCCCGCCCCCATGCGCCGGCAGCGCCGCGGCAAACGTGCCGGGCGGCACGCGCAGCGCGCTTCTCTCCGGCATCCGCGCAATTGGAAGAAGACGCGCAAGCAGGGGAACGGGAAGCAGCAGCAGCGCCAGGGGAAAGGCGAGAGTGACGGAAGGGATCATCGCCGTGCCCGCCGCGCCTTGAGGGCGATGCGCTCGACGGCTTCCGGCGAGAGTGGCGGCGCGCTGCCATAGGCCATGGCGCGCAGCTCGTCCGGCAGATGGCCGAGAAGACGGCCGATCGCCAGCATCCGCTCCTGCGGCGGCATCCCCCGGGTGGCGCGCAGGAGCGCGCGCCGCGAGGGACGGCGTGCGAGGAAGGGCATCGCCAGAAGCGCCAGCAACGCCGCCGCCAGCAGCCCGGCGCCGAACAGCAGCAGCAGGTCGGCGGCATTCACCTGCATCAGCGACGGCGGCAGGCGACCTTCCGGTAAGGCCATGATGAGCTCAGCCTGCGTCATGATCGACGACCTCAAGGCTGACATTCAGCGGGCGGAGACGCTGCGCCAGCGCCGCGCGGTCGAACGGCCGCAGCTGCGCAAGGCAGGCGAGCGCCCCGGCCTGTATGGGCAGCGCACATTCGGGCGGCGCCGTCTCGATCATGTCCAGCGGTAGCAGCACCCGGACCTGACGGCGGCGGGCGAGCCGGGCCAAAGCGGGCTCGTCTTCCGGCGCGAGGCCATCGGGCCCCGTGGCGATCAGTACGTCACCACCGGGCGGCGAGAGGCGCGCGGCACGGACGAGCGCCTCCTCCAGGGAAGGCGCCCCGCCGGCACCTCGGAGCGCCCGGTCGTGGCGGCTGGCGAGCATATGGCTGATGCGGACCATCTGCGGGACGCCACCGGCCAGCGGCACCGCCGCCACGCCCTCTTCATTGACGCTGATCGCCGCCAGCGATGCCCCCCGCAGCACGGCCTTCCATCCTCGCCGTGCCGCCAGCCGCGCCGCGCGCACCGAGCGCAGCGATGCGCCGGTGCCCCACAGCATCGGCGGCCGGAAATCGACGATCAGCAACAGCGTGTCGTCCCGGTCCTCATGAAAGGTGCGAATATGCGCAATACCGGTGCGGGCAGTGGCGGAAGGGTCGATGCGGCGGGCATCGTCACCCTCGGCAAAGGTACGGATCTCACGCAGATCCATTCCCGCGCCCGGCGCCCTCGTGGGAGCGGCACCCGGCCGACGGGACGCCGGCTGGGTTCGCCCCTTGCCTGGAGCCCCCTCGCGCAGCGCCAGCAACTCGCGGGCATCCAGCCGGATTCCAGGCGCCTCCAGCGCGGGGCTCACCATGGCTCGACCAGGCGCAGGATATCGGCGACGAGCGAGCGCCCGCTGCGTCCCTCACCGATAGCCGACCAGCTTGGTATCAACCGGTGGGCAAGCGCGTCAGGCGCAAGGGCGATGACGTCTTCCGGCAGAACATAATCACGCTCCCTGAGCCAGGCGCGCGCCTGCGCCGCCACGGCCAGCGCCAGCGTGCCACGCGGCGAGACGGGATGTTCCACCCATTGCGCGACGGAGCCCCCAAGCCGGGATGCCATGACGAGCCGGACGATGAAGTCCTTCAACGCGGGCGCCAGATGCACCCGCGCCACCTCATCCTTCGCGGCACGAAGGTCATCGGCCGAGAGCGGGAGGGCGACAAAGGCCGGGACTTCGATCCGCTCGGCGGAGACCAGATCGAGGATGGCGCGCTCCTGCTCGGCCTGCGGAAGGCCAAGCGAGAGATGGAGCAGGAACCGGTCCATCTGGGCTTCCGGCAGCGGAAAGGTGCCCTCGTGCTCGATCGGGTTTTGTGTGGCGACCACCATGAAGGGGTCCGGCAGCGGTCGACTGACGCCGGCGCTCGTCACCTGGCCTTCGGCCATGGCCTCAAGCAACGCCGACTGCACCTTGGGCGGGGCACGGTTGATCTCATCGACCAGCACCAGCGCGTGGAACAGGGGGCCGGGCTCGAAGTCGAAGCCGCCGCTCTCGGGGCGAAACACCTGCGTCCCCGTGAGATCCGAGGGCAGCAGGTCGGGCGTGCACTGGATCCGCGAATGGCTACCGGGAAGGTGAGCGGCGAGCCGCTTGACCGCGCGCGTCTTCGCAATGCCCGGTGGCCCCTCGATCAGCACATGACCGCCGGCGAGAAGGGCGATCAGCAGCCGCTCCACCAGTTCTTCATGGCCTATCAGGCCGGCGGCGACGGCGGCGCCGAGCTGCGCAACCGGATGGCTCATCTCGTTCATGAGGCGGGCTTCCCGTGCCAGAGAACTCGACGTCCAGCATGGGATGGTCCGGCATGGGTCGCCAGAGAGGTCTTCCCGTCCAATCCGGGAAGATCGCCCGTGTCAGAGCGGCAGGCGGGTGACCGCGCGCATGCCATCTTCGGCCGGGGCGAGCTCAAAGCTGCCGCCGAGCGCGTCGACCCGTTCACGGATGCCGAGCAGGCCGTAGCCACTGTTGATCGCGCCGTCATGGCGGGGGGAACCGTCATCGGCGGCGGTCAGCGTGATGGCGTCGCCGACCTCGACGTGCAGAGCGATGTGCGTCGGGGAGCCGTGCCGAATGGCGTTGGTCACGCATTCCTGCGCGATGCGGTAGAGGCTGAGGGCGAGGTCATCAGGCACCGCGTCGATCGGGCCGGCGAATCTCAGCTCGAAACGTACCGCCGGCATGCGCGCGCGCCAGTCGGCAACCATGCGCTCCAGCGCCGGGCGCAGGCCCAGATCATCGAGGTCCGGCGGTCGCAGCCGGGCCAACTCGGCCCGCAGGCTGTCCATCATCTGGCCGGAGATCTCGGCAATGCGGGCCCCGTCCTGCGCCGTACTTTCTCCTGACTGAGCAATCACCGCCGCCATGGCGCGGGTCGCCGCGAGGCACTGGCCAAACTCATCGTGCAACTCGCGCGCCAGCGCCCGCCGCTCGTTCTCCTGCACCGAGAAAAGCCGCCGTGTCAGTTCGGCACGCACGGCCTGCGCCTCCTGCAACACCGCCGCCGTTTCGTTCAAGGCGCGGCTCAACCGGTCGAATTCCGCCACCCGCAGACGTGGCAGGCGAGCGGTGAAATCGCCCTGCTGCAAGCGCTCGATGCCGCGCAACAACAGCCCGAACGGCGCCAGCAGACGGATCATGAGCAGGCCGGTCAGCAGCGCGCCGCCGATGGCCATGCCGACGGCCACCCGCATCAGGTCACCCGTGCGGGCCCAGGCGCGGGTGACGATGACGCCGGGATCGGCAATGGCGGTCACATAGGCGTCCGAGACGTAGCGGGTGCGCACCGGCACGGCGACCGGCACGGGCACCAGGCCGACGCGATCCGCCAGCCAGACGAACCAGTCTGGCGGCGTGTCTGCCGCCAGATAGGGCCCGCAGCGTCGCTGTATCGGCTGGTCGCGGGGGCCGAGTTCGACGCAGATCCCCGGGGCGATCAAGCTCCAGGCCGGAAACTGCTGCCAGTCGCGGAAAACCGGCGTCGGCGCCACGCCGCCGAAAGCCAGCCCCTCGAAGCTGGGCCGGGCGGCGACGGCGTCGGAAACGAGAGTGGCCGTCGACTGTGCGTCGCGCCGCGCCGCGCTCGCCGTGTCCCACAACGCCCACCCCGCCGCGACGAGGACGGTCAGCAGCCCCGCGGCCAGCACCCGCATGACGAGTTGCGGGAGAAGGCCGCGCATCACAGGGCAGGCACGAGGCCGGCGCGCTGCGCCTTGAGCACGAGGTCGGCATCGCCCGACGCGCCCAGCTTGGCCCGGATCTGCGACAGGTTGTTCTGAACCGTCTTTGACGAGAGGTTGAGGTCGCGGGCAATGGCACGTCCGTTCATGCCCCGCATCAGCATCAGAAGAATGTCACGCTCGCGCGGGGTGAGGCCCGCGGTCGGGTCGTCCTCGACCACGGTGCGCGCGAATTCCTGCGCCACGTCCGTGGAAAGTGCGCGCCGCCCGCCCATCACCGTCGCGATGGCGCGGACGAGTTCGTCCGGCGGGCTGGACTTGGAGACGAAGCCGCGCGCGCCGGCAGCCATCGCCTTCTGAGCGAAGACCGCGCCCTGATGCATGGAAACGATGATGATCCGCGCCTGGGGATCGTCGGCGAGGATGGTCTCCACCGCTGAAAAGCCTCCCCCGCCCGGCATGGAGAGATCCATCAGCACGATGTCCGGCCGGTGCTCGACGAAAGCTGCCAGCGCAGCATCGCCGTCGCCGGCCTCGGCCACCACCGAAAGCCCCGACTGGCGTCCGAGCAGGCGGCGATAGCCCTCGCGCACAATCGGATGATCGTCGACCAGGAGAATTCGAATGAGGCCCATGGGCGGACGATAGCGCGGGCCGCTCGGTCGACCAATAGCCTCCACCTGCTAGCCCCGCCTGCGCGCCCGCGCGTGGCTCACCGGCCCGCGCCGTGGACAATACGCCAGCGCTCCAGGCGGGACCGCCCCCTGCCCGACATTGGCACGCAGGTTGGCTTCGGCAGAAGTCCCGCTCCTGATCCCGGCTGTGAAAACAGGCGAGCCGGGTAGAAGCCCCCGTAGGAATACGAGAGGCTTCGAATGCGTCGTTTCGTTGAAGGTCCAGCTCGATCCCGGCTCTGTCTCCTCGTGATCCAGCGCCATGGCATCCACAACCCCTACACCGGCCGTGGCGCCATCAAGGACCTGCTGCCACACGGGCCGCACAATGTCCGCGACGTGCTGGCGACACGCATTCTCAAGAAGACCGGCTCCTACGAGCAGGCGAGCTACGCCATCCAGGACACCCCCGAGATGGTCGCCAGGCACTCCGGGCGTTTTCCCGTGCGGGGTGCGGACGCAGATGATCAGGAGAATGGCGCTGGCGAGCAGATCCGGCCCATATCACCATCGACGGTCAACCGGTTGATGAACGATCTGCGTGCTGCATTGAATGCAGCTGCAGAGAAGCATCGGCGCGAGCTTCCCGCGGGCGTGTTGGCCGAGATCAAGATCGGTACTCGCGCCGTTCCGATCCGGGCGACGACAGCACGCAAGCAGATTCTCACAGGTGCGGAGATCCAAGCGCTAATTGGAGCCGCCTTCGAGGTGGATGATACCGGCGACTTCGGCCGGCTTGTGCTCGTCGCGGCCGCTACAGGCGCGCGCTATTCACAAATTGCCGCCATCCAAGTCCGCGATGTTCAAGAGCGGCAAGCGCGTGTGCTGGTTCCAGGCTCGAGGAAGGGGCGGTCCTTGCGCGCCAAGCCGCCGGCGTCTGTGCCCGTCACGGGGGCGCTCATCGAGCGCCTGCAGCCGGCGCTCGTCGGCGGCATCGGCACTGACCCGCTCTTGCAGCGTTGGGCGTATCGGAAGGTTGGGCCGTTCGAATGGGAGCGCCACCGACGTAGGGCCTGGGGTCCAGCGTACGAGATCGATAAGTGGTGGCGTGCATGCGTTAGTGCGGCCAAGCTTCCGGGCGACACAGTCATGTACGCCCTGCGGCATAGTTCCATTGTTCGCGGACTGACGGCCGGCGTGCCTGTGCGTTTGGTTGCAGCCCTTCATGACACCTCGGTCGAGATGATCGAAGCACATTATTCGGCCCACATCACTGAAGCGACGGATGAAATCGCGCGGCGGGCAGTGCTTGAGCTATAGATTACCCACCTCATCATCGTTGACAATCGTCAGCTTCGGCGGCTACATAAACGTAGTCGCCCTCGCGCTATTCAGGTTTTCCAGGTCCTTCCGGTCTTTTCGAAGCGATGGGAATTAACCCACTGCTCGCGTTTGGAAACTTCCGACGCAGCGCGACCTTGCGGAAGAACCGATGGACATCGCAACGCAAACGGGAGCTTCGCTCCCTTGGCGCGAGCGCGCCTTTCTCACCCTTTCCACCGCCAGTGAGATTGTCGGCCTGTCGCCAGCGACCCTTTATAATCTGGAGAGCGCAGGAAAACTCGATTTCCGGCGCCTGGGTGGTCGGACGCTCGTCACAACCCAGAGCCTCATCGCGCTGGTTGATGGCGCGGCGCGGGAGCTTCCCCGCAAAGAACGAACCGCTAGTGCTTGCGCTGCGCGCTCTAGTCGCGCCCGCGCGGCGTGGCAAGGGTGAGCAGCGATGCGCACTCGTGAACTCAATTCGCGCAGCTTCTTTGCCTTTGCCGATCAAACCCAAGCGGTATTCGACTTTGTCGACGCTTATCTCGACACGGGTTTGACGCTCAATCAGATGCCCGCCAGCTTTCCGGTGACGCCGCAGCTGGTGCATCATGCTAACGGCTTGGAGGCCGGCCTTCGGTGGCTTTTCGTTACCGTTTTGACGGCCGGCGGTGAAGACGTTTCCGGTATCGATGACGTCATTGCCGAATGGCGGGAACGCCAGATTTCATCGCGCGAGAGGCGATCGAGCATGTCAGCCGGCCGCGGCATGCGGCAAGGATACCGAAACAGTGACGCTCTCCGACGAGCCAAGATCGCCTACGGCTTGCACCTGTCGCTTGAGTCGGGGGCCCCGCGCGGTGCTACATCCGCATTCAGGTGCGGCAGCGCGATGATGGGTGGTGCGAGGCAGCAAACCTGTGGTCCGTGCTTGTCGCCCCTCCTGGCAGTGCAAAGTCCCCTATCATTGCGGCCGCGACCGCGCCGCTTCGGACGGTCAACGATCGTTGGCTGGCTCGCGATACGGCGGAACACGCGAGATGGGTCGCCACATCCAAGCGACGCGGAAAGGATGCACCACCCGCCGGCGCAGAGCCCCGCATTCGGCGCACGGTGGTCGACGACATGACGAGTGAGAAGGCGAACCTTCCCGCTGCATCGTTGCGACTATGCGCTGGACGGTGGAGGTTCCGATGCTGAGCGTTTGGGCCACTCTCAGAATGCCCATTCCGCTGGATCGAAGCGCCCGCACCTGCCTCTCTAGCTCGTCGCCCACGGTCGGGCGTCCCAAGCGCTTCCCGTCGGCCCGCGCACGCGCCAAGCCGGCCTTCACTCGCTCCTGAATCATTGCGCGCTCAAATTCTGCGAACACGCCCATCATCTGGAACATGGCCCGCCCGCCGGGCGTGGACGTATCGAGCGCCTGCTGGTGGAGGTACAGGTCGGCGCCGCGGGCGTGCAGCTCGGCTAGGAAGGCGACGAGCTCGGGCATGGATCGCCCGATGCGATCCACGGACCATGCGGCCACCATATCGACCTCGCGCCGTGTGACCGCTTTCAACAGGGCGTCATAGCCTGGCCTGTGCTGGCGGCCCTTTGATCCGGAGACGCCAGCGTCTTCATAGACTGCGCCGACATTCCAGCCGGCGCGCACGGCGACCTCATCCAGCTCTCGGCGCTGGTTCGCCGTCGTTTGGTCGCTTGTCGAAACCCTTAGGTAGAAGGCTACGCGCCTCTGCTTCATGAAAAGCTCCTATGGCATACGTCAAACACATGATTTCCGTACAGAAGGGGCAGCCCCGCGAAACCCTTGAGCCTCAAGGAGGCAAATCGGCGAACTCCGCGGGGCTTTTCGGTATAGGCGAGCGGCGCCATAAAGAGGCAAGGCCCGGGCTTCGGCTCCGGGAAGCGCAACACTCGCGGCCGGGCTGTTAGAAGGTATGGGCTCCGAAGGCGTCCATAGCCTTCTGGCACCGCATACGCACCTGGCGGCTGTCCGTATGCATCGAAATAACCGAAAGCTCATCAACTGCTTCGATGGCCTCTAAGAGATTGTCGTGCTCTATACCCTTGTTCATCTGATTAATGTTCTTCGTAACAGCGGCATCTTCGAGTTTAAGCATCTTCTTGGCGTTCATCGTGTCTATCTCCCGTTGCGATGATTGAATTAAACAATGAGCGTACATTGTCTGTCGATAGAAAAATTGTCGTGTTTTGAAAGTATTATTTCGTATTAAAGTCAGTGTGTTATTTGTTGTCTGTCGATCGTGTGTGATATTTGGCGTAAATGTAGGTCCGTAGGGGACGACGAATTCTACGAAACCGACACGCGGGTGGCGGGTCGTTGCGTTAGCGGCTTATAACGATATGCTGCTGCGTCCGTAGTTGAGCGCTTACTGGCGCATGTTGCTGATGGCCCTGTTCAGCGCGCTGACTATGCGGCTGATCTGGCCTCCATGCCTCGCGCTTGGGAGATCCGGCCCTGTCAGCTGAGCGGCTCGTCGGCCCCGTCCATCGTCTCTAGCGACGTGCCGTGCGGTTACTTCCCGGTCCTGTCCGCACACCCGAGGGGCCGGCCCAGGGCTAACCCACCCCCTGGCGGCAGTCCGGTTTTCAATCTGCTGGGCGCGGGCGCCGCCCGTAGAAAAATGCTCTCCGCTGGAACTTTTGAATGTTGACCGGAAGCAACACTCCGCGCGGGAGCCTTCGTGGTCGCGGCGTGCGCGGCAACAGCAGGGCTGTTTGTACGCGGTAACGGTAGGGCTATCGTCTTTTGAGGCAAGAACTGAAGAAGGCGTCTACGGGATGCAGATCCATCAACATTTCCCCTGTCCTTCACAGGATGAGGACTTCGATGGGTACTTGCCGCCAGATTGCGAACCCCCTGGCCGTCCCAACCCTGCAGTCGAAGCACTCCTGGCCGATTTCGAGCGCATCGCGTCGGGCGTCGAAGTGGCATGGAACGCCTCCAGTGCCATCGCCGCGCTTCAGGAGCCGCTTCGGTGGAAGGCGGTGCCTATCTCCGCGAATGAGCGCGATCAGCTCCTCGCCGCCTTCGCCTTGGTGCGTCAGCATATCCTTGCGCTCTTCTTCGACACTTCCCATCGGATTTTTGCGAACCGCAGCCTCGATGCGGTCGCTGATCTGATCGCTCTTTGGGCAGAGAGCGATGCGGAGCGCGCCGCGCGCCATCGCCACACGCGCGACGATCTAGGCTCAGGACCTATTAATCTGCCTTGAGTTGTGATTCACAGTCTCCCTTGAGGAGGCTGGCATGGGTGATTTGTTCCTGCTGAGCGAGCGTCAGATGGCGCGGATCTCGCCGTTCTTTCCCCTGGCGCATGGCGTGCCACGTGTTGACGACCGCCGCGTGGTGAGCGGCATCGTCTATTCGCCCCGTTCGCGAGCAGGTCGCCCGTATTCGCGACGCCCTGCCGCCGGCCCGGCAGGAGCCGACCGAAGGTCACGCCGCGCCGATGTCCCGTTTCACTCCGGACGGGCTCGCCAGCTTCTTGCGCGGCGTCGACGATACCGCGGATCACATGACGATCGATCAGGCGCGCCAGATGCGCACGCTGGTCGGCGACGCCATCGACGACAAGACGATCCTGCCGGGCGTCCCCGAACGCTACCTCGTTCAGCTGGTTGGCTCGTTGAGCCGCTCCATTGATGCCAGCGTCCGCAACGCCGGAAGCCCGGAGCTCCGCGCCGCGCTCTCGAACGCCAATCGCTATTACGCTCAGAACATCGACGGATTCAGCCGCGTGGGTGTCCGCGAGGCTTATCGTGAGCCGACCCAGTCCGGCTATGTCGAAGACAATCAACTGGTCGCCCGGCTGCTCTCTGGCCGCGGCAAACCTGGCGTCGTGCGTGAGATGCGGGAGACCATGGGGCCGAACAGCCCGGAGTGGGCGGCGACCCGGCGCAACGCGATGGAGCAGATCATCGACGCGGGACGGAACCAGACGCTTTATGGGCGCCGCGTCGTCGACATGAACGGCCTGACCGGTCGCCTCAACAGCCTCGATGACGAGACGGTGAAAGAGCTCTTCGGCGTCGCGGATGGCCTCGACGAGCGAGACCGCCGACTGGGTCACGATGCCATAGCTGGGCGGTGGTGTGGGCGCAAAGCCGCGCGGGGGCAGGATCTTGACGGACTCGACCGAATGGGTGAGCTCGATGAACCGGGTATCGTTCATTGGCTGATCCAGGTCGCCGTGCAGCGCCAGGCTCACAATGCCGGTGCCGTGACCGTCATGACGCTCATGGTCGTCTGAGCCCCAAGCCTCGTCGACCGCCAGGGCGATCGCCAGGCCATCGCTCAGCAAGGGGTGCCCCCCGGCCACGCCCGTGTCCAGAACGCAGACCGTCGGCGCGTCCGTTCGCGGCGGAATGATCCGCCCCGCCAGATCGGCAACAAAGTCGTGCTGGGTCACGCGCCCGTGATCAAGCGTCAGGAAGGGCTCGATTGTGCCCGCACCTAGTCGTACCTCTTCGATCGCGCCAGGCACGCGGGAGGCAAAGGCTAGGGCCTGACGAGCGGTTGCATGGACGAACACCACGGTGGTGTCGGGAAACACCAGTTGCTCGGGATGGACATCGAGCCTCTGGGCGCGAGCTGCCGCAATCACGCCGCGCGGCACGTCTCGCAGGTCCCGGACCCATAGCTCCCACCACCGCGGCGCAGGATCATCAAAATCCGTAACGGACTTGAAGAGGTCGGCGGTGTCGGCCGAGGCGATGCGCTCGACCTTTTCAAATTGTGCGGCGTAAGGACGATCGCGATTGCCCAGGCTGTTTGCTCCGTAGGCTCGCAAGCGTCGGGCAAGGCCCGCTCGCGCATCGTCAGGAACAAAGACGATCGCCTCCTCGGCGCGATCGGCTGTGCGACGTGCGCTGAGCACCACCAGGTCTTGACCCGGGATCTCGAACGCCACGGGGATCTTGCTGGGCCCCTTGCGGTCGGTTTTGGGCGCCTGGGTCTCGATGGCAACGAGCACGCCGGGCTTGAGGCCTTGGATCGCCAAGCGCGGATCGGCACCGGTCGGCGGAAGCCCTGGGAGCGCGTCAACTAGTTGGCGAAGCAGTGTCGCGCCGTGGGCAACATAATCGTCGCGCGCCGGATTCTTCGTGATCTTGAGTTTGGGTGAGGTATAGGCGCCCGTCTTCCTTAAGCGATCAAGCGATAGATGGGATTTGGGGCCGTCGAAGTCCTGCTCAGCCATTGAGCTTTCCGCGCGATTCGGGAGAACCGATCATCGGCGGTTGTGAAGCTTGGTTCAAGACACGGAATGGAAGCGGTCGCGGAAGGCTTTGCGGTCGCGCAGCATGGTGGTCAGATGGTCGGAGGCGATCTCAGACCGGCCGTCGAGGATCGCCTCGCGCACGGCCGAGTCTGCTGCCCGGACAATTTCGCCCTGGCTAAGGCCGCCTAGCTCCTCGCGCAGGCCTTTAAGAACCTTCGCGGCTAGCTTGAATTTGCCTAGCCGCGCCTTGAGAATCACCACGCCCTCATCGGCCGTAGGCAGGTTGTACTCGATCACCTCGTCGAAGCGGCGCGCCAAGGCATGGTCGAGGATCTCGACGTGGTTGGTGGCCGCCACGACGATGCTGTCGGTGCTGTTGGGCTCTTCCATGAAGGACAGCACCGAATTGAGGATCCGGCGCATCTCGCCCACATCGTTTGGATCGCCCCGACGTGCGCCAATCGCGTCAAACTCGTCGATAAGATAGACGCCGCGCATAGCGGCGACCTGGTCGAACACCAAGCGCAGTTTGCCGGCGGTTTCGCCCATGTAACGCGAGAAGACACTTTCGAGCTTGATGGTGAAGAGCGGCAGGCGGAGTTCCGCGGCCAAGGCCGCCGAGGTCATGGTCTTGCCCGTGCCGGGCGGTCCGATTAGCAGAAGATGGCTGGCGGGGGTCTGGCCATGCTCGCGCAGCATCGCGCGCGCTTCTTGCTGACGCACCACGCGCGCGAGCTTCTCAGCCGTGCCGGTGCCTAGGACCATGCTCGAAAGATTGGCCTTGGGGTAGCTGCTGTCGATGATGCCGTGCAACTCGCCGCGCGGTCGGGCCAATGGAATCGGCGCAGCCGTGGAAATCGCAGCGCCGCGTCGCGCGGCGCGCACCCGTTGTACGGCCTTCTTCAGGGCGTCGGCGTCATCGATGTGACCCGCGCGAGCCTCGTTGGCGGCGATTGACAGTGCGATCGACAGTAGGCGCTCTTCATCGCCCTCGGCGTGCGAGTCTAGGAGCGCGAGAATGTGCCGGATCGTCATCGTAGCGCCCCCTTCTCTGTTGTACCTAAAGTCTAACGCGAATCGCGGTTAAGATTGCGTGTGTGCGACCATGCGCGTGCCCTTAGCCGAAAACATGACCTTGGACACGACGATAATCTAGCGCCGCCTCAATAAAGGTCAGTAGGCCGGCGCCAAATCTGTCACTGCGCTGTAACTCGTATCAGCGTCCGCTCTGCGCCGGGGCGCAGGATTCTTCCGGGAAGGGCGTTCGTCCGAGTTCTCTCGCAGTTCCCTCTCGCCTGTAGCGCCCGCGTGACTGAGGGTTGCCAAGTAGGGCTGAGGCACCCGTGACGGTCAGCTTGCCGGAATGAACCGCAGGGTGCCGGCGCGGCGCGTCGGCTTTCCGGTGTCGCTGGTGTGGTTGATGCCGTCCATGACCGGCACCTCGGCGAAATCGAACGGGCTTATGCCGTCGAGGCAGGCGACGTTGACCGCGTACAGGCGCTGGTCGGAGCGGCGCTGATGGTGGGTGTAGATACCGCAGCGCGAACAGAAGAAGTGCTGCGCGGCGCCGGTGTGAAAACGGTAGCTGGTCAGCACCTCTTCCCCCTGCAGTAGCTCGATCCCACCCATTTCAGCCATCACCACCACCGCGCCGCGCATGCGGCAATAGGAGCAGGTGCAGCGACGGATCGAGTTGAAACCCTCGCTGGGCGCCACGGTGAAGCGCACCGCCCCACAATGGCACTGGCCAGATCGCGTATTCATGTCGCTCGCCATGCCGTTCCCTGTCGATGTCTCACGCGGCGCCGGCCTGTGTCGCGCGCTCACTGCCTTGCCAGCTTCGGCCCGAGGGCGAGGGCGAGCGGCAGGTTGACGAGTGCCGCCACGGCGGTTCCCAGCGTCGCGACCACGGGGCCGGCCTGATCGCCTATCGCGCCGAACAGCAGCGGCGACAAGGCCCCCGAGCCGATGACGCCCGTATAGAAAATGGCGAAGGCGCGCTCGGTGCGATCGGCCGGTGCCAGTTCTGGCACGGTGCCGTAGAGCACCGAGGACGTGCCGTTCAGCGTCAGACCGAGCAGCGGCAGGAGAGCCAGCAGCGGCGCGAGCGGCAGGAAGGCGGCGAACGCGATCATGAGCGCGGTGAGCCCCTCGGTGCACAGGGTGACGCCGACAATGCCCCAGCGCTGGGCGAGCCAGCCGCAGACCAGCTTGCCCGCCGCGCCGCCCAGGAAGACCAGCGCGAGGGCTGTGCCGATGAGCGGCTGCGAGGCCCCTTTCAGCTGCAGCAGGAAGGGCAGGAAGGTGAGGAAGCCCATGCGCACGCCGGTGTCGATCACGCCGATCGCCAGCAGCAGCGGAAAGCCGTTTCCGCCGCGCGGCGGCGCGGAACGCTGGGCGGGAGGAGGTGGGGCGGGCGCGATCTTCGGCATGGAGACGGCAATGAGGCCGGCGACCACGATCCCCGCCAGCGCCAGCAGCCAGAGTGAGGGGCGCCACGGCGCGAAGGACAGGCCAAAGGCAAGCGCCGCCGGAATGATCGCCTTGCCGAGGTCGCCGCTGAAATTATAGGTGCCGAGCGGCCCGCGCGCCGCCGATCCATAGGCGCGGGATACCGCGCTGGAGGCGATGGGATGCTGGACGCTGGAGCCAGCCCCGGCGAGGAACAGCGCCGCGCAGAGCCCCAGCGCGCCGCCGCTGAAGCCGGCCAGGCCATAGCCGGCCGCGGCGATCAACGTGCCGAGGATCAGCACCGCTCGCCCACCCATGTGGTCGGCGAGCCAGCTCGCCGGCACCTGCAGCGCGGCCATGGCCCCGGCATAGAGCCCGCGCAGCAGCGCGAGCGCGACATAGTCGAGCCCGAACTCGGCCCGCCAGACCGGGAGCAGCACATAGATCGCGTCGGTGTAGCCATCGTGCAGCGCGTGGGCCAGGCCGGAGAGGGCCAGGGTACGATGGCGGGTGCTTGGCTGCGCGGGTGGCAGCTCCGATGGCTCAGCTGAAGGGGCGATGTTTGATGAATTTCTCACGTCAGCAGTGTGGGCCTGCTGGAGTTCTCCGCGCAAACGACTAATTTGACGAGATGATGTCAGATAAACTCACATGAAGGCACCCTCGAAGGGCCGACCTCTGCCGCCGCTCAACGCCGTGCGGGCGTTCGAGGCGGCGGCGCGCCGGTTGAGCTTCAAGGACGCCGCGGCGGAACTCGGCGTCACGCATGGCGCAGTCAGTCGGCAGATAAGGCTTCTGGAGGAGTGGCTAGGACCGCCGGCGCTGTTCCGCCGCCTCAGCCACGGGGTTGCCCTCACTGGGGAAGGCCGGGCCCTGCTCGCCGACATCCAGCCCGCGCTGGAGCGCATCGCCGGGGCGGCGGCGCGTCACGGCCGGGAAGCCAACGGGACGGTTGTCCTAGGAGACATACCCATAAACGGGCTTCCCCGCGGGCCGGGGTTCTGATTCATTGATCTCAGCCCTGGAGGTTGAGATGGCTCGCTTTGACCTG
>NZ_JAUSVR010000031.1 GCF_030814815.1 Ancylobacter amanitiformis | reverse complement strand
AAGCGCCAGATGTACGGTCGCGGCAAACTCGACCTGCTGGAGGCTCGCCTCGTCGCGCCGGCATAGCACCACACCACCAAATCTGCGTCAGAGCCTAATCGAGACCCTGGCCTTTGTGAAGGTTGACGAAACTCAGCGCGTTGCGCTGACTGAATTCGCCGAGCGCCAGAACCTCATCGTCCGGACTACGCTAGGCATGCTTATCGGACCGCCTGAATTCGCGGTGAGCCTGCTGACCTCACCCGATGCGCGGGTACGAGCGCTCGCCGCCGGCTACGTTACTGCCCGCGATGACCGGGAAACCGTCCTCAGCGAGTCGGCCGCAGTCTTGTCCCATGCAGATTTCCACTTGATTGTCGCGCGTCGCCTCAAGGACCGGCTGGCTGGCCTTCTGGCGGGTCTCGAGGGCATGCCTGTATGGGCACGCACGTGGAGAGCGCACTGGATCGAGCAATTGGAGCTCGACGACAATGGCCTGTCGCTGGCGCTCGAGAAGGCGATGGGAAGGCTCGGAATCTCCTGATGGTGCGACGTTATGCGAGCCACTCGAACGACGGGCAGGCCGTCCTTCCTTGTCTCCTTCAAGGGGCGCTGACATCAGCTCCGCACGAAAAGCCAGGGGCTTCCTGGATGCTCTCATGGCTGCTGCTGTTCCCTATGGCGCACGGCGGGTCGAGCGGATTCGGGTGCTCGGCGCGCATTGACCGGCCTCGTCGGCCGCACACTCATCGCAGGACGTAACGCGCGCCGAGAACTCTCAAGACAAGGCAGCGGCAACCTTATCCACGGATGCCTTTACGGCGATGTAGTGGTTCTTGAAATTGACCTGGGTAACGCCCTTTACCTGCGGGTGCGGGACGACACTTACCCAGCCCACGCGGTTTACCAGAACCGGGCCGGGCTTGAGGCTGGCCTGATTGAATCTCACGAAACTGGCGCTCCCCGGCATTGCCGCAATCGCGTCAATGTCTTCGAGGGCCGCAACACTGCGCCCGCCGGCGGTGTCGATCAGGAGCTTTGTGCCGGTCCCCGGTATATCGGGCACGACCACGTAGATCATGTCGGTATTGACGGAAACCGGCCCATAGGGCGGCGCGACGGCAACGACGATCACAGCCATCCGAAATCCCCTCCATCCGAGTTGTATCCAGCGGATGTGAGGGGTCCGTCCCCTCATTCCCGCCAGCCCTGCCGTGGTTCACGCATAGCGTGTACCGACCGGGAGGCATCGTATTCAGATTGAGGATGGCAGCAAGGGGATGTGACACAAAATCAAGTGGCTACAACGCTTCTTTGCAGGCAGCCGTGGCTAGGCGCTCGCCCGCACGCGCTAGTAGATGATGTCGCTGACATCGTCCACCACTAGCCCGCCCTCAGGGTGATGACGACGCCGGCCGGGCGGCCGAGCGCCTTTGACCTCCGTCGAGCGGAAATCACCGAGGCACGCCGTCCGCTCCCTGTTTCAGGATGAACCGCTTCTGCGCGTCCGAAAACTTCGATGCCTTCATGGTCTTCCCTCCTCCCAGCCCAGGGATCTTGGTGGGGAAAACTCCAGCTTCAAACGGTCCAGTTTTCGGGGAGAAGATCAGCCCATCGGGGTTCCCATATGTCCCACCGGACGAGATGCGACCGCATGTGGGCCCAGAACGCATACGGTTGCCTGCTTTTCCAAGCCTCGCTCTCTAGAAGGCCACCATTGTCCGCCTCCTGCCTCGTGCTGATCGTAAAAGCAGAGGCGACGAACTTGCCCGAAACCGGACATTGCCAGAGTCGGGTCAACTCCTGCCCCTTGGGAATCCCGAGTATCGGCGCGGTATCACGCTGGCAGATGATAGCTCGCCGGATCGACGCTGAGCGCACGAACAGAAGCCGCGAGGGGGGCAAGCAGCCGGGCGCGCGTCTCCTCGCCCACAGCGCGAAGGCTGGCGCCGATGGCGTCGCGCCACGCCGGGCCACGATCCCAAGCCTCCATATAAGCTTCGGCGAGGGCTTCGCTTTGACGCGTCTCGATCATGGCGTCCATCAGGGTGACCGCTTGGTCTCGGTCCTTGTCACCCTTGGCCGTGCCGTCATTGTCGCTCCGTCGCCGCACACTGACGATCAGCTTGTGGATGGCGAACCGCTCGGGAGCGGGAACGAGAACCGGCACGCCGGCGCCATGCAGCAGGACGGCGCGCACGGGTTGGTAGATCAAGAAGTCGAGGAAGCGCAGCGGCTGCGCGGCCGCACCGCCAAGAGCGGGCATGGTGGCAGGCCGTCCGTCATGCTCGGCCGAACCGGTGTTGGGCGTCAGGAACTCGACCTTGTAGCCGGAGCGGGTCGCGAACTGGGTCGAAGCGCGACCGTCGGCCGGATGGGGGATTTCCCGAAAGGTCGGATCGACCGCGCGAAGCACGTCGAGTACTGGAGGCATGGCATCGCCAACGGCAACGGAGATCGAATGGAACTGGGCAAAGTCGGTATCGCCCGTCTGTAGCGCCGTATGCGGCAGCCGCACCCCGAGAAGAGCGGCATAGCACTGGAAGGCCACGGTTCCGACCAGCACCCCGCGCAGCCGGAAGAACCCGGCTCTCGCGAGAGCCTGGGTGATATCGCCGGCGAGCGGGTCGGGCCGCGGCAGATAGGCCTCGCGGATAAGGGTCGAGACAAGCTTACGGCGGGCGCGATGATCGGCCTTCAGGTCGGCGAAGTGTTCCACCCTCGCGGTGATCTCTGGGTCGTCGACTGGGCCGACATAACGGCGCTGCTTGCCCCCTCCGGGTTTCGCCAGATCAAAGTACCAGTAGCGCCGGCCCCGACTTTCCATGCTGACAAAGCGGCCTTCGATGGAAAACTCGGACGAGAACTGCGCGTCCAGCGTGCGCTGCGCGAGTTCGGAGTAGAGCGTGCGGTAGCTGTGATCGAGGAGCTTCATCGCGTCATGACCATGTCCACCAATATGGTCATAACATAGAAAGACCGAGCCGACGAGCTATGACTCATTTCGCGAAACTGGTCATAACAACGACGGACAGTACCGGCTCCCCGCGTGAGGCGGGCGGTCAAATCCCGTCATCCGCGTCGACCTCCTCGTCCAGATCGGCCTCATCGCCGTCCTCCCCGGCGATGAGCCCGAGCGGGATATCCCCGGCCAGCAGCCTGTCCTTGCTGAGCAGGCCGGCGTCTTCGAGCGCTTCCATGTCGGGCAGATCGCGCAGGGTATCGAAGCCGTAATGCGACAGGAATTCCTTGGTCGTCACATAGGTGTAGGGCGCGCCGGGCTGCGGCGCCCGCGGCCCGGCGGCGATGAAGCCCAGCCGCCGCAGGTGACCGATGGTGTCGCGGCTGATCTCCTTGCCGAAGAAGGCGCTGAGTTCGCTGCGGGTGATCGGCTGGAAATACCCCACACACAGCAGCACCAGCGCCTCGGAGGGCGACAGCGGCTTGGGATCGCCCGTGCCGAGCCCGGTCGCCACCTGGATCGCCTCAGCAAAGCTCTTGCGGGTGCGGTGCTGCCAGCCGCCGGCGACCGCCACCAGCTCATAGGGCCGGCCGCGCAACTCGGCGCGAATGTCGTCGATGAGATGATCGAGGCTGCAGTCGCGGCCGATCACTTTTGCCAGCACCTCGCGGGTCACTGGTGTGGGGGAGGCGAAGATCACCGCCTCGACCCGGCCCATCCATTCGCGCCAGCGCAGCTCGGCCGGCAGAGCGCTAAGCTCAGCGTCGAAGCTCACCGGGGTTTTCGTGCGCCGCCCCATCTCACACACCGTAGAGCTTGAAGCTGGAGCGGCCGGTGAGCTCGCGCACCGCTCCCAGCGTCTCGAGCCGTTCGAACAGCCGCCGCGCGCCCCAGCGCGAGAGCTTTGCCGTGACCAGCGTGCCCGGCACCGCGTCTTCCTCAAACAGAAGGGCGATCGCCTCTCCTGCCCCCTTGGCGCGCAGTTTTGGGGCGACCGCCTGCAGTCGGCCGGCGCGCGGCACGATCTCGGCGGCACAACGCAGGGCCCGCGCCGCGCCCTGCGCCACGGCGAGACAGACGGCAGCGTCGAAACCGGCGTCATTCGAACGAAGGCGCCCTCCCCGGCCGGCACCGCGGAAGGCAGCGCTGCGCGACTCGACGATGAGCAACGGCACCGGCAGCGGCCAGCGCAAGCGCAGCGCCAGCACTTGGTCGGCCAGCCACCAGCCGAGCAGCCCAGCACTCGGTGCCGCGGTGTCGACGGCGCGGAGGATCGCCGCGGCGGCCAGCGGCGCCGGCCGGCCGATACCGATCTGACGGTCGATCTCGTCCGGAAGATCGGCCAGGCCCGCGCTCCAGCCGATCCCCAGCAACGCACAGGTCGACTGCAGCCCAGCGACATCGACACCGGGCGAACGCTCGCCGAGGCGCCGCCAAGCCGCCAGCAGCCGGCCGGCCGGCCCGGGATCGCCATCGGACGGCCGCAGCACCCAGGCGTCCCGCAGCGCGGCCTCGTCTTCCGCACGTCCTGTGTGACGCGCCGCGGCGGCGGCGCAGCTGAGCGCCAGTCGCGCGCGCCAGGCGCCGGCCCAGGGCGGGTCCGCGCGCACCAGATTGTCGAGCGAAGTCAACGCCGCGCCGGCGAGGAAGGCCGCCTCGACCGGGTCGGTCACCGGGCCGCGCGGCAGCGCCCAGCCCGGGACAGCGGGCACGGCGATCAGGGTCAGGGAAGGCGGAATCAGCGCGACATTCATGGCAGGAGCCTATCCACGATGTGCGCTTTCGTCCACATACGGGCACACAATCCGCACGCCCTGTCAGCGAATAATAATGACCGATAATGTTGCATTATCGGTCTTTATGCTCTTTATATAAAGACATGCACGAAACAAGCGCTCCGAGCCCCAAAAACGACGCCCAGGAGCCCTCGGCGCCCTCCCCTGCAGCGCCGCCACCCGTCGTGATTTCGACGCCGCAGCCGTCGGCCGGCCTGCCCGCCCATCTCGAACGCCTCACTGAGCGCGCCCGTGACTATGTCGAGGCCGCCAGCTCGGCCAACACCCGCCGCGCCTATGCCGCGGACTGGAAACATTTCTCCGCCTGGTGCCGGCGCCAGGCGCTGTCTCCTTTGCCCCCGGATCCGCAGATCGTCGGGCTCTACATCACCGCCTGCGCCTCCGGCGCGGCGACGGCCGATCGCAAGCCGAACGCCGTCGCCACGATCGAGCGTCGCCTGTCGGCGCTCTCCTGGAATTTTGTCCAGCGCGGCACGCCACTCGACCGTGCCGATCGCCACATCGCCACTGTGCTGGCCGGCATCCGCAACACCCACGGCCGTCCACCGGTGCAGAAGGAAGCGGTGCTTCCCGAGAACGTCATCGCCATGCTCGAGACGCTCGAGCGCGGCACGCTGCGCGGCTTGCGCGACCGCGCCATGCTGCTGCTCGGCTTTGCCGGCGGGCTCCGGCGTTCCGAAATCGTCGCGCTCGATGCCGGCCGCGATCAGACCGAGGATGGCCGTGGCTGGATCGAGATCCTCGACAAGGGGATGTTGGTCACGCTGCGCGGCAAGACCGGCTGGCGCGAGGTCGAGATCGGTCGGGGCTCATCGGATTCCACCTGCCCGGTCGTCGCAGTCCAGACCTGGCTCAAGCTGGCGAAGATCGGCCACGGACCGCTGTTCCGGCGGGTCACCAGCCGGGGCAAGGACGTCGGTCCGGACCGCCTCACCGACCAGCAGGTGGCGCGGCTGGTCAAGCGCACGGCACTCGCCGCCGGCGTTCGGGCAGATCTCAGCGAGGGCGAGCGCCAGATGATGTTTGCTGGCCATTCGCTGCGCGCCGGCCTCGCCTCCTCGGCCGAGGTCGATGAACGCTACGTCCAGAAGCAGCTCGGCCATGCCTCGGCCGAGATGACCCGACGCTATCAGCGCCGGCGGGATCGCTTCCGCGTCAACCTCACCAAAGCGGCAGGGCTTTAGCCGGCCACGAGAAATCCCTCCCCTGCCCTTCGGACGTTGCAAGGCGATATCGGATCGGATCGTGATGCCTTGCAAATCGGGAATTACGATCCATAATTGCAAGGATGATTCACCGTCGCAAAGCCAAACAGGTCGAGGAACTCCTCGATGCCAGCCCGGCCGTCGCCCTTCTGGGACCGCGCCAGGTTGGCAAGACAACGCTCGCCTTGGAGATAGGAGAACGACGGCCTTCGATCTATCTCGATCTCGAGTCCGATGCGGACCGCGCCAAGCTCGCCGAACCGGATTTGTATCTAAGCCGGTTCGAGGACAGGCTGGTCATCCTTGATGAGGTCCATCGACTGCCGGGCCTGTTCCAGAACCTACGCGGGCTGATCGATCGAGGCCGCCGCAAGGGATTGCGCTCTGGCCGCTTCCTGCTGCTGGGCTCGGCATCCATCGATCTTCTGAAGCAATCCGGCGAGAGCCTTGCCGGTCGGATCGCTTATGTCGAGCTGGCGCCGATCGACGGACTGGAGGTCGACGCCGGCGAGCTCAACAAGCTATGGATCCGTGGTGGGTTCCCGGACAGCCTTCTCGCTGCCAATGATCGCGCCAGTCAGCGCTGGCGGGCCGATTTCATCCGCACCTATCTCGAGCGCGACATCCCGACACTCGGCCCTCGCATTGCCGCAGAAACGCTGAGGCGTTTCTGGACGATGTTGGCGCATCACCAATCGGGGTTGCTGAACGCGGCGGATTTCGCGCGCTCGCTGGGCGTCGACAGCAAAACGGTCGCCTCTTACCTCGACCTGTTGGTCGATCTGCTGCTGGTGCGGCGGCTCGAGCCCTGGCACAGCAACGCCGGCAAGCGGCTCGTGAAATCGCCCCGGGTCTATGTTCGCGATTCCGGACTTGTTCACACGCTTCTCGGGCTTGAAACGCTCGATGACGTCCTCGGCCATCCGGTCAGCGGCGCAAGTTGGGAAAGCTTCGTGATTGAAACCGTGCAAGCGGTTCTGCCTGACGGCAGTCGGTCGAATTTCTACCGTACGTCGGCGGGCGCCGAGATCGATCTGGTCATCACACTTCCGGGCGGCAAAAAATGGGCAATCGAGATCAAGAGAAGTCTAAGTCCGAAAGTCGAACGCGGCTTCCATCATGCCTGCGAGGATCTACTGCCTGAGCGAAGGATTGTCGTCTATCCGGGAACCGAAGCCTTTCCGCTTGCCGACAAAATCGAAGTATTGCCCCTGCGGGAACTCGGCGACGAGCTCCTGGCCTCCGGCCATTGAGCTAATCCGCGCCGATCTGCCGATGATCTGACCATTCGTCGGCATGTTCGGTGGACGTGTCGACGAGAGCGACGATTGAGAGACCATCATGGTCGCCTCGGCTTCCCAAGGCTTTTCAAGAGTGCCGGGGACACCGTCCACGACGAGTTTCCGCCAACGCTGTTGTCATCGGGCCGAGCGATTTCAGCGATTTCGCCGCCCCCTGCCCTGCCGGCATTCGCAGCGGGCTTCGAATCCTCGATTTTCGCCCGCAGCAATGCCATCACCATCGGCCAGACCGTGAATTTCCCGTCCCGGGCGCGTTCGGCCAGATTCCGCAGATAGCCGCCGCCGCTACTGATGCGCTCGGCCCGCTGCAGGATGGCCGCAATGGTGATCGCCGCGTTTTCCGCCCCCATTGCTTCCTGCGCTTCCATCCAGGCGCTCGGGCTGATGCCCAGAGCCGGGCGGGCTTGCTCGGCAGCGGCGACAAAATCACGCCAAGTCCGGATTTCGCGGCCCTTGGCGTAATCCACCACATCCGGGCAGGCGCTCAGCACCATGCCCAAGGGCAGATCTCGCTTTGGCAAGCTCCGCACGTTGTCGGTTTCCGCAACGCTGCCGCTCGCTTCTTCGTCTTGTCGAAAAGCCTGTTCAATTTCATAATTTGAGTCTGAGTTTGAATTCTGTTTGTGGCGCTCACTATGAGACTCATTGGCATTCAAATTTTCTGATTTAACGAAGGATTCCAATACACTGTTGATGTCGAGCCAGAGCGTTTCGAGAGCCTGCGTAATCGTCTCCAGCACCTGCCGAGGGGCCGTCCGCGGTAGGCGTCCGATAATCGTCTCATATTCACGCCGGAAGCGACGCCAATCGGCTGGAACACCCTCACCAATTCCTGCCTCGATCATCTTGACGATGTCGCGGCGGCATATGGTCAGTTTCTCCTTAACGTGCTTGAACGCCTTCTTCTCGGCTTCTACGGCATTGGCCAGGTCTTTGAACTCGGCCGCACGTGCGAGGATCGGCGTCAGATCGAAGCCATAGGCCTGCTCGATCTCGCCCCCTCTCCCCTTCCGGGCGTAGCGCTTGCCATTCGGGCTGTCGCGGCGAATGACCAGCCCGCGTTGCACCAGGACAGCGAGGTGACGCCGAAGCGTCGCCGGCGACATGCCATTGGCGCGGCTGATCAGGTGCTCGTTCGACGGGAACACCACGAGCCCGCTGCCAGGAGTGAGCGCCGTTTCCGGGTGGAACGTCAGCAGCGCCTCGAGGATCGCGAGTGCACGATCTGTCGCGCCGAGGAGCTCGCGTGCGTTCCGGATGTCGTGGAACACCTGCCATTTATGAGCGACGGCGTCCGTTGCCACCGCTTTTGCTCTGATCTGGCTGGAAATTTGGCCAAGTGTCATTGGTCGCCGCCCAAAGGGCGTCGTTGCTACTAGTTCCGTCATGGTTCCGCCCTTCAGCTTTCAGGCAAAGCGAAAACGCTCACCAAAACGGCGTCCAATCTTCTTGCGAAGACTCTTGACTGTGATTCGCGGAAGTGGGATTCTCATTGTCGCCAAACGAACGAGAGGGGCTTCCGGGACACTGTTTCGGGGGCCTTTCTTTTTACCTCATGCGACCTCTATCTTTGTTGCATCGACGTCCGGCGTCAGCCGAGGCCTCCGCCCCTCCAACGGGCCCATCCACCCTTGTCAGCTGACAAGGTTTTGTGAGCACCGCTGAAATCATCCTTCACCCTCCCGGGCAAAAAATTTCTCTAAGAGCGCCGGCAGCTCATCTTCCACGAAGGCGCTAAAAGCCGGAGCATGATCAGTCGAAACCGCAAATCTGATGTCACCGCTTGAGAACGTCACCTTCCCAACAACCTTCCCAGCCGGGCTTCTGATTTCCACCTGGCTGCGGGGTCGCGCCGCGGGCTTCTTAACGGCCGCCAATGCCAGCTTGAACCGATCGTCCGACGGCCGTTGCAAAACCTTGTCATCTGACAAGGTTTTGCGCACCCGGCCCAACGCAGCCTCATCCTCGCTCACCACCGACGCCAAGGCGACCCAGCGCGGGCGTCCCACCTTCGGAGCGCGTCCGATCGTTTCGATCACGTCGACAGGAAGCATCCTGCAGACAGACCTAAGCCGGGCCAATTCTGGGTCGTCGATCGACAAGGCGGCTCGAATGTCACGCGCCTTGATCCCCGCCTCGTCCATCCGCCAAGCGAAGAGTGCGCGCTCGATCCAACTCAGGTCCTGTCTAGCGGCATTCTCTATTCCCTGCGCGACAACGAGTTCGCTGTCCGACAACGCCAGGATTGTCGCCTTAACCTTAATGCCGAGGTCAGATGCGGCCCGCCAACGGCGGTGCCCGTAAACGACCTGAAAGCGGCCTTCGGCAATCGGATGCCGGCGCACCTGGATAGGAACCTTTTGGCCCTCTTCCAGAATTAGCTTCTTCAGTGCCTCGAAGTCGGCATCGCTGTCGTCGGGCAACCGATCGGGAAAAGGCGACGGATCGATAAGCTTGGGATCTATCTCAGAACCGCCACCGGCGTCGACGAGCGCCCGCAAGCTGTCCCGCTCTTCTCGCAACTCGGAAAGCGATCTCTGGGTAGCGCCGATGACGCCCGCACCGACCCGAGCCAACGGCTGAGACGGCGTTGACGGCTTCTGCTCGTCGCTTGCTGCAGCATCCGCGGCGGCGGCTTCCGGCTGCGAGAAGGATCCGAAGTTCGCTAGAATCGACTTCCCACCCGGGCGCTTGGACATCATGTTCGTTCCCAGCTTTGCTTGATCAAGCCGAGAATTTGATCGTTGACCGCGTCGATCGACTCCCGAGCACGTTTGGCAGTCGCAGCCGAGATGTTCCCAGATTCGAGCTCATAGAGCGTCCGCTTGGCCAGGCCAGCCGTTTCAATCGCCGCACTCTCGACCGCCGTCGATGTCAGAACGTCCTCGGTGAAAAGGTGCCGAAGCATGGTAACGACATGGACCTGCGATTGGTCCATCGGGTCGTGCCTGGTCACGACGTAGCGCAGAAAGTCCTGCCTCATCGTCGCGCCCGCGTCGCGAATGACGGAGATCAGGTCGCCCATCATCAGAAGGAACTGACTCATCGACATCACATCAAGCATCGCTGGATGGACTGTCACGAGAAGACCCGTTGCGGCGTAGATCGCACCGAGCGTCAGAAAGCCGAGGGAAGGGGGGGTGTCCAAGATGACAACGTCATAGTCATCTTCTACCTCCGCCAATGCGAGACGTAACCGTTCGAAAAAGATGCTGTCGGAGCTCGTCTGCCTTTTCGAGAGATATCGCGGCGTCTCATGCTCATATTCCATGACCTCGATATTTCCCGGAATCAGGTCGATCCCGGTGAAGTACGTGGGCCGAATAATCTCCGGGATCGGTCGGCGCTTATCGTCGTACCGTAGCGCCGCATAGATCGTCTCGTTCTGTTGCACATCCATTTCCGGCTGTGCGCCGAACATCGCCGACAAAGAGGCCTGAGGGTCGAGGTCGATGGCTAAGACGCGGTAGCCATGAAGCGCCAAATAGTGCGCCAGGTGCGCGCTCGTTGTGGTCTTGGCACTGCCGCCTTTGAAATTCGCGACGGCCAATATTTGAAGGTGCTCACCGTCGCGTCGGTGGGGTAGGAACCGCAATGCCTCTGCCGGACGCTGAGCCGCGAACAGTTCGCGCAGTTCGTTTATTTGCGCCAGCGTATAGACGCGATGATTGTTTTCGAGCCGGGCAGGCACCGGCCCTTTGCCTTCATTTGACATCAACTTAAGAGTCGATTCCGGAATCGACGTCAGCTTGGACACTTCATGAATCATGAAGGTTCTGAGGCTCTTTTGTGCGTCCGGAGGATACATCTGCTGGCGCCGAGCCTGCAGATGTTCGGAAAGCATACCGGCGTGCCGGACGATCTTGTCCGCCGGGTCCTCGCCCTGCATTCTGGTTGCGGCCTGCGTAGGCATTGTCGATTCTGATCCTCGTTGTCGGCCTACATGCGATTTATCGCCCTCTGCCCGACAAAGGTAGGCCATGATTCTGGTTCCGCGTCCAGAGCTTTAAGGTCAACAGCAACTTAACGCCCGGATTGGCCTATCGTCGGTCCGCAGGACGTTTCGCTACGTTTTCCGAGACTTACCGTGAGTCGGTCGAAAGCGGATGCCCCATGGGAACTGCAAATTTGCACCCATAGGCGGGGTGATCCCGCGCCTCCGGGGTCTCCCCTCGATCACCCAGGCACCAGAATCACCCACTGCAAATCTGCACATAGCCGGACCAGGTCACCGGTGATCTCTCTCCACACAGCGCGTTCATGTGGAGACGTTGATGCGGATTCAGGTTGTTACCCCGGCACAGTATGAGGCATACGCCGACCTTCTGGCGCAGATGCGGCGCCTGCGCGCCGCCGTCTTTTCCGGACGCCTCGAATGGGACGTCACCATCGAGAACGGGGAGGAGAGGGATCAGTATGACGACGTGCAGCCCTCCTACGTTCTGGCGGTGACCGCCTCGGGATGGGTTGCCGGATGCTGTCGTCTGCTGCCCGCGGTCGGACCGACGATGCTGGAGAGGACCTTCCCCCAGCTTCTCGCGAACGGTGCACTCGAAGCCCATGCCGCGATGATCGAGAGCTCACGCTTCTGCGTCAACACCACGCTGGCCACCGACAGGGCAGGGGGCCTGCTGCACCAGACGACGCTGCTCCTGTTCGCCGGGATCATCGAATGGTCGATGATCAACGGCCACCGTGAACTCGTCACCGCCACCGACCTGCGCTTCGAGCGGATCCTCAAGCGGGCGGGCTGGCCGATGCAGCGGCTGGGCGAGCCTGTTCGGATTGGCAACACCACGGCGATCGCGGGGATCCTGCCCATTGATGTGGCCAGCCTCCAGAATGTGCGTCCGGCCAACTACCAGTCCGAGCTCAGCGAAGAGACCCTCTCACCGCTGAGGAGCGCGGCGTGAACCAGCTCCGCTCCCATTCCCGGCTGGTGCGCAAGCTCCAGGAGGCACTGGGCGACCAACTCTGCGTCGCCCTCGACGACGCCACCGTCGTAGAGATCATGCTCAATCCCGACGGCAGGTTGTTCATCGAACGGCTCGGCCAAGGCGTCGCCGAGGTGGGAGCCATGAATCCGGCCGCCGCTGAGGTCGTCATCGGTAGCGTCGCCCATGCCCTGCAATCGGAGGCCGACGACGAGCAGCCCATCATCTCCGGCGAACTGCCGATCGGCGGTCATCGTTTCGAGGGGCTGCTGCCCCCGGTCGTGGCGGCTCCCACCTTCACCATACGCCGGCGCGCCTCGCGGCTGATCCCGCTCGACGACTATGTGAAGGCGAAGGTGATGAGCGAGGCTCAGGCCTCGGTCCTGCGCAGCGCGATCGCCTCGCGGATGAACATCGTCATCTCCGGCGGCACTGGCTCCGGCAAGACGACGCTGGCCAATGCGGTCATCGCCGAGATCGTGGCGGAGGCTCCCGACGACCGCGTTCTCATCCTCGAGGACACCACGGAGATCCGGTGCCCGGCGGAGAACGCCGTCTGCCTTCATACCAGCGACACCGTCGACATGGCGCGCCTGCTCAAGAGCACGATGCGCCTGCGCCCGGACCGCATCATCGTCGGCGAAGTCCGCGACGGCGCGGCGCTGACACTGCTCAAGGCCTGGAACACCGGCCATCCCGGCGGCGTCACCACGATCCATTCCAACACCGCGATGTCGGCCCTGCGCCGTCTCGAACAACTCACCGCCGAGGTCAGCCAACAGCCCATGCAGGACGTCATCGGTGAGGCGGTCGACCTCATCGTCTCGATCGAACGCTCGGGCCGGGGGAGGCGGGTGCGCGAGATCCTTCACGTCGAGGGCTTCTGCGCCTCCCGGTATCAGACCGAACATTATGGGAAAACCGACGGGAACAGCCATGTCGCGTAGTCTTCTCCTTGCTCTCGCCAGCGCCGGCCTTGCGACCCTCGTCGCGACCTCGCTCATCGAGCCGGCCTTCGCCTCGTCAGGCGGAAGCCTTCCCTGGGAAGGTCCGCTCGAGCAGATCCAGCAGTCGATCACCGGGCCGGTCGCCGGCTTCATCGCCCTGGCGGCCGTCGCGGTCGCTGGCGGCATGCTGATCTTCGGCGGCGAGCTGAACGATTTCGCGCGGCGGCTGATGTATGTCGTGCTGGTCGCCGGCATCCTGCTCGGCGCCACCCAGATCGTCGCCCTGTTCGGATCGACCGGCGCCTCCATCGGCACGCCGGTCGCACCTGCGCAGACGGCGGCTCCCGCGTCCTCCCATGGCGGGGCAGGGGAGGGGACCGATGCCTGACATCTCCAGCCTCGCACGATCGCGCATCCATCGCGCCCTGTCCCGCCCGAACCTGCTGATGGGCGCCGACCGGGAACTGGTGCTGCTGACCGGGCTTGCCTCGGCGATCCTGATCTTCGTCGTGCTGACCTGGTACGCGGCGTTGTTTGGCGCGGCGATCTGGCTGGTCGTAGTGGCGGCCCTGCGCATGATGGCCAAGTCCGACCCGCTGATGCGGCGCATCTATGTCCGCCACATCACCTACCAGTCGCACTACCGGGCGACATCGACGCCCTGGCGACGGTTCTGAGCTTGCCCATGGTCGCACTCAGATCCTTCCGTCATGCCGGTCCGTCCTTCGCCGACCTCGTGCCCTATGCCGGCCTCGTCGACAATGGCGTGCTCCTGCTCAAGGACGGCGCGCTGATGGCCGGCTGGTACTTTGCCGGCCCCGACAGCGAGAGCTCCACTCCGGTCGAGCGCAACGAGGTGTCACGCCAGATCAACACCATACTGGCGCGCCTCGGCTCCGGCTGGATGATCCAGGTCGAGGCCGTTCGCGTGCCAACCTCGGATTATCCGGACGAGCAGGACTGCCATTTCCCCGACCCGGTGACGCGTGCGATCGACGCCGAGCGCCGGTCACATTTCCAGCGCGAGCGCGGCCATTTTGAGAGCCGCCACGCGCTCATCCTCACCTGGCGCCCGCCGGAGCCGCGGCGCTCCGGCCTCACGCGCTATATCTATTCCGACGCGGCAAGCCGCACCGCCTCCTACGCATCAGTGACACTCGATGCCTTCCGGACCTCGATCCGCGAGATCGAGCAATATCTCGCCAATGTCGTCTCGATCCGTCGGATGGTGACCCGCGAGACCGATGAGGCCGGCGGCTTTCGTACCGCCCGCTATGACGAACTGTTTCAGTTCATCCGCTTCTGCATCACCGGCGAGAACCATCCCGTCCGGCTGCCGGACATCCCGATGTATCTCGACTGGTTGGCCACGGCCGAACTCCGGCACGGGCTCACACCTCTCGTCGAGAACCGCCATCTCGGCGTCGTTGCCATCGATGGGCTGCCGGCCGAAAGCTGGCCCGGCATTCTCAACGCCCTCGACTTGATGCCGCTGACCTATCGCTGGTCGTCGCGCTTCGTCTTCCTCGACGAGCAGGAGGCCCGGGCGAGGCTCGAGCGCACGCGCAAGAAATGGCAGCAGAAGGTGCGACCCTTCTTCGACCAGCTGTTCCAGACGCAGAGCCGATCGGTCGACCAGGACGCCATGATGATGGTGGCGGAAACCGAAGATGCCATTGCCGAAGCCTCCTCACGGCTCGTCGCCTATGGCTATTACACACCGGTCATCGTCCTGTTCGACACGGGGCAGACCCGCCTGCAGGAAAAAAGCGAGGCGGTGCGCCGGCTGATCCAGGCCGAGGGCTTCGGTGCCCGGATCGAGACGCTCAACGCCACCGACGCCTTCATCGGCAGTCTGCCCGGCGTCTCCTACGCCAATATCCGCGAGCCTCTGATCAACACCCGCAACCTCGCCGATCTCATCCCGCTCAACTCGGTCTGGTCAGGCAGCGTCGATGCACCATGCCCGTTCTATCCGCCCGGATCGCCGCCGCTGATGCAGGTGGCGAGCGGCAGCACGCCGTTCCGCCTGAACCTCCATGTCGACGATGTCGGCCATACGCTGGTTTTTGGGCCGACCGGCTCCGGCAAGTCGACCCTGCTGGCGCTCATCGCCGCGCAGTTCCGCCGCTACCGCCAAGCGCAGGTCTTCGCCTTCGACAAAGGCCGCTCCATGCTGCCGCTGACGCTGGCGATCGGCGGCGCGCACTACGAGATCGGCGGAGAGAGCGCCGGGGCAGGGGAGGGGGCTTCGCTCGCCTTCTGCCCCCTTGCCGAGCTGTCGACGGATGGCGACAGGGCCTTTGCCAGCGAATGGATCGAGACCCTCGTCGCGCTGCAGGGCGTGCCGATCTCGCCCGACCATCGCAATGCCATCTCCCGGCAGATCGGCCTGATGGCAGGGTCGCGGGGGCGCTCGCTCTCGGATTTCGTATCGGGCGTCCAGATGCGCGAGATCAAGGACGCGCTCCACCATTACACCGTGGACGGCCCGATGGGACAATTGCTCGATGCCGAACAGGACGGTCTGTCGCTCGGCACCTTCCAGTGCTTCGAGATCGAGGAACTCATGAACATGGGCGAGCGCAATCTCGTTCCCGTGCTCACCTATCTGTTCCGTCGCATCGAGAAGCGCCTGACCGGCGCGCCGAGCCTGATCATTCTCGACGAGGCCTGGCTGATGCTCGGACACCCGACCTTTCGCGCCAAAGTACGGGAATGGCTGAAGGTGCTGCGCAAGGCCAATTGCGCGGTCGTCCTCGCCACCCAATCGATCTCGGACGCCGAGCGCTCCGGCATCATCGACGTGCTGAGGGAAAGCTGCCCGACAAAGATCTGCCTGCCGAACGGATCGGCACGCGAGCCGGGCACCCGCGAATTCTACGAGCGCCTCGGCTTCAACGAGCGTCAGATCGAGATCGTCGCGAGCGCGCTGCCCAAGCGCGAATATTATGTCGCCTCTCCGGACGGTCGGCGGCTCTTCGACATGGCGCTGGGTCCGGTTGCCCTCTCCTTCGTAGGAGCATCCGGCAAGGAGGACCTCAAACGCATCCGCGCGCTGCATTCCGAACAGGGGGCCGGCTGGCCTCTCTCCTGGCTCCAGCAGAGGGGGATCGCCGATGTCGAAACCATCCTTCCCGTCGCCTAGGTCACCAATCGTCCTTGCGACCGCAGCCATGCTGCTCATGCCGGCTTTGTCTCAGGAGGCCGCGGCCGGAGGCGCCACGGGCGGCGCGACCGAATGGACGCAGCTCGCCAACAATGCCGAGCTGGTGAGCCTGGTCGGCCAATCCGCCGAGCAGGTGAACAACCAGATCAAGCAGATCTCACAGCTCGCCGAGCAGATCCAGAACCAGCTGAATATCTACAACAACATGCTGCAGAACACGGCGCAGCTGCCGAACCATGTCTGGGGCCAGGTCGAGAACGACCTGAAGAGCCTGCAGAACGTTGTCTCGCAGGGCCAGGGCATCGCCTTCTCCATGGGCAATGCCGATGACGTGCTGCGGCAGCGTTTCCAGAGCTTCGCCGAGATGAAGAGCAACCTGCCCGATGGCGCTTCCTTTTCCTCTACCTATCAGGGTTGGTCGACCACCAATCGCGACACCGTCGCCGGCACGCTGAAGGCCGCCAACCTGACTGCGCAGCAATTCGGCAGCGAGGAGACCACCATGTCGTCATTGCGCGCGATGTCGGAGAGCGCCGATGGCCAGATGAAGGCCTTGCAGATCGGTCATCAGATCGCGGCCCAGCAGGTTGCGCAGATGCAGAAGCTGCGCGGCCTCGTGTCCCAGCAGATGACCATGATGGGCACCTGGTACCAGTCCGACCAGGCGCAGAAGGACCTCGCCCAGGCCCGCCGCGAGCAGTTCTTCAACGCTCCCACCCGCGACATTCGTGGCGGGCAGACCATGGAGCCGCGCTGGTGAGCTCCCGTCTCGTCGTTATCCTCCTGCTCGCCGGGGCCCTTGGCCTGTGCGCCACGCTCGCTCTCCAGATGGTCGGGCAATCGTCCACTGAGCCTGCCGCTGCGACAGCCGAACCACCGCCACCTCCGGCATCCAATGCTGCACGTCGCGACCATCTCGAACGCTTCTTCGGTGGCGACCCCAACAAGGACGTTCGGGGTGGTCAGGAGATGAAACCGCAATGGTAATCCTCCGCCTTTGCCGTACCCCCATGATCACCGCGACCGTGATCGTCTTGCTCGCGAGTGCTCCCGCGCTGGCGCAGGAGGGTTCCGTTCTCACCACGCTGGAGAATTCCGTCGTGACCGCCGCCCGCGGCTGGGAAACCACGGTGATGGATGCCGCCCGGTCGCTGTTCTGGATTCTCGCCGGAATAGAGGTCGGCATCGCCGCCGTGTGGCTGGCGATCAATGCCGCCTCGCTCGACGCCTGGTTCGCCGAGCTGGTGCGCCGCATCATGTTCGTCGGCCTGTTCGCCTTCATTCTCGACCAGGGCCCGGACTTCGCGAAGGCCGTCGTCGACAGCCTTTTCCAGATGGGCGGAAGCGGAGGAGACGCCTCACCCGCCAACATCTTCGATGCCGGCATCCGCGTCGCGTCCAAGATGTCGGAACAGGCCAAGTTCGGCCTGTTCGAGGACAATGCGCTGGCGATCGCCGCCGTCTTCGCCATGGTGGTGGTCGTCATCTCCTTCTCGCTGGTGGCGGCGATCTTCGTCGCGGTCATGGTGGAGATGTATGTCGGCCTGCTCGCCGGCATGATCATGCTCGGCCTCGGCGGGTCGTCCTTCACCAAGGACTTCGCCATCCGCTATCTCGTCTATGCCTTCTCGGTCGGCATGAAGCTGATGGCGCTGGTGATGATTGCCAGGATCGGCTCGGACATCCTGCTCGGCCTTGCCGAGGCCCCGACCGCGACCTCGGACCAGTTCATCACCACGCTGGCCATCGCTGGCATCTCGGTCGTCGTCTTCGTCATCGCCATGTATGTGCCACCCATCATGCAGGGCGTCGTCCAGGGCGCCTCGGTCTCCGGCGGCATGGAGGCGATCCGGCACGGCGCACAGGTCGCGACCTTCGCGGCCGGTGGCGCTTTTCTGGGTGCCAGCGCGGCCGGGAAGGGCGCTCAGGCCGCGAGCGACGCCCGCGCCAGCGGTTCCTCGCTGGCCGGGGCCGCCCTGCGCGGCATGGCGTCCGGCATCGGCAGCGCCGCGGGAGCGGCCGGATCGGCGGCAAAGGAAAAGGCCATTGCGGCACCCGGCGCCTATGCCGGCTCATTGCTCGGCCTCGCCAATGCCAAGCTCGACCAGAGCCGGCAGTCGGGCGGCACGCGCTCGTCCCGCCCCGTGCCGCCGCCCATCGACGACACCAAATAAGGAGACGCTCCGGCATGGCCACCGGCAATCCACCTGAGAACCCCTATATTGCCGCCCGACAGGAGTGGAACGAGCGCTATGGCTCCTATGTGAAGGCCGCCGCCGGCTGGCGCGCTGTCGGCATCACCGGCATGGTCATGGCGGTGATCGGCTTTTCCTACGCGCTGTTTCAAAGCACGCAGGTCAGGCTGGTTCCCTATATCGTCGAAGTCGACAAACTCGGCACCGCCTCGAGCGCCGGCTATCCGCAGCAGATCGAATATGCCGATCCGCGCGTCGTGCGCGCGACGCTCGGAAGCTTCGTCTCGAACTTCCGCAGCGTGACGCCCGATGCCGTGGTGCAGAAGCAATATATCGACCGCACCTATGCTCATCTGCGCACTTCCGATCCGGCGACCGAAAAGGTCAATGCCTGGTTCCGTTCCTCCTCACCCTTCGACAAGGCGAGGAACGCGACGGTCGCCATCGAAGTGAACAACATCGTCGCGCTGTCGAACCAGAGCTACCAGATCGACTGGACCGAGTTCGAGCGCGACCGCAAGGGCAAGGAGACCGCGGTCCGGCGGTTTCGCGGCATCGCCACCGTCACGCTGACGCCTCCGCAGGACGAGGCGAGCATCCGCCTCAACCCGATCGGCCTCTATCTGCGTGACTTCGATTGGACGGCCCAGCTTTGAAAGGCTCGAACGCGCGCATGCACGAACAACACGCAGCAGTCCGGCCTTTTCTGCCGACCGCCATCGCTATCGCCCTTCTGGCCTCCCTCTTTACGCTCCCCACCCCCGTGAAAGCACAGGGCCTCAGCGCCAACGAGGCCAAGGGCACCGGCCTCTCCGGGCGCTGGCGAGGCAGCCCCGGCCTAGTCACGCGAGGTCCCGATGGAAAGGTCGTTTTTCTCTATGGCGAGATCCAGCCCTCCGTCGTCTGCTCGCCGCTGCAGGTCTGCGACATCGAGCTCCAGTCGGGCGAGGTGGTCCGTGACGTGCTCGTCGGCGACACCGTCCGCTGGAAGGTCGAGCCAGCGACCTCGGGAGCGGCCGATGGCCAGGCGATCCACCTGATCGTCAAGCCATCGGAGCCGGGCCTCGTCACCTCGATGGTGGTGACAACCTCACGCCGCACCTACCATATTCAGCTGAAGTCGCACGCAACCCAGTACATGGCCCGCGTCGGCTTCGACTATCCCGAGGATGTTTCCGCCAGAATGGCAGACATCAATGCCCGGATCGAGGCCAGCACCATCCCCGGCGCCGGCGTGCCGGCCGAGCAGCTCCAGTTCGGATATTCGATCTCCGGCCGGGCCGGCTGGCGTCCGAGCCGGGTCTATAGCGACGGCCAGAAAACCTACATCCAGTTTCCGCGGTCGATCACGGGCCAGGATGCGCCGGTTCTCTTCGTGACCTCCGGCGGGCAGAACCGCATCGTCAATTACCGCATGAAGGGCGACATGATGATCGTCGATTATCATGTCGACGGGGCCGTGCTTGTGTCGGGCGTCGGCTGGAACCAGGAAAAGGTGACGATCAGGAGGGGCGGCTGATGCTCTTTTCTGCCTCACTTCGTTCCTTTGCTTTCGCTGTGGGCCTCGCGCTTTGTCTCGCCGGCTGCCAGACCACCGGGCCGGGGGGTCCCGCCGCCAGCAATGCACCCGCCGACCTATCCGGTCCCGCCGCCAGCGCCATCGCCGGCGAGATGGTGAGCCGGCTGGCCGAACAGGTCGGACCGGGCACAGCCACGATCGCGCTCAAGCAGGACGGCTCGCCTTTCGGGGAGGCGCTTGAAACCGCCCTGAAGGGCTGGGGCTATTCCGTGGTCACAGACCAGAAGACCGATGGCGGATCGAGCATTGTCCCGCTTGCCTACATGATCATTCCCTTCGAGGGCCAGGTTCTGGCCCGGCTCTCGACAGCCGATGTGGAACTTGGTCGCGCCTATAGCGTGACGGCCGCCGGCGCGACGCCGGCGAGCCCGGTCTCCGTCATGCGGCGCGGATAGGAAGAGTGCCATGACGCAATCCCTCAAGCTCGGCGGTGCCTCGAATGACGGGGCCGATGCCGGCATGCGCCGGATCAACCGGCTGCCCGTGATACTCGTCATCGTGCTGGTCATCGCGTTCCTGGGTGTGATCTTCTACGGCTTGGCCTCGCGCGGCCTACGCATGGGGGAGGCGACCGGACCTGGGGAGAGCGCCGGTAATCCGGCTTCCACCTTCGCCGACCAGCTCAAACGCGGCGTCGGCGACGCGATCATTGGCGAGCCCCAGCCGGCGACATCGCTCCCGCCCGTGCCGGCACCGACCAAAGAGGAGCCGGCGGCCAACCCGTTCAAGACCCCGCCCGCCCAGCGGGCCGGCATACGACCGGAACCGGCGCTAGAGCCGGAAACGGTCTGGCGTGCGCGTTTGCAGCGCGAGAGGGAAGAGCAATATCTGCGGGAGCGTCATCGTCAGGACATGGCGCGATTGCAGGCGAACGACGCGGCCTATGATGCCCCCCTCGCTATCGATCGCAGCAAGCTCGACGGGCGAGACGTCGGCTCAGCATCCCGTCCGGGCGAACCGGTTCCGGCGTCGGGCACGAGCGGCGCCTCGGACCTTCTCGCCACCGCATTGCGCGCGGGGGAAGGCAGCATCAATCCGGATCCAAATGGTCAGCGTGCCAAGGAAAATTTCTTCAACGCCGATCTCAAAACCCTCGGATATCTGCCGAACCGGGTGGTGCCGCAGCTCTCGCCCTTTGAGCTGAAGCGCGGCTCGGTGATCCCCGCCACTCTGATCACCGGCATCAACTCTGACCTGCCGGGGCGCATCACCGCGCAGGTGAGCCAGAACGTCTATGACAGCGCGACCGGCCATCGCCTGCTCATTCCGCAAGGCACGAAACTCTTCGGCCGCTACGACAGCAAAATATCGTTCGGGCAGAGCCGTGTCCTCGTCGTCTGGACCGACATCATCTATCCGAATGGCTCGACATTGCAGATCGGCGGCATGGCGGGAACGGACGCGGAGGGCTATGGCGGCTTCCGCGACAAGGTCGATCGCAAATGGCTGGAGACCTTCGGCTCCGCCATTTTGATCGCCCTGATCGGCACCGGGATCGACATGGCGATCCCGCAGAACAATGACCCGTTCAACTCCAACAGCCCCGAGGATGCGGCGCGGATCAATTTTGCGGAGACCTTCGGTCGGATGGCCGAACAGACCATCCAACGCAACATGGACGTCCAGCCGACTCTGGAGATCCGCCCGGGCTACAAGTTCAACGTGCTGGTCGACCAGGACATCGTGTTCCCCGGCGCCTATCGGGGGTAGGGGATCGCTACCCAAGGCACTGTTCCCCTGACAGATTTCTCAGGGCCCGGCCGTTCTTGCTGCTGTCCTGCTCTGGCGTGATTGCCTCATGCTCCCTATAAAGGGCGTGGGGCAGTACGCGCTGTCCTGGGGCTTAGAATCCCCTGATGAACGGTTGGTGCCGACCGGAATGGCACCAGAATCCTCTGACCTTATGGCCGGGGGCCTGTGACGCATGTCCAGGCACCTCCGTGCTAAAGGTCGCAGGGCCGATTCATCTCGGATTCTAACCCCCGGCTAAGGGGTCATGGGATTAGCGTCGGCGGGGGCGGACCGCGGACAACTTCAGGCGAGCAAGGGATGAACACGAACGAGTCCGAACCGGAAACCAAAATCCCGCTCCGTCCTCTCGTCGGGCTGACGCGGGGGCTGCCGCAGTCGGATCTCGAGGCCATCACAGCCAATGCGATCCGCATCCACCGGCAACTGGTCGATCGCGCCGATGAGCTGTTTCATGGACTTCCCGATGCTTGCAAAACCGGAAGGGCACCAGGGGGCGAACAGCATATCCGATATATCGAGGCAGCCATCGAGATGCACTCTCAAATGGCTGCCGTCGCGACTCTTATCGCGCTTCTCGGCTATACCCCGAGTGTTTCGGTGAATTAGTCATCAGATGAGTTTCTGGCGGATCGCCACGGCCACAAGCTGCGTAATCGTGTAGACGTTGAACCGCTTTTTTGTCTCAGAGAGCTTTACCCGCACGCTGTTATACTTGACGTTGTGAAGCTCGGCCACTTCCTCCACCGTCTTGCCTAGGAGACCGACTCATAACTCCGCAACCAGATGCGGATTGACGCGAGTTGGATTGAGGCGAGGAAATTGTCGTCTCGTTTGTCATAGCGGGTA
>NZ_JAUSVR010000030.1 GCF_030814815.1 Ancylobacter amanitiformis | reverse complement strand
CAGGTCAAAGCGAGCCATCTCAACCTCCAGGGCTGAGATCAATGAATCAGAACCCCGGCCCGCGGGGAAGCCCGTTTATGGGTATGTCTCCTAGGGCGATCCAGCGCAGATAGGCGGCCTCCTTTGCATCGAGCCATGCGTGCTCTTCGATCGTCGGTGTCGCCTGCAGATGCGCAATGCGCGCATGAAGCTGCCCCACAGCGGCAGCGGCCGCGATGGCGTCAATATCCCTTTCAGGGTCGATCCTGTGTTTGTCGGATGCCAGCGTGAACATCGACATGAAGCCGTTCGCGGTGGTGACCGGAATGGTAAATCCAGACCGGATCGCGAAGTCGGCGGCGTGCGAGAAGAAGGAGCGCTGTTCCCTCGACAGGCGCGAGCGATCCGCCTCGCCGTCCCAGGAGAAAGCTCGCCTGAGCCGCCGTGCCCGCTCCACGACGGGATCAACGCCGGCGTACCTCTCGCTGAAGTAAACGCGCTGCCATTCATTAGAATAATTTGAAATGGCAAACGTATTGTTCATTTGCATGTGCAAATAGGCGTACCCGCCAAAGCCAAATGATTCTGCCAGATCTGTCAGCGCCGATTTGAGATCAGTTTCGTCCGTTCCTATCGCCGTCAGGTCGGTAAGCCTCTCAATCCAATGCTTCACTACGATCCTCCGAGTGGCACCTCGTTTTCTTGCAGCTGAGTTTTAACCATCAGAGTGGCGAATTCAAAAGCCAGTTTTTTCCAATCTTCCTCGACAAATGGTAGTGGGCGCGGACGGCGGCGTACTGGACCACCTGCAGGCGTCGCGGCTTCGCTACGCCAACCGACAGGGGTCGACATCACCAGCACGAGCCGCGGCTACGTGCGGCGACGATAGCGTTGGGATCGGCGCGCCAGATGAAGGGCTTCGGGTGTTTGTCAGCGGCGCCTTCAGGCAATCGAGCGGCAGGCGCCCCACCGGCGGCTCATCCGCGCCCATGCATCGACGATGCCGGGCACGGTGACGCTGCCGCCGCCGTCATTAGCCGCCCGGCCCATGGCGCGCGGGGTGGGCCCCGTGCCATTGACGACGGCCACCTCGCCAGTCGCCGTCCGCACCAGGCAGAGTTGGCCGCCGCCGGGCCCGCAATTGTCCGGCGTCGATTCCCGCCACGCCGGCGGTCAGCACGACGCCATTGGCGGACCCGTGCCTTCGCGAGAAGTTTGGCGGCAGTAGGCCGCTTCGGTTGGGATTGCCGCAGACCCGATGGCGCTTCCCCCTCACAACTGCGTCCTTGTCTTACAGGGCGAAATGGGTAGAATGGTAGAATGAATTCCGTTTATCTAGAAATGGAGACAGCATGAGCCTCAACGTCAAGGACCCGGAAGCGCATCGGCTGGCCCAGGCAATCGCCCGCGTCACCGGGGAAAGCATGACGCGCATCGTCACGGAAGCCCTGCGCGAGCGGTATGAACGGATCGAGCGCAGCAAGGGCAAGGCCAGCGTGCTGGAGCTTCTGGCGATCGCCGACCGCGCAGCCGCGCATGTGAAGCGGCCGTATGCCGATCATGCGGACCTTCTCTATGACGAGCACGGTCTCCCGAAATGATCATCGACACCTCGGCCATGGTCGCAATCCTCTACCGGGAGGACGAGGCGGAGGAGTTTGCCCAGCGCATCCACGATGCCGACATCTGCCGCATCAGCGTGGCGAATTATGTCGAGCTCTCGATGGTGATCGAGAACCAGCTCGGCCCGGAAGGCATGAGGCAAGCGGAGGTGTTCTTTCGTCGCGCTGGTATCGCCATCGAGCCGGTCACGATCGAACATGGCGAACTTGCCCGGCAGGCGTTTCTCGACTTCGGCAAGGGCCGGCACAAGGCCGGGCTGAACTATGGCGACTGCTTCGCCTATGCGCTGGCGAAAGCGACGGGTGAGCCGCTTCTCTTCAAGGGCAATGATTTCGGCCAGACCGACATTGCTGCCTCATGAGCAAGCCTGCCCGCAAAGCAACCGAGCCACTGCGGACCCGCCATGTTTTCCTCGACACGGAGGTCTATCGCCGTGCCGGATTCAACATCTCCAACACGCAATTCGCGCTGCTCGCGAAGGAGATCGACGCGGGCCGGATCGTACTGCACTTCACCGACATCACGCTTGCGGAGATCCAGCGCCAGCTCACCGAGGAGGTCGTTGCCAAAGCGGCAGAAGCGAAGCGCCTCGCCCGCGACTTCAACCGCATCTCGCAGATCGCGGGGCGACCGAACGACACGGTAAGGGAGATCGACGCCCAGCAACTTGCGGACGCCGCATGGAAGGGTTTTCTCAACACATTGATCACGCGACTGCGTGGCCATTCGGTTCTCGCTCTGGACACGCCAGCGCGGATCGTCTTCGAACGATATTTCGCAGGCCTCGCTCCCTTCGAGCAGAGAGGCAGCAAGGAATTTCCCGACGCCTTCGTTGTCGAAGGCATCGCCCGCTATTGCACGAGCAACGACATCTCCATGTATGTTGTCAGCGGAGACGCTGCCCTTCGTCGTGCTGCCGAGAGCCACGCCCCCCTCATTCCATTGCAAACTCTGGACGAGGTCCTTGCAGCTGCCGCCACTGCGGCAGGAGAAGCAGGCGACATCGAGGCGCTCGTCGATGAGATTTTTGCGTCGCCCGGTTTCGATGATCAGGTGACAGCTGCCATCGAGGCCGATCTGGATTTCGTCGATTTCGTCTATTACGGCCCACTGACCGATGGGAACGTCGTCTCCACCGAGCTGAACGAGATTGTCAGCCTCGACGAATATGACGTCGCCGCGTTCGATGACTCCAAGATCGGTCTGATCATTCAGGTGAACGCGACTCTCGACGCGAAGGTGCGCTACTTCGACGAAAAAGAGTTGCGCGATAAAGATGACGACATTATTCCAACCGAACTGGAAACGTCGTCGCGCATCCATGCCCGCCTGAAGATCTATGTCTCGATAGACCTGCGCAGCTTGCGCTTCTTGGAATCCGAGCTGCTGACGCGCGATATCATCGTGGAATAGGGCGCCGTGCCCTATGGCGCCTTCCCTCCAATCCCGGACAGGTCGACGCGGATAGCGGCCTTGTTGGGATCTACGGCTGACGCATCCGACGGCGCAGGAGCTGTCGCCGGCGAGAGTTGCGGCACATCCTCCCGCCTTTGCTTGGCCGCCTTGGGCTCGCCAGGATCTGGCGCACTGAATACCGCCGCTCCCTCGAATTGGCCCGTCTGCCAGGCATGGAGCGCGTCTTCCAGCACCTGTGGCATGACCTCCTCGGAGGTCGGGTTGCCGTACCATTTGAACACGATCCGCCAGACCTTCCCGAACAGGGCGGTGCCCATGCGGATGTTTTCGCAAGGGTCGACCAGGGCGGGGTTAAGCTCGGAGGCGTCCCGGATGCCGATGCCGGCGGGGAATTGCGTGACGCCGACCCGCACCACGGCCTTTCTGACATGTTCGCGGACGAGCGCGAGCGCCTGCTCGGATGTCTTCGCCGGCGACACGAGAATGATGCGGTTACCGCTTCGGACGGTGACCGCGAGCGGATCAGGCGAACCCCCTTGCCGCACGAACTGCTCGACGATCGCGGGCTCCAGAGAGGGGTCGGCGCATTTCCGGAGAAGATCGGCATCGAAAGCCATGGGCGGGATCCTGTTCAGCGGTTGAAGGCGGTAACGAGAGGAATGCCGAACAGGCGCGACCAGGCTTTAAGGCTGGCGATCTGGATCGATGGCACGGAGGTTTGTGTCGCCCACCAGGCGTTGGCGATGCCGACGATCACATCCGGACGATGCAGCGCCGACTGCAGGACCGGCCAGACCAGGAGCTGTTCGTAGCAGATCAGCGGCGCGACGCCACGGCCGGCGACCTCGATCACGGGCTCGCCGAAGAAGGTTGCCCGCGCGCCGCCGCTCGAGCTGAACCAGGCACGCCAGGGCTGCCACATCGAAATCGGCACGGGCATGCGCGCGCGATAACGGATCCCGCCGCCGCGCGGCCCAGTCTCGGCCATGACGTTGTCGTAGCCGTCGCGGTCGAGAACCGTCGCGCCGGCGATGACGATGACGTCGAGGTTGGTGAGCGCATCCAGCCAGAACCGCTCCACCGTCGGGGTCAACGAGCCGAGCGCGCTCTCGGGCAGCACCACGACCTTTGCGCCCTCCCCTATGCGCGTGCTGACGAGACTCAGGAGTTGGCGATGCCGCTCAAGCGCGCCATCGCGTCCGAGGGCCGCGCCCAATCGCGTGTCGACGCCGGTCCATCCTTCCGGTAGCGTCGGACTTGTCCAGCTCGCCACGGACCAGAGCCAGAAGCCTCCCAAGGCGATGACGGCGGCAGGCCGGAACCGCGTGGTCATGACAGCCAGGCTAGCCGTCGTGGCGAGCACGCCCCACCATCCCCATCCGGGAAAGAGCACACCGGCCGCGGTGATCGGCTGCGCCCAGCCGAAGATACCGAAGGGCGGGACCGCCATCAGCACCGCCGCGAAGAGATAGCGTAGCGCCCGGCGCCATCCCGGCCGCGAAGTCCAGAATACAGCGTGCACGGCGACGAAGGAGAGTGAGGCCAGCAGCCAGAGCAGGATTCCGGCCCAGACGGAAGCGCCAAAGAAGGTCGCGATCCCTTGGGGCAGGCCGCGAGACGCGGCCAGGAAATACCCCATCGACACGGCCACCGCTGCGTTGCGGGTCGGCGAACACGCCCACAGCAGCGGAAACAGCAGAGCGAGCGGCAGCGCCAGGACGTGCCCGGACCATGCGATCCAGCCGATGACGGTGGCCGCGGCCGTGAGACAGATCGCACGCCAGCGATCAGGGCTCGAATGTGAGCAGGGGCCGAGCAAGGCCGAGAAGACCCGTCTGCGGGAGCGGCCCGAAATAGCGGGAGTCATAGGAACCTGCGAAAGGGGAATGAACGAAGATCTGGCCAGCCGGAACGATGCCGCCGGTCCAGGGGGTGAGCGCGCGCCCGGCGCCGTCGCGTAGGATCAGTTTGGAGCGGGGCAGGGCGGCTCCATCGATCACGACATCGGTGCCGACCTCAATGCGGCTGCCGGCGAGCGCCGCGACGGTCTTGATGAGCGGCCCGGCGCCGCCCGGGCATGAGCCCCGCCGGAAATATCCGCGCTCGAGGCCGAAGGCCGAGACCGGCCCCGGCGGCGCACAGATGAAGACGAGATCGCCGATGGCGACGGGGCGATCGAGCGGCACGATCCGCCACAGCCCGAGCGGCTCGCTCGGCGTCAGGTTGATGCGCAATCCGCCGAGCCCGCCCAGGACAGCGATCACCGCCATCACGACCACGCCGCCGACGAGCATCGTGAGTGCACGCCGCCGCGTTTCGCCGCTCCTCCTTCCGTCTGCCTTTCCGATATCCGCACGCGCACCGACCGTCATTTGAGCGACAACCCCTGTCGCTGCCCCTGGCGCATCGCCTCGACCTGCTTCAGCCCTTCGGCGGTGCGCTGCTGGGCGGCGAGTTGCTGCGCCGTGCGCATTGTCGGCCAGGCCGATTTCAGCTCGTCGCGTTGGGTAGCGTTCATGCCAGCCGCGAGCTTCTCGAAGGCTGGGCCGTCCGGCGTCTTCGCGCTGTTGGCAAGCATGGACCGCTCGCCGAACCGCTCGTTGACCGCCCGGGCGAACCCTTCGAGCTCGGCCTTGACCATCTTGTCCTCAAGGGAGAAGGCCAGCGCGACGGGAAGGTCGTTTCGGTCGATCGCGTCGCGCACACGCTCGAGCACATTCTTCGCTGCCGGCGACAGTGACGGGATTTCAACGGCGACCTTCATGCGTGCCGCGCGTTCCTCGGTCTCGTGCTTACGCTCGGCCTCCGCGCGCAGGGTGAGATACCGTTCCAGATCGCGGGCGAGCGCCGGCACGTTCAGCGTGGCGCGCTCGCGATCCTCTTTGTCGGCCCGGCTGGCGAGAAGGCCGGTCCTGCCATTCAGGGTGCCGAAGGTCTCGGGCTGATTGGCGATCTTCGACAGGGTGGATTTGGCGGTGTCGACGTTCCTGATCATGCCGTCGACCTCGACCTTGCGAAACGCGCTCTCCGGCTCGGCGAAGACGAAGCGGAAGCGGGTCGAGACCTCCTCCCATTGCCTCGATAGGGCGGGATCAGCGGCGAGCCTGTCCTCGGCGGCCTTGTCGATCGATTTGGCGAATGCGGTGACGCCCGCGACCATGGGTCTGGCCTCCTTGTTCGTTTGCGGGATGGTGTTTTTCGAGGAGACGCCGAGGCCGAACCGGGCAGCGACCACGGCGAGGCGGCCGCCGAGACGGGCGAGCTTGTCCTTCTGCCGGATGGTCCAACACAGCCGCTCAGTGACGAGCGTGCGGGCGACGCGGACGAGATGCAGGCCGCGCGCCTCGGCGAAGCGCAGAGCGGCGCGATAGGAACCGGCGCGCTCATAGTCGAGCGTGGTTTCCTTAGGCTTCCGCTGCGACAGGATCTGCGTGAGGCCGCCGGCCTTCTTGAAGGAAAGCGCTCCATAGTAGAGGCCGACATCCTCGCGATGGCGGGTCAGCGCCACATAGGAGAGATGTCGGTCCAGCGAGAGAGTGGCCAGCACCTTGACCCGGTCGACCGTCGCGCCCTGCGACTTGTGGATGGTAGTCGCATAGCCATGGTCGACATGGGCGTAGAAGCGCTGGCCGACATCGACATGGCGACGGTATTCGCCTTCGCCGACCATGGCCTTGAACCCGCCCGGCCGCGCCTCGACGACATGGGCGATCATGCCGTTCTTTACGCCGAGCGCCGCGTCGTTCTTGAGGAAGACGATCTGGTCGCCGGCAGCGAAGCGGCGATGTCCATCTTCGGTACGGAAGGCATGGCCCTCCTCCATGAGGCCGCGCTCGATCAGCTTCGCCCGCGCCATGTCATTGAGCGCACGCACGTCACGCCGGAGATGGGCGAGGATCAGCGTCGATTTCGCCGGATCATAATCGCGGTCCCAGTCCTCGATCAGCGCCGCGATGGCCTCGGTCTTGAGTGTGCGTGGCTGCAGCTTGCCGTTCGCCTCGTAGCTCTTCAGCGCTGCGGCGACATTGCCCCGCGCGAGATCGAGCGAGGCCTCGCGCATCCATTGTTCGCGCTGGCGATAGATCGTCTCGAGTTCGGCATATCCGGTGCGCTCGGCGATGGCGCGGAACGCAGCACCGGCCTCGATCGGCTGGAGCTGATCGGGATCGCCGACGAGCACTAGCTTGGCACCAGCCTTCACCACGGTCTCGACGAAGAGCGCCATCTGTCGCGACGACACCATGCCGGCTTCGTCGAGCACGAATACGCATCTGTTGTCGAGCGCCTCGCGTCCCTTGCTCCACGCCAGTTCCCATGAAGCAAGCGTACGGGAGGATATGCCAGCTTCGCTCGAAAGGGCCTCGGCCGCCTTGCCGGCAAGCGCGGCGCCGACCACGCGATAACCGGCCGCTTCCCAGACCTCCCGTGCGGCCTTCATCATCGTGGTCTTGCCGGCACCGGCGCGACCGACGACAGCGGCCAGCCGTCCGTCGCCGGCGACATGGGCTATCGCCACGCGCTGCTCTTCCGAGAGCCGGGCATGACGCTGGAACGCCGCCTTGAGCACCGTCTCGCGAACGCCATACGAGGATCGCGCGGCGAGCCACATGGCGCGATTGGCCATCTCGGCTTCGAGCCGGATCAGTTCGCGCGTCGTGTACCGAGCGGGCTCACGTACACCGCTTGCGAAGCCGATATGCTCAGCTTCCAGCCGCAGCACGTCCGGGCTCTGAAGGATGCGCGCGAGGAGCTGCCGAAAGGTGCCGGCATCGTCGACATAGCGATGCAGCACCTTGGCGATGTCGCGCTCGGTGAAGACGCTCATCTCGCGCGTGACGAGGTCGAGCACGATCTCCGGCCGGTGCAGGATACGCTCGCGGTTCTCGGCCCGCCGCTCCTCGTGGAGCGAAACACGCTCCAGCCTGGGCGACCACCCGGCCGCCCCTTCCTTCCGGTCGATCGCCTTCGCCGCCACGCCGATATGGGTCGTCGGAACGAGATGGACGCCGCGCTCAGCGTAGGAGCGACCGTCGACGTGGATGTCGAGCCCGGCGAAAGCCAGATGCCTGTTCTGGAGGTCGAGCCAACCCTCGCGCTGTTCGAGGAACTCGGCTTTCTCGCCGGACCAGAGCCGGTAGACGATCTTGCCGGCATCATTGCGCAGCGGCTGCCCGTCCTCACCGATCACCGGGACCTTCTTCGACCCGAACCCCTTCGGAGTCAGCGGTCGCAACGTCGTCATCAGGTGAATGTGCGGATTGCCCGGCTCGTCGTGGAATACCCAGTCCGCGACCTGCCCGCGGGCCAGCACCTGTGTCTCGACGAACGCGCGCACCAGAGCGATGTTCTGGTCCACCGACAGCTCGACCGGCAGCGCGATGATGAATTCCTTGGCGAGCTGCGCGTCAGAGCGCTTCTCGAAGGCCTCGACGGCGTTCCAGAACGCTTCCGCGGCCCCTGCGACCGAGCGATCGGCGATCAGGCGGAGTGCCCATTCCGGCGCGCCGGGCGGCAGCAGGAATTCCTCATGCCGCAGCCCGCGCTTGGCGGAATAGTCGGCAATCCGCCCCTCGGCCTCGTGCTCCATCCGCGCGCAATGGCGATACGCCGCCGACAGCACCGCGCTGCGGCCGGAGCCGCGCGAGATGAGCTGGGGCGTGAAATGCGTGATGGCCAAGACGGCGCAGGCTCCCGGACGAGGACGAACAGGTGTGTTCGGCGGGAGCGGCGGCTGGTGGCCGGGGGTGAAGCAGGGCGTCGCGGCAGCGACGTATTACTGCGCCCTTGGACCATTCCTTCGGAACGGCCGGGATCATCAGCCAAAGTGTCGGCTGCGCCGACGTGCAAATCTGCACCTTTCGATCACAGGGCGTCCGGAAGACCCTTGCCCGAGGCGATCCGTACTGGGCGCAACAGGAGGTCCAACCGGTAATGAAAAAGCCATCGTCGAAAATCCGCGAGGAAATCGCCCGCCTCCAGGAGCAGCTCAAGTCGGCCGAAACGCGAGAGGCAGAGCGGATCGGTCGCCTCGCACTGAAGGCCGGCCTTGGCGAGATCGAGATCGACGAGGGCGAGCTGCAGGCCGCGTTCGAGGAGATCGCCGGCCGGTTTCGCGGGAGGGGAGAAAAGACGACCGGAACGAAGGAGGCGGGAGCAGGAGGCGATGCCAGCACCTTGGCCACGAAGGTCGCGGCTGGCGCGGCTGCGGATGACTCTGGCGAGGTGTGAGCGTATGCGCCAAGCGTTATCATCCGAGGCACGCAAGAAGGACACGCGCGAAAAGATCGAGCTTGGCGGCCTGATCGCCAAGGCGGGCCTTCGCTATGAGAAACGCGCCGTCCTGCTCGGCGCGCTCATCGAGCTTGGCCGACGGTTGAAGGCTGACGAGGCCGAACGAGCGCGGCTCGCCGCGATCGGCGCAAAAGCCTTCGGCAATGACGGCGAGTAGGCTCCTGCTCGCGATCGCTCCAGTCGCGCTGATGATCGGGGCGCTGATCGGCCTGTCCGGGTTCGAGCAGGCGCTCGCCGCACTCGCCAAGACCGACGCACAGCGCCTGATGTTCGGTCGCGCCGGACTCGCGCTACCGTTCCTGGTCGCCGCCACGATCGGGGTAATTTTTCTCTTCGCCGCCGCCGGCGCGACCAACATCCGCACGGCTGGTTGGGGCGTGATCGCCGCATGTGCAGCAGCGATTGTGATCGCCGTGCTGCGCGCGACGTCGCGGTCGTCGACGCTTGCACAGGTCGATCCGGCATACCTGATCGGCGGAAGCGCGATTCTGATCGCAACCGGCTTCGCCCTGCGCGTCGCGGTGAAAGGCAACGCCGCCTTCGCCGCGTCGGCGCCGAAGCGCGTTCACGGCAGACGCGCGCTTCACGGTGACGCCGACTGGATGTCGATGCCAGAGGCGGCAAAGCTCTTCCCCGACGCCGGCGGTATCGTCGTCGGTGAGCGCTATCGTGTCGACCGGGACAGCGCGGCAGCCATGCCCTTCCGCGCCATGGACCGGCAGAGCTGGGGCGCGGGTGGTCGCTCGCCACTGCTCTGCTTCGACGCCTCCTTCGGCTCCTCCCACGGCATCGTCTTCGCTGGTTCCGGCGGCTACAAGACAACGTCGGTGACCATCCCGACCGCCCTCAAATGGGGCGGTGCGCTCATCGTGCTCGATCCCTCCAACGAGGTCGCGCCCATGGTGATCGACCATCGCCGCGCGGCCGGGCGCACCGTCCATGTGCTCGACCCGAAGGAGCCGGCAACCGGATTCAACGCGCTGGACTGGATCGGCCGTTTCGGCGGCACGAAGGAAGAGGACATCGCCGCGGTCGCATCATGGATCATGAGCGACAGCGGTGGTGCGCGCGGTGTGCGTGACGACTTCTTCCGCGCCTCGGCCTTGCAGCTCTTGACCGCGCTCATCGCCGACGTCTGCCTCTCCGGTCATACGGAGGAGAAGGACCAGACGCTGCGCCAGGTGCGCGCCAATCTCTCCGAGCCGGAGCCGAAGCTGCGATCGCGTCTGCAGGAGATCTATGACGGCTCGCAATCGCCGTTCGTGAAGGAGAACGTCGCCGTCTTCGTCAACATGACGCCGGAGACGTTCTCGGGAGTTTATGCGAACGCCGTGAAGGAAACCCACTGGCTGAGCTACCCCAACTATGCCGCTCTGGTGTCAGGTTCGAGCTTGCTCACCGACGATCTCGCGACAGGTCAGACCGACGTCTTCATCAACCTCGACCTGAAGACGCTGGAAACCCATGCCGGCCTTGCCCGCGTCATCATCGGCGCCTTCATGAACGCGATCTACAACCGGAATGGCGAGATGACGGGGAGGGCGCTATTCCTTCTCGACGAGGTGGCCCGGCTGGGCTTCATGCGCATTCTGGAGACCGCCCGCGACGCCGGCCGCAAATACGGCATCACCCTCATCCTGCTGTTCCAGTCGATCGGCCAGATGCGCGAGACCTGGGGCGGCCGGGACGCTGCGAGCAAATGGTTCGAGAGCGCGTCCTGGATCAGCTTCGCGGCCGTCAACGATCCCGAAACCGCCGACTACATCTCGAAGCGCTGCGGTGCGACCACGGTCGAGATCGACCAGGTCAGCCGCTCGTCGCAGTCGTCCGGCTCCTCGCGCACGCGATCAAAGCAGCTTGCCTCGCGTCCGCTGATCCAGCCGCACGAGGTGCTGCGCATGCGCGCCGACGAGCAGATTGTCTTCACCGCCGGCAACGCGCCACTGCGCTGCGGCCGCGCCATCTGGTTCCGGCGCGAAGACATGAAGGCCTGCGTGAGAGCGAACAGGTTCCAGTCGGAGAAAAGCTGAGCAGTGCGCGATACCGGGCCACACGATCCCTTCACAGAAATGAATCGATGACGCCGGACCGATTCAGGAAAGTCGTTGGACGCGGATTCGTCGGAGCGCGATTCTCGTACCATGCTCGCCCAGCCCTATCAGCTCTATGTCGAACGCCGGGATGCCTCCAGGAACATGGCCCGGTTCTACGCCATGTCGATCGAGCAAACCCTGTTCGGACAGGCCTGCCTGATCCGGCGCTGGGGACGCATCGGCGCACACGGGCAGAGCATGCAGCACTCCTTCGACCGCGAGAACGAAGCCGTGCAGCTCTTCCTCGACCTGCTGCGGCAGAAGCGGAAGAGAGGATATCGGCCGAAGGGAAAACCGATCTCGTCCGACAGTTCAACTCATGAGGGGTAAGAGGCTGGCCCCGCCTCGTCGGCGGGGCCAGCTCGGGGTCAGTCCCGATTGGGCCGGGACCAGATCAGCGAGAGGCCGTCCTCGCCTTCGACCTCGACCAGCGTGGCGTAGATCGGCGCGGGGAAGCTCGGATCGTCCAGCTTGACCGAGAGATAGTCGCGGCCGGTCTGGTCGGAGTGCTTCTGCCAACCCGCCCCGAGTTCAACCGAGCCCGCCGCGAAGATGCGGAAGTGCGGTCCCTTCTCCGAGGGGTTGTCGACGCGCTGGAAGCGGGCCTTGACGTTGAGGGTCAGGGTGCGGATCGAGCCGGTGAAGCCGTTCTCGGTGGAGGTGAAGGTGCCGATGGTCGCCATAGTCGTCTTCCTTGTCCTGAGTTCCGGGCCGCGCCCTTCGCGGCCTCGATGGCAGTCGCAAGGACCGGGGACGATCGGACCGCACCCAACCGGGGGCCCCGTCGCGCCTTCGTGACGGGGGGGTGATGGGCCGGAACGCAGTGGAGGGCGGCGGAAAGCGGCTTTGTTGATCCGCGAGGAATGCGGACGAAGTTCGCAGGGGAAGAAAGTCGCGCAAGGCCGTTGCGGGAAAACGATCGAGGCGAAGCCGGGCTCCGGTCAGACATGCCCCATCGAGCCCGCAGGAGGGGCGGCCGTTCAAAGGAGGGAAAGGAGCACGCGCGAAGGCCCCACTCGGCCCCATCCACCATTAGGATCGGCGGACCTCGACAGCACGACATCCGTCAGCTGCGCTCTATCAGGCGGAACGATCTCCCGGAGAGCATCGCACGGACAGACCGGCCCGGTGGAGGGACAGCTCCCGCATGGCGGGGAAGCCTCCCTGCAGATGGGCGCCATAATATCGTCATGCGATGACAGCCTCGGCCTTGGCCGCTCTGGCAGCGGCATCATCGAGGCCCGTAGCGAGAATCGACGCATGCCTGGCCGCTGCCGCGAATCAGGCCCACCCCTCTGGATCCGCGAACCGCTTTCCAGGGCCGAAAACGTCAACCCTCGGGTAGTGTCTCCGGCCATCGCTGCGCGCCATGCAGGACGCGAAGGATACGGACCGTCGTTTCCGTTACGACATAGGCCGCGACATAAGGCGTGCCGGCGATCACCAGTTCGCGCGTCCCGTCGATCCTTCGGGGACGGCCACTTTCGGGAAAACCGCACAGGCGGCGCACGCACCCGCGATCCGCTCGTCGATGGAAACCGCGGCGGAAGCGTTATCCGCCTCGATATGAGAGAATATGCCGTCGCGATCGGAGAGCGCCCAGGCTGACCAGACGAGCTTCACGATTGAACGTTACCCGCGCGGTGCCGGGCCGCCGCCCGGCGTGCCGCGAAATGCATCTCCGCCTCATCGTCGGAAATATCGGGCCGGGTGTCGTTCAGCGCTTGCAGCACCTTGGCCCGGAACCAGGCATCATGCGCCTCGCTGTTCGCCATCAGCTCCAGCGGAAGCGCGCCCTCATTGGCGGTCCGGGTGAGCAGGATGCGCACGGCATCGGACACCGTCAGGCCCATGTTTTCGAGCACGGCGGATGCGCGATCCCGGATTTCGGCATCGATGCGAGTTTGAACGAGAGCGTTTGCGACCATCGGGCGCCTCCTCTGCCGACCAATGTAATGCAATTGAATGACAATTGCCAGCCTTCTCCCGACCACTCATCCTTTGCACATGCTGGCGAACGCAATAGACCGCCGTCAGGATGGAGGTCATCCGGATCGGGGGAGGGCTCGTCGCCCTCCCTGAAGAAATGCACAGCATGAAGCCTCAGGCGGCCTCGCGATCCTTGGCAACCGCCGGCTGGAGGGTATGCAGATAGGCGACGGCGCGCTGCGCCTGCGCCGCCGCCGAGAAGATCGCCCTCTTGTCCTCAGCCAGCACCTTTAGCCAGGACCCGAGATAGCTCGCGTGGTCAGGCCGAGGCTCGAGCTCCGGTACGATGCCGAGATCCGCGCAGAGAAAGCAGCTCCCAAGTTCGGCAATGAGCTCTTCGCGGGCACGTTCGCTCCTGTCCTTGCCATAGCGGCTGAGATCGCGGTTCACGCGATGGGGCGCCGATGTCCAATGGGTGGCCTCATGGCTGAGGACCGCGACGTAGCTCGCCGCGCCCCGGAAGGTCTGGAAGGGCGGCATCTGGATGTGGTCGCTGCCGGGGGAATAGAAGGCGCGACCACCGCCATGCCGGATCACCGCGCCGGTGTTGGCGAAGAAGCGGTCGGCCTCTTCGAGCCGTTCGATTGGATCGCGAACCGGCTCCGACTTCGCAGTGTAGCGCTCCGGGAGCCCGTCGATCTGCGCGACGTTGAAGGCGGTATAGGTCTTCAGGAAGGGGATTTCCCGCTCGACCTCGCCGCCATTCCCATCGGTCTCGGCCTTGGTGAAGCGACTGGCGAAGACCACCATGGTGCCGGTCTCACCCTTGCGCACCGCGCCGCCGAGTTCGATGGCCTGCTTGAAGGTCATCCAGACCGGCGAAACGTAACCGCGCGCCATCGCCTCCGACCACAGCAGCAGCACGTTCATGCCGGAATAGGGCAGGCCATTGTGCCGTAGCGGCCGCGTCACCCGGCCGATCGCATTCGTAGAACGCCAGGGCTGCATCCAGAGACGCACGCCCTTCTCCAGATCCGCAACGATCCTGTCGGTGATGCGCGCATAGATGTCGATGCGCGGCTTCTCTTCTTTCCTGCTCATATCCTGAACCTCCGTCCCGGAGGTCGCGCCGATCGCGACCCCGTCACGGCGGTCCTGAAGCCGGGTCGATCGGGAGGGCGGCGCATCCGCAGGACCGGAACGTAAGTGGAGGACGGCGCAGCCGTTGCGCGGGCCGCCGGGCCCGGCAGGACCACAGACCGGGACGGGTGCGAGCGCGAGCCGCTCTCTCGTCCTCTTTCTCCTTCCCTGCGCGCCGCGACATGAAAAAGGCCGGCCCCGCATCGCGAAACCGGCCGAGAAGAGACGAAAAGAAAAAAGGAGCGAGAAGGGGCGGGACCGGAGTCCCGCCCGGGCGGCTCAGCCGAGAGCCGCCATCTGGAGCTCGGCGGCCTTGCGGTCGACGCTGTGGCCGGGATTCTCGACCTGCCGCTCGAAGGGCTTCCAGGCCTCACCGACGACCAGTTCGTAAGCGCCAACCGCGCCCTCCGCGGCCATCCTGAGCGCATGGGCCTGAAGTCCCATGTCCGCCGCGAACTCGCGCTTGCGCTGGGCGCCGCTGTCGAAGCCGACCGGACCATCGCGATCCTCGTCGCGCATGTCGTTGGCCGCCTTGGCGGTGGCATCACGCGCCTCGGTGACGGCCCGGCTGTAGAACTGCCCGGCACCATGGGCCGAGCCGACATAGGCGCCGACGATGCGCTGCAGGTGGATCTGCATCGCCCGCTCCCCGAGCCCTTCCTTCAGCCCGTCGGCGCTCTCGACGATCAGGCGCTCATGCTGGTCGCGGATGCCATCGCTGTCGAGGATCGGGAGTCCGAAGCTCTCGGAGATCAGCGTCATCTGCGTGGCATCGGGGCAGGCGAGTCGGACCATCTCGAGGGTGGTGCCCTTGCGAAGGGGAACGACGCGGGCGGAGTGACGGGAGGACGGGGCGGCCTTGGCCATGATGTATTCCTTTCCGGTTTCATCTCCCGAGGTCTATCCGCCGCTTGCCGGCGTCCCCTCGGGTGCGGTCAAAAGGAACCGGCGGCCGCCGGGCGGTTCAGGGGCCGGCCCTTGCCAGGCGAGCGGACAGGGTCTGCGGACCAGCAGGGCGTCAGCCCTCGCGCAGGACGCGGGCCCGATCTGTCGAGATCGGCGAGGGCCGGCCGCCACGCGGCGCGGCACGCGGCCTTGAAGCGCCCGGCAGACGGTTCAGACCGCAGCAAACCCGAGGTGATGCCGGTGAGCGGGGGGTGAGAGGAGCAAGGCAACCGGGAAGGATAAAGTCCGCGACGCCCGAAGACTTCCATCTCCCTTCGACTGTCGCTCTCCGAACGACCCGGGAGAGAAGGTTCCGCTCCGACCCGTGCAATCAGGCGACCCGCGGCAGGACGAGACCATGACGCACGCGGAGAACGGCGATTGCCTGATCCTGATGAGCGAGCCTCCAAGACAGGGCGTCGATCTCGGGCTGGCGCTCGGCGGTCAGCGCGGCGAGATGCGAACGGTAGCGCTCAAGGAACGCCTGTCCGTCCGGCGGTTTCCCGTGCCGATAGCCAATGCGCTTCGGCTGGAGCCGTGGGATCAGCGCCGTCATGCGCCGGATGATCTGCCGGTCGATCTGGTCGAGCTGGCGCTGGGTCTCCCGGCGCGCCTCCTCCATGCGCGCGAGCTGGACATGAACTTCGGACGGGAGGGTCATGTCGCGGTCCTCCCCTGCCAGCCGATAAAGCTCGACGGCCCGCAATAGGTAGCGTGGCGGTCGGGATCGATGACGAAGCCGAAGCGGCCCATCGTGTATTCGCCCGACGAAACGAGGAAGCGCCGCCCCTCCGTTCCCGCTCCACGACGCCCGCCCAACACAGCTACGCATTCGACGAACCCCGGCTGCTGCTCCGACGTGATCGCCGAGACCACGACCCAATCATCGGCGTGCGCGGCCTCGAAGGCGCGGCGGTCCTTCTCATGGGACTCGCCCGGAGTGAGGATCGTGCCGGTGATCGCCTCCCAGGCCTCAAACCAATTGTCCTTGATCGTCCGCTCGGCGCAGCCCCGCTCGAAACCGGTGAACAGATGCGGGAAGGTGAGCGCCACGATCGCCCAGGCGCAATCCTCCTCGTAGAAACCGCCCTTCACGCGCAGCATGGCATGCACCTGACGGTTCCGCTCCGCCGAGAGCTTGAAGCCGCCATGGCCGGCGGTCGAATGGCATTCGACACCCTCGGCATAGACCGTCGCACCCTGCGACATGCCCCAGGGCGTATGGACGCGAGAGGAGATCTCGCGCCGGCCAAGCGCCTGACGTTCGCGCTGGTGCTCGGCATGCTCCAGCACCCGAGCGCGGAACGCCGCCTCGTCGGCGAGTTCGCCCGAATGGCCGTAGAAATCATCCCGCCGCCATTCGGCCAGCGGCCGGCCGATCTTCCAGCCGCTGGCGAGGTAATGCCGGCCGTCGCGACCGGGCAACATGGCGAAGGCATTGTCGCCGACGCGCGCGACAGGGAAGTCCTCGGCGGAGATGCCGAAAGTCGGCGTCGCCGTCGCAGGGCCTTCGGAAGGAAGGGGGATGGTCATGCCACCCTCCCTTCGACGATATCGGCGCCGACCTCATCTTCCGTGACCTCCTCGAGCACGGCGCTAGGATAACCGTGCCGTGACAGCCATTCCTCCGCCGCCGCGCGATGTGGCGCGAGGTAGACCAGTTCGGCGTTTTCGCCGGCACGGTCGAATACGCGCACCATACCGGTCCCTGGACGCTCGACGATGGTGAAGCTGAGCGCGCATTCCAGCGAAAAGGTCCGATGGACACGGAGGGCGACGACACCACCGGCACCGTAGTCCGCCTCGTGCAGGGTGAAGGTGGCCGAGAGCGAGAGATTCCCGATTGCGCGACCGCCGCCCTTGCTGATCAGCCGCCCACGGCTGTTGCTGCTTTGCCAGGCCGAGAGCTTCCGAGTGAACCGCTCGGGTGGGCGCGGCGTGCCATCGGACCAGGCGACGACGGAGCCGATGGGAGCGTGGTCATAGATGATGTGCGCGGACATGAAGTCCTCCTTGTGCGCAGGCGTGGAAACGAAACCGCCGCCGGGATGACCGGCGGCGGCGAGGGCATTCGGAAAGAAGAGGAGGGGGAGCCGCTATTCGGCGGCTTCACGGAAGCCCTCGGGGATGTCGGCCTCGTCGAAGCCGTCCTCGTCCGCATCGAAGTCATGCGCCGGCTCGATGGGCTCGTCGCCGTCGAGCTGGTCCTGATCGGACGGCGTGCCGTCATCCTCGTCCGCGACGACGCTGTTCTCGGTGAACCAGCCGCTCAACGCGACGGCATCTGGTGTGAACAGCGCCGAGGCGTGGACGAAGTGCCCCTCCCTGAAATGCTCGACGAGCGCGGCGCGGGTGTCCTTGACGCGCGGACGCGGCAGGACCGGCGTATTCTTGCAGGCGGCTTCCAGTGCCGGACGGGACAGGCAGGACAGGAACTCCTCCGTGCCCATATTGGGCAGGAAGCCATCCGCACCGACGACGTCGCCGGCGACGAGGGCGAGGATGCCCGACTTCGTCGCATTCTCCCGACACGAGAGAACATCGATCAGCACGCTGCGCACCGCGATGCGCAGCATATCGCTGTCGAAGGCGAGCCGGCCCTCCTGATCGAACAGCCCCGCCGCATGACGCCCGAAGCGACGCCCCCAGCGGAACTCGCCGCTGGCGCCGGAATCGACACGAACGTTCTGCCCGGCCAGTGCCAGCACCAGCAACGCCATCAGCGTGTCGTCCGCGATCGGGGCGCGGGACAGCGCCTCGTGCAGCGCATCGGTGCGCAGGTCACCGATCATCTCGATGCCCTTGCGGGTTACGTCCGGGCGCGGCTTCGCCAGCGTGCCGACATCGTCAGCGCCCGCCGCGTCCGTGCCCTTCGCCTTCTTCTCCACGGGCATGCGGTAGTGCACGCTCTGCACCTTGCCCTCACGGTCGAGATACATTGCAGTGCAATCGCCCTTGCCGGACTTGCCATGGACGCGCTCGGCCTTCTTCGGCAGCTCCGGCTGGCCCCAGCTATTGGCCTCGGTGATGATCCCCTTCTTCGGAAGGTGGTTCGTCATCCACTCCTGCTGGGCGCCGAGGAAGGCCTCCACCTGCGTGGTGTAGCGCGAGTCCTCATCCGCCGGCGCGAACAGGTCCTCGGTCCATTCGATGCCGTAGGCGCGGGCGAGATCGTCGCCGAAGGAGGCGTCGCGCGCATACATGCGCTTCTTCGCGAGCCCGTTGGCGATGCTCCACCACGACGCCTGCGGATCGCCCTTCTTCGGCTTGTGCGCCTTCCAGACCTCGCCCTGCTCCTGGAGCGAGGCCGCTGCGATGGTGCGCAGCTGCTGCTCGTTCGGGATGTCGCCCTTGGCCATCTGGTCCAGCATCGCCGGCAGCACATTGGCGAGCAGCCGGAGCTTGCGGATCTGGCGCACCGGCAGAGCCAGCGCGACGGCGATCGCCTCCTCGGTCCAACCGAGCGCGACCAGCCGCTCGATGGCGCGCCACTGGTCGACCGGGTTCAGCGGCTCTCGGGCGATGTTCTCGACCATGGAGCGCATGGCGCCATTGTCTTTGGCGGCGTCGACCACGAGCACCTCGATCTCCTCGAGACCCGCCTTGATCGCCTGCTTCACCCGGCGATGGCCGGAATCGATGATGTAGCCATTACCGCCGCCAACTTCCGGCGCGATCATCGGCGGCTGCACGATGCCGACCGCCTTGATGGTCGCCAGCAATAGGGCGTCTGCCTGTGGCGTGGACTTCGTCTGGCGCGTGCGGTCGGGATTATCGTTCAGCGCACGCGGATCGACCTTCATGATGTGCATGGGAATGCTCCTTGCCGGGCTACGGACGCGAGGCTTCACCCCGGTCCTGTTCCGTCTTCTTCCCGAAGACATCCCCCGGCCCGCGGAGCGGACGGGCCGGTGCAACTGCGGGCGAGCATCCCTGCCCGGCCGGTCAAGCGGGGCTTCAAGCCGTGCGCAGGACGATGGGCCGGGATCGCGCAGGCTGCGGTTGAGCGACAGCGTCACTGGGACGGCCGATCCGCGAGCGATAACATCTCTATTTTCCTCTGGTCCCTCCCCATTCTTTGCGGGCTCCAGCGGTACTGAAATCGTCGACGTTACGGTCGGTTCCTACGACGCCGAGCCCCGGGCGTGCCCCTTGGAAACCCGGGAGCATCGGAAGCACCGGGGAGGACGGGCAGCACCGGAACACGCGAGCACCGATGACATCCGGCATAGCCTTGTTCTGGCTCGTAAAATCCCAGGATGCTGCACCAAATGGCGCATCATGGCACTTTGGGCCGCTCCAATTCCTTTGCAATGGAGCTCATGAATAGCCGATTCACTGATGCGAGTACGTCGTTCTGACGGGCGTATTCACTCGTTGCCGTTCGCGGCCGTTGAGCGCATCTATCGGTGCAAGACGGCCGAAAGGAGCAACAAATGGCGAACGGGCGACAGGCTTCCGCGAGACGGCTGAAGATGGCGGAGCGCGCCCAGCAACAGATGGCGCTACACTTCCCCGGCACACCGTCCGAGTTTATCTGGCACCGCAAGACGAACGATGGCTTCACGACCGTGCCCCGCACGATGCCGATCGTCATGCAGGCAATTGACGCCCTCTCGAAAGGCAGCCCGGCCGGTCACACGCTGTTCGCTCTCTGGGCGCGGTCCCCCGACACGCCGTTCCTCACAATCGAAAACCCGATGACCTTCGCAGCGGAGGCGGGGTTCTCGGGAGAGCGCGCCGTCGACACCTGGCGCAAACGAATGAAGCTCCTGCGGGAGCACTGGTTCATCATGACCAAGCCCGGACCATCCGGGGAATTCCATTATGTCCTGCTCATCAGCCCGAACGCGGCAGTCGAGTGGCTCCGTGCTCAAGGGAAGGTCCAGGATGGAATCTACGCCCGGTTCATCGACCGGTTGATGGAAGTCGGCGCATTCGGTGAAATCGAGGCCTTGCGCGAATATATTGCGAAGCTCCCGGTAGCTGAAAACACGAATGCGGCAGTAGCCGAGTCGGCCACAGCACCTCCGCCGCCGCCTCAGGAGGCATCAGGCGATTCCGGAGCACCATGAGCGCGGAAAAGAAAAAAGCCCGCCAGAGGCGAGCTTTTCCCTTATATCGTATGACGATGAGGGTGGTGTTACCCCGCGACCTCACGCGCCTTTCAATATACTTTTTACGCCATTCGACACGTCGCTGTCAACGCACGTAGGGGCGAGCCTGGATTAGGAACAATGACGATGCCGTTCACGCCGGAGGAAATCCATAGCCTGCCTACGGTGCTGTCCGCGCCGCGCTTCGCCACCTACCTGATCGAAATGGCCAGCGACAAGGAAGCCGCGCTCGAACTCTACCGCTGGAATCTGGAACTCTCGGCAGCGTTCTTTGTCCCGCTGCAAATATGTGAGGTCAGCGTCCGTAATTCAATCGTGTCCGCCATTGAGGGCACCTATGGTCCCAATTGGCCCTGGGAAAGGGGCTTTGTCATCAGCCTCAGAGATCCGCCACGGGCCTATAGCCCCAGGCGCGATCTGATGGATCTGGCAAACAGACTCCCGACGGCGGGCAAGATCGTTGCCGAGCTGAAGTTCGTGTTCTGGGAGCGGATGTTCACCAGGAGCCATGACGCGGCCGTGTGGAACCGTCATTTCAGGACGGTCTTTCCGAATGCCGACGCAGCGAGAACCGTCCAGCAGCTGCGAAGCGATGGCTTCGATAGGCTGCAGAAGATCCGGGACCAGCGTAACCGCATCGCGCATCACGAGCCGATTTTCCGGCGCAACGTCCAGGAAGAATATGAGCGTATCCGTTCCATCGTTGCCTGGACCGACCAGACGGCCGCCGATTGGCTCGACAAGGTCGAAACCGTAACCGGCCTGATCGGGCAAAAGCCCTAGCCGCGGTTTCTATCCCAACACGGAATCAGGCTGCTTGGAGCGCATCACTCGGGTGTCCCACGGCATCCGCCGAAAGCGCAGCCTCCACCTCGGCGAGCTGCCGGCGCTTCTGGGCGAGTTCGTCGGCGAAGGCGAACACGCCGCCCTCGCGCGACCGGTAGGACACCAGCCGTCGCTCGGCATCAGCGAGCCGCTGGCGACAGCCTTCCCGCTCGTCATGGAACCCGCCGAGCGCGTGCTCCAGCCGTGAGATCGCGCCAAGCGGCGTGACCGTCACCGGCAGCTCGATCTCATGATCGCGGCCGGTACGCCTGAGCACGGTGTCGTAGCGATAACCCTCCCCGCGATCGGAGTGCTCGCCATCATGGAGGAGGTCGAACCCGCCGATGGAGGCGATGACGGTCTCACCTTCCTGCTGGTTCTGCACCAGGGTCAGGATTTCCTTCATCAGCGCCTGGCCGGCGGCCTTTCGTTCAGAGAAGGGCGTACCGTTCGCCGTCATGGTGAAGGCCTCGCCCGTGGTCGGGATGAGGCGGGCAATGTCCTGCCCGATCTCGCCTATGCGGCGGGTCGCGTGCTCAATATCGTGCTCGGCATCGCGGATCTGGCGGCGAATGGCGAACTGGTCGTCCTGATGGGCGGCGCGCAGCCGTTCCAGCCGGGCGATGTCGGCCTCCAGCCCCGCCTTCCGCATCAGGCGCTGGTCACCTGAGGCGATTGCTTTCGCCATGGCAAACTGGTTCGCCTGCCCCTCGCCGAGATCTTCCAGCTTGCGGATCGAGGTGTCGCCGGAGAGCGCCGCCGCGATGAAGCGGGCCTTGCGCTCGTTGTTCTGCCACATCGTGGCATCGAGCGAGCCCTCGGTGGCATAGGCGAAGATATCGACCTCGTCGTGCTGGTTGCCCTGCCGCACGATCCGCCCCTCGCGCTGCTCGATCTGCGAGGGCAGCCAGGGCACGTCGAGATGATGCAGCGCCTTCAGCCGAAGCTGCGCATTGACGCCGGTGCCCATGGTCTCGGAGCTTCCGATCAGGAAGCGGACCTTGCCGGCGCGGACATCGCCGAACAGAAGCTGCTTGGCCTCGGACTTCCTGTAGTCCTGCATGAAGGCGATCTCGGAGGCCGGAACGCCGAGCCGCACGAGTTCGTCCCGGATCCAGCGATAGGCCGAGAAGCCGCGCGTCTTCTCCACGCTGATGGTTCCAAGGTCCGAGAAGATCATCTGCGCGGCGCCGGGCAGCTCATAGGGCCTGCCGTCCGACTGAAGGTAGGCGTTGGCGGCGGTCTCGCGCCAGATTCGGACAGCGTTGCCGATGAGGGCGTTGAGCTTGTTGTCCGGCTCGTTGTCGGTGTCGGCGTCGACCAGGCGCAGGTCGATCGCGGCATGACGGCCGTCAGTGATGACGGAGAGCAGGATGTCGTCACCGGGCTCGGCCGGGCGATCGCGCTGCTCGATCGCCTTGATCCGGGCGTCGAGCTGGAGCTGGTAGCGCCTGAAGGCCGGTGTCGGCTTCGCGGTGACGATCTGGCGCCGGCCGGTCGAGATTGCCGGCACCCTCACATATCGCCGCAAATCCTCCGGCATCACCACATCGGCGAAGGAGCGGAACATGGCAATCAGCTCCGGCACATTGACGAAGCTGGCGAAGCGCGAGACCGGCTTGTACTTGCCGGAGGGCTGAAGCTCTAACTCGGTCGTAGTGTCGCCGAAGGTGCTCGCCCAGGCGTCGAACTCGTGCAGGCCCCGCTCGGTGAGCGCGGCATGGCCCATGAGGCGCTGCACCGAGAACATCTCGCCGAGCGTGTTGGTGATCGGCGTGCCGGAGGCGAGCACGAGCGCCCGGCCCGGATTCTTCGTCTCGATGAAGCGCGACTTCACATAGAGGTCCCAGGCCCGCTGGGAACCATTGGGGTCGACGCCCTTCAGGGTGCTCATATTGGTGGCGAAGGAGAGTTTGCGAAACTCCTGCGCCTCGTCGACGATGATCTGGTCGACACCGAGCTCGGCGATGGTCAGGAGATCGTCCTTGCGGGTGGCGAGCGCCTCCAACCGCTCCTTCAGGCCCTCCTTCAACCGTTCGAGACGCTTGCGCGAGACACGATCCTCGTTCTCGACCCGCGTCAGCAGGGTCTCGTAGAGCTCGAGCTCGTCCTGGATCATCTGTTGTTCGAAGGCGGACGGAATGCCGATGAAGCGGAAGGCGGAATGGGTGATGATGATCGCGTCCCAGGCCGCGGTCGCTGCCCGGCTGAGGAAGCGGGCGCGCTTGTCCCTGGTGAAGTTGGTCTCATCGGCCACGAGGATGCGGGCATTGGGATAGAGCGCGAGGAACTCGCGCGCCGCCTGCGCCAGGCAATGGCCGGGCACCACCAGCATCGCCTTGGCGATCAGCCCGAGCCGGCGCTGCTCCATGATGGCGGCGACGAACGTCATGGTCTTCCCGGCGCCGACGGCATGGGCGAGATAGGTCGAGCCGGCCGAGACGATGCGCCAGATGCCGCGCTTCTGGTGGGCATAGAGCGTGAAGGCGCTGCTCGCGCCCGGCAGCTTCAAGTGATCGCCGTTGAAGGCGCGGGGCGCGATGTTGTTGAAGCGGTCGTTGTAGATCCGCGCCAGCCGGTCGGTGCGATCAGGATCGGACCAGACCCAGCTCTGGAAGGCGGCCTTGATCTTCGCGAGCTTCTCCTTCGCCGCCTCGGTGTCGACGACATTGAGCACGCGGCGCTCGCTGTCCCCGTCCCTGATAATATCGAAGATCTGCGGCACCCGGCTGTTCAGTGCATCCGCCAGAAGCTCGCCGGCATGGCGGCGCTCCGTGCCCCATTCCGAAGTGCCGGCGGCGAGCCAGCCGAGCTGGCGCGCCTCCACGGTCCAGGAGGCCAGTTCCGGCATGTGGCGGATGCGGATATCCGCTCCCATCGTTTCCTTCACGAAGGTGACGACATCGGATGCCGGAATCCACGGCGCGCCGAGACGGGCGGTGATGTCGGAGGGGCGCAGATCCACCGGCTGCACCTCGACAAGGGCGCGGACATTACGCACGAACGCAGGATCGAGCGCAGCGGCGGCCTCCGCCGCTTTCAGCCTGTCGCGCACCGGGCCGGAAAGATAGGCGTCCGCCATCTGCCATGAGCCGGTTTGGGGATCGCGGAAGACGGCATCGCCGAGGTCCTCGAGCACGGCAGGAACATCCCGATGGATCAGCTCGGCGATATGGTCGAGATCGACATGGCCGCGCTCGTTCAGCACCACGGCGAGCGCATCGGCGGCTGAAGCGATCACAGGAGCGGCAGGTGGCGCGATGACGCGCTCGCTGAAGATCGAACCCGGCTTCGCCGTATCGGTGTCGAGATCGTAATTCTCGATCGAGGCGACCAGCCAGCAATCGGGATCGTCGAGGAAGGGTTGGAGGTTCGGCCGGCGCTGCGTCTCGCGGACCTCACCGGTCTCGTCGTCCTCGGCGATCGACACCGTGGTGTGGTTGATCGGGCCGAAGTCGCGCACGAAGCTGGACCAGGCGATGCGCAGACGTACCTGCGCATCCTTCCAGGGTTGGTCGAGTTCCTGTGCCTTCAACACCTCGCGCACGGCATCGCGGATCGGGATCAGCTTGCGGATGATGCGGATGTGTTTTTCGCGCACCCCGTCGCCGGATCGGCCTTTCCTCACCGTGACGGCGACGGACGCACCGTCGATCACCTGCATGAGGCCGCGCACCGGGTGGAAGACATAGCTCCCCTCGCGAACATGGCCCTCGGCGGAAGCCGGGATCCCGGCCTCCTCGCCGTGATCATCACTCTCGCCATCGATCGACGTCGGCTCGCCGTCATAGAGAGCTTCCGGAAGAAGGGAGATGGCGGCGTCCAGCGCCGTGGCCATTTCCTCGCCGGCGTGCGGCCGGCAGGTGTAGGTCTCGCCGAACGGGCCTGATGTCGTGGCATGGGTGCCGAGCACGAGGGCCGGGTGCCAGGCGAACCAGCGGTTCACGCGGATCGGAGCTTCCTCATCCTCGGCGGGGCGGACCTCGTCGATGTCGAGCCAGCTCTGGTCGCCCTCCGGCTCTCCCGTCTTCCGCTTCCGGAAAAAGAGGATGTCGACGACAACGTCGGTGCCGGCCTCAGTGCGGAAGCTGGCTTCCGGCAGGCGGATCGCCGCGATCAGGTCGGCCACCTTGGCGATATGTTCCCGCGCCGTGGTGTCGGCCTTGTCCATGGTGCCGTGCGAGGTGACGAAGGCCGCGAGCGCGCCGGGCTTCAGCAGGTCGATCGAGCGGGCGATGAAGTAGTCGTGCAGGCGTAAGGCCAACGAGCGGTAAGCACGATCAGACCGCACCGTGCGGTCGGAGAAGGGCGGATTGCCGAGGGCGAGGTCGAAGCTCGCTGGCAGTTCGGTGCGGGCGAAGTCACCGGTGACGATGCGGGCGCGGGGCTGCAACAGCCGGGCGATGCGTGCCGTCACCGGATCGAGCTCGACCCCGGTGACATGCGAGCTCTCGCGCAAGGCCTCCGGCATCAGCGCCGGAAACAGCCCGGTACCAATACCCGGCTCCAGCACCCTGCCCCCGCGCCAGCCGAGGCGCTGGAGCCCCGCCCAGATCGCCCGGATGATAAACGCCGGCGTGTAATGGGCATATTGGGTGCAGCGGGCGAGCGAGGCATATCCCGTATCGTCGACGGCGTCCTGAAGCTCCGCCCCGATCTCCTCCCAGCCCGCGCGGAACGTCGCCTCGCCGGGACGACGGAAGACGCCATTGGCGAGATCGGTTGCGCCGAAGCCCGTGAAGCGGATCAGCTTCTCCTGCTCCGCCCACGTCGCCGGGCGCGCATCGCCCTCGATCCCGGCCGCCAGCCGGATCGCCGCGATGTTGTCGCGGGCGCGCTCTTTCCAACTGCGTGCCAGACCGCGATCGCCGTCGAGATGGAAATTGACGCCACGTTCGGACGGTGGCTTTGCTCGAGCGATGGGCTCGGACGATGCCAGGGCCGGCGCCGGCGTGGTCGGATCGGGATCGTCGTCACCGGGATCGGTCTCGAAGTCCCCGGCGAACGCCGTGACACCGAGGCTCAGGCCGGAGGACAGGGCGGTGTTGCCGAACAGGTTGAGCGTGAAGGGATCATCGTGCGCCATGGCGGAGAGCTCCTGTCGTGAAGGCGCGCGCCATCTCGCCGCCGGGGGGATGCCGGCGGACAGGTCGGGCGCAGGGATGTGAAAAGGGAGAAACGTCGGAACCGGCCTCAGCGGCGGATCAGCGTGAGCGACAGCGCGGCATCGTCCATCACGATCCGGAGATGCGTGGCGTTCGGCGCGGCGGCCATCAGGCCGTCGGGCTCGGCGGCATCAAGGAACTCGATCCCGTCATCGCCCCCGAAGTGCTGGCGCTTGTAATGCCAGCAATCCGGATTGGTTTTCGGGTCGCACTCCTGCGCATAGACGACGAGCGGGCGCTGCCCCTCAGCGAGCCTGCCGTTCGAGAGGAAATAGACGCCCTCGTCGCCGACCAGCCAGAGGCCGGGCTTCTCGCCCTCGCCGGGGCGAAGGCCGTAATAGGGATTGCGGAAGCCGCCATTGGCGGCGGCATCGATCCGCCCGCGCTCGATCACGGCGCTAACGTCCGACACGGTGAAGGTAAACATCGCCGCCCCCGCTCACGCCGCGATCGCGTCGGGGAGGTAGCGCAGATGCACCGGCAGCTTCGCCGAGATCTCCGCCTCGGTAAGGTGCTCCAGCAGCTTCAGCGTGGTGCCGCGCCGGCACTCATAACAGAGCACGGTGCGCTTGCCCTGCAGGCAGCGCGGCCAGCGCTCCCCGGCATAGCCGCGATAATCATCATGGGTGGCGCTCCAGATATGCTCGAGCCGTTCCTCCGGCGTCATGGCTCGCACTGGCCAGGACTCGCGTTCGATGATCGCGGCGCGCAGGCCCTCGGGCGAACCCTTCTCGGCAAGGTCGCAATAGCCGTGGAAGTACCGGAGCCGACCGTCGATCGACAGCTCGAAGAAGACGCTGGTGATCGAGCCGGTCAGGAATTCGCGCAGGGCGAACATATCGCCACGCATCCACAGCGGCGGCAGGATCTCGAACATATGGTCGTGCTCGGCCCTGCCGATCTCGAACCATTCGCCGCGATAGAGCGCGCCATCATCGCCCTTCCAGCGGTTCGGGCGCTGGGCATGGCGGTCGAACATCCGGAACATCTGCCGGCGGTCGGCAATGCCCTGATACACCTTGCGGATGGGAGGAACGGAGAGGGTCATGAGCGGGCTCCTTCGGCCTCGTCCGGGCCGGAGCGCGGCTCTCCTCACGGGATCACCATCCTCTCTTCAGCCCTTCCTGACCCCTCCCCCGCAGCCGCCTCGCCGTCCGGGCGGGTCAAGGGCCGGCAAAGCCGGGCGAAGCGTCACCCTTGACGCGGCAGGCGGGCATGCGGCAGGCCTCGGCTCTCCTCCCTCCGTTCCATTTCCTCTTTCATCTTCGCCTTCAGGACCTCGTTCCAGTCCTCGGCCGGCGGCCTCAGCCGGAGCCAGTCGCAGCCCGCCTCCTCGGCAATGACACGCAGGCGCGTGGCAAAGGCCTCACCCTGGGCATTGGCATCGGTCGCGGCGACGAGCTGCGCACCGGGACGCACCGCCAGCGCTCGCACCGCCGCCTCCGTCACCGGCGACCAGCCTCCACCCGTGCTGAGATAGAGGCTACCCTCTCTCAGCCCCTCGAGGGCGGCGAGGCTCATGGCGTCGATCGCCGCCTCGGTCACGCAGAGGCGCGCGCCCTCGAGCACGCCCAGCCGGAAAAGCACCTTCGACCCTCCGGTCGAAAAGCCGCGCCATTCCGGGCCACGCTCCTCCCAGCCGGTGACGACACCGGCTTCGTCGACATGCGCGGCCCACAGGCTGCCGCGCGGGCCCTCGCGCAGTCGATCCTCTCGGATCGCGGCGCGGATGATCGTCTCCGGGAGGAAGCGCTCATCACGGAGATAACGCCAGGTCGCCGAGCCCGGCCAGGGCGTGCGACGGGCGCGCCAGCGTTCGGAAAGAGAAGCGAGAGGCTCCTGTTCGCGCGCGTCCCTCATACATGCCGGCTCGGCTGGTGTGAAACCGACGAGCTCAGCTGCTGTGGCGAGCACGTCAGTGAAGCTGCCGCCGTCGAGATGGCGGATCAGCGAGAACACATCGCCCTTGGCGTCCGACAGCGGGTCGAACCAACCCTTGCCGTCATGGATCACGATGACGATGTCGTCGCCGCGCCGGTACTTCACCGCGCGGCGCGTGCTCTCCTTCACATCGACCGCGAAGCCCGCCTTCTCCAGCACGGCGGCGCAGGTGACGCGCTCCTTCAGATAGTCAACCTCGCTCGTCTCCATCCCGTTCTTCCCGGACGCGCTTTCGTCCGGCCTTTCCTTCGTCTTCCTTCCCGCGCACCTCGCGGGACCGCTCCCACCGGGCGCGAAGAGCCAAGCCCGCAAGGGCGCGGGACGGCAACCGGGGAATTCGTCAGCCCCGTCGTGACCGACCCGGCCCGCGGCGCAGCCTCCCTTGCGGCTGCCGGCTCGCAAGCGGCACCCGGCAGGGCGGAAAGCCGGTTCAATGAACCGGCCGCTGACGTTGCCCCCTGAAGCGCCCTCGGTTTGAATTGGACTCCGTCGGAGGGAGACGGAGATGAAGAAGAGCCGGTTCAGCGAAGAACAGATCATTGCCGTGCTGAAGGAGCATCAGGCCGGGATTGCGGTGGTGGATATCTGCCGCAAGCATGGGATCAGCGACGCGACCTTCTACAACTGGCGCAATCGCTACGGCGGCATGGAGGCATCCGACGCGCGTCGCCTGAAGGCGTTGGACGACGAGAACCGTAAGCTCAAGAAGCTTCTGGCGGAATCGATGCTGGACGTCGCGACGCTGCGCGAGGCGCTCGGAAAAAACTTCTGAAGCCCGGATCGCGGAGAGCGTTCGTGACCTGGGCGATCGAAGAGAAGAGCTACTCCCAGCGGCGGGCCTGCTGCCTGATCGGGCTCGCTCCGAAGACCTATCGCTATGCCTCGCGGCGATCAGACGATGTGGAGATCCGGGAGCGGCTGAAGATCCTCGCGGGTCAGCGGCGGCGGTTCGGCTACCGGCGGCTGCACATCCTGCTGAGACGCGAGGGCATTGCGCTGAACCATAAGAAGCTGTTCCGGCTCTATCGGGAGGAGCGGCTGACGGTGCGCCGGCGTGGCGGGCGCAAGCGCGCTCTCGGGACACGGGCGCCGATGACTGTCAAACGGCGCTCAATGTTGCCCCCCGATCGGCGTCCAATATTGGCTCTGACTCACTTTTGATGGAGTTGAGCGTCTGGCTGGCATTGGTTCACGTGGAGAATCAATGCCATGGGTCAGAATTTACGGGTCTCGGAGC
>NZ_JAUSVR010000029.1 GCF_030814815.1 Ancylobacter amanitiformis | reverse complement strand
GCCTGGAACACCCTCGTCGACCAACCCTGGCGCATCATGTCCATCGGACTGCGTCAGTGGGCACATGGGTTTTGATCAATGCGCGTCGGTATTAGTCGGCCATGCTTTCGAGACTGACCACTTCGCTCTTTGGGAAGGCTTCTATTGCCGCTACAATCCCTATGCTTCCGAGAAAGGTCCGGACGAATTGCGGGCGCGCATGCGTTCACAGGCACGCGAGAAACCTGAGCTGCTCCGCATCTGGTCAAAACACGAGTGGAACGTTCAACTCTCAAACGCGAGAGACCGCGCCAGCTGGCGCCGCTCGCATCGCAAATACGAACGGCGGGAAGCTGCACAGAAGGAACAGACTCGCGATTATTTCCGAAACAATCGCGATCGGATCGCGTCCGGTACTGACTGGCCGGCGCTTAAATGGATCGCAGGAAACTACCTGATCGAGCCGAAAAGACTTAGTGAAGTGTTCGACGACGTAGCCGATGCGGAATGCGCGCTACGCAATTCTTTTGAGTTCATGAGGCCGCATGTTCCCACGCTCTCATTCCTGGTCGATCACTCCCCATATTCACTTCGCGTCCTGCATGCCGCCTGCCTCGCCCATTTTCGTCATGCCGGCAACCTCGATGTGATCGACATAGACGTGTTGAAAGCGGTGAAAACCGATCTTGGAGGATATAACGGATACAAGGAGGGCGAAGCGGAGGAATTCACTGCGGCGCTCGACAAGCTGATATTCCCGACGATCGACGAGGTTGAGGCGTTTGCTCGGACATTTATCGAGCCACAATTGTCCCGCGCATTTGATGCGCCCACGGGCGTGGGGAAATTGCGTTACGACAATGCCTTCGCACCCGTGCGCGACGAGCTGGCGTTCGAATGGCTGGAGCGTTTCCCAGACATGCCGTGGCATGCACGCGAGACCCTCTTCGATATTTGCGCGAAACAGGTGGAGCGGGCGGCGCTCAAGGCATTGATCGAGAAGCGTTGTGCTGACTTTGTCCGAAGCAGCACCGCCTCCAACGAAGAAGCCAAAACACGGGATTTCTGGTTCCTGCGTGGTCTTTTTTTTCTCGACACTTCGCAGGAGGAGATTTGGGACCGGTTTTGTTCAGACCGGGATGCGATATTCATGATTGAGGAGCGCGCAGGCCGGTTTGGTCGGGGCGACAACGAAGGCTGGCCGAATTTATCGGCCGAGAAGATTTTCAGAATTCTGGACATGTATGTGGGGGCTTGGCCAAAAGTCGTCCTCCCCAGTTCCTATGGCACCGACGATCCTCACGACGAGACAGCCTACCGTTTCCTGACGGACGTTGTGTGGCGCATCGATCAGGATTCGCCGGACAAGAGCATCCCAGTCTTTGACCGACTTCTTGGGGACACACGTTTCGCAGATTTCCATGACGCGGCGAAAAGTCAAAGAGCATCGGCCGTGCACAAGCGCGCATTGAAGGATTTCGCGCCGCCTTCAGCAGCAGAGATCGTCGCCATGTTGGATCGCAATCGGCTGGCCACTGTCGAGGATCTGCGAGCGCTGATTGTTGAGGAGCTCGAGAAGCTGGAGATTTGGGTCCGGAATAACGAAACAAATCCGCTCACGACCTTCTATCCGAACGGCAAGCGTGTCGACGAAAACACAGCACGAGACCGCATTGTAGACCGCTTGCAAGCCCGGATGACGGCGCTGAACCTGAACGTGGTGATTGAGCGATACATGGCAAACCAGAACCGCTGCGACATCACTGTTTCAGCGATGCTCGGCGGGCAGCAACGATTGCTCGTGGTGGAGGTGAAGGGGCAGTGGCACAAGGAGCTATTTTCTGCTGCGTCAGCGCAGCTTCACGTGCGCTACAGTTCGCATCCTGATGCAGCCCAGCAAGGTGTTTATCTCGTGCTATGGTTTGGTCCGGAGGTTCCCATTGCTGGCAAGCGAAGGCCCAACATCACCGACCCGGACGCTCTACGGGACGCAATCATTGAACAGATGCCGCGCGACCTGCATCATTTAATTGATGTGGTGATAATCGATCTCTCGCCGAAGAAGGGGGCTGAGGAGTAACACCCGCTCCTCCAGCACGGTCACCGACGATGTTGGCTTTCAGGAAGCGGCAAAGGCACACTCAACGACCGATTAGGCGGCGCGTTGCTGAACGCGGCCTCGCCATGTTCAGCGAGGCCGCGCGGTCAGATTTCCGTTGTCTCGGCAAGCGTAAGCGCATCATCGATATCGATAACAAGGTATCGAACGGTGTTTTCAACTTTGGTGTGCCCAAGCAAAATCTGAATAGCTCGGAGATTGCCGGTAGCTTTGTATATCAGGGCGGCCTTGGTACACCGACAATTCCGGTACGCAAACGCATGCGAGCGCCTACATTATTTTGCTCATCTTACGCACGTTCGGCAATGGCTCTGGGGACATGGGCAGCAAATTCGACCCATGGATCGAAAGCGGGCTATCGGCAAGGACTAGGTTTGAAAAGCTGAGGTCAGTTATTTAATATGACCTATATGTCGCCCCCCTTATTTCCCGCCCCTGAACATGTTCGTGCCGCCCGCGCGTTGCTCGCCTGGTCCCAGGCCGACCTTGCCCGCGCTGCGAGCGTAGCTGTTTCCACGGTCGCGGATTTCGAGCGCGGCCTGCGTACCCCGGTCGTCAATAACGCCCAGGCGATGAAGGACGCCATCGAAGCGCAGGGCATTAGCTTCCTGCCGGGCGGCGCGGTCGTGACAGCTAAGATTCCCTCGCCGGCTTTTCCCAAACCCGGCAAGCCCATGCGCTGGATCGAGGCTCAGCACCTCGTTCAATGGGCGGGCACGCGTGACGGCCAGGCGAAGTTGCCCGAACTGATCAGCCGCTTGTTGCTCGCGACGCACGGCCCGGCAGCGATGTTACGCTTCCCCTCGGATGATAGCATCCAGCACCCGGGCTGGGACGGCATATGCGACGCCCCCACTGCCTCACCTTACGTCCCCGCTGGCATAACGGTCTGGGAAATCGGGGTCCAGCGCGGCAAAGTGTTGTCCAAGGCCGAAGAAGACTACCTCAAGCGGTCGACCGATCCGCTGGAAATCGATCCGGCCCAGTCCTGTTTCATCTTCGTCACGCCGCAGCGGTGGCCGCAAAAGGACGCCTGGGCCGCCGAAAAGAAGCAGGACGGGGTGTGGCGCGACGTTCGTGTCATCGACGGTGACATGCTGGTTCATTGGCTCGAACTCTATCCCAGTGTCGCCGAATGGCTTGCCGTGCGCATTCAGCGCCGGCCCGAAGGGCTGCGCGGGCTCGACTCGATTTGGCGTGAGTGGTCGCTGGCGACCGTCACGCCGCTGTCGAGCAATCTCATCACGGCTGATCGCGACGATCAGGCAGCGAAAGTGCTGGCTTGGATCTATGGGCCGCCAGCGATTATTTCGCTGCAGGCGGAAGCGTCAGGCGAAGCGATGGCGTTCGTCGCGGGCGCACTTGCTGCGCTGCCCGAACCCTACCGGGTGTATTGGACGAGCCGCATCCTGGCGGTACAATCCGAAAACGTCGCGCGTCATTTGGTCGGGCTTGGGCCTAAATTGGCGGTGATCCTCGACCGAGGCGATCCCGGACTGGCGGCGGCGCTGGTGGCTGATGGTCATCACGTTCTGCGTGCCTTCGGTTCCGATGTCGGTGCGCCGCGCGATGTTATCCGGCTCGCGCGGCCGTGGCGGCATCACGCAGAGCGCGAGCTTGAGGCGATGGGCCTTGAGCGTGAGGAAGCCCACCGGCTGGCGCTGCAGAGCGGTCGCAGCCTTGTCGTCCTCCGACGCCTGATGACCGCAAGCCCGGCCGGCCGGCCCAGCTGGGCAGCGACGCCGATCGACCCGGCCTTGCTCGCGGCGATGCTCGCCGGCGGCTGGCGCGACGATCATCCCGTCGACCGCGAGGTGCTCGAGCGTCTTTCGGGGCTGAGTTATGACGCTCTTGTCGCGGCCTTGGCGCTATATACGGCTGCGTTCGATGGCCCTGTGCGCCGCTCCGGCACGGCATGGCGCCTCGCCTCTCTACGGGATGCTTGGTTCCAGCTCGCGCCATTCCTGACCGACGGGCATCTCGACCGCCTGAACGTGGCCTTCCTTGGAGTGATGGGCGAGCGTGACCCGGCATTCGACGCCAAGCCTGAGGACCGCTGGAAAACCGATCGCGAGCCGCCGAAGATCGCATCCCCCGATTTGCGGAACGGGCTTGGTGAGGCGATGGTGGCGCTCGGCATGTTTCCCGAGCGAGCGAGTGCGGCATCGACCGCCAAGTTCACCGCCCACCGTAATATCTCCGCTTTGTTGGAAAAGGCTGACGATCGCTTGTGGTGGTCGTTGTCAGACAGCTTCCGCTTGCTGTCCGAAGCCGCGCCGCAGGCGTTTTTCGATAGCGTCGACGCCGCGCTCGATCGCGAACCCAGCCCGATGGCGGCACTCTTCCGCAGCGACGAAGGGTTCATCCACCCGCAGGAATATCTCTCCGACCTGCTCTGGTCGCTCGAACTGCACGCATGGAGTCCGCGTCACCTGTCAACCGTCAGTCTGCTCTTGGCGCGACTAGCTGACCGCGATCCCGGCGGGCGCTTGGCCAATAGGCCAAAAGCAACGCTGCAGCGTATATTTCTCCCCTGGGTGCCGCAGACCTACGCAACCTCGGAGCAGCGGTTGCAGGTGATCGACCTCGTCCTCAAGCGCTACAATCGCGTCGGCTGGGAACTGCTGCTCGGGATCGCGCCGAGCATGCACGGCTTTTCGACGCCGTCGGCGAGCCCGCGGTGGCGGGACTATACGGTGGATTCTGCCGAGCCGGTGACGCGGCTCGGCATCGCGCGGGCATACGAGGCAATCGGCGAACGTGTTCTCGCGCATGTAGGTAAAGACACCGTGCGTTGGGGCGAGCTGTTGGAGCATTGGGCGAATTTCAAGCCAGCATGGCGTGAGGCCGCTGCGGCGAAACTGGCCGCAGCGGCACCAGCGTTCGACAGCGCTGGTGTCGCGGATTTTCGCGAGAAGCTGCGCGGCCTGATTGCCAAGCACGAGAAATTTGCTGGAGCCGATTGGGCGATGGAAGCGGCGGCGCTGGCGCCATTGAAAATCGGGTTCGCATCACTCGAGCCGAATGACCCTGCGGCGCGGCATGCCTGGCTGTTCACGCGCGGTAATCACCACTTCCGCCGCAACCTGTCGTGGGAGGAAGCGGGGAAGCGGCTCGCTGACGAGCAACGCATCGCGGCCGCCGAGCTGGCCGGCTCGTTGTCGGTCGATGCGCTGGTCGATTATGCGCTAACCTTGCAGATGCCCGACGCGCTTGGCGCGGGGATCGTCGCCGCTGATATAGCGGAGGACCGCAAGGATGCGATCCTCTATGCGGCACTAGCGCGCGGCGAGCCGCGATCGACCGACATGGCGCAGCGCATGACTTTCGCGCTTGCCGAAGTGCGCGGTGCGACTTGGCTATGGGCTCGGTTCGACGCCGCGGTCAGGGCTGGCCGGCCGCCCAGCGAAATCGTGCCGCTGATGATGGCGCTGCCGGTCGAGCCGCACTCCTGGGACCGCGTGGCCGGCGCGGGCGCGGCGATCGACGCCGCCTACTGGAGGGCGATCGGGACGTTCCGTGTGCCCGAAGGTCCGGTGAGGCGCATTGCGGTCGAAAAGCTCCTTGCTGAGAATCGCGGCCGCTCGGCGCTCGAAATGCTGATCGGACCAACCGAACATGCAGGTGACGCTGCCGATCTGTTGGCCGTGCTTCGCCATCCCTCGACGGTTAGCGAGGAGAAGGCTCAGGCCGATGACAACGACCCAGTGATGTTCTCTTACTATGTCGGCGAGGCATTCGAGCGCCTCGATGCTGACGATGGTGTTGGCGAGGACGAGATACGTAAGCTCGAATGGATCTATTTCCACGCCCTACAGCATTCCGAGCGCCCGGTGCGGACGTTGCACAAGGCGTTGTCGAGCAATCCGGCCTTTTTCGTGCAGCTTCTCCATGCGGTGTTCGGGAGGATCGAACTCGAACCCGACGATGCAGAATCGCGCCGATGCGCTCAGCTGCGCTCTCACGTGGCCGCGCACCCGTGCGGTGCTCGAACGGATCGCGGATAGCTACGACGCGCATGCCAAGTGGATGGACGAGCATGCCGAGCAAAGGGACTGGACTTAGCCATTGCTGCATCAAAGGAGCCTACGTTTCGCCCATTCGCTTTGGCTCGAACAGTTTTTTGATTGCGCGCGCTGATGCACGTCCAGATGAACGAACGGCGGCTTTTAAGATCATCAAATCTAAGCATGAACGACCGAGATGGCGGCGCGTTGCTGAACGCGGCCTCGCCATGATCAGCGAGGCCGCGCGGATCAGATTTCCGTTGTCTCGGCAAGCGTAAGCGCATCATCGATATCGACACCAAGGTATCGAACGGTGTTTTCGATTTTGGTGTGTCCAAGCAAAATCTGAATAGCTCGGAGATTGCCGGTAGCTTTGTAGATCAGGGCGGCCTTGGTACGGCGGAGCGAATGCGTTCCGTATTCCTCGGGGCGCAGTCCGGGCTTTTCCTAGACAAGGATGACCAGCGCCTCGCGGGTGATCAGTTCGCGCAGAAAGCGCAGCAAGATGTCGTTGCCGGCGATCTCTCGGCCAGCAGCAGATGGAACCCGCCCGACAGCCGGACCATCTCGTGCCAGTCGCGGCGGGCCTCGGCGGCAATCTCCAGCTCGATACGGCGGTTCAGCGTGGCGAGTTGCGCCTTGCGCTATGTCGCGGATCTCCGCATGGACGGCCAGTCGGTGATTGGTCCATCAGATCGCAAGGTCGAATCTAATGGTCATCTAACCATAAATCCGAGTCCGACCTCGTCACCAAATCCTGCAAGGTGTGTTGAAGGGCGGGTATGGCGGGGTTGGTGTTGCCCGGCCGCCAGATGGCGTGAAGCTCGACGGTGGGGGATGTCCCGGCCGCCAGTGGCCTGAGGGCGACGCCCTCAAAGCGCAGGTTGCGCGCGGCGCGGGGGATGAGAGCCACGCCAATGCCGGCCTTCACCAGGCCGAGGATCGAGTGAACCTGGCTGATGTGCTGGACATAGCGCGGCGTGATCCCGGCGGTGGCGAAGAGTGTCGCGAGCAGATCGTAGAAATAGCGGGCCTCGTAGGGCGAATAGGTCACCATGGGCTGGCGGTCGAGCTCGGCCAGCTGGACCTCGGGAGCGCGGGTGAGGGGGTGACCTTCCGGCGCGGCCATCATCAGGGGCTCGCGCACCACGCAGAGCGAGACGACTTCCCGGCGGTTGAAGGTGGGGCGAACGAGGCCGACATCGATGAGGCCGGAGGTGAGCGACTCGAACTGGTCGGTCGACACCATCTCCTTCAGCACGAGGTCGATGCCGGGCGCCGCCGCGCGGAACTGGGTGATGAGGCGCGGCAGGAAATCGTAGCCGGAGGCGGCGGTGAAGCCTAGGGTGATGGAGCCGACATCGCCGCTCGCCGTCCGCCGCGCCGCCAGCGCCGCCCCCTCCGCGAGCCGCAGCAGCCGCCGCGCCTCCGGCAGGAAGCTGTGACCGGCGCGGGTCAGGCTGACCGAGCGGCTGGTGCGCTCCAGCAGCTTCACGTCCAGCGTGTGCTCGAGCAGCTGGATCTGCCGGCTCAGCGGTGGCTGGGTGAGATTGAGGCGCGCGGCGGCGCGGCCGAAATGCAGTTCCTCGGCGACGGCGACAAAGCAGCGGAGATGACTGAGCTCGAACATCAATGCAAAACTGGCATCGATCAATGCAGAGAACAACTCATTGTCGCATCGAAAGCGCCCTAGATTGACGGTGGAGGCGACGACGCCACCCAACAAGCAAGGCGCAACGTCGCCATCGCCACTCCCTGGAGGTAACGCCAATGAGCCTTCGCATTCTCAAGGCGGCCGCGGCCGCTCTCGCTCTTTCCGTCCTCGCGCCGGCTTTCGCGGCCGGTCCCGCCGCCGCGCAGAGCTTCGATCGCCCGGTGCGCATCGTCGTGCCCTTCGCCCCCGGCGGCACGTCCGACATTCTGGCCCGCCTGATCGCGCCGAAGCTCTCCGAAGCCGTGGGCCAGCCCGTGGTGGTGGAGAACAAGCCCGGTGCCGCCGGCAATATCGGCGCGGACACCGTCGCCAAGGCACGCCCCGACGGCCACACGCTGCTGCTGATGGATATCGGCTCGCTCGCGATTGCCCCGAGCCTGTTCCCGGACCTGTCCTACAATGTCGAGGCCGATCTCGCTCCGGTCGGCATGGTGATGTTCGGCCCCTATGTGCTGGCGGTGAACCCCGCCGTGCCGGCCAAGAACGTCGCCGAGCTGGTCGCCTATGCCAAGGTCAATCCGGGCAAGCTGGCGGTCGCCAATTCCGGCGTGGGGGCGCTCAACCACATCACCGCCGTCGCACTCGCCCGCGATCTCGGGATCGAGTGGAAGAATGTGCCCTATAAGGGCGGCGCGGCGGCCTCCCGCGCGGTGGTTTCCGGCGAGAGCACGGTCATCATCAATGGCGCGACGGCGACGCTCCCCTTCGTCACCAATGGCCAGCTCGTCGGCATCGCGGTGACCGGCGAGGAGCGTCTGGCGGCGCTGCCCAATGTCGAGACGTTCAAGGAAGCCAAGCTCCCGCTTGGCGACGCTGGCACCTGGCAGGGCCTGCTGACGACCGGCAAGACGCCGCCCGAGGTGGTCGCCAAGCTCAATGCCGAACTGAACAAGATACTCGCCATGCCGGACATCAAGGAAAAGATCGCCGAGCAGGGCGGCTCTGTGCGTCCCGGTTCGCCGGCAGACGTCAAGACCTGGCTCGCGACCAACATCAAGAGCTGGGGCGATATCGTCCGCGCCGCCGACATCAAGACCAACTGAGCGGGACGCGCCGTGACCCGCCGCCGCTTCGACTGGCCGGACCTTGCGTTCGGCGCCTTCCTCATCGCCGTGGCGGCGGGCACCCTCGTCGCCACGCGCGGGCTCAACGGTGGCACCGCCGCCGATATGGGGCCGGGCTACATGCCCCGCGCCATCGCGCTGATCCTGCTGGCCTTCGGCCTGTTCTTCGCCGGGCGCGGCCTGCTGCGCGGTCCTGTCGGCATCGAGCCTGTGCAGCTGCGCCCCATCCTCGGCGTCGGCGTGGCGGTCGGCGTCTTCGCGCTGCTGATCGAGAATGCGGGCCTCGCGCTCGCCTCCTTCGCCGCCATCCTCATCGCTGCCGCCGCCAGCCGCGAGAGCCGCTTTTTCGAAGTGATCGTCTTCGGCCTCGCGGTCACTGCCGGCGCGGTGCTGCTCTTCATCAAGGCGTTGGCTCTGCCCGTCTCCATCTGGCCCTGGTGAGCCCAAGACGCCATGGAACTCTTCGACAACCTCCTCCTTGGTCTCTCGACCGCGCTGCAGTGGAACAACCTGTTCTACTGCCTGATCGGTGTCGTGATCGGCACGGCCATCGGCGTTCTGCCGGGCATCGGCCCCATTCCGACGGTGGCCTTGCTGCTGCCCTTCACCTTCGGCCTCGCGCCCGCCTCGGCGCTCATCATGCTCGCCGGCATCTTCTATGGCGCGCAATATGGCGGCTCGACCACGGCGATCCTGGTCAATGTGCCCGGCGAGACCTCCTCGGTCGTCACCTGCCTCGACGGCCATGAGATGGCCAAGCAGGGCAGGGCGGGCCCGGCGCTCGCCATCGCGGCCATCTCCTCCTTCTTCGCCGGCACGGTGGCGACGGTCGTCATCGCCGTGCTCAGCCTGCCGCTGGCGGCGCTGGCGCTGAAATTCACCGCGGTCGAATATTTCAGCCTGCTGGTGCTCGGCCTGTTCGCCGCCGTCATCCTCGCGCATGGCTCGGTGTCCAAGTCGCTTGCCATGGTGTTTCTCGGCCTGCTGATCGGCACGGTCGGCATCGATGTGAATTCCGGTGTGGCGCGTATGACCTTCGGCGTCCCGGCGCTGGCGGACGGGCTGGATTTCGTGCCCGTCGCCATGGGCCTGTTCGGCCTCGCCGAGATCATCGCCAATCTGGAGCGCCCGGCCGTGCGGCAGGTGGTGAGCCAGAAGCTGCGCGACCTCATTCCCTCGCGCGCCGATCTCAAGGCCGCCTTTCCCGCCATGCTGCGCGGCACCTTCATCGGCTCGGCGCTCGGTGTGCTGCCGGGCGGTGGCGCGGCGCTGCCGCCCTTCACCGCCTATGCGCTGGAGAAGAAGCTGGCGAAGGATCCCTCGCGCTTCGGCAAGGGCGCCATCGAGGGCGTCGCCGGGCCGGAGGCCGCCAATAATGCCGGAGCGCAGACCAGCTTCATCCCGCTGCTGACGCTCGGCATTCCCGCCAACGCGCTGATGGCGCTGATGATCGGTGCCCTGATGATGCAGGGCATCCAGCCCGGCCCGCAGGTGATGACCGAGCAGCCCGAACTGGTCTGGGGCGTCATCGCCTCCATGTGGACGGGCAATCTGATGCTGCTGATCATCAACCTGCCGCTGGTGGGCCTGTGGGTCTCCATGCTGAAGATCCCGTACCGACTGCTGTTCCCGGCCATCGTGCTGTTCTGCTGCATCGGCACCTACGGCATCTCCAACAGCGCCTTCAATGTCTGGCTGATGCTGGGCTGCGCCGTGGTCGGCTATTTCTTCATCAAGGTCGGCGTCGAGCCGGCGCCGCTGCTGCTCGGCCTCGTGCTGGGTCCGCAGCTGGAGGAGAATTTCCGCCGCGCCATGCAGCTTTCCGATGGCGACCCGTCGGTCTTCGTCACCCGCCCGATCAGCGCGCTGCTGCTTGCCATCGTCGCGATCATGCTGCTCGCCATGCTGTCACCGGCGGTGCTGAAGACGCGCAAGCGCGCGCTCGCCGAGTAGCGACCCGATCCCTCCATCCGCCTCATCACGACAAGGACGCTCACCGTGGACCTGCCCGTCAATAGCTTCAAACGCGGCCTCACGGCCGGTCGCCAGCAGATCGGCTTCTGGAACAGCATGGCGAGCCCGACCGCCACCGAGATTCTGGCGGGTTCCGGCTTCGACTGGCTGATCATCGATGGCGAGCACGCCCCCAACGATGTGCCCGGCGTGCTCTCGCAGCTTCATGCGGTGATGGAGACCCCGACGCACCCCATCGTGCGCATCCCCGTCAACGATCCCATCGTGTTCAAGCGTTTCCTCGACATCGGGACGCTTACCTTCCTCGTCCCGATGGTCGAGACCGCGGAGCAGGCGCAGGCCGCCGTGGCGGCGACGCGCTTTCCCCCGCACGGCATCCGCGGCTTTGCCGGGGCGGCCCGCGCCTCGCGCTATGGCCGCGTCGCCAATTACCATGCCCGCGCCCATGAGGAGATCTGCATTCTCGTACAGATCGAGACCAAGCAGGCGCTCGACAATATCGAGGCCATCGCGGCGGTGGACGGGATTGACGGCCTGTTCGTCGGGCCGGGCGACCTCTCGTCGGACCTCGGCTATCTCGGCGACCAGGGCAACCCCTATATCGTCGAGCTGATCGAGGGCGCGCTGCACCGCATCCTTGCCACCGGCAAGCCGGCCGGCATTCTCACCGGCGACGAGACGCTGGCGCGGCGCTACATGGCGGCGGGTAGCACCTTCACGGCGGTCGGCATCGACACCGGCACGCTGGCGCGCAGCACCGAGGCCATCGCGAAGAAGTTCAAGGCCTGAGACTGGTTCAACGAGCGAGGAAAAGACGATGGCGAAGGTTGGATTTGTCGGTCTCGGCATCATGGGCGCGCCGATGGCGGGCCACCTGATCGATGCGGGCCATGAGCTTTATCTCTACGACATCAAGCCGGTGTCGGCCGAGCTGACCGGCAAGGGCGGCGTCGCCTGCGCGACCGGCACGGAGGTGGCGAAGCACGCCGACATCATCATCACCATGGTGCCGGATACCCCGCATGTGGCGGCCGCTTTGTTCGGCGAGAACGGCATCGCGGCGGGCCTGACGCCGGGCAAGATCGTGGTCGACATGAGCTCGATCGCGCCGGTGGAGACCAAGGAGTTCGCCAAGAAGATCAACGAGCTCGGCTGCGACTATCTCGACGCGCCGGTCTCCGGAGGCGAGGTCGGCGCCAAGGCCGCCTCGCTCACCATCATGGTCGGCGGCCCCGAGGGTGCCTTCGAGACGGTGAAGCCGCTCTTCGAGAAGATGGGCAAGAACATCACCCTGGTCGGCGGCAATGGCGACGGCCAGACCACCAAGGTGGCCAACCAGATCATCGTCGCGCTGAATATCCTCGCCGTCGGCGAGGCGCTGCTCTTCGCCTCCAAGGCGGGCGCCGACCCGGCCAAGGTGCGCCAGGCGCTGATGGGCGGCTTCGCCAATTCGCGCATCCTCGAGGTGCATGGCGAGCGCATGGTGAAGCGGACCTTCAATCCGGGCTTCCGCATCGAACTGCACCAGAAGGATCTGAACCTCGCGCTGAACGGCGCGCGTCAGATGCAGATGTCGCTGCCCTCGACAGCGCTAGCGCAGCAGCTCTTCTCGTCGGTTGCCGCCCATGGCGGCGCGGCGCTCGACCACTCGGCCCTCGTCAAGGCGCTCGAGCTGCTGGCGAACCACCAGGTGGCGTGAGAGATTCATCCGGATCGTCGCATTGTCGAAAGCGGTGCCATAAGTGCTGCGGCCAGTTCCAGCGGCGTCTCGGCATGCTCGTCCGGCTGTAGAAAAGCGAACGACCGCTTTCAGGCATTCGCCGGTTCAGTCGGAATGTCCGAGAAGGCGGCGCAAAGCGGACGTCGCTGAAAGTGACGCCGAGGGTACGCAACGGGTCAACATACGTCATAGGGCTATAGCGTACACATAGTTCTCTTCTTGGTCGCTCGCGGCCCGCCATCCACCTTTCCGCACATGTTCTGACCCACCCGAAATCCGCTGAATCCGCACGATTTCGGCGGCATGCCTTGTTCGCAGCCGTTCGCCGAAATCCGCTTTGAACCGGGAAAATCCCGGGTAGAAACCGGGTATCGCGACCGGGGCAGCCGGTCTCGCCCTGCCGGGCCTTGATCGAGCCGGCATAGTGGCGATGCGCGCAGCCGCCACTTCCGCGCGGCCACCTCCATTGATCCGCTTCAAGCCACGGATGGCGCGGCGCTCGTCATAGGCGGCGCCTGCTGCGCATTGCGCCCTTTGCGGTCCGCGAGGACGAACGGTGGAAGCCATAAAGCTGCGTCTTTCATCTTACCCGTCGGGACGAAGGTTGGTATCTCGCTACGTGAAGAGAGATGATGTGAACCGCGCCCGCAGTGGTTGCGGTACCCGTCCAGAAGGCACCCATGCAGACAGAGATCATTCATCGCCTGTGGGACGAGCTTTCCGACTTCCAGGCCAGCCACCCCGATCAGGCGGCCGCCCAGTTCATGGCGCGGCTGTGCGACATGGTCGGGGCCTGGAACGCCACCTGGGCGGGTGCCATGCGGTTCGACGGCGACAATGGCGAGGACCCGCTGCAGGGCTGGCGGGTTGGCGCGGTGCAGGCGCTCCATCCGGTCGCCCCGCACCCGGACGAAGGCCATTTCAAGGAAATACTGCGCGTCTGGGACCGGCGCGAGATCGATCCCTCCTTCCTTTTGCCGATGCGCGCGGTCGGCACGTTCCGCACCTATTCGTTCCGCCGGGAACTGCCGGCGGCATGGTTCGGGAGCGCGTTCTATGAGCGCCACTACGGCGCGGTGGGGACGCATGACGCGGTGTTCGTCGCGTTTCCGCTGAACGAGAATTGCGAGTCGCATTTCGGCTTCTATTCGCACCGGACGTTCACCGACGAGGAGATCGCGCGGCTCGCCTACGCCTTGCGCGGGATCAAATGGTTCCACCGCAGCCTCCTGCTGGCGAACGGCCTGCTGATCGCCTCCGCCCCGCTGACGCCGACGGAGCGCCGCATCCTGCAATTTCTGCTGACCGGGGCGGCCGAAAAGCAGATTGCCCGGCAGATGGATGTGGCGTCCTCCACCGTCCACCAGCATGTCATGCGCATCTTCCGCAAGTTCGGGGTGCGCAGCCGCGCCGCGCTCATGGGCCTCTGGCTCAATCGCACCGGCTAGCGCCTTTTCCGATCAGATGGAACCATCTGATCGACAAGAAAATGCTCCAGATTCAATGGGCTGGAGCATGTTCTGATCGCAAAAGTCATTCAACTTTTGCGGAACATGCTCTCGCGCCGTCCCGGCCTCGGTCGAGGGGATTCGTACCCGGCTGGACGAGAGAACCCGCGACGCATCCTCTATTTAGAGGACATGACCCTCTCCCGCCTCCTGTCCTAGTTTGCGTTGCGGCATCGGGACACCGATTGGCGAGGTGATTCTGGTTGGGCGAGCCAGAGGGGATGGGGCGGGTGATGGGGTGTGGCGGGCGAGTGCGGGCGCGTGAGCGTCGCGAAAACCATTGCGTCGACCGCATCGCTGTGGCGAGCGAGCGTGCGACAAGGCCATCCCCCTATGGACGTCCATCGCCCGTCCGCACCCGCGCCGCGGCGCTGGGGGGCGTGTCGCTTCTCGTCCTGTGCGTGCTCGCCGGAACCCTTGTCGTATCTCCGGCCCTGTTCCCGCTGCCGGCTTTCGCCGAGGGCGGCAATGGCGGCTCGACTTCATCAATTTCCGACGGCGGCGCTGGCGGTGCCGATTCGGCAACGGCAACCGGCGATGCCGGTGGAGAGGGTACTTTTGCGGTCACGGCCGGTGGAGGCGGTGGCGCCGGTGCAGCTGGTGGCGCCGGCGGCAAGAGCGGCGGCGCATCGGGCGCGGGCGGTGCCGGAGCCATCGCAGCCGGCGGCACGGGCAGTGACGGCGGCCAGGGCGAGACCATATCCGGCAGCGGCAGCGGTGGTGGCGGCGGCGGCGGCGGCGCGCATGGCCAAGTGCTCACGACGACGACAACCGATGCTGGTGCGATCGGTGGTAGTGGCGGCCGTGGCGGCAATGGATCACCGATTGATGGGCCCGGCGGCGGCGGCGGTGGCGGCGGCGCAGCCGGTTGGGGCGTCGTCGTCGACAGCACCGGCCTCACCTACACCCTGACCGGGACCGCCGAAGGCGGGACGGGCGGCGCGGGCGGCAATGGCAGCGGCGCCCAAGGCACTGGGGGCGGCGGTGGAACCGGTGGGACGGGCGTCTTTTTCACCGGCAGCGGTACGCTCGTCAATTCGGGGACCATCCTCGGCGGCGCGGGCGGGGCGGGGGGGACGTCCGCCAACTTAGCCGGGGTCGCGGGAGCCGGTGGAACCGGTGTCGTCGGCGCCGATCTGACGATCATCAATGCCGGCGCGATCTCCGGCGGGTTATCGGGCGATGGCGTGACGCGCGCCAATGCCATTTCCTTCACCGGCGGCAGCAACAGCCTGACGCTACAGGAAGGCTGGAGCCTCACCGGCAATCTGGCCGTCAACGCCCCCGGCAGCTCGCTCACCTTCAAGCTGGACGGCATTGACGCCGATGTGTCGAACGACGTCAACGGCCAGGGTGGTGTCGTCGTCGATGTCGGGCCGCAGATTCTCACCCTCTCGGGCGTCAATAGCTATTCCGGCGGCACGACCATAACCTCCGGCACTCTGAGCGTGGCCAGCAAGGCGGCGCTGGGCGACGGCGTCGACATCAGCTTCAATGCGTCGGCGAGCGGCGTCACCGGGCTTTCCGCTGCGGCGTCCGCCCTCTCATCCGCCATCTCCACCTATGCCAGCGCGCCGACCGCGGAGAACGCGGCGGCGCTCGCGGCGGCGCAGGCCAGCTACCGGCAGGCGATCGGCGCGGGACAGGCCAGCGGCGAACTGCCGACGCTGCAGATCACCGGGGCGGTGTCTCTCGACCCCGCGACCGATGGCCCGATCACGGTAGGGTTTGGGCGGGCCGCTGCGATCCGCCTGGAAGGCGCCGATGCCGGGCTGAGCCTGCATGGCTTCCAGAGCAGCCTGGCCGGCGCTGCCATCGTGGTCGATGGCGACATGCTTGATCTCGGCGTCGGCGAAGGCCAGACGCAGGGCTATGTGTTCAGCGACAATCACGCTGACCTGGGAGGCGTGCTCTACCATACAATTGGAACGGTGAGCATCGCCGGCGCGACCTTCAGCGACAATTCGGCGGTCTATTCCGGTGGCGCCATCTACAACTACAGCGCCTTGGCGCTGGCCGACAGCCTCTTCACGGGGAACTCCAGTGGCTCTGGCGGGGCCCTCGCCCAGAATGGCACTCTTCTCGTCGAACGCAGCAGCTTCACGGGCAATGACGCCCAGTCGTCGGGCGGAGCGATCGTCGCCTGGGGCGGGTCCACCGCGGTCATCGCCAGCAGCTTCTCCGGCAACAGCGCGGGAGATCGGGGCGGCGCGATCTCTGTTGAGGGGGCATCCAGCCCCGTCGTCGCGAGCCTCGTCGACAGCGATTTCACCGGCAACAGCGCGGGGTCGTCAGGCGGCGCGATCGCGATGATCGGCGGTACGCTGAACCTGACGGTCAGCGATGGCTCCAGCAGCCTGTTCTCCGGCAATATGGCCGGTGGTCAGGCGTCGGCGATCGATGTCGATACCGGGGTCAGGACCTACGACGGGCAGCAATACTATTATACGGCGTCCGCGCTCAATGTCGACACCGGTACAGGTGCGCTGCTCGACATGCGCGACCCGATGAGCGGCAACGCCGACACCCTCACCAACACCGTGGCGAAGACCGGGGCCGGGACCTGGGCGCTGGGCGGCGCGAATGTCTTCACCGTGTCCAGCACCGGCAGCACCGACGTCTCGGTCTCGGAAGGCCAACTCTACCTCTACGCCGCCGGCGAGGTCGACAACCCGACCACGCAGGACGAGGACGCCAAGGTCGGGGCCGGCACGCTGCAGTTCGATGGCGCCGGCTCCACCTTCACGGTCGGCGCCGATGGCACGCTGGTCGCCGGCGGCGCGAACAGCGTCACCACCGCCGGCAGCATGAGCTTCGAGGACGGCGCCACGCTGCGCGGCGGCAATGCCACCACCACCATGGGCGGCACCGATGCCACCTTCATGGAGGCCGGCGGCGCCACCTCGCTGAACCTTGCCGCCACCGGCGGCATCACGCTGGAGGGCACGCTCAACGTCGCGGCGCTGGGCGCCACGGACAGCTTCACCCTCTCCGGTGTCCTCGGCGGCGCGGACGGCGCGCTCGTCAAATCCGGCGCCGGCATGGTGACCCTGACCAGCGCCAGCACCTTCGCGGGCGGCACGACGATCTCCGCCGGCACGCTGGCGCTCTCGGGCAGCGGCGCCCTTGCCGCCGCCGGCGCGGTGACGCTCGACGGCGCGACGGGCGTGTTCGACATCTCCGCAGCCGACGGCGCCCGCATCATCGGCGACCTGTCCGGCGTCGCCGGCTCCTCCGTGGTGCTCGGCGACAATGATCTGACCGTCGGCGGCAGCGGCGACACCACCTTCGCCGGCAGCTTTGACGGCACCGGCGGGCTCACCAAGGCCGGCGCGGGCGCGCTGACCCTCTCGGGCCCGAGCGCGCAGAGCTGGCAGGTCGATGCCGGCACGCTCGCGGCCGCCGCCGGCAGCTTCACCGGCAATGTCGGCATCGACGGCGACGCGACCTTCCAACTGGTTGCCGCAACGGCGTCCACCTATGCCGGTACACTCGCGGGCACCGGCACCTTCGCCACTTCAGGCGCGGGCGTGCTCGCCTATACCGGCAACAGCGCGGCCTTCGCCGGCACAACCCGCGTCACCGCCGGGGAACTGGCAGTGAACGGCACGCTCGGCGGCGCGGTCGAGGTGAGCGCGGGCGCGGCGCTCGGCGGATCGGGAACGGTCAGTGGGGAGGTCACCGTCGCCAGCGGCGGCAGCCTGATGCCGGGCAATTCGCCCGGCACGCTCACCGTTGGCGCGCTGGTGCTGAACAATGCATCGAGCCTGGAATTCGAGCTCGGCCAGCCCGGCGTCGCGGGCGGCCCGAACAACGACCTCGTCGCCGTGACCGGCGGGCTGACGCTGGACGGCGTCGCCACGCTGGATCTCACCCCGCCGGGGCTCGGCACCTATACCTACACCCTGTTCACCTATGGCTCGCTGACCGCGGATAACGGCCTCATCCTGACCGGAGCGGTCGGCTATGACTTCGCGCTCGCCGTCGACGACGGACAGGTGGACCTCATCGTCAGCCAGAACGGGCTGCAATATTGGAACGGCTCGCAGGACCCGCCGAACGGCACGGTGCGTGGCGGCGACGGCGTCTGGAACAATGGCAGCGCCAACTGGACCGACGCAAGCGGGCTGAGCGCCAATCCCTGGGGTGGCCTCACCGCCGTGTTCGTGGGGGCGGCGGGCACCGTCGACGTCACCGAGGAAGTGGCGGTGGCGGGCCTGCAGTTCGGCACCACCGGCTATCGGCTGGAAGGCGAGGGCGCCCTCCGCCTGTCCGGCGCCGACAGCGAGGTTCGCGTGGGCGCCGATGTGTCGGCCGAGATCGCCACGCAGATCATCGGCAGCGGGGGTCTGCTGAAGACCGGCGCCGGCACGCTGGAACTGTCCGGCGTGAACAGTTACGAGGGCGGCACGACGCTGGCGATGGGCGTCCTGCAGATCAGCGACGACCGCAATCTCGGCGATGCCGATGGCGGGCTGACCTTCCTGGGCGGCACGCTGGCGACGACGGCAAGCCTCACCTCGAACCGCCAGGTCACGCTATCCGGCACGGGCACCTTCGACGTGGCGGACGGCACGATCGCGACGCTGGCCGGCGTGGTCGAGGGCCCGGGCGGGCTGATGAAGCAGGGCGACGGCACGCTGGCGCTGGCGGGCGCCAGCACCTATGCGGGCGTGACCGACATTGTGGCCGGCACGCTGCGGGCGGAGACCTCTTCCGGGCTGTCCTCGCTGTCGGCGCATCGCGTCAACCAGGGCGCGCGGCTCGAGATCGCCGACGGCGTCGGGGCGGAGATCGCCGCGCTGGAGGATGGCGCGCTCGGCGGCGGCGTGGTCCTGCTCGACGGGCCGGACAGCGCCCTGTCGGTCGGCGGCGACGACCGCGACACGCGGTTCTCCGGCAGTTTCGCCGGCGATGGCCTGCTGGAGAAGACTGGCAGCGGCACGCTCACCCTTACCGGCACCGATAGTCAGCTGGGCGCGCTATCGCTCTGCGCCTGCGGAGCCGGCGGCGGCATCACCATCGACGGCGGCAGTTTGGCGGTGAGCGGGACGACGGGTCATCCCTCCACGGTATCCATGGATGACAGCCGGCTGGCCGTGATCGGCGGCGGCTCGCTGACAGTGACTGGTTCGAACGCCCTCTTCGAGGTCGGCGGCGGCGTTGTCGAGGTGAGCGGCTCCGGCTCCCATATCACCGTCGAGGGCGCCGCTCAGATCGGCGTCGAGCAGAGCCGGGGCTTTCTCGTCAGCGACGGCGGGCGTTTCGAGGTGGACCAGACGGCGATCTTCACCGATCTCGGTGCGCCGACCTCCCTGCTGGTCACCGGGACCGGATCGGTGCTTGAGGTTCACGGCCTCATGGAAATCGGTTTCCTTCCCCTCGATCATACCGGCACGCTGACGGTCGCCGATGGGGGCACGGTCCGCGTGCGGGACACGCTGCACGTCAATGCCGGCAGCCGCCTCGTCATCGGCACCGGCGGAGCGGCCGGTGCCGTCGATGCCGGCATCATCGAGAATGACGGCGCGATCATCGGCAATTTCACCGATCTCGCGACGCTGGCCGCGCCGATCGCCGGCAGCGGCAAGGTGGTCATGAATGGGGCCGGCACGCTGGTGCTTTCCGGCGCCAACAGCTACCGCGGCGGCACCGAACTGGCCGGCGGCGTGGTGCAGGTGGCGGCGGACGCCAATCTCGGCGATGCCGCGAGCGGGCTCACCTTCGACGGAGGCACGCTGTCGACGACGGCCAGCTTCGCCTCGGCGCGCGCCGTGAACGTGGCCGCGTCCGGCGGGTTCGACGTGGCCGAAGGCACCACGCTGGCGCTTTCCGGCACCCTCGCCGGCAGCGGCGACCTTGCCAAGCTGGGTGGCGGCGGGCTGAACTATACCGGCAACGGTTCGGCCTTTACCGGCGTGACGACGGTCCAGGCCGGGCTTCTCCAGGTGAATGGCAGCCTCGGCGGGCCGGTTTCGGTGCTTGCCGGCGGCACGCTGGGTGGCAGCGGCACGATTGGCGGGCTCACCGTCGGCAGCGGCGGCACGGTCGCGCCGGGCACTTCGCCGGGCACCATCACCGTCAACGGCAACGTTTCCTTCGCGGCCGGCTCGACCTATGCGGCGGAGATGTGGGCCGATGGCACGCATGACCTCATCGCCGCGACCGGCACGGCGACGCTGTCGGGTGGCACGGTCTCCCTGCTGGCGCAGGCCGGCTATGAAAACCCGCTCGCCACCTACACCATCCTCAGCGCCCAGGCCGGCGTCGCCGGGCAGTTCGCGAGTGTCGTCTCGAACTACGCCTTCATCAGCCCATCGCTGAGCTATGACAGCGGCAATGTCTACCTGACGCTGGCGCGCAACGATGTCGACTTCGCCACGACTGCGCTGACGTCAAATCAGAGCGCCGTCGCCAATGCGGCGCAGTCGCTCGGTCTCGGCGACGCGGTCTTCAACAGCGTGCTGCAGCTCACCGCCGGCCAGGCGCCCGCGGCGTTCGACCAGCTCTCCGGCGAGGTGCATGCCTCCCTGCAGAGCGTGTTCATGGAGCAAAGCAGCCTCATTCGCGGTGCGCTGAACGACCGGCTGCGCGCTGCGCAGGGCGGTGTGGCGGCCGCCGCCGGCACGGTCGTCAGCGTGGTGGGGACGCCGGACGGCGCGCTCGCCTATGCCGCGCCCGCCACGGAAGGCACGCCCGGCACACCCGCCTTCGCGGCCCTTAAGGCCCCCATGCCTGCGCCGGCGGAAAAATTCGCGTTGTGGACCACGGGCTTCGGCAATTGGGGCTCGTTTGACGGCACCGCCAACGCTGCCGGCATCAACGATTCCACCGGCGGCTTCCTGATCGGCGCCGACACGCTGGTCTTTGACGGCTGGCGGATCGGCGTTGCCGGCGGCTACAGCTATACCGACTTCTCCATTGCCGGGCGCAATTCCTCCGGTAACAGCGACAACTGGCATGCCGCGCTCTACGCCGGCAGGAACTGGGACGCGCTCGCGCTGCGCAGCGGGCTCGCCTACACATGGCAGGACGTCTCGACCAACCGGACGGTCGGCTTCCCGGGCTTCACGGACAGCCTCTCGGCCGACTACAATGCCGGCACCTTCCAGGCCTTCGGCGAACTGGGCTACCGGATCGACGCGCCCTTTGCGTCGTTCGAGCCCTTCGCCAACCTCGCTTATGTCAGGCTGAACACCGACGGCTATGCCGAGCAGGGCGGGGCGGCGGCGTTGTATTCCGACGGCGCGGATTTCGACACCACCTTTGCCACGCTCGGTCTGCGGGCATCCAGCGAGCTGACGCTCGGCGCCTATGAGGCAACGCTGCGCGGGACCATCGGCTGGCGCCACGCGTTCGGCGACATCGCGCCGTCCGTCACGCAGGCCTTCGTCGGATCCGACGCCTTCACCATTACCGGCGTGCCAATCGCCGAAGACGCCGCCGTGCTGGAAGCCGGGCTCGATCTGCGCCTTAGCGCCAGCTGGACCCTCGGCATCGCCTATACCGGCCAGTTCGGCGACGGCGTGACCCAGAACGGATTCAACGCCGCGCTCACTGTGAAGTTCTGAGGCGGGGTAAGGCGAAGATCGGGGAGGCGGATGTGGGCGCCGTCGAGCGAGCGACATTTTCGGTCCCGGCGGCGGGTGTCATTCCGAGAAGGCGGAGATTGCACATTACCCTGTAGTCGAGGGCATTGCCGATCTGGCGAGATGGGGCACCGCCGGCCAGCTGACATAGCGCGAAACCATCGCCGAAGGGCTCGACCGGGCGCTCAAGGGTCGATCCGCCTGCTCAGGGGCGGCAATGTCGGCAAGCAGTGCATTCGCATCGGCACCACCTTGGCCCGATCGCGCATGGCCTTGAGGCCGGCGATCCGGTCCTTCAGCGCGGGGTCGTCCCGATCGGCGACGCCGGCCTCGATGGCGCCTTGGAGCCGCCTCAGGCGGGCTTCGGACCCGTCCGCACGCCTGTTCAGCAATGATCGCGGACGAAGCGGCTGACGCGCGGGCAGTTGAAGGGATTTCATGCGGAAATGGATGCGTTGCGGCTGCCGGATGTGCGCTCTTCCACCGCACCGCGCGCAGCGATGTGACGGCAGAATATGGGCAGCCGACCTGCCGAGTCGGTGCACGAGGAGTGCTACGCAACAGGAGATCGGCGCGACACGGAATTGACCAACGAAGCCTTCGCCTGGATCAGGATCGACCAGTTTCTGAAGGATGTGGCGTGGCTTACATGAAATCTATAATCTTTGGCAAAAATAAACTGTTTCAATAATCTCATCGTCTTACGGGGGCGTTCTATGGTCGGTCGTTGGGGTGTCTTTCCTCCTTTTTGGAGGTATCAGGTCTCATCGATGCGTCGATGTGGCCAATATTTGGCTCTTATTTCAGCTCTGGTGGTCACCTCTGCCGCTCTGGCCGATATGGGAGCTTCATTCTACCTCCAGTCGCCCTATCGCGCTATGCCTGTACTGGTGCTGGAGACGGACGAGCAGCTTGCAGCGGCGATCTCCGCGCTGACCACCTTTCCAGCCACGCTCAATCCACGCCTGTGGAACGCCGACGGAACGTTTCGCGAGGATGTGCGCGCGCGCACCCTTGCCTTGGTCCGATCGATGTTCGACCGCTTGGCGTTTCCCGTGGAGACGGTCCGCATCACCGACATCGACCTGCTCGGCAGCAATATTTCGAGGGAATGGGACGAGAAGGGGGACCTGGACGTCCACGTCTTCCTCGCGGCGCCGGCCTCCGTCGCGCCGGCGGATTTCGAGAGGCTGCTCAGCTTCTACAACCGGCTCACCAAACTCGAACAGCAGGGCCAGATCACCTTCAACGGCGTTGCCGTCGAAGTGCTGTTCCGCGGCTCCCGCCGCCCCAGCGAGGCCGACGAGGGTGGCGTTCCCCATTTCGCCCTGTGGTCGCAGGGTCCGGCCCGGGTCAATCGCTGGTTCTCCATGCCCAAGACGATCGAGGACCGTTTCGACCGCACGGACATGCAGGTGAAGACGAAGGAGGTCGTCGAGACATACAATGCGCTGATGCTCACCTATTTCGCCGACAAGCCGGCCTTCCGCTGCGCGAATTTTTCGGACCTGCTCGCGCAGCTTCGGACCTATCGCAGCGGCGAGATCGTCGCGGCTGGCCAGCGCTCGACGGGGAATCTGGTCTATCGCCTGCTTCACCGGCTCAATGTGGACGTGCAGGAGGAGACCGATGCCGCCTACCGCGAATGCACCAATATTCAGTGGTCGCTGAGATAGAAGGTACGCGCTCGCGGTGGCGTTCCACCGGACGCCGCCGACAAAGGTGTCGGCGCGTCATGCGTCGCTTGAAAGCCGCTGCATCCTGCAGCGCGGGACGGAAGACGGGCCAGACTATGCCTCCCCGTAGCGCCCCGAGGCGCCTTGGGGGGTGGGTTCGTGGCAAGGAAGCCGCGCCACGTGCCCGGCGCGAATGCGTCAGAAGCGAACCGAGAAGCGCAGGCTGGCCTCCTGGCCGAGATAGTCGCTGCCGATCTGGGCGCGATACTCGCCGCGCAGCTCATAGGTATCGTTGGACATGAATTGCAGGCCGGCTCCGATATCGAACAGCGTGTCGGGAAGCGGGGACCGGGTCGTGAAATCGATACCCTGCGCCAGCGCCGTGTCGAAGCTGGCCGTGACGCTGGTGTCATTCTCGAACAGGAAGGTCATGCCGGCCATGGCATAGGGCCGGAGCCATGAGCCGTCATCGAGGTCGATGCGCGCGCCGAATTCGAGCGCCGGGGTCAGCGCGAACGTCCAGTCCTGCAAGGTGCCGACGTTGAGATGGCTGCCGGCGGACAGTTCGACCTGATAGCCCGGCATGTGGGTATAGATGGCGTCGAGGTCGACATAAGGCCGCAGATAGAAATTCTCATTGGGCAGCGGCAGTTCGTAGGCGGCGCGCAGACGCAGCCCTGCGGTCCAGATGTTGGATGTGCTGGTGTCGCTGGGGCTGGCCGATTCGAAGTTGAAATAGCGCGTGGTGTCGAACACGCCGAAACTGGCCTCGGCCGAGGCCGCGAAGAGCCACGGCCCCACCTGGTGTTTGATGGAGACGGCGAGGTCGCCATTGTCGCCGTCGGTCCGGGTATAGCCGTCCCTGCTGTCGAGGCTTGTATTGGTGTAGGCGCCGGTGACGCCCATGAACCAGTTATCGGCGATTTCCCACTGCGCCCCCAGCCGCATGGTGACGCCGGTCTGGGTGAAGCCGTCGGCGACGGCGGTGTCCGAGGCGTGGATGCGCGAGCCGGTCACGCGGGCCCAGGCGCACTCGCTCTCGGTGATCATCACGCTGTTGTCGACGAAGATCGGGCAACTCAGCGCGGCATTCATGGCGCCGCGCGCGGCGAGCGTCTGCGTGGTCGCGGGGGCCAGCTGTTCCTCGCTGGACAGGCTGTCCACGGCCTGCCGGTAGTTTCCTGCCGAGGTCACGTTGGCCAGCTGGGCGAAAACCGGCGCCTCGCCGGGCGAGCTGGCGTTCCACGCCGTCTGATAGGTGGCGGCGAGGTTGCGCTCGTTCGTGTTCCAGTTCGCCGTATCGGGGGTGAGGAAATTGGCGGATGGCGTCAGGATGACCGCGTTGCGCTGGATGCCGGAGGTCCAGGAGATGGGCGCCCCACCATAATTGGTGACGCTCGGGGCGCCGCTGCCGCTCTTCATGAGCCATTCGATGACCCGGTAGCTCCCCGGCAGCAGGCCGTCGACAGCATGGGGCCGGATGTTCAGCCCATCGAAGCTCAGGTTGTAGACCGAGAGGAGATCGGCGCTGGTCACGCCCCTGGCGGTGCTGCGGACATCGGCCAGCATCTGGCCCCCCAGCAGCGCGCGGCTGCTCAGCGAGAGGTTGGAGACGCGACCGCTTCCGCCGATGTCGAGCGTCCCGCGATTGGTGAACAGGCCGTTCAGGCCCAGATCCAGCGTGCCCGCGCCACCGCGGCTGCGATAGGTGCCGATCGCCTCGTTGACGAACCCGTTCGAGGCCGCGTTCGAGAGGAGAATGTCGCCCTCGATCAGCCCGGCATTGGTGATCGTGGTCGTGCCGAGCCGCGAAATGACCGCGACGCCCGATTTCGCTCCCAGCGCCGAATTCCATGGCACGGTGATGCTGTTGCTGCCGGCGCCGTCGATCCGGATGCCCGCGCCGGTGCCGGAGCCGCCCCAGATCGTCCCCTCGTTGCGGATCGAGACGGTGCCGCTCCAACCGGGCACGCGGGGATCGATCGAACCGTCCGTCTTCTGGCGTCCATCCTGGACGAAGATGCCATAGGCATCCCGGCCGGTCGCGTTGATCGTGCCCTGGGTATCGATGCTCACCCGGCCGGCATGCCCGACGCCGAGCAGAGCAGAGGCGGCCCCGTAAACGGCGGCGGGATCATAGACATAGGGGCTGCCGTTTGCGGTGAAGGGAGCATAGATATAATCGACCACGACGGGTTGGCCGGCCGTGTCGGTTACGGGAGCCACGTCGGCGCCGTTCACGTCGAAGGCGGCACCGCCCCCTCCGGCGAGGCTCTGAATATAGAGCCCGTGCGCCCGCGCGCCGCTTGTGGAAATGGACATTGGTCCATTCGGCCACTGTGCCATGGCGACGGAAATGTCGCCGCCGTTTCCGTAGGAAGCCGTACGGAGACCGGCATCCCGCCAATCGATCCCGGCGACGCTCTCGGCAAGCGACGAGCGGCGGATGGTGCCTGTGCCGACGCCGCCATAGCCGCCCCCACCGCCGATCGACTGCAGCAGCACGCCATGGGCACCGTCGCCCTTCGTGACGATCGACGCGCCCTTGCCGAAAGCGAGGCTCACCGAACCTCCATCGCCGGTGGCCGTCGTGTCGTTTATGGCCAGTGGCACGCCTCCGAAGCTCAGCTCGAAATGAACCGGCTCGGACAAGCCGCTCGCGTCCGCGCCAAGACCGCCGCCGCCGCCAATGCTCTGCCCGACGATGCCGATCGCCCCCACCCCCGTCGTGCGGATCGAACCCATATGCTCGACGCTGACATTCGCGCCGGATCCGCCGAAAGCATCCGTCCGATTGGCGCCGATGCCGCCGAACTGGGTCTTGACCGAGGCGGACGGGACTTCGGAGGCCGCCGCCGCGGCGAGTGATGCGCGCAGGTCGAGGTCGGCATTGCCCGTGCGCTCCCCCGCAAGGGCGAGCAGATCCTCGAGATCGCTCAGCGCCTGTGCCTCGGTTTCACTCGTCGCGAGGGCTTCGGCACCCAGCACGCTCTGGCGGTTCACGATATACATGCCGCCGCCGCCGCCGATGCTCTGCGCAACAATGCCGTGCGCGTCCCGACCGGAGGTGGCGATCGCTCCGGTATTGGACACGGCGACGTCGCCGCCATTCGCCATCGCGGTGCTGGTCGAGCCGAGGGTCATGGTTACATTCATGGTCCCGGTCATGGCGGCGTTGGAGACCGCCGTCAGAATGCCGCCACCGCCGCCAATGCTCTGAGCCACCATGCCGAACGAGGCATGGCCCGATGTGCGCAGCATGCCGGTATTGTTCACCGTGACGCGGCCGCCATTGCCATCGGCACCCGCTGATCGACTGCCCAGCGTTCCCTTGACATCGAGCATGTCCGGCCCAAACGTCACGCTGCCGCCCGCGGTGCCGCCGCCGCCGCCGATCGACTGGGCCAGCATGGCTGTGGCCGCGGCACCGCTCGTTTCGATGCCGCCATCGTTGCGCGCGGCAACCGGGCCGCCGTTTCCGCCATCGCCGCCGGTGCCGCCGACCTGCAGGTCAAGCGTCAGGGGCAAAGGGAGGGGGGATTTGAGCCGCCGGCTGCCGATCGCGCTCTTGAGCGCATTCTTGGCCTGGCTGGCGAAGTCGCCGATAATATATTCCATGGCTGCCGCGCGAGATGACTCGCGTATCGCATCCAGGAAAATCTCATCGATATCCTTCGCGCTGACGGTCGCGTCGTCGTCATTGTCACGGGCGGCGGCAAAAGTCGACGGCGCCTTTACCGGCGAGGGCCTGGCGGTGGCGTCCGCCGCCGAGTTGAGCGCCGACTTGATCGACTTGACCGCGAAGGCCGCGTCGCTGACCCGCTGCTGGAAGAGGCTGTCGGAATCGAGGAAGGAGACCTTCTTGCCGAAGAGCTTGGTGGCGATGTCATTTCCCTTGATCAACGCGTCGGCCATCTTGAGCAGGAAGCTGCCGCTCGGATTTGCGGCGGCACTCTTCTCGGCCTTCTTCGGCGTCGCGCTGCCATAGGCCCCGCCATTTCCGCCGCCGCCGCCGATGCTCTGGGCGTGAAGTCCGACCGAACCGTTTCCGCTCGTGGAGATGACGGCGCCCGCCGCGTTCGTCGCCGTGACAGCGCCGCCGTCGCCGCCCTTGCCGCCGCTGCCGCCGACGCCGATTCGGGCGGAGAGCGACGTCTTGCCGCCCGAGACATAGCCGCCGCCGTTTCCGCCCCCGCCGCCGACGCTTTGTGCCAGCATGCCTGTCGAGGAGGCGCGCCGCGTGGTGATGCCGCCAAGGTTGTCGGCCGTCACCTCGCCGCCGTTTCCGCCGGCGCCGCCGCTGCCGCCCACGCTAAGGTTGATGCCCAGCGAGGCGCCCGTCGGAACCGCGTCGGAAAGCGTCGAGAGGATCTCGCCCTGCTTGATGCCGGTGGACGAGGTGGCCTTGCCGGACCCGCCATTGCCGCCGCCGCCGCCGATGCTGACCGCCTGGACACCGGGCGCGAATTCGCCGGAGGTTTCGATCCTGCCGCCATGGCTGACGTGGACGGCTCCGCCGTCGCCGCCGCCGCCGCCCGAGCCGCCGACCCCGATGGTGACGCCGAAATTCGCCGTGACCCCGAGCATTTCCGCGAGCGCGCTGGCCGTCGCGCCGTTGCCGCCGCCGCCGCCGATGCTGCTGGCGAGAAGGCCGACGGAGTTGTCGCCGGAGGTGGTCACGTCGGCGAGATTGATCAGGTTGACTCCGCCGCCGGCGCCGCCATTGCCGCCGGCGCCGCCAATGGCGAATGTCACGCCGCCCGCCACCACACCGGGCAGCCCGACGGCCGCCGTGTAGGACGACGCGTCACCGCCGCGTCCGCCGCCGCCGCCGATGCTGCTGGCCTCGATTCCGTGGGAATTGCTGCCGGCGGTCAGGATATCGGACGTGTTGATCACGCTGACCAGATCGCCTTTGCCCCCATCGCCGCCACTGCCGCCGATGCCGATATTGATCGCGATGGGCAGGCCGGGCGCCTTCGCGGCGGCAATTCCGCCGACCCCGCCGCCCCCGCCAATGCTCTGCGCGACGATGCCGCTGGCATTGTCGCCGGTCGTCTCGATTGTTCCACGGCGATCATAGGAGGGAAGAATCTCGACGACCCCGCCATTGCCGCCGGCCCCGCCGGTGCCGGCAGCGGCGGAACCTTGCCCGAACTGACCCTGCGTGACGGCCCCGAGCAGCACGGAGAAGGCCGTCGCGGAATCGCCGCCCGCGCCGCCGCCGCCGCCCACGCTCTGCGCCAGAATGCCATGCGCGCTGTCTCCCGACGTGGAGATCGTGCCCGCATTCCTGACCTGGACGTTGCCCCCGTTGCCGCCGGAGCCACCGTGGCCGGCCTCGCCGTCGAGCGATAGGCCGATCAGCGAACCGCCGGCGCCGCCACCGGTATACGAGCCGGGCCTTATATCCTCTGTCTGCAACGCTCCAAGCGCCGAGCCGCCGCCGAGGCTTTGGGCGGCAATGCCAACGGAGCCCTTGCCGGCCGTCCTTACCTCGCCCGTATTGACGACGTCCACCTTGCCGCCATTTCCCGCATTGCCGCCATTTCCGGCGGAGCCGACATGAACGCCCGTGGAATCGTTGCCGACACCGCCGACACCCCCCATCGACGCCGCGGTGACGCCGAACGAATAGTCCTGCCGGGTGTCGATCGAGCCGGCCTGACCGACGATGACGCGGCCGCCATTGCCGCCATTCGCGCCGGACCCGCCCGTGGCGTCGCCGATCTGGATGCCGAGCGGGACGTAGACCTGATCGCCGCCGTGACCGCCCACCGACTGAAGCAGCAATCCGGCCGAGCCGCTGCCATTCGTCGCGATGAGGCCGGAATTGGTGAGCCGGACCTCGCCGCCATCGCCGCCGCGGGTGAGAACCTCGTCACGCTTGCCGCCGCCGTCGAGCCCCGATCCTCCGATGGATTCGAGCACCACCGCGTGGGCGCCCTTGCCATGGGTGGTGACGGACGCCTCCGCCCGGATGGTGACGTCCACCTTATTGCCGTCGGCGCCGGCATGATCGGTGGCATCGGCCGGCCTCGCGAAGGCGAAGGGGACATAGAACTGGCCGTCATACTGCTGGTTGCGACCCGATTGCCCGCCCTTGGAGCGCGCCCAGACACCAAAGAAATTGTCCCCGCCGGTGCTGATATCCGCACCAAGGTCGAGCGTGACCGTTCCGGCTCGGCCTCCCTTGCCAATCCCGGGGGTTCCGACCCGCCCGTCGCCGCCGATCGAATAGAGGTAAACGAGCGCGGCGTTCTGCGACTGGCTGCCCTCGCCCTTGAACGTGCCGAGAAGGGCCAGCCAGACATTGCCGGCATTGCCGCCCGCCTTGCCCGCCGATGTGAAACTCGACGCGTAGATCCCGCTGCTGGTGAGGGGAGCGCCCAAGGCTCCGTTGCCGCCTCGCGAACCTATTTCCACCGCCGTGGTGGACGCCGGCGACAGCATCCGGAACGCCAGCCCTCGCGTCGATGACCCGGCAGATGCGCCCGCCGTGGAATCGACCGGCTGGCCGGCAAGGATGGAAAATTCCCTGCCGTCCGCGCCGCTGACGACCTCGCGAAGGACCTGATCCGCGGCGTGGGCTGCCCGCCAGGGCGGCAAACAGGCGGACAGCGCGATGACGCTGCCGCAGAGGAGCAAGCTGGTGCGGGTGAGTTTACGAGAGCCACTCATCACCAGCCATTCCCCCATCGTCGCCATTGGCAGACACATGACGCCCTGCACGTGTCTTCTTCGGTGACGTCTCACGATGTTGTTGCATTCGCAAGACTGATGATCGTCGGGCGCGTGACTCTCTGGAGCAATGCAATCAAAGTGCCACAGGGGCAGCCTTCCGCGTGTCCGCAGGTCTGCGGCCCGTTGGCCGCGATGAACGGCCGATCCTTGCGGAGGCAGGTTCCGCCCGGCGGTTCGGGTGGATTACACTAGGCTCAGGACTCATTGATTACCGAGCCAGAAGATGACGGTAGCGGCGATGCAGATGGCTGAGAAGAAGGTGTGGGCGCAACGATCATAGCG
>NZ_JAUSVR010000028.1 GCF_030814815.1 Ancylobacter amanitiformis | reverse complement strand
CGCCATCGCAAGCCTCCGTGTGCCCGCAACCTCGAATCAGATTTTCAGCAGCTTGGGAATCCCGAACGTGAGTCAGCCTCAGCGCGCCTTGGTATAAGCATGGTCCGATGATCTACACGGTGGAATGCCGCTTCGCCGACCCGGCCAGCGAAGCGGAATGGAACGACTTCTACAGCCTGACGGCGTGGCCAAGGACTCCTACCGCAACCTGGTCGCGCTATTCGATCGCAGGCTTCTTGGCGCAGCCTTGATCACCGTGTTGGCTTATACCGGATCATTCGCCCTGTTTTCCTACATCTCGCGTGCTGGATCGCGTTTGAAGGAGACGAGCCCTGGAAGCTGGAAAAGGGAGCCTTTCTTCTCCTACCATCCACCCCGGCTTTCGCCTTCAGCAGTCATCCGGGCATAACCTGCGAGCCGCGCGATCCGATGGACGTGCCGATCCGCCATGGCGAGCAGGAGGGCGACGCGGAGTTCGAAGCACTCGGTGGCACATTCCGCCTTGACGCGGTCAACGCGCCTCTCCTGCTCGCCCTGCTCCCGCGCATGATCCATATCCCGCATTCGGCCGGGCGATCGGCGCGGCTTGGCCGGGTGATCGACCTCATCACGGAGGAATGCGGCGGCGACGAGCCGGGCAAGGATATGATCCTCCAGCGCATGCTTGAGGTGCTGCTTGTCGAAGCCCTGCGCTGGTATGGCGTCACGCCCGACGATGGCCGCGCCGGCCTTCTCAACGGCATGCGCGATCCGGCCCTGGCGCGCGTCCTCAGAGCCATGCGAGCCCGACGATCTCGGAACGACGTAACCCGCCAGCAAAGCCGATCAGCAGCACGGCGCGGTCGCGCAGGTCGTGGAGTGTCCCGCGTTCCAGCACCTCCAGCAATGTCACAGTCGGAGGTTCTGATCTTGATGTGCATCGCCTATTTCCAGCCGATCACCTGTGGCGAGCTCGGCCATCTGCGCTCCCTGGGTTTCATCGCCGCCGGGCAGCGGTCGCCGCAACCGGGGGCGCCCTACACCTATGTCACGACGAAGGAATTCCTTCCTCACTTCGGCTTCGACACGCTGCGCTACCTGCCGGATATGGAAGCGCTGGAGGAAGCTGGCCTGCTGAACAAGCAAAAGCTGCTAGCGGGAGAAATTCCGATAGGTGGGCGCGAGCACTATGGCAGCGAAGAAGGGGGCGAGGACGAGGGCGGTCTGCTCACGAAATCGACCTCATTCAGCTCTCGGTAATCGATCCCCAGTCGAGTTCGCCGCAACAATCCCAATGGAAATCCAGGCAGCCTGAGGCCACAAATCAATGATCTGATTCCCGAAAACTGGATCATCTGAAGCTTGCGCTTTCCGCGCTATGATCCCTTTGCCGGGAGCGGCGTAAGACTATGAGTTGTAGATGTCGGTTCGGCGGGTTTGCGCGAGTCTGGGGTGTGAATCGATCGCGCTTTCATCCGTCTCAGTCGACTATTTTGTCGAAGATACTAAACTACCCAGCCCAATCTCCAACCAGATGGCTGAGATGATCAGTCATAAGTTTGATAACCCGAGACTGATCTCCATTTATTATTGCATCAAGGATCGGCTGATGTTCCTCGGCGGAGTTAATTAACCCGCAGTCGCGAGCAAGTGCCTGCAAACCATATTGCCGTGTCTGATCACGTAAATTCTCCACGATTGTCGTGAGTTGTTCATTATCAAGAATGCCCAACAATCCGAGATGAAAGCTGCGATCGGCATCCAGATAGCGGACAATATCGCCGCTCTTGGCACCCTCGACAATTTCGGCCGCGATCTTGGAAAACTCGTTCTTGCGCGGGATGACCTTTTCCTTCATCGAGGCGAGACGAGCCATCGACGGTATTTCCAGTAGAATGCGCAGGTCGTAGACGTTGCGCCTATCCTTGTCGCTCAGCGGAATGACACGAAAGCCGCGATTGCGTACCGCTTCCATGAGGCCCTGGTTGACCAGGGTCAGCATCGCCTCGCGCACCGGGCTGTTGGAAACGCCCAGCTCGGCGGCCAGCGACGAGGCCGAATAGATCTGCCCCGGCGCCAGGTCCCCCGAGACGAGGCGCAATTTCAGCACCGCCAGGGCCTGGTCCCGCAGATTGGTCTGATGCAGATGGTTATCCATGCACGCCCCGCACGCGAACTCACTACCGGTAATATACAATATGCTACTTTGCTTTTACAGCCGGTGCGCGCGCTTTCCGCGCCGCGCCCTCGCGCGGGCTTCGGCGGGTGGACTTCGGCGGATTGTGTCGGGGCCGGGCCCGAGGTCTCAGTCCGCCGGCCCGGGCGCGATCCGCACGGGCATTCCTTCCCGCGCCGACCGATAGATCGCATCGATGACCCGCGCCGCCCTCAGCAAGTCGTCGGCGTCGATAGTCGGCACCGATCCCGCCGCCAGCGTCGCGACGATGGTCTCCAGTTGCGCGCGATGGCGCGTCGTGGGGTAGTCGCGCGGGTCGATCGGGTCGCCGAAGCTGAAATCCGCCGGAATGGCACTCGCCTCCCCGCCCCGGACATGGCGGAAGACGATCTGGTCGTGCTCGCCATTGAAGATGAGCGAGCCCTCTGTGCCGGAAATGGTCAGGAGGTGACGCTGGCCGGGAAAGGCGGCGGTGGAGGATGAAAAGGTGCCGAGACTGCCATCGGCAAATTCGAACACCGCGGCGGCCACATCCTCGGTCTCGATGGCGTGATGGCGCGTCGCGGTGCGGGCGAAGACCTGGCGGATCGGCCCGAGGATGAATTGTGCAAGGTCGATCAGATGGGTCGACTGCGTCATGACGCAGCCACCGCCCTCGATCGCCCATGTGCCGCGCCAGGCATCGTTCTGGTAATAGCTGGGCCGGCGGAATTCGTTGTCGACGATGTTGACGAGCACGATCCGGCCAAGGGCCCCCGAGCGCACGTCTTCCAGCGCCTGCGCCGCGGCGGCGGAGTGCCGGCGCTGGTAGACGACGAAAAGCCCGACGCCGGACTTTTGGCAGGCGTCGAGGATCGCGCTCGCCCTCGCCTCGGTGATCTCCAGCGGCTTCTCGACGATGAGGTGCTTGCCCGCCGCCGCGACGGCGATCGCGTGGTCGAGGTGAAGGCCGTTCGGCGTTGCAATGATCACCGCATCGAGCGCGGGATCGGCGAGAAAGGCCGAGAGGTCCGCGTAATGCCGGGGAATGGAGAAGGTCGCGGCAAAGGCCGCCGCCTTCGTCGCGTCGCGCGCGAACACCGCCTGCAGCGAGGCCCCCGCGACGCGCGCCAGTTCGCGCGCATGGGTTTCCGCGGCGACGCCCGCTCCGATGAGGCCGAACCGGATGGTCGTCATCTCAGGCGGACCTTGCGGTCGGAGCATCCGCCGCCCGTGATGTCTGGGCTTTCCGTTCCCGGCTCATCAGGCGCACCCGCGCGCGCCGGGCCGCTTCGTGGGCCGAACCGGTGGCAATTTCCATGTTGCCGATCTCGGCGAAATAGTCGCCGGCGAAGTGGATATCGACGTCGTCGCGCTCGCAATAGGCCAGCATGGGATCGAAGTTGAAGCCCGCGGGACGATAGGTGTTGCCCGGCTCCCAGCGCTGCACGATCGTCTCCTTGATGTGGCCCTTGAGCTGGGGAAACATCCGGAAGACATCGGCGAGATAGGTGTCGCGGATCTGCTCGTCCGAGAGCTTGAGCATTTCCCGCGCCGGCGTGCCGCCGGAATAGACCATCAGGCTGCCTCCCGGCTTGCGTGGGCCGGTGCGCAGCGGATTGGCGTGGTTGAAGAACATGTCGAACGAGGCGTCCGGCGTGGTGATGGCGTAAATGTCGTCATAGGGCATCGGCCCCGTCTCGTCCGTGATGATCCCCATCGTCGGAAACGGCCCATACTGCACCTTGCGCAGCGTGGCGCGCACGTCCTCGGGAATGTCGCGGGTGATTTCGGCGGCCTGATAGGCGGGGACGGCGACGATCACCTGCGTGGCGGTCACGCTATGCGACACGCCGTTCATGTCATAGGTGACGGTGACATGGTCGCCGGTCTTCGCCACCGACGTCACCGACGCGTGGTAATGCACCCGGTCTCCCAGCAGTTCCATCATGACCTCGCCGAAGCGGCCGGAGCCGCCATTGAGGTTGACCGCCATGGAATCGCCCTTGCCGGCCCACACGGCGCCGAACAGCGAGACGCCGACGCCGGCATTCTGATCCTCCATCTCCGCCGCGGCCCGGCGGGCGGCCGACTGGAACAGTTGCTCGACCCGCCGCGGCGGGCGGCCGATGAAGTCGCGGAACGAGATGTCCGACATATAGCGGGCCACCCGGGCGCGGCGCACCTGGTTGCTCTCGCCATAGACGATCTGCATCTGCTGCTGCCAGCCCTTCACCGCCTTGAGGATCCGCAGGCCGATGGCGGCCAGCGACACACGCTCCCTGAGGCTCATGGCGAGGGTGAGCGGCAGGGCGGAGACCGACTTTGGCGCGTAGACCTTGCCGCCCCAATAGATCGCGAACTTGTTTCCGGGAATGCGGATGATGTCGAGGCCGATGGAATGCAGGATGTTGCGCATGTGCGAGCCCGGCGCCGGAAACAGATGGCCGCCGAGATTGAGCCAGTAGTCGCCGCGCGACATGGAAAAGAGACGTCCGCCCAGACGATGCGTCTTCTCCAGCACGAGAATGCGCCGATCCCTGAGCTCCCAGGCCGCCGCACTTCCCGCAGGCCCACCCCCGATCACCACAACGTCGTAGTCCGTCTTGTCCATCGTCGTTCTCGTTCAACTGGATGCTTGCAACAGAGGACCGGATTGCGCGCCGGCCGCATCAGCGAGGGTGCCGCCCGCTCGGGCGATATCGAATTCGGCGGGCAACATGCTTGTCAGCGCAGCCGACAAGCGATAATATATAACCCGTAAGATATCATTGTCAACAAACGACCTCCTGGGCCGGGCCTCCCGGCGACAGCGAGGAACAGAGGGAAGTCATGATGAGCTCCAATTGCCGGAAGACTTTTCGCGTGATGCTGGCCGCTGCGGCGGGCGTGATGGTGATGGCGACGGCGGATATCCGCGAGGCTGCCGCCAAGGTGGATTCGGTCGCCGCCCTGCTGCCGAAGTCGATCCAGGAAGCCGGTGTGCTGCGTATCGCCATTCCCGATGTCGGCAAGCCGCTCGCGTACAAGGAGGGGGCCGAGCTCAAGGGCATGGATCCCGATCTGGCCCAGGCGGTCGCCGGCGTGCTCGGGCTCAAGGCCGAACTCAGCCTCATTCCCTTCGCCGCCGCGCTGACCGGCCTGCAGTCGAACAAGTTCGACGTCTCGTACGGCGAGTTCTACGTGACCGCCGAGCGCCTGAAGGTCGCCGACTTCGTCACCAACTGGCAGGACTACAGTTCCTTCCTGGTCGTGAAATCCAAAGGTTATGCGCCAACGGCGCTGGCCGATGTCTGCGGCCATATTGTCGGGGCGATGGCGGGCTCCGCCGAACTGGAGACACTGAAAGGCGCCGCTGCCAAATGCGCTGGCAACGCCGCTACGGTGAGCGCGTTCCCCTCCGTGAGCAATGCCATTCTCGCGCTTAACAGCGGCCGCGTCGACGGCGTGCTGATCAATCGCGGCGGCGCCCAGGAAGCGATCCACCTGGACGGCACGCTCTCCGCCTCCGGCGAGATCGGCGGCGGCCCGACGGCGACCGCCGTGGCCCGGACGGAGAACTCCGCGAAGCTGCTGGAGGCCATCAAGGCGGCCTATGATCACCTGATCCAGAGCGGCGAATACGCCAAGATCCTTGAGAAGAACGACACCGCCTACGGGGCGGCGAAGACCGCCGTCATCTACAAGGAAGGCTCGATGCCGCCGAAATACGGCTTCTGATCCGCACAAGGCGCCCCCGCGCGATGGCGCGGGGGCGCCCTGGCGGGACGAGTGACCGCCCATGGCAGGGGTGGGTTGTTCCCCGCCACTATCGGTCGGCGGGAAATTCCCCCGCATCCTCAAGACTTAAGCCTTGACTTCCCGTCGGTCGACCTTCAAGCTGTAGTTGGTTATCGATTACATTCTACATGATCGCGGCTCGGCTGATGCGATCTTGGCACCGGTGCCGTCAGGGGGATGCGCGTGACACAAGGATCGGGATGGCCTGTCGGCCGCGATGTCGAGAAGATGGAAGTGGTGCCGCTGCGCTATTACGGGCGCTGGATCACCGCACTTGCGCTCGGGGTCGTGCTTGCCGGCCTTCTCGTTTCGATGATCACCAATCCGCGCTTCAAATGGGACATCGTCGCGCATTACCTGTTTGATGATTCCATCATTGCCGGCCTGATGATGACCATCTGGCTGACCGTCGCGGCCATGGGGATCGGCATCGTGCTGGGCACAGCCGTCGCGCTGATGCGCATCTCCGATAATCCGGTGCTGAGCAACATCGCCGGCGGCTATCTCTGGATCTTCCGCGGCACGCCGCTGCTCGTGCAGCTGATCTTCTGGTACAACCTCTCCGCGCTCTATCCGCAGATCACGATAGGGTTTCCCTTCGGACCCTCGCTCGGCTCTTTTGACGCCAACCGCTACATCACCGTCTATGTCGCGGCGCTGCTCGGCCTTGGCCTCAACGAGGGGGCCTATATGTCCGAGATCGTGCGCTCGGGGCTGAACGCGGTGGCCACCGGCCAGCGGGAGGCGGCGGAGGCCCTCGGCATGTCGCGCTTCCGCGTCATGGCGCGCATCATCCTGCCGCAGGCGATGCGCGTCATCATTCCCCCGACCGGCAACCAGCTGATCGGCATGCTGAAGACCACGTCCCTGGTCAGCGTCATCGCGCTTCAGGAGCTGCTCTATTCGGCGCAGCTGATCTACACCGCGAATTTCCAGACCATTCCCCTGCTGATCGTGGCGTCGGCCTGGTACCTCGTGCTGACGACCTTGCTGTCGATCGGGCAATATTTTGTCGAGCGGCATTTCGGGCGCAGCGACCGCCGGGTCGCCGCCGCGCCCGACGTCGCCATCGAAAGCGGAAAGTGATCATCGCCATGCCCGCGCCCGCTGATTCACGAGATTCGCTGGAGTCCTTCGCCGTCGTCGCGCGCGGCGTGGAGAAATCCTTCGGCTCGCACAAGGTGCTCAAGGGGGTCGACCTCAGGGTCGAATACGGCAAGGTCGTCTGCATTCTCGGCCCCTCCGGTTCCGGCAAGAGCACGTTCCTGCGCTGCATGAACCACCTGGAGCGCATCGAGGCGGGCTTCCTGCGGGTCGGCGGCCAGCTGGTCGGCTATCGCCAGCATGCCGGAAAGCTCTACGAGATGCGGCACAGCGAGGTCGCCCGTCAGCGGGCGGACATCGGCATGGTGTTTCAGAGCTTCAATCTGTTTCCGCACATGACCGTGCTGCAGAACATCATCGAGGCCCCCATCGGCGTGCGCGGCATCCCGAAGCGGCAGGCGATCGAGGAGGCGATGACGCTGCTCGCCAAGGTCGGCCTGACAGCGAAGGCCGACGCCTATCCGCGCACCCTCTCCGGCGGCCAGCAGCAGCGCGTGGCCATCGCCCGGGCGCTGGCCATGCGGCCCAAGCTCATGCTGTTCGACGAGCCCACCAGCGCGCTCGATCCCGAACTCGTCGGCGAGGTGCTCGCCGTGATGAAAGGGCTGGCCGCCGAGGGAATGACGATGGTGGTGGTGACCCATGAAATGGGTTTCGCCCGCGATGTCGGCGACAGCGTCGTGTTCATGGATGGCGGCGTCGTCGTCGAGCAGGGCACGCCATCGGAATTCTTCGACAATCCCCGTACCGAACGCGCCCGGGCCTTCCTCGGCAAGGTCCTGTGAACCGCGCGCCTTTTCCATTGAAGTGAGATCGGAACGTCCATGTCGTCTCTTCCTCCCGGAACCCACACCCAGGCCTTCATCGACGGCGCCTTCGTCGCCGCGGAAAACGGGGCCCTGTTCGACGATCTTGATCCCGCCACCGGCCGGCTGCTCGTGCAGGTCGCCGCCTGCTCGCCGGCCGATGTCGACACGGCGGTGAAGGCCGCCCGCGCGGCTTTCCGGAGCGGCGTCTGGAGCCGCATGGAGCCGCGCGCGCGCAAGAAGATCCTGCTGCGCTTCGCCGACCTCGTCGAGGCGAACGGCAAGGAGATCGCCCTGCTCGACTCGATCGATGCCGGCAAGCCGATCTCGGATTGCGAGAACCTCGACCTTCCCGACGTCGTCAACAATATCCGCTGGTATGCCGAGGCAATCGACAAGGTTTTCGGCAAGATTTCACCGACCGGGGACGGCAATCTCGGCCTGGTGACACGCGAGCCGGTCGGCGTGGTCGGCATGGTGCTGCCGTGGAACTTCCCTGCCGGCACGCTGTCCTGGAAGATCTCCCCGGCGCTTGCCGCCGGCAACTCCATCGTGGTGAAACCGGCGGAGCTGGCGCCGCTCTCGACCCTGAAGATTGCCGAGCTGGCGCTCGAGGCGGGCATTCCCGCGGGCGTGTTCAATGTCGTGCCGGGGCTTGGCCATGTCGCCGGCAAGGCGCTCGGCCTGCACGCCGATGTCGACGTGATCTCCTTCACCGGCTCGACCGAGATCGGCCGCCAGTTCCTGCGCTATTCCGCCGACAGCAACCTGAAGAAGGTCGTGCTCGAATGCGGCGGCAAGAGCCCGCAGATCGTCATGGCCGATGTCGGCGGCGCTCTCGATGCCATCGCCGAGAATCTCGCCGGCGCGGCGTTCTGGAACATGGGGCAGAACTGCACCTGCGGCTCGCGCATCCTGGTCCAGTCCTCCATCAAGGACGCCTTCGTCGCGAAGCTGGTCGAGGCCGCGCGCGGCTGGGTGGTCGGCCCGCCGACCGACCCTGCAAGCAAGCTCGGCCCGCTCATCGAGGCGTCCGCGCTGGAGCGCGTCGTCGGCGCCATCGAGCAGGCCAAGGCGCAGGGCAGCCGGGTGGTCGCCGGCGGCAACCGCCTGTTCCCGGAAAGCGGAGGCTGGTTCGTCGAGCCCACGATCATCGATGATGTCGACCCGACCAGCGCGCTGGCGCGGGACGAGATCTTCGGCCCCGTCGTGGCCGTGCTCGGCTTCGAGAGCGAGGAGGAGGCCGTGCGCCTCGCCAATGATACCGCCTACGGCCTCGCCGCCACGGTCTTCTCCAACGACATCAATGTCGCGATGCGAATGGCGCGGAGCATCCAGGCGGGCACCGTCGCGGTCAATGGCTATGGCGAGGGCGACATCACGACGCCGTTCGGCGGCTACAAGACATCCGGCTTCGGCGGATACGACAAGGGCATCGAGGCGTTTGACCAGTATACGCAACTCAAGACGATCTGGGTGACCCTTGCCTGAGCGCTGCACGTCCCGGTGGTCGCACCGCACGCGGCGGGGCCGGCCTCGCTGCCAGACCGGCCCGGCGCGTGATCGTCATGGGCAATGACGTCACGCTCTCGCTCGACGACGCCGGCGCGCTCTGCCGGCGCGTGCTGGCGGGCGTCGGCCTGAGCGCCGCCCATGCTGACGCGGTGGCCGAGGTGATCATGGCCGCCGAGCGCGACGAATGTCGCTCGCACGGGCTCTATCGCCTGCTTGGCTGCGTGCATACCGTACGTAGCGGCAAGGTAAACCTGGATGCCCGGCCGACGGTGACGAAAAGCGCGCCGGCGATCGTGACGGTGGATGCCGATTTCGGCTTCTCGTCCCTTGCGCTGAAGACCGGGCTTCCCCTCGCGATGCGGACGGCTAGCCGGCTGGGCATCGCCGCGCTGGCCATCAACCGGTGTTTCCACTTCTCGGCCCTGTGGCCGGAAGTGGAAGAGTTGGCGGAACATGGCTTCGCGGCCATCGCCTTGACGCCCAGCCATAGCTGGGTTGCCCCGGCAGGCGGCAGCCGGCCGGTGTTCGGCACCAACCCCTTCGCCTTCGCCTGGCCGCGGCAGCAGCAACCGCCCTTCATCTTCGATTTCGCGACGAGCGCGACGGCGCGCGGCGATATCGAACTGATGCTGCGCGCCGGCCGGGCGCTGCCGCCGGGCGTGGCGATCGATGCGCAGGGAGACCCGACGACCGATCCCGCCGAAGCTCTGCGCGGGGCGATGCTCACATTCGGGGGCCACAAGGGCTCGGCGCTGGCCGCCATGGTGGAACTGCTCGCCGGTCCGCTCATCGGCGACATGCTGAGTCTGGAGTCGCTCGCCTTCGCAGAGGGTACCCAGACCGTGCCCTGCCATGGCGAATTGCTGGTCATCCTCGACCCCGCGCGTTTTCTGGGCGACCGGTTCGGCGAGAACCTCGATCGCGCGGAACGGCTGTTCGACGCCATCACCGAGCAAGGTGCGCGCCTGCCCTCCGAACGACGCTACAATGCCCGATCGCGCAGCATCGACAACGGTATAAAAATACCGTACCTGCTCCATGAAGAGCTGATGAAGCTGGAAGCGGCGGCGGATGTCGCCGAGAATGTCTGAACGTGCATCTGCGTTCGTCCGCGGGGCGGGAGCGATCATGACTTCATCGACGTCGCCCGTGAAGGGAAGCCACCCATCCGGCAGCGTCCGATGCGGGGTCCTATCGACGGATGGCGGCCGATCTTGGCTACGATGACGACCGAGTGCCGCCACTAAGGGAGAGTTTACTATGACGGCCAACGTTTTTTCCGGCTGCATGCCGGCGCTGATGACCCCGTGCACGGGCGATCGGCTTCCTGATTTCGATGCCCTCGTCCGCCAGGGGCAGGACATGATCGCGCACGGCATGTCCGCGGTGATCTATTGCGGGTCCATGGGTGACTGGCCGCTGCTCACCGATGCGCAGCGCATGGAAGGCGTGGAGCGGCTGGTGCAGGCCGGGATCCCCGTCGTGGTCGGGACAGGCGCCATCAATACCGCCTCGGCCGTGGCGCTCGCCGCGCATGCGCAGCGTGTGGGCGCGCAGGGGCTGATGGTGATTCCGCGCGTCCTGTCGCGCGGCTCGTCGCCGCTGGCCCAGCGCAACCACTTCAAGGCCATTCTCGACGCCGCGCCCGCTATTCCCGCCGTCATCTACAACAGCCCGTATTATGGCTTCCAGACGCGGGCCGAGCTGTTCTTCGCCCTGCGCGCGGAGCACGCCAACCTGGTCGGCTTCAAGGAATTCGGCGGCGTCGATTCGCTGAGCTATGCCGCCGAATTCATCACCAGCCAGGATGACGATGTCGCGCTGATGGTAGGCGTCGATACGGCCGTGGTGCACGGCATCGTCAATTGCGGCGCCACCGGAGCCATCACCGGCATCGGCAACGTGCTGCCGCGCGAGGTGCTGCACCTGTGCGCCCTGGCGCATGCCGCGGCGAAAGGCGACGCGCAGGCCCGCCTGCGGGCGCGGGAGCTTGAGCAGGCGCTGGCCGTCCTCTCCACCTTCGACGAGGGTCCCGACCTCGTGCTCTATTTCAAGTATCTGATGACGCTGAAGGGCAAGGCCGAATACGCCCTCCACTTCAACGCGACCGACGCGCTCTCGCCCAGCCAGCGCGGCTTTGCCGAGAGCCAGCTGAAGCTGTTCGACGCCTGGTACGCCGAGTGGAGCCAGCAGGGCGGGATTCAGGAATATCGCGCCGCCTGAGACGCGACGGCCTGCCGCAACAGCCCCCACGCCTGTCCGGTAACGCCCGTTTACCGGACAGGCGTGTTTTTCTGGGTGCGCGCTGTCCGCACGCCAACGGCGACCGGCTTTCCGGGATGCGCGCTGACAAAAAAACCCGCGGGCTCGGCGTGCGGCGCCCGCGGGTGGGTGTTCGGCGTGGCGAGAAGGGGCCGGGCCTGTCAGCCGGCCCGGAACCGGTCAGCGGGACGCGGCCGTCAGGAAGGAGGGATCCAGCAACTGCAGCGCGGCCTTGAGCGCGGCGGTCTGGTCCTCGCTATAGGGCTGGATGGGCGCGCGAACCTTGCCCACCGGTAGCCCGAGAAGTTCGCAGGCCGCCTTGATGCCGCTATTGTAGGACGCGTTGCCGAGGATGCGGACGACCGGGTTGATCTGGCGCCAGATCGCCACGGCTGTCGCGTCGTCGCCGGCTTCCATCGCGGTCTGCGCCTTGATGAGCGCCGGCGCCATGAAATTGGCGACGCCCATCACCATGCCCGGCGCCTTCATCATCAAGGCCGGCAGCATGAGGACATCCTCGCCGTTGAGGAAGCCGATCCGGTCGCTGTAGTCGGAGAGCAGCGTGTTCATCTGCGCGATATTCGCGGACGAATCCTTCACGAACGTCACCTGCGGGATTTCCGTCGCCAGCTTGACGAGGAAATCGACATCGAGGTGAAGACCGGTCGCCGGCGGGAAATTATAGGCGCAGATCGGCAGGCTGGTCGCGTCGGCGACGGCGGCGTAATAGGCGAAGGCCTCCCGATAGCCGATCGGCTCGTAATAGGGCGTCGCCAGCATGATCGCGGTGGCGCCGACTTTCTCGGCATGGCGAGAAAAGGCGATGGCCTCGCGCGAGGAGGTCGCGCCGGTATGGGCGAGCACCGTGGCGCGCCCGGCGGTCTGCTCGACCACGATCTCCACCAGCCGCAACCGTTCCTGGTGCGACAGCACGGAAAACTCGCCCGTGCCGCCCGCCGGAACGAAGCCGTCAATGCCGTCGGCGATGTTCCAGTCGATGAGATTGCGCAGCGCCGCCTCGTCGATCTGCTCGCCATCGGGCGTGAACGGAGTGACGATTGCCGAAAGTACACCCTTCAGGGCCATTCTCTTCTCCTGTGATATCGATTCAAAGCGGGGCAAAACCATCGGCGAGGTCGTCCGCACTGTCGGCGGCGATGGTCAGAAAACCATTGATATGGGCGCTGCCGGTAAGCAGCGGCGTGACGTAGAGGCGCCCCGGCTCGCTGCGCACCGTGGCGGCCGCGACCGTGAAGGTCGAGCCGATGATGCTCTGCGTGGTGAGCACCTCATCGGCCCCGATGAGCCCGTCCGTGACGAATTTGGCGAACAGCGCGCTCGACCCGGTGCCGCAGGGGGACCGATCGATGACGCCGGGCGGGGCGACCACCACGATCTGAGCCTGCCGTGCGGCGTGCGGATCGCGGCGATAGAAAAGCACCTGGTAGACGTCGAGGATCGCGTCGGTCAGCGGGTCGCGCACCACTTCGCGTGTGTAGGCGGCCTTGAGCTGGCGCGCGAAACGCACGATTTCCGTCGCGTTGTCGCGCTCCAGCGAGAGGCCGATGCGGTCGGCATCGACGCTGATATAGTAATCGCCGCCATAGAGCAGTTCGACCGGCACCGTCCTGCCTTCGACACGGCACGGGCCCGCCGATACGACGAAGGAATCCACATTGGTCAGCGTGATGGCGGACAGCCGCCCCGCCTCCATCCGCGCCGTCGCGCCCACCGGCCCGGCCGGGGTGCGGATGCGAAAGCTCACATCGCCCGCTTCCGGCGGCCGCAGGTCCGGCAGCAGGCCGAGCTCGACGATCACCGAGGCGAAGCCGATCATGCAATGGCCGCACATGGGCGGGTAGGATCCCGGCTCCAGGATGACCGCGCCGATGTCGCAATCGTCCTCGCGTGTCGCTATCGGCAAAACCGCGCAGGTCAGCCCGCCCCCGCGCGGCTCGTGCACCAGCCGGCGGCGCCAGTGGTCCGCATGCTCGCGCAGCCAGGTCCGCGCCGCGTCGACGCCCATCGGCGCGGGCAGGTCGATGCCGGACAGCACGATGCGGGTCGGATTGCCGGCGGTGTGCGAATCCACCGCCACCAGCACCTGCCGGTCGGCACGCTGGAGCCATGCGCGGGCGCTGGCGGGAAGGTCGAAGGGGGAGCTCATGGGCGCGTCACCTCGAACAGCGCCGGCCCCAGCGCGCCGGTGTCGACGTGGATGCCGAGGCCCGGGCCAGTCGGCGCGCGGCCGCGCCCTCGCTCCGAACGCGGCGCATAGCCAGCTATGTGTTCTTTCGTCCAGTCATTGAAGAACGAGGCGTGCAGCAGCGCTTCCGGCTGGGTACTGGCGGCGACATGGGCAACGGCGGCGGTGGTGACGTCGCCGCCCCACACATCCTCGATGCACATCGTCATGCCGAGATCCTGCGCCTGTGCTCGCATGCGCGCCGCGCCAGTGATTCCGCCGAGCCGCGCCAGCTTGATGTTCACCGAGCCCGCGCCGGCCTCGTATTTGGCGCGAAAGAGTTCTGCGCTGTTGGTGACGGATTCGTCCATCACCAGCGGCAGGGTGCTCATCCGCTGCACGATGGCGCAATCGGCGGTGTCGCGGCAGGGCTGCTCCACATAGATGTTGAGGCCGGCAAGTTCCCGCACGGCGATGATGCCCGCCTGCGGGTTCCAGCCTCCGTTGGAGTCGGCGATGATGACGGCATCCTCGGGGCACGCCGCGACGACCGAGCGGGTGCGCCGGGCATCGTCATAGGGATCGTTTCCGACCTTCACCTGGAAGCGGCTGATCCCCGCCGCGCCCCGCATACGGACGAAATCGGCCATCTGTTCCGGGGATGCCAGCGGCACCGCCTCATAGAGCGGAAAACTGTCCTGCGTGACGCCGCCGAGCAGGGTGGCGACGGGCAGGCCGGCGACTTTGCCCAGAATGTCCCAGCAGGCGATGTCGAGGGCGCTCTTCGCGCTGTTCTGGCCGAGGAGCACCGCGTCCATCACCGCGTGAAGCTGCGAGAGGTTGGTCGGATCGAGCCCGATGAGATGAGGGGCGAGAACCCGCACCGCGGCTTGGGTGCCCTCGGCGAAGGCGGGAAGATAGGTGCCGCCGAGCGTGCTGCTCTCACCCCAGCCTTCGAGGCCGCTATCGGTGTGGATGCGGACCAGCGTCGATGCCTGGCTCTGGGCCGCGCGGCCTTTCGACATGACGTACTCACCGTGAGCGTAAGTGAGCGCATAGCCGAACGCATCGATTGCGCTGATTTTCATCGTGTTTTCCCCGACAGGCAGCCAGAAACGGATAGTTCAGGATTACCTGTTATATATTACACGTGACATATCGACGTCAATTGACTCGGCAACGGCTTAACCGACTTTGTTGATTTCCGCGGAAAAGTGACCCATTCGGATGGTGGTGTTCGGGTCAGGTGTGCGCTCGGTCGACCGCAACCGTTTGAACGTCGCGCGGGCGATGGACGCCACGCCGGCGCCGGTGCTGCGCTTCGTGGTGTTTCTCTCCACATTGCCTACCATCCTCACCGGCACGCGCATCGCGCTCGGCGCCGGCTGACCGACGCTGGTCGCGGCCGAACTGGTTGCCGCGACGCGGGGCGCGGGTTTTATGATCCAGTCGGCCGCCAATTTTCTCGCGACCGACGTGGTGCTGGCGGGGATCCTCGTCTGCGGATGGCCAGTTCATCCACGACGAGCCTGGCCCTTGTGGCGGCGAACGCGGCCTCGTGGGCGAGGTCCTCGTCGTCGCGTCCGTTGTCGCGCGCGGCGGCGACCGCATCGAGCGCCTCGGCGGCGGCGAGCACGGCAGCCTCCGCCGCGAAGGCGTAGGTGGCGAGTTCGCCGAGCACCTGCTGCAGCAGCGGGTCGTCCGCCGGCCGTTCGGCATTGGCGCAGTAGAACGTGCGGGTGCGCCCCAGCAGCAGGCGCCGCGCATTGTTCAGCACGGCGCGCGCGATGCCGGCGATGATGGCAGTCATGTAGAGCTGCGCAAGCATGTCGGAATAGGGAATGGGCCGATCCATTCCACCTTGATGCCCTGATCGGCCAGCCGCTTCTCCAGCGCCCCGTGCTCCTTGGCGAGGTAGCTCAGGCCGAAATAGCCCCGGGTCAGGCGCAGCGTGCCGGTGTTGCGCCCGCTCGCCGAGAAGGCGGGCGGGCCCGGTCCCGGCAAGCCCGGCCGCCGCGGCGCCCGCGAGCGAACCCGCCAGGAAGGTGCGCCGCGAGGGGATGAGAAACGAGTTCGACATCACGATATTCCTGTTAAATCAATGAGATGATATTTGATTGCCGACGGCGACACCCAGCTCGTCGCGCGTGGCTGCGGGAGGCTTTCTGGCGCCAGCCTGTGTTCGGCGGCGATGACGCCATCGCGCATGACGAGGATCCGGTCGCCGAGTCGGATCGCCTCATCGACATGGTGGTGTTGATTTCCACTGAGATCTGACCCGGCAGGAGCGGATTTTTCCATCGAGAAGTGACCCATGTTTTCACCACGTCTCACGCGGGCTACGCGGGGGACAGCGGAGTGATCGACATGGAGTTATTGAGCGTCATCAGACGCTGGCATCATCGGGATCGTCGCTCGATCCGAGAGATATCCCGCCGCACCGGCCTCTCGAGGAACACCGTGCGCAAGTATCTGCGGGCGGACAGCATTGAGCCCCAGTTTCAGGCTCCTGACCGGCCGAGCAAACTCGATCCCTATGCCGACAAGCTCGCGGCGATGCTGCGGGTCGAGGGCGGCAAGTCGCGCAAGCACAAGCGCACGGTCAAGCAGCTGCACGCCGATCTTGTGACGCTGGGCTATGAGGGATCGTACAATCGGGTGGCGGCCTTCGCCCGGGACTGGAAGGCAGCCCGGCTGCGCGAGCAGCAGACCAGCGGCCGCGGGACCTTCGTGCCCCTGGCCTTTGTACCGGGCGAGGCGTTCCAGTTCGACTGGTCGGAGGACTGGGCGATCATCGCCGGCGAGCGCACCAAGCTGCAGGTCGCCCACGTCAAACTGTCCTACAGCCGCGCCTTCACGCTTCGAGCCTACCTGCTCCAGACCCACGAGATGCTGTTTGACGCTCACAACCACGCCTTCCGGGCGCTGGGCGGCGTGCCACGGCGGGGCATCTACGACAACATGCGAACGGCGGTCGACAAAGTCGGCCGGGGCAAGGAGCGCCAGGTCAACATCCGCTTCTCGGCCATGGTGAGCCACTTCCTGTTCGAGGCGGAGTTCTGCAACCCGGCCTCCGGCTGGGAGAAGGGGCAGATCGAGAAGAACGTACAGGATGCCCGTCATCGGCTCTGGCAACCCATGCCGAACGTCCCCTCGCTGGAGGCCTTGAACGAGTGGCTGGAGACCCGATGCCGGGAGTTGTGGACCCAGACCGGGCACGGCTCGCAACCCGGCTCGATCGCCGAGGTATGGAGCGAGGAGATACGGCACCTGATGGCAGTGCCCCGGCCGTTCGACGGCTTCGTCGAACACGCCAAGCGCGTTTCCCCGACCTGCCTCGTCCACTTGGAGCGCAATCGCTACAGCGTGCCGGCGTCCTTCGCCAACCGCCCGGTGAGCCTGCGGATCTATCCCGACCGGATCGTCGTCGTCGCCGAGGGACAGGCGATCTGTGAGCATGGTCGGGTGTTCGCTCGCTCCCATGATCGCCAGAGCCGCACCGTCTATGACTGGCGCCATTATCTGGCCGTGGTCCAGCGCAAGCCCGGCGCCTTGCGCAACGGCGCGCCCTTTGCCGCGATGCCGCCGGCCTTCCGGTCTCTGCAGCAGCACATGCTCAAGCGACCGGGCGGTGACCGGGAGATGGTGGAGATTCTCTCCCTGGTCCTTCAGCATGACGAGCAGGTCGTGCTCACAGCCGTCGAACTTGCTCTCAAGGCCGGCGTGCCGACCAAGACCCACATCCTCAACCTGCTGCACCGATTGATCGACGGCACGCCGCTGAGCACCCCGACAATCCCGGCCCCTGCCGCCCTCACGTTGACCACCGAGCCGCAGGCCAACGTCGAACGCTATGACACCCTGCGCCGACCCGGGGAGGCGCGCCATGCGTCATGACCCGGCCAGCGGGGCCATCGTCATCATGCTGAGAAGCCTCAAGATGCACGGCATGGCGCAAGCCGTCACAGAGCTGACAGAACAGGGATCGCCGGCCTTCGAGAACGCCATGCCGATCCTCTCACAACTCTTGAAGGCCGAGACCGCCGAACGCGAGGTGCGATCCACCGCCTACCAGATCAAGGCTGCGCGCTTCCCCGCCTATCGCGACCTCAACGGCTTCGACTTCACCAGCAGCGAGGTCAATGAAGCGCTCGTGCGCCAGCTCTATCGCTGCGAGTTCCTCGACGACGCGCACAACGTCGTCCTGGTCGGCGGGCCGGGTACCGGCAAGACCCACATCGCTACGGCTCTTGGCGTCCACGCCGTCGAGCAACATCATCGGCGAGTCCGCTTCTTCTCCACCGTCGAGCTTGTCAACGCCCTCGAACAGGAGAAGGCGCAGGGAAAGGCGGGCCAGATCGCCGGCCGGCTTGTCCATGCCGATCTCGTCATCCTCGATGAGCTGGGCTACCTACCGTTCAGCACCTCTCAGGCGGCGCCTTGCTGTTCCACCTGCTGAGCAAGCTCTATGAGCGCACCAGCGTGGTCATCACCACCAATCTCAGCTTCTCCGAATGGGCTGCCGTCTTCGGCGATGCCAAGATGACCACGGCCCTGCTCGACCGGCTCACCCATCACTGCCATATCCTCGAGACCGGCAATGACAGCTTCCGCTTCAAGAGCAGCTCGGCAAAGCCACCCAAACCCACCAGGGAGAAGCCGCGAAACTTGACCGCCACCTGACCCGAAGACCACCATCAGCCCGGGTCACTTCTCAGTGGAAATCCAGGGTCACTTCTCGACGGAAATCAACAGCCCAGAGCCTTTGAAGATAGAATGTGCCCGCCAGCATGCCGCCGCTGCCCGAACCTCTGAAGGCAGGCAAGGCTGGCGCTGCCACGAGGAGTGGAGGGGGAACCTCAGCTGCAGACGACACAGCTCGTCAGCCTTTTCTTCCTTTGGGTTTCCATTTGGAACTGACACCTGTTGCTACGCGATGCACTCGGGCAACATACCGTCATGTATTACGCACATTCGGGAAGCGATAATAGCAAAGCGGATTGGCAGGCCTTACGGGCGCATCTGTTCGCCACCGCAGACCTTGCCTCGCGGCTGGCCGCCCCGTTCGGCCTCGGGGCGGCCGCACACGCTGCCGGCCTGTTTCACGACCTAGGAAAGTACACGTCTGAGTTCCAGAAGCGACTGACGGGCGCGGATGTCCGCGTGGATCATTCCACCGCTGGCGCTCTCGCCATGCTTGGGGATCTCGCTGCGGGCGCCGACAAGTCCATCGCCGAACTGATCGCCTATGCGATCGCAGGCCATCATGCCGGCCTTCCCGACCGGAAAAACGAGACGGCCGCCTGCCTGGACCGCCGCCGTGAAGCTAAACTTCCCCCGCTGGATCCCCTCTGGAAGGCGGAGATCGGAGACACGGTGCACGGCCTCGTACCGGCTTTCGCCCGGAACTATCCCGGCCGTGAGGCCCAGGCCTTTGGCCTGTCCGTCATGGGCCGGATGATCTTTTCCTGCCTCGTCGATGCGGACTTCAAGGACACCGAGGCGTTCTACATGGCGCTGGAGGGGCGCACGGTGGAGCGCGACTGGCCGACGCTGGACACGCTTCTGCCCGTCTTCAGAGCCGCCTTCGACACCCATATGCGGGACAAGGCCCACGCCGACACCGCGGTAAACCGGCTGCGCGGCGACGTTCTCGCCCATGTGCGTGGCGAAGCCGGCAAGGCGCCCGGCCTGTTCACCCTCACCGTGCCCACTGGGGGCGGCAAGACGCTGGCGTCACTGGGGTTTGCCCTCGACCACGCGCACGCCCACGGGCATCGCCGCATCATCTACGTCATCCCGTTCACTTCCATCATCGACCAGACCGTGGACGTGTTTCGCGGCATTCTCGGCGAGGATCATGTGCTGGCGCATCATTCGGCCATGGACGAGGACGCGTTCGACCCGACACAGCGCCGCGACAGCCGGGACAAGCTGAAGCTCGCCATGGAGGATTGGGCGGCGCCGGTCATCGTCACCACCAATGTGCAGTTCTTCGAAAGCCTGTTCGCGGCTCGCCCGTCCCGCGCGCGCAAGCTGCACAATATCGCGGGAAGCGTCATCATCCTCGACGAAGCGCAGACCATCCCGCGCACGTTGCTGAAGCCCTGCATCCGCATGTTGGACGAACTGGCGCGCAACTATGGTTGCACCATCGTGCTGTGCACCGCCACCCAGCCGGCCCTCGACCAGCGCCATCTGCCCGGTGGCCTGCCGCTGGAAGGGCGCGAACTTGCACCGGACCCGCGTGGCCTCGCCGGGCAGTTACGCCGCGCGCGGATCGTGCCGGCCGGTCCGATGGACAATACGGCGCTGGTTGGCGCACTTGTGTCGGCGCCGCAGGCTCTGGTCATCGTCAACAGCCGACGTCACGCGCTGGAACTTTTTCGGGAGGCGCAGGCGGCCGGGTTGGATGGCCTCATTCACCTCACCACCCGGCAATGCGCCACCCATCGCCGCCGCCTACTCGACGACGTGCGGTCGCGCTTGACGCAGGGAGCCCCCTGCCGCGTCATCGCCACCAGTCTGATCGAGGCCGGCGTGGATGTGGATTTTCCGCGCGTCTGGCGGGCGGAAGCCGGGCTGGATCAGGTGATCCAGGCGGCCGGTCGCTGCAACCGGGAAGGACGGCGCGCCACAGAAGGGAGTATTGTTACCGTTTTTTCGGCTCCTGACTATCCCCCACCAAGTGAAATCAAAAGCTTGATCGGCGACATGACCCGGATCATCGGCAAGCATCCGGACTTGCTCTCGCTGGACGCAATCGCCGACTATTTCGGCGAGGTCTATTGGCGCATGGGCGAGCGGCTGGATGCGAAGAAGATACTAGAAAAATTCACAATAAGCAGTCGCGGAACGGACTTCGCCTATCGCTCCGTGGCCGAAACCTTCAAGATGATCGAGAGCGGTCTCGCACCGGTGATCATTCCCTATGATGCGACAGCTGAAAAAGCCCTGAGCGAGCTGTGGATAGAGCAAATTTCCTCTGGAACACTCGCGCGTAAATTGCAACCCTTCATCGTGCAAGTTCCGCCCAAGGCGCGCGACCTTCTGATTCACAACGGACATGTTGCTTTCGCACATGCGGAATTTCGCGCCGATCAATTTGCTGTACTGCGAAATGCCGCCCTCTATCAAAATGATATTGGATTGCGGTGGGAGGACGCCGATTATCTCGCGGCGGAAAATGTGCTTATCTAAAATAGAAAGTGACGGGCTTCGATTTTAGAAACCCGTCACTCACACTGAATTGAAATATACGCATCGCGAACACAGTTTCTATCCACACCCCATAAAGGATGACTAATTTCCATTCAATTATATAGGCTCGAGATCGACTTCGATCTCGATTTTGAACGTTCCGATTAGCAGTCGGAAAGCGTACCGCCTTCGACGCATGACGAGTCCTCCCTGTAACGGCGAGAGCGACGTTGCACCTTGTCGGGCCTTTACGCAAGCTATATGAATGAAATTACGCTTCGCTTACACAGAACCACAAAATGGCGATCGACTGGTAGGGTACTGATGGGATACGGAATCCGCCTGAAGGTGTGGGGTGATCATGCCTGCTTCACCCGGCCCGAAATGAAAGTCGAGCGGGTTTCCTATGATGTAATGACGCCGTCCGCCGCGCGCGGCATTCTCGAGGCGATCCATTGGAAGCCGGCGATCCGCTGGGTGGTGGATGCTATTCATGTGCTGGAGCCCATCCGCTTCCAGTCCATCCGCCGCAACGAGGTTGGCAGCAAAGCCCCGGCGGGCAAGATAAAAAGCGCGATGAAGCGCGGCGATCTGGAGGGCCTGAGCCTTCTGGTGGACGAGGATCGCCAGCAGCGCGCCTCCACCGTGCTGGTGAAACCGGCCTATGTGATCGCGGCGCATTTCGAACTGACCGACAAGGCCGGCGCCGACGACAATGTCGGCAAGCATCTCGACACGTTCAACCGGCGCGCCGCGCGCGGCCAGTGCTTCCACCAGCCCTGCCTCGGCACCCGCGAATTCGCCGCTCATTTCGAGCTGATCGCGCCCGACGCCCCCCTGCCCCCGGCCATTTCCGAAAGCCGGGATCTCGGCTTCATGCTGTGGGACATCGACCATCAGGCGCCCGGCCGCCCCTCGCTGTTCTTCCGCGCCATGCTGGAAGCGGGCGCGGTCCAGGTGCCGGCACCTGACTCCGCGGAGATCCGCCGATGACCATCCTCTCCTCCCTCGTGCAGGCCTATGGGCGCCTGCCGGACGCGCCGCCCTTCGGCTTTTCCGCGGAGAAGATCGGCTTCGTCATCTCGCTCAACGAGGACGGCTCGGTCGCCGGCGTGACCGATCTGCGCGACGGCGAGGGAAAGAAGAAGGTGACCCGGCAGATGCTGGTGCCGCAGCCGGTGAAACGCACGGCCGGCATCTCGCCCAACACTTTCTGGGACAAGACCTCCTATGTGCTCGGTATCACCGCGGGCGAAGGCAAGCGCACGGCGGAGGAGCATGCGGCCTTCGTGAAGCGGCATGTCGAGCTTCTCGACGGGGCGAGCGATGCCGGTCTCCTCGCCCTTCGGCTTTTCCTCCAGACATGGACGCCGGACCAGTTCGCCGCGCCGCTCTGGCCGGAGGAGATGAAGGACCAGAATGTCGTCTTCGCGCTGGAAAGCGAGCGGCGCGGGTCCGGCTATCTGCATGATCGCCCGGCGGCGACGGCGCTGTGGGCACGGGTTTCCGCGGCCGGCGACAGCGCCCCGCAGATCTGCCTCGTCACCGGCGAGGCGGGGCCGGTGGCCCGGCTGCACCCGTCCATCAAGGGCGTGTGGGGCGCGCAATCCTCCGGCGCGGCGCTGGTTTCCTTCAATCTCGACGCCTTCACTTCCTACGGCCATGAGCAGGGCGACAACGCCCCGGTCTCCGAAGCCGCCGCCTTCGCCTACACCACCACTCTGAACCGCTTCCTGGAAAGGGACAGCAGCCACCGCATCCAGATCGGCGATGCCTCGGTGGTGTTCTGGGCGGATGCGTCGGACATGGCGACGGCGAGCGAGGCCGAGAGCCTGTTCTCCACCTATTTCGACCCCAGCGCGGAAGAGGCCGCCGCCAGCAAGACCATCAGTATCCAGCTGGCACGCATCCGCAATGGCGAGCATTTGGCCGAGGTCGCGCCAAAGCTCGAGGCGGGGGTGCGTTTCTACGTGCTCGGCCTCGCCCCAAACGCGGCGCGGCTGTCGATCCGCTTCTTCTTCGAGGACAATTTCGGCGCGCTGACCCGCAACTATCAGCGCTTCGTCGGCGACATGCGCATCGCGCCGGCGCCGCGTGACGATTATCCGCCGCTGTGGCGCTATCTGCGCGAGACGGCGGTGCTCGGCAAATCCGAAAACGTGCCGCCCAATCTCGCGGGCGAATGGATGCGCGCCATTCTGGGCGGCACGCGCTATCCGCTGACACTGCTCGCCGCCGTGCTGACACGTATCCGCGCCGATGGCGACGTGAACGCTCTGCGCATTGGCATTCTCAAAGCAATTCTTGCCCGCAACTACAACAGGGAGGCTCCCGTGGCGCTCGACCCGAGCAACAGAGACCGAGGCTACCTGCTGGGACGGCTCTTTGCCGCCTATGAACAGGCGCAGAATGCCGCCCTTGGTGGCAAGGTGAACGCCACCATCAAGGACAAGTTCTACGGCTCGGCCTCAGCCCAGCCGCGCAAGGTCTTTGCCCTGCTGGAGAAGGGGTCCGCCAACCACCTTTCCAAGATGGGCAAGCAGTCGCCGGGACGCCGGGTAAACCTGGAGAAGGTGATCGGCGGCATCATGGAGGCCATGGAGCCGGGGGCCGATCCGTTCCCCCCTTCGCTTTCCGCGCAGGAGCAGGCCCTGTTCGGCCTCGGCTACTACCACCAGCGCAACGAATTCTTCAAGAAACCCGCAGATATCGCAGACGCCGGGGAGACCGCGGAATGACCACGCTCGCCAATCGCTATGACTTCACGCTCATCTTCGACGTCCAGAACGGCAACCCGAACGGCGATCCTGATGCGGGAAACATGCCGCGTCTCGACCCGGAGACCAACAAGGGTCTCGTCACCGATGTCAGCCTGAAGCGCAAGGTTCGCAACTACATCGAACTGGCAAAGGAGAAGCAGGACGGCTTCCATATCTATGTGCAGGAGGGTTCCATCCTGAACGAGAAGCACCGTCAGGCCTACATCGCGCTGCGGCCGGACGATGCCAAGGCGAGCAAGGACGCCAAGCTGAACCCAAAGGACGACACCGAGGCGGGGCGGCTTCGCGACTTCATGTGCCGCAATTTCTTCGACGTGCGCACCTTCGGCGCCGTCATGTCCACCGGCATCAATTGCGGGCAGGTGAAGGGGCCGGTGCAGATGACCTTCGCCTCTTCCGTCGAGCCAATCATGCCGCTGGAAATTTCCATCACCCGCATGGCCGCAACCAATGAGGCCGAGAAGAAGCAGAAGGCGGAGGGCGACGATTCCAGTGATCGTACCGACAACCGCACGATGGGCCGCAAGCACATCGTGCCCTATGGGCTTTATGTGGCCCACGGATTTATCTCGGCCAAATTTGCCGAGCGCACCGGCTTTTCGGAGAGCGACCTCGACCTCCTGTTCGAGGCGCTGACCGGCATGTTCGAGCACGATCGCGCCGCGGCGCGGGGGCAGATGGCGACGCGGAAGCTGATCGTGTTCAAACACGAGAATCCGATGGGCAACGCCCCCGCCCACGCGCTGTTCGACCGCATCAGGATCGGCCGCAATGTGGATGGGGAATTCCGGGAGATCGACGACAAGCGGATCGACAATGAGCCCCCTGCCCGCAAATTCACCGACTACACTGTGACTATCGACCGCGAAAACCTGCCCGCAGGCGTCGAGATCATCGAAAAGCTCTGACCGATGGACGCGCAGGCGGAAGGGTCAGGGCAGACGGAGCCGGGAGAGCCCATTCCGCTCTCGGCCCTTCAGCATGCCGTCTATTGCCTGCGCCAGGCGGCCCTGATCCATCTGGAGCGCCTCTGGGCGGACAACCGCTTCACGGCGGAGGGCCATGTGCTGCACGCCGTGGCGGACAAGGGCGGCGCCCGCAAGGCGCGCGGCGTTCGCCGTGCCATGGCTCTGCCGCTGGCCTGCCGCCGGCTGAACATCGCCGGCGTGGCCGATGTGGTCGAGTTCCATCCCACCCCGGACGGCGGTGAGATTCCCTTCCCCCTGGAATACAAGCGCGGCAAGCCCAAGCTCCACCGCTCCGACGAGGTGCAATTATGCGCCCAGGCGCTCTGCCTGGAGGAAATGACCGGTGCGTCAGTCCCCGCAGGAGCGCTGTTCTATGCCGAGACCAAAAGGCGGACGGAGGTTCCCTTCGACGCCGAATTGCGCGCGCTCACCGAGGAAACCATCCGCGCGCTGGCGCAGGTTCTGGCAGCCAGCCAGACACCACCGCCGACGCTGAAGCGCGAACGCTGCCGCGCCTGCTCGCTGCTGGAGCTGTGCCGCCCCGCCATCGTGGCGAAGCCGGTCCGGGCCTGGCGTCGTCGCATGGTGGAGCGGGAGCTGGCCGAGCCCCTGCCATGAAGAAGCTGCTCAACACCATCTATGTCACCACCGAGGGCGCGGTGCTCCGCAAGGATGGCGAGAACCTCGTGGCCGAGGTGGAGGGCGCAGAGCGCGCCCGCGTGCCGTTTCACATGCTGGGCTCAGTGGTGGTGTTCGGCGCCATTCATGTATCGCCGGCACTGATGGCGGCCTGCGCCGGCGGCGGCATCACCCTGGTGCTGCTGGATCGAAACGGCCGGTTTCAGGCGCGCATCGAAGGGCCGGTGACGGGCAATGTCCTGTTGCGCCGCGCCCAGTACAAGGCGTCCGACGCGCCCGAGGAGATCGTCCGCTCCGTCGTCATCGGCAAGGTGGCCAACCAGCGCGCGGTGCTGATGCGCAGCCTGCGCGACTATGGCGAGGAGCATGAGGCGGAAGATCGCGCCGCGATCGAGGCTGTCACGGAGCGGCTGGCGCGCATCCTGCGCCGGGTCGAGCTATCGGATGACACCGTGGACCTCCTGCGGGGATCGGAGGGCGAAGCCGCCCAGCTCTATTTTTCCGTGTTCGATCATCTGATCCGGTCGCCGGACCCGGAGATGCGCTGGCATGGCCGCTCACGCCGCCCACCGCTCGATCCGGTCAATGCGCTGCTCTCCTTCCTCTATACCCTGCTCACCCATGATTGCCGGTCTGCCTGCGAGAGCGTCGGGCTTGATCCGGCCGTGGGGTTTCTGCACCGGGACCGTCCCGGCCGGCCCAGCCTGGCGCTGGACCTGATGGAGGAGTTGAGGCCGGTGCTGGCCGACCGGCTCGCCCTTTCGCTCATCAACCGGCGGCAGCTGCGGGTCCGCGATTTCGAGGTGCGGGACGCTGGCGCCGTGTTTCTCTCCGACGAGGCGCGCAAGACGGTCCTGACAGCGTGGCAGGAGCGCAAAAAAGATGAACGCCAGCACCCTTTTCTGGAGGAAAAGGCACCGCTCGGCCTGACGCCCTATCTCCAGGCGCAGATGCTGGCGCGGCATCTGCGGGGCGATCTGGATGCCTACCCGCCCTGGTTCTGGAAATAGGCGTCGGCGATGCTCGTGCTGGTCACCTATGATGTGCGAACCTCGGAAGGCAATGGCGCCGCCCGCCTGCGTGCGGTCGCGAAGGCCTGCCGCGACTATGGCCAGCGTGTGCAGTATTCGGTGTTTGAGATCGAGGTGGATCCGGCCCAGTGGACGCGGCTGAAAGCCCGCCTTGAAGGTCTCATCAAGCCGGAAAGCGACAGTCTGCGCTATTACTATCTTGGCGCGAACGGCCAGAGAAAGATCGAGCATGTGGGCGCCAAACCCGCGGTGGATCTCGGTGGGACCCTTATTGTCTGACGGCTCCCGTGCAGTGCGATCCTGAAGCGTGCCGGAGGTTCCGGGGAGGTTCGCACCCGTCCCAGCCCCTTGCCTGAAAACCTCTTTTGCCACCGCCACCTCTTCAAGCCGCTGTCCCCGGTACATAATCCGCGCACGTTCGCGCCCTGCGCCCCCTTTCTCGAATGCCTACTGAGGTTTAAGTGGATAGGGGTCGCCCCTCCCGCAGGGGCGTGGATCGAAACCCGGCGCCGGCTCTATACTCGCGCAGCGGCAGGAGGTCGCCCCTCCCGCAGGGGCGTGGATCGAAACCGAGCTACAGGCGGAATTGCAGGTGACACGCGAGGTCGCCCCTCCCGCAGGGGCGTGGATCGAAACGCGCGCTGGCAAGGGCGCCATCACTTATCCGGTCGCCGTCGCCCCTCCCGCAGGGGCGTGGATCGAAACTGGCTGCAAGCGGCCGTCGAGAGCGGGTATCTGGTGTCGCCCCTCCCGCAGGGGCGTGGATCGAAACGACCGTCTGGTATCCCTTGTTTTTCTCGCCGTTGTCGCCCCTCCCGCAGGGGCGTGGATCGAAACATGATGACGCCGACCGCGACGGACATCTTCTCGTCGTCGCCCCTCCCGCAGGGGCGTGGATCGAAACGGCTCAAACGGCGGCACCGGCGGGACAACAACGTGTCGCCCCTCCCGCAGGGGCGTGGATCGAAACGACCTGTTCCGGACGGCGCCGGGTGGCGGAAAAGTCGTCGCCCCTCCCGCAGGGGCGTGGATCGAAACTGGGCTGCATATGCCAAAGCTCTCGCTGGTCCCCCGTCGCCCCTCCCGCAGGGGCGTGGATCGAAACCCTTTACTCTCCGTGCCTAAATCAATCGCCAAAATGTCGCCCCTCCCGCAGGGGCGTGGATCGAAACCTCGCCAATGGCGCGGCGATAGCCGTCCAGTATGCGTCGCCCCTCCCGCAGGGGCGTGGATCGAAACGTCTGTCATGAACCGGCCCCCTCATACCCCGCCCTGTCGCCCCTCCCGCAGGGGCGTGGATCGAAACGCGATAAGAGCCAGTGCCAATGCTGCACACGGGAAGTCGCCCCTCCCGCAGGGGCGTGGATCGAAACCAAGCCGTCTGCGCGACACAGGCCGAAGGCCAGTTGTCGCCCCTCCCGCAGGGGCGTGGATCGAAACCTCATAGAGCTTCGGATTCTCAATCGCCGCGTGGTCGCCCCTCCCGCAGGGGCGTGGATCGAAACCATCGTCGCAGGCTCTTTACCTGGGGTGCCGACGGTCGCCCCTCCCGCAGGGGCGTGGATCGAAACGGCAACCCATGCAGCAGCCCGTGCAGCGCGAATGTCGCCCCTCCCGCAGGGGCGTGGATCGAAACACCTGAACAAGGAGTACCACAATGCCGACCGAGCGTCGCCCCTCCCGCAGGGGCGTGGATCGAAACCGCCGCGTTGTTAAGCGATCGTCAAACACCGACAAGTCGCCCCTCCCGCAGGGGCGTGGATCGAAACTCCGGCGCGTCTACCGGCCTCACGCCATCCACCGCGTCGCCCCTCCCGCAGGGGCGTGGATCGAAACTATCGAGGCGGTGACCAATGATGATGGCTCGGTGGTCGCCCCTCCCGCAGGGGCGTGGATCGAAACATCGTCAAGGCGTTGCCCCACCTGTCCCACCTGTGTCGCCCCTCCCGCAGGGGCGTGGATCGAAACCGCGCAACCGCCCCGGCGGCGGGGATCGTGGGGGGCGTCGCCCCTCCCGCAGGGGCGTGGATCGAAACGGCGTCAATCTCGGGCCGGTGTCGCTGGCGCTGTGTCGCCCCTCCCGCAGGGGCGTGGATCGAAACTATGACGACGGGCGGCTCGGCGAGGTGTTTCAGTGTCGCCCCTCCCGCAGGGGCGTGGATCGAAACCGCCTCTGTCATGCCGATCAGGGACAGGTTGACGGTCGCCCCTCCCGCAGGGGCGTGGATCGAAACCTGCACTGTGAGCTTGCCGCCCTTAATCGGCATGTCGCCCCTCCCGCAGGGGCGTGGATCGAAACCTCGGGCGAATATTTCGGGCCGGCACGTCAAGCAGGTCGCCCCTCCCGCAGGGGCGTGGATCGAAACCAATCGCTTGACGGGCACTCTCGCAAACCGCGCTAGTCGCCCCTCCCGCAGGGGCGTGGATCGAAACTCCCCTGAGAATGGCAGCACCTTGACATCGCGGATGTCGCCCCTCCCGCAGGGGCGTGGATCGAAACTCCCGCCGGGGCGCGGACCCGCTCACCGGGTCGCTGTCGCCCCTCCCGCAGGGGCGTGGATCGAAACCACCTGGATACGCGCGATTTCGGCCTGCACAGGTCGCCCCTCCCGCAGGGGCGTGGATCGAAACGGTAACACGTGGATTAACACCTCCAAGAACGTGGGTCGCCCCTCCCGCAGGGGCGTGGATCGAAACCCCGGATGATCCTGTTGAGGTGCGTCGCTGTCGTGTCGCCCCTCCCGCAGGGGCGTGGATCGAAACCCGGCACCGTAAACCGGGCTCAAGCGCAGCGCGAGGTCGCCCCTCCCGCAGGGGCGTGGATCGAAACCTCGCGAACTGCTTTGCGAACCTTGTCGGCAAGAGTCGCCCCTCCCGCAGGGGCGTGGATCGAAACCACCACGGCCCTGCCGGACTTCGGCTGTACCGGGGTCGCCCCTCCCGCAGGGGCGTGGATCGAAACGCAATGGGTCAACTTTGCAAGGTGCTCGACGTCGAGTCGCCCCTCCCGCAGGGGCGTGGATCGAAACTGCCTCACTACCGGCCGCGACGGCTATCTGCCCGACGTCGCCCCTCCCGCAGGGGCGTGGATCGAAACGCCAAGGCGCTGCCGGCGATCGTGTGGGACGGCGGTCGCCCCTCCCGCAGGGGCGTGGATCGAAACTCTCCCCCCACGACATCAACACCACGATCAACCAGTCGCCCCTCCCGCAGGGGCGTGGATCGAAACCTCGCCGAATACGGCCCCTCTCAGGCATGGCCCAGTCGCCCCTCCCGCAGGGGCGTGGATCGAAACACCGTTGATAAAGGGGTCTCGTCGCGCAGGTGGCGTCGCCCCTCCCGCAGGGGCGTGGATCGAAACCGGTCATGGCATGGCGCGCCCACAGACCCAAAATGGTCGCCCCTCCCGCAGGGGCGTGGATCGAAACGATACGATCCGCATCGGTGTTGCCCGCCCGGAAAAGTCGCCCCTCCCGCAGGGGCGTGGATCGAAACGTGTCCTATCAGCAATAAGGAGGATTAAATGCGCAGTCGCCCCTCCCGCAGGGGCGTGGATCGAAACGATTATGACTTTACGAGCACCCAACCGGTGACGGTCGCCCCTCCCGCAGGGGCGTGGATCGAAACCGGTGAATTGTGAGGGCTGTCCGGCGCTGCAATGTCGCCCCTCCCGCAGGGGCGTGGATCGAAACTGCGTGTCGCCCCCGTCATGCACGAAGAAGGTGGTCGCCCCTCCCGCAGGGGCGTGGATCGAAACAAGAGCATGCGCCTCGGCGAGGTCCTGGAGCAGGTCGCCCCTCCCGCAGGGGCGTGGATCGAAACGCGATAAGGCACCGCATTCCACCCCCCCGCCTCCGTCGCCCCTCCCGCAGGGGCGTGGATCGAAACACCTGCACGTCATAGCTCGCCACCGCGCCCGAAGGTCGCCCCTCCCGCAGGGGCGTGGATCGAAACCTCGGGTGGCGGGTCTCGCCACTCCGAGGGTTGGGTCGCCCCTCCCGCAGGGGCGTGGATCGAAACCACCAGACCAGAGCGCTGCATGCGGATGGCAAGCGTCGCCCCTCCCGCAGGGGCGTGGATCGAAACCCGACGGGGATCTCGTGTTTGCCGCGGCAACGCGTCGCCCCTCCCGCAGGGGCGTGGATCGAAACCGTCTCGGTATAGCGCCCCGCCTCTTCCTTCCGGGGTCGCCCCTCCCGCAGGGGCGTGGATCGAAACCCTAGGCGACTGAGGCCTCCCCGTGCCGCTCATCGTCGCCCCTCCCGCAGGGGCGTGGATCGAAACATGAGCGCTATCCCGAGTACGGAATTGCTTGGCGTCGCCCCTCCCGCAGGGGCGTGGATCGAAACTGCTGAAAAGCGTTTGCTGCGGCGGACTGGTCCGTCGCCCCTCCCGCAGGGGCGTGGATCGAAACCGTGCTCGCCGAGAAGATCGGCGTGCATGAGCGCGTCGCCCCTCCCGCAGGGGCGTGGATCGAAACTGTTGAAAAGCGTTTGCTGCGGCGGACTGGTCCAGGTCGCCCCTCCCGCAGGGGCGTGGATCGAAACTGTTGAAAAGCGTTTGCTGCGGCGGACTGGTCCGTCGCCCCTCCCGCAGGGGCGTGGATCGAAACTTCCTGAAACTCATGCGCGGCGGCGATTGCCGGACGTCGCCCCTCCCGCAGGGGCGTGGATCGAAACCGTGACGACCGTATATCAGCAAGTATGCTCCATAGTCGCCCCTCCCGCAGGGGCGTGGATCGAAACTACATAGCGTCGCCGTCGCTCATCACGTATGGCCTGTCGCCCCTCCCGCAGGGGCGTGGATCGAAACCGAATGCGGGATCGAGTTTATGATTTCGTCGCGCTTGTCGCCCCTCCCGCAGGGGCGTGGATCGAAACTTCCCCAGCCGCGGCAATGCGGCCGTGGCGATCAGTCGCCCCTCCCGCAGGGGCGTGGATCGAAACTACAGCGGCATGACGCTGCAGCCCGAGGCGACGGTGTCGCCCCTCCCGCAGGGGCGTGGATCGAAACGGCAAGCCGGGCGCGGCGCCGGCGAGCGGCAATGGTCGCCCCTCCCGCAGGGGCGTGGATCGAAACTGAAGATGTCGGGCAATCGGCCGACCGACGATGCAAGTCGCCCCTCCCGCAGGGGCGTGGATCGAAACATTAGTCGACACGAAGATTGTGCAGGATGAGCGTGTCGCCCCTCCCGCAGGGGCGTGGATCGAAACATCCGGTCCAGCTGCGATTTCACGCCGTCGACGTCGCCCCTCCCGCAGGGGCGTGGATCGAAACACCACGACGCTGGAGATCACCGACGACGCCGTCGGTCGCCCCTCCCGCAGGGGCGTGGATCGAAACTCCCATACGCCATGGAATGTGGTCTGCAGGGCCCCGGTCGCCCCTCCCGCAGGGGCGTGGATCGAAACGTTTTCACAGTCACAACAGAATCTAGCTGATGTAGTCGCCCCTCCCGCAGGGGCGTGGATCGAAACGGGCCGGTGATGAAGGCCCGGAGCCCCGCCCAGGGTCGCCCCTCCCGCAGGGGCGTGGATCGAAACAGCGCCCCGTCGAAGCTCGACGCGGTCATGGTATGTCGCCCCTCCCGCAGGGGCGTGGATCGAAACCCGGCGTTGGTGGAACGAGCGTCTATGGTGGAACGGTCGCCCCTCCCGCAGGGGCGTGGATCGAAACGTCTATGCGATCGCGTCCGGCCTGGCGCTGACGGAGTCGCCCCTCCCGCAGGAGCGTGGATCGAAACGACGCGACGGTCTGCTGCTGTGGTCCGAGACCATGGCACGCGGTTACGTCTCGCCGGTCTGGATGACCTTCAAGCAGGCCATCGAACTCGGTGGCGCGGTGCGCAAGGGCGAGACTGGCACAATGGTGGTCTTCGCCAGCCGCTTCACCAAGGCCGAGGCCGATGGGAATGGCGGCGAGATCGAACGGGAAATTCCCTTCCTGAAGGCCTATACCGCCTTCAACGTCGCGCAGGTCGACGGGCTGCCGGGTCGCTACTACGCGAAGGCGGAGCTTGTCCGCGATCCGACCGAGCGGATCGAGGAGGCAGACCGCTTCTTCGCCAACACCGGCGCGGTGATCCGGCATGGCGGTCATCGCGCCTATTATGCACCGGCGACCGACCACATCCAGATGCCGCCTTTCCAGACGTTCCGGGATGCGGCGAGCTACGTCGCGGTCCTCAGCCATGAGGCCACCCACCGGACATCGGCTTCACATCGCGTGAACCGCGATCTCCGCCGCTATGGCAAGGACAGGAGCGAACGCGCACGCGAGGAACTCATCGCCGAGCTCGAGAGCTGCTTTCTCTGCGCCGATCTGGGCATCGTGCCGGAACTCGAGCCGAGGCCGGATCATGCAAGCGATCTCGATTCTTGGCTCAAGGTGCTGGCCGAGGACAAGCGGGCGATCTTCTCGGCGGCCGCGCATGCGCAACGCGCCGTCACTTTCCTGCACGGCCTGCAGCCAAGTGTCTCTGAAGACCGCGAGGTCGCCTGAGGCTACATGCTGTGCATGTCGTCGGGGAGGACGTTGCGCCCTCCCCGATGTGAATCGGCGTGGAATAAGGGCTCTGACTCACTTTTGATGGAGTTGAGCGTCTGGCTGGCATTGGTTCACGTGGAGAATCAATGCCATGGGTCAGAATTTACGGGTCTCGGAGC
>NZ_JAUSVR010000027.1 GCF_030814815.1 Ancylobacter amanitiformis | reverse complement strand
GATGCCGGGCAGATCATCGAGATGAACGAGCCCGAGGCGTTCTTCTCCAACCCGCAGCACGAGCGCACCAGGCTCTTCCTCAGCCAGATCCTGCACTGAGGCTTTGACCTGCACGGAGGCTGGAAAAGACGCGCGCGGAGACGCCGATGCTCGCCCTCTCCCCAATGGGGGAGGGTTGGGGTGAGGGGGCTTGTTCGCCTCCTGGCGTCGTCGCGCCTCACCGACCCGCTTCGCGGGCCACCTCTCCCCAACGGGGAGAGGGCAAGATTGGCGCCTTGAAGCCCTTCTCGATTGGGTTGAAACACCTGATCGACAAGAAATGGCTCGCGCCTCACCGCGCTGGAGGCTTTTGGAACCGCGGAGGTCGATCGACCTTCGCGGGGAGAGCTCCAGTTCACGCCGGCCCGATCGCCGCGGGCTGGTCGGACGAGCCCCATTCGGTCCATGAGCCGTCATAAAGCGCGACAGGCGGCATGCCGAGGGAATCGAGCGCGAACCAGAGGATCGCCGCCGTCACGCCGGAGCCGCAACTGGTGATCACCGGCTTGGAACGGTCGATGCCGGCCGCCTCGACGGCGGCGCGGATGGTGGCCGCATCGGCCAGCCGGCCATCCTTCACCACGTCGGAAAACGGCAGGTTGCGGGCGCCGGGAATATGGCCCGGCCGCACGCCGGCGCGCGGTTCCGGGGCCTCGCCGCGAAAGCGTTCGGGCGCGCGGGCGTCGAGCACCTGCACGCTGCCGATCGCGAGGCGATGGGCCACCTGCTCGATGGTGGCGACCCGGTTGGGCTCCAGCCGTGCGTCGAAGCGGGCGGGCGCGGGCGTCGAGGCGCCGACCTCGGTCGGCCGCCCCTCGGCCAGCCATTTCGGCAGGCCGCCATCGAGGATGAACACGTTCGGCGCGCCGAACACGCCAAGCGTCCACCACACGCGCGGCGCCGAGAAAAGGCCGGCGGAATCGTACACGACAATGCGGGCGTCCCTGGAAATGCCCAGCCCCGCCGCCGCCGTGGCGAAGGCCGCCTCGCTCGGCAGCATGTGCGGCAGGCCGCTCGTGGTGTCGGCGATGGCGTCGATGTCGAAGAACACCGCGCCGGGAATGTGCGCCGTCAGATACTCGTCATAGCCTTTTCGCCCGGTGGCGGGCATGTGCCAGGAGCCGTCGACGATGACGAGGTCCGGTTCGCCCAGATGGCTGGCGAGCCATTCCGTCGAGACGAGGCGTGTGGTGGTGGTCATGGCACGGCTCCGGATTGCGAACGGCGTTCAGGCGAAGGCGACGCGCACGCGCCGGTTGAGCTGACCCTTCTTCTCGACCTTGGTGACGAGAGCGGGGCCTATCTCCGTGAGGCTGCGCACATGCGTGCCGCCGCAGGGCTGCAGATCAAGGCCGGCAATCTCCACCAGCCGCACGCGCCCGGTGCCGAGCGGCGGCTTGACCGACATGGTCTTGACCAGGCCGGGATTGGCGAGGAGTTCGTCGTCGCTGATCCAGCGCTCGCTCACCTGCGCGCCGGTGGCGATCATCTCGGCCAGTTTCGCGGTGATGGCGTCCTTGTCCAGCCCGCCCTCGGGAATGTCGAAGTCGAGCCGGCCTTCGTCCTCGCCGATCGAGCCGCCCGTCACCGGATAGGGCAGGGCGACCGAGAGCAGGTGCAGCAGCGTGTGCATGCGCATGCGGCGGTGGCGGACCGACCAGTCGAGCCTCACGCGCACCGCTTCCCCCGGCTCGGGCAACGGCCCGCCCGGCGTGGCGGGCACGTGGATGACGTCGCTCTTTTCGGGCCCGTAAATGGCGGTGCCGATGGCGATCTCGCCCCCGCCGGGCCGCACCAGCACGCCCTTGTCGCCAGGCTGGCCGCCGGCGGCGGCGTAGAACACCGTGCGGTCGAGCACGATGCCGCCTTCGGGCGTGAGGCCGGTGACGACGGCGGTCGTCTCCTGCTGGTAGGCGTCGTCGCGGAAGAGAAGGATGGTTGCCATTCAGACCAGAACGTTGGGGACCTCGACATGGCGCTCCAGCCAGCCGGGCACCGGCAGCCCCTTTTCACGCAGGAAGACGGGGTTGAACAGCTTGGACTGGTAGCGCGTGCCGTAGTCGCAGAGCACGGTAGCGATTGTGTGGCCCGGCCCGAGGTCCTTGGCAAGGCGGATCGCGCCGGCGACATTGATGCCGCTGGAGCCGCCCAGGCACAGGCCCTCGTGCTCCAGCAGGTCGAACACGATCTGCACCGCGTCCGCATCCGGGATCTGGTAGGCGACGTCGATCGGCGCATTCTCCAGATTGGCGGTGATGCGCCCCTGGCCGATGCCCTCGGTGATGGAGGAGCCCTCGGATTTCAGCTCGCCCGTGGTGTAATAGCTGTAGAGCGCCGCGCCGAACGGGTCGGCGAGGGCGATCCGGATCCGCCCGTTGCGCGCCTTCAGCGCCATCGCGGTGCCCGCCAGCGTGCCGCCCGTTCCGACGGCGCAGACGAACCCGTCCACCTCGCCCCGGGTCTGCTCCCAGATTTCCGGGCCGGTGGTCGCGATATGCGCCTGCCGGTTGGCCACGTTGTCGAACTGGTTGGCCCAGACCGCGCCGTTCGGCTCGCTGGCCGCGAGCGCCTCGGCGAGCCGGCCGGAGACCTTCACGTAATTGTTCGGGTTGGAATAGGGGACCGCCGGCACCTCCACCAGCGTGGCGCCGGCCAGACGCAGCATGTCCTTCTTTTCCTGGCTCTGCGTCTCGGGGATGACGATCACGGAGCGATAGCCCAGAGCATTGCCGACCAGCGCGAGGCCGATACCGGTATTGCCGGCCGTGCCTTCCACCACCACGCCGCCGGGCTTGAGCTGGCCTTTCGCAACGGCATCCTGAATGATGAACAGCGCCGCGCGATCCTTCACCGACTGGCCGGGATTGAGGAATTCGGCCTTGCCGAGAATCGTGCAGCCGGTCGCCTCGGAGGCGGCCTTGAGCTTGATGAGCGGCGTGTTGCCAATCGCCTCGACGAGACCGTTGCGGATGTCCATGATCTGTGAATTCGCACACCGTTTTGAAAGGTCGACAAAACTAGTGGGCCATGTCCGCCTCGGCAACCCGCCTGGCCATCAATCCCCGCGAATGCGGCCATAACGATCGAGCGCCCGTTCGCGCGCCGCCGCGTGATCGACCATCGGGCGGGGATAGCTCTCGCCGAGCCGCACGCCCGCGCGGGCCAGCACTTCGCCCGGCGCCTGCCACGGCTTGTGAATGAAGGCTGGCGGCAGCGCGGCGAGTTCGGGCACGAAGCGGCGGACATAGGCGCCATCGGGATCGAACTTTTCGCCCTGCGTCACCGGGTTGAAAATGCGGAAATACGGCGCCGCGTCGGCCCCGGAGCCCGCCACCCACTGCCAGCTGGCGGGATTGCTGGCGGGATCGGCATCCACCAGCGTATCCCAGAACCATGCCTCGCCCTGCCGCCAGTCGATGAGAAGGTGCTTGATGAGGAAGGAGGCGACAAGCATGCGCACGCGGTTGTGCGTCCATCCGGTCTGCCAGAGCTGGCGCATGCCGGCATCGACGATGGGATAGCCGGTCTGCCCCCGGCGCCAGGCCCGCGTGGCTTCGGGGTTGGCAGCCCATTCGAACGCGTCGAAGCGGGCGTTGAAATTGGCCTGCGCGAGGTCGGGATTGTGGAACAGCAGATGATAGGAGAATTCGCGCCAGTAGATCTCGCTGACGAATTTGCCGGCGTCGCGCGCGCTCACCGTGCCGGCGGCCTCGGCATGGCGCAGCGCGGCGAGGATCTGATGCGGGGATATCTCGCCGAAGCGCAGATGCGGCGAGAGGCGCGAGACGTGATCGAGATCGGGCCGATCGCGCAATTCGGCATAGCCCTCGAGCCCCCGGTCGATAAGGTCTTCCAGCCGCTGCCGCGCGCCCTGTTCGCCGGGTGACCACGCGGCCCGCATTCCGCCGGCCCAATCGGGCGCGCGCGGCTCCAGCGACCAGTCCGCGATGGTCTCCCCCCTTGAGGCCCTGCCAGCCGTCGCGGGAGCAAACCGCCACGCGCCATGTGGACGGGCGAGCGGGCGCAGCGGCCGCGTCGCGGCGTTGCGGTAGAAGGGGGTGAAGACCCGGAACGGGCCGCCGGCCTGTGTGCGTACCGTCCATGGTTCATGCAGCAGCGCGCCGTTGAAGCTCTCCACAACAAGGCCGCGCGCGGTGAGGGCGGCCTTGAGCGCGGTATCGACGGCAATCTCGGCCGCGCCATAGCGCCGGTTCCAGAACACCGCGCCGGCTCCAAGATCCTGCGCGACCATCTGTACGATATCTTCGGCCGCGCCACGCATCAGGATCAGCCGTCCGCCCCTGGCGGCGATGGCGGTTTCCAGAGCCGCCAGCGAGCGCCCCAGCCACCAGCGGGAGGCACCCCCCATCGGGCGCAGGTTCGGGCTGAACGTATCCAGCACATAGAGCAGAGCGAGCGGCCGCCCGCTCGCCAGCGCGGCGTCCAGCGCCGGGTTGTCGTCGAGCCGCAGATCGTCGCGAAACCAGACAAGGGCGGGGGCCTGTGCGGGAGACTGCGCGATGGGCGGGGCGGTCGTGGAGGGCATGGGTCGCAATCCGCTGGGCTGAACCGCGGATTTCTCAATCCGCACGGGTTGTGTCGAACACTACGCCCAACCGGCATGGCCGGATGACTCATGCCGCTCGACAAGTTTTCATGACGCACATAATGAATATCGCGCGGTCGCGTGGCCGCTTCACACTGGAGAGTGCCATGAGCGCCTCGTCGCCCCCCTCATCGCGTGGAACCGCCCTGGTCACGGGCGCGTCCAGCGGCATCGGCAAGGTCTATGCGCAGAAGCTGGCCCGCCGCGGCTACGATCTCGTCCTCGTCGCGCGCAACCGTTCGCGGCTGGATGAACTGGCCGCCGCCATCACCACGGAGACCGGCCGTACGGTCGACGTGATGCCGGCCGATCTGAGCAAGGCGGAGGATGTCGCCACCGTCGCGGCGCGCCTTGTCGACGATCCGGCGATCACGCTGCTGGTCAACAATGCCGGATCGGGCACCGAGGGGCCCATCGTCGGCGCCGACCCCGCGAAGATCGACGCCATGCTCGACCTCAATGTCCGGGCGCTTACCCGGCTGGCGGTGGCGGCGGTCAACGCCTTTTCCGCGCGCGGCCGGGGCACGTTGGTCAACATCGCCTCGGTGGTGGCCCTCGTGCCGGAGCGGTTCCCCGGTGCCTATGCCGCCACCAAGGCCTATGTGCTGGCGCTGACCCAGTCGCTCGTCGCCGAACTCGACGGCGGCCCGGTGCGGCTGCAGGCGGTGATGCCGGGCCTGACGCGCACCGAGTTCTTCGACCGCGCCGGGCTCGATATCAACGCGCTGCCCGCCCACATGCTGATGGCGCCGGAGGATCTGGTGGAGGCGGCGCTGCGCGGGCTGGAGGCCGGCGAGATCTACACCATTCCCTCGCTGCCCGACGTGAGCGGATGGGACGAACTGACCGCCAGCCGCATGAAGCTGGCTCCGGACCTGTCGCATTCCAAGCCGGCGGTGCGCTACGGTACCGGCGACATGGCCGGCGGCTAGCCGCGTTTTCGCGCGATGCGGCATCGGTATCGCGCGAAGAAATGCGCCCGTACAAATGGCGGGAGCCTTCCCGGTGAACCGGAGTTCAACGAGAAGGCTCCAGCCCGCTCAATAATCCCACTGCGCGCCGATGCCGACCTCGGCCGCGCCATTGGCGCTGGTGGCGCCCTGCAGGCGGATGTTCTTGGTGACGTCGACATCCACCGTCACCCGGCCCGATCCCGGCGTCGTGCCCTGACGCACGCCGAGATAGATATTGTCGTTGAGCCGCCGGCCGACGCCGACCTGCCCGCCCTTGCCGGTGGAATCGGTTCCCACATCAAGGCTGTCGACGCCGAGCGAGCGTCGCACATTGTTCAGCACGCCTGCGCCGCCAGAGAACTGGCCGATGGTCTGCGCCACCTGCACCGCCTGCCCGGCATTGAGCTGACCGGCCGAGCGACCGAACATCAGCCGCGACAGAACCTCGTCCTGCGGCAGATCCGGGGTCGAGGTGAAGCTGATTACCGGCTGCGAGGCCGGGCCGGTAATGAGGATACGTGCCGTCACGTCGCTGCTGCTGGCCTCGGCGATGAAGTCGAGTTCCGGATCGCTATTGCCGGCGAAGGTGATACGCCCACGGGTGAAAGTGAGCCGGCGTCCGCCGAAATCGAAGGTTCCGCGCCGCATCTCGAAGCCGCCGGCCGTCACCGGCGCACGCGTCGTGCCGGTGAGGCGCAGTTCGCCGCCGAGCTGCGCATCCACGCCCAGGCCGCGCACGAACACCGTGTTGTTCGGTGCGGCCAGCACGAGATCGAGCGCCACGCCGTTGCGGTTCGCCGACGGGGGCGTCCGGCGCTGGGCCTCGCGCTTCTGGGTGAACGCCTTCGAGGCGTTCACATGCCGCACGTTCAGGTTCTGCACGCCGCCGGGGAAACGGTCGGGAATGTTGATGTCGAGCGCGCGCAGCGTGATGCGCCCGGTCAGCCGCGGTCCGTTGAGAAAGGCGCCCTCCAGTCCCACCCGGCCATCGGCCACAAGCCGGGCCAGATCGCTGTTCACCAGCGCGGCATTGGAAAGGTCGATGTCGATCCGGCCCGGGAATCCGCCGGCGGGGTCGAGCGCCACGGTGCCGCGCCCGGTGACGCTGCCGCCATTGGTGGTGCGCGCGGTGAGCGAGGTGAGGGTGACGGTGCGCTCGGTCCCGGTCAGCACCGCGCTGATCTGGTCCAGCGCCACGCCGTTGACGCTGTCGTCGAAGCGGCCATTGCTGATGCGCACCGTGCCGCCCGCCCGTGGCGCGGCGGCGGTTCCACGCACCGTGGCATCGACATTGGCGGTGCCGGTGACATGTGAGCCGGTGGTGCCGAGCAGCGGATTGACGATGGCGAGATCTATGGCGCCACGAATGGCCAGTTCAATCTCGCCCGACGAGACCGGCACCGAGCCGGTGACGGTGAGCCCCTGCAGGTGCTGGCCGGCAATGGTGGCGCGCACGGTGGCCCGCCCGCCCGCGAGGGTGCCGCTGGCGGCAATGTCGAACGGACCGGCGCCATTGCTGGCAATGTCCGGGCTGCTGAGCCGGGCGACGCGCAGGTCATAGCTGCCATTGGGCGCGGAAGCCGGGCCCGTGACCCGCGCCGAGCCGGCGAGCGTGCCGGACAGGTTCTGTCCCGGCGCGACGAGATCGACCAGCGACAGCGGCAGCGCGCGCAGATCCACGGTGAGGTCCAGCGTCTCCCCCGCCATGCCGGCGACGGTGACGCTGCCGCCGCCCGCCGCCAGCGCCAGCTGGTCGATGCGCACCGCGCCATTCGCCAGCGTGAAGGTGGTCGGCGCGGACATGGTGACGTTCACATTGCCGCGGCTGACGGTCAGTCGGTCCAGCCGCAGCTGCGCGCCGCCCGGCTGGGGGGAGAGGCGGCCGGCGGTGCGCAGCGTGGTGCTCTGCGCCAGCGCTTCCACGACCAGGTCGGTGCCGGCCGCGTTGCCGGTGGCCTTCACGCTGGCGGTCTCGACCACCAGTCCGGACAGGTCGAGCCCCTTCAGGTCGGCCGTGCCATTGATCAGCGGCACGCCGAGCGGGTCGGTGACGGTGGCGTCGATCCGCGCGCTGGCGAGGCTGCGGCCGGCGAAGCGGAGATTGGCCGCATTTCCCTTCGCCGCCAGCCGCTGGCGCCCATTCGCCACGTCGAGCGTCACGGTGGCATCGAGCCGGCCGCTCGCCTCCTGCAGGGTGAGGGCGGAGATATCGGCGAGGTCGCCCGCCGCCACGGCGAGCGTGCCGGTCGCCAGATGCGTCGGGGAAAGGGTGATGTCGCCGCGCGCCGTGACCGAGCCGATCGCGACATTCAGCCCGCTGAGCTGGCGGGCGCCGTCCGCGCCGGTGGTCAGGCTGCCAGTGCCGCGCGCCGCCTTGCCGGCGATGTCGCCGGCAAGCTGGAAGCTCCCCGAGGGCGCGCCGGTAATGTCGGCGGCCGTCACGTCCAGCGTCACGTTGCGCAGCGGGCGCGCCATGGCGGTGCCATCCGGCACGCTCACCTTGGCACGGACCCCGAGATTGTCGAGCGTGCCGGAGAAGGCGGCATCGGCGGTCAGCGCGCCGCTCACCCGCGGGTCGAGCCGGGCGAGATTGTCGAGCGCGAGCTTCGCCGTGAGGTTGGCGACATCGCTGGCAATGCGGCCGTCCACAACGAGGGCGAGGCCCTGCGTGTTCACCCGCATGTCGCGCACCGAAAGCGCATTGGCGCCGTCGCGGGCCAGCGCCCCCTCGATCTGCGCCTCTCGGCCGAACAGGCTGTCGACCTGGGCGATGCCGGTGACGAGATCGCGGGCGCTGCCCTTCAGATCGAGGCTGACGCGGGCGAAATCGGCGCTCGCCGCCACCTTGGCCGTCAGCGCGGCCTGTCCGGCCAGCGGGCGACCGGCCAGCGGGGCGAAGGCGGCCAGGTTGAGACGCGACACATCGAGATCGCCGTCGATCGCCGTGGCGTCGGCGCGGCCGGCAAAGGCCGCCGTGAGAGCGTCGAGCCGCACGGTGAAGCCGGTAAGTACCGGCTGGCCGCCGGCCGGCACGGAGCCGGCCGCCGAGAAGCCGCCGGCGGTGCCGAGCGCGCCGGCCACCTTGGCATCCTGCGCGGTGAGGCCCTGCGCGTCGCCCTCCACCGTCAGCGCGAGCGTGCCGGCGCTGTCCGGCGTGGTGATGAGCCGGGCATTGACGGACGCCGCGCCATAACCGGCGCCGGCGAGCCCCTCGGCATGCAGGCGGGCATCGATCGCGGGCGCGCTGGCCGTGCCCTTCACCGTGCCGGTGGCGCGGGTGGCGCGCCAGTCTATGCCCGGCGCGAGCGCGGCGAAGCGGGTGGAATCGGGCGTTGTCGCCTCAAAAGCCAGGTCAAGGGTGCCGGAAGGCTCGACCGAGCCGTTCACCACGGTATTGAGCCCGGCCGCCTTGGCGGTGAGGCTGTCGACCCGCGTGCGGCCGGCCGTGTCGACCAGCGCCGCGCCGGCCAGTTCGGTGCGACCCTCGAAGAGCGGACCGATGGCGGGCGGCAACAGGCGGGAGATGTCGGCGTCGATGCCGAAGGTCACGCGATGGCCATTATCCGCGGCGCGGATGCCGGCCGCGCCCGAGGCCTGCGCGACATTGCCGGCGGTGAGATTGAGATGGCCGTCCCAGGCGTCGAGCGGGCCCGCGCCCGTTACCGTGGCGACGATTTCCGGCAGGCCGTCCAGCCCGGCGGCGCGGGCGATCAGGCCACCGGCCGGCTCGCGCGCGGCGATGTCGAGGTCGAGTTCGCGCGTCTGCGGCCGATACGCCGCCTTGCCGGTAATGCTGCCCGGCTCATCCTTCCGCTCCAGCGAAAAATTGAGCGAGAGGCCGCGTGCCAGCGAGGCGATGTCGGCCGAGGCGGTGAGCGCGAGCCGGGCGGGATGGCCGATCACCGGCTCATCCAGCGCGATCTCGCCCACCGAGAGCGTGGCGATGCGGATCGGCGGAACGAAGGTCGAGCCGCCATCGCTCGCGGCCGGGCTTTCGGTGGGAGCCAGAACGGGGCGGCGCGCGATTTGGATGCGCTCGGCCGTCAGGCGGGTGACATCGAACGTGCCACCCAGCAGCGCCAGCGGCCGCCAGGACAGTGCGGCGCCTTCCACCGAGGCGAAGGGACCGTCGCGGTCCGCCAGTTCGACCGTGCCGACGCCGAGGTCGAACGGCACCAGCCCGGTAATGTCGCGGATCGTCACGTCAAGATCGGGCGAGGACACATGCGCGGAGACCATGCGCGCCAGCAGCGCCTTGCCGGGCGGGGTCTGCAGCAGCCCGAAGGCGCCCATCACCGCCACCACCAGGACAAGCAGCGCGACACCGAGAATTTTCACCATCCGCGCCATCAGAAGGCCTGCCCCAGGCTGACATAGAGGCCGAACGTGCCGTCATCCGGCCCCGGGTTGAGCGGGAAGGCGAGGTCGAGCCGCAGCGGCCCGATGGCGGTGTAGTAGCGCAGGCCGATGCCGGCCGAGTATTTCATCATGTCGAAATCCGGCCATTCCGATGCGAAGGCCGAGCCCATGTCGAAGAAGGGCACGATGCCGATCGTGTCGGTCACGCGGATGCGCCCCTCAAGCGACGCCTCGAAGAAGGAGCGGCCACCGATGAGGATGCCCTCGGCATTGCGCGGGCTGGCCGACTGGTAGTCATAGCCGCGCAGCGAGCCGCCGCCGCCGACATAGAAGCGGCGCTGGGGCGGGATGTCATAGAGCGAGGCGCCGAACACGCTGCCCGCCGCCACGCGCCCCGCCAGGATGAAGCGGCTCTCGTCGTCGAAGGCGTGGTAGGTGGAGAAGGCCCCCTTGAACAGGGTTGGCCCGCTGCCGGCATCGCCGAGATAGGCGAAAGGCTCCAGCGTGCCGGCGAAGCGCACGCCCTTGGTGGGGTCCAGCTCATTGTCGGTCGTGTCGTATTTCAGGTCGAACGGAATGCCGACAATGCCGTAATCGCCGGTGCCATCCGCATCCTGCACATGCGACTGTTCGAGATCGAGGCTCACCTGCAGGCTGAGCTGGTCGCTGTAGCGGTGACGCACGCCGGCGATGAGCGTCACGGCCTCGCGCACATAGGCATTCGTCACCTCGCGCAGCACCGCCGCCTGGGCGACAAGGTCGTCCTGCACGGTGAGGATGCCGGGCTTCATGAAGGAGGCGGAGACCTTGTAGCCGAACGGATCGGCATCCGGCACGGCCTCGGACTTCTCCCCGAACCACGAGGTCTGCGCGTCCAGCCGCAGCGTCTCGCCGCCGCCAAACAGGTTGCGGTGCCCCCAGAACACGTTGACCGCCGAGCCGTCGGTCGAGGAATAGGTGGCGCCGAAGCCGACATAGCGCGGCTTGCGCGGCTCGATCTCCAGCGTGATCGGCAGCGAGCCGTCGGGGGCGAGCGTGTCCGCCTCGTGGATGCGCACGCTGGCGATCGATTCATAGCCCAGCAGCCGCCGGCGCAGGCGGGTGAGCGCCTCCGGCGAATAGGGCGTGCCGGGCGCGATCTCGATCCGCTGCTCGATGAATCCGGGGGTGAGGAAGTCCGCACCCTTCACCGTGAACTTGCCAAAGGTGGCCGCCGGACCGGGCGCGACCTGGAAGGAGACGTCGAGCAGCTTGGTGGCGTGATCGGCCACCACGTCCTTGTCGGTGACGCGGGCAAAGGGGTGCCCGACGCGGCGCAGGTTATCCACCAGCATGCCCTCGGCGCGCACCACCGAGGAGGCGAGCGCCGGCTCGCCCGGCATCAGCCGCAGCCGCGCCAGCGTCGGCGTGTCGGTGAGCGGGCGGCGCGTGGCGGCATCGAGAATGGCGATCTTGCCAAAATGGAACAGCGGGCCAGGGTCGATTTCGACGCGTACCGGCACCGGCCCGCGCGCGCGGGCGGCGTCGACGATCTCGAATATATTGGGCGCGTCCGGGGCATTGCCGGCAATGCGCAGGCGCACGATGCCGGCATAAAAGCCCGAGGCATACAGCGTGGAGATGATAGTGCCCTGGTCGGCGAGCGCGCGGCGCACCAGTCCGGCGGCGCCGGACGGGGGGCGATTCTTCAGCGTCTCCAGATCCGACGCCGCTTCCACGGCGTTGCGCAGATCCCTGTCGCCGCCCTTGACCACGATCTCGACCGTGTAGGGCGTGGCGTCCGGCGCCTGCGGGCCGGCCTGGGCGAGGCGCTGCGGGTTGAACAGGCTGACGATCGAATTGAGCAGGCTCGGCTGCTCCACTTGCTGCGGTTCCCCGGCGGGGGACTGCGCGGCGTCCTGCGTCGACGCCCGAGCCTGAGCCTGCGCCTGCCCCTGCGCCCAACACACACCGGGAGCGAGCAACAGGGAGGCGGCGATCGTCGCACGCATCAGCCAGTCAAGCTCTCTGGTCACGCAAAATGCCAATTTCATTCACCCGTCGAGACGGACCGGGACCAGAGTACCGCGAACGAATCGCGGACCCGAGGAAGTCGCGAACCTACAGCCGCGGCTATGAATTTTGACTTGCCGAACGGAAAGCTCTCCCCTGATTGCCGTGACGAGCCGCACACGTCAACCGCGTGGCGGCAGGATGCAACGGCTGGGCCGCAAAGAATGCGCCGGGCGCGGGACTTCCGGTCCCGCGCCCGGCATCGAGCAAAGAGGGCGTGCGAAGCGCCGAGCGGCGTCAGTCGCCGCGCTGGTCCCGATCGACCTGCTTGGCGATGTAGGGTTCCACGCCCGGATTCTTGGGGTAGGGCGAGGGGCCGAGATAGGTGCCGGTCGCATAGGGTTCCGGGACATAGCGCTGGGCCTCGTCCTGGGTCATGTAGCCGGAATTGCGCCCCTCGACGACCATGGGGGACGGATAGCCCGGCGCCGGCTGCGCGTAATGGGGCGCGGCATAGGTCTGCGCCTGGGCGCCGGCGGCGAAGCCCAGCATGGCGATGGTCGCCAGGGCGGCGGAAGCAGCGATAAATTTCGTCATGGTACGTCTCCGTTCTCATGCGTGGTCCGCCCGCCTCACACCACGAACTGGCGGACGCGGCGCTGAACCCGAATGTCAACGTCAGGCGCGCGCCGGGGTTCCCCAACCCGGCGGCATCTCGGGAGGCGCTTGAACAAAAGGTGCTAGCGTATTGAAGGCGCGGTATATCGCTGCCACTCGCCATTCCGTCCGTCCGTGATCGGATGGCGCGCAGGCCCGGCGTCGCGCGCCGATCCGCAAAAATACCACCGTGTCGAAATCGTTGAAGGTGATGGCCGCCTCGCGAAGGCCGCGCCTTCGCACCGCGAACGGCATTGCCGGCGGCGGGGCGTCCCGGTGCATGCGGCCGCGCCACCCGCGCCTCAGTCGCGCAGGTGGGTTTTCAGTTCGGCGGCGAGGGCATCGACCTCCTCGGCGCCCTTGCTGCCGGGTGTGGTCTCCATGATGGTCAGGCCCTCGCCCATGCTGGCGGCGAAGTCGACCCGATTGCCGAGCCGGACGCTGGCGGCGGGATGGCCGAGCGCGCGGATGGCCTCGGTGATCTCCTGCGTCAGTCCCGCGCGCGGCTGGGCGCGGTTGATGACCAGCAGCGAGGGCACGCCTTCCTTGGCCACCATGTCCAGCGTCGGTTGGGTCGCCCAGAGGTCGATGGGGGTCGGCTGCACGGGAATGGCGACGAGCGAGGCGACCTCGATGGCCGGGCGCGATTCGACGTCGGATTTCGGCGGGGTGTCGATGACGATGAAGTCATAGTCTCGCGCGAGCGAGCGGGCCTCGCGTCGCGCGCCCCAGCCGCTCGCGGTGCGGAAGGAGAGGCCGGTGCCCGCCTCGCCGAGCGTCTGCTCGCGTGCCTCGTACCATTCGCCGAGGCTGCCTTGCGGGTCGCAGTCCAGCAAGGCCACCCGCCCGCCGCCGCGCCAGAGCGCAACGGCCAGATGCGCCGCGAGCGTCGTCTTGCCCGATCCGCCCTTTTGCTGGGCGATGGTAATGATTCGACCGCTCATGATGCTGTCTCCCGCCATGCGGAAGGTCGCATCGCAACCGGCGGGCGGCAACCCGTCTTAACGACGGAACCGCCCGTCCGGCGTCACGCGCCGGCGCGCGCGCCCTGCACGACCACCTTGGTGCCGACGGTGACGCGGTTGTAGAGGTCGATCGCATCCTGATTGATCATGCGGATGCAGCCGGAGGAGACGTTGGTGCCGATCGTGTCGGGTTCCAACGTGCCGTGGATGCGGTACAGCGTATCCTTGCCGTTCTGCCAGAGATACATGGCGCGCGCGCCCAGCGGATTGCGCACGCCGCCGGCGACGCCCTGGCCGCTCTGCAGCTGGGAGAGCTGCGACTTGATGTCGGGACGACGCTCGATCATTTCCTTCGGCGGGTACCAGTCCGGCCATTCCTGCTTGGAATTGATGGTGGCCGTGCCGGACCAGCTGAAGCCTTCCTTGCCGACGCCCACGCCATAGCGCATCGCCATGCCGCCGGGCATCACGTAATACAGAAAGTGCTCGCGCGGATCGATGACGATGGTGCCGGGCGCCTCCGTGGTGGCGTAGGGCACTTCGCGCCGCAGATAGGTCGGGTCGATCTCGGCCGTATCGAAGGCCTCTATCGGGAAGCGATCATTCACCGGGCCGTAATTGCTGGCCGGCGAGACGTTCATCGGCTGGATGGCGGCGTAGCTGCTGGAAATGGGCGACAGCGGCGCGCTGGCCGTGGTCGTGCGCTGGCATCCCCCGAGTGCAAGTGCGAAGCCGGCCAGAGAAAAGCCGAGCACGGCACGACGATCTAGACCACGCATGTTTCAAAAGCCTCCAGCAATCCGTTCCCGGTACATTAATGCGTTTATGGTAAATAAGTTGTTGCCGTCGCCGTGAGGTGAGTAAGAAATAGCCCGTTGGCGATCACTTTCGGTGTGATCCGGCACATCCGGGGTGTAATCGGCGCTTTCGCTCATGTCGGACGCGGGACCGAGCGCAGCGTCTCCACCCACGCATAGTCGAAATAGCCGCAGCGGGCGAGCGCGTGCATCCTGTCGGTGCGCAACCGGCCGTCCTCGACATAGGCCTCGTCGACATGCACGCCGATCACCTCGCCATAGGTGATGTGCCGGCCGGTCGTCGCCCCGTGCCGGTCTCGCAGTTCGGTGGTCTCGATCCACACGCATTCCAGCGCGCAGGGCGCGGCGGCGACGCGCGGCGGTTTGACCAGCCGCGAGGGTGCGCGCTCAAGCTCGGCAAGCTCGAATTCGCTCTCCTCGGGCGAGATGGGCTTCGAGGAGAGGTTTACCGCCTCCATCAGTTCCAGCGTGGGGAGGTTGCAGACGAATTCGCCGGTCGCCATCACATTGCGCACCGTGTCCTTCAGCCCGTGGCTGGAGAACATGACGATGTCGGGCGTTTCGCTCACCAGATTGAAAAACGAATAGGGGGCGAGATTGGCGACCCCGTCGGCGGAGAGGGTCGAGATCCAGCCGATCGGCCGCGGTGCGACGATCGCCTTGAGCGGGTTGTGCGGCAGTCCGTGATTGCGGCGGCGGGGCTCGTAGAACATGGCTCAGAACCTCGTGACGATATCCGCCAGCGGGGGCCGGGGGCGGTCTTCCTGCGGGCGCGCGAGCGTGCCGACATGCACGAAGCCGACAATGCGCTCGCCCTCGCCAAGACCGAGGCCCGCCCGCACCCGCGCGTCGTAGGAGTACCATTGCGTGAGCCAGGTCGCGGCATAGCCGAGCGCGTGCGCCGCCAGCACCACCAGCGTGGCCGCCGCGCCGCCGGACAGCGTCTGCTCCCATTCGGGCACCTTGGCATGGGCGCCGGCCCTGGAGACCACCGCGACGACGAGCGGGGCGTGCATCAACCGGCTCCGCTCGATGGCCACGCGGTCGGCGTCGGCCTCCGGGTTGTCGTTAACGAACACCCCGGCGATGACCTCGCCGGCGCGCGCGCGGCCGTCTCCCTCGAACACGATGAAGCGCCAGGGGGCGAGCTTGCCATGGTCGGGCACACGGGAGGCGATGGCCAGAATCTGGTCCAGCTCGGCGGGCGAGGGGCCGGGCGCCGCGAGGTCGAACACCTTCGGGCTCTTGCGTGTGCTCAGAAGCGTGAGTGCGTCGGTCATCATGGCCTTCCTTTGGGCTCACGCGGTAGCACGTCGCGCCCGCGCGACCAAGGTGCTACCGCCAGAGCGGCGCCCCACCGATCGTCTCGCCAAGTCGGTCGCGCCGACTTGAATTCGCCCCTGTTTGCGGGCACCAAACCGGCATGCCGCATTCGCTTCGCCCCCGCGCCGCAACCGTCCTGCCTCCCGCCCGCATCCGCGCCGCCGGTGGGCTGGCGGGTCTCGTGCTCCTGCTGTCGACACTGCCGGGCACGGCCCAGATCATCCCAACCACACCGGCACCCGCGGCGACCATCGGACAGGCGATGCCCTTTGTCGGCACCACGGCGCCGGCCGGCACCGCCGGGCGGGCGTCGCCGGGTGGGGCGGCGCCCAATGTCGGCGGCTCCAAACTGCCGCAGACCGCGCTGCCCGGCGTTCCGCTGGGCGATCCCCACACGATCCTGCCGCAGCCTCCGCCCGGCAAGGCGGCGATCGGGATGAGCGCGCGCTTCGGCCAAAAAGACCCGCTGGTGCCGAGCGGTCTCGTCTGGCGGGTATTCGCGGACCAGCCCGAGGCGTCGGGCGCCTATCCGCTCGTCGCCGAGGCGACGGACCCGGCGCCGGTGTTCTTCCTCTCGCCCGGCGGCTATGTCGTGCATGTCAGCTATGGCCTGGCCAGCGTGGCGCGCCGCATTGCGGTGGGGGGCGAGTCGCGCCGCGAGCAGATCATCATCCCGGCGGGCGGGGTGCAATTGCATGCCGACGTGCTGGACAAGCCGATCCCGTCGCAGAAGGTGAGCTTCGACATTTTCGAGGGCAGCTTCCTGCAGGGGCGCACCTCCAGCCGGCCGTTCTTCCGGGGCGCCAATGCCGGCGATCTCGTCGTGTTGCCGGCGGGCGATTATTACGTCGTCTCGACCTATGGCGACGGCAATGCGGTGATTCAGGCCGATCTCACCGTCAGTCCCGGCAAGGTGACGGACGCCACGCTGCACCATCGCGCGGCGGAACTGTCCTTCCGGTTGGCCAGCTCGGCCGGGGGCGCGCCGATGCAGGACGTGCAATGGTCCGTTCTGTCGCCGGGCGGCGATGCGGTGAAGGAATCGGCCAATGCGCAGCCGGTCTTCATGCTGACCGAGGGCCAGTACACCGCCGTGGCGCGGCAGGACGGCAAGACCTATTCCAAGGATTTCAGCGTGGAGGCCGGGGTCAACGCGCCGCTGGAAGTGCTGGTGGGCGAGCAGGCCGCGCCCCCGAGCGTCAATACCGACGAGGGCAGCGGCGACTGACCTTGCGCCGTCGGACCAAGGGGGGCATGCAGCGGGCGCCGCGTGGCGGGCGCGATTATGGTCAACGCTTTCTTAAACAGCCCGATGTCATCATCGCTTCATTCGATGAGACGATGGGGACCTGCCATGATCGTGCGTCAGTTCTTGCAGTGGGCCCAGACGGCGCCGGATGAGGCGCGCGCGAAGGCGACGGCTGCCCTTGCCCAGGTCTATCTGCGCTCCGATATCGGCGCCGTCGACCGCGCCGAGATCGAGGCGGTGCTGCCGCTGCTCGCCGCCGATATCTCGCCTGTGGTGCGCGCCGCGCTGGCCGGCGCGCTGAGCCGGCATCCGCTGGTGCCGGCGCATGTCGTGATGATGCTCGCCGATCTGGACGGCGCGCCGGGCGAGGAAATGCTCGCGGAATCCCCCGTGCTGAACGAGGACGAACTGATCGGCTTCGCGATCGCCGGCAATGATGCGCGCCGGGCTGCCATCGCCTCGCGGACGCGGCTGCCGGCGGCGGTTGCCGCCGTGCTGGCGGAAGTGGGCGATTCGCGTGCCTGTCTCATGCTGGTGCTGAATGCGGGAGCCGATGTTCCCGGTTTCGCGCTCGGGCGGATCGTGTCGCGCTTCGGCCATGTGAGCGAGATGCGCGAGGCGCTGCTGGAGCGGCCTGGCCTGCCGCCAGCGGCACATCAGGCGCTGATCCGCGTGGTGGCGGGGGCGCTGTCGAGCTTTGTCAGCGAACGGCGCTGGCTCTCGCCGGCCGATGCCGCCCATGCGGCAGGCGAGGCGTGCGAGCGCGAGACCATGGGTGCCGCGCCGCGCGCGCGCGTCGGCGCGACTGTGGACGTGCGCGCGGTGGTCGAGCAACTGGGCCGGCGCGGCGCGCTCACGTCCGGGCTGGCATTGCGGGCGCTGCTCTCGGGCCAGCTGCGCCTGTTCCTCGAAATGGTGTCGGTGCTCTCGGACCTGCCGACCGAACAGGTCGCCGCCATGGTGGCGGATCGCTCCGGCCGTTCCTTCCGCACGCTCTATGACCGGCTCGGCCTGCCGCGCGGCGCCTATGTCGCCTTCCGCACCGCGCTGGAACTGGTGCAGGGCGAGAGCTATCTCGACGAGCAGGACGAGGCGCTCGGGCTCAAGCGCCGGATCGTCGACCGGGTCATCGGCCAGTACGAGCATGACGGGCTGACGCCGGACGGCAACCGCCTGCTCGGCATCCTGCGCCGCTGGCGCAGCGAGGCGGAAGAGGCGCGCACCCCGCAGCAGGGTGTCATCGCCGCCTGAACAAGCGCGGCATCATTGCGCGACGCGGGCGGCGCGCCTCAGCCGAACTGCTCGCGCAGGATACGCTCTTCCATGGAGTGGTCGCGATCGACCAGCATGGTGAGCGAGGAGCCCCGGTCGAGCCGCGCCCGCACGGCGACCACGTTGAGCACCTGGAAGTGGTCGGCGGTGGCGTTGACCGGCCGCTTCTCCGATTCCATCACCGCGATATCCACGCGCGCGCGGTCCGGCACCAATGCGCCGCGCCAGCGCCGCGGGCGAAAGGCGGAAATGGGCGTGATGGCCAGAAGCGGCGTGCCGATCGGCAGGATCGGCCCCTGCGCGGAGAGATTATAGGCGGTGGAGCCGGCGGGGGTGGCGACGAGAACGCCATCGCAGATCAGTTCCTCCATGCGCACCTTGCCGTCGATGGCGATGCGCAGCTTGGCCGCCTGGTAGGACTGGCGGATGAGCGAGACCTCGTTGATGGCGGGGGCGCGATGAACCCGGCCGTTCACGTCGGTCGCCTCCATCATCAGCGGATGGATGACCACACGCTGCGCGGCGGCGATGCGCGCGGGCAGGTCCTCCTGCCGGTAGCTGTTCATGAGGAAGCCGACCGAGCCCCGGTTCATGCCGTAGATCGGCGTGCCGGTATCGCGGAAACGGTGCAGCGTCTGCAGCATGAAGCCGTCGCCGCCAAGCGCCACCACGATATCCGCTTCCTCCTCCGCGCTGTTGCCGTAGCGGTCGCTCAGCTGGAGCAGGGCCTTCTGGGCGTCGGGTGCATCGCTCGCGACAAAGGCGATTCGGTCATATGCTTGCGGAACGCCGGTATCCTCCAGCGATTCCGGTGCGGGGCGGGCGGCTTCGTTCATGAGCATGGCCCGGGACACGGGGGTGAGGATGGCGGCGCGGGGAAGCGGCTCCGGCACCGTGATGATCTACACGACCTGGCCCAGCGCCGTCGAGGCGGAAGCGGCCGGCCGGGCGATCGTCGCCGACGGTCTCGCCGCCTGCGTGAACATCCTGCCAGGAATGGTGTCGATCTATCGCTGGCGCGGCGATGTGGAGCGGGCGGAAGAGACGGTGCTGCTGTTCACCACCCGCGACGACCTCGCCGAGCCGGTTGCCCAGGCGGTGCGGGCCCGCCACCCCCAGGACGCTCCCGCCATCCTCTTCCTGCCGGTCGTGGGGGGCGATCTCGACCATCTCGACTGGATCGAGGAAGAGACGCAGGAATGATCAGGCCGCCGGAGGCTCGCGCAGATAGGGCTCGACCTCGCCCTTGAGCTTGACCGTCATCGGATTGCCGGCGCGGTCCTTGGCCTTGCCGACCGAGACGCGCACCCAGCCCTCGCTCACGCAATATTCCTCGACATTGGTCTTCTCGACGCCCTTGAAGCGGATGCCGATGCCGCGCTCCAGCAGGGTCGCGTCGTAGAAGGGGCTGGTCGGGTCGCTGGACAGGCGGTCGGGCAGGGTATCGGTCATTTGGGTACTCATGCGGTTCAGGCTTCGTCCGGACACATAGCAGGCAAGCGGGGCCGTCTCCAGCCCATGGCGGAAAACGGGCAGCTGCCGGCGTGGGAACCGGGCCACGGGGAGGGCGCGCCAGGCGGATGCAATATGGTTGACTAGGAAATCAAATGATGTAGTTTCCCAGGCAATCAAATGGTGATGCATGAACCTTCCCGCTTCCGAACTGACGGACCATCTCGGCTATTGGCTGCGCTACGTCTCCAACCATGTGTCCCACGCTTTCGCGCGCAAGGTGGAGGTGCACGGCGTCACGGTCGCGGAATGGGTGGTGATGCGGCATCTGTTCGAGGTGGAGCGGCTGGCGCCGAGCCGGCTGGCCGAGCGGATCGGCATGACGCGCGGCGCCGTGACCAAGCTGGCGGACCGGCTCATCGCCAAATCCCTGCTCGCGCGGACCGCGGATCCCGCGGACGGACGCGCGCAGACGCTGGCGCTGACGCCCGCCGGCCGGGCCCTGGTGCCCGAACTCGCCGCGCTGGCGGACGCCAATGATGCGGAATTCTTCGACCATCTGGCGGCGGCGGATCGCGCGGCGCTGCTGAATATGCTGCGCGACCTTGTCGAACGGCGCGGCCTGCGATCGCAGCCCGTGGACTGACGGCGCGCGAGCAACACGCCCGAGCAAAACGCCTATGCAACATCAAGCTACAGGGAGGTCGGCATGACCGACGATTGGACCCGCATTGCCCAGACGACGCTCGACGGTTCGGAATCCGACACGATGAGCTTTCCTGAAAGCGTCGCCATCCTCATGGAGGCCGGCTTCGACGGCTATGGGGTGGACCTTCGCGCCGGCACGCGCATTTTCTACCGGCCCGATGGCGCGGCGATCACCCTTGAGGCCGCGCCCTCAAGGCCGGTGGCCGCCCGTTTCGATGCGCCGCAGGTAAGGGATGCGATCCGCGAGGCCCAGCAGAAGGTGCCGGGTTACACCTATCGCGGCTTCTGCGCCAAGGTGGCGGAGGCCGGCTGTGCTGGTTATCTCGTCTCGTTCCCCGGCCAGCGCGTGCTCTATGTCGGCCGTTCCGGCGAGACGCATACGGAATATTTCCCCGGAGCGCAGCCGGAGGCGAGGTGAGGCCTCCGGCGCCGTCGCGGTCCTGCGCTCAGAGTGCCGGGTTCCACGTCGCCGGCACGACCCGGTAGCCATTGCCGGCCTTCTCGATGAAGCCGGTGGCCGGGAAGGGGTAGTGATAGCCGGTGAGTTGCAGGCGCTCGGCGGCGACCATGTCGTAGATGCGCCGGCGGGTCTCGATGGCCTTGGCCGGGTCCATGTCGAACTGCACCTGCCATTCCGGATGGGCGGCGAACAGGATCGGAATGTTGGTGGTGTCGGCCTGGATGAACAATTTGTCGTTGCCCGAGGCAAGGACGAGCGCGGTATGGCCCGGCGTGTGGCCGACCGCGTTGACGGCGGTGAGGCCGGGCACGACTTCCTTGTCCCACTCGTAGCGCTTCACGCGGCTGTCAATGTCCTTGAAGACGCGGCGGACATTCTCGAACGCGGCCTTGCGCCCTTCCGGCGCGCGGCTGATCTCGCCCTCGTCGGTCCAATAGGCCCATTCGGCGGCGGGTACGAGAATTTCCGCATTGGGGAATGCCAGCCCGCCCTCGGACGTGCGCAGCCCGTTGATGTGGTCGGCGTGGAAATGGGTGATGACCACGGAATCGATGTCCGCCGCCTTCACGCCGGCCCAGTTGAGATTGGCCGGCAGCTTGCCGACCGTGGAATTGCCGGTCTGCGGGCCGTTGCCGGTGTCGATCAGGGTCAGCTTGCCGCCGCTATTGATGAGCAGCGGGTTGAACTGGATCGAGAGGGTGTCCTTGGGCTGGAAGCCGGCCGTCAGTGCGGCGTTGATCTCGTCGCGGCTGGCATTCTTCACGAAGCCGTCCGGCAGCGGGAAGGTGCGCACGCCATCGTTCACGACCGTGACCTCGATATCGCCGACCTTGTAGCGATAGAGGCTGGGCACCTGCTGGCCGGCCGAAGTCTGCGCGCGCGCCGGCGTGGCGCTCAGCGACAGCAGCGGCAGGGCGGCGGAGAGCACCGGCAGGCTGGCGGCTGCGGCGAGAATCTGGCGGCGGGAGGTGTGGGTCATCTCTGGCTCCGTGATTGGCGGACCGACACGATCGGACGCGGCGCCGCAGGCTAGTGGCGTAACGTCAGAGGGTCACGAGATGCCGCTTCACGTTCGGGTGAGCCTGTTCAGAAGCGGTAGCGGTACCCGACTTCAATGCCGGTATAGCTCGGATTGCCGTTCGACCAGTCGCGCTCGATGAAAAGCGACACGCTGTTATGCGCGTCCACCTTGTAGCTGACGCCGGTGGCGACCTCGGGCGTGTCATACTCGTTCGAGGTGTCGAAGGCGTTGCGGTAGCGCAGCCGGAACATTGTCCAGCTCCATTTCTCGCTGATCGGAACCGCGCCGGCGAGTGTCAGGTAATAATAGGGAAAGCTGCGGGAATCGTCGGAATGAATGAAATGCTGGCCGATGCCGACCGTGCCGGTCAGCGCGAGCTTGCCCAGATCATAGGTGTAGCCGACCCCGAATTGCGCGTTGGTCTTTGAGTTCGACGTGCCGGCGGTGTCGTAATATTTGACCGCGCCGGATATCGAGACCTTGTTGTCGAAGGAGTGCGCCGCGTCGATCTGCCAGTCCGTGCCGGTGGTGGCGCTGAAATCCTCCGGTCCGCGCTCGGTGGTGAAGGTGCCGCCGATGCTGGTGTCACCCGCGCGGGCAGGGCTTGTGATGGCGAGCGCAACCCCGCTCGCCAGAAGAAACAGACCGTAGCGCATCATCGCCGCCACCCTCGCTGAACGGGAGGCGTCATGGATAGCTGATTCCATGTCGCCCTCCCTCGCCGGATATCCGCTTACTGGCCTAGGAAGCGGTCCGGGCGGGCTCAATCATACCTAGGGATGATCCGGTACGATGTTCCCGCCCCGAGGGCGTGCGGCTGCATTATGCGCGCTTGGGCTTGCCTTTCAGCAACACATAGGTGGTGGCGGCCAGCAGGGTCAGCACCACGAAGATGACGCCCACCACATTGATGACAGGGGAGAGCCCGAAGCGCAGGCGCGACGCGATCTCCGTCACCAAAGTCCACTCGCCGCCAATGGCAAAGACGGTGGTGTTGTAGTTCTCGAAGGATTGCAGGAAGGCCACCACCGCCGCGGTGAAGGCGGTGGGTGCCAGGAAGGGCAGGGTGATGCGGCGGAACACCAGCGTGTGGCTGGCGCCCAGATCCAGCGCCGCCTCTTCCAGCGTGCGGTCCTGCCGCTGCAGGCGGGCGAGGAACAGCAGCATCGCATAGGAGGCGATGAAGCTCGACTGCGCCATGACGGCGACGAACAGACCGCCCGGCACGCCGAATTCCCGCCAGAAGATGAGGCTGGAAATGCCGAGGATGATGCCCGGCGTCAGCACCGGCGAGACCAGCACGGAATAGAGCACCGTGCCCGAGCGCTGGCCGAGCCGGGTGAGGATGAGCGCGCCGGAAAGCCCGGCGGGGATCGACACCACGATGACCCCGAGCGCCACCAGCACCGAGTTCACCAGCCCCTGCAGCAGGCGCTGGTCATTCGCCAGCGCCACGAACCATTTCAGCGTGAAGCCGCGCCACTGCGTGACGGACGGGTAGTCGAAGCTGTTGAACGCCGCCGCCGACATCACCGCCAGCGGCAGGAAGAGGTAAAGGACGAACAGGCCGATATAGATGTTCAGGATCAGCCGGGCGCCCGGGCTGTCGGTCGCGGTGCTCATTTCGCGATGTCCCTGAGGCCGACGCCGAAGAAGCGCATCATGAGGAGGATGAAGGCGGTGCACACGACGAGCAGCGACACGGCATAGGCCGAGCCCATGTTCCAGTTGTTGCTCTCGAAGAACTGCCGGTAGACCAGCTGGCTGAACCAGTCGCCGCCCTGGCCGCGCGTCATGATCGCCGGCACCGAATAGGAGCCGGCCGACAGCATGAAGGTCATGATGCAGCCCACCGCGATGCCCGGCTTGGCATGGGGAATGATCACCCGCCGGTGGATGCGCGCGGTCGAGGCGCCGAGGTCCCGCGCCGCCTCGATCTGGTTGCGATCCAGCGTTTCCAGCGTGTTGACGATCGGGAACACCATGAACAGGACATAGGTGTAAATCATCGCGAGGAAGACGGCGGACGGGTTCTCCAGAAAGGGAATCCAGCCGCGATTGTCGAGGTCGACGACGCCGAACCAGCCGAGCACGCCGTTGATGACGCCGCGATAGTCGAGGATCATCAGCCAGGCATAGACGCGCAGCAATTCATTGATGGCATAGGGCACGATCAGCGCGACGGTGAGGATGATCGCCTTGCGCGGCCCCGAGGCCAGCGCCACCACATAGGCGACGGGGTAGCAGACGATGAGCGCCAGTGCCGTCACCATCAGCGCATAGAGGATGGTGCGCACGAAGATGTAGAGGTGCAGGCTGCTCATGCGGGTAAAATTGTCGAGGCCCCACTGCTTGCCCGGATTCAGTTCCTGCGCCTCCAGCGCCGTCGCCTCGCCCTGCTTGGTGGCGATCTCGGCGTCGAGCGCGGCCTTCTTCGCCGCGTCGGTCGCGTTGCCGGCATCGAGCTGCAGCGTGGCGATGTCGTTGTAGAGCCGGTCGATGGTGAGGGACAGGTCGCCGGCGGAATCCTTCCACCACAGCGATTGCTGCACCATGGCGCCGAGCGGCACGAGGATCAGCGCGAGGATCCACAGCACCAGGATGGCGGTGAGGGTCAGCGCGAGCGGGCGGCCATAGGCGCGGGCGAGGCTACCCATGGGCCAAGGCTCCCATCGGATAGACCAGCGCGTCCGCCAGGCCGAAGGACAGGTTCAGTTCTTCCGGCAGATCGCGCACCGCCGGGCCGTTCGGCACCGTCACGGTGAAGTTCTGGCCGGCGGCGGCGCACAGGAGATTGACCGAGGGGCCTTCGAGGTTGCGCGAGACGAGGCGGGCGGGAACCGTATTGGCGTTGGAGGCGCCGAGCGAGATGCGCTCCGGCCGCACCATGACAAGTGCCTCATCGCCGACCTTGAGCGCGCCCTTGGCGCGTCCGGTGACGAGGCCGATGGGCGTCTCCACGCTCGCCACGTCGTCGGCAAGAGTGGTGATCCGGCCACGCAGCACGTTCTGCTCGCCCACGAAGGTGGCGACGAAGGGCGTCGCCGGCTCGGCATAGAGCGTGTCCGCATCGGCCACCTGCTCCAGCCGGCCGCGGCTCATCACCGCCACGCGGTCGGACATGGCGAGCGCCTCGCCCTGGTCGTGGGTGATGTAGATGAAGGTGATGCCGACGCGCTTCTGTATCGAACGCAACTCAGTGCGCATGTGCTGGCGCAGCTTGAGGTCGAGCGCCGAGAGCGGCTCGTCGAGCAGCAGAACCGAGGGTTCCACCGCGAGCGCGCGGGCGATGGCGACACGCTGGCGCTGGCCGCCCGAGAGGTCGGCCGGCTTCTTGTCGCCATACTGGTCGAGCGCGACGAGTTCCAGCAGTTCCTGGGCGCGCTTCAGCCGCTGGGCCTTGCCGATGCCGCGCGCTTCCAACCCGAAGGCGACATTCTCGGCCACGCTCATCAGCGGGAACAGCGCGAGATTCTGGAAGATGAGCGCGGTGGGGCGTTCATTGGGGCCCTTGCCCACCATGTCCTCGCCGCCGATCAGCACGCGCCCGTCGGTCGGCTCGATGAAGCCGGAAATGGTGCGCAGGATCGTGGTCTTGCCGCAGCCGGAGGGGCCGAGGATGGAGAAGAACTCTCCCGCATGGATGGCGAGATCGGTGGGCTGTACGGCGGTCGAATCGCCGAAGCGGATCGAGACCTTGTCGAGACGGACGTCCTTGCCGCGCATTGAAGAGCCATAAGCCACAATGTTCGTCGTCCCGACCGGGCGGATCCCGGCCGTCCACGCCATCGCGGGGCGTCCGCGAAGAGGCCGGATCCCCGGAATCTGCCGGGGACGACGCTGGTTAGGGGAAAGCGCGGGGGCCGGGCGAGCCGGCCCCCGTCCGTCGTCAGCTGTTGGTCAGCTTCTCGACATATTCGGCGCGCAGCTTGGCGTAGAAGTCGGTCTGCATCGGCCACCAGAACAGGTTGTCGATGGTGCCGGCCGGATAGGCCGCCTCGAAATCCTCGCGCGCCTCGGCCGAGAGATACTGGCCAGCGCCCGCGGCGGCGCTGTTATAGCCGGTCGTGTTGGCGAACTTGGCGGCGATTTCCGGCTGGTAGAGGAAGTTCGCCAGCGCATAGGCCTGTTCGAGATTCGCCGCGCCGGCGGGAATGGCCAGCGTGTCGGTCCAGGCGAGGCCGCCTTCCTTGGGCATGCCGTAGCGCCACTTCTTGTCGGTCTTGCGGTGCAGCAGGATGCCGGTGGTGTCCCAGGTCTGGCCGATGGTGGCGCCGGCGTCGGTGAAGGCCGCGGTCGCTTCCGTCGCGTTGTTCCAGTAGGCGCCGATATTGCCCTTGTGGGCGACCAGGTACTTCAGCACGCCCTCGAACACGCGGCGGCTTTCGGCTTCCGACTTGTAGAGGTCGAGGCCGCGGTCGGACTTCAGCTCGCCGGTGGCGTCGAGATAGAGCGCGACACCGTTGAACACCGACTTCTGGCGGATGGCGGTCTGCTTGGGGTGGCCGGCCAGCCACATGTCGCCATAGGAAATCTCGCCCGACTTCTTGTCGGGGAACTTCGAGGAATCCCAGGTGATGCCTTCGGTGCCCCAGTCGAACGGCACGAGATAGCGCTTGCCGCGATAGGCCGCTCCGAGGGTCAGCGAGTTGCGGTAGATCGAGGGGATGACCTGCGCGGCCTTGAACTTGGCCTCGTCGATCGGCTGCAGCAGGCCGTCCTTGTAGTAGTTCGGGCCGGTGTCGACCGAGGGGAACAGCAGGTCGAAGCCCTTGCCGCCGGCGGCGCGCAGCTTGTTCTCGGCTTCCTCGTTGGAGCCGTAGGTCGACAGGTTCACCTTCACGCCGGTGGCGTTGGTGAAATCGGCGAGAAGGGTGTTCTTGTCGAAATAATCGCCCCAGGCGTAGACGTCGACCGAGCCGGAGCTGGCGAGCGCATCATGGGCGCGCAGCACGACCGGCGCGGCGACGGCGAGCGCGCCGGCCTTCATCAGATCGCGGCGGGAAAAACGGGTCATAAATACCTCCCTTGGCCTCAACGGCGAAACCGCGTTCGCTCTAGTTCGGGCCGATGAACGAACGATGACATGCGTGCGCGGGTTGAGAAAGCCGATGTCGCCGGCAGACAAGTACCATGTCGCTTCCGCTCAAGGCTCAACTCGGCAGGACGATGCAGGCGCCGCCAATGGCCCGCAGCCGGCTGCACAAGGCCTGCGCGGCCTGGCGGCTGGGCTGGGCGACGCGCACCCTGTAGAAGGTGCGCGCGCCGCGTGAGCGCAGCCGCGCACCGATGATCATGGGTTGCGTGCCTTCCAGCAGCGCGGCGAAGCGTTTCTGCGTACGTTGATAACTCGCGAGTGCCCGTGCTTTTGAGAAATTTCCCGAGAGCTGGACCCCCCAGGGCGCGGTGACGGCGGCGATCTCCTGCGCCACTTCGCCGCCGCCGCGCCGCAGGGCGGCGGTCACACTGATGCAGCCGGCCGGCCCGAGCGGCAGCGCCGCTGCCACAGGTGCCGCTCGTCCCGGCGTGGATGTCGGGACGAGTGCCGATTTTGTTTCCGGCATCGAGGCGGTCGCCGACGCCGCCGCGCTCGCGGGCGTCGCGGATGATATGACGGCCGCGCCCGGCGTCCGTTCACCGGCTGCCACGCGGCCCGCCGCCTCGTTCGTGGCCGCCGGCCTGGCGCGATCCGTGGCCCAGTCCTCGGCCGCCCGGCCGGTGATGAAGATGAGATAATCCTGCGTCTCCAGCGGCAGGCCGCCTTGGCCCGACAGCCAGCGCTCGACCCGCGAAGGGCCGGCATTGTAGGCGGCGGCCGCCAGCCCGAGATTGCCGAAGCGCTCCCGCAACTCCGCCAGCAGCGCGGCCGAGGCGGGCAGGGCGGCTTCCGGATCGAACGGATTGGCCAGGCCCCGCTCGGCTGCCGTGCCGGGCATGAACTGGGCGATGCCCTGCGCGCCCTTGGGGCTGATCGCCCCGGCGCGGAACGCGCTCTCCCGCCAGATCAACCGGGTGAAAAAGGCGACCGGCAGGTCATGACGGCCGGCCGCCGCCTCGATGATGCGGCATAGTGTCTGCTCGACGCTCTCGCCCGGCGCGCCCGGCGCGGGGGCCGTGGTGGCGGGCTTGGCGGGATCCGGCTTGGCGAGATCCGGCTTGGCCGGCTCGGAATTGGCGGGCTTGGAATTGGCGGGCTCGGTTTTATCGGCTTCAGCTGCGCCCGTCGCGGGCGGGGCGGGCGGGGCGGCGGGCACGGAGTCCTGTCCGTGCGGTCGCGCGCGTGCCGGAGCGATCGCTTCCGCAGCCGCTTCGCCCCCCGGCGCGGCGACAGGGCTGGTCTGCGTTGTCGTCAGCCCGCGCGGGAGGTCTCCCCATGCCGGCGCGTGAAGCGCGGGGAGCAGGCAGGCGAGGGTGAACAGGACGCGCCCGAAAGCGTTAGTCGCATCGGAGCGGCGACCTGCCCATTGCGATGCGGGCGAGCGTGCCATAAATTGGGTCTACCCGATCCGGGCCCCTCTGACGCGAGCCTCGCCGGCGTTCGTGTGATGTCGGATCTAGCCTCGACATCCCCGCCGGCTAGAGGAGACTTGCTTGCAGACCATCGTCGTCATGTCATCGGGAGCCACGCCTGTGGTTCCCGCGCTTTCACGTGTCTTCGTTGTGGCCCTCGTTTCGGCAGAGTGACCCATGGAATATCTTCTTGAACTTGCGGCGAGCCCGGCGGCCTGGGCGGCGCTCGTCACGCTGATCGCCATGGAAGTGGTGCTCGGCATCGACAACCTGCTGTTCATCTCCATCCTCACCAACAAGCTGCCGGAGGATATCCGTCCTCGCGCGCGGCGTATCGGCATCGGGCTGGCGCTCGTCATGCGCCTTGGCCTGCTCAGCACGGTGGCGATCATCGTGACGCTGGTCGAGCCGGTCATCACCGTGTTCGGCCATCCGTTCTCGTGGCGCGACATCATCCTGATCGCCGGCGGCCTCTTCCTGGTGTGGAAGGCGACCAAGGAAATCCACCATGCCATGGCGCCGCATGACGAACAGGTCGCCATGGAGGGCGGTTCTCTGCAGGTCAGCTTCAGCGCCGCCATCGTGCAGATCCTGATCCTGGATCTCGTGTTCTCGGTCGACAGCATCATCACCGCCGTCGGCATGACCGAGCATATCCCGATCATGGTGATCGCGGTGGTCTTCGCGGTGCTGACCATGCTGCTGGCGGCGGGTCCGCTCGCCAATTTCATCAACCGCAACCCGTCCATCGTGATGCTGGCGCTGGGCTTCCTGCTGCTCATCGGCACCACGCTGATCGCCGAGGGCTTCGGGGCGCATGTGTCCAAGGGCTATATCTACACCGCCATGGCCTTCTCGGCCGGTGTCGAGGCCCTGAACATGATCCATCGCCGGCGCAAGGCGGCGCACTAACCTTCCGCGGCCGCGTCGACATGCTGCGTCGGCGCGGCCGCGGCCATATTGTTTCTGACGTTGGATTGATCCGGCGGCGTGGTGTTGCGAAACGCCGTGCCGCCGGTCAATGCTAGGATCGCACGCGATCTTTCGGCGGGCCCGATCCGGGGCCGAAGCCGGCAACCCGACGCAGGGAGCCGAATCATGACTGAGGAAAGCCAGCCGCAGGCCGGTACGGATGGGGCAGTCCTGCCCTCGGACAGCAAGCTGACCACCACCAAGCAGCGCTGGGCCCGCGAGGGCAAGTTCCTGACCGGCAAGGTCACCCGGCCGGACAGCGACCGGCTGCCGCCGGGTCAGCATCTGGTGCGCGACTGGCCAGTGCTGGACCTCGGCCTGCAACCGCGCATTCCGCTCGACCACTGGCGGCTGGACGTGACGGGTGAGGTGGAGCATCCCGTCTCATGGGACTGGTCGGCATTCGGCGCGCTGAAGCAGACACGGGAAGTGACCGATATTCACTGCGTCACCACGTGGTCGCGCTACGATAATCGCTGGGACGGGGTGGCGACGCGCGACCTGCTCGATCTTGTCATGCCCAGGCCTGCGGCCACCCATGTCGTGCTGCATTCCTATGATGGCTACACCACCAATCTCGCGCTGGAAGACTTCGCCGCCGAAGACGCGCTGGTCGTGCATAGCTGGGAGGGCAAGCCGCTCACGGTCGAGCATGGCGGGCCGGTGCGCCTCGTCGTGCCGCATCTCTATTTCTGGAAAAGCGCGAAATGGCTGAAGCAGATCGAGTTCCGCGCCGGTGACAGGCGCGGCTTCTGGGAGGAGCGCGGCTATCACAACCATGCCGATCCGTGGAAGGAAGAGCGCTATTCCGACGACGAGTGAGGCGCCCGGCCGGCTGCGGGCGGGCGGGCGCGAGGCCTCGTGCGCTACGCGCCCGATCTGACACAACGCACCGTGAAACAAAGCCGCCCGGATGGCTCTCGCCTCCGGGCGGCTTTGTTCTTGAAGGGACGTCCTTGTTCTTGAGGGGGCGTCGCGATCGGCTCGCCGGAAAGCCGGGATGATCAGCGCGGCCGCAGGAATGTGCCGGGCTGACGGGGGGGCTCTTTCGCCGCCGGGGCCTTGCGGGTCGGCGAGGTCGAACTGGCCGATGCCGCCGTCGCGGCGCCGCCGAACTTGCCGCTGGAAGGGTAGGCCGTCTTCGCCGCCGGCGTACCCGCCCCGCCGCCCTGCCCGGATGGGGCGGACGATCCGAGGCCGGAAGCGGCTTTTCCCGAAGGGCCATGGTTCGTAAGAGTGGATCCCGTGAGGCCCGAGCCTGACGGATTGGAACCTGCCGACACCGTGGAGTTTCCGCCCGTGCCGCCGGAGAGGGCGCTGCGCTGGCCGCTCGCATAGGCCTTGGCGAGGCTGCCCAGCGGGGCCTTGCTGCCCGCCAGCGGGCGCGCGGGCTGCGCGGGGGCAGCCGAGGACCGGCTGGCCGGCGATCCGCCGGATGCGGGGCCATTAGCCTGCGGCCGGATAGCCGCGCCGGCCGACTGACCCGACCGGATCAGGGACGTGGCGGCGGCAATCTGCCCTGGCCGGGCCAATTGCGCCGTGCGCGGCAGATCGGGGGCGACCGCTTCATTGCCTTGCCCGGACTTGAGCGAGAGTTCGCGGCGCAGCTTGGCCCAGGTGTCGGCCAGCGCCGAGGGATCCCAATCCGGCTCCCTGTCGTCGACGTCCCATTTTTCCAGCGTCTCGCGCGTGGCGACACCGGAATCAACGCGGGGGCGCGCTTCGTATTCAGCGAGTGCCGCCGGATCATTCACCTCGGCCGCCATCGCCACGGCGGCCTGAGGAGCCTGCGCCGCGACCGCCGCGCCGGGCAGCACGACGTTCCACTTGCCGGTTTCCCACTCGTTGATCGCCCACATCACCGCAGCGCCGAGGCCGGCACCGGCGCAGATGTCGGTCACGCTGACGCCGGGCACGACCACGAGGTAAATGGCGCAAATCACCGCCACGCCGATGTAACAGGCGGGTGCACGCCATTTGGATTGCATGGCCGGAATCCCCAAATGCCCGAATCTCGCGATGACAATAGCTGATTCGCGGGAATCTCAGTGCCTTAGGCCGAGAAAATGACATGCCGTGAAAATGACATGCCGTCTGCGCGTGCCGCCGTTCCGCCTTGTCCCGCCGGCGGGCCTGCGCTCTTTCGAACCTCAGGACGGCGGCATGCGGGGCGGGCGGCTCGCGCGTCATTCGGCTGCCGCGTGGCGCGATCGCACGGGCGGTGGCGGGGGGAAATTGCGCAAAGGCCGGCCGGCTCATCCGCGCCCTCTCGCGGGATCGGGCCGAGCAACCATATCTCCCGGCATCGCCTCGCTGGAACCACTTCGCTGGAATTATCTCGCCGGATATCCCGCCATGAGCATTCTCGGCTTCGAACCGATCACGGTTGTGTCCGCCATGTATGTCCTCGGCTTTGCCGGGATGATGATCGTGGCGTTCGACGCCATGTCCGATCGCGGGCAGGATGGGCGGTAACCGTCTTTAGGACGGCGCGCAGGCGCGAGCCTGTGGGCGTCGCCCTCGCGGGGAGTGGTGCCGGCGGAGAGGATCGAACTCCCGACCTTCGGTTTACAAAACCGCTGCACTACCGCTGTGCTACGCCGGCAAAACGCATATTCCCGGGGTGATTTTCTCGCGCCCGCGACGCTCCACGCGACATTCCATCAATCGATGGTCCCATGAAGCGATGGTCGCGTGCCGGGTCTGGTGACGTCCCCCGAGAAGTACGGCGGCGCTTTCTTCTCTCACAGAGGCCCTTCGGTCAAGCCTGCCGCGCTTTTCCGCAGCTTCCGGGGCAGGCGTGCCGCGATGGCGAATGGGCGCGGCGGTGGGGCGACCCGCTCAATTCGGCGCTTCGTGCCGTCCTTCGCTGCCTCGCCTGGCGGCATGTCGGGCTTCCCGCGACGAATTTTGAGTGCTGTGACGTGTGTCATTGCGCATGACGCGCGGTTCTGCGACAGGATTGACGCATGGTTCGGCGAGTGTCGTCGTGCCAGAGGGCTGGCGCTGTTTCGCGCTGGGATCACTCGCTTGGGAGGCGGGAATAGTGATGAAGGGAACCATCTTTGCGCTTGGTGCGCTGGTGCTTGCGGCGACGTCCGGCGCAGCATCCGCGCAGACCATGAGCTATGCCCAGGCTGGCGCGCTGATCGCCAAGAGCTGCGGCCCGTCGATCGAGCGCTTCTGCGCGACGGTGAATATCGGCACCGGTCAGATGCAGCAGTGCCTCACGCAGCACCAGGACCAGGTGCCGCGCCAGTGCTTCGACGATTTCGCGGCCGTTCAGACCGGCATCGCCAAGCGCGTCGCCGCGCAGGCGAATGCCGGCAAGGCGTGCTCGGCGAGCGCGCAGCAGTTCTGCTCGGGCGTGAAGCCGGGCGATGCCAACATCCTCGACTGCCTGCTGGATTCGGTGAAGGTCGTGCGTCCTGCCTGCAAGCAGACGCTGGTCGACGCCGGCTGGGCCAATTGACGAACACGGCATCGCTGAGGGGATGAAACAGACCATGACCCGCTTTACCCGTCTCGTCGGGGGCCTTGCCCTCGCCGCCGCGCTCGCCGCTCCGCTCGCCACGAGCGCCAGCGCCCAGACCGCCGACAACAACCAGCAGATCCTGCAGGGGCTGTCGAGCGTCACCAATGACGATCCCTCGCTGACCGTGGAACTGCTGCGCAAGATGGCGCAGGACGCGGTGGCGCAGAACCAGCCGCTCGGGCTGAACAAGTCGGCGATCGCGCAGAAGCTCGACAAGCTGGCGCAGATCACCGTGCAGATCCAGTTCGCGCTGAATTCGTCGATCATTCGCCCCGAGTCCTATGGGACGCTGGGCTCGATCGCCGACGCGATGCACCACCCGATCCTGTGGAACTACAAGTTCGTGGTGGTCGGCAATACGGATGCCACCGGCACCCGCGCCTACAATCTCAAGCTCAGCCAGGAGCGGGCCGACGCCATCGTGCAGGCGCTGGTGACGCTGTTCCGCGTCTCGCCGGACCGTCTGGAGGCGCTCGGCCTCGGCCAGGAGGCGCTGCAGGTGCCCGGCAAGCCGGATGATCCGATCAACCGCCGCGTGCAGATCTTCAACATCGGCACGATGGGGCCGATGGGCAAGGCCTGGATGAACCCGCAGTGATCGGCACCCGATAGGCGTGTCGCACGCCTTCCTGTGCTACCAAGACCGGCCGGCGCTCCCCAGCGCCGGCCGGTTTTTTCATGTCGAACCAGAGTTTTGCTGAGATGAGCATCAAGAGAATCGAAGTCGGCCCGCGCATGAGCCAGGCCGTGGTCCACGGCTCCGTCGTCTATCTCGCGGGCCAGGTTGCGCTGGGCGACGGCGTCGCCGCCCAGACCAGGGCGGTGCTCGACCAGATCGACGCGCTGCTGGCCGCAGCCGGCACCGACAAGACCCGGATCCTGACCACCACCATCTACCTCGCCGATATCTCGACCTTCGGCGAGATGAATGCGGAGTGGGACACGTGGGTTGCCGCCGGCCACACGCCGGCCCGCGCCACCGTCGAGGCCGCGCTCGCCACGCCGGACTACAAGGTCGAGATCGTCGTTTCCGCGGCGCTCTGATCCATTCCGCGGACCCTTCTCGAGGGGTGGCGGACACGAAAAAGGCCCCGTCCTGCGACGGGGCCTTGTCGTTTGAAGAACACGCGTCTTGAAGAACACGCGTCGGTCGCCGTGGCCGTGTCGTTCGCCATGGCCTTGTGGTCTTCCGGCGGCGCGCCGGTCGGGCGCGACGCCGCCTGTGCCCGATATCAGGCTCAGTGCCAGTTCTCGAGGTCGCGATCCTTGGTCTCGGGCAGGAAGATCACGCCGATCACCACGGTCATCAGGGCCACGATGATGGGATACCAGAGGCCCGAGAAGATGTTGCCGGAGGCCGCCACGATGGCGAAGGCCGTGGGCGGCAGGAAGCCGCCGAACCAGCCATTGCCGATATGGTAGGGCAGCGACATGCCGGTGTAGCGGATGCGGGTCGGGAACAGTTCCACCAGCAGCGCGGCGATCGGGCCGTACACCATCGTCACGTAGAGCACGAGGATGAACAGCAGGCCGATGACCGCGAGCGAGCGGCTGTCGCTCAGCACGCCGCCAATGGTCGGCTGCTTGAGGATCGACGGGTCGCCCACCTTCGGGTAGCCGGCGGCCTGCGCTGCGGCGACGATCGCGGCGCCGCTCTTGTCGGTGTCGGCGATAACCACCGGCGTACCGTTGACCGTGGTGACGACCGGCGAGCCGGCCGGGCCGGGCAGCAGCTGATAGTGCATCGAGTTGGTCGCCAGCGTGCGGCGGTAGACGTCGCACGGACGGGTGAAGACGCGCACGCCCACCGGGTCGAAAAGCGTGCCGCAATTGGCGGGATCGGCGGTAATGTCGATCTTCACATTCTCCGTCGCCGAGATCAGCATCGGATTGGCGATGCGGGCGATGTTCTCGAACAGCGGGAAATAGGTGGCGGCGGCAATCAGGCAGCCGGCGATCAGGATCGGCTTGCGGCCGATCTTGTCCGACAGCCAGCCGAACAGGATGAAGAACGGCGTGCCGATCAGCAGGCCGGCGGCGATCAGCAGGTTTGCCGTCGTCCCGTCGACCTTCAGCGTCTGCGTCAGGAAGAACAGCGCGTAGAACTGACCCGTGTACCAGACGACCGCCTGGCCGGCGGTGCCGCCGAACAGCGCGATAAGCGCGATCTTGGCATTCGACCAGCGACCAAAGGCCTCCGTCAGCGGCGCCTTGGAGCGGCTGCCCTCCGCCTTCATCTTCTGGAAGGCCGGGGATTCGCTGAGCTGCAGGCGGATCCAGATCGAGAAGCCGAGCAGGATGATCGACAGCAGGAACGGAATGCGCCAGCCCCAGGCGTTGAAGTCTTCCGGCGACATGGACAGGCGCAGCGTCAGGATGACGAGCAGCGACAGGAACAGGCCGACAGTGGCCGTGGTCTGGATCCACGACGTGTAGAAGCCGCGCCGCCCATGCGGGGAGTGTTCGGCGACATAGGTCGCGGCACCGCCATATTCACCGCCGAGCGCAAGGCCCTGGGCCAGACGGCAGATGATGAAGATCACCGGAGCGGCATAGCCGATCGTCTCGTAGCTCGGCAGCAGGCCGACCGCGAAGGTGGCGATGCCCATCAGCGTCATGGTGACGAGGAAGGTGTACTTGCGGCCGATGAGGTCGCCGAGGCGTCCGAAGAACAGCGCGCCGAACGGGCGCACCGCGAAGCCGGCCGCGAAGCCGAACAGCACGAAGATGAACTTGGCCGTGTCATTGCTGCCGGGCACGAAGGTCATCGCGATATTCGCGGCCAGCGAGCCCGCGAGATAGAAGTCATACCACTCGAAAACCGTGCCGGCGGAGGAGGCGATGATGACCTTCCTCTCTTCCCGCGTCATCGGTCCGGACCGTGTCGTCGGACCTGCCGTCGTTACGCTCATGTTCGTTCCCTTCCCCAGAATATGCCGCGCGAATAGCCAGGCGCGCACAAGAATGCGCGCGTCGAAATGCGAACTCCCGCCTTGGGAGTCACGTCGGTGCTGTCGTTCGAGTTTGGGAGTTCCTGCGGGAACGCCGGTCACTCGGGCTGTTTCCTCCCGGTGACGGTCCGCAATAAATCGGTTTGCGCCGTTCCCCGGATCAGTGGAGCGCGGAATTCTTTGATTCCTGCACTGCCTCACGGGAAAGCTTGGCGAAAAGTGTGGCGTTTGACGATTGGCAATTGGTCGTAACGCGGCAGATGCTGCACTGCGAAGCGGTTGCCGGCTCCGGTCAGCGGTGCCGGTTGTGCGCGCTCAGTTCCGCACGCCGATGGCGCGTCGGGCGATGTGCAGGGCGAGCACGGCCGCGTTGGAGACGTTGAGGCTGACAATGGCGCCGGGCAGGTCGATGCGCGCGAGCGTGTCGCAGGTCTGGCGCGTCAGCTGGCGCAGCCCCTTGCCCTCGGCGCCGAGCACCAGCGCCACCGGCGCGCGCAGAGGCGTGTCGACGAGATCGGCGGGGCCTTCGCTGTCGAGCCCCACCACCTGCGCCCCGCGCTTCTTCAGGTCGTCCAGCGCGCGGGCGAGGTTGCCGACGAAGCAGAACGGCACATGCTCCAGCCCGCCGCTCGCGCTCTTGGCCAGCACGCCGGTCGCCGCGGGGCTGTGGCGCGCGGTGGTGATGATGGCCCCCACCTTGAGCGCCGCCGCGGAACGCACGATGGCGCCGACATTGTGCGGGTCGGTGATCTGGTCGAGCACCAGCACGAGGTCGTTCTCGGCCGCTTCCTCAAGGGTGAGCGAGGGCAGGGGATCGCATTCGGCGAACAGGCCCTGATGCACCGCGTCCGATTCGAGCAGGCGGTCGATTTCGCCGGGGCGCACGAGCTGCGGCTCGACCTTGAGCGGGACTGACTCGTCCTGCAGCCGCTTCAGCGCGTTCTCGGTCGCCATCAGGCGGCGGAAGCGGCGCTGTGGATTGCGCAGCGCCTCGGTGACGCTGTGCCAGCCATAGAGTATGGCGACGTCCTCCGGCCATTCGCCGAAAGGCCGGCCGGCAGGGCGCTCGCGCCGGCTGTCAGGGCCGCGCTTTCCGCCCTTGTCGTGCCAGTTCTTCGCCGGTCGCGCCTTGCCGGCCGCGCGGGCGCCGGAATCGAAGCCCGGCTTCGAGGGGGCGTTGGGGCGGTCCGGTGGCTGGCGGGGGCGATCGTTCATGGCTTGGCTCTGTGTGTCCCCGCCTTCTGTCATGGCGCGTCCGGCTTGGCAATTCGATCCACAGGCGCGAAGGCCGGGGCAGGGGATGTTGGGCCGGCGGGGTTGACAGGGCCGGGGCACCTCACCATAAAGCGCGCCTCACGGGAGGCGGTGCTTCGGCGCCACATGCTTCCCGCGGCCGGAGTTCCGGCCACCACGACGTGCCTTGAGTGACCTGGGGGAGTGTCCCGAGCGGCAAAGGGGGCGGACTGTAAATCCGCTGGCTATGCCTTCGTAGGTTCGAGTCCTACCTCCCCCACCACGTCGTATTGCTGCTATGTTTACCCCGACCTTCGCGGGTGTAGCTCAATGGTAGAGCAACAGCCTTCCAAGCTGATGACGAGGGTTCGATTCCCTTCACCCGCTCCAACTTTCATCCCCCACCGCTGAATGCCGCTGCGGCTCCACCGCGCGCGATGCGCAGGCAGGCTCCCCCGGCGCGGGACAGGCTCCACGGGCGCGGCAAGCTTCTCGCGCGCGCATGCGAAACGCGGTACTTAACGCGGCACTTGCGGAATTGCAGGAAACCGCCTATCCCACGCCCCGATTTTCGCGACGTCGGGACGTTGCTGAAGGAAAACAGGTCATGGCCAAAGAGAAGTTCAACCGTTCGAAGCCTCACTGCAACATTGGTACGATTGGGCACGTCGACCATGGCAAGACGTCGCTGACGGCTGCGATCACGAAGGTTCTCGCTGAGTCGGGCGGGGCGACGTTCACGGCGTACGACCAGATTGACAAGGCGCCGGAAGAGAAGGCGCGCGGGATCACGATCTCGACGGCGCATGTCGAGTACGAGACGGCGAACCGGCATTACGCCCACGTCGACTGCCCCGGGCACGCGGATTATGTGAAGAACATGATCACCGGCGCGGCGCAGATGGACGGCGCGATCCTCGTCGTGTCGGCGGCGGACGGCCCGATGCCGCAGACCCGCGAGCACATCCTGCTCGCCCGTCAGGTCGGCGTTCCCGCTCTGGTGGTGTTCCTGAACAAGTGCGACCAGGTCGACGACGAGGAACTCCTCGAACT
>NZ_JAUSVR010000026.1 GCF_030814815.1 Ancylobacter amanitiformis | reverse complement strand
GCTCGCTCAGCAGGAACAAATCACCCATGCCAGCCTCCTCAAGGGAGACTGTGAATCACAACTCAAGGCAGATTAATAGGTCCTGAGCCTAGCGCGCCGGGATGTCGGCCCAGGGCGCCCCGGTGCGCAGGCGCCAGAAAAGGCCGTTCAAAACGCGCCGGTCATCCACCCGCGCAACACCGCGCACCTTCGTCGGCAGAAGCGGCTCAATCACCGACCACGCGAAATCCATCGACGGCTTCATAGTCGGAGGCCGCGCCGCCAGTGAAGACGACACCAAGAGGCGTCCCCGGCCGTCTGCACGGGCGTGGATTTTGCTCGTAAGGCCGCCGCGGTTTCGACTAAATCCCTCCTTCTCAGTCCCCTTTTGCGCCTGCGGCCGGAGAATGGCCGCGCACCGTGGTGCTGTCGATCATATGCTGCCAGTCATCGGTGACTGGGTCTCGGTCGCGACATTCGGATCGGACGGCCATTTGAACCGCTTGCCGAAGCTTGCCGAGAGAGGCGACAGGCTGCCCTTTGTCGGCGAGCCGGTTTCCTGCCGAATATCGACGATCGAGCGGCTCACCGAGCGGCAGCCACCGCTTATGCGATGGCGCCAGCTTCCCCGCTGTGGCGGCTTCCGCCCGCTGCCGTCGAGGCGGCCCGCGCCGGGGCTTCCATCAGCCTCTCTGGCGCTCCGGAAGGAAAGGAGCGCAGCGAAATACGCCGTCTGGTCGTCCCAGATCGCCAGATGGCTGCCGGTTTCGCTGATGAAGAGCCCGGCATCGGGAATAAGCGCGGCTTCCCGCCTTATGCTCTCGGGGTTCATCTCGTCATACCTCGCGCCCATGACCAGGGGGGTCGGAACATTCAGTTTCGGCAAATCGGCCCGCCGGTCCCACGTCTTTAGATTTCCCGTCGGGAGGAACTCTGAGGTGGTGCCGGAAATCTGGACAGGGTGTCAAGCTACTCCCGACCTGATGGATTGGTGCGGGAATGAAGACGACGAGGAAGCGCTACAGCGCGGAAGGCGCCAGCCAGCGCCAGCAGCGCGCGTCGTTGAATGTGCATCGTTTGCCCTCGTCGTGATGAGGCGGGCGCCGCCCGCCTCGTGCTTTCGCCGACTACATGACCGTCAGATGGCGACAGCTTCGAACAAGGAGTGGGTGGGCGTCAGGGCGCGCGTGGCCAGCAGGCGAAAACCCGCCCGGCTCAGCAGCCGCTCATATTCCGCCGGCTGGCGCTCCCGACCGCCGGGCGTAATAGTCCCGCAGGGACTGACCGAGCGTTGCTTCGGTCTGCGCGCGCCCGGTCCGGAGCGCGTCGTCGAGCCTTCCCCACGGCACCCAATGGCCGGGGCCTCCCTGGATCAGGGCAAGATCCCGCAGGGAATGCGACGTGTTCGATCGAAGCGTCCGCAGCAGCGCCGTCCCGGCATAGCCCGCGTCATCGGACATCGAAAATAGCCCGAAGCCTGTGCAGGCGCGCAGGACGCGCCCGGCGGCATCGGGATCGAGCCCTTCCGCCGCGGAAAATTCCTCGGCGGTGATCCGGCCGCGTTCGGCATGATCGGCCAGCGAGAACAGCGCGGCGCATCGGATCACCTGAACGATGCTCGCGCCAAAGATCATGCGGATCCTTTCGCCATAGGCGTCCTGACTCACGGTCTGTTCCGACGGAATCGCGGTGTCCGCGGAAAAGTCGGTCATATCAGTCTCCAGCGCCGTGAATGAGCGCCGGGCGCGGTGGCGCCCCCGGTCTCTTCTTCGGAAATCGTTGAGGGGCGGCGGCAGATGGCGGTGGCAGATGGCGGTGGCAGATGGCGGTGGCAGGCGGGCTCAATCGGTTGCCGCCGCGAGGATCGGCCCGCCACCGGGCTCTTGAACGAGTATCGCCGTCTTCAGCCCCTCGGGTGTGGCGGGAGTCTTGAAGGCGACCGCCTCGCCATTCCACCCGCCGAGCCGGGCCAGGTGATGGACGACGTGACTGTGAGGCAGTGTGCGGCCGGTATTCTCGCCACGGCGCACCGGCACCTGCACCGTCGTGGGATCGAACCAGACCAGCCAGACATCGGAGCCGCCGCGACTCGATCGCCCTTTGGCAATGTCGACGCGCTCGGGGCCGAGCGAAATCGCGGGCCCGGTCTTGAGCGGGCTCTTCTCGATGAGGGCCTGCATTTCACCGAGGTCATAACCGATGGCGGAGGCCCGGCCGTCCACCACCATTTGCGGCGTGAACGGGCCGGGTTCGCCGAGCTTGGGCTCATAGACGGCCTGCCGCTGCGTGTAGGCCGGCTGGCCGAACACATCCTTCCAGCCGAGATAATCCCAATAGGTCACGCTGAAGGACAGGGCGAGAACGTCGGGACGCGCCGCCAGTTTGATCAGGTTGGCATTTGCGGGCGGGCAGGAGGAACAGCCCTGGCTGGTGAACAGCTCCACCACGATGGGCTGCCGATCGGGCGTGACGAACTCCGTCGCGGAGGCTGATCCCGACAGGGCGAGCAGGGTCCCTGCCATCAGGAAGTGTAGGGGAAGGCGCATATGGTCGCTCCGGTTTCGCGTTGAGGCCCGGCACAAGGGCGTTCAACCCGTCTTCGCGATGGCGCCGCCGCTTGTTACGGACTCACGCATTCGTGTCGCGGCAGGCCGGATCGGAAGGTGCCCTGCGGCTCGTTCACGAAGCCGTGATCGCTGTAATGTGAGCAACCGTTTTGCCGTACCGCTTAGGCGAAGCACAGCAGGCAACCTGCCGGCCTTCGCATAAGGAATGCGGAGACCGGAATGCTCACTCATTCGCCTTACGAGCCGCTGCAGGCCGACACTGTTGCCGACCGGCTGGGCGGTCTGCCGCAAATGACGGAGCGTATCGGCCCGGCGGCGCAATGGCGGGTATGCGAGGTCGGTGACGGAAACCTCAACCTTGTGTTCATTGTCGAGGGCCCGGCCGGATCGGTGGTCGTGAAGCAGGCGCTGCCCTATGCGCGGGTGGTCGGCGAAAGCTGGCCGATGTCGCTCGACCGATCCTTCTTCGAGCATGAGGCCATGCTGCGTCTGGGCCGCCGTGATCCGGGCCGGCTGCCGGAGATCTACTATTTCGACCGCCACCAGGCGATCCAGGTCATGGAGCACCTTCGGCCCCATGTCATCCTGCGCAAGGGCTTGATGGCCGGGGAGCGCTACCCGCTGCTGGCCGGGCAACTCGGGCGCTATCTCGCGCGGACGCTGTTCCGGGGCTCCGACTGGGCCATGGAGACGGCTCGGCGGAAGGCTGATCTTGCCTTGTTTGCCGGCAATGTGGAACTGTGCGGCATCACCGAGGATCTGTTCTTCACCGACCCGTTCCACGACTGCGCCCGCAACAGCCACACCCCGGCTCTGGACCGCGCCGTCACGGCCATCCGCGCCGACCGCGACCTGAAGCTCGCCGCCTTCGAACTGAAGGCGCGCTTCTGCGGCAGCGCGCAGACGCTGCTGCACGGCGATCTGCATACCGGGTCGATCATGGTCTGCGCGGGTGACACCCGCGTCATCGACGCGGAATTCGCCACCTACGGGCCGATCGGCTTCGACATCGGTTCGCTGCTCGCCAATCTCTGGATGGCCGTCTTCGCCCTGCCCGGCCTTCAGCCGGACAACGAGGAGAGGCGCGCCTATCGCGACTGGATCCTCGATACGGCGGAGGCGATCTGGAATGTCTTCGTCGAGGAGTTCACGCGGCTGTGGCGCCGCGAGCGCACCGGCATTCTCGGCGGGCGGGAACTGTTCGAGGATCAGGCCGACGCGATCGGCAGCGAACTGGCCCTGAACACCATGATCGAGGGCATCTGGCGCGACGCTGTGGGTTTCGCCGGCATCGAGATCCATCGCCGCATTCTCGGCCTCGCCCATATCCCCGAATTCGAGACGATCGCCGACGAGGCGCTGCGCGCCTGCTGCGAGCATCGGGCGCTGATGGCCGGACGGGTGCTCGCGGTCGAGCGCGGGCGCTTCGCCGCGATCGGACAGGTGCGCACCCTCATCGCCCGGCTGGAGGGCCACGACCTATGACGGTCTCGCAGTCCTCCGGCACCTATGTGCGGCTGAAAGGTCCGCGCCGTTCAGCGGCGGGAAATGGCGATCCGGATGATATCGTCGGAAGGGATGGGCGTTCCCTCCCCGTCCTTCCAGGTCGGCAGATCGGGAAACGCCTCCCGCGGCAGGTCCAGCACGTTCAGGTGGCGGGCGAGGATGGCCACGGTCTCGATCGGCACGCCGACCGGGCGGCCGCCATAACCGAACCAGCCGCCAAACGGCATCACCAGCACGATATGGCCGTCGGGGGTGCGCACGACCGCCTTCACATATCCCAGAATGCGGTCGTCATAGTCCTGCATCGGCAGGCCGATCAGATCGCCGACCCGCACCTTCTGCGGAAAGCGGCGTTCCATACGCTGCTGTGGCGTCAGCCCGTCCTGCTCCGGTCCCGGCTGGGTATGCGCCCCGCCTTCCGCGCGCATCGGCTTGGTCTCTTCGGCATGGGCGGCCCCGGGCGTGCCGCCCAGAAGCAGGATCCCAAGCAGAGAATAAGCAAGTTCACGGCGCATGGCGGTTATCTCCTTCGATGATGCAAGCAGACATGTAATGTTGATTTTTATAATCATCAAGTAAATTTCGCATCATCTCTTGAACAATACAACAAAGAGAACCGAAAATGAAGAAGATGCATCCTGTTGTCATTAGGGTCATGCATTGGACAAACGCGATCGCGATGATCATCATGATCATGAGCGGGTGGAAGATTTACAATGACGAGGTCATATTCGGGTTTCTCCACTTCCCCGATGCGGTCACGCTCGGCCCCTGGGCGCAGCACGGATTGCAATGGCACTTCTTCGGCATGTGGGTTCTCGGGCTGAACGGCCTCGCCTACCTGATCTATGGCCTTGTCACCGGCCGTTTCCGCCGCCTGCTGCTGCCGATCTCGCCGCGCGAAGTCATCCGTGAGGCGCTGGCCGCGGCGCGCTTCCGCCTGCAGCATGCCGACCTCACCCATTACAATGCCGTCCAGAAGACGCTCTATGTCGGGGTGATACTGGTGATCATCCTGCAGGTGATCTCCGGTCTGGCGATCTGGAAGCCCGTCCAGTTCTCGTTCTTGACGGCGCTGTTCTACGATTTCCAGGGCGCGCGGCTCGCGCATTTCTTCGGAATGACGGCGATCTGCCTGTTCATGGTCGTGCATGTCGCCCTCGCCTTGCTGGTGCCGAAGACGCTGCTCGCCATGATCACCGGCGGGCCGCGCGTGGACGATCGCCCCGCCCGGCGCCGTGCGTCGGCCCCCGCCTCGAACATGTGAGAGCGCGCGCCATGTCCTTCCTTCGACGTCCGACCTCGCTGTTCCGCCCGCGCCGCGGCCCGGATCAGAGCCTGCTCACCGAAAACCGCGCCCTCATCGAGGATATCGACCGGCGCAAGCTGCTGCGCGGGGCCGTCAGCCTCGGGGCGCTGTCCATGCTCACCGGTTGCGACATCGCCGAGCAGAGCCAGGTGCAGAGCGCACTACGCTCGGTCTCCTCCTTCAACGACTGGGTACAGGCCAGGATCTTCGATCCGAACAAGCTGGCGCCGACCTATTCCCTCGATCAGGTGGTGAAGCCGCCGCGCTTCAACGCCTATTACGAGATCGAGAACGTCAAGCCGGTCGATCTCTCCAGCTGGAAGCTCGAACTGAGCGGGCTCATCGCCGACAAGCGCCCGTGGAGCCTCGACCAGATCCATGCGCTGCCCGAGCAGGAAGTGATCATCAAGCATATCTGCGTCGAGGGCTGGGACTATATCGGCCAGTGGTCGGGGCCCAATCTGCGGCAGTTCCTGACACAGATCGGCGCGGACCTGACGGCCAAATACGTCGCCTTCCATGGGCAGGACGACTATATGGAGAGCATCGACATGGCCTCCGCCCTGCACCCGCAGACCATCCTCGCCACCAAATATGCCGGCGAGCCGATCACCGATCCGTTCGGCGCGCCGCTGCGCCTGCGCACCGCCGTCAAGCTCGGCTTCAAGAACCCCAAATGGATCCGCGCGATCGAGGTGACGAATACCTATCCGGAGGGGTTCTGGGAGAAGCAGGGCTTCAACTGGTTCAGCGGCCTGTGAGCGCAACGAAAGGGGCCGCGCATCGGAGCGGCCCCGGCCGCGCGACCGTGAAGCCGTGATGTTCTCGTTCGGATCGGCCTTCCTTGCCGCCGCCGTCGGCCTCGTCCTGTGGACGGGCGCCGGCTATGGGTTGGCGCGCGCGCTCGGCATCCGTCGTGCCCTGGCGCTGCCGCTGGCGCCGGTTCTCGGCTGGACCGTGCAGAACGCTCTGGCGCTTGAAATCTCGCGCTGGGCCGGCAGCCCGCTCGTCGGAACCCTGGGCGCACTGGCCCTGATAAGTGGCGGCTGGTTGCTGAGCAACAGGCGTGTCGTCGAGCCGCCCGACGACACACCGACCATGCCGTTCTGGGTCTTCCTCGCCGCCGCCATTGTGGCGCTGCTGCCGGCAATGGCCGTGGTGCCGAAGGAGACGCAAGCGGGCATCGCGCTGGCGCCGGCCATCTTCGATCATTCCAAGATCGCGCTGATCGACGCGATGGTCCGTGACGGCATGCCGCCGGTCAATCCGTTCTATGGGCCGCCCGGCGAGCGCGCCGGCGTTGCCTATTACTATCTCTGGCACTTCGGGGCCGCCCAGCTTGCTGGTCTCACGGGTGCCCGTGGGTGGGAGGCCGATGCGGCGGCGAGCTGGTTCACGGCGTTCTCGACGCTGACGCTGATGGCGGGGCTGGCGCTGCGGTTCGCGCGCTCCCCGCTGGCGCCGGCGCTCGCCATCGCACTATGTGTCACAGGGTCGCTCCGCCCGGTGCTGGAAGCCGCGATCGGTGAAGACCGGCTCGCCGGCGTCCTGCGCCCGGCCACCGGCTTTGCCGGCTGGCTGTTCCAGTCGAGCTGGAGCCCCCATCATGTCGCGGCCGCCGGCGCGCTGGTGATCGCCACGCTGCTGGCGGTACGGCTGGCGGCGAATCCGCGGGTGCTGACGGCGCTCGTGCTGGGGCTGGTGGTCGCCGGCGCGTATCAGAGCTCGATCTGGGTCGGCGGCCTCGTGCTCGCCCTCGCCATGCTGGCGCTGCTGCCCCTGCTGCTGCGCAGCGTCCCCGAGGGCGGCCTGCCACTCTTTCTTCTCGCCGCGCTGGGCGCGGCCGCTCTGGCGCTGCTGCTCGCCGCTCCGCTTCTGGTCGAGCAATATCACGCTGGGGTGATGCGCGGTGGTGGCAGCCCCGTCGCGATCTCCCCCTTTCCGGTTCTCGCCGAGAATGCCGCCGGGCGCTTCGGTCGGCTTCTCGATCTTCCGGCCTATTGGCTGGTGCTGCTGGTGGTCGAATTCCCGCTGATCTATCCCGTCGGCGCGGTGGCGCTCTGGCGGTTGGCCTCGCGGCGTCATGCGCGCACGCTTTCAGGCCGCGAGGCGCGGGCACTCGGGATGTTGACGCTGGTCAGCCTTGCCTCAAGCTGGCTGCTGGTCAGTACGGTCGGCGACAATAACGACCTCGGATGGCGCGCGGTGCTGCCGGGACTCATGGTGCTGACGGTCGCGGCCGCAGCGGGTCTCGCGCGCCTCTTGGCACAGCGCGGCCGGGTCGTGGCCGGACTCGCGCTCGCCGGCTTCGCGGCGAGCCTCATAGGCGGGGTTGTCATCGCCGCCGGCAATGCGCGGGGCGAGGTGTCGCCCGACGCCGCATGGTTCGCGCGCGCGCCGGCCATGTGGGCGGCGGTGCGGCGGCATGCGCCGGCGGAGGCGCGGGTGGCGAACAATCCCGCGCTGTTCGCCACCATGACGCCGTGGCCCGTCAACATCTCCTGGGCGCTGCTGGCCGATCGCCGCTCCTGTTTCGCCGGCAACGAACTGGCGATTGCCTTCGCGCCGCTCTCGCAGCAACGGCGCGGCGAGATTTCCGACCGGTTCCTGAGGGTTTTCGCAGGCGAGGGATCGGCCGAGGATCTGCGTGCTCTGGCCGAGACCTATGGCTGCGATGTCGTCCTGCTCACCGCCCGCGACGGCGCCTGGGCGCGTGACCCGTTCGCGGGCAGCCCGCTCTATCGCCTGGTCGAAACCGAACCGGAGGCGTGGCGGGTCTATGTCACCACCCGCAATACCAGCTATCCGGCACCTTCCACCACGCCGCAGGGCAGCCAATAACGCCATGGACGATCCCCGCCAGCACATTCTTTCCATCGCGCAGGCGCGCGTGCTCTTCGTCATGGCGACGACGCATGAATACGGACCCGCGCTGCGGGCGCGGATCCATCCGCTGATCTGCGGCGTCGGGCCGGTCGAGGCGGCGGTGGCGACGGCTGCGGCACTGGCGCGGCTCGACCATGCCGGGCAATTGCCGGACGTCGTATTCACCCTTGGTTCCGCCGGCTCGCAGCGGCTCGATCATGCCGGCATCTATCAGATGGCCAGTGTCAGTTATCGGGACATGGACGCCTCACCCCTTGGCTTCGAGAAGGGTGTGACCCCGTTTCTCGACGAGCCGGCGCATATTCCGATCGCCTATCGCATCGAGGGCGTCCCCACCGCCTCGCTGGCTACCGGCGCGTCGATCGTGTCGGGCGCGAGCTACGCGGCCATCGATGCCGACATGGTCGATATGGAGAGCTTCGCCGTGCTCCGCGCCGCCCGGCGCTTCGGCGTGCCGACCATCGGACTGCGCGGCATCAGCGATGGCCGTCGCGCGCTCGCGGGCTTCGAGGACTGGACGGAATATCTGGAGGTCATCGACCACAGGCTCGCCAGTGCGCTCGACGTGTTCTCGCGGCAGATTGGCGACAGGTCCGTCGGAAATCGGACGTTTTCCTAGACCCGGAAGTTGATCCAACAGTGTTCGATGGCCATCACGAATATGGGAGACATGTAATTTTCAGAAACGCTTCGCCGAAGACATGACAGGGCCTCCATAGAAATCCGGAGCAGCTCGGAAGATGTCCGCTTTCCCGGCGCAATCGTTACTCGGGATCTTGCAGAATGGATCATCCACGCCCTGCCGGCACGCCCCCCTCGGCGTCGATCGGGGATTCCGTCGGCCAGACCGCCCTGGTGCTGCAGGGGGGCGGCGCCCTCTTCAGCGCCGCCAGCCTGAGGCCGAGATGGAACGCGGGCTATGCCGATACGCGCGCCGCGATCGCGCGGGGCATCTGGCGCGAGGAGCATGATCCGCTCGCGGGCCTGATTCTACACGAATAGCGAGAAGCGGACGGGCCATCCGGCACGCGGATGGCCCGTCTTCTCATGCCGGCAGCTTGTCCGCGAGAACGCTGCCTTTGCGGATCACCGGGGGCGTCGCCAGCAGATCGTCGGCCTGCGCCATGAGCGCGGCGGCCACCTGTCCGGCAAGATGGGCCTCGCGTCCCGTCTCGTCGTCGAAGGCGTCGAAGATGGCGAAGGTATCGCTGTCGAAACGCACCGCGAACCAAGCAATGGTGCCAGGTTCAGCCTCCACAAGGGTGCGGGCGCCGGCAAGAAAGGCAGCGACAACTTCCTCCTTGCCCGGCCGTGCCTTGAGTTCCACATAGAGCGACATGCTGGTCATGATAGTCCTCCAAGAAGCTCTGGCGCGAAGGGCAGAGACCCTTCGAGCGCACCTTTCATAGTGCCGAGTGATCCCGCACGGCCTCTTCCAGTGCCGCCTTCAGCCCAAGAAACCGTTCGTCGATCGCTGCGGGATTTTCACGGTTCAAGGTGATCATCTGCGCGCGGATCTCGCCGCCGCGAATGACCTCGAAGGCATCCGTTTCGAGACCGTCGGCAATCGCCTCGGCGACAGCGGAAGCCGGCTCGCGGGCAAAGCCGAGGTCGGGGCCGGCGCGGTTCGATGCCATCATCGGCGTGTCGGTTCCGCCGGGATAGGCGGTGAGCACGTGGATGCCCTCGCCCTTCAGCTCGCGCCGAAGCGATTCGCCAAAGCGCGCGAGGCCGGCCTTCACGGCGGCGTAGGTGGCATAGAAGGGCGCGCCGATCAGGGCGATGCCGGAGGCGACATTGACGACCGTCGCATTGCCACTCTCCCGCAGCGCCGGCAAGGCGGCGCGGGTCAGCAGGATCGGCGCCACGAGATCGACGTCGATCATCGCCTGGAGTTCCGCCTCGGGCGTATTCTCGAGCCGTCCGGCACGGACGCCGCCGGCATTGTTGACGAGGACATCGAGACCGCCAAGGGCAGCGAGTGCCCCGTTGAGCGTCGCGGCCCGGCCTTCTGCCGAGGCCACGTCGGCGACAATGCCGTGGGCGCTGAAGCCCTGCGCCTTCAACTCCTGCAGGGCCTGCGCGATGCGGTCAGCCCGCCGACCGCTGATGGCGACCTGCGCTCCCCGCGCGAGCAGGGCGCCGGCAAGGGCAAGCCCGATGCCGCTGGAGCCGCCTGTGATCAGAACGCGCTTGTTTTCAATCTTCATGGCCTCACCGCTTGATTGTCATGGATCTGGGGTTTGAGGACGCGCGCTGGTGCGTCGAACCCTGTGGCCGGCCCGAACCCTTCACGCGGCGGGCGGATAGTTCGACGGAAATAGGGCGCGCCTCGTTTCCTCGTCGCTGGTCATCTTGAACGGGTGATCCTTGCCGACCTCGCGGGCACGCGCGGCGGCCGGCCGTGCGTCAATCGTCTCGAACAGCCGCTTGAGGTGGGGGAAGGGACCGAGCGGGTCGTCCTCACCCTTGCGCACCCGCCCCGCACGGGCGAGCCACCCCCATGCCGACATATCCGCGATGGTATAATCATCCCCCATGATGAATTTCCGTCCAGCCAGACGGTCATTCAGCACCTGATAATGGCGCTCGGCTTCGCGCCGGTAGCGGTTCTTGGAATACGCCTCGCCTTCCGGCGCGGCGAACTGGAAATGGACCGCCTGGCCCGAGAACGGCCCGAGCCCACTGCCGAGGAACATGAGCCAGGACAGCATCTCCGGCCGGTCTTCTGGCCGGCCAAGGAAGGCGCCGGTCTTTTCCGCCAGATAGAGCAGGATGGCGGTCGAATCGAAGACGGCTATCTCCCGCCCGCCTGCGCCTTCCGTATCGACGATGGCCGGCACCTTGCCGTTGGGGTTGATCGCCCGAAACGGCGGCATGTGCTGCTCGCCCCTGCTGGTGTCGACCGGGACCATCTCATAGGGAAGACCCGCCTCTTCGAGAAACAGCGCGATCTTTATCGGGTTAGGCGTCGGGTGGAAGTAGAAGCGGATCATTGGAGGCTTCCTTCTGTTCGCGGAATCGCAGGCGCAGGCGGTTTCGGGGTCGGGCGCGACGCGAGCACCACCCCGGCGATGATGAGGGCGATGGTTGCGGCCTCCATCAGTGAGGGCATTTCCCCGAGCAGGGGCACGGCGAGCAGCGAGGCGCCGGCCGGCACCAGCGCGATGATGGCGGCGGCGGCTCCCGCGCCGAGCCGCGAGACGGCACGATTGAAGGTGACCACCGCCACCGCGCTCATCAGCACGCCCTGATAACCCGCCTGGAGGGCAATCTCGCTCGCCGACGCAAGCCCGAAGCGACTGAATCCCGACCCGAGATAGACCGGCAGCAGCAGGGCCGAGGACCAGAGGCAGATCAGCGCGGCGGCCTGAATCGGGGTGCGTCCGCTCCGGCTGAACAGAAGCGTGTAGATCGCCCACATGCCCGCCGCGGCGCTCAGGGCCGCGAACCCCGCCATGCTGCGCAGGCCGTCGCCGCTCGGGTTGATGGCGAGCAGACCGGCGAGGCCGGCGGCGATCGCGGCGTAGCCGGTGAAGCGCGGCGGTGTCGGGCGTTGCCTGAACATCGCCCAGCCGATGAGGCCGGCAAAAACCGGCATGAGGGTTGGCGCGACCGCGGCGGCCCGTCCTGCCGATGTCAGCTGAATGCCCAGCGCCACGAGCAGGACGAAGGGCAGGCCCCATAGCAGGGCGAAAACGAAGCCCTCGCCCCAGGCCGCGCGAGGCAGGGTTCTGCCCTTGCCGAATATGACCGGCGACAGGATCAGCGCGCCGATCCCGAAGCGGAGCGCCGCAATATCCCAGATGCCGAGTTCGCGGGTGACGCTGAACCGTGTCACCACGAACCAGCCGGAGAAGATCGCAACCGTCAGCGCCGCCCAGAGCAGGCCGGCGATTCGATGGGGGGTAAAGGAGGGCACGCGAGACCGATGGGTGTCCCGACGCGCGGCCGATGACCGGGAGCCCGGCATGGTTCAGCCCCGCGACAGCGCGCGCAGGGACGCCACGAGCATCTCGGGCGACATCCGGTTTCGATAATCGATGTCGAGCCCCACCGCCGCCACACGCCGGTTCTGGCCGACCACATAAGTGGCGGGTACCGGCAATTCCCAGCTGTCGTCCCCATTGATCTCGGGCAGGAGTTTGCCGTTCGACCGCAGAGCGTCGCGCAATTCCCCGGGAAGGGCGAAGACAAGGCCGTAACGGCGCGCGACCTGATTTCCCACATCGCTCAGAACATCGAAGGTCAGCGCGTTGCTCGCCGCGACATCGAGCGACCCGTCCGGCAGCTGGGGCGAAACGGCGACGAGGCGGGCGCCGAGTGCCGCGATCTGCGGCTGGATGGCCTGATAGGCGCGAAGCTGGAGGTTGCAATAGGGACACCAGCCCCCCCGGTAGAAGGTGACCACCGCCGGGCCGGACCGCAGAAGCTCGCCCAACGTCACACCGCCGCCGGCCGCGCTCGGAAGCGTGAAATCGGGCGCCTCATCGCCCACGCCGATGGCCTCGTCGACAGCGAAGCTGGCGCGCAACGCCTCGATCTTGGCCGCGTAGAGCGCCGGACGGCCCTCTGGTGCGGTACGCGCGAACTCGGCCCTCAGCGCCGCGAGGTCGTGGTCCAGAGACATCGGGTGTCCTTCGGCTCTCGATCGGGCGGGCGTTCGCATTTTAGTTCGATCGTTCTATAATGCGCTCATGCGCGAATGATGGCAAGGTGCCCGCAGAGCGAACGGACGGACGAAAGAATGGCCAGACCGAGGGAATTCGATGAGGGAGCGGTGCTCGATGCCGCCGTCCATTGCTTCTGGAGTCGCGGCTATGAGGCGACGTCGGTCCGCGACCTCATCGAGAGCACAGGCTTGACCGGGGCCAGCATCTACAACGCGTTCGGCGACAAGCGGGCCTTCTACCGCAAGGCGCTTGCCCACTATGTTCAGGGCAGCATCGCGGATCGCATCCGGCGCTGCGAGGGCATGGCACCGCGCGCGGCGATCGGGGCGTTCTTCGCGGAGATACTCACGCGCTCGCTGAGCGACGAGGAACACAAGGGTTGCATGCTGGTCAATGCCGCGCTGGAAGTGACGCCGCTCGACGCGGCGTTCAACGGCGACGTGGCCGACGTCCTCGCGCGGATTGAAGCCTTCTTCCTCGGACGCGTTGCCGCCGGGCAGGCCGACGGCACCATCACCAGTTCCCTGACCGCCGAGGATCTCGCCCGCCATTTGCTCGGCGTGCTGATGGGCGTGCGCGTGCTCGCCCGGGTGCGGCCGGAACGCGCGACGCTCGAGGGCGTGATTGGCGGCGCGTTCGCCCTTCTCGACGGCGGCGCGGATCGGGCCGCATAGAGCCACGCGATCGCCGCTCGTGTCACCATGTCAGGAAGCGGCGGCCGAGGCCACAGCCCGCCGCCGCCACCAGCGCGAAGGCCATAGGATACCACAAGGCCACGAAGAGCGGGCTGTCGTCGTCGCAATTGGCGGCATAGAACGTGGCGGCGATGGCGGCGGCGCCGAGGCCGGCGACGGCGCCCGTCAGGCCCGGCTGGGTGGGCGCCCCGTGGCGCAGCGCGGCGATGAGACAGATGAGCGGCGCCAGCGAGAGCAACGGGATGAGGGTGAGGCAGAACCGGGCATTGTGGCCGATCATGCTCGCCTCCCATGTTCCGGATGGACGCACCGCCAGTTCGAGGGCAACCGCGCCCGCCATCAGCACGGGAGCGACAGCCAGCGCCTTCAGCGACCGGCCGCGCCGCGCGCCGGGGCGGGACATCGTCAAAGCGAGGCCGGTGGCTCCCACGGCAAGCGCGATCGTGAGCACAAACTTGAAAAGAAACCGGACCGTTTCCAGCGCACGGTCGAAATCGGGACGAACCCCGATGAACGAATGGAACACCAGGGCCGACATCACCACGCCGCCGATCGCCGCCACCAGGAAGACGGCGCGATAGGGCCAGGATGGGGCGGCGTCCTGCGCCAGAAGCTCGATGAGTTCATCGGTCTTCACATCAGCCTCCCACGTCGCTCTCATGCCAGGAGATACGTAGAACCGTGCGCTTTCGTTACAGTCCCGTCGGCGGCTCACGTGAGGACGGGGCCGATGGCGGGCGTTGCGCGAACGACGCGGCTACCAGCGCAGCAGGTGACGGCCGCTCACATAGCCGGCAAGCGTCATCATCAATATGCCCAGGCTGTACCAGACGGCGACGAAGAGCGGGCTGTCATCCGGGCAATGCGCCGCATACCAGGTCGCACCGATCGCGCCTGCCGCCAATCCGGCCCATGCCCCGGTGCGACCGGGGTGGGTCGGCGCGCCCCGGCGAAGCACGAACAGCAGGCACAGCAGGGGCCCCGCGGCCAGCATGGGGATGGTCCGCAGGCAGAAAGCAGCGTTATGGCCGACCAGATTGGTCATCCACAGCTCGGGCGGAAGCACATAGAGTTCACTTGCGATCGCGCCGGCCGCAAGTGCCAACGCCGCACCGAGAAGCCAGCCCCAGATGCCACTGTCCGCGGCTGGTTGCGCCGTCGCCAACGTCACTCCCGCCGCGCCTATCGCCAATGGCAGCATCAGTACGAATTTGAGCGGGAAACGGAGCGTCTCGGCCGCCTGCGCGAAGTTCGGCCGCAGACCGACCATCGTGAAGAACAGCACGCCGGCGAGGACGATGCCGCAGCAAAGCGCGGCGATGTACAGCGTGCGGAACGGCCATTGCGGCGCTGCGTCCTTCGCGAGCAGATCGATGAGATCGTCCGTCTTCATGTTTCGCACTCCCGATGCGCGGATGGTTCCTTCCCACCCGAGCCTTCGCGATGTCTCAGAGGATTTCGGCAGATCACCTAGATAGGCTCAGCGACGAAATCCCGCTAGCTCCGCGCCAATATGAGCACGCCGACGAGGATAACGCCGATTCCCGTTGCGCGGGCGGGCGACATCGGCTCCCCGAGCAACTGCCAACCCGCCAGCGCCACCAGCACGAATCCGAGCGCGAGAAAAGGATAGGCAAAGGAGACCTCGATGCGGCCCAGCACGTAGAGCCACGTCAGCAGGCTGAATCCATAGCAGGCCAGCCCCGCCAGAATGGCGGGGCGAAATGCCAGATCCACGAATCCGGCGAGCACCGAACCATTCCCCGATTGGGCGGCAGATCGTGCACCTATCCGCAGCAGTATCTGCGCGAGCGCGTTGAGCGCTACGCTGGCGAGAATCAGGGCGATCAAGGCCGCACGCGTCATCCTGCTGCCACGCGCGGTCGCGCCGGTTGCTCCACCGACAGAGCCGCCAGCTCGGTCATGCCGTCGGCGAAATCGACCGCCGGCGCCCAGCCGAGTTCGCGCCGCAGCCGGGACGAGTCGGCCGTTATGTGACGGACGTCGCCGAGCCGGTACTGGCCGGTCACCACAGGCGCCGGTCCGTGCAGGGCCAACGCCAGCGCCAGCGCCATATCCCCCACGGTGCGCGGAATGCCCGAACCGACATTATAGGCCCGGACACCCTCGACATGCCGCTCGCAGGCACGCACGGTCGCAGCCGCGACGTCCCGCACATGCACGAAGTCGCGTCGTTGCCGCCCGTCCTCGAACACACGCGGCGCCTCGCCGCGCCGCAGCGCGGAGGTGAAGATGGAGGCGACACCGGCATAGGGTGTGTCGCGCGGCATGCCGGGACCGTACACATTATGGTAGCGCATCATCGCCGCTGAGCCGCCCGCCGCCCGCGCCCAGTTGGCGGCGTAGAATTCCTGTGCCGCCTTGCTGGTCGCATAGGCGTTGCGGGGATCGAAGGGTGTCTCCTCATCCACCAGCCCGACGGCGAGGGCGAGGGCGCAGATCGGGCAGGGCGGCTCGAAATCGCCGGCGGCGAGCGCGCTTTCGAGCCGTGGACCGGGCCTCACGGAGCCATGCGCGGGGCAGCGGCCGAAGCCCTCGCCATAGACCACCATGGAACTCGCCAGTGTCAGCCGCGAGACGCCCGCGCGCGCCATCCCCGCCAGAAGTTCGGCGGTGCCGACATCATTGGAGGACGCATAGTCCGGCATGTCGTCGAGATCGACGCCGAGGCCCACTTTGGCGGCAAGGTGGATGACCGCATCGACGCCGCTTACCGCCCGCGACACGAACGCCCTGTCACGCACGTCCCCCACCAGCGCCTCGACACCGCGAGGAGGCGTCCACGCGGTGCCGGAACGGTGCACGTCCGGCCGCATCGAATCGAGCGCGCGCACCTCGTGACCATGCGCGAGAAGCTGCTCGAGCACGTGCCGGCCGATGAAGCCGGCGGCCCCGGTGAGGAGGATGTGCATGACTTTCTCCCTGATCGGTCAGCGCCGCGCCACGGGAACCACCGCCGGCTCGGGACTGCGCCCCGCGCGCTGGTGCCACGCCAGGCGTATGAAGGTGGTGGATATCTTCCAGGCCGCACTCAGCCCGGCCGCGAGATTGCCGGAGACCTTGGACTGCCCCCCGCGCCGGCAGCGATGGTCGACCGGCACTTCGAGGCACCGCAGGCCGGCGCCCGCCGCGCGCATCTGCATTTCGAGGTTCCAGCCATAGGTCTGCTCGCGCATGCCGAGCGCGACGAGGCGATCGGTCCGCATCGCCCGCAGCGGCGACATGTCGGTGAAACGCACACCATAGGTGATGCGCAGGAGCACGCCCGCGAGCCGGCCGGCGACGAGTTGCTGCGGCGTCATGGAGCCGGGTTCGCGTTGTCCGCGCAGCCGCGACCCCATGACGAAATCCGCCGTGCCGGCCGCCACCGGCTCCACCACGGTGGGCAGGAAGGCGGGTACGTCGCTGCCGTCGCCGTCGAGGAAACAGACGATGTCGGTCTCGGGACCGACGGCGGCGAGCCCGGCGGCACAGGCGCGGCCATAGCCTCGCAGCGGCTGCGACACCACCCGCGCCCCAGCCGCCGCCGCTTGCCCGGCCGTGTCGTCGCGCGAGCCGTTGTCGACGACGATCACCTCGCCGACGCCCTCGGCCAGCGCCTCGCGCACGACCGCCGCGATGGCTTCCTCCTCGTCGAGGCAGGGAATGACGACCGCGACGTTTCCAAGCGCGCGCCGCTCCGTCATGCCGCACCTGCCTGCGCGGGAAGCGCGGAAGCGGCGGCGCGGCGGCGGCGCACGAAGGCGGCGGTACGCGCTGCGGGCTGGCGCGCGAGGTCAGCCGGCGCGAAGCTCAGCGGCAGCCCATCCAGTTCCCGCTCCAGCAGCGCATAGGATGCGGCGTCGTCGACATCGTACCAGGGCGCGAGCTCGACGACGGGCAGCGCGATGTCGTGGGCACGCTCCAGCGTCAGGCGGTGCACCTCCGGCGTGCTCCACGGCATGTCCGCGAACAGCTGCGGATGCGGACGGGAGAGGCCGATGAAGGTGTAGCCGCCGTCCAGCGCCGGGCTCAGCACGACCCGGTCGCCGCTCTTGAGCGCTTCGACAGCCTCCCGCAGCAGCGCCTTCGGCAAGGTCGGGCTGTCGGAATTGATAAGGATGGCTCCTGCATGTCCCAGCGCCAGCAGGTCGGCGATCCCCTTGTCGAGCCGCTGGCCGAGATCGCCTTCGCCCTGCAGCACCAGCCCGAAATCGAGCGGGAGCAGTCGGGTCAGCGCGGCTTCCGTTCCTGCCGGCGTGTAGACGGCATAGCCCTGCGCATCGCCCTCGGCGGTAAGCGCCGCGATGGTGGCGGAAAGGTCGGCGATGAAGCAGGCGGAGATTTCCGCGCATTCCTCGGGGCGCAGGGGCGGCGACAGGCGGGTCTTGGATTTGCCGGGCGCGGGCGTCTTGCAGATGATGGCCACGGCGACAGTCGACATGATGCGTGTCCTCACGTGCGGGTCAGAAGGTCGAGCGAGTCGGCAAGGTCGCGATAGAGGTCATTGGGGTCTTCAAGGCCGACGGACAGCCGCAGCAGGTCGTCCGGGCAGGGCGAGCCCTCCCCCTCGATCGAGGCGCGATGTTCGATGAGGCTCTCGATGCCGCCGAAGGACGTCGCCCGGCGCCACAGCTGCACCTGGGCGGCGGCGGCGATGGCTGCAGCGGCCCCGTCGCGCAGGCGCAGGGACAGCATGCCGCCGAAGCCGCCCGGCATCTGGCGTTTGGCGATCGCGTGGCCGGGATGGTCCGGCAGGCCGGGATAAAGGACGGCGCTGACCGCGGGGTGTCCGAGCAGCCGCTCGGCGATCCAGGCGGCGCTGCGGCTCTGCTCCTTCACGCGCAGGTCGAGGGTGCGCAGCCCCCGCGTCAGCAGCCAGGCGTCGAACGAGCCGAGTACGGCGCCCTGCTGGTCGCGCGTGTCCTTGATGCGCAGCCAGAGCTCCGAACGATCGGCGCTGGCCAAGGCGCCCGCGACCACATCCGAATGGCCGTTGAGATATTTCGTGGCGGAGTGCATCACGATGTCGACCCCGAAGAGGAGCGGGTTGGTGAGCACCGGCGTCGCCACGGTGGAATCGGCGCACACCATCGCCCCGGCCCGGTGGGCGAGATCGGACACGGCGGCGATGTCGGTCACGGTCCATAGCGGATTGCTCGGCGTCTCGATCCAGACCAGCCCGGTCCTGCCGGGGCGAAGGCTGGATCGAACCTCGTCGAGCCTCGACATGTCGACGAAGCTCACCTCGTGGCCGTGGCGATGGGCCGATTGCAACCATACGCGCAGACCCCAATACATGTCGCGCGGCGCCACGATGTGGGTCGGCGGCAGGGCCGTGAAGACGGCAACAGCCGCCGCCATTCCCGAACCGAACAGCAGGGCGTCACGCGCATGTTCGAGCTCGGCGATCTGCCGCTCGGCCTGCTGGACCGTGGCATTGTCCTTGCGGCCATAGACGTGGCCCGAGCTGTAGCCATTGTCGGGGTCCCGCGCATAGGTCGTACTCATGTCGATCGAGGGCGTCAGCGCGGTCGAGGGCGGCCGCCCGACGCCAAGCGCGCGGGTAGCCACGGTGCGGGGCATAAATCGGCGGGAGGGACGGTCGTCCATGGAACCTGCGATCGGTGGAGCAGTCGGAGCCAAACGTGATGCGGTCCGGCCGACGGTCGGATGCATGATGTCTTCTCTACGCAGGCAAAGGCGGCTTCGTTACAGCCCGGCTCTAATTTTGCGAGCCGCCCGGGTCGGGCGAGGACGGCGAGGGCGGCAACTGGTTGGCATCGCCGACGCGCCGGAAAAGCCGGAGCGCCTCCAGGCTGCGCGCCAGCAGCGCCGCCAGCAGGGCGCCGCTCAACACCGGCCAGAGCAGGAAGCTCCAGTCCGGGTCGAACTGCGCGGCGATAAGCGGGGTGATCCCCGCCGGCGGGTGAAAGCAGCGCAGCGCCATCATCAGGGCCAGCGCCACCCCCACCATGCCGGCGGTCGCAAGTTCCGAGTGCGGCCAGAGCTGGTGGCCGCATAGCGCCACCGCCCCGCAGATCATGTGGCCGCCGACAATGGCGCGGCTGCTCGACGGTGGGCTGCCCGGCGCGCCGCACACCAGGACGAGCGTCGTCGCGAAGGGAAAGGCGGCAAGTGCCGTCCCCGACGCCCGCGCCGCGACGTGCAGGGCGAAGACCGCCCCCGTGACGAGCATAGCGGCGGCGGCGATGCCGATGCGCTCGCGCCGGCGCGCCAACCTGTCCCGGTCTTCCCCCTGCATTGACGTCGCGTCAGGCCCGGTCGTCCGCGGTCCGCATCGATTCCGCCTGTTCGGCGCGGATCAGCTGCGGCAATCGGGAGAGCGCCTCCACCTCGAAATCCGCCGCTTCCGCGTAGGTCTCCTCCTGCATCCTGAGCGCCTTGAACATGGTCAGGGGCGTGATCGGGCGCGCCTCGAGCTCGCGGGTCAGCTTCTGCGTCGGCAGACGTGCGACGCGGGCGACACGGAAGCCGAAATTCTTCGCGCCGCCGACGTCGAAACCGTTGGACGACACGAACAGAACGTTCTCCGGCTTCACCCCGAGGGCTTCCTCCACCATCTCGTAGGCGCGGGGATGCGGCTTGAAGACCGCTTTGGAATCGACGCTGATCACCTCGTCCAAAAGCTCGGCGATACCGGCATTGGCGACGAGGCGCTGCAGCATGCCCGGCGCGCCGTTGGAGAGGATGGCGAGCCGGAGCGGAGCGAGGTCCTTCAGGCACTGGGCCGCGTCGGGATAGGGCCGAAGCCGATTATAGGCCTCCGCCATCTCGGCGAGGAAGGCGGCGTCCGGCTCGCGACCGAGCGTGTTCAGCGTGTAGGCCAGGGCTTCCTGCGTCACGCTCCAGAAATCCTGGTAGCGCCCCATGAGCGAGCGCAGCCAGCTATATTCCAGCTGCTTCTGCCGCCAGATCTGCGTGATGTACTCGCCATATCCGGGATAGGCGCGCTCGGTCGCGTCGGCGACCGACTGGACGTCGAACAGGGTTCCATAGGCATCGAAAACAACGGCTTTGATCATGTCGCGTCTCATTTCAGTGGTGGGCGGGGCCGGTCGACGCGTCGTCGCGCAGGCCGGTATTCGCCCGGAAGATGACTTCATCGAACTGCGCTTCCGAAACCGGGTCGCGCCGCGACAGGAGCGCGCCGAGAATGGCGCCGAGAAAGCCGATCGGCACGCTGGCAACCGCCGGGTTTACGATCGGAAACAGCGCGTCGGCACCCATGAAGGCCGGCCCGAGCATCGCCAGCGCCACCGAGGAAGCCAACCCCGCCGTCATGCCCGCGACAACGCCGACGGTATTGAACCGGCGCCAGAACAGGGACAGAACGATGACCGGGAAATTCGCGCTGGCCGCGATCGAAATCGCCAGGATCACCAGCACCGCCACGTTGATGCCCTGCGCCAGCAGGCCGAACAGGATGGCAAAGGCGCCCACCGCGAGCGTCGCGATCCGGGCCACCTTCACCTGCTCGCGCTCGCCCACCTGCCCGCCGCGCATCACGTTCACATAAAGATCATGCGCGATCGCGCCGGAGGTGGAGAGCGTCAGAGCCGCCACGACGGCCAGGATGGTCGCGAAGGCCACGGCGACGACGACGGCGAGAAAAATCTCCCCGCCAAGGCTGCCGGGACCGCCGCCGAGATACTGCGCCAGCAGCGGCAAGGCGAGATTGCCACCCTTGTCGGCGGCCCGGATGACGTCCTGCCCGACCAGTGCGGCCGAGCCGAGGCCGATCAGGGTGGTCACGAGGAAGAACGCACCGGCGAGGAACATCAGCCACACCGCCGAGCGCCGGGCGGTCTGGGCGTCGCGGACGGTATAGAAGCGGGTCATGACGTGCGGCAGGCCGGCGGTGCCGAAGGCAAAGCTCAGCCCGAGCGAAAGCTGATCCAGCGGGTGCTTGAGATAGTTGCCCGGCGCCAGGAGCTGCGGCCCGTAGCGCGTCTCCGCCGCGCCGAACACGGCGAGAGGATCGAAGCCGAACTGCGCGAGCAGCAGGGCGACCAGCACGGTGGCGGTGCCGAGCAGCAGGACGGCCTTGATGATCTGCACCCAGGTCGTGGCCAGCATGCCGCCGAACACGACATAGACCAGCATGCCGATACCCACGCCGACGATCGAGATGGCATAGGGCACGCCGAGCAGCAGCTTGAGCAGCGCCGCCCCGCCCGCCATCTGCGGCACCAGATAGGCCAGGCTCACCACCACCGTGCCCAGCACCGCCGCAAGCCGGGCCTGCGGGCGCTGCATGCGGAAGGCGATGACGTCGCCGAGCGTGAAACGCCCGGTGTTGCGGATCGGCTCGGCCACCAGCATCAGGATGGCGAGGAAGGCGACGAGCGCGCCGGCGGCATAGAGAGAGCCGTCCATGCCGTAGAGCGCGGCGAGGCCGGAGAAGCCGAGAAAGGCCGCCGCGCTCATCCAGTCGCCGGCCAGCGCGAAACCGTTCTGCAACGGGCTGAGATTGCCATGCGCGGTATAGAAATCGCTGACGGTGCGGGTGCGCCGCGCCGCCCAATAGGTGATGCCGAGGGTGACCGCGAGGATCACCACGAAGATGGCGAGGGAGAGCAGTTTCATCGCGTGCCCTCCCGTGTGGCGGCATCACGCGCGGTCGCGGCAAGCGGATCGAAGATGCGATGGGCCGCGAGCGTGTAGAGCAGGGCGGCTCCCCAGGTCACGAGATAGATGGCGATAACCAGCACGTAGCCGACGTTCAGCGCGCCGAAGGCCTTGGCCGCCATGAACGGGCGGGCATAGCCGGCCAGCAGCAGCGTCAGGAAGAAGAAGCCGAGCGAGACGCCGAGCAGCCAGCCGATGATCTGGCGCTTGGCCTGGATCAGCCGGCGAAAGGTCGGGCCTTCGGCACGTGCATGCCAGTCGGGCATGCGAACGGCGAGAGGGGGCGAGCCCCCCACGGCCGGTTTGCGCACCGGCGCGGAGTGGATTGTCATTGGGCGTTTCCTTTGGTCTTGTTATGGGCCTTGTCCTGCGGAATGGCGCCGCAATCTGGCTCGCCATGCATTCCGCAACTTGCATGCCACCGCCGTGATATGTGTAATATCAAAGAGTTAGATGAATTGGCTTGCCCCATAGATGCATAATTGCATCGCGTGATGCGATACTGCATCGGAAAGAGTGCCATGCGCCTGCCCATTCAACCCTCGGCGGCTGCGCCGGATCTGCCGCTGACCGAGGGTGATTTCAGCGAGATCATTCGCAATTCGTTCGACGGTATCTTCGTCGCCGATGGCGAGGGACGCACGCTGCTGGTCAATCCCGGCTGCGAGCGCAATTACGACTTTCGGGCCGAGGATGTCGTCGGCCGGCTGGTCGTCGAGCTGGAGGCGGACGGCCTGATCCGCCCGGTCATCGCCCCGCGTGTCATCGCCACCGGCCAGCGCGTGACGGCGCTACAGCGCACCCATACCGGCAAGACCATTCTCGCGACCGGAACGCCGCTCTTCGACGATGAGGGGCGGGTGCGGCGGGTGATCATCAACTCGCGGGACACGACCGAACTCGACCAGTTGCAGGCCGAGCTGTCACGCATCCGGCACGATCTGGCGCGGGCGGAAACGGAAGTGGCGCAGCTGCGCCAGGAGGGCCTGCCGCCGGACGGCCCGGTTTTTCATGGCGACGCGACGCGGCGGATCGCCGATCTGTTGCGGCGGGTGTCGGCCTCGGATGCCACCGTGCTGCTGACCGGCGAGTCCGGCGTCGGCAAGGAAGTGTTCGCCCGCCTCGTGCACCGCGAGAGTCCGCGCGCCAACGCCGCCTTCATCAAGATCAACTGCGGCGCGCTGCCGCGCGACCTCATCGAATCCGAGCTGTTCGGCTATGAGGCCGGCGCGTTCACCGGCGCGCACAAGAACGGCAAGCCCGGCATGCTGGAATTGGCCAATCATGGCACGCTGTTTCTCGACGAGATCGGCGAACTGCCGCTCGACATGCAGGTGAAGCTGCTCCACGTGCTGCAGGATCGAACCGTCGCGCGGCTCGGCTCCACCCGCTCCATGCCGCTCGACATTCGCATCGTGGCCGCGACCAATCGCGATCTGGCCCGCGCGGTCGAGGCCTCGACCTTTCGCGCCGATCTGTTCTACCGCCTCAACGTGGTGCCGGTCGTGGTGCCGCCGCTGCGCGAGCGGCGGGAGGATATTCTGCCCCTCGTCCGCCAGGCGCTTTCCGGTTTCAACGCGCAATATCGCACCCCCAAGCAGTTTTCCCATGCCGCCGCGCTGGTGCTGGTCGCCTATGACTGGCCAGGAAACATTCGCGAGTTGCGCAATCTGGTCGAGCGGCTGGTCGTGACGTCGCCCGGCACTGTGATCGAAGCCGAGGAACTGGGGATCGCCGCGACGCCAGCGGGGCCCGACCACCCGGAGGCGCGCGGCGTCGGGCGCGTTGAGCTGGACGGACTCGGCCTCGACGAACAGGTGCGCCGCTTTGAAGCCGCCCTTATCGAGAGCGCGCTGCAACGCTTTTCCACGACCCGGGGTGCGGCGCGCCATCTCGGGGTGAGCCAGTCCACCATCGTGCGCAAGATGAAGGGGACGGGCGAGACGCGGCGCTGAAGCGGCCGCGCGGGTCGATATCTTCTCTTGTGTATTTTTAGAACGAACGTTTTAATTGGCAGATAAGCTTCCTCCGACAGGGCGTTCCGCACATGAGGCATCTCAGGCTTCCGGCCTTTCCGCTCCCCGCTGCCGAGATCGACCTGATCAGCGGAACCATCGCCGACTTGCAAGTCGGCTATCAAGAGGGGCGCTTCTCCGCTTGCGACGTCGCGGCGGCCTGTCTGGCGCGGATCGCCCGGCTGGAGCCCTATCTGAACGCCTTCATCAGCGTGAACATGGCGCTCATGGACGATGCCGCGCAGATCGATGCCGAGCGGCAGGCCGGCGTGCGAAAGGGCCCGCTCCATGGCGTGCCGATCGTCATCAAGGACAATATGAACGTTGCCGGCATCCGTACCACGGCGGGTTATGCGGGCTTTGCCTCGGATGATCGGGTTCTCGACCCGTCCGGCGCGGTCTTCAACGGCATCGATCTGATCCCGGAGCGTGACGCCAGCGTGGTCGCGAGGCTCAAGCAGGCGGGCGCGCTGATCGTCGGCAAGAGCAATCTGCCCGATTTCGGCCTGGACGGGCTGCGCGCCGATTCGAGCTATAATGGCGACACGCTCAACCCCTACGATGCGCGCTTCGCGCCGGGGGCGTCGAGTACGGGGAGCGCGGCGGCAGTCGCGGCCGGATTTGGCATCGCATCGCTCGGCACCGACACAGCCGGCTCCATACTGTTCCCGGCCTCGGCGCAAAGCCTCGTCGGCCTGAAGCCGAGCTTCGGCATGGTGCCGATCGACGGCGTGTTCCCGGGCCTGTCCAGCCATCACGACGTTGCGGGACCCATTGCCAGGACCGTGGCCGATGTTGCCATCCTGATGGACGTTCTCGCCGGGCCGACGCCGGCCGACCCCCGCACCGCGCGTCGCGCCGGCACCCCGGATTTCGCGGCCGCCCTGAATGCCGATGCCTTGAGGGGAGCGCGGATCGGGCTGTTCGAGCCTGGCCAATGGGCGCCCGACCTGCATCCCGCGATCGCGGAACATTATCGCCTGATGACCGATGTGCTGTCAGGGCTCGGGGCGGAGCTGATACCCGTGGTGTTTGCCGATACCGACTGGCGCGCGCGCTGGGAGAGCCGAACCTCGTTCGTCGCCACAAACTCCTATCTCGCCGGCGTAGATGCCTATCTCAGCGCCTTGGGCGGCTCCAACCCCTCCTCGCGATCAGCTTTCAGGGAGCGCGCCGGCTTCGAGATCGGCGCCGGCACCACCGCCCCCTTGCACGGACTTCTGTCGAGCGCGGCCATCAATGTCGGCGCCGATGATGCCGGCATGATCGCGGTCATCGAGCAGGCGCGCGCCTTGCGCGCGCAGTACGAGACGATCCTGCGCGACAAGGGCATCGATGCCCTCTTCTTCCCCCGCTCGGTCAATCCGCTGCCCGATATTGGCGGCGATACGCTGGCCTATCTCGGCGATCAGGTCGTCGGCACCGAGATCAACGAGATGGGTCTTCCGGTCGTCACGGTTCCCGCCGGTTTCCTGGAGGATGGGCGCCCCATCGCGGTCGACATCGTCGGACCCGCGATCGACACCGACGCGGCCATTCTGGCGTTCGCCTATGCCTTCGAGCAGGCGACCCGGCTGCGGCGCGCCCCGGTCTTGCCCGGCGAGCGGCCGACCCCCTGAAACGCACGGCGCCAAAACGATCCGGTTGCGGATACGCCAGATAAGGATGGCGTCATGCTATCGCCGCAACCCTCCCGGAGATATAGAATGGACATTATAAAACAGCCCGGCAAAGGCTGGCGGAGCGCGTACGAGGACGTATGTGACACAGGCGGATCGCGAGAGTGAGTGGGCCGCCGACATGCGCGCTGCACTGGCGGGCGATGCCGATGCGTATCGCCGGTTTCTGCAATCGGTTACGCCACACCTGCGCGCCATGGCCCGCGGGAACTGCGCGCGATACGGAGCGCCGGTCAGCGATGCCGAGGACGTCGTTCAGGAAGCGCTGCTCGCGATTCATCTGAAACGCCGGACATGGGACCCTGCACGGCCGATCTCACCCTGGATTTCGGTCATCGTCCGCAACAAGCTGATCGACATGCTGCGCCGCTCGGTCCGCCTGACCGTACCCGTCGACGAACTCGCCGACGTGCTGGCCGCCGAAGAGCCGGTCGACGAGTTGCCCGCCATCCAGATCGGGAGCCTGATCGGCAGGCTGAAGGATCGCCAGCGCGCCGTCATTCAGGCCGTCAGCATTGAAGGCTGCACGACCCGCGAGGCCGCCGCCCGCCTGAGCATGAGCGAGACGGGCGTTCGCGTGACCTTGCACCGGGCGCTGAAGGCTCTCGCGGCGCTGCATCAGGCAAACCTGGGATAGCCAGTATATTTGAGCCCGGCATTTGCTGGAGCGGATTGAGGTTGAATTTTTCGGGCTCGATCGTCCGTCGTTTGCAGATGAACTCGTACGGCGTGAGGCCTTTGAGGGTCTTGAGCCTGCGGTCGAAATTGCAGGCCGCGACGACGTCGGCGAGGTGGCGTTCGAGCTGGCGATGGTCGTCACAGTGGTACCGTTTGACGGTCGCGTCCTTGATGGTCCGGCTCATCCGTTCGACCTGGGATGCCGTTGTCGGTGAGAACGGTGGCGACCCTTGCGCGGCTACACAGACCCGACCGGCCAATATCGGCCGACGACGCCCAGAGGCTGGCCAAGATGCCTATTTCCCGCCTGCCAACGCCGACGCAACGCTCTGCCTCGAGGGTTCTTTTGACTGCGACGCGGCCGTCGTTCACGACGCGCGCCAGCCCGGCCAGACTACAGAGCAAAGTCGACGCTCCGGACCTCCGCTCCCTCCCGGCCCAGCCGGTTGATGCGGACGATATGCGGCTCGGCGTCGAGCAGCCCCAGCGCGTATTCGGGGGCGGGCCAAGGCGTATCGCTTTGAAGGCGGGCAGGAGCAATGGTCCTTTTGGCACCCACAGAATCGTCGCAGCCAACAAGCACGTGCTTTCAGGTTGCCCGATCCCCGATTGCGGGCGTCTACGCCAGCCTGATATTCCCGCCCAAATACACCGACGAATTGCTCTTCCCCATCCCATGCCGCCGACAGATTCCAGATCAGAACGAGGGCATCCCCAGCGGCGGCAACTCGGGCCCGTCTCGGATCGGGCATGGAAAGGCCCGGGCTTTTGCCAGCCGGGGATCAAGGGAGCGCCCGCGCGCATCCGTCAATTTTGGACGTCTGGTCACCAAACTCGGACCTACGGACGGACGTCCTACTCTAAAATTGAACCAGACGATTTGATTGCGCGCTCTCTTGGCATAAGTCGAGTAAGTTTATTTTACTTCGAAAATTACGATGAATAATAATAGAAATATGTAACTATAATTTCATATGCGATATCTATTTGTATTTACGATGTACAATTCTAATTGATGCGGCCATTATTTCGTAGCGGAATAAGGCGATATTGATCGTGGCGGTGGCACAGGTGGGAACGATGCGGATTAAACGTTTTATACTATCCTTTTCCCTGATTGTTGGCATTGGGATCGCCGCCGGGTTGCTATCGCATCCCGCGGATTCGCAGACGGCGGTTACAGTAGACTCGATCGCCGACGCTCAGGGCAATCTTCATGTGCCCGCCGAGTATCGGACCATCTATCAATATCTGGGCACTTGGGCGGTTGCCGCGAAACAGGCCGCTGGATCCGAGCAAATTCACACGGTGTACGCCTCTCCTGGCGTTATCGATGAATATCAGAAGACGGGTAAGTTCCCTGAGGGGGCTGTTCTGGTCAAAGAAGTGTTTCAGGCGAAAACCGACCGCATGACTACGGGAACTGTCTCGCGGGAGGATAAGCTTGAAGGGTGGTTTGTGATGGTGAAGTCGAGCACAGATAAATTTCCCGAGAACAAGCTGTGGGGTGATGGTTGGGGCTGGTCCTGGTTTGATGCCGATAATCCGACGAAAACGACATCTACAAATTACCGGGCAGACTGCCAGGGGTGCCACATTCCCGCCAAATCGACCGACTGGATTTACGTACGGGGCTACCCGCCGCTCAGCAAGTGAAGCGGCCGAGTCAAGATACCTACCGTTTCGCTCCAAGCTCAGGACACATTGATCAGGGCCAGAAGATGACGGTTGCGGCGATGCCGATGCCCCGGAAGAAATTGTGGGCGCATCGGTCGTATGGGGTGGCGACGCGTCGGAAGTTCTTGAGGCCGCAGAACATGCGATCGATGGCGTTTCGGTTGCGATAGAGCACCGGGGAGAAGCAGTTCTGCCAGCGCCGGTTGGCTTTGGGCGGGATGTTGGGCATGGCGCCGCTCTCCTCGACCTGGCGACGGATGGCGTTGCTGTCGTAGCCCTTGTCACCATGGAGGATTCGGGCGGCCGGCATCTGCTTCAGCAGAGCCGATCGCGCCGTGCAATCGGCGACCTCGCCTCCGGTGAGCAGGAAGGCGATGGGCCGGCGGATTTCAGGACCCGGACGATGCCGCGCGGCGGTCATCGACGCGGGGCTTGCCGCGCGTATCCGTCGGCAGATGCGGTGCGATCCGCGCGCATTGCGCATCCGTGAGCCAAAATGATCCCGGTTCATCCCGACGTTCTCCTGGAAGCCGTGAATCATGGCCAACCAACGACGCCAACCCATTTATGGGTCTGGCCCCCAGTAGATCATGTCCCTAACGGGACTGCCGCTTGTGGGCTCTGTATTCCGAGGGATCAGTACCGTACGTCTTTCGAAATACGCGCGAAAAACCGCTCCGATTATTATATCCGACAATACGTCCGATCTGATCGACCGAGAGATCGCCAATGGCGAGCAGGGAGGCTGCATGCCTCATGCGTATGTGACGCAGCGTGCTCATCGGGGGGGTGCCGAAAACCGCCTGGAAACGCGCCATGAAGGCAGAGCGACTGAGACCTGCACTCTGTGAAAGAGATTGAACGGAGTGGGCGAATTCGGGCCGTGCGACCATATCGGAGAAAGCGCGGGCGATCTGCGGGCTTTGCAAGAGCGAAAGCCTCTCCACCCATTCGTTCATCGACGTCATTGATCGGCGCAGGAGCACGATGAGGACTTCTTTAAGCAACGTCGCTGTCATCGCCTTCATGCCTATTTCCTGGCGAATGAGTTCAGCAACCGCGGCTTGAAGTTGAGGGGCCAGCGCCGTCGTTTCGTCGAATTTTTCGATAATCGGCGTTGAAAGACCGGAAAATAGATCAAGAGATCCTGCATAGCTTGCCTTGACGTAACCGCACACAAGCATGATTTGCGAACATGCACCGTCCCCGGCAGCCAGTCTCTCGACATGGTTGGGTCCCCCCGCCGGCACCCCCATTCGAACGGTCTGCCAGTTTTCCGAGCTAACCGGGGGGCCTTCGATCACGAGGGGCGTCTGGGCCGGGAGAATAACGAGCGTATGGGGCTCCAACGCGATCGGCGCGCGTCCGGCGATGATTAAGCGCCCGCTGCCGGCAATATTATAGTGGATCCCCGGGGCTGGCGACCCCAACATCTCCAGTTTCCAGCCGGCGTCCACGACACATTCGAATAGATCGACAAAATCGACTTCCAGTGTAAAAAGGAGTTCCTCAAGATGCGTGCGTGAGATGCGTGCAAGAGGTTGATCGGTCATTGGACGTCAACGCTCTCTTTTCCGCCGATCTGAGTTGCCATGACGCTAAACAAGCGGCACTTCCTTCGTCGCCGGCGCGAGCTTTTGTCACCGTTCGAAGCCATAAGATCAATCCGCGTCATGAGCTGGTGCATGCCAGGTATTGTGCAACGGCAAGGCTCTGAATTTAACTATGTCGCCGACGAAATGGAAGTCTGCCAGAAGCGCAGCGCGGCATGTGCGATTCCGATTTGCCTGCGTCAAAGTTGCGGCGCGAGGACAATGCGGCCATTGAGATCCCGATTCTCCATCCGCTCGTGTGCGGTCACTGCCGCGCTGAAGGGAAGTACATCGACTTCAATGTCGCACAAGCCCGAGGCTGCGGCTTTCAAGGCAGCCTCGAGACCTCGCCGGAGAGCCTGCGGGTGCGACGGCAGAAGGGCGCCCGCATTGAAGCCGGCCACGGTCGTGCTGCCCAGCCAAAGATCGTTGGTCTTCATACCGTGCGCCCAGTCACCGCTGGCATTGCCGGCGACGATGAGACGGCTGCCCGGCTTCATCAACGCAAAGCTCTGGCTGCGGACGGTGCCGCCGACGGGGTCGATTATGACATCGAACTTTTCGCCGTCGAGCACGCCGGGCAATTCGGCGGAATCGACGATCCGATCATATGGCAGCTTCGTGTTCGCCGCTGCTTCGATTTTGCTCGAACGAACCGTGCCCACGACCCGGGAAGCGCCGAGTTGCCTTGCGATGCCGGGAAACGCGGAGGAGAAGCCGCCAAGTGCGCCGTGCACGAGAACGCTCTCTCCCTCGGCGAGATGAGCAACCAGGGTAAGGGCGACGTGAGCCATCGCGGCGTTCGGGATGACCGAGACGGCGAGCGCGGGATCGATGCCGGAGTTCTCGATGGACAGGACGCCGTGGACGGGCGCGATATAGATCGAGGCATAACCACCCGTGCCGGCGCCGGCCGACATCGAGACGATTTTCTCGCCAATCGCGAACCCGGTCACCCCATCGCCGAGGGCGCGCACCGTGCCGGCCACCTCGAGGCCGGGAACGAACGGCGGCTGCGCCATGCCGGGCACATCCTTGAACTGTCCCTGGCGGAAAAGAATGTCGATGAGACCGACCGCCGCGTGGGTGACGTCGATCGCGATCTGGCCCGGTCCCGGCATGGGATCCGGTAGCTCGACGACAGCAAGGACGCTCGGGTCTCCAAACTGAGTGGCCTGGATAGCTTGCACGGAATGTCTCTCGAATTGACTGAGTAGTCACTCATTAAATGAAGAAAAATTCAACTGACCGCTTGCCAGAGGGCTTCGAACCCCGCTTCGCGGATGCTTTCGGCGTTGTCGCGATCGCGGATCATGAAATCGATCGTGGTCCCTGCCATCGTTTCGACAAGGGCCCCGACATAGGCCAGGGGGGCATTCCGTAACGCGCCGCTGGATCGCGCGCGGCGAACGATGTCGACCGCCGGACCGGCCACGATCGCTGCCGCTTGCCGGCTCGCGTCCGTGATCTGATCCGACACCCCGAGCTGGGCCAAGGCCCGCCGGCCGGACGGATTGAGAACGCCCCAGCCCGTCCAGCTCGTCCACAAATGATGCAATTGCGCGCGAACGTCGCCGTCGCCGGGCATCGTTTCCAGAATCGCGTCGGAGAGTTCCGTCTTCAACGCGACGTATAGCTCATTGAGCAGTGCGGATTTCGTTCCGAAGTAGGTGAATACCGATCCGTGCGGCACCTTAGCCCGCTTGGCGATCTCGGCGGTCGCCGCGCCAAGCCCGTGTTCGGCAACCAATTCCATCGCCGCCGTCAGGATCGCATCACGTTTCTCTTCGCTTCGGGGGCGCGCCATGTGCAAACATCCTCGGTCAAATAAATGACTGCTCACTCGCGCATTGTCAAGAAGGATGTCGACCTCGCGCGGGAAGCGCCCGCGCTCCGGGGATGTGGTCGGGGCTCCCACTTCCGCGCAGTCAGTCAGGCCCCCCAATTCGGATCGCTCTCGGGCGTTGGCACCTAAGCCGAGCGCGCTTCGCTGGTCGTGGCCGGTGCCGCTTCCGCATTTGGTTGAGGGGCCGTGCGTAAAACTGGGCCGGAGGCGGCAATGTCCTGCGATATGGCTTGGAGGCGCTGCTGTAGCCGTGGCGCGACAAAATCGAGGAAGGCGCGCAATTTCAACGGCTGTTGCTGGTGCGGGGCGTGGACCAGATGCACGGGCATGGGCGGAGGCGCCCGATCCACCAATATCGGCACGAGTGAGCCCGCCCTTACGCTTGCCACCGCCTGATAGGAAAGCACACGGGCGATTCCGACTCCGGCGACCGCGCCGCCCACGACGCCCTCCGCGGTGTTGACCGAGAAGCGTGGGGTGATTGTCACCTGCTGCGCGGCATTGCCGTCGACGAAGGGCCACTCACGATAACGTCGCAGTCCTTCGAATGCGATGCAATCATGGGTGACCAATGCGGCGGGCGTTTCCGGCTCGCCCCGTCGTTTGAGATAATCCGGGCTTGCGCAGACGGTCCACCAGACCTCACCGACCCTGCGCGCGACCAGCGCGCTGTCGGGCAGGCGGCCGATCCTGACCGCGACGTCGACGTGCGTTTCGATGAGATCGATGTTGCTGTCGGAGAGCACGAGCCGCACGGTCACGTCGGGATAGGCGGCAAGGAAATCGTGGATGATCGGCGCGACATTGAGCGCGCCGAACGCGATCGGCGCGGTGACGAGCAACTCGCCGCGCGGCGCACGATACTCGCCCGAGGCGGCGCGCTCTGCCTCGGACAGTTCCTCGAGCACCCTCCGTGCCGAGGCGACATAGGCCGCGCCGGCCTCGGTGAGCAGGAGTTTGCGGCTTGTGCGGACGACGAGTTGCGAACCGAGAAAATTCTCAAGGTCGGAAACGCGGCGGCTGACCGTGGGGAGCGGCACGTTCAGCGACCGGGAGGCGGCGGACAGGCTGCCTCCATCAACCGCTGCGACCAGCGTGCGCATTGCCTCGAACCTGTCCATTTCCCTCTCGTTTTGCGGAAGTGAGACTTTCGACGTTAGCGCCTGCTGGGCAGTTTCGGAAGGGGGTACTCCAATTGGGCGAGAGCGAAACAACCGATCCAGGAGAAAACACGATGTCCCGCATCCCGACCCCCGCCACCGAACAGGCCCCCGAAAAATCGCAGCCCCTGCTGGCGGCGGTCCAAAAGCAACTCGGCACCGTGCCGAACCTGTTTCGTATCGTCGCCAACAGCCCGGCGGCCCTGGAAGGCTATCTTGGCCTCTCCGGCGCCCTCGGCAAAGGTGCGCTAGCCGCGAAGACCCGCGAGCGGATCGCGCTGGCGATCGCCGAGGTGAATGATTGCGGCTACTGCCTGTCCGCCCACACGTACATCGCCCGTAACCTCGCCAAGCTCGATGACGCGGAGATCACTGCGAACCGAAGCGGCGCCTCCAACGATGTCAAGGCGGACGCCGCCGTGCGCTTCGCCGTCAAGCTGGCCCGGGGGCGCGGACAGGCGAGCGACACCGATATCGCGGCACTCAAGCAGTCGGGATACTCCGATGCGGAGATCGTCGAAATCATCGCCCATGTCGCGCTCAACACCTTCACCAACTACGTCAATGAAGCGCTGAAGACCGAAATCGACTTCCCGGTCGTGACGGTCCGGACAGCTGCGGCCACCTGATCCTTCCCACAAGCTCAGCAAGAGATGATGAGGGCGTGAAGCCGCGCCCGCAAACCCTTCCTCGCGCCCGAAATCAAGGAGCCTTCCCATGACCATTCGTTTCAACACCGTCGATGTCGATGGCCTCAAGCTGTTCTACCGCGAAGCCGGCGATGCGAGCCGCCCCACCGTGCTGCTGCTGCACGGCTTCCCGAGCGCGAGCCACATGTTCCGCGACCTGATCCCCGAGCTCGCCGAACATTATCATGTCGTCGCCCCCGATCTGCCGGGCTTCGGCATGACCGAACAGCCCGCCCGCCATCAGTTCAGCTACACTTTCGAGAACATCACCAACGTCGTCGATCGCCTCACCGAGGTCCTTGGCCTGACCAAGTACGCCATCTACGTGTTCGATTATGGCGCTCCGGTCGGCTTCCGGCTGGCGGTCAAGCACCCCGAGCGGATCACCGCGATCGTCACCCAGAACGGGAACACCTATCTCGAAGGGGTCTCGGACGCTTTCGCGCCGGTCATGACCTATTGGAACGAGCCGACCCAGGCTAACCGTGACGCGCTGCGCGGCTTCCTGGCGCCCGAGACGACGCTCTTCCAGTACACGCACGGCGTCGACGATCCGACAAAGGTCTCGCCGGACGGTCGCAACCTCGACGATTTCTATCTGTCGCGTCCCGGCAATGACGAAATCCAGCTCGACCTGTTGCTCGACTACCAGACCAACGTCGCGCTCTACGACACCGTTCAGGCCTACCTGCGCGGCCATCAGCCGCCGGTGCTGGCGATCTGGGGCAGGAACGATCCGTTTTTCATTCCGCCGGGCGCCGAGGCGTTCAGGCGCGACGTGCCGGCGGCGGATGTTCGCTTCGTCGACAGCGGGCACTTCGCGCTCGAAACCCACGCCGCCGAGATCGGCGCGGCGATGCGCGAATTCCTCGCCAAGCACATCGACTGATCGACGCTGATTCGGGCGCTGCCTCCTCTTCGGCGCCCGGATTTCCATGAACATGGGACGGCTGCGCCCGTCCAGGATTTCCGGAGACCGACGATGACCAGCGCCCGAGACGTGGTTCGCGACTTCTACGACAAGCTTTCCAAAGGCGACGCGCCGGGCGCGCTCGGCCTTATGGCGCCCGACATCGAATGGACGACGATGTGGCACTACAAAGTTGACGGGCGCGGCCCCGAGAAGGTCGCCGAAGGCCTGTTCAAGCCGCTGATGGCGGAATGGTCGAGCTTCGCGCTGGTGCCGACGGAGTTCATTGCCGAAGGCGAGACCGTCGTCTCGCTGGGGGAATTCACCGGCGTGCACGGCGCGACGGGAAAGACCTCGCGTGCCCGCTATGCCCATGTCTGGACAATTCGTGACGGCAAGATCACCACCTTCCGCCAGTATATCGATACGCTCGCGATCGCCGAGGCTCGCGTCTGATGGAACGTGTGGCGATCGTCACGGGTGCAAGTCGCGGTATCGGGCGCGCGACGGCCGTCCGGCTGGCGCGCGATTTCAGCGCCCTGGTGCTGGTGGCACGAACCCGGGAGGCCTTGGCCGAGACGGCCGAGACGGTCCGGGCCGCAGGTGCAGAGCCGCTCGTTCTGGTCCATGACCTGCGCCAGCCGGATGCGGCGGGAGCGGTCGTCGCCGCGACGCTCCAGCGCTTCGGGCGGATCGACGCCGTCGCCTGCATCGCCGGCGCGGTCTCGCCGGCAGACCTGTTCGCACTGACCGACGAACAATGGGACGACGGGTTGGCACTCAAATTCCACTCCGCCCGGCGTTTGACACTCGCGGCATGGGATGCGCTCAAGGCCACGCAGGGTTCGGTCGCGATCACGTCGGGTACGTCAGCCTATACGCCCAAGGCGTCGCTCGCCGCTGTCGGTACGATCAACGCGGCGATCCTCGCGCTTGCCAAGGCCTTTGCCGACCGGGGCATCGCGGACGGGGTGCAGGTCAACACGATCCTGCCCGGATCGGTCATGACCGACCGCCGCCAGACGATGCTTCAGGCCTATGCCGACAAGCACGGTCTCTCGCTCGATGCGGCAATCGATCGGCTCGCGGCCGAGATGGGCATCGCCCGCTACGGGCAGCCCGAAGATGTCGCCAATGCGATTGCCTTCCTCTTTTCGGCGGAAAGCCACTGGATCACCGGTACGGCGCTCCGGGTCGACGGCGGCGAAACGAAGGTGCTTTGACCTCGCGGGTGAGTGCGGGATGGCGAGGCGGGCCTGCCTGGCTCAGTCGATATTTCAGAAAGGCTCGCTGGCGGCGATCGTCAGCGAGCCTTTTCGATTTCGGAAGGGCTCGTCCGGCGCGTCAGGCGCCGGTGGACTTGGCAGCCATGGTCGCCTTGGCCCACCAGAGCAGTTCGTCCAGAGCCGTCGTCGTCGACGGCAGGAGATTCGTCTCGATTTCCTCGATCGGCTTGTTCCCGAAAGCCGGATGCACGGCGAAGAAATCGCTTCCGCCGATATGGGCGGTCGCATGCGTCGAAACCATCTGAAGCTCGATGCCGATCAGGCGAAGATGCTCGATCGCCCGCACGCCGCCGGTGCCACCATAGCCGATGGCGGTGAACGGCTTGCGGGTCCACTCCTTGTAGGCCTGATCGAGCGCGTTCTTCAAAACGCCGGTGATCGAGTGATTATATTCCGCGGTCACGAAAATGTAGCCGTCGAAACGGGCGATCGTTTCCTGCCAGCGGATCGCCTCGGGGTTCTGGCTCGGCGCCCACAGGTTGGAGGCGACCTCGTCAAAGAACGGGAGCGGATGGTCGCGCAGGTCGACCAGCTCCACATCCATGTCACCGCGGGCCTGAGCCTGCTTCAGAATCCATTGCGCCGGCACATCGGCAAATCGCGTGGGCCGGGTGGAGCCGACGATGACGGCAATGCGGGGTTTGGAACTCATGCTGTCCTCATATATTCTGGTATCCTGGAGTAACCAGATTACGAGGAGTGCTTATGCCGGGACAAGGAGGCACCTTGGCGAAACCAGATGTCCACGAGGATACCGCCCGGTGCGAACATATCAGTCGGATGCTCGCACGGATCAGTGACAAGTGGAGCCTGCTGGTGGTTCGCGTGCTCGGGCATGGGCCGCGTCGTTTCAATGCGTTGCGCCGCGACGTCGGCGAGATCAGCCAGAAGGTGCTGGCATCGACCCTGCGGGAGCTGGAGCAAAACGGCTTCGTTTCGCGCACGGTCACGCCGGTCAATCCGCCCCAGGTGGAATACGCCCTGACGGAACTGGGGCGTGAGTTCCTGATGCCCGTGCAGGCATTGGCGGAGTGGGTCGTCGAGAACGCGCCGCGCATGGATGTGGCGCGCGACGCTTATCTCAAACGTCGCGCGGAAGGCTGATCCCTGGCTGGCGCCACGATGATCAGCCATCACACACGCCGCTTCCATAAAGCGATAGGAAGGGTTCCGAAGTCAGGCGCTTCTGGCGGATAACGGAAAGTCCTACATGGATATCGAAGGAGATAATCATGAAGAACAGCCATTTCCTCAAGAACCCCGACGCTCTGGCAGCGCTCTCGCCGGAACAGTATCGCGTGACGCAGCAGAACGGCACCGAGCGGCCTTTCGTGAACGCGTATTGGGACAACAAGGAGCCCGGAATCTACGTGGACGTCGTTTCCGGCGAGCCGCTCTTCGCGTCGGTGAACAAGTTCGCGAGCCGCTCTGGCTGGCCGAGCTTCACCCGGCCGATCGAAGGTGCGACGATCGTCGAATATGTCGACGACAGCCATGGAATGCGTCGGACCGAGGTCCGGTCGGGCGGCGGCGACAGTCATCTCGGCCACCTCTTTCCGGACGGTCCGGCGGCGGAGGGTGGGATGCGCTACTGCATCAATTCCGCGTCGCTGCGCTTCATTCATCTCAAGGATCTCGAGGCGGAAGGCTACGGTGAGTACCGGCGGCTGTTCGAGAACGAAGGAAAGGTTTGAGCCATGTCGAACAAAACACAACGCGCCGTTCTCGCGGGCGGCTGTTTCTGGGGCATGCAGGATCTGATCCGCAGGCAACCGGGTGTCGTCGGCACACGTGTCGGTTATTCGGGCGGCAACGTGCCCAACGCCACCTACCGCAACCATGGCACCCATGCCGAGGCGATCGAGATCATCTTCGACCCCGATCTGACGAGCTATCGCCGGATCCTGGAGTTCTTTTTCCAGATCCACGATCCGACCACGAAAAACCGCCAGGGCAACGATGTCGGCGCCAGCTATCGTTCCGCGATCTTCTACACGGATGACGCGCAGAGGGCGGAGGCGGAGGAGACGATCGCCGATGTGGAGGCGTCGGGGCTGTGGCCCGGCAAGGTCGTCACCGAGGTCTCGCCCTTGGGGGATTTCTGGGAAGCCGAGCCCGAGCATCAGGACTATCTGGAGCGGATCCCGAACGGCTATACCTGCCACTTCATCCGGCCCGGCTGGAAGCTGCCGCGCCGCGTCGATGCGGCCTGAGACATAAGACGACGCCGGACTGAAAGATGAGACGGCGCCGGAAGCCCGCAAACGGGCTTCCGGCGCTTCCCGATCACCGTCCGCGGGGGGCTTCGTCGGAAGATCGCGGGGGGCCGCGGCCGTGCGCAGGCGACGGGGCGACCGGCTGGCGTTTCTTGTTACGTCCGGATCGCACCCGTGGGCCCAAACCGCTCCGTCCGCACGTTGCTCGCCCTGTGGCCCATCGCGACGAGATGCTCGGCGATCGTTTCGACGAATGCCGTCGGCCCGCAGACGTAGACGTCCGGGTCACCCGCGGGGGTGAATTGCCGGCGCGTCAACATCACACGGTCGATCCGGCCTTGCTCTCCGGCCCACCCCGACGGAGTCTCGCGGGTCAGCGTGTGGGTGAGCGTGAAGTGGGTGGTCTGCGCGGCAAGCCGATCGAGTTCGCTGCGATAGATGATCTGGTCGATACTCCTCGATGAGTAGAGCAGGCGGGCATGCTGCGTCGCGCCGGCTGCGGCGCGGGACCGCAGCATCGACATCAGCGGCACGATGCCCGAGCCGCCCGCGATCAGCAGCAAGCCATAATCATGCTCCGCGGACCAGGCGAAATAGCTCCCGATCGGTCCACGGATCTCGATCTGGTCACCGATGCGCAACTCCTCATGGAGGAAGCCCGAGACCTCTCCGTCAGGCACGGCATCGATGGTCAGTTCGATCTGCGGACTCGTACCGGCGCCGGAGGCGATCGAGTAGCTGCGCTGCGCGACATAGCCATCCTCGGCGGTCAGGCGCAGATCCACGTGCTGTCCGCCGAGGTGGCCGGGCCATCCGGGAACCTCGAAACGGATCGTCTTCACGCTGGCCGTCTCGGCGCGGATCGCGGTCACCGTCGCGACGCGCCATTGGGCGGCTGCCATTGCCGCGCCGATCATAGGTCGCCCTCGTAGCGCTGTTCCCGCCAGGGATCGCCGCGAAGGTGGTAGCCGTGCGATTCACAGAAGCCCGGGGTGTCGTTCTCGCGAAAGGCGAGACGCCGCACCCATTTCGCGCTTTTCCAGAAATAGAGGTGTGGCACGAGCAGGCGGGCCGGGCCCCCATGAGCGGGGAGGAGCGGCAGATCGTCAAAATGGGTCGCGATCATCGCGCGCGCCTCGATCAGGTCGCCGATGAGCAGGTTGGTCGTGTAGCCGCCATCGCAATGCGCCATGAGGAAGCCGGTCGGCGCCGCATCCAGCCCGGCGGCGCGCAAGAGGTTGTCGATGGTCACCCCGCGCCAGCGCGTGTCGAACTTGGACCATTTGGTGACGCAGTGGATGTCGCAGGTGATCTCGGTCTGCGGCAGGGCCTCGAACTGCTCCCAGCTCCATTTGCCCAGCAGCGATCCGCCGTGCTGCAGGGCAAGACTCCAGCGATCGAGCCGTGTGTGCTGGGTCGGGCCGGTGGTCAGCACGGGAAATTCCGGCGTCAGGAACTGGCCCGGCGGCAATCTCAGGCGATCGGCGTCGCCCTCGCGGCGCCTGCCTTTGAAGCCTCTCGTCACAAGCACTGCGATCTTCCTCCTCGGATGATGGATAAGGTCGTCGGCAGCTTTGCGAACCGAGTAATTCCCAAACGGCAGCTCGCGTGAACGGACGCCGACAAGCGTATCAATGTGGGGCTCGGGTGGCCATGAAGCGAAGCACGAGCTCGGCGATTTCGCCGTTCTTCTCATCCAACGCGAAGTGGCCGGCGTCCAGCAGGTGGATCTGCGCGTCGGGAAGGTCCCGTCTGAACGCCTCCGCACCGGCCGCGATGAAGGAGGGGTCGTTGACGCCCCAGACGACGAGGGTGGGGGGCCTGTGCTCGCGCAGCCATGCCTGCCAGGTGGGATAAGAGGCGACATTGGTGCGGTAGTCGTAGAGCAGCGCCGACTGGATCTCGCGCTGCCCGGGCGCGGAGATATGCGTGAACTCGTCGGTCCAGCTATCGGGGTTGTAGAGTTCCGGATGCGCGGTGCCCGCGATGTGGCGCTGCTTCGTGGCCTCGAACGACAGGAAGGCGTCGATGACATCCGGATGCGCCTGAGGATTTTCCCAGTACTCCGCGATCTTCGCCCATTTCGGCCCCAACCCCTCACGGTAGGCGTTGCCATTTTGGACGATAAGCGCCTGCAGCCTCTCAGGGTGAGACATCATGATCCGGAAGCCTACCGGCGCGCCATAATCTTGGATATACAGAGAATACTTCGTCATCTCAAGTTTTTCCAAGAAACGCGCCGTCGTCGCCGCAAGATGATCGAACGTGTATTCATATTCTACCGGCGGCGGCGCATCGCTGTGACCGAAGCCCGGAAAATCCGGAGCGATGACGTGATGGGACTTTGCGAGAAGCGGGATCAGTGCGTCGTACTGCCGGGAGGAAGACGGAAAGCCGTGCAGCAGGACGATGGTCGGGGCGTCGCGCCGGCCGGCTTCGCGGTAAAAGATTCGGATCCCGTCGACCTGCTCATAGTGATAGGTCGTGGGGGGCGCCTCCGGTGCTGCGGCAACCGACGGGCCGGATAAAAGAGTGGCGAGCCCGATCGCCGCGAGTTTCAGTTTCATCATGGTTGCCTCCCGAGAGGTCGTGTGTCGTAGCGCTCACTTGGGCAATCTGGCCCTTGAGGCGAGCAGGAGCGTGACCGACGCCGCGAGCAGGACGAGGTCTTTCAGAATAAATTGTCCGGTTCCAGCCGAAATGGCGGGGAAACCGCCGAGGGACGGCTCGAACACACCCGGCGTGCTGATGAAGAAGGTCAGCGTGATGAGGTAGGTCGCGGTCGACATGGCGGCGCCAAGGGCGGAGAGCAGCGGAACGAATGCACCGACGGTCAGGGCGGCGGCGGTCGACAGTTCCAGCACCCCGATTGCCCAGGACGCGCCTTCAATCCCGAACAGCGTATGCATCCAGGCCATGACCGGGCTGTTCGCGATCAGCGGCGCGATGCCCTGCGCTTCGTAGCCGGTAAACTTCATGCAGCCGAACCAGACGAAGATCACGACCAGCGACCACCGCAACGGGGCCAGGATGGACATGGAGCCGAAATTTCGTTCGGCCACGATGGTGCCGTGAAACCCCTCGGGGGCGGTGCCGATGGTGTGGGAATGAAACTCTTTCACGGTCTTCTCCATTACCTGCTTGGTAGGGTTTGGCGGTTTCCCGCCCTGTATCGGATGATCTGGCGCTCGCTACCCCAGCGTGGTTATCGGCAATGGAAGGGGCGTGAAGGGCGGCACCGCTGCTTGCCGCCGCGCTGATCGATTGACCGTAGGTTCAAGAACGGCGATCGACCGAGGGTGCGCGGCACCCTTGATACGGCTTATTCGCGGCGAGACTCCCCCCGGGGGTTGTCGGATGCCTGCCGGTACCCCCGGCCGTGTCGACGCCTTGGACGCGCACAGCGCGGTTCGGACCGAACCTAATCCAGCCACCGCCGCGCCGGGGGTCGCCGCGTTGAGGTGCGGTCATCGCTCATCTCGCGGACCCAGGCCATGGCGGCCGGCGTCCGCGAGATGAGGTGTCCAGCGGGACTGGAGAGCGGGAATACAGTCGGGAGTACAGTGAAGAGGGTTGGCCGGGAGTTCTGTGAGATTGGACACGAAGCGGCGCGTTGCGGCTGCGTACGCAGGCTGTGATCCAGATTCCCCTGAGAATTTCCGCGAAAACTTCTCCACTTCATCGGGACATCAACCGGATGAGGTCGAAAATATTCCAGCACGGCATTTTAGCGCCGCGCAGACCTGCCGTAGATCCATTCCCTAGCGTTCGTCCCTCTCATCATGTGCCAAGTCCATGGTTCTTTCAGCGCCTCGCGAGGTCTACGAGGTGGCCTGGAACCTAATGATCGAGACGCGGGTAGAACTGCGTCCAGACATCATCCTTCTTGGCGCTGGCCATATGGCAATAGGCGCACTCGCCGATGGGACGAGCTTTCGCGGTCGGCGCTTTGGGCTCATGGTGATTGAAATTGAAGTAGCCCCAGCCGCCAGTCTCGGCGAAACGCTTACTGTCTTTGACCGTGACATCCGCACCATTCAAGGCACCCGGGAAATAACCCCGCCCCGAAGGCTCGGTTCTGGAACCATCCGGATTCTCCGCCGGCAGCGTGAGCTGCAGCTCCTTGAAAAAGGTCGTACCCTCGGGGAATATATTCGTCTTCTGATACGTTTCGTATGAATCAGGGTCCATGTAGACATTATGATATTCGGGAAAATTCGCCGCGCCATCGTTAAGAGCGTTTGGCGTGAGCGGCGAGCCGACGAATACCCATTTCTCGAAATTCTTTGGCAGAATCAGCTCGCCTGATGCGGTGTATTCGGGTTTGTACTGAACCCTGCCGTCGGTGTTTGCCGTCTGGGCGATAACGCCGGTTGTTATTGCCGACACTGCCGCAACAATAACTGCAATCGTTACTGAATATTGCATTTTCGTTCCCCCAAACACTGACAATTGCCGAGACCTTAAGCGAGAGAGCGGTTCAAGGAGTCCGAAAGAAAGCGCCGATCGTCCAAATCGCGCTGCCCCCGTGATCGTCGGCGATCGCGGTTTTCCTTGGACGTTTGGGCCACATACCCATCAGCGGGATCCTCTGCGGGGTGGTGTTCTGATTCACTGATCTCAGCCTTGGAGGGTGAGATGGCTCGCTTTGACCTGACGGATTTCGAGCGGTCGGTGATTGAACCGCTTCTGCCGACGAAGGTGCGCGGTGTTGCGCGGGTGGATGACCGGCGCGTTTTGAACGGCCTTTTCTGGCGCCCGCGCACCGGGGCGCCGTGGGCCGACATCCCGGCGCGCTAGGGCCCTCATACGACGTGCGTCAACCGTTTCGACCGGTGGCGCACGGCGGGCCATTGGGCGCGCATTCTGCGAGCCGTATCAGCTTCTTACGATGGCGACATCCAGATGATCGACGCCTCGTCGATCCGCGTGCACCAGT
>NZ_JAUSVR010000025.1 GCF_030814815.1 Ancylobacter amanitiformis | reverse complement strand
CGTCTGGCCGGCACGCTGGGTCAGAACACGCAGGGTGTCGACTTCAGCTTCACCGAGCCCTACTTCCTGGATTACCGCGTCGCCGCCGGCTTCGATCTTTACTGGAAGCAGACCAGCGCGACCAGCTACAGCCCGTATGACACCAGCACGGCGGGCGGCACGCTGCGCGTCTCGCTGCCGCTGACGGACGAGCTGACGCTCGGTCTGCGCTACAGCCTGTACCAGAAGGAAATCTCGATCAACACGAGCGATTACTACTACTACGGTAAGATCTCGTGGGCGTTGCTCGAGGTGAACAATGATCCGGCGCTGACCTCTGCCGTCGGATACACGCTCACCTACAACATGCTCGACAACAACATCGATCCGACCAACGGCTACCTGCTCGAACTGAAGCAGGACCTTGCCGGCCTCGGGGGTGACGTCGACTATATCAAGACCACGTTCGACTCGCGGTTCTACTTCCCGGTCTATGGCGACGTGGTGCTGATGCTGCGTGGCCAGGCAGGCAACATCGCCTCGTGGGGTGGTCAGGATCTGCGCATCCTCGACAACTTCTTCAAGGGGCCCGATATCGTCCGCGGCTTCGCGCCGAACGGCATTGGTCCGCGCGACTTGGCCTCGGGTATCGACGGCTCCGACCCGGATGCGCTGGGCGGCACGCTCTACTGGGGTACGACCGCGGAAGTGCAGTTCCCGCTCACCTTCCTGCCGAAGGATCTGGGCATGAAGGGTGCGGTGTTCGCGGATGCCGGCTCGCTGTGGGACTATCAGGGCCAGACGACCTTCCCGAATATTGCGGGATGGCAGAACAATCTGGTCGATTGCTCCGTGTTGCCGGGTTCCAGCACCAAGGGCTTGAACAATGTCTGCGTCGCCGACAGCGACTCCATCCGCTCCTCGGTCGGCGTCAGCTTGATCTGGAAGTCGCCCTTCGGCCCGCTGCGCTTCGATTACGCCTGGGCGCTTTCGAAGGAGGCTTACGACCAGACGCAGGCTTTCCGCTTCAGCGGTGGCACCCGCTTCTGATAGGCTAGACACAGTCTGGCGAGCGCGGCGGCCCGGTCATCCGGGCCGCCGGTTCATTTTGGACGGGTAGCGATACGGCATCGAAATGAGCGATCCGGTTTTTCATCCGGCCGTGGAGCCGATGACGCTTGATGACATCTGCGCGCTGGTCCAGGGCAAGGCGGCGGGGGCGGGTATCGCGCGTCCGCTGCGCGGCGTGGCTTCGCTCGACGAGGCGGGGCCCGCCGATATCGCCTTCATGGACGGCCTGAAATTCGTGCCGCAACTGCGCGCCACGCGGGCCGGCGCGTGTCTGGTGTCCGCACGCTTCGTCGCCGAGGTTCCCCCCGGCACCACCGCGATCGTGGTGGCCCGGCCGTTTCCCGCCTTCGTCGTGGTGGCCCGGCGCTTCTATGCCGATCTGCTGCGTCCCGAGACGATCTTCGGCCAGGTCGGCATCGCCGCCGGGGCGGTGGTTCATCCGCAGGCGCGCATTGAGGACGGCGTCACGATCGATCCCGGCGCGGTGGTCGGGCCCGATGCGGAGATTGGCGCCGGCACGCTGGTCTCGTCTGGCGCCATCATCGGGCCGGGCGTGCGCATCGGTCGCGACTGCTCGATCGGCGCGGGCGCGAGCCTGCTGCACGCGCTGCTCGGCAACCGCGTCATCATCCATCCGGGCGCCCGTATCGGGCAGGATGGTTTCGGCTATCTCGGGGGCGCGCGGGGGCACGCCAAGATCCCGCAGATCCGCCGGGTCATCCTGCAGGACGATGTGGAGATCGGCGCCAACACCACGATCGATCGCGGCGGCCTGCGCGACACGGTGATCGGCGAGGGCAGCAAGATCGACAATCTCGTGCAGATCGCGCACAACGTGGTGATCGGCCGGCACTGCATCGTGGTGTCGCAGGCCGGCATTGCCGGCAGCGCGACGCTGGGTGACTTCGTCGTGCTGGGGGGGCAGGTCGGCGTCATCGGCCATGTGACGATCGGCGACGGCTCCCGCATTGCCGCCACGAGCAATGTGAAGGACGACGTGCCCGCGGGCGTGGAATGGGGCGGCTCGCCCGCCAAGCCCATGCGCGAGTGGTTCAAGGAGGTCATGGCCGTCCAGCGGCTCGGCCGCGGGGACCTCGCGCCGGGCCGCCAACAAAAGGACAGTGAAGGGAATGGACGTCCAGGTTGAAGCCAAGGGCGAGACGGCGACGCTGGGGACGGCGGACATCTCGCGCATCCTCGCGACACTGCCGCATCGCTACCCGTTCCTGATGGTCGACCGTATTGTCGATATCGATGGCGACAGGCATGCCATCGGCATCAAGAACGTGACCGCCAATGAGCCCCATTTCCAGGGGCATTTTCCCGATAATCCGGTGATGCCGGGCGTGCTGATCCTGGAAGGCATGGCGCAGACGGCGGGCACGATCTGCCTCTGGCAGTACCCCGTCGAGAATGCGTCGCCGCTGGTTTATTTCATGACCATCGACAAGGCGAAGTTCCGCCGCCCGGTCGTGCCGGGCGATGTGCTCGAATACCATATGACGAAGCTCACCAAGCGCCGTAACATGTGGTGGTTCCGCGGCGAGGCAAAGGTCGACGGCCAGTTGGTGGCCGAGGCTGAAGTGAGCGCGATGATCGCGGCTCGGGCAGGCAAATAATGAGCAGTGTTTCCATCAAGGTCGATCCTTCCGCGCGTGTCGAGGAGGGGGCGGTTCTCGCGGACGGCGTCGAAATCGGACCCTTCTGCACGGTCGGGCCCAATGTCGTGCTGGAGGCCGGTGTCCGGCTGATCTCGCATGTCGCCGTGGCGGGCCATACGACCATCGGGGCGAACTCGGTGATCTATCCCTTCGCTTCGCTGGGCTTTCCCCCGCAATCCTATCATTACAAGGGCGAGCCCAGCCGGCTGATCATCGGTCGCGACTGCATCATCCGCGAGCATGTGACGATGAATATCGGCACGGCCGGCGGCAGCATGGAGACGCGGGTCGGCGACCGCTGCATGTTCATGGTGGCCAGCCATGTCGCGCATGATTGCGTGGTCGGATCCCGCGTGACATTCGCCAATAACGCGACGCTCGGCGGCCATGTCACGGTTGGCGACGATGTGTTCATTGGCGGGCTGGCCGCCGTGCATCAATATGCGCGCGTTGGCGACGGGGCGATGGTCGGTGGCATGTGCGGGGTGCATTTCGACATCATCCCGTTCGGCCTGATGATGGAAGGCCATCCCGGCCTGCGCTCGCTCAACTATACCGGCCTGAAGCGCCGCGGCTTTTCGCTGCTGCAGCGGCGCCAGTTGCAGAATGCCTATCGCGAGCTGTTCTATGGCGCCGGCACGCTGGCCGAGCGCACGGACCGCGTCGCCGAGCATTTCGCGGACGATGCGAACGTGATGCACGTGGTGACGTTCGTCCGCGGCGCGGGCAAGCGCCGGCTGACCGTTCCCGCCGATTCTGTCGATCATGGCGAGCCGGACGTCGCCTGAGGCCGCCGCCCAGGCGGAGCGGGGGGCGCTCGCCGTCATTTGTGGCGGCGGCACCTTTCCGCTTGCGGTGGCGGAGGCGGCGCGCCGCGCGGGGCGCGACGTCGTGCTGTTTCCGGTGCGCGGCTTCGCCGACATCCCGTTGGAAGGTTGGCCGCATGTATGGGTGCCGATCGGGCAGTTCGGTCGGCTCAAACGGGAGTTGCGCCGCCACGGATGCCGCGACGTGGTGCTCATCGGCAATGTGCTCCGCGTGCGCATCCGAGACATCCGGTTCGACTGGACGACGCTCACCATGCTGCCGCGCGTGTTCAGCATGCTGCGGGGCGGCGATGATCATCTGTTGAAAAGCGTTGCCCGCATTTTCGAGGAAGCCGGCTTCCGGCTGCTCGGTGCCCATGAGGTGGCGCCGGAGATCCTGATGCCTCCCGGCCAACTCGGCGCGGTGGCCCCGACCGAGGGGGACCTCGACGATATCGAGGTGGGGCGCCACGCATTGACGGTCACGGGGCCGCTGGATATCGGGCAGGGGCTGGTGGTGATGAGCCGGCATATCGTGGCGATGGAGGCGGCGGAGGGCACGGACCTTATGCTGGCGCGCATCGCCGAACTGCGCCGCAATGGTCGCATCACCCGGCCGGGGCGCTGCGGCGCGCTGGTGAAACTGCCCAAGGCCGGGCAGGATCGCCGCCTCGACATGCCCTCGCTGGGCGTGCGCACCGTGGAGGGCGCTGCGCGCGCCGGTCTCGCCGGCATCGCGGTCGAGGCTGGCGGCGTTATCGTGGCCGATGTCGCGGCTCTCGTGCGCGCGGCGGACCAGGCGGGGCTGTTTATTTACGGCCTTGCGCCGCCGACGGAGACCCAGCGATGAGCGGCGACCAGACAGGAGCGGCGGCGACATGATGCACGGGGACCCGGCGCCGGCGCGGCCGCTCGATGTGTTCATCGTGGCGGGCGAAGAATCGGGCGACACGCTGGCGGCCGGACTTATGGCGGAGCTGAAGGCGCTTCATCCGGCGGGCGTGCGCTTTCGCGGCGTCGGCGGCGGGCGCATGCAGGCGCTGGGGCTGACCTCGCTGTTCCCCATGGAGGACATTACCGCCATGGGCTTCGCGCAGGTTATTGGCGGGCTGCCGCGCATCCTGCGCCGCATGGGGCAGACCGCCGACGCCATCGTCGCGGACCCGCCCGATATTCTCGTTCTGGTGGATGCGCCCGACTTCACCCACCGGGTGGCGCGCAAGGTGCGCGCGCGCCTGCCTGAACTGCGGATCGTCAAATATGTCGCGCCGACCGTCTGGGTGTGGCGACCCGGCCGGGCGAAGGCCATGGCACCGGACGTCAACCGGGTGCTGGCGATCCTGCCGTTCGAGCCGGAGGTCATGCGCAGGCTGGACGGCCCGCCGACCACGTATGTCGGCCATCCCCTGCTCGGCAGCCTCGATACGCTGCGCCCGAACGCGGCGGAGGCAGCGCGGCGCGTCGCCTCGCCGCCGGTCGTGCTGGTGCTGCCCGGCAGCCGGCGGGCGGAGCTGACCCGGCTCGGCGACACCTTTGGCGAGGTGCTGGGCCGGCTGAAGCAGCGCATTCCCGATGTCGAGCTGATATTGCCGACCCTGCCGCGCCGGCTGGCGCAGGTGGAGGAGACGGTGGCGCGCTGGCCGGTGTCGGTGCGCATCGTGGTGGACGAGGCGGAGAAGCTCGCGGCCTTCCGCATCGCCCGCGCGGCACTGGCGGCATCCGGCACGGTGACGCTGGAACTGGCGCTGGCCGGCATCCCGATGGTGGCGGCCTATCGCGTGCCCTGGCTGGAGGGGCGCATCGTGCCCTTCTTCATCAAGGTGAAGACGGCGATCCTGCCAAATCTCATCCTCGGCGAGCCGGCAGTGGCGGAATATCTGCAATGGCATATCGACCCGCCGGCCATGGCGGAGACGCTCGCCGGGCTGATCACCGGCGGCGAGGGGCGGGAGGCGCAGCTGGCCGCCTTTGCCCGCCTGGATGCGGTGCTGGGCACGGGAGGCGAGCCGCCCAGCCGTCGCGCGGCGCATGCCGTGCTGGACATGCTGCGATAGGCTTCCCACGCCGTGTGGTGAAGCCGGTTTCGGCGGGAACGAGCGGCCCGCGATCTGGCCGTCGCTCTCGACGCGGTCTCCTCACGCGTGCCGTTATCCCCCTCGCTCGACAGCGCCCGACATGAAAACCCCGCCCTCCATTTGGAAGGGCGGGGTTCTGATCGGCGGCCGCGGCAGATGCCGAGGAGCTTACCCTCATCGGCGACGGATCATCGGCGGGCGGTCAACCACGTCCGCCGACCGCTGGGCAGCCGTTCACTTGCGGCGGGCGATCGGCACGTAGTCGCGCTGCGCGGCGCCGGTATAGAGCTGGCGCGGGCGGCCGATGCGCTGGCCGGGATCCTCGATCATTTCCTTCCACTGGCCGATCCAGCCCACGGTGCGGGCGAGGGCGAACAGCACGGTGAACATGGAGGTCGGGAAGCCCAGCGCGCGCAGCGTGATGCCCGAGTAGAAATCGATGTTCGGGTACAGCTTGCGCTCGACGAAATACTCGTCCTGCAGCGCGATGCGCTCCAGTTCCACCGCGATGTCGAGCAGCGGATCGTCCTTGATGCCGAGTTCGCCCAGCACCTCATGGCAGGTCTTCTGCATGATCTTGGCGCGCGGATCGTAGTTCTTGTAGACGCGGTGGCCGAAGCCCATCAGGCGGAACGGATCGTTCTTGTCCTTGGCCCGCTTGATATATTCGGGAATGCGCTCCACCGAGCCGATCTCGCCGAGCATCTTCAGCGCCGCCTCGTTGGCGCCGCCATGCGCGGGCCCCCACAGGCAGGCAATGCCAGCGGCGATGCAGGCGAAGGGATTGGCGCCGGAGGAGCCGGCGAGACGCACGGTGGAGGTCGAGGCGTTCTGCTCGTGATCGGCGTGCAGGATGAAGATGCGGTCAATCGCGCGGGAGAGGATCGGGTTGACCTTGTAGTCCTCGCACGGCACCGAGAAGCACATGCGCAGGAAATTCGAGGCGTAGTCGAGGTCGTTCTTGGGGTAAACGAAAGGCTGGCCGATCGAGTATTTATAGGCCATCGCCGCCAGGGTCGGGATCTTCGCGATCATGCGGATCGAGGCGATCATGCGCTGCTGCGGGTCGGCGATGTCGATCGAGTCGTGATAGAAGGCCGACAGCGCGCCGACGGAAGCCACCAGCACCGCCATCGGATGGGCGTCGCGGCGGAAGCCGTGGAAGAAGCGGCTCATCTGCTCATGCACCATGGTGTGGCGCGTGACGCGGTAATCGAAATCGGCCTTCTGCGCCGCGGTGGGAAGCTCCCCGTAGAGCAGGAGATAGCAGGTCTCCAGGAAGTCGCCGCTCTCGGCCAGTTGCTCGATCGGGTAGCCGCGATAGAGCAGAACGCCCTCGTCGCCGTCGATATAGGTGATGGAGCTTTCGCAGGAAGCGGTGGAGGTGAAGCCCGGGTCGTAGGTGAACAGGCCGGTCTGGCCGTAGAGCTTGCCGATATCGACAACCTCAGGGCCGATTGTGCCCTGCCGGATCGGGAGTTCCCAGCTTTGGTCGCCGATGGTGAGTGTGGCAGATGTCGCCGAAGTGCCGTTTATGGCGTCCATGCGGGGTCTCCCTGAGCATATGGAACCGAGGTTACGGTGCGCGAGTGCGGGCGTGGCGCCGTGCCTTTGGACTTCTGACTGGAGGCGGTGATATGCCTCGTTACGGCCCGGTTGGGGAAGTCGTACCGGTTTCGTCCATCGCTCGCAAGCGCAGCGAAGGAGGTATTGAGCTGAGGCCGGAATCCTTGTCTATGCAGCCTTTCGTCCATTCGCAGGCGCGGTAGCGAGGCCCTCGTAAGGGCCCCGCGCGCTCAGGGCGCGGCAGTGCCCGTCGTCTGGTCGGCAAGGCGCGCCAGCGTTTCGTCCTTCCCAAGTACCGCCAGCACGTCGAAAATGCCCGGCGAGGTCGTGCGTCCGGTCACGGCGGCGCGCAGCGGCTGGGCGAGCGCTCCGAGCTTGACACCCTTTTCCTCCGCCACGGCGCGCACGGCGCCCTCGGTGGTGGCGGCGTTCCACTCGGCGAGGGTGCCCAGCCGTTCCGAGGCAACCGCGAGCAGGGCGCGGGCGTCCGTGGTCAGCAGCGCGCTGGCCTTGTCTTCGAGCGCGAAGGGCCGCGACTTCCAGATATAGGCGGCGCTGTCGATCAGCTCGACCAGCGTCTTGGCCCGTTCCTTCAGCCCCGGCATGGCGGCGAGCAACTGGGCGCGGCGGGCGGGGGTGAGCGCGGCCGCGATTTCCGCGCCCTCCGCCAGATGGGGCAGCAGCTGGTCGATTGCCGCGAGCAGTTCCTCGTCCGGCGTCGCGCGCATGTAGAGCCCGTTAATGCTCTCCAGCTTGGCGAAATCGAAGCGCGCGGCGGAACGGCCCACGCGGTCGAGGTCGAACAGCGTGCTCATCTCCTGCGTGGTGAAGATCTCCTGGTCGCCATGGCTCCAGCCCAGGCGCACCAGATAGTTGCGCAGCGCCGCCGGCAGGTAGCCCATGGCGCGATAGGCATCGACGCCGAGCGCGCCGTGGCGCTTCGACAGCTTGGCCCCGTCCGGCCCGTGGATCAGCGGGATATGCGCCATGGTCGGCACATGCCAGCCCAGCGCATGGTAGATCTGCGTCTGGCGCGCGGCATTGGTGAGGTGGTCGTCGCCGCGGATGATGTTGGTGACGCCCATGTCATGGTCGTCGACGACGACGGAGAGCATGTAGGTCGGCGTGCCGTCCGAGCGCAGCAGCACGAGGTCGTCGAGTTCCTTGTTCTGGAACACGACGCGGCCCTGCACGAGATCCTCGATCACCGTCTCGCCCTCGGTCGGTGCCTTGAGGCGGATCGCCGGCCGGGCGTTGGCGGGGTGGTCGGCGGGGTCGCGGTCGCGCCAGCGCCCGTCATAGCGCGGCGGGCGGCCTTCACGGCGGGCGCTCTCGCGCATCTCTTCCAGTTCGGCGGCGGTGGCGAAGCACGGATAGGCATGGCCGGCGGCGAGCATCTGCTCCACCGCCTCGCGGTGCCGCTCGGCGCGGGCGAACTGGTAGATGACGTCGCCCGACCAGTCGATGCCGAGCCATTTGAGCCCGTCGATGATGGCGTCGATCGCCTCGGGGGTCGAGCGCTGGCGGTCGGTATCCTCGATGCGCAGCAGCATCCGGCCGCCCTTGGCCCGGGCGTAGAGCCAGTTGAACAGGGCGGTGCGCGCGCCGCCAATATGCAGGAAGCCGGTGGGGGAGGGAGCGAAGCGGGTGACGACGGTCTCGGGCATGTTTCTTCCGTCTCGCGCCGGATGGGACTGGCGCGGCAAAGCGGGGCGGACGCGGCAAGGCGTGGCGGACGCGAGACGTGCGTGTACCATAGGTGGTCGACCGGGGAAAAGGCGATGCGCGGCCTTGTGAGAGGCCGATGCGGGCAGATGGCGCGCATATCGGGGCGGGGCCCGTGCAGGACGGTAGAGAGCGGCAGCCGGAACGGGCGCCGGAATGGGTGCCGCACCGCAGCGGCGGGCATGATGACCGTCCCGGTGGACGGCTGCCTGCCGCGCGTCCCATGGCGAGGGCGATCGCGCTTGCCACCGGCCGGCGGGAGCCGCTCCTTGCGCTCCGTCGGCCGCGCCTGCCCTCTCTGGACGGGCTGGTGCAGGGCTTCGCCCGCCTCCTCACGCGAGAAATCGAGGATCGCCGCGGCTTCCTGTTCCTGCCCGTCGCCGTGGCGGCGGGGGCCGCGCTCTATTTCGGCGCGCCGAACGAGCCTCTGCCCTATGCCGCGCCATTGCCGGCTTTGCTGTTTGCCGGCCTTGCCGTGCTGGCACGGGCACGGCCCTTCGCCTTCCACGTTCTCGCCCTGCTCGCGGCCCTCGCCGCCGGCTTCGCGCTGGCCTCCATCCAGGTGCAGCGCATGGCTCATCCGCTGCTGGCCGCGCCAATGGCCGGGGTGGAGATTGCCGGCTTCGTCGAGGCGGCGGAGCAGCGGCCGCGCGGCAGCCGGATCACGCTCGCGCTGACGCGCTTCGGCCGCCAGGCGCGTGCGGGTGAGGGGGGCGGAGTTGAGGGGGCCCGGCGCGCGGGTGAGCCGCGCGCGGGAGCCGGCCGGGCGAACGACGTGCCGCCGAAGCGCGTACGGGTGACGCTCGCCACGCGCGAGCCGCCGGCCGTCGGCGCCCATGTGCGGCTGCTTGCCAATCTCGCTCCGCCGCCGGGACCCGCCTATCCCGGCGGCTTCGATTTCGGCCGGGCGATCTGGTTCGACGGCATCGGCGCCACGGGCTTTGCCCTTGGCAAGGCGCAGCCGAGCCCGCCGCCCGGTGCGGCGCCGCTCGCGCTCTCCTTCGCCGCATGGCTGGGTGCGACGCGCGAATCGATCGCCGCGCGTATCCGGGCGGTGCTTTCGGGGGCGGAGGCGGGAATCGCCGTCGCCCTCGTCACCGGGTTGCGCGACGCGGTGCCGGAGGCGGTGGAGGAGAGCATGCGCGTTGCTGGCCTCTCCCATATCCTGTCGATTTCCGGCCTGCATATGGCGCTGGTGGCGACCACCGTGTTCTTCCTGGTGCGGGCACTGCTGGCGCTTGTTCCGGAGCTGGCGCTGCGCCACCCGATCAAGGCCTGGGCGGCGCTGCCGGCCGCGTTGGCGGCGACCTACTATCTGATGCTGTCGGGCGCCGAGGTGCCGACGCAGCGCTCCTATGTCACGACGCTCATCGTACTCGCCGGGGTGGCGCTCGGTCGGCCGGCGCTCACCCTGCGCACGCTGGCGCTGGCGGCGCTGGCGGTGATGACGCTGACCCCCTGGGCGATCCTCGATCCCGGCGCGCAGATGTCCTTCGCCGCCACGCTCGCGCTGATTGCGGCCTATGAGAGGTGGGGCCATCTCGTCACCGCGCCGGCCGCCAGCACGCCGGCGGGGCGCTGGCTTGGCCTGCCGGTGCGCTATGTTGCGGCGCTGGTGCTGACCTCGCTGGCCGCCGGGCTGGCCACCGCGCCCTTCGCCGCCTTTCATTTCCAGCGGCTGGCGCCGCTCAGCCTGCTCGCCAATCTCGCGGCGATGCCGTTGGTGTCCTTCATCGTCATGCCGGCCGGCCTTGGCGGCGCGCTGCTGCTGCCCTTCGGCTGGGACCGGCCCGCCTGGATCATCATGGGTTGGGGCATCCAGATGATGGATGCGATCGCCGATTGGGTCGCCGCCATGCCGGGGGCGGATCGCGGCATTCCGGCAATGCCGCTGGCCAGCCTCGGCCTGCTGAGCCTCGCCCTCGCGCTCGGCTGCCTGCTGCGCACAAGGTTGATTCTGGTGGTGCCGGCGCTGGCCGGCGCGGCGCTGATAGCCTATGCCGCCGCGCCGCATCCCGACGTGCTGATCGACCGGGACGGGCGCACCGTGGCGGTGCGCGGCGCGGATGGGCGCCTCGCCATCATGGGCGATCGCGACGCGGGGGTGGCCCGGCGCTTCGCGGTCGAGCAATGGCTGAGCGCGGAAGGCGAGCGCGGCCGCGCCGGTGCGGCGGATCTGACAGCGCGGGCCACCTGCGACCCGCTCGGCTGCACGCTCCCCGATGCACGGGGCGATCCCGTGGCGCTGTCGCGCAACCCGGCCTCGCTGGAGGAGGATTGCCGGCGCGCCATCCTGCTGGTGACGAACCAGCCGCCACCGGCCGATTGCGCGGCAACGGTGATCCGGATCGATCCGCGTCAGAGCCTCGCCGGCCAGGCCGTGTTCCGAACCGCGACAGGCGGCTGGCGGCTCGACGGCGATGTCGCGAGCGGCACGCGCCCCTGGCAGGCACCGGGTTCAGCGGCCCAACCCGCGATTTCGCTGGCGGTGCCCAAGGCCCTGTCACGTGCGGAAGACCCACATTCAACCGGGCCGCGTGCCGCCAATGGTGCGCCGCCATCATCCACGGCAGCCGAGCGCGCCGCGGCGCTGGACACGTATCTCGAAAGCCCCGCAGGTCTCGAAAACCCGACCGGTCTCGAAAACCCGACCGGTCTCGAAAACCCCGCCAGCCCCGATGTCGACAGGACCGGTATTCGGCTGCCGGCGGATGGCTCGCATGGCGTCAGGCAGGCTCCCCAACGACCCGCCGCCGACACTTCTCCTGCCCCTGATTTCATTGCCGGCAAATCCTCACCAGAAGAATCATCACCCGAAGAATCATCGGCGGACGATTCCCCGGCAGAGGAATCAACCGCCCAAAATTCACCGGTCACCGGCACGAACCGCGAATAGACGGCACTCGAATAGACGACATTCGAAAACATGGCAGTCCAAGAGAGCCACTTCCGCAGCCCCCCATTCGCGACGCCCAGCCGACGGCTTCGCCATCGAAAGCGGCGGCTCACAACCTGCCGCCGCCCCGCGGAGATGCGTCGACACGTACGCCCGAAACCCTCGGCCAGCGTCTCACGTCACCCCAGACTGCCTTTCGCAAGCACACCTGCCGCCGCCGCCGCCGCCGCCGCCCGACGCCGGCACGCGAGGGCGCCTCAGTAGCGGCGGAAAAGGCCGACCAGCCGTCCCTGGATGCGCACCCGGTCCGGCCCGAAGATACGGGTTTCATAAGCCGGGTTGGCGGCTTCCAGCGCGATGGACGCCCCCTTGCGGCGCAGGCGCTTCAGCGTCGCTTCCTCGTCATCGATCAGCGCTACGACGATCTCACCGGTATTGGCGGTCTCGCCCTTGCGGATCAGCGCGAGGTCGCCGTCGAAAATACCGGCTTCGATCATCGAATCACCCCGCACCTCCAGCGCGAAATGCTCGCCGCCGGCGACGAGGTCCGGCGGCATGTTGACGGTGTTGTCGCACGACTGGATGGCGGCAATGGGCGAGCCGGCGGCGATGCGGCCGACCAGCGGAACGGGCACCGCGCGCGGTGCCGATTCATCCTCCGGTGGGGGTGGGCGCTGGCGGCCGAGACCGCTGCCGCTGACGACGCTCGGCGTGAAGCCGCGTGCTGGCGTGGGGCGCGAGGGCTGGGCGTCCTCGGGCAGGCGCAGAACCTCAAGCGCGCGGGCGCGGTTCGGCAGGCGGCGGATGAAGCCGCGCTCCTCCAGTGCCGTGATGAGGCGGTGGATGCCGGATTTCGACCGCAGGTCGAGGGCCTCCTTCATCTCCTCGAAGGAGGGCGGCACGCCATCGCGCTTGAGCCGCTCGTCGATGAAGAGCAGTAGCTCGTGCTGTTTGCGGGTCAGCATGGATTTCGGTCCGTCCTACGGCGCAAAAGGAAACAAATCACGAACAAACACTATCCGTTCTTTTTGTGTTCCACAACCGGTAAAGGGACGCCTAATGCGCGCCACGCGGCTCCTCGAATCCGGCGCGGTGTATGCAATGGCTTCCGCTTTGCCTATCGGGCATGCATAATCGCGGGAGCTTCAGGAAAGGTGCGCTTTGATCGGAACCATTGCAGAGATTGTCGCCGCCCATCGCTCCGGGCGGGTGCGACCGGCCGAGACCGTGGCGCGATGCCTTTCGCTCATCGAGCGCCAGGACGACCCCGCCATCTTCACCACGCTGGCCGAGGCGGGCGCCATTGCGAGCGCGCTGAAGCAGCTGGAGGGGGCCGATCCGGCGAATCTGCCGCTTTACGGCGTGCCCTTCGCGGTGAAGGACAATATCGACGTTGCCGGCCTTCCGACGACCTGCGCCTGCCCCGAATTCGCCTATGACGCGACGCGGGACGCGGCGGCCGTGGCGCGGCTGCGCCGGGCGGGCGCCATTGTCATCGGCAAGACCAATCTTGACCAGTTTGCCACCGGCCTCAACGGCACGCGCTCGCCCTATGGCACCCCGCGCAACGCGGTGCGGGCGGATCTGGTGCCGGGCGGTTCAAGTTCCGGCTCGGCGGTGGCGGTGGCGGCCGGGCTGGTGCCCTTCGCGCTCGGCACCGATACGGCCGGCTCGGGCCGCGTGCCGGCGGGGCTGAACAACATTGTCGGACTGAAGCCGAGCCTCGGGCTCGTCTCCACGCGCGGCGTCGTGCCGGCCTGCCGCTCGCTGGACTGCGTGTCGGTCTTCGCGCTCACCGTGGCCGATGCGCTTGCCGCCACCCGCGTCATGGCGGCGCCCGATGACGCCGATCCGTTCTCGCGGGCCCTGCCGCTGGCGCCGGCCGGCAGCTTTCCCGCCCGCGCGCAGGTCGGTGTGCCGCGGGCGCAGGACCGCATCAGTTTCGGCGACCGGCTGGCGGAAGCGGCGTTCCGCGCGGCAGTCGGCCGCATGGCCAGGCTGGGCGCGACCATCGTCGAGATCGACATGGAGCCGTTCTTCGAGACGGCGCGGCTGCTCTATGAGGGGCCGTGGGTGGCCGAGCGCCTCGCCGCGGTCGGCGGGTTCCTGGAGGCGCGGCCGCAGGCCTTTCACCCGGTGGTGCGCGCCATCATCGAGCAGGGACGGGGGCTGAGTGCGGTGGATGCGTTCCGCGGCCAGTACCGTCTCGCGGAACTGCGGGTGCAGGCCCGCGAGGCGCTGACCGGGCTGGATGCGCTGATGGTGCCCACGATGCCGACCGTCTTCACGGTGGAGCAGATGCAGAGCGAACCGGTCAAGTTCAACAGCCAGCTCGGCGTCTACACCAATTTCGTCAATCTGCTGGATATGTGCGCCCTCGCGGTGCCCTCGGAAATCCGCCCCGATGGAGCGCCGGCCGGCATCACCCTGCTCGCACCGGCGGGACGCGATGCCCATCTCGCCGCGCTCGGCCTCGCGTTCCACGCCGATACCGGGCTGTCGCTGGGCGCGACCGGGGCGTCGCTGCCGGTTGAGCCGACGCTGCCGCGGCGGCCCGCGCCGGGCTTCTTCGAGGTGGCGCTGTTCGGCGCGCATCTGTCGGGTCTGCCGCTCAATGGGGAAGTGATCGAATCGGGCGGCGTTTTCGTGCGCGAAGCCCGCACGACGGGCGATTACCGGCTCTATCTGCTGCCGGAGGGGCGGGTGCGCCGACCCGGCCTGCTGCGCGGGCGTCCCGGCGCCGGCGCGGCGATCGCGTGCGAGATCTGGGCGCTGCCGGCGGCGGCGTTCGGCAAGCTGGTCGCCGGCATTCCCGGGCCGCTGGGCGTGGGCACCGTGCATCTCGATGATGGCTCGGATGTGAAGGGCTTCCTCATGGAAGCGGCGGCGGCCGAAGCGGCGCGCGACATCACGGTCTTCGGCGGGTGGCGCAATTTCCTCGCCGACGAGGCGGCAAGGCGGGCCGACAGCGCGCTGGCCAATGGCTGAGGCGCCCGCCGGCGAGGCAGAGAGCACGACGCCCGGCGATCAAACGCTCTGGGCGTATTGCTCGTAAGCGTCGTGGACAATGGCGATGTGATGGCGCATGGCAAGCGCCGCCCCATCCCGGTCGCCGCGCAGGATGGCGGTGACGACCCGCTCATGCTCGCTATGCGACAGCGCGAGGCGGCCGAGCGCGCGGAACTGGGCGCGGCGGAAGGGCGAGAGCCGCCGCCGCGTGCCAACCGTGATCTCGATGAGGTAGTCGTTATGGCTGCCGGCATAGATCGAGGTGTGAAACTGCTCGTTGGCCTCGCGATAGGCGGAAAAATCGCCCTGCCGCATCATCTCGCTCATGCCGGCATGCAGGTCCTCCAGCGCGCGACGCTCCTGCGGCGTCATGTTCAGCCCTGCCAGGCCCGCGCACAGCGCCTCCAGTTCCGCCATCACGTCGAACATGTTCTGCAGCCGCTCGACGGACGGGCGGGCGACGATGGCGCCGCGATGGGGCCGGCTGTCCACCAGCCCGGAAGCGGTGAGTTCGCGGATCGCCTCGCGCACTGGGGTCCGGGAAACGCCGAAGCGCGCGGCCAGTGCCGTCTCGTCCAGCGTGGTTCCCGGCGGTAGCCGGCCGCGGGTGATCTCGTCGGCCAGTTGCAGACGCAGTTCCTCGGTGCGCGTCACGCGCGGGGCGCGCGGCGAGGGGGCATCACTCCGGGGCCGTATGGGCAGGACGGACATAGGCAGCAGACTATCGCTTGGCATGAATCGCCGCGAGGAGATTGCCACGGCGCGCAGGGTTTATCACGTGATAGCGCGCGCGATGGCGGGCGGGCGATGGCGGGCACGTGATGGTGGGCACGTGATGGCGGGCACGTGATGGCGCGCGTGGCTCAGCCGGCCGGTTCGTCGATCAGGCTCACATGGGCGGCGACGACTTTCCACCCCTGCGGCGTGCGCATCCAGGTCTGCATCTGGCGGCCCAGCTTGCCGGGCGTGGAGGCGCGGCGGAACAGTGTCGCGGCCACCGCCATGTCCCGCCCATAGGTGGTGATCACCGTGCCGTCCAGCGTGCGCTCCAGTCCCACGGCCGAGCGAGCGGCGCGGAAGGCGCGGATGGCCTCGATGCCATAGAGATTCTCGGCGCCGCCATAGCGGATGGTGGTCGGGTGGTCCCAGAACAGTGCATCGAGAGCGGCGACGTCATTGCCGATCAGCGCGTGCTCATAGCGCGCAAAGGCCGCCTCGACCTCGGCCAGTACATCGGGAAGGTTGATATCCATCGGCGGTTCCCTGTTGGTGCGCCAGAACGCGCGCCGCTCGGACCGCGTGCCAATCGCGACCGGATCACGCGTTCCCCATCAATCGTTTAGAGCCAAATTCGATCAGCTTGGTTCAACCTCGTCGATACCGGCTCTAGCACACAGCCAGAGCGGCGCGCGGTCAATCCTCCAGCGGGAAAATCGCGCAGGGTTCGCCCGCGCGGGCAGCCGGGGCCTGCGGGGGGCGTACCAGCAATAGGTCGGCGCGGGCCAGCACGGACAGCATGGAACTGTCCTGCACGGGCAGCGGCCGCACGATCGGCAGCCCGTTGTCCCAACCGATGATCTCGGCGCGCTGGAAATCCATGCGCAGGTCGTTCGACCGGATGTCGGCGCCCAGCACGGCGGGCTGCAGCGGCAATCCCGCCGGCACCGCCAGCCCTTGCAGCGCACGGATCAGCGGCACCAGAAAAACCAGCGCGCACACATGGGCGGAAACCGGGTTGCCCGGCAGGCCGAGCACCCGCGTGCCCCCGGCGTCACGGGCGAGCCGGCCGAACATCAGCGGCTTGCCGGGGCGCAGCGCGATTTTGTGGATTTCCAGATCGACCCCCTGCGCGACCAGCGAAGGTGCCACGAGATCATGATCGCCGACCGAGGCGCCGCCGGTGGTGACGATGATGTCGAAGCCCGCGTCGAGGGCGGCGCGAATGCCGGCCTCGGTCGCCGCGCGGTCGTCGGGCAGGATGCCGAGATCCGTCACCTCGGCACCCGCGGCGCGGGCGAGGCCGGCGACCGAATAGACGTTGGAGAGAATCACCTGATGCGCTTCCGCCCCGGCGCCGGGGCGCACGAGTTCGTCACCGGTCGACAGCAGCGCGACGCGCGGACGCCGGGCCACCGTGAGTTCCGCCACGTCGGCCGAGGCGGCAAGCGCGAGATCGCGCGGGCGCAGGCGCCGGCCGGTGGCGAGCAGCACCTCGCCGGTGGCGAAGTCGCCGCCCGCTTTGCGGATGTGCCGGCCGGCCGTCGCGGCCTCGGTCATCGTGACGAGGTCGCCCTCGCGGCGTGTGTCTTCCTGGATGATGACGGCATCCGCGCCTTCCGGCAGCACCGCGCCGGTGAAGATGCGCACGGTGGTGCCGGGCTCGACGCGCCCGGGAAAGGGACGGCCGGCGGCGGATTCGCCGATCAGCCGCAGCGCCGCGGGCACTTCGGCGGCATCGGCGGCGCGAAGCGCATAGCCGTCCATGGCGGAGACATCGGCGCCGGGCGTGGTACGGCGGGCGATGACCGGCGCGGCCAGCACACGGCCCGCCGCTTGCCATAGGCTCACGCGCTCGGTGGGCCACGGCGCATCGCCGCGCGGCTGGGCGGTGGCGAGCAGCCGGGCCAGCGCCTCTTCGACCGGCATCAGTGCCATGGAAGCCTCCCTGCTAGGCGCCCTGCCAGTGGCCCGAGCGGCCGCCGGACTTCTCGAGGAGCCGCACGGCGTCGATGCGCATGCCGCGATCGACCGCCTTCGCCATGTCGTAGACGGTGAGGCAGGCCACCGAGACGGCGGTGAGCGCTTCCATCTCGACGCCGGTCTGCCCGCTCGTGCGCACCGTGGCGCGCACCACGAGGCCGGGGAGGCTGTCATCCGCCTCGATCTCCACGGCGACCTTGGACAGAAGCAGCGCGTGGCAGAGCGGGATCAGCTCATGCGTGCGCTTGGCGGCCATGATGCCGGCCAGCCGCGCGGTGCCGATCACGTCGCCCTTCTTGGCATTGCCGGAGAGGATGAGCGCGAGCGTCTCGGGCTGCATGCGCACCGCGCCTTCCGCGATGGCGACACGGTCGGTTACGGCCTTGTCGGCGACATCCACCATGTTCGCCGCGCCGGTGGCGTCGAGATGGGTGAGGTGGGGCTCGTCCGCCATGGTCAGCCGGCCGCCCGGGTGCGGGCGGGCGGCGCCAGCAGCGCGCGCGTCGCCTCCGCCACGTCCGCCTGTCGCATCAGGCTCTCGCCGACGAGGATGGTGCGGATATTGACGCGGGCGAGGCGGACTATGTCGTCCGGCGTGAAGATGCCGCTCTCGCCGACAATGACGCGGTCCGCCGGGATGCGCGGCGCCAGCCGCTCGGAGGTGGCGAGCGTCACCTCGAAATTGCGCAGGTTGCGGTTGTTGACGCCCACCAGCCGCGACGGCAGCGCGAGCGCCCGATCGAGTTCGGCATCGTCATGCACCTCGATCAGCGCGTCCATACCCAGGCCCTGCGCGGTCTCGATGAGGTCGCGCGCCAGCGTGTCGTCGACCGAGGCCATGATGACGAGGATGCAGTCGGCACCCCAGGCGCGGGCCTCGAATACCTGGTAGGTGTCGTGCATGAAATCCTTGCGCAGCGCCGGCAGCGAGCAGGCGGCGCGGGCGCGGGTGAGGAATTCCGGTGCGCCCTGGAAGGACGGCGTGTCGGTCAGCACCGAGAGGCAGGCGGCGCCGCCCGCCTCATAGGCGCGGGCCAGCGCCGGCGGATCGAAATCGGCGCGGATCAGCCCCTTGGAGGGGCTGGCCTTCTTGATCTCGGCGATCAGCGCGGTGTGGCCGTCCGTGATCTTCGCCTCGATGGCGCGCAGAAAGCCGCGCGCGGGCGGCTGCGCCTCGGCGGCGGCGCGCACCTCATGGAGCGGGCGCTCGCGCTTGGCGGTGGCGATTTCCTCGCGCTTGTAGGCGGCGATGGTTTCGAGAATATCGGCCATGCGGGTATCCCTCAATCCGCCATCACGGCGGCGGAAACCGCCACCAGCCGGTCGAGCGCGGCTTCGGCGTTTCCGTTGGCAAGGCTCGTGCGGGCGATCTCCAGCCCCTCGCCAAGGGTCTCGGCGCGGCCGGCCACGATCAGCGCGGCGGCCGCGTTGATCGCCGCGACATCGGCATAGGCGCTGGGCTGGCCGGCCAGCACGGCGCGCAGCGCGCCGGCATTCACCACGCCGTCGCCGCCCTTGAGGTCGTCGGGATTGGCACGGGCGAGGCCGAATTCCTCCGGCGCGATCTCGAAGGTGCGGATTGCCCCGTCCTTCAACTCGGCCACATAGGTCGGCCCGGTGGTGGTGATCTCGTCGAGCCCATCCGAACCGTGCACCACCCAGGCGCGGGTGGAGCCCAGCGTGTTCAGCACCTGCGCGATCGGCTGCACCCAGCCGCGGGCGAACACGCCGACCATCTGCCGCCGGACGCCGGCCGGGTTGGACAGCGGGCCGATCAGATTGAAGATGGTGCGCGTGCCCATTTCCACCCGTGTCGGCCCGACATGCTTCATCGCGGGATGGTGGGCGGGCGCGAACATGAAGCCGATGCCGGCTTCCTCGATGCAGCGGGCGATCTGCGCCGGGGTGAGGTCGATCTTCACGCCCAGCGCGGTGAGCACGTCGGCCGCGCCGGACTTGGAGGACAGCGCGCGATTGCCGTGCTTGGCCACTGGCACGCCGGCGCCGGCGACGATGAAGGAGGCGCAGGTCGAGATATTGTAGGAGCCCGAGGCGTCGCCGCCCGTGCCCACCACATCGACCGCCTCCGCCGGGGCCACGACCTTCAGCATCTTGGCGCGCATGGTCGAGACCGCGCCGGCAATCTCTTCCACATCCTCGCCACGCACGCGCAGGCCCATGAGGATGGCGCCGATCTGCGAGGGCGTGGCTTCGCCGGACATCATGACATCGAAGGCGAAGGCCGCTTCGGCCCGGGAGAGCGTGGCCCCGGTGGCGATCTTGCCGATGACGGCTTTCAGGTTCTGCATGTTCCCGGCTTCCCCGTTGCCCGCGTGTTTTCGTGACGATCCGGCGCGCTACGCCGCGCGTGCGCGGCGCGGCCCCTCGTTCCAGGCGCGCGCCAGGTCGAGGAAGTTCTTGAGGATCGTCTGCCCATGCTCGGAGGCGATGCTTTCGGGGTGAAACTGCACCCCGTGCACCGGCAGTTCCTTATGTGACAGGCCCATGATCAGACCGTCATCGGTCTCGGCGGTGATGGCGAGCGAGGGGGGAAGCGTCTCGCGCTTCACGATCAGCGAATGATAGCGCGTCGCCTGGATCGGCCGGTTAATGCCGCGGAACACGCTCTCGCCCTTGTGCTTCACCTCGGAAAGCTTGCCGTGGATCGGCACCGGCGCGCGCACCACCTCGCCGCCGAACACCTGGCCGATGGCCTGATGGCCGAGGCACACGCCGAATACCGGCACCCCTTCATCGGCGGCGCGGGCGATCAGGTCGAGGCAGATTCCCGCCTCGTTCGGGGTGGCGGGGCCCGGCGAGATGACAATGGCTTCGGGCTTCATCGCCAGCGCTTCCTCGACGGTGAGCGTGTCGTTGCGGCGCACCTCCACCTCGGCGCCGAGCCCGCCGATATAGTGGACGAGGTTCCAGGTGAAGCTGTCGTAATTGTCGACGAGAAGGATCATCGCGCGTCTTTCCGCCGGTTTCATTCCGGCTCAAAAGCTCTAGGGGGTGACGTGGCGCGGGGTCAAGCCGCGCCGGCCGGCGTTTCGAACTCCGCCGGCCTCACCATCGCTCAAGGCGCGCGTGTTTCCTCATCCTTGTCACTGCCCCCGTCCCGTGCGGGCGGCGAAGCGCACCGCCTCCTCGCCGGCGCGGAACAGGGCCTTCGCCTTGTTCACGCATTCCTGCAATTCGCTGGACGGATCGGAATCGTAGACGATGCCGGCGCCCGCCTGCACGTGCATCTGGCCGTCCTTCACCACGGCGGTGCGCAGCACGATGCAGGTGTCCATCTCGCCATCTGCGCCGAAATAGCCGATGGCGCCGGCATAGATGCCGCGCTTGTCGCGCTCCAGTTCGTCGATGATCTCCATCGCGCGCACCTTCGGCGCGCCCGAGACGGTGCCGGCCGGAAAGCCGGCGGCGAGCGCGTCCAGCGCGTCGTGCTTCGGGTCGAGGTCGCCCTCGACATTGGAGACGATGTGCATCACCTGACTGTAGCGCTCGATGAAGAAGCTGTCGGTGACATGCACCGAGCCGATCTTCGCGACGCGGCCGACATCGTTGCGGCCGAGGTCCAGCAGCATGAGATGCTCGGCGCGCTCCTTGGGGTCGGCCAGCAGTTCGTCCTCCAGCGCCTTGTCCTCATGCGGCGTGGCCCCGCGCCGGCGCGTGCCGGCAATCGGGCGGATGGTCACGGTGTTGGCCCGCAGCCGCACCAGGATTTCCGGCGAGGAGCAGACCAGCGAGAAGCCGCCGAAATTGAAATAGACGAGGAACGGCGCCGGGTTGATGCGGCGCAGCGCGCGGTAGAGCGAGAACGGCGGCAGGGTGAATGGCGCGTCGAAGCGCTGCGACAGCACCACCTGGAAGATGTCGCCGGCGCGGATATATTCCTTCGCGCGCTCCACCATGGCGAGATAGGTTTCCGGCGCGGTGTTGGAGACCGGCTCGACCGGCAGGTGCAGCGCGTCCTCCGCCGCCTGCGCGGGCAGGGCGGCCTCAAACGCGGCGACGATCCTGTCCAGCCGCTCGCGCGCGCCCTCATAGGCGGCGCTGGCCGACAGGCCGGCGACAGGACGCACCGGGCTGACGACCGTGACCTCATCGCGCACCGTGTCGAACACCACCATCACCGTCGGGCGGATGAAGATGGCATCGGGCACGCCGAAAATATCGGGCTTGGCGTCGGGCAGGCGTTCCATCTGCCGCACCATGTCATAGCCGAGATAGCCGAACACGCCGGCCGCCATGGGCGGGGCGCCCTCGGGCAGGTGGATGCGCGATTCGCCCACCAGCTTGCGCAGCGAGACGAGCGGCCTGTCCGGACAGGGCTCGAAGCGCGCGGGATCGCTCGCCGCCTGCCGGTTGATCTCGGCCGTCTCGCCCCGGCAACGCCAGATGATGTCGGGATCGATGCCGATGATCGAATAGCGGCCCCGCGTGGCGCCGCCCTCGACCGATTCGAGCAGGAAGCTGTTGGCCCGTTCGCCGGCGATCTTGAGGAAGGCCGAGACGGGGGTTTCGAGGTCGGCGACGAGAGTGGTTGTCACCACCTGGGCGTCGCCGCGCGCATAGGCGGCGGAAAATTCCGCGAGATCGGGCGTCAGGCTCATGGCGCGGCTCTGTCAGTTCACCCGGTCCGAGCCGACGATCTGGTCGACGGCGGCGCGGTTGATGCGGGTGCCCAGCTGATCCTGCAGCGCGACCAGATATTCGGTCAGCAGGTCGTTCTGCATGTTCTGCTTGAGATCGGCGAGCAGGCGATCATTCGGCGGGGCGTTGGCGGGAACCGAGCTGCTGAGGACATGGAACAGGATACGGCTGTCTCCACCCTCCGCGAGCGCACTGCCCACGCTGCCCTGCGCGGTGGCGAACACCTGGTCGAGGATTTCCTGCGGCACGCCGTCGGCGGCCTTGGCGCGAGTCAGGCCGTTGGCGGCACGCAGTTCGAGGCCGGCATCGCTCACCGCCTTGTCGAAGGCTTCGCCGGCCGCGACCTTGGCCTTGATGTCCTCGACGCGCTGGTCGAGCGCCTCGGCGGTCTTGTCCTGCTTCCAGCGGTCGAGCACCCGGGCCCGCGCCTCCTCGAAGGTGCGGTCGCGCGGCTGGGTCACGCCCTCGACCTCGTACCAGACATAGCCGCCATTCTCGGGCAGCTGGACGGGATCGTTCTCCGCCCCGACCTCGGCGGCGAAGGCGCCGCGGAGAACCTCGGCGCGGGCAGGCATGTCGGCGATGGTGGCGCCGTCCGGGGTCTGGCCCTGGGCGTCGGTGTCCAGGCTCTGCAAGGTCAGGCCGAATTTGGCGGCGACCTCGGAAAGCCTGGCGCCGCCCGCCCGCTCATCCTCGATCTGATCGTACTTCTGCTGCAGTTCCCGGCGTGCCGCATCGAGCCGCAACTGCTGGGTGATGGCGGGTGCCACTTCCTCCAGCGGCTTGGTCGTGCCCGGAGTGATGGTGCCGACATGCACGAGGAGCGGGCCGAAGCGGCCCTCGATCACGCCGCTGGTGCCGTCCGCCGGCAGGGCGAAGGCGGCGTCCGCCACCGCCTTGTCGAACAGGTCGCCGCGCGTCACGTCGCCAAGCTCGACATCCTTCGGCTCCAGCTTGCGTTCCGCGACGATGTCGGCAAACGGCGTGCCGGCGGCGATGCGGTCCGCCGCGGCCTTGGCCTCCTCGGCATTGGGGAACACGATCTGCTGCACCACGCGCCGCTCGGGCGTGCCGTAGCTGGAAAGATTGGCGTCATAGGCCGCCTTCACCTCGGCGTCGGTGACCGGCTCGGCGGAGGAGAGCGCCTGCGGCGTGAGCGCCAGCACCGCCACCTTGCGGAATTCCGGCGCGCGGAAGGCGACCTTGCGGGCGTCGAAGAACGTTCGCAGTTCGTCATCGGTCGGCTCGGCGGGCAACGTCACCGCGGCGGCCGTCAGCAGCGCGTAATTGACGGAACGCATCTCGCTGCCATAGCGGCCGATGGCATCCTTCAGTACCGCCGGCACGGCGATGGCGCCGCCGAGCGACTGGATGAGCTGCTGGCGCTGGGCAAGTCGCCGCTCGGCATCGACGAAGCGCGCTTCGGTAAAGCCGTTCTGCCGCAGCAGCATGGCGAAATAGGCGGGATCGAAGCTGCCCGAGGGCCCGAAGAAGGCCGGATTGGCCTGCACGCGGCGGGCGATCTCCTCATCGGAGAGCGCGAGGCCGAGCGTCTTCGCCTCGTCATCCAGCGCCGCCTCGCCGAGGCGCTCGTTCAGCACCTGCTCGGGAAGCCCGAAGGCGCGCGCCTGGTCCGGCGTGATGGCGCGCTTGATCTGCTGGCTGATCTGTTGGAGCCGCTCCTGGTAGAGCTGCTGGAACTCCGGAACCGTGATCTCGGTCGAGCCGATGGTCGCGAGCGTCTGGCTGCCGAAGCCACGGAACACGTCGGCGATGCCCCAGATGCCGAAGCTGATGATCAGCAGGCCCATGAGGATTTTGGCGATAATTCCGGAAGCGCTCTTGCGCAGCGTCTGCAGCATCGATCTTCTCGTTAGGCGTCTTTTGGGCGAAAGGCCCGGCGCGCGAAAGGCGCGCATAATAGGGACGCCCCTCCGGCGCCGCAACGCCGGACATGCGCTCGTTTGCCCCTTCGCCGGCTTCTTTTAACGCCGCGTCAGTCTGCTATGAGGGATTGATTGAGGTTTTTGAGGTGAGGGGTAACGAAAGCCAATGGCAAAGCGTCGGCCGCTGGTGGCGGGCAACTGGAAGATGAACGGCGTGAAGGCGTCGATCGCCGAGTTCGGGCGCATATGCGAGGGCTATGACCATGCGCTGCGGGCGAAGGTCGATCTTCTGGTCGCGCCGCCCGCGACGCTGCTCTCCACACTCGCGGTGGTCGCGCTCGGCTCGCGCATCGCCATCGCCGGGCAGGATTGCCATCCCAATCCGAACGGCGCGCATACCGGCGATCTTTCGGCGGAGATGATCGCCGATACCGGCGCCAGCGCGGTTATCGTCGGCCATTCGGAGCGGCGGGCCGATCATGGCGAGACCGATGCCCGGGTGCGCGCCAAGGTGGAGGCCGCCTGGAGCGCGGGCCTCACCGCCATCGTCTGCATCGGCGAATCGCGCGATGAGCATATTGCTGGCCGGACGCTTCAGGTGGTGCGGCACCAGCTCACCGCCTCATTGCCCGAGGGCGTCACCGGGGCGGACACCGTCATCGCCTATGAGCCGATCTGGGCCATCGGTACCGGCCTCACCCCCACCACCCACGATATAGCGGAGGTGCACAAGGCGATTCGCCATGCGCTGGTGGCGCGGTTCGGCGCGCAGGCGCAGGCGGTGCGCCTGCTCTATGGCGGATCGGTGAAGCCGGAGAATGCCGGGGAGATCCTCAGTATTGCCGATGTGGACGGCGCGCTGGTCGGCGGTGCGAGTCTGAAAGCGGATACTTTTCTTCCCATCGCGCGTGCCTATCTATAAGCCGCTACAACGAGCCGAACGAGCGTTGCGCGCCCGGCTGGAAACGCCGGACACAATCGTGTAGGAACGCGCCGATCATCGCGGTGGGCTGAGCCGGTCCGCCGCCGAACGAGTTTGAAGGCCCCAGATGCAGACCGTAATCATCGTCATCCATCTCATGGTCGTGCTCGCCCTGATCGGCGTGGTGCTGATCCAGCGCTCGGAAGGGGGCGGTCTCGGCATTGGCGGCGGCGGCGGCGGTGGCGGCGGCTTCTTCAGCGCGCGCGGCACGGCCAATGTGCTGACCCGCGCGACGGCGATTCTCGCCGGGCTGTTCTTTCTCACCAGCCTGGGCCTGACCGTCCTCGCCGGCTGGGGCCGTGGCCCGGCCACCATCTTCAACGTTCCGGGGCAGAGCGCTCCCGGACCGGCGGTGCCCGGCGCCCCGGGCCCCGGCGGCTCCGTGCTCGACCAGCTCAAGGGTGCCCAGCCGGCGCCGCCCGCCGCCCCGGCGGTACCGCAGGTTCCGCAGTCGCAGTGATTTCCGCGCGGCCCCTATGCGGCCGCGTCTCACTTTTCGCAGGCGATGAGTCCGATCTACCCGGCGGGCTCTCGTCGAATCGCGTTTTTGCAGCTAGAAACCGTATTCCATGGCGCGCTATATCTTCATCACCGGCGGCGTCGTGTCCTCGCTCGGCAAGGGCCTCGCTTCCGCCGCTCTCGGTGCATTGTTGCAGGCCCGTGGCTATAAGACCCGGCTGCGCAAGCTCGACCCTTACCTGAACGTCGATCCGGGCACGATGAGCCCGTATCAGCACGGCGAAGTGTTCGTCACCGATGACGGTGCCGAGACCGACCTCGACCTCGGCCATTACGAGCGCTTCACGGGGCGCCCGGCCACCCGCTCGGACAACATCACCACCGGGCGCATCTATCAGGACATTCTCGCGAAGGAGCGGCGCGGCGATTATCTCGGCGCGACCATCCAGGTGATTCCCCACGTCACCAACGCCATCAAGGAGTTCATCCTTGCCGGCAACGAGGCCTACGACTTCGTGCTGGTGGAGATCGGCGGCACGGTGGGCGACATCGAGGCGATGCCGTTCCTGGAGGCCATCCGGCAGGTCGGCAACGAGCTGCCGCGCAAGCACTGCATCTATATCCACCTGACGCTGCTGCCGTTCATCCCCTCCGCAGGCGAGCTCAAAACCAAGCCGACCCAGCATTCGGTGAAGGAACTGCGCTCCATCGGCATCGCGCCGGACATCCTCCTGTGCCGCACCGACCGCGAGATTCCGCGCGAGGAGCGCCGCAAGCTCGGCCTGTTCTGCAATGTGCGCGAAAGCGCGGTGATCGAGGCGCGCGACGCCGACAATATCTATGCCGTGCCCTCCGCCTATCACGAGGCCGGGCTCGACACGGAAGTGCTGGCGGCCTTCGGCATCGAGCCGGCGCCCGAGCCCGACCTTACCCGCTGGAACCGGGTCGAGACCGGCATCCGCAATCCGGAAGGGGCGGTGACGATCGCCATCGTCGGCAAGTACACGGGCATGAAGGACGCCTACAAGTCCCTCATCGAGGCACTGGCCCATGGCGGCCTTGCCAATAATGTCCGCGTCAATCTCGACTGGATCGAGAGCGAGATCTTCGAGCGCGAGGATCCCGCTCCGTTCCTGGAGCATGTGCACGGCATTCTCGTGCCCGGCGGCTTCGGCCAGCGCGGGGCCGAGGGCAAGATCCGCGCGGCGCAGTTCGCGCGCGAGCGGCGCGTGCCTTATCTCGGCATCTGCTTCGGCATGCAGATGGCGGTGATCGAGGCCACGCGCAACCTTGCCGGCGTCGCCCATGCCAATTCCACCGAGTTCGGCCCGACCGACGAGCCGGTGGTGGGCCTGCTCACCGAGTGGCTGCGCGGCAACGAACTGGAGCGGCGCGGCCTCGACGGCGATCTCGGCGGCACGATGCGGCTCGGCGCCTATCCGGCCGAACTGGCCGCCGGCAGCCGTGTGTCGGATATCTACGGCTCGACCACGATTTCCGAGCGCCACCGTCACCGCTACGAGGTGAACCTTGCCTATCGCGAGCGGCTGGAAGGTTGCGGCATGCTCTTCTCCGGCATGTCGCCGGATGGGCTGCTGCCGGAGATCATCGAATATCCGGACCATCCCTGGTTCGTCGGCGTGCAGTTCCATCCCGAGTTGAAATCGCGCCCGTTCGAGCCGCACCCGCTCTTCGCCTCCTTCATCGGCGCGGCGGCGGTGCAGAGCCGGCTATTCTGACCGGCCGCGACGACGGCAAGATGTAAAAAAGGGCCGGATCACTCCGGCCCTTTTTGATTCGCGCTGTGTGAGAGGAGCGGGGCGGGGGCAACCGGCGGCGGCTGCGTTTCTCCTCGCCCCCGCAATCGCCGCCCCGCTCGACCCTCAAGCCTGCACCCGCCGAATCCCGCCGCGCCGGCCTCAGGCCGGGGCGGGGGAGGGCATGCCCGCGAGTTCCTCCTCCTCCGCCGCCTGGGCCGCGCGCTGGCGCTGCACGGCGGCGGCATCGGCGCGGCGCTTCAGGATCTCGTAGACGATCGCTCCCAGCACGGTGACGGCGACGATGATGACGGCCAGCGCGCTGATGGCGGGCGTCGTCCCCTGTCGCATCCGGCCGGCCAGCACGGTGGTCAGCGTCTTTTCCGCGAGGATCGAGAAGGTGGTGGTGTTGTAATTCTCGAAGGAGGAGAGGAAGGCCAGCACCGCCGCCGAGAACAGCGCGGGTTTGAGGAAGGGCAGCAGGATGTGGAAGAACACCTGCGGATAGGAGGCGCCGAGATCGAGCGCGGCTTCCTCCTGCGCGCGGTCGAAGCGCTGCAGGCGGGCGAGGATGATCAGCATGCAATAGGCGGAGATGAAGCTCGCCTGCCCGAACACGGTGAGAATCACGCCGTCATACAGGAAGCGCGTGCCGGTCTGCCCGGTGAACTGGCGCCAGAACACTACGGTCGAGATGCCGATGATGATGCCGGGGGTGAGCACCGGCGAGACCACCACGAGATAATAAAGCGATCGCGCGCGGGGGGTGATCTGGGTCATCACGATGGCACCGGCCAGTCCGATCGGCACCGAGATGCACACGACGAGAAGGCCGATCCACAGGCTCATCTTCAGCCCGTACATCATGTCCTGGTCGGCAAAAAGCTTGCCGAACCAGTCCAGCGTGAAGCCCTCGAACGGCCAGACCTGCGGATATTCCGGGGTGTTGAAGGCGGAGGCCCCCATCACCGCCAGCGGCCCCAGCAGGTAGATGAAGAAGATGGCGATGTAGAGCGCGAACAGGATGCGCTGGAACGGGCTGACCGTCATCGCGTGATCTCCCCGAGACTGAGCCGGAAGGCCTTCAGCACCACCAGTACGAAGACGATGCAGGTGACCAGCAGGATGAGCGCATAGGCCGCCCCCTGCGGCCAGTTGAAGGCCTGGTAGAAGCGGTCATAGACGATGGGCGTGAACCACAAGGTGCGCGGCCCGCCGAGCACCAGCGGGGCCGCCAGCGCGCCGGCGGTCAGCATGAAGACCAGCGTGCAACCCGAGGCGATGCCCGGCTTCGAATGCGGCATCACGATGAAGGCGTGAATGTGCCACCACGGCGCGCCGAGATCGCGCGCCGCCTCGATCTGGTTCTTGTCGAGGCTCTCGATGGCGTTGTAGAGCGGAAAGATCATCATCAGCAGATAGGCGTAGCTGAGGCCCATATAGAGGCCGATATCGGCCGCCAGGAAATCGAACGGCTCGCTGGTGATGCCGGATCCCATCAGCAGCTGGTTGATGATGCCCCCGGACGACAGCAGCACCCGGAACGCGAAGGCGCGCAGGATCTCGTTCACCCAATAGGGAATGATCAGCAGCAGCAGCAGCATCCTCAGCCGCGCCAGCGTGGCCGACTGTGCCATGTGGAAGGCGAGCGGGTAGCAGATCACGAAATTGAACGCCGTGATGACGACGCTCACCCCGATGGTGAGGAAGAAGGCCTTGATGTGGATCCAGTTCCACTCGGCGGTCGAGGTGGTGGAGCCAAACAGGAAGTAGCGGTAATTCTCCAGCGTGTAGAGGTCCTTCGGCCCCCCCATCTGCGCCGGCGGCAGCTTCGGGCGGAACGACATGTCCACCATGGCGAGTTGCGGCAGCAGGATGATGAAGAAGGCCCAGAAGCCGACGGCGACCACGAGGTAAAGCCCGATGGCGAGCCCGTTGCGCTGGAAGAAGCCCGGCCCGGTGGCGGCGCCGGCGCGGCGCTCATAGGCGGATAGCGCGACAAGAACCAGCGCGGCGACGAGCGGCAGGCCGATGGTGAGGGTCAGTCCGCCAATGCCGCTCATGCGCGCTCCGGGCGCTTGAGCAGCAGGCCGTCCTGCGGCGCGAAGCCGAGGCAGAGCATCTCGCCGGGCGCGGGCAGGGCGCTGCCGGCCCCCAGCGTGGCGGTGATCTTCTGGCCCGTCCGCACCCGCAGCGTCACATGCGTCACGCTGCCCTCATAGGCGACGTCGAGCGTCTCGGCCTCGAAGCCCGATCCGTTCGCCTGGCCGTCATGCCCCAGTCTCAAGGCTTCCGGCCGCACGAATAGCAGCGCCTCCTCGCCGGCGCCGAGCCCCACCGGGTTGCGGCCCTTGAGCAGGCCGAGCGGGGTTTCCAGCGTCGCGAACCCGTCGGCGACCTGCGTGATGCGCCCGCGGATCTGGTTGTTCTCGCCCACGAAGGCGGCCACGAAAGGCGTGCGCGGCTCGGCATAGACAGCCCGCCCGTCGCCGACCTGCTCGATCACGCCGGCATTCATGACCGCGATGCGGTCCGACATGGTCAGCGCCTCGCCCTGGTCATGGGTGATGTAGATGAAGGTGATGCCGACTTTCTTCTGGATCGCGCGCAATTCGGTGCGCATGTGCTGGCGCAGCTTGAGATCGAGCGCCGAGAGTGGTTCGTCGAGCAGCAGTACCTTCGGCTCCACCGCCAGCGCGCGCGCGATGGCGACGCGCTGCTTCTGCCCGCCCGAGAGTTCGGCGACGCGCTTGTGGCCGTGCTCGGTGAGCGCCACCTGGATGAGCAGGTTCTTCACCTTCTCGTCGCGCTCGTGCCGGGGCACGCCGCGCACGCGCAGCCCGTAGCCGATATTCTCCGCCACGCTCATCATGGGAAACAGGGCGAGGTTCTGGAAAATCAGGGCGGTGGGACGGCGGTTCGGGCCGATGCCCTTCATGTCCTGCCCGCCGATGCGCACGTTGCCATGCGTGGGTTCGATGAAGCCGGAGATGGTGCGCAGCAGCGTGGTCTTGCCGCAGCCGGACGGGCCGAGGAACGAGAAGAATTCGCCCGGCTCGATGGTGAGGTTGGCTTGCCGGACGGCGACGAAGTCCCCGAAGGTGACGTTGACGCCCTCAAGCTCGACAGCTGCGGCCATGCGGATTTCCTGAAACTGCGAACGCCACGGAAGGACCCGCGCGTCGACCCGCCGCCGCGCGCAGGCCCGTTGCGGGCTTCTGCGAGCGCGGGCGCGCCGACGGCACGGATGGGGAGGGGCCGGGATGCACCCGGCCCTCGCGCGAGGGCATGACACCGCCGCGCGTCGCCGATCAGGCCGCCTTGAACTTCTCGGCGTACTGGGTGCGCAGTTCGGCGTACCACGACGGCTCCGGCGGGCGGCTCCACAGCTTGGAGAGCGCATCCTCGGGATAGGCCTCGGCGAAGATCTTCTTGGCCGTCTCGGAGAGGAAGGCGTCGGAGCCCTTGACCACCGCGTTGTAGCCCGAGCCTTCGGCGACCATGGCCGAGACTTCGGGTGTGTGCACGTAGTTCAGCCACTCATAGGCCTGGGCGATGTTGGTGGCGCCCTTGGGCATCGCCCATCCGTCGATCCAGGTGATGGCGCCTTCCTGCGGGGCCATGTAGCGCACCGGCTTGCCCTGCTTCCACAGCGAGATGGCCGGGCCGTCCCAGGTCTGCCCGATGACCGCGCCGTTTTCCATGAAGCCGGACTTGGTGTTGTCGGACGAATCCCAGAACTGCTTGACCTGCGCCTTGTTGGCGATGGCATAGGCGAGGATGACGTCGTAGATCTTCTTCATCGATGCCTCGTCCTTGAAGGCGTCGAGCATCCGGTTCGAGGGCAGCTTGCCGGTATGGTCCATCCACAGGCCGATGCCGAGCAGCAGCGAGTGGGGGCGGCCCTGCATCTTGCCCTTGAAGGGCTCGCTCCACAGCGTGCCGTAGCTGAGATCCTTGTAGTTCAGCGTGGCGAGGTCGCTGCGCCAGGCAATGGCCTCCGAACCCCAGCAATGGGGCACATGGTAGAGCTTGCCGTCCCAGGTCCACACGCTGGTCGAGCCCTCCAGCATGGAGGGCAGCAGCTGGTCGAGATGCAGCTTCGAGGTGTCGAACGGCTGCAGCACGTCCAGTTCCTGGAATTGCGGCGCGCGGTCGCGCGTGGGCTGGCAGAGGTCGAAGCCCTCGCCGCCGGTCGCCTGCAGCTTGTTGATCTGCTCCTCGTTCTGCGAGAAGGGGGTCGTCTTCACCTTGATGCCGGTCTTCTTCTCGAAGTTCGGGATCACCGGGTTGGGAATTTCGTCATCCCAGTTGAGCAGGTTGAGTTCGCCCGAGGAGGAGAAGGCGTCGCGCACGATATAGGGGCCGGCGGCGGCCATGGCGCCGGCGGCGAGCGCGCCCTTGAACAGCACGCGGCGCGAGAACGAGCGTGCCGCGAGCAGCGTTTCGATGGACGAGTTGGTAGGCTCCAGCTTCTTCGTCACGTCTCATGTCCCTCGAATGGGCCGCCCCGGAGGTTGGAACGTCGGGCGGCCGTACCGGAAGGCCTTGAGCACGAAGCGTGCCAGTCTCCCGCGCGGCTGAATGCAGGCGACGCACCACTTGCATGGATGCGACGCGGCCCGTCCGCCCCCGGGCAAACCGAGGCGTCGCGCGGCACCGGCCGGGCCGCGGGGCGGCGGCCGATCGGCCCGAACCCGGTGAGATGGCGTGAATTTCATCATGCCGCATCGCAAAGCAGCGGACGGATGACGCGCGCATCTCGGGCGAAACGAAAGCGTGGTGGTTTCGTTTCGTCCTCAAGCGCAAGCCTGCCGGTATTTTCGGCAGCCGCGCCCGGCGCATTCTCGCCAGCTGAAGGCAAGTGAACCGAGGATTGCCTAAGCCGAGGATGAGCCGGCGGAGGACGCTTCAACCCAGGGCAAGGAGGATCGCCGTTGCCAGCGCGTGCACGTCGTCGCGGTGTCCGGTTCGGCCGGAGGGCGCATCGACCGTCGAGGTCATCACCATGGAGACGCCGCGTTCCGGCACGACATAGAGCATCTGCCCGCCATAGCCCCAACCATAATGCACGGGGCTTCCCGCCATTTCCCGCGTGAACCAGCCATAGCCGTAACCGTCGCCGGTGAAGCGCGAGGCCGTGCGCACGCGCCAGCTCTCCTCCAGCCAGCGCGCGGGGATCACCTGTGCGCCCGCCCGGTTGCGCCCGCCATCGCGGCAGCACTCCGCGAAGGCGAGCAGGGAGGCCGGTGTCATCGCCATCTCATTGCCGCCGAAATAGATGCCCTGGCGGTCGCGCGCCCAGCTGGCGATGGCGAAGCCCTCGATGGACCCGAGCCAGTCCCGCGCCAGCGCCAGCGTCGGGCGCCCGCTGGCGCGGGTGAGGAGGGCGGAGAGAAGATGCGTCGATCCCGTGGAATAGAGCATGGCCCCGCCCGGCTCATCGACGAAAGGCCGGCTAAGCGCCGCGCGCACCCAGTTTCGGCTGGCGATCCACTGCCCGTAATAGGGCCCGAACGTGCGCTCCAGCCCCGCCTGCATGGACAGAAGATTGCCGATGGTGATCTCATTGAGGCGCGGGTCGGGATCGTCCGGCAGGTCCGCGCGCAGCAGCGGGGCGACCTTCTGGTCGGTGCCCTCCAGCACGCCCTTGTCGATGGCGATGCCGACCAGCGCCGAGACGATGCTCTTCGACGCGCTCTTGATATTGGTTGGCCGGTCCACCCGCCCGCCACCATAGCCGCGCGCGACGAGACGGGTGCCGTTCTGCGAGACGAGGACGGTGCGCAGCGGCTCCAGCGCGGCGGCGCGGTCGAGGATGGGGGAGAGGGCGGCCGCCCGGTCAGCGGCCGGGGCGGGGGAGGCGGGGGATGGGGTGGGCGCGCCGCTTTCATCCTGCGCGAGCGCGCGGGAGGCGAGAAGCAGCAGCGGAGCGGCAATCAGCGAACGACGGTGCATCCGGGGGAAGATAGGGCGGATGCGCCGGAGCGGTGGTCACGATGGGGGGAGGTATGCCTGCTTTCAGTTCTATACACTCAAGCAAATAACCACAAACTTTGAAAATGTATTCCATATCATTTTGATATGACGGGGAGAGACATCGAAGTTACTAGAATGTACGTATCTATTAAGAGTTGATATAGATATGATATCTTCACCGTTTTTTATTTTTATAATCTCATTCATGTATTTGAAATCAATAAGACTACCTTCATTCATATGCCTAGCAACTTTCTCACATTTTCTGGCCAAGCTATCATTTTCTGTAACTCCAGAAACGGATTTAGAGGAAATATAATTATCCAAAGAAATTTCTATAAGAACTCTAGACAGTACGGCAGTCGCATTTGGGTGATGATCTACGACAAGTCGAAACTGTAGCTCATCCCATATTTCACGATGTCGATGAAGCTTAGGAACCCAAATTATTCCATGGTCGTACTCTGGAATAAGATGAGGCCATGTTGTTGGCCGCGCTGTTATTTCCGGGTGTTTCTGAATTTTTGCCGGAGACTGCGTTTCAGTTTGTGTTGAATCTAAATTGCGGGGCAAGGTAGGCAATATGCCGTCGCGTTCCAATTCATCCATATACTTTCTTTTTGACTTTGTATCCCAAATATCATCAAGAGTTTTCTTCTTGCGCGCAAGATCGTCAGCCACGCGAGAAAGTGCTAAAAGAGATTGGTCACGATCCCGAATAAATTGAAATGATCCGTCGCTGATGGAAAAACCTAATTTATTTCTTATCGCTTCTGAAGAAAGTAGTCGATTCATATTTGAGCGTGGGATTTTGCTCTCTGGTATCATCTTCACTTCAGCGAGGGTTCGCTCAACTTCGTCAGCAACACTTATCCCTTTGCCCTTGCCGGTCCGTATGACAAAGTTCTTCTTCATTCGGTCATCCCAATTGGACTGACCAATGCCTCCTTGAACGCCAGTGTGTCGGCGAAATAATATTTCGTCGACGCGGTCTCTGTCTTCCTCTATTTGACATTCGATGTGAGTAGGAAGATCACCCGGCCACTTATCTCTCAACTTAAAAAAGAATTCTTGTAGATCGACAGTTGGTGCCCTATCGGGATCTCGAAGTAATTTAAGGCAGGTCGTCCGACGATTGCCATCCGCCACAACATATTTATCTTGATCGGGAAATACCAAAGGAGGTTCAAAAATCTGGCCTTGTGCAACAATATCTTTAGCCAGACTGCGCATATGCGCTTCTTGTGTTGCAAACAATTGCGCAACTGCGGCGGTCTCGTTCTCCAGCTCTCCATGTCGATCATTGGCTGGATTAACAATTATAGACGTCAGCGGCAATCTTCTATAGCGCATCGATACCCCCCGAATACGCAAAGAATGGCGCAACTCAGGGAGACATGTCCAGCGAGTAAACTACAGCACGCAACGGCGTACCTTGGGTTACCCCCCTGTGGCGATCACCAGATCATCCCGGTGCACCATCGCGGCCCGCCCCTCGAACCCCGTGATGGTCGCGATCTCGTCCGAGGAGCGGCCGCGGATGCGGTCGGCGTAGTCGTGGTCATAGGCCACCAGCCCGCGGCCGACTTCGGCGCCGTCCGGGCCGCGCAGCACCACGGCGTCGCCGCGCTGGAACTCGCCTTCCACCCGGCTCACCCCCGCCGGCAGCAGCGAGGAGCCCCGGCGCAGGGCGGCGACCGCGCCGGCGTCGAGATGCAGCACGCCGCGCGGCTCCAGCGAGCCGGCGATCCAGCGCTTGCGCGACGCCACCGGGTTGGTCGGGGCGAGGAACCAGGTGCAGCGCGCGCCCTCGGCGATGGCGCGGATCGGGTTCTTCCCCTTGCCGGAGGCGATGACCATATGCGCGCCCGCCGTGGTGGCGATCTTGCCGGCCTCGATCTTGGTCTTCATGCCGCCGCGTGACAGTTCCGTGCCGGTGCCGCCGGCCATCGCCTCGATCTCGGCGGAAATGCGCGGCACCAGCGGGATGAAGGCGGCGTTCGGGTCGTCATTGGGCGGGGCGGTATAGAGCCCGTCAATATCGGAGAGCAGCACCAAGAGGTCCGCGCTCGCCATGCCGGCGACGCGCGCGGCGAGCCGGTCATTGTCGCCATAGCGGATTTCCGAGGTCGCCACCGTGTCGTTCTCGTTGATGACCGGCACCACCTTGAGATCGAGCAGCTTGGCCAGCGTCGAGCGCGCATTGAGGTAGCGCCGGCGCTCCTCGGTATCGCCGAGCGTGATGAGGATCTGCCCGGCCGTCACCCCCTCGTGGGCCAGCGCCTCCGACCAGGCGCGGGCCAGCGCGATCTGCCCCACCGCGGCGGCGGCCTGGCTTTCCTCCAGCTTCAGCGGGCGCTTGGGGAGCTTCAAGACATTGCGCCCGAGCGCGATGGCCCCCGATGAGACCACCAGCACTTCCTTGCCCTCGCGGTGCAGGCTCGCGACATCCTCCGCCAGCGCCGCCAACCACGCATGGCGCAGCGCCCCGCGCGCGGAATCGACCAAGAGCGCCGAGCCGACCTTCACCACGATGCGGCGGAAGGAGGAGAGCTTCGGCACGGCGGCGGCCGTGGCGGCATCGGTGGCGGCATCGGAGGCAGGCAGGGGAGAGGCGGGGCGGTTCATCGGCTCAGCGCTTGCGTCTTGACGAAGGGATGGCGCGCTTCATACGACGAATCGCGTCCCCGCGCGCGGAATTTGACGCGAGGGTGACAATGCCGGGCCGACCGTGGAATGGGCGGACATATCGACGGGGCAGGGCGGCGGGGCATGCTGATGCGGAAGGCGGACGGGGCAGGGGGGGGGCGCAAAAAGATGCCCGCGCGCCAGGCGGGCGGGGCAGACGGGTCGCCTCCGCCCGATCGCCTCCGCCCGATCGCCGGCTACCGCATCACGGCTACCGCATCACGGCTGCCGCGTCACGGCTGCCAGGTCGCGTTGACGTCCACCTTCTGGCGGTCCTGCTCCTCGGCACGGCCCTGCTCGATCACGTGCGCCAGCGCGCGCAGCGCCTCGCGAACGCCCTGGCCGGATTGGGCGGAGAGCGCCATCGGCTTCTTCTTCGCGGCGCGCTGCAGGCGGGCAAGCTGGGCCTTGAGCGTCTCCGGATCGAGCGAGTCGATCTTGGAGAGCGCCACGATTTCCGGCTTGTCCTCCAGCCCGTGACCATAGGCTTCGAGTTCGGCGCGCACCGTCTTGTAGGTCTTGCCGGCATGTTCGCAGGTCGCGTCGACCAGATGCAGCAGCACCCGGCAGCGCTCGATATGGGCGAGGAAGCGGTCGCCAAGGCCCACGCCCTCATGCGCGCCCTCGATGAGGCCGGGAATATCGGCCAGCACGAATTCGCGCCCATCCACATTCATCACGCCGAGCCCTGGATGCAGCGTGGTGAAGGGATAGTCCGCGACCTTCGGCTTGGCCGCCGTCGTCGCCGCGAGGAAGGTGGACTTGCCGGCATTGGGCAGCCCGACCAGCCCGGCATCGGCAATCAGCTTGAGCCGCAGGAAGATCCAGCGCTCCTCGCCGACAAGGCCGGGATTGGCGCGCCGGGGCGCCTGGTTGGTCGAGGTCTTGAAATGCGCGTTGCCGAAACCGCCATTGCCGCCCGAGAGCAGCTTCACCCGCTGGCCGATCTCGGTGAGGTCGGCCAGCACGGTGTCGCCATCCTCGTCCAGCACCTCGGTGCCGGCGGGCACGCGCAGCACCACGTCGTCGCCCTTGGCGCCGGAACGGTTGGCGCCCATGCCGTAGCCGCCCTTCTTGGCCTTGAAGTGCTGCTGGTAGCGATAGTCGATCAGCGTGTTGAGGCCGTCGACGCATTCGATCCATACGTCGCCGCCGCGCCCGCCGTCCCCCCCGTCCGGCCCGCCGAACTCGATGAATTTCTCGCGCCGGAACGACAGACAGCCCGCCCCGCCGTCGCCGGAGCGGACATAGATCTTGGCCTGGTCGAGAAATTTCATTGCATCGTGCTCGGTGGTGCGGCCCCCTCCAAACAGAGGGGGCGTATTAGGGTACTGTTAACTATTATCGGCCTCTCAGTGCCGCATGTCGATATCGTGCCGGGTGGGATGCGCCGTTGCGCCCCATGCCCGCAGCGATGTCCACAGCCTGCGTTCCAGCCGGAAGCGGTCGACCGGAACCGAAGCCCCCAGCGCGCGAACCCGCGTGAGCCCGACACCGGTCCACTGGAAGCCGCACTTCTCCAGCACCCGCCGCGAGGCCGGGTTGACCACGCGCGCCGAGGCGACGAGCGCGGGCAGGTTGCGATCGCCGAAAGCATGGTCGATCAGGGCCCGGACGGCTTCGGTCGCGACGCCGTGCTCCCAATAGGGCTCGCCCACCCAGTAGCCGATCTCCGGCACATCGTCGTCACGGCGGACGAAGCCGCACATGCCGACGGGAATCGGCGGGCCGAAGGCCGCCTCATTGGCGCCGCGCAGGATGGCATCGTTCTTCAGGAAGACGGCGAAAGTCGCGGCTTCCTTGCCGCCGGGCAGGTTGGCGACAAAGGCCGCGGCATCCGCCATCCCATAGGGATGAGGTATGTTGGCGGTCATCTCCGCAACCTTTCGGTTGTCGGCGAGTTCCGCGATCCAGGCCATGTCCTCGATCCGCGGACCGCGCAGCAACAGGCGGCTGGTTTCGAGGACGGGGGTACTGCTCTCCAGCAGGGGGGAGCCGGAGGGCGCTTCGGCGAGGGTCATCGTGGTTCTCCAGGGCCTGAACGACGAAGGGGAGGCGATCCACTCGCCTCCCCTGTCGGGTACCCGGGATGTCCGCGATGGACGTTCCAGAAATCCTACCGGTCGGGCGAGACCGGCGAGATTTCAAGGAACCTCACCGGACTTATTCGGCGGCCTCGGCGGCCGGAATGATGCTTACGTAGGTTCGCGAATTGGCTTTCTTGCGGAATTCGACGCGGCCATCGGTGAGCGCAAAGAGGGTATGATCTTTGCCCATGCCGACATTGGTGCCGGGATGCCAGGTCGTGCCGCGCTGACGCACGATGATGTTGCCAGCGATCACCTTCTCGCTGCCGAACTTCTTCACGCCGAGACGACGACCAGCCGAATCGCGACCGTTGCGGGAGGAACCGCCTGCCTTTTTATGAGCCATTGTTGCTCTCCTTCTTCTCTACTGACGGTCTCAGGCGCCGGCGATCGCGGTCACGCGCACGACCGTGAAGTCCTGGCGATGACCGATCTTGCGGCGCGAATTCTGACGGCGGCGCTTCTTGAAGGCGATGATCTTGCCACCGCGGGTGTGCTTGACCACCTCGATGGTGACGGACGCGCCATCGACCAGCGGAGCGCCGACCTTCGGGCTTTCGCCACCGAGCATGAGCACCGGCAGGGTCAGGCTCGCACCGGCTTCGGCTTCGATCTTGCCGACAGTGACGACCTGGTCGGCGGCAACGCGATACTGCTTGCCACCCGTCTTGATGACCGCGAACATATTCTGTCCTTTCGTTCGAGCCCGACCTTAACGCCTGATGGCGCGTGGCCGGCTTCTTTCGGTCGGTTGCGGGAAGCGTGGGAGCCCATTGACCCACCACGCGCGTGAGCCGCTCATAGCGGGCGAGTCCCGCACTGTCAAGAAAAGCGGGCGCTTCAGGCCGGGAGTTTCAGTCCGTCCCGCGCCCCGCAGCCACGGCCGATCCTGCCGGTCGGCGAGCGGGGGCGCAAGGGTTGCGCTGCCCGCGTGAACCTTCCGCCGCCGCCGGCGTTGAACAGGACGGGCCCAGCCCACCAGCTTGGCATACCGGATCGGTATTTGGAGGAACGACACATGGTGCAGACGGATCGTATCACGGGTGTGGCGCGTCAGCTGGGCGGCCGCCTGCGGCGGGTCGCCGGCGAGGCCGGCAACGAGGCGGCGTCGCGCGCGGAGGATGTGTTTGACGAGGCGCGCCATCTGGGTGCGCGTGCGTTGGGCGACGCGCGCGGTCGCGCCGTCGATTTCGCCGACGACGCCTACGAGACCGGGCATGCGCTCTACGGGCGCGGGTTGACCGCGCTGTCGCGGCAGGCAGGCAGCCATCCGCTGGCGGTCATTGTCGCGGCGGGCCTGGCGGGAGCGGCGGTGGCCTGGTTCCTCTGCAGCAGCCCTAACCGCCGCTGAGGCGCATTTCACCGCCGGGATCCACGGGCGGGCGAACCCCGCCCGTGGGCGCAGGTCGTTCCGAAGCAGGTCGTTCCGAAGCAGGTCGTTCTGAAGCAGGTCGTTCTGAAGCAGGTCGTTCTGAAGCAGATCGTTCTGAAGCAGATCGTTCTGAAGCAGATCGTTCTGAAGCAGATCGTTCTGAAGCAGATCGTTCTGAAGCAGGCCGTTCTGAAGCAGGCCGTTCTGAAGCAGGTCGTTCTGAAGCAGGTCGTTCTGAGCAGGTCGTTCTGATGTCAGCCGCGCTCCTCGCCGCGTTTCAGGGTGCCAGGCTTCAGGTTGCCAGGCTTGAGGTCGCAGGCTTGGCCGCGGCACTATTTTGCCTCCACGGGCAAGTGTTTGTGCGGAGCGGCATCGCCCGCGCGATGAGAACAGGGGGCATCGACGATATGCCCTCGCCCCTCTCTTGCGCGGCCGGCCCGGCTCGGCTATGCAGCGGCCCACTCCCCGGCGCATCGACCCGCGCCGCAGTGCGCGGAGAGGTGCCGGAGTGGTCGATCGGGACGGTCTCGAAAACCGTTGTGCGTGCAAGCGTACCGTGGGTTCGAATCCCACCCTCTCCGCCATTTCAGTCCCAAGCTGGGCACGCCGAGCGTAGCCGATTTCCCTCCTGAGACGGCAGCCCGCGATCGGATCATGTAGCGCGCAAAATCATATGGCCAATCGCGAAGGATCAAATGGCCATGCCCCAAGCGCCATTTCAGGCCTTTGAACACCCCTTAAACGACCGCCTCGGCGATCCTGTAGCGCGCAAAATCATATGCGACTCGGCGAAGGATCAAATGAGACTGGTTGACGGGCCATTTCAGGCCCTTTGAACATCCCTTAAACGACCGCCTCAGCGATCCTGCGACGCGCGATCTCGAAGTACTCCGGTGCGAGCTCAATTCCGATGTACCGGAGCCCCCGTGCCGCGCAGGCGACGCCGACCGTGCCGGAGCCCATGAACGGGTCCAGCACGACGCCATCCATGATGCAGAGGAATCGGCGACCGGCGAGATGGCATCGATGATCTACCAAGCAGCCGGCCACCCGCCGTATCTATGGCTGTGAGCGCCCCAGCCCCGCATGCGTAAGAGTCGCCTTCAAAATCCGATCGCCTCGCTTGCTGGCATTGATTTTCATCTGGAGCGTAGCCTTCTCCCATTCGCCCTGCTGAAGACTGGTCAGCTGGGTTGGGGTGAGAGTACCGTCGGGGATATCGATCACCAGTTGCTCTTTCGTTTCGACGTTCTCGATCGATACTTTAAAGCCAGATTTTACAGCGCCCGAGTGAACCGACAATATACGGTATTCACCGTCTAAGCGGACCTCAACAGGATCATCGGGCGTCTTCCGCACCGCAGCCCTGCCGTCTGCTCCGCTTATCTCTGTATCCTTGCCCAAAACAAGACTATCTCTGTCGTCAAGCTTCCGTATAAGCTGACTGTTACTTTCCTCAAGCGCCGCTTTCGCTCCTGCCAATTGCGCATTGTTTTTTGCAAGTTCAGAAATAATGCGGAAACGCTCTGTCTCTTCCTTGGTTGCGTTAGCCTCAAACTCTATTTTCTTATCACGAGACCTGGCTTCCAGCCATAGTTTCACAACCCACACACCCCCCACCATGGCGGCAACGCCTAGGATAGCTATGAGTGCTTGTGTGCCGTCCATGCTCTTCATCGCCGCCGTGAGCGCGTTGTTGAGGGCGTCCCAGAGTGGGGCCTCGAATTTTGTCGAACCCTTGTCAAGGTGAACAACGATCTCGGTCTGACGCCGTTCCTCCTTCGAGAGGCGCCTGCTTTCGCCGTATACGCTTAGCGCATACGCTTCATCAATTGCTCTCTGGAATGATAGAAGGGCAGGCATGATGCGGGTCGGCACCCCGCCGTTGAAGTCCTCTCCACGAATGATCACCTCGTATTTCGGCCAACCATCGAAAATGACATCGCCGGGACCAAGGCGCTTTCCATCCTCTAAATCCCGCAGGAGATCAAAAAGTTCGTCTTCATTCGAAATTCGAATAGCCATGCCCGCCCCACCGAGAATCGTTTCCAACCCTATTGTTCCCGGCCTAACTATCCGCCGGAAATTCACCTCCGGTAAGGTCAGCAAACTCGATCCCGCGCCGGCGAAAGCCGGACCTCGTCACTCCACTCCTTCCCCTTCCGGCTTCGCGGTCACGTCGATGGTGCTGAGCACGGGCGCGCTCTTGCTCCACTCGGTCGAGATCCGCTCGGACGGCCAGGTGCCGTCCACGCCCTCGCCGAAGCCCGTCGCGCGCACCAGGGCGCCGGCGGAATAGGACGGATCGAACTCGACGATGAAAAAGCCGGAAGCGTTCATCATATTGAGCTCGCGCGACTTGGCGGCGGCTGCAGCCTTGGCGGCGGCCCGCGAGGCGCGGGCATGGATCAGGCTGTGCACCGGTCCCTTGCGGCCCGTGCTCTCCTTCTCGACCTTTCGCTGACCACTCCCGCCGTCCTGCCAGGGCGCGGCGATCTCGCCCTGCTGGGGCCGCGGCTCGCCCTCGATGTGCCAGCCGCTGGAGCCGAACCGCGTGACGTTGATGGTCGGCAGCGGGCCGCCCGAGGCGCTCTTGCCGCTGCCGCGCTGCACGACAGCCAAGCGCTCGCCGCCGGGCTTGACGATACCGCCATATTCCCCCGCCAGACGCACCGCGAAGTCGATGGGCGAGGCCTCCCACCGCAGCGCATAGTCGATGGCGATGTCGGCGAGCTCGGGATCGATCGACAGCGTGAGGCTGGCCGCCTTGGCCGTATCGCCGAGAATGTCGCCGAGCGTCGTGTCGTCATAGTGCTTGATGCCGCCGGCCTTGACCTCGCCGGTATAGCTGACCGCCCGCGCCGTCATCACCATCACCTCGGCCCCGCCGGGCTGCCAGCCGGTGGCCCAGCGCTGTACCTTGTAGGCGCCAAGGCCCGACACCGTGGTCTCGGCGTAGCCGGCGCGCGGGAAGATGACGTCGTCGGCTCGCGGCAGCGGCAGCCGGCGCATCTCGTCGTTGACGGTGACGGTAAGCTCGTCATTCTTGATGCCGACCTCGTCGACCAGGCCGGCCCCGAGGAACCAGGGCGCCATGGAGCCCATCAGGTTCACGCCAGCCTTGTAGATCTGGAAAACGGGTGTCTTCATCCGTCAGTCGCCCCAGATCCGAGGCACGTCCTTCACCGGCGGGCCGGCCGGTGCGCGGGGCGGCAGCTTGATCAGCGTGCCCGCCGGAAAATGGGGGCCGAGGCGCGCGAGGCCAGGGTTGAGGTCGAGGATCGCCTCGACCGTGCCGCCCTTCTCGGTACCGAGCTCGGCTTTGGCGATGCGGTCCAGGCGCTCGCCGTCGCGCGTGACGCGGTAGACGCGACACATCCGCATCCGTGCGCGGAAGCAGCGGCGCCCGGTCATCGATGCCTCGCGCGACGATGCGGTCGAAATCACTCGGGGAGAGCGGTCGAACCGCAGCCTGGGCGCGGCCGGAAATCCGCCCACCCTGATTCAGAACGCCGCGCTCGATGACGCCCCCCTCGTCGCTAGGCTCAGGACCTATTAATCTGCCTTGAGTTGTGATTCACAGTCTCCCTTGAGGAGGCTGGCATGGGTGATTTGTTCCTGCTGAGCGAGCG
>NZ_JAUSVR010000024.1 GCF_030814815.1 Ancylobacter amanitiformis | reverse complement strand
CCCGCTATGACAAACGAGACGACAATTTCCTCGCCTCAGTCCAACTCGCGTCAATCCGCATTTGGTTGCGGAGTTATGAGTCGGTCTCCTAGAGCCTTTCTGCGTTTGATTGAATCGTAGGGATTCCAGTTTTGGGGAAGTTGTGATTCAAGATGCTGGCTGGGCGGAGGCCAGCATCGCATGGTCCGACCTCTATCGACTGACCTGCGGGAGCGGGTTGTTGCAGCGGTTCTTTCCGGAGAGACGAGCCGAGCGGTTGCGGCGCGGTTCGGAGTTGCGGTCTCCTCGGTGGTGAAGTGGTCGCAGCGTCACCGTGCGACGGGCTCGGTGGCACCGGGGCAGATGGGCGGCCACCGCAAGCGGGTGCTTGAGCCGCACCGCGCCTTCATCGCCGAGCGGATCGCGCAGACCCCGAGCCTGACGCTGCACGCCCTGAAGGGGGAACTGGCGGCGCGAGGAATCTCGGTCTCGCATGACGCCATCTGGCGGTTCTTGCGCCGCGAGGGGCTGCGCTTCAAAAAAAACGATGTGCGCCCTTGAGCAGGCCCGAGCCGATATCGCCCGTCGCCGCCAGCGCTGGCGCAAACATCAGCCCAAGCTCGACCCGAGCCGGCTCGTCTTCATCGACGAGACCTGGATCAAGACCAACATGGCCCCGCTCTATGGGTGGGGACAGAAGGGCAAGCGCCTGCGCGGCTTTGCGCCCCACGGCCATTGGAAGACCCTGACCTTCCTCGGAGCCCTGCGCGTCGATGCCCTGACCGCGCCTTGCGTCTTCGACGGCCCGATCAACGGCGCGTGCTTCCGCGCCTATGTCGAGCAGGTGCTCGTGCCCACGTTGAAGCCCGGCGACATCGTCATCATGGACAATCTGGGCAGCCATAAATCCGAGGCGGTGCGCCACCTGATCCGGGCGGCCGGCGCCAGGCTCTGGTTCCTGCCGCCTTACTCGCCCGATCTCAATCCGATCGAGCAGGCCTTCGCCAAGATCAAGCACTGGATGCGCAAGGCCCAGAAGCGAACCATCGAAGACACCTGGCGCCATGTCGGCGAACTCGTCCACGCCATCGACCCAACCGAGTGCGCCAACTATCTCAAAAATGCCGGGTACGCTTCAATCAAAACATGAAACGCTCTAGAGGGATTCTTAGCGACGGCGTTTGGCCCCAGGTCTGAAGATCAGACCGTCTCGGACCACCCGTCCAGCGATGTCGACCGGACCTACATGAACAGGCTTTTGCAGCTTGGGGACCCGGCCGGCACGTTCGGAAAGCACGGGCCTGTCACCCATCCATGGCGCCGACAGCGCCGACAGCGCCGGCTCGCCCAGGCGATGATCCCGCGGCGAGAGAGGCGCAAACAAGCGAAGCCCGGCATCCATTCGCGGCTCCAGCAGCGACTATGTGCGATTACTCCGCGATCATATCGACGAGGCGCCGTGCCGTGCCCAGCGCGAGGGTCCAGCCGAGCATGCCGTGGCCGATATTGTAATACAGGCCGGCGGTGAGGCGCGAGCGCCCGATCAGCGGTCGGGATGACGGCGTCATCGGCCGCTCGCCGGACCAGCGGCAAACCTCGGATGTGTGGTTGAAGAGGTGCGGGAACACGCTGCGTGCCGTCTTTTCCAGGGCCTCGCAGCGGGCCTCATCGAAGCGGCCGCCGCGCGGCGCGATGTCGGCCAGCCCCGCGACGCGAAAGCGGTCGCCGATACGGGCGAAGGCGAGCTTGCGGCTGACATCGGTGAGGCTCACCGACGGTGTCCCGGCCGGTGCCGGCAGGGTCAGCGAATAGCCGCGCACCGGCCAGATGGCCTGCGCCTCCGGCAAGTCGCGCAGCAGGTTCAGCGCCTGCGGTCCAGCGGCAACCACCGCGAGATCGACGGGGAGCGCGTCACGGTCGCGAAACTGCACGGCGTGCAGCCGTCGCCCCTTTCGAGCGAAGCCGGTGACGGTGTGATCGAACAGCGTCGTGATGCCGTAGTGACGGACGAGATGGGCGGTGAGCCCGCGGCAGTATTCGGCGCAATCGCCGACGGCATCCTGTGGCGTGTGCACGGCGCCGATGACGGCGCCCTCGAACGCCTCCAGCGCGGGTTCGATCAATGTCGCCTCGGCACGGCTGAGCAGGTTTTGCGCCAGCCCGCGCTCGCGCTTGCGCTGCACGGTCGGGCGCATCGCGTCGAGCCCGGCCGCACTGGCATACAGATGAAGCTTTCCCGCCATGCGATAGGAGAAGGAGAGGTCCACCTCGGCGAGAAGGCTGGCCATTTCACGCCGCGAGACCTCGGCAAGATCGAGAATGTGGGCCGTGTTGCTCCACCACCGCGCGGATCCGGCATTGGCGAGAAAGCGTACGCCCCAGATAAGGAAATGCGGGTCAAGGCTCCACGTGACGCGAAAGGCCGGGTCGCGACCGAGCGCGATGGCCGGCAGGTGCCGTAGCAGGGCGGGGGAGGCCATGGCATCGCCATAGGCATAGGAGAGCTGGGCGGCGTTGCCCGCGCTGGCGCCGCGCCCGGGTTCGGCGCGGGCGTCGACCAGGATCACATCGTGACCCTGCCGGGCGAGCCCGTATGCCGTGCTGACGCCGACCACGCCGGCGCCGATGACGGCAATCCTCCTGCGGCTCATGAAGGCGCGCGCTCAAAGCCGACAGGCGGGCTGAGCGCCGCAAGCGCCTCGCGTTCCAGCATGGCGGCAACCGCCAGAACCCGCCAATCGTCGAGCCCGCGGCCGATCAGCGTGATCCCGATGGGCAGACCGTCGCTTGTCAGGCCCACCGGCACCGACGCCGCGCACAGGTCCAGCATGTTCACATAGCGCCCGAAAAGGCTCAGCACCATGTTGGACTGGTCGATGTCGGAGAGCGGCGGCGGCGCGATCGGCACGCCCGGCATGACGAGAATGTCATAGCCGGCGAAGGCTTCGGCGAACTGTGCCTTCCACTGCCGCTTCAGTGCGTGGAGTTCGGCCACTTCCGACGCGGAAATGCTGCGGCCGAGATTGATGCGCGCGCGGATTTCGGGCGCGACGTCGGTGGCGGGATCCTCGGTGATTGTGTGAAGGCTGGCATAGCTCTCCGCCGACATCAGCCGTCCGGCCTTGTCGCACATCGTCGCGAGCGGCACCGGCAGCCTCAGGGTGCCGATGGCATCGAGCCGGTCGCCGAGCCGGTCCAGTGTCGCGCGGAACCGCTGCCGCACCTCGTCATCGAGCCGTTCGAGCGCGGGATCGTCCAGCGTGGCGAACCGTATCGACCCGGAAAAAGCCTCGTCGCGCCCGCCGAAGGCAATGGCGGGCAGGGCGAGGGTGGCGGTGTCCTCCACGTCCGGCCCGGCCAGAATGCCCATCGCCGCGCGCAGGTCCCGCACGCTGCGGGCAAGCGCGCCGACGCTGTCATGGGAGGGGGAGAGGTAGCGCATGCCGCCACGGCTGATCAACCCGGGCGTCGACTTGTGGCCGAACAGGCCGCAGAACGCTGCGGGGATGCGGATCGAGCCGCCGGTATCGGTGCCGAGCGCCAGCGGTACCATGCCGCTTGCCACGGCGACGGCCGAGCCGCTGCTCGAGCCGCCGGGCGCGCGATGCACCTTGCTGTCATAGGGGTTGACGGGCGCGCCCAGCACCGGGTTGGTGCCCCATCCGCCGAACGCAAATTCCACCGTGTGGGTCTTGCCGACGATCACCGCGCCGGCCTCCTCCAACTTGCGCACGGCGCTGGCGGAGACCGCCGCCCTGTGGTTCGGGAAGCTGCGCGACCCCGAGCCGGTGCGGTAGCCCTCGATGTCGAAGAGGTCCTTGACCGCGACCGGCACCCCGTGGAGGGCACTGCGCAGCCTGCCGGAGGCCCTCTCCCGGTCCCGCTCGTCCGCCAGTCTCGTCGCCCGTTCGTCGAGCCTCAGCACGAAGGCATGCAGCACGCCATCGACAGCGTCGATCCGCTCCAGGCTCTGGCGCACGGCTTCCCGGCTTGTCAGCCGTCCATCGCGTATCCTCGCGCCGATCTCGATGGCGTCCAGGCGGAGTATGTCCATGGCGGGCAACTTTCATCGGTTCGCGATGCGTGGCTTTTGAAACTTCGCCATGGCACGTCGCTTGCTTTCTGGATTTATCGCTTTCTTTCTGGATTTACTGACGATGGACCGCCGCCGGATTTTAGATTTCGGACTTTTCGTTGGAGGTTTTTAATGCCCGTGCAGCAGCGGGGCGGGCGATCGGCACCCGGTGTCGAACCCCTGCCGGCAATGGCTCTGGATGCCGGCGAAGATGCGAGCCGTCGCGAGTTGGGCAGCGATTACGTGACATGGCTGGACGGCCTCTGGTCGCAGCGCCTTTCCAGCGTGCCGGACCGCCGGCCGGAACTCACGATCGGCATTCTCCTGTGGCCGGGCTTCCCGATGATGTCGCTTACCGGCATCGTGGAATCGCTACGGCATGCCGGCGATTTCGGCGATAATTCCCAGCCCGTGCACTGCCGATGGTTCGTCGTCGGTGATCGCGGCGCCGCGGTGGCCGCCAGTTGCGGCCTTCGCGTGCAGGCGGACCTGCCTTACGTCAATCCCACCGATTTCGATTATCTCGTGGCCATCGGAGGATTGCTGCCGCAGTTACGGGCGGCCTCAAGCCGGCATCGCGATTATCTCCGGATCGCGGACTCGGCCGGGGTGCCGATCATCGGCGTGTGCACCGGCGTTTTCGTGCTGGCCCAGGAGGGGCTGCTGGCGGGGCGCAAGGTGGCGGTTCATCCGTTCCACCGCGAGGATTTCCATGCGGCGTTCCCCTCGCTGCGCATCTCCTCGCGCGACGACTTCCTGGCCGATGGCGACCGTATCACCGTGCCGGGCGGTGTCTCGATCCTCAGCCTGATGACCGACCTGATCCGGACCCATTGCGGCGCCGACAGGGCCGCCAAGGTGGTGCACCAACTGTCGCTGGCCAATCAGCCGGCCACCAGCGAGTTCGACCGCGCGAGGGCATCGAACTTCCGCTATTCGGCCGATCCGCGCATCCAGCAGGCAGTGGTCATCATCGAAAGCCGAATGGGGCAGGACGCGACCCCCGACGACATCGCCACCCGTGTCGGCCTGAGCAGCCGGCAATTCGGCCGGCTGTTCAAGGAGCAGATCGGCATGACGCCCAAGCGGTTCATTCTCGAAACGCGGCTGCGCTATGCCCGCTGGCTGGTGGAGAACACCCAGCGCTCGGTGACCGAAATCGCCTACGAGACCGGCTTTTCCGACTGCGCGCACCTGGCCACGGCGTTCAAGGCCAAATTCGGCAAGCCGCCGACCCATTGCCGATAGAGCGCTTCGAGCGACGTGTAGATGAACGTCTGGCACGCGACGCTCGCGGGCGCGCCAGGTCGGTCAGGCCGCGAGGCCACTCGCGCGGACGAAGCCCTCGCTCGCTCGCATGAGCTGGCGGGTATACTCGGTGGTGATACGGCCGGCGACGAGGTCATTGGCCGCGACAAGCTCCACCATCCGGCCGTGCTGCAGGACGGCGATGCGCTCGCACATGTGGGTCACCACTCCGAGATCGTGCGTGACCATGACGAAGGTCAGCCGGCGATCGCGGCGAACCTGTTCGAGCAGGTTGAGCACCTCCGCCTGCACCGAGGCATCGAGCGCGGAGGTGGGCTCGTCGAGCAGCAGGATCGTCGGTTCGAGGATGAGGGCCCGGGCGATGGCGACGCGCTGGCGCTGGCCGCCGGACAATTGGTGCGGGTAGCGGAACCGGAAGCCGGCGCCGAGGCCGACCTCGTCGAGCGCGCGCAGGATCCGGCGCTCGCCATCCCCCACCCCATGGATCGCCAGCGGCTCCAGCAATTGCCGGTCGATGGTCTGGCGCGGGTGCAGCGATCCGAACGGGTCCTGAAACACCATCTGCACGCGGGAGTAATAGGTTCTTTCCCGCCGTCCCGGCTTGAGCGTCTCGCCCTGCAGCCGGATCGAGCCGGACGTGACCGGGGCGAGGCCTGCCACGGCGCGCAGCAGTGTCGACTTGCCCGATCCGGATTCGCCGACCAGACCGAAGGCCTCGCCCGGGGTGATGTCGACGCTCAGCTGGTCCAGCGCATGATAGCCGCCATAAACCACGCTGAGATTCTTGACCGAGAGCGCCGGGGACATGCTGTCGATGGTCATAGGCGCCACTCCGGCTGGCGGTCGAGAACGGGCAGGGGATGGCGGTTCGTGCCCAGCGTCGGCATGCAGTTGAGCAGCCCGCGGGTGTAGGGGTGGCGGGCGTTGCCCAGTTCCGAGGCGGCGATTTCCTCGACCACCTTTCCCGCATACATGACCAGCACGCGGTCGCAGAAGGACGAGACCAGGCGCAGGTCATGGGAGACGAAGACAAGGCCCATGCCCCGGTCGGCGACCAGCCGGTCGAGAATGGACAAGACTTCGAGCTGCACGGTGACATCGAGCGCGGAGGTGGGTTCGTCCGCGATCAGCAGTTCGGGGCCGGCGACCAGCATCATCGCGATCATGGCGCGCTGGCCCATGCCGCCGGAGACCTCATGCGGATACAGGTCGAACACGCGGGCGGGATCGCGAATCTGCACGGCCGCGAGCATGTCGAGCGCTCGCTCGCGCGCCACCTTGCGGGAGACGTTCTCGTGGGTGCGCAGCGTCTCCACGATTTGCCGGCCAATGCTCATGACCGGGTTGAGCGAGTATTTCGGGTCCTGCAGCACCATGGCGATCCGCCCCCCGCGCAGGCTGCGGCGCAGCTTGGGCGGGGCGGAGAGAAGGTCGATGCCGTCGAACTCCAGCCGCGCCGCCGAAATGCGGGCCTGCGGCGGCGTCAGCCCCATGATGGCGCGTCCGGTCTGCGATTTGCCCGAGCCGCTTTCCCCGACAATGCCCAGCCGCTCGCGGCCCAGGGTGAAGCTGACGCCCCGGACCGCCTCGACGAGGCCGCTGCGGGTGGGAAACGACACTTTCAGGTCGTCGACATGGAGCAGAGGCCTCATTGTCCCGCCTCCCGCGGATCGAGCGAATCGCGCAGGCCGTCACCCACCAGGTTGAAGCCCAGGCTGACGATGAGGATCGCCATGCCCGGCATGGTCGCCACCCACCACTGGTCGAGGATGAAGCGACGGCCGGAGGCGATCATCGCGCCCCATTCCGGCGAAGGCGGTTGGGCGCCGAGGCCGAGAAAGCCGAGGCCGGCGGCGATCAGGATGATGCCGGCCATGTCGAGCGTCACCCGGACGATCAGCGAGGAGAGGCACATGGGCATCACATGGCGCAGCACGACCCGGACCGGCGAGGCGCCCATCAGCCGCACCGCGGCGATATAGTCGGAATGGCGCACCGCCATCGTCTCCGCCCGTGCCATGCGGGCATAGGGTGGCCACGAGGTGACGGCGATGGCGATCACGGCATTCTCGATTCCCGGCCCGAGCGCGGCAACCAGCGCCAGTGCAAGAACCAGCTTGGGAAAGGCGAGGAAGATGTCGGTGATCCGCATCAGCACGCCGTCCACCCATCCGCCCGCATAGCCGGCGACGGTGCCGACCAGGAGGCCGACCGGCGCGGTGATGACGGCGACAAGCAGCACCACCGTCAATGTCAGCCGCGAGCCGTGGATGAGGCGCGAGAGGATGTCGCGGCCCTGGTCGTCGGTGCCCAGCAGATAGCCGGGCGAGAGCGGCGGCAGCAGCTGGGCGCCGGCCAGGTCTCCCGCCGTCGGCGAGTGCGGGGCGAGAATGTTGGCGAAGGCCGCGACCAGAACGAGCACCAACAGGATGGCGAGGCCGACCAGCGCCAGCGGGTTGGAGGCGAAGCGAAGCCAGCTGATATAGGCCCGCCCGAGGCGCGCCTGGGCACGCGATTGCGGCCGGTCCGAGAGCAGCCAGGCGCGGGTGCTTCGCGGGGCAGCGGGGACGTCCGTCATGCGCGGGTCCTCGGGTCGAGCGTCCGGTAGAGCAGATCGGACAGCAGGTTGATGCCGATGAAGGTGGAGCCGATGATGATGGTGCCGCCGAGCACGGCGTTCATGTCGGCATTCTGCAGCGAGTTGGTGATGTAGAGGCCGAGGCCGGGCCAGGAGAAGACGGTCTCGGTGAGCACCGACCCCTCCAGCAGCGTGGCGTAGGAGAGGGCGATCACCGTCACCAGCGGCACGGCTGCGTTGCGCAGCGCGTGGAACCAGATGATGCGCGCTTCCGACAAGCCCTTGGCCCGCGCCGCGACGATGTACTCCTGCCCCAGTTCGTTCAGCATGAAGCTGCGGGTCATGCGGCTGATATAGGCCATGGAGAAATAGCCGAGCAGCGCGGCTGGCAGGATGATGTGGCGGAAGACGTCCACAGCCACTTCCCACTCGCCCTGCCAGAGCGCATCGATGAGATAGAGACCGGTGATCGGCGTGAAGCTGTATTCGAAGGCGATGCCGATACGGCCGGGATAGGCGACCCAGCCCAGCTTGGCGTAGAAGACCAGCAGCGCGAGAAGTCCCAGCCAGAAGATGGGAACGGAATAGCCGATCAGGCCGATGATGCGCACGAGCTGGTCGAGCAGCGTGCCGCGCTTCACCGCCGCCAGCACGCCGAGCGGGATGCCCAGCGAGGTGCCGATCAGCGTGCCGAGCGTGGCAAGCTCGATCGTGGCGGGAAACACCCGGGCGATATCGCTCATCACCGGATGTGTGGTGAGCACGGAGGTGCCGAAGTCGCCCGCGAGCGCCTGCCGGACATAGATGAAGAATTGCTGGTAGATCGGCAGGTTGAGGCCCATCGCCTCGCGGGTCCGCTCGATCGCCGAGGCGGGTGCGCGGTCGCCCAGAACGGCAAGCACCGGATCGACCGGGATGACCCGGCCGATGAAGAAGGTGACGGCGAGCAGGCCGAGGAAGGTGGTGATCACCACCCCCGCGAAACGCAGCACTCCAATGGCGACCGGCCACGCCCTCACATGAAACGGGCGGCCGGCTCGAACGGATTCGGACATCGTCGTCGAACTCATCGCACCGGCCCTCCGCTCAGTTCTTGGAGACCGGAGCGACGAAATTGGTGTCGAAGGTGGGCCCGAGCTTGAAGCCGTTCACGTTGCCGCGCAGCCCCGCCACCTCGGTCTGCTGGAAGATCAGCGCGAACGGGCTGCTATCCAGCACCGCCTGCTGAAGCTCCTGATAGATCGCCGCGCGCTTGGCGCCGTCCTTTTCCAGCAGCGCCGCCTTGGTCTTGGCGGTCAGGTCCGGGACGTCCCATGCGTTGCGCCAGGCAAGCGTCTTGAACGTGGCGTCGTCGGCATTGTTGGGGTTGGCGGTGAAGGTTTCCGCATTGGAGTTCGGATCCCAGTAGTCCGAGCCCCACTGCCCGATATAGATGTCATGATTGCGGGCGCGGTATTTGGTGAGGGTCTGCTTGCCGTCGCCCGGAAGGATGCTGATCTTGATGCCGGCCTGCGACGCCGTCTGCTGGAAGGCCTCGGCGATGCCGGTTACGGGCTGGGTGTTGCGCACGTCCATGGTGACGCTGAAGCCGTCCGTGAGGCCGGCCTTGGCCAGCAGTTCCTTGGCCTTGGCGACGTCCAGCTTGTAGGGATTGACGTCGAGCGCGCCGAGCTGGCCCTTGGGCAGGAAGGTCTGGTGGATCTCGCCGATGCCCTTGATCAGCGTCGCGCCGATGGCGTCGTAGTTGATGAGGTATTTCAGCGCCTCGCGCACCTCGGGCTTGGCGAGGTTCGGGTTCTTCTGGTTGAAGCTGATATAGTAGACGGTGCCCTTGGCGGCGCTGGTGACGTTGAGCCCCTCTTTCCTGGCTACCGCGGCAAGGTCGCCCGGCTCCAGATTGCGGGCAACGTCGATATCGCCGGCCTCCAGTGCGAGGCGCTGGCCGGCACTTTCCTTCATATGGCGGTAGACCACGCGCAGCAGCTTGGCCTTGTCGCCATAGAAACGGTCATTGCGCTCCAGCACGACCGCCTCGTTGGCCCGCCATTCGCGCAGCTTGAACGGGCCGGAACCCGCGAAATTGGTCTTCAGCCAGCCATTGCCGAAATCGTTATCGTACTTGTTCGTCGCGTCGACGGGGATCGCCTTGACGTGCGGCAGCACCAGCTTCTTGTCGATGGCCGAGATCGGGCTTGCCGCCATCACGTTGAGCACGAAGCTCGGCGCGTAAGGCTGGTCGACGGTCATGGTCAGTGTCGAGGGGTCGAGCGCCTTCACCTTCTCGGTGACATTGTCGCCGGTAAGCCCGAACTGGTTGAGCAGGAAGGCCGGGCTCTTGTCGAGCTTCACCATGCGCTCGAACGACCAGGCGAAGTCCTCGGCGGTGATCGGGTTGCCGGAGGCGAAGGTCAGGCCCGGCTTGAGCTTGAACGTGTAGGTGAGCCCGTCATCCGAGACGGTCCAGCTCGCGGCGAGATCGCCCACCACCTTGCTGGTATCGCTCAGGTCGAGGCGCACCAGCTGGCTGTAGATGTTGCCGATGACCTCGCCGGCGGTCAGCTCGAAGGATTCCGCCGGGTCCATGCTGATGATGTCGTCGATGGCGAAGCCTTCGACCAGCGTGTCCGCCGGCGTCTTGGCCATGGCCGGCGTGCCGGCGGCCATCAGGACGGAGAGGGCGGTTCCCACCGCAAGAGCACTCAAGAACGGAAGTCGCTGCATGATCATTGTGGGCCTCTTCTGGAAGGTTATTGTTTGCTTGGGGTGTCTTCATGCCAGGCACGACCGAGGATTCTCAGCCAGTTCTCACGGCATATCTTCGAGAGGTCGTCGGCATTGAAGCCATCGGCCGCGAGCGCGACAAGGAGGTTCTGCTGGCCGGCTGCATCGGCGAGCGCCGCGGGAATGGTGGCGCCGTCGAAGTCGGATCCGAGCGCCACGCAATCGATGCCCATGCGCTCGACAAGATGGTGGATGTGCCGGACCATGTCGCAGAGCGGCGTCTGCGCGTTCTCCTGCCCATCCGGGCGCAGCATTGTGGTGGCGTAATTCAGCCCGACGAGACCCTGGCTCTCGCGCACGGCGTCGAGCTGGCGGTCGGTCAGGTTACGCGCCACCGGGGTCAGCGCATGGGCATTGGAATGGCTGACCACCAGCGGCTGATCGCTGGTGCGGGCGACATCCCAGAAACCCTGCTCCGTGATATGGGCGAGGTCGACCACGATGCCGAGGCGGTTGCAGGCGCGGATCAATTCGAAGCCGGCCCCGGTCAGTCCCGGGCCGCAATCCGGGCTCATCGGATAGGCGAAGGGCACGCCATGGCCGAAAATATTGTGGCGGCTCCACACCGGGCCGAGCGAGCGGAGCCCGTCCGCGTAGAAGCTTTCGAGCACGGCGAGGTCGGCATCGATCGCCTCGCATCCCTCCATGTGCAGCACGGCGGCGAAGCCATCCCGCGCCATCGTGGCCCGGATCTGCGCGGTACTCCGGCAGAGGGTCCAAAGTCCCGCGCGGTCGAGCCGCAGCGCGATGTCGAGCAGTTCCCGCGCGGTTTCCAGCGCCGCGATCCGGTCGACCGGCTGCGACATCGGCGTGATGTAGTGGCCGTTCGCGTCGGGCGTCGCCAGAATGAGTTCGCCCGAGGGCACGAAGATCGCGCAGAATCCGCCATGGAGCCCGCCGCGGCGTGCGCGCGGCGCATCGATATGCCCCTCGCTTGCGCCCTCGCCATATTCCAAGATGGGGTCGCCGCCCTGCGCCGCGTGCTTCCAAAGCCGCAGCAGCACGTCGTTGTGGCCATCAAAGACTGCCTGCTTGTGTAACGGCATGCCCCGGCTCACCCTGTAAATGTCTCACGTCTGACACATGAATGGTGTTGCAGGGCGGAGGGGATTCATTTTGGATTTCGGCCAACCTCTTTTAGTTTCCGCCATACTCGCCGGCTCAGGCCGACGGAACAGACGCGAGGCGCGGAAGTCCGCTCCGCAGCGGTCCCGGCTTCGCGCCGTTCGCCTCCGTTCCGCTCACGGTCCCGATCGTCGCGGCGATCGTTGATCGATGACGCATCGGCAACAGCACGGATGGCGACAGGCATTCGGCACGGCGTATGACGTGTTCCATGGGCGGGACGCCGCCCAGCTCGGGAGGGCATGGGCTGGAGCTTTTGCGGGGAACGCCGGTTTACCGGAAAAGCTCCAGATTATTGTTCTGACGCATTTTCTTGACGCGAACCAGAATCCACTTCGCTCGAAAATGCTCTGGACGGCGGTTCGATACCCGTTCGGTTTCCGAGCGTGTGGATTGATTGCGGGATGCACGCCAGATGAACCCCTTGCGGCTCGATCGCCTCAACATCGCGCTTCTGGCCATTGCCGGGCTCGGCCTCGTCTCGGGCCTCGCCCTGCTGCTGGGAGGCCAACCCCATCTTGCCACGCTGGCATGGACGGCGGGTGTCGCCCCGGTACTGGCGGCGCTGGTGGTCGAGATCGTTCGCAGCCTCGCGAAGGGCGATGTCGGGTTGGACATCGTCGCCGCCCTGTCGATGTCCGCCGCCTTGCTGGTCGGCGAGACGCTCGCGGCGGCGGTGGTCGCGCTCATGTATTCCGGCGGAACCTTCCTGGAGAGTTTCGCCGAGGGCCGTGCGCGGCGCGAGATGACCGATCTTCTGTCGCGCGTGCCAAGAACCGCGACACGCAAGCGCGGCGGCGCGCTCGAGGACGCGCCGCTTGACGAGATCGAGCCCGGCGACCTTCTCCTGATCCGGCAGGGCGACATCGCGCCCGTGGACGGCACGGTCGAGAACGACCGCGCGATGATCGACCAGTCCGCGCTGACGGGCGAATCCATGCCCGTGCGCCTGGAGCGCGGGCAGGAGGTGATGAGCGGCTCCACCAATGCGGGCGACGTGTTCGATCTGCGCGCCAGCCGCCGCGCCACCAACAGCACCTATGCCGGCATCGTCCGGCTGGTCGAGGCGGCGCAGCAGTCCAAGGCGCCGATGGCCCGGCTCGCGGACCGCTACTCGCTGCTGTTTCTGGCCGTCACGCTGGCGCTGGCGACGGCGGCCTGGTGGTTTACCGGCGATCCGATCCGCGCGGTGGCGGTTCTGGTGGTCGCCACGCCCTGTCCGCTGATCCTTGCCGTTCCGGTCGCGCTGGTGGCCGGCCTGTCGCGTGCCGCCCATTTCGGGGTGCTGATAAAGGGTGCGAAGCCGCTGGAATCGCTGGCGCGGATCCGGACCCTGATCCTCGACAAGACCGGCACCCTGACCGACGGGCGGCCGCAGGTGGTGTCTATCCACACGCTCGGCGCCTTGACCGAGGACGAGGTTCTGAGCTTCGCCGCCGCGCTGGATCAGGCGTCGAAACACCCTATCGCGCAGGCCATCGTCGCGGCGGCCCGGGCGCGCGGTGCCGTGCTGCCGCTCCCGGAGCAGATCGTGGAGACGGCGGGAGACGGCGTCACCGGCATCATCAACGGCCGCAGGGTCGTGGTCGGGGGCGCGGGTTTCGTCGCCTCGCAGATCGACGCGGCCGAGCCTGAAGGCGCGATCCGCGACGCCGGATCGGTCGTGGTGGCGCTCGCGGTGGACGGAAAGCTCATGGGCCATCTGGTCATGGCCGATGCGCTGCGGGCCGGCATCGCCGACCTGCTCGCCGGGCTGCGCCGACTGGGCATCCGCCGTATCCTGCTGGCGACGGGGGATCGCCGGGCGGTGGCCGAGGCTGTCACCGCCGGGCTTCGCCTCGACGCCATCCGCGCGGACCTGACGCCGGACGAGAAGGTTGGGGTGGTCCTCGCCGAGCGCGCGAACGGCCCGGTGATGATGGTGGGCGACGGGGTCAACGATGCTCCCGCGCTGGCCGCCGCCGATATCGGGGTCGCGATGGGCGCGCGCGGTGCGGCCGCTTCGGCCGAGGCGGCCGATGTCGTCCTGCTGGTCGACCAGCTGGGCCGGCTGCTGCCGGGGATCGACATCGCCCAGCGCTCTCGCCGCATCGCGCTGGAAAGCGTCGTGGTCGGAATCGGCCTGTCGATACTGGGCATGGTGGCGGCGGCGCTGGGATATCTCACGCCCGTACAGGGCGCCCTGCTGCAGGAACTGATCGATGTCGCGGTCATCCTCAACGCGCTGCGGGCGCTCAGGATCGTGCCGGAACAGGCCGGGCGGCCCGCGTCCGCGGCGGCCGAGGCCTCATCGGGCTGACCCCGCCCGCCCCGGGCGCGGATCCACGCCCCTCATCGTCGGCGTCCGGGTTGCCTCGCGCCGCAGGATGCGGCCGTGGCGCGCGCGCGTGAGCGGGAGGCGAGCCGGCGTCTTGAAACTCTCACGCGTTCTTGCCATGTCACGGCCTGAGTTTCCCTCGAACAGCGTGCCGCCATGACGATAGAAACCACCGAGAACCGCCCCTTCGAGGCCGATGTTTCCCGCCTGCTGCACATGATGGTGCATTCGGTCTATTCCGACCGCGACGTGTTCCTGCGCGAACTCGTATCCAACGCCGCCGATGCCTGCGAGAAGCTGCGCTACGAGGCGATCGCCAGCCCGGATCTGCTGGGCGACGATCCCACTCTCGCCATCACCATCGCCGCCGACCCGGAAGCCAACACGCTCGCCATTGCCGATAACGGCATCGGCATGAGCCGGGATGAGATGATCGAGGCGCTCGGCACCATCGCCCGCTCCGGCACGCGCGGCTTCATGGATCGCGTCGCGGAGGCGGAGGGCCAGGACGGTGCCAGGCAGGGCGCGCAGCTCATCGGCCAGTTCGGCGTGGGTTTCTATTCCGCCTTCATGGTGGCTTTGAGGGTCGAGGTCGTCAGCCGCCGCGCCGGCGCCTCGGAGGCCTGGGCCTGGACCTCGGATGGCAAGGGCGCCTATTCCGTCGCCCCCGTCGCGCTGGAAGACGCGCCCGTTCGCGGCACGCGGGTGCTGCTGCACCTCACCGACGACGCCAAGTCCTATGCCGAGCGCTGGACGCTGGAGCGCATCGTCAAGGAGCAGTCCGGCCATGTGCCGGTGCCGATCACGCTGATCGAGAAGCCCGGCGCGGAAGCCGCCTCCCTTTCCGATGGCGCCGCGCTGTGGACCAAGCCGAAATCCGACATCACCGCGCAGGATTACACCGACTTCTACCGCAGCGTCGCCGGCCAGTATGACGAGCCGGCGCTCACCGTGCATTTCCGCGCCGAGGGCCGGTTCGAGTATACCGCGCTCGCCTTCATCCCCGGCGCACGCCCGTTCGACCTGTTCGACGCCGACCGCAAGGGCCGCATCAAGCTTTACGTGAAGCGCGTCTTCATCACCGACGATGCCGAGCTGCTGCCGCGCTATCTGCGCTTCGTGCGTGGCGTCGTCGACAGCGCCGACCTGCCGCTCAACGTCTCGCGCGAGATGATCCAGGACAGCCCGCTGCTCGGCGCGATCAAGAAGGGGGTGACCAACCGCGTGATCTCCGAACTCGCCAAGCTCGCCGACACCGATGGCGAGGCGTTCGGCAAGGTGTGGGAGAATTTCGGCGCGGTCATCAAGGAAGGCCTCTACGAGGATTTCGAGCGCCGCGAGCAGCTTCTCGGCCTCGCGCGGTTCAAGACGACCGCCTCGGGCGAGGGCACGCGCAGCCTCAAGGATTATGTGGCGGCGCTGCGGGAGAACCAGACGGCGATTTATTACATAGCCGGCGACGATGCCGCCCGCATCACCAGATCACCGCATCTGGAGGGCTTCCGCGCCCGTGGCATCGAGGTGCTGCTGCTGGCCGATCCGGTCGACGCCTTCTGGGTGGCGAGCGGGCTCGATCATGAGGGCAAGCCGTTCAAGTCGGTGACGCAGGGCGCCGCCGATCTCGGCCTCATCCCGCCGCTGGACAGCGATGCGCCGCTCCCGGCCGAGGCCAGCGCGGAAGTGACGGCCCTCATCGCGGCGATCAAGGAGACGCTCGCGGAAGACGTGGCGGATGTGCGCGCCTCCGACCGTCTCACCGACAGCGCGGTGTGCCTGATCGCCGCCGAGAGCGGGCCGGACCGCCAGTTCGAGCGCATGCTCGCCGCCGCCGGTCGCATCGGCAGCGCCGCCAAGCCGATCCTGGAAGTGAATCCCCGCCACGCCATGATCGCGAGCCTCGCGGCCAATACGGACGAGGCGGTCAAGGTGGATGTCGCGCACCTGCTGCTCGACACCGCCCGGGTGCTCGATGGCGAGAAGCCGACCGACGCCAGGGCCTTCGCCGAGAGGCTTAGCCGGCTGATCGCCCGCGGCCTCACGGCTTCCTGAAGCCGGGCCCGATCCGCCTGGAGCGGGCGGATCGGGCCTTCCGGCCGGCGGGGCCGAGGCTCCGCTGGCGATCGGCGCACCATGGCGCCCGAGTGGCACTCGAGTGGCACCCGCCCGATGGGCGGCGGCGGGGGAGGTCAGATTTTTCCGTCGAGGCCCATCTGGTAATATTTGTGGACGATCTTGTCCTGGTTCTCCAGCAGCCAGTCGATCGAGGGCTCGCAGGTCATCGCCTTGCGGATGGCCTCGGTCGTTCCCCGGCGATGCAGGTCGAACAGGATCTTATGGTCGAGATTGGCGTCGGTCACGACGGAAGGGGCGAGCCAGACCGAGCAGATGATGCCGAGATCGTTGGCCTGTTCCTTCGGGATATAGCCCGCGCGCACCGCGTCGAGCACGCCATTGGCGATGGCGAACTGCACCGTGCCCATCAGGATGCTGGTGTAGCGGTTATCCTCGACCGTCACCTTGGAGACGCACAGCGTGACGGGCCGCACCATGATGTCGGTGTTGAGCAGCGCGAACACCTTGGTGTGGCCGGCGACCTGCGAGCCGGTCAGCGTCGCCAGCGCCGTGCCGACCGGCCCGTCGAGCGCGCCGATCACCACCTCGGGCTCGGCGGCCGTGCCGGGCGGGCCGCCGGCGACAAGCGCCTCGCCCGCGCGCAGAATGATGCGGTCGGTCATGTCGATCTTCCTCGTTCCTGAATAAGCCGGGCGCGCTCAGGACGCGCCGCGACGCTGGAAAAGCTGGAGATAATTACCCGCTGGATCGATCAGCGTCACCGTGCGGCCGTGACTTCCCATGTCGCGCGCGGCAAGGATGCGGATGCCGGCCGCACTCAGTTCGGCCTGCCGCGCGTCGAGATCGGGCACCTCGAACACCGCGACCGCGCCGGCCGCGCCGTCGGGAAACTCCGCCGCCGAGCCGACGGCGAAATTCACCCCGCCCGCATCATATTGCACCCAGCGCTCTCCGTCGGCGAATTTTGGGGTCAGACCCAGCACCTGTTCGTAGAAATGGCGGCTCGCCGCCATGTCGCTGGCGCCCACATAGACATTATGCAGTTTTTTCACGGTCATTGTCGTGTTTCCTCGCGGGGGCACCGGCGGCGGAGCCTTGCTCCCTCTGCCGTGCGCGCGCGTCCGACCCCTGTGGTCCGGTCGCGATTGCCGTCAACTCGCCGCGGCGAACGTGCCCGCGCGATAGAGCAGCGCGGCGCGTTGCGGCGAGACGGTGGTGGCGGTGACGGCGCCGAGAAACACCGTGTGCGTGCCGGCGTCGATCGCCTGGATCACCTGGCAGTCGAAGGCGGCGACGGCGTCCGCCAGCACCGGCGCGCCAGTGGCCAGCGCGCGCCATTCGCCATGCTCGAAACGCTCGGCGCCGCGCGCCCCGTCCCGGCCGGCGAAGCGCTCGGCGAGGCATTGATGCTCGGCGGCGATGACATTGACGCAGAAGGCCCCGCTCTCGCGGATCGCCGCGTGCCCCTCCGCGCTGCGATTGACGCAGACGAGCAGTGTCGGCGGGTCGGCCGATACCGAGCACACCGCGGTGGCGGTCAGCCCGCGGCGCCCGTCCTCGCGTCCGGCGGTGATGATGGTGACGCCGGCGGCCAGTTCGCGCATCGCCGCGCGGAAATCGGCCGCGCCGGCCGCGTCCGGCGCCCGGGTGGAGGAGGCAGGTGGTGTGGGGTCGGGTGAGGGCATCATGCGTCATATCCCAGATAGGCACTGCGCACGCGCGGGTGGGTGATGAGGTCGGGTCCGTTGCCGGTGAGCGTGATCTCGCCCGATTCCAGCACGAAGGCGCGGTCGGCGATTTCCAGCGCGCTATAGGCATTCTGCTCGACCAGCAGCACCGTCACGCCTTCGCCATTCACCCGCCGCACCGCGTCGATGACGAGGTCGACGATCTGCGGCGCCAGCCCCATGGTCGGCTCGTCGAGAAGGAGCACCTTGGGCGCGGTCATCAGGGCGCGCCCCATCGCCACCATCTGCTGCTCACCGCCCGAGAGCGTGCCGGCCAGTTGCCGGTAGCGCTCGCGCAGGCGCGGGAACAGTTCCAGCACATGCTCAAGGTCGTGCCTGCGCGCGGCATGGTCGCGTCTTGCATAGGCGCCGATCTCAAGGTTTTCCGCCACGCTCATGCGGCCGAACAGCCGTCGTCCTTCCGGGACCTGCGAGAGCCCGTGGCGCACCCGCTCGTGCGGGGGCAGGGCGGTGATGTCGTCCTCCCCGAGCTTGATAGTGCCCGCCCTGACGTCGCGCAGGCCGCACAGCGCGTTTAGGATCGTCGTCTTGCCCGCGCCATTGGCGCCGATGATGGTGGCGATCTCGCCGGCTTCCACTGTGAAGCTGACATCGCGCACCGCGGCAATCTCGCCATAGGCGACGGTGAGGTTGGAGACGTCCAGCGCCTTGCTCATGCGATTCCCGCCTCCATCTGGCGCTGCGGCTCGGGGGACGCGGCGGCGGCGACCTGCCCGCTGCGGCGGCCGAGATAGGCCTCGATCACCCGCTCGTCGGCCTGGATCTCGCCCGGCGTGCCCTCGGTGAGGATGGCGCCGCGATTGAACACGGTGATCCGCTCCGCTACCGCCATCACCACGCGCATGTGGTGCTCGATCAGCACGACGGTGACACCCAGATCCGCGCGTATCCGCTCGATCAATTCCACCAGCGCGCGGCCCTCGGCCGGGTTCATGCCGGCGGCCGGCTCGTCGAGCATGAGGATGCGCGGCCCGGCCACCAGCGCGCGGGCGATTTCCAGCCGGCGCTGGTCGCCATAGGGCATGTGGCGGGCGAGGTCTCCGGCCCGCTGCGGGATGCCGACAAAGGCGAGATATTCCATCGCCCGCGCGCGCGCCTCCGCCTCCTCGCGGCGGAAGCGCCCGCTGCCCAGGATGGCTTCCCAGAAGGTGGCGTGCAGCCGGCGGTGCTGGCCGACCAGCACGTTCTCCAGCGCCGTCATGTTGGGGAACAGCCGCACGTTCTGGTAGGTGCGCGCCACGCCGTGCCGGGCCACCACATGGGCGGGCAGCCCGTCAATGCGCTCGCCGCCGAGGAAGATCCTGCCGGCGGTGGGCGGCACGAAGGCGGTGATGCAGTTGAAGGCGGTGGTCTTGCCGGCGCCGTTCGGCCCGATAATGGCGTGAACGCTGCCCTCGGCGATGCTGAGATCGACATTCTGGATGGCGATCATGCCGCCGAACGCCTTCTTCAGGCCGCGCACGTCCAGCAATGGCGCACGCGAGGGAATGGGCAGCGGTCTGTCGAGGAGCAAGCCGTCGGGGAGCCGATTTGGGGGGAGGACGTCAGGCACGGGCGTTCTCCTTGGTCTGGGTCGTGGCGGGCCAAAGCCCTTCGGCCCGAACATGCATCATCGCCACCAGCGCGATGCCGTAGAACAGGTAGCGGAACTCGCCGAACTCGCGCAGCAGTTCGGGCAGGCCGATCAGCACGATGGCGCCCACCAGCACGCCGGGGAGCGAGCCGAGACCGCCGATGACCAGGATCGCCAGCACGTTGATCGAGACCAGAAGCTGGAAGGAATGGGGGTAGACCGAGCCCACCAGCGCCGCGAACACCGCGCCCGCCGCCCCGGCGAAGGCCGCGCCGATCGTGTAGGCGAGCAGCTTCGAGGCCACGGGATCGATGCCCAGCGCCTGCGCCACGTCCTCGTCCTCGCGCATGGCGAGCCAGGCCCGGCCGATGCGCGCATGCTGCAGCCGCCAGGAGATGAAGGCGACCACGCCGGCCAGCGCCAGAGCGAGGTAGTAGAGCGCGGCCGGCGATTGCAGCGAGATGCCGAAGATGCGCGGATGGTCGATCTCGATAATGCCCTGCGATCCCCCGAGATAGGGCGCCAGCGCATCCGACAGCACCAGCACGCGGATGATTTCGCCAAGACCCAGCGTCGCCATGGCGAGGTAGTCGCCGCGCACCCGCAGCACCGGCAGGCCGAACAGCATCCCCGCACCCGCCGCCAGCACGACAGCGACCGGCAGCGCCACCCAGAACGACACGTCGGCGACCGCCAGCGGTCCGGACGAGCACATGAGAGCGACCGTGTAGGCGCCGACCGCGAAGAAGGCGACGAAACCGAGATCGACCAGCCCGGCAAGGCCAAGCTCGATGTTCAGCCCCATCCCCATCAGCATGTAGAGCGCCACCAGCATGGCGACCTGGGCCACGAAGTCATTGGTGACCAGCGGCAGGACAAGAACACCCACCAGCAGCAGCACGAGCCCGGCTTTCGAGGAGCGCGCCCGGCGCGCGGGGTCGATCCGGGCGTTCCAGCGATCGCGCAGCAGGCAGAACAGCCCCCCCGCCACCAGCAGCACCAGAGCCGCGCCGCGGTTGAGCCCGCCCGGGCCGAACACCTCCCAGTCCGGTCCGTTCAGGTCCGGCAGGTTTTCCAGCACGCTGACGAACACATCGCGGAACAGGCCGGCGATGAGAACGGCGGCAAAGCCATAGGTCAATGCCCGGCGGTAGCGACTCGGCATGGCCGCGAACAGCCCGCCGATCACCCCGAGAAGGGCACCGAGCGCGGGCAGTTGCACCAATGCCTGCAGCGAGCCGATCGGCGCGCCAAGGCTCAGCGCCTTGATCAGCATCGGGCTGGCCGCCACCAGCGTGGCGCGCAGGCTGATCGAACCCATGAGCAGGAGCAGCGCCGAGACGCACAGCCCCGCCATGAGCCCCGCCACCGCGCCGTGAACGACGACGCGGGTGCCCGAGGGGCGGCCCTGCCGGTCGCGGCCGGCGACATAGCCGGCGGCGATGGCCATCAGCGCGAAGGCGATCTGCGACAGGGTCAACGTGTCTTCGACCACATGGCGCTTGTCCATCGCCACATAGGCGCCGATCAGCGCGAAGCCGATCGCCGCAAAGCCGGCGAGGGCGCCGACCTGAAGGGTCTCGGCCAGCGGCGCCCTGCGCCGCCGCGTGACCTTGAAGGAGCTGGTAACGGCGTTGAAGGACATGGCGTCAGGCCCGCTTCGAGGCGAGTCGCTCGCCGAGCAACCCCTGTGGACGGAAGATCAGGATCATCACCAGCATGCCGTAGCCGATCACGTCCTTGAGCTGATAGGGCGCGGGCAGGCCGAAGCCTTCCAGCACCAGCGCCGGGCCGAGCGCCTCGGCGAGCCCCAGCACCAGCCCGCCGAGCAGCGCGCCGCCCAGATTGCCGATGCCGCCGAGAATGGCCGCGGCGAAGCCCTTGACGCCGAGAGCGAACCCCATGAAGACGGTGATCTGCTTGAACACCAGCGCGTAGAGCACGCCGGCGACCCCGGCCATGGCGCCGCCAATGGCGAAGGTGGCGACGATGACGGCGCCGACATTGATGCCGACCAGCGCCGCCGCATCGCGATCCTCCGCCACCGCCCGCATCGCCTTGCCCAGCGGGCTCAGCTTCACCAGCGCCAGCAGGCCGGCCAGCACGATGAGCGCGGCGATGAAGGCGACGATCTGCGGGATCGGCACGATGAGACCGAACAGGCTGACGGTGCCCTCCATCCAGCCGAAGCCCGGATAGGCGCGGTTACGCGTGCCGAACAGGCCGCGCGCGGCATATTGCAGGACGAAGGACATGCCGATGGCGCAGATGAGCGGCGCCAGCGAACGCACATGCAGGAAAGGCCGGTAGGCGATACGCTCGATGATGAGCGACATCGCCGCGCCCCCCGCCATGCCGGCGGCGAGCACCAGCGGCAGCGCCAGCAGCGGCAGGGCGTTGACCAGCCCCGCATCGTTCAGCGCTCCCGCCGCGAACAGCCCGGCGAAGGACCCGATCATCATCACGTCGCCATGGGCGAAGTTGATCATGCGCAGGATGCCGTAGACCATGGTGTAGCCCAGCGCGATCAGCGCGTAGATGCTGCCAATGGTGAGGCCGAACATCGTGAAGGACACGAAATCGGCGGCGGAGTAGGTGCCGGCGGTGAGACCGCCGGCAAGACCCACCAGGACGAGAGCCGCGACACTGATCCGAATGGCGAGAAGCACGTGGTCGACCCAGGTCGACCGGCGCAGCCATTCGGAGAATGCCCCCGGCTCCGTCGCGGAGCGCGGGACCTCGCTCACGGAAAGATCCGCTTCGGGTTGGTGCCGGGCGCGAAGGAGGACTGGTCGTCGCTGGTGAACTCCCAGATCGCATAGGTCGCGGCGCCGCAATCGCCGTGGGTGTCGCAGGTCAGCGCGCCGGTGAGGCCGGGCAGGGCCTTGGTCGCCATCATCGCGTCGTGCAGCGCCTGGCGGCCGATATAGAGGTTGCCCTCGGCATCCGTCTTGCCGACTTCCTTGATGGCCGCCATCGTCAGCAGCGCGGCGTCATAGCCATAGGCGCTGAACCCGCCGATCGGCGCCTCGCCATATTCCGCGGTGAAGTTCTTCACGAAGATCGGGAAACGCTCGGAGAACAGGTCGGTCGAGGGGCCGACAATGTGGAAGCCGACGATCTTCGGGCCGACCGCTTCGATCACGTTCGCGCTGAACACGCCTTCGCCGCCGATCACCTTGGTGCCGGCGAGCCCGGCCACTTCGTCCTTCTGGCGCATCAGGAAGCCGACAGTGGAGGTGAAGACCGGGGTGAAGATGAGCTCCGGCTTCTTGGTGGCGATGCGCGTCAGCACCGGGCGCAGGTCCGTGTCGGTCGGGGAGACGGCCTCGCTGGCGACGATGGTGCCGCCCTTGGCGACGAAGTTCTTCTCGAAGGCCCGCACCAGCTGCTCGGTATAGGGGCTGCCGTCATGGATGGTGGCGGCGGTCTTCACGCCCAGCTTGTCATAGGCGTAGCTGGCGGTGAAGGCCGCGCTCTTGAGGTCGTTCGGCACCACGCGCAGGAAGCCCTTGAAGCCGTCCGGCCGGTCGGCGGCGGTCAGCGCCGGCGCGGTGGCGCCGATGGCGACGCTGGGAATGCCAAGCTTCCACAGGATGGGAGCGCCGACGCGCGCGCCCGAGGAGCAGCTCGGGCCGAGCACGGCGACGATCTGCTTGTTGCCGGCGAGCTTGGTGGCGGCGGTCTGGCCGCCCTCGGCGGTGCACTGCGCGTCCTCGCCCAGCAGCTTCACAGGGAAGCCCAGCACCTTGCCGCCGGCATCCTTGATGGCGATCTCGGCGCCGCGCAGTTCGTCGATGCCCTGGTTGGTATCGCCGCCCGACTGGGAGGAATAGCCGCCGATCTGGATCGGCTGACCCTTGGTGATCTTCACCACGCCAAGCGCGTCGGTGACGGGGCCGAGCGTTTCCGCCCGGCTGCCGGATGCGGCGAGAAGCACCGCGGCGAGGGTCGCCGCGGAGAAGAATACCTTGTTCATCGTCGTCCATCCTCTGGTTGGCGCGCGGCCTTTTGCCGGCCGCGTCGTTCGAAAGATCGGTTGGGGCTACACCTCTCCGAAGCGGTTCCGGAGTATTTCGCGCATCACTCGGCCGCGACCGGGACAGGCTTTCCGATCGCCGACAGGGGTCCCACCTCGCGCTCGACGAGGGGCAGCACCTCGGCGCCGAAGCGCTCCAGCGCGCGCCGCGCGCGGGCCACCGGCATGTCGCCGAACTGGAAGAAACAGTTGTAGTGCTGCGGGTTGAGCCGGCGGATTTCCGAAACCAGCCGCTCCGCCACATGATGCGGGTCGCCGATCAGCAGGTTGTCGCGGAAGGTCTCCAGCGGCGGCTCGTCGGGAATGGGGGCCGCTTCCACGAAGGAGCCGTTCAGCGTCAGCACGTTGCTGCGCAGACCATGCACCATGCGCCCGACATAGCGGGCGCGCTCGGCCGCCTCCAGCGCTTCGCTCGCGCTGTCGGTGACGTGGATATATTGCTGCAGCGCCACCGGCATGGTCGGGCCGTCCAGCCCGCCCTGCACCCAGGAGGCGCGTACCTGCTCGGCAATGCCGAACAGTGCCTCGGAGCCGCGCCAGCCGGCCGTGATGAAGGGCACGCCGCCCCATTTCGACAGCGCCTTCAGGATCGGCGGATGCGGCGAGGTGCAATAGACCGGCGGCATGGGCTGCTGCACCGGGCGCACGGTGATGGCCGTCTCCGGCACGGTGATGTGCCGGCCCTCGAAGGATACGCGCCCTTCGGTCAGCACCTGTTCGACCACCGACCAGTATTCGAGGAAGATCTCGGTCTTCTTCGCGACCTCGGCGCCATAGCGCTCGAATTCATAGGCCTGGTAGCCGGTGCCCACGCCCAGCACCGCGCGCCCGCCGCTGATCTGGTCGAGCAGCCCGATTTCCTGCGCCACCCGCAACGGATGATAGAGCGGCAGCACCACCACGCCGGCGCCGAGCCGGATGCGGCTGGTGTGGCCGGCCATGTGCGCAGCCACCATCAGGGGCGACACGCTGACGGAGTAATTGGTGAAATGATGCTCGGCGAACCAGGCGATCTCGAAGCCGATATCCTCGGCGAGCGTCACCATGCTGCGCGTATCATCGATGACGCCCGCGACCCCGCCGGGATTGTCGCGCAGGCCCATCAGGTTGAATATGCCGAAGTGCATGTTCGTACTCTTGTTCTCAAATAAAGGACGAAAGATCAGGCGATGAAGTAACCGCCGCTGATCGCGACCGTCTCGCCGACCATGTACCTGTTCTTTTCCGAGATCAGGAAGATCACCACATCGGCGACATCTTCCGGCTCCGCGGCGCGGCCCAGCGCGGTCTGCGCCGCCAGTTCCGGCAGGAAGCCGGCGGCGCGCGCCTTCTCGGTGGCGATGCCGGCCGGCGCCACGCCGTTGATGAGGATGTTGTCGGGCGCCACCGCGAGGGCCATGCTCTTGGTCAGGCTGACCACCGCCGCCTTCATCGCCGCGTAATGCGCGTTCTTCGGATGCGCCTTGAGGGCGTCGATCGAGGCGATGTTGACGATGCGCCCGCCGCCCTGCGTCTGCATGTGCGCGATCGCCGCCACCGAGACATTGTAGAGCCCGCGTACATTCACCGCGAAGCTGAAGTCCCAGTCGGCGTCGGTGATCTCAAGGATCGGCCGGCGCGGATACACCCCGGCGCAGTTGATCAGGCCATGCACGCGCCCGGCCTTGGCGATCGCGCCGTCCACCAGCGCCTTGGCGCTGTCGCGGGTGGTGATGTCGCCGATCACCGAGAAGGCCTTCCCGCCCTTGGCCGTGATTTCGTCGACCACGACCTGCGCGGATTCGGCGTTGATCTCGAGGATGGCCACCTGCGCGCCGGCATCGGCCAGGCCCAGACAGATGGCACGGCCCAGGCCGCTGCCCCCACCGGTGACGATAATGGTTTGACCCTGCATGGAGGCTCCGATGTCTGGAAAGGTTGCATCGCCACTTGAGGCATGACGACGTTCTTGTGACGGAGTGTTCCCGACCGAGGGCACCGATCACAAACGATGAATTCTCATGGAACGATAAGGAAAGACGCCGCTCGCCCGCGCCGCCAAGCCCGGCTTGGCCAAGCATAAGAACAGCTAATTTGCCGGGCGCCGGAGCTGTTCCTATGCTTTGAGATAACGAGCGCCATGCCTTGAGATGACGGGCATGCGAGCCACATGACAGGCCTGCGACGGATAGCGGAGCAGGCGGCGGAAGGCGCGTGTCTGCATCCGCATCCGTCGCAATGGGGGAACGCCATGACCAAACTCGGCCTCTTCAACCTCATGGGCCTGTATGACCGCAATACCTCGCCCGCCTCGGTGCTGCGGACCACGGTCGACACGGTGAAGATGGCGGAGGATTTCGGCTTCGATGTCGCGTGGTTTGCCGAGCACCACTTCACCAATCACTCGATCTGCCCGTCATCCCTGGTGATGGTTGCCCATTGCGCGGCGGAGACGACGCATATCCGCCTCGGCCCCGCCGTTCTCGCGCTGCCCTTCTACGAGCCGCTGCGGCTGGTGCAGGAGGCCGCCTTCGCCGACCTGCTGACGCGCGGCCGGCTGATCCTCGGGCTGGGCTGCGGCTACCAGCCCTATGAGTTCGACCGCTTCCGCGTCGATCCGAACTATCGCTACCAGAAGATGCTGGAGACCTGGGACATCCTGGAGCAGGGCCTGACCAGCGGCGTGGTCGAGTATGCCGGCCAGTTCCACCGCATCCCGCGCACGGAGCTTTCCATGCGCCCCTTCGGGCTGGCCATGCCGGAGGTCTTCGTGGCCAGCAGCCATCCCGAAATCCTCGCCCGCATGGCGACGCGCGGCCACACGCCATTCATGAGCTTCGGCCATCGCGGGCTGACGGCGGCGCAGGCTTTTCGCGACGTCATCGCCGAGCGCTGGCAGGCGGGCGGGGGCGATGCCGCCCACATGCCGCTGGCGGTGCAGCGCTATGTCTATGTCACGGACAACCCGGACGAAGCCCGCCACGCCGCGCAATGCGTGCGGGACCTCGCCCGCGCCGCCGTGCCGCTCTCCACCGCGCAGCCCAGCAAGGATGGCCCGTTCCTGCGGCTGATGCCGCTCAATGACGAGCCGCCGCTGGACAATTTCCTCGACAACGCGGTGATCGGCTCGGCAAGCTACTGCGCCGACAAGCTGGCCGAGGAACTCGACAGCCTCCGGCCGACGCATCTGTCCTGCTTCATGGGTTTCGCCGGCATCGGCCGCCGCGAGACCCTGGCGTCGCTGGAGCGCTTTGGCTGCGATGTGATCCCTCAGCTCGACGGCCTCGTCGAACTGAGGGACATGGGCCTGCAGGATGCCGCATGAGATGACGAAGCCCCCGGACGAGAACCTCCTGAGCGACGCGGCGGCCCTGGTCTCCGATGCCGTCGCGCCGCGTGTTGCCCCGTCCGATCCGCGCCCCCTCCGCCGGGCGGCCCGGCTGCCGCCGCTCAATCTCTTCCGGGTATTCGACGCCGCCGCGCGCAATGGCAATTTCACCACCGCCGCCGAGGAACTCTGCGTCACCCAATCGGCGGTGAGCCAGCAGATCCGCCAGCTGGAGGAACTGCTGGAAGTGCGCCTGTTCCGGCGCATGCCGCGGCGGGTGGAACTGACGCGCGAGGGCACCGCCCTCGCCAGCGCGGTGGGCGAATCCATGGCGCTGCTGGTGCGCGCCTGCGAGCGCATCGCCGATCCCAAGGCGCCCGTGGTGCTGTGCGTCAACGCGCCGCCCGCCATCGCCTCGCGCTGGCTGGTGTCGCGGCTCAAGCGCTTCATGCAGTTGCACCCGCAATTCAAGGTCACGCTGCTCGCCTCCAACGATCCCGTCGATTTCGACCGTCAGGACATCGACGTCGCCATACGCTGGGGCCATGGCGACTGGCCCAATGCGCGCATCGAGCTTCTGGCGCCGGACCGGCTGTTCCCGGTGTGCAGCCCGGCGCTGCTGCGCGAGGGGCCCCCGCTGCTGGTGCCGGGCGACATCATCCGCCACACGCTGCTGCAGGTGGTGAATGGCAGTTTCTGGGGCGCGTGGTTCGGCGCGGCCGGGGCGGGGGGCATGTCCTTCGACGAGACGCTCTATTTCAACGATGCCGGGCTGATGCTCGATGCCGCCGTGCAGGGCCAGGGCGTGGCGCTGGCCAGCCGGCTGCTGGCGGAGAGCGACCTCAAGGCCGGGCGACTGGTGCGGCCGTTCGATCTGGAGATCGAAACCGGCGCCGGCTTCCATGTGCTGACCAGCCCGGATTTCTCGGAGAAGCCGGCCGTGGCCGAATTCCGCCGCTGGATCGGCTTCGAGGGACGCGAAAGCGCCTGACGCAGGCTCGCCTCCCGCACGCATCTCACCCCTTATCCCCTCCGTTCAGCCCTCATCAGGAGCATGGTCATGTTGCGTCTCGGTTTCGTCGGTACGGGCACGCTCGTCAGCGCAGTCATCGACGGCCTTCAGGCGACCCATGGGGATCGTTGCCGCATCCTGCTGTCGCCGCGCTCGCAGGAGACCTCGCAGGCGCTCGCCGCGCGCTATGCCAATGTCGAGCGGGCGGAAAGCAGCGCGGCGGTGGTGGAGGGCAGCGACGTGGTGTTCCTCGGCATGCGCCCCAACCAGTTGGACGAGGCCACAGCGGGACTTCCCTTCCGCCCCGACCAGACGGTCGTCAGCTTTCTCGCCGGCGTGTCGCATGCGCGCGTGAGCGAGAAGGTGCAGCCGGCGGGCCATGTGGTGCGGGTCAACCCGCTGCCGCCGATTCGCCTGCGCAAGGGGCCGGTGGTGATTTATCCCGCCAACCCGATCGTCGAAGATCTGTTCGGCGGGCTCGGCGACCTCATCGTCGCGGGCAAGGAGAGCGACCTCGCGGCGATCGCCAATGGCAGCGCGATGATGTCGTCGCACTACGCGCTGCAGAACGCCATCATCGACTGGCTGGTGTCGCGCGAGATGGCGCCCGACACCGCGACGCATTATGTGCGCTCCATGTTCAGCGGGCTCGCCGCCGTCGGGCTCGATGCCTTCGCCAAGGGCGAGCCGGTCGATCCCGCCCATCACGAGACCAAGGGCGGGCTGAACGAGCGTGGGCGACGCTATCTCGGCGATATCGGCTGGTTCGACGAGATCGGCCGGGCGCTCGACGTGATCGAGGGCCACGTTCTCACCGCCCGCCCGAAAAGCTGAGGGCACCGCCCCTAGAGCTTTTCCGGTGAATTCCGGTTCACCGGAAAAGCTCTAGGTTATTGTTCTGACGTATTTTCTTCACGCGAACCGGAATCCACTTCGCTCGAAAATGCCCTAGGGTACGCCGAGGGGCGGCGGGCTTCGCCAGACCAGGAGCGGCGGGCGCTCAGAGAAGAGACTTGCGCAGCATCATGTGCACGCCCTTATTGCCGTCCACCATCTGCGTCACGCGCAGGTTGCCCGCCAGCGAGCACAGCATATAGGCTTGGTTCCGCGAGAGGTTGGTGCGCTCGCATACGTGCTTCACCATTTCGCGCGTCGCCTGCTTGGCGGCATCGTCGAGATCCTCGTCGAGGCCGATGGAAATCAGGTGCGTCGCGCTCTCGGCGAACGGCCAGCTCAGTTCCATGTCCTTGCGGACGGTCAGCCGGAAGGTGCCGGTGACGCCGGTTTCCAGCGCGGTGATGCAGACCTCGCCGTCGCCCTGCACGCCGTGGCCATCGCCGGCGAAGAACAGCGCGCCCTCGTTGAACACCGGCAGGTACAGCGTGGTGCCCGCGCGCAGCTCCTTGTTGTCCATGTTGCCGCCGAAAGCGCGCGGCACCGGCGAGCCGCAGCGGCCCCAGGCCGGCGGCGGGGCGGTGGCGATGATGCCGAAGAACGGGTCCAGCGGAATTTCCGTGCCCCACGGCATGACGCAGACATTCTTCGCGTGATCGACCACGGGGTGGATGGTCTCGTAATCGGTGAACTCGTCGGGCAGCGTGCCGAGCAGCGGCAGGATGGAGACGAAGCCCCAGTCCTGTCGCACCTTCACGTCGAGAATATCGACCTGCAGCACGTCGCCGGGCCGGGCGCCGGCCACATGGACCGGTCCGGTGATGAAGTGGGGGCCCGCGCCCTGCGGCATGGTGTCGAGCGCCAGCTGGTAGTCCGCAGGTACCGGCAGCGTGTCGGGCAGCGTTTCCTTGCCGCCGGCGGGGAAGGAATGCAGCGTCACCACATCGCCCGAGGCGACTTCGAGGACGGGCGGGGTCGAGCTGTCGAGATAGCCCCAGACCATGTTTTCCGGTGTGGCGGGGATTTCAAAGCGGCGCGACATGCTGAACTCCTGATGCTGGCGCGGATACGAAATCAGACGGCGATGAAACGGGTGAGATGCTCCCGGCTCATCGCTTCGGCGCGGCCGGTCTCGACGATCGAGCCACGCGAGAGAATGACGAAGGCGTCGGCGGTGTCGATGGCGAAATCGAGATACTGTTCCACCAGCAGGATCGACAGCCGGCCCTTGAGCGCGCGCAGCACCTCGCCGATCAGCGCCACGATATTGGGCTGGATGCCCTCGGTCGGCTCGTCGAGGATGAGCAGGCGCGGCTGCGTGACCAGCGCGCGGGCGATGGCGAGCTGCTGCTGCTGGCCGCCGGAGAGTGCTCCGCCCGAGCGTTTCCACATGTCGCGCAGCACGGGAAACAGGCTCACCGTCTCCTCCGTCGCCGCGGTGCCATAGGTGCCGTGGGCGCGCGCGGCGGCCTCGATATTCTCGCCCACCGTCAACTCGGCGAAGATTTCCCGCCCCTGCGGCACATAGGCGAGACCGGCCCGCGAGCGGCGGTTCGGCGACCAGCCGGTGGCGTCGGCCTCATCGAGCAGGATCCGGCCCGCGCTCGGCGCGAGCAGGCCCATGATGCATTTGAGCAGCGTGGACTTGCCGGCGCCGTTGCGGCCGAGCACCGCCAGGCACTCGCCGGGCGCAATCTCGAAGCCGACATGGCGCAGAACCTGCGCCGAACCGTAATGCTGGTCGAGATCCTCGACACGAAACCGCATGATCAGCGCCCCAGATAGACCTCGACGACCGCCTTGTCGGCCCGGACCTTGTCCATGGAGCCTTCGAACAGCGTGCGGCCCTCGTGCAGCACGGTGACGCGGTCGGCGATGCGTTCAACGAAATCCATGTCGTGCTCGACCACGACGATGGCGCGGTCGGGGCGCACCAGCGCGCGCACGAGGCGGGCGGTGCGCTCGGTTTCCTCATCGGTCAGCCCCGCCACCGGCTCGTCCAGCATCAGCACGCGGGGATCGGACGCCAGCACCATGCCGATTTCCAGCCACTGCTTGTGCCCATGGCCGAGTTGCCCGGCCAGCCGCTCGCCCTGCTCGGCGAGGCCCACGGTCTCCAGCACCTCGCCTATGCGGTCTTCCAGCGCGGGCGCGTCGAGCCTGGAGCGGAAGCCGACATCGGCGCCGATGGCGATGTGCTGGCGCACGGTGAGACCCTCGAACACGCTCGGCTTCTGGAACTTGCGGCGCAGCCCGGCGCGGGCGATGGCGGATTCGCTCCAGCGGGTGATGTCGTGGGCGCCGTCGAACAGCACGCGCCCCTGCTTCGGCCGTGTAATGCCGGAAATCACGTCGAGCAGCGTGGTTTTGCCGGCCCCGTTCGGGCCGATCACCGCGCGCACCTCGCCGTAATCGATGGCGAGCGACAGGTCGTCGATGGCGCGGAAACTGCCGAAACGGACGGTGAGCCCATCGACCAGCAGGGCGGTGAGGCTCATGGCCGGGCCTCCCCGATCCCGCGCGCCATGCGGTTGGGCTCCATGCGGTTGGGCTCCATGCGGTTGGGCTCCATGCGCTTGGGCCCCATCGGGCGGGTCAGCCGGAACTTCGCGAGGTCCATCAGCCCGTTGGGGAACACCAGCACGACGAGGACGATGAGGCCGGAGAGGATGAAGGGCCACACGTCCGGCGCGGCGGAGGAGAGCCAGAACTTGAGGGCGTTCACCAGCAGCGCGCCGATGACCGCGCCGACCAGATGGCCGCGCCCGCCAATGGCGACCCATACCGCGATTTCCAGCGACAGTTCGGGCGAGAGCACGCGCGGGTTGATGATGCCGACCTGCGGCACGTAGAGCATGCCGGCCAGCATGGCGAGGAGCGCGGAGAGGCACCACACGATGAGCTTCAGCCGCAGCGTCTCGTAGCCGAGCGTGCGCAGGCGGGTCTCGTCGTCGCGCGTCGCCAGCATCAGCGCGCCGAAGCGGCTGCCGACCAGCCAGCGGCACCCCACCAGCACCAGCGCGAGCGTCACCAGCGAGGCGACCGCCAGCGCGGTGATCATGCCGCTCGTTCCCATCGGCTGGCCGAGGATGACGGAAAACCCGGTCATGCCGTTATTGCCGCCGAAGCCGGTGTCGTTGCGGAACATCAGCAGCATGGCGACATAGACCAGCGCCTGCGTGATGATGGCGAAATACACGCCGCCCACCCGCGAGCGGAACGAGACATAGCCGAAGATGCCGGAGACCAGCAGCGTGACCGCCACCGCGACGCCCAGCGCATAGGGAAAGAACTCGAACCCCGCCCAGTAGAACGGGAATTCCTTCCAGCCCATGAACTGCAGGAAATCCGGCACCGTGCCCGTGACCACGAAGGAGTGCTTGAGCAGGTACATGGCGACGACATAGCCGCCAATGGCGAAGAACAGCCCGTGGCCGAGCGAGAGAATGCCGAGATAGCCCCAGATCAGATCGAGTGCGAGGGCGAGCACGGCGAAGGCGGCCAGCTGGCCGATGGCGTTGGTGAGGTAGCGCGACGGCGCCAGCCCCGTGCCGGTCAGCAGCGGCATGGCCACCGACAGGATCACGAGCAGCGCGACGAGAAGGAGGAAGGGGCGGTCGCGGGTGATGGGCGTCATTTGCGGCGGCCCCTCACGGCGAACAGGCCCTCGGGCCGCCATTGCAGGAAGGCTATGATCATCAGCAGCACGATGACCTTGGCGGCGACGGCACCCCAGAGCGGCTCGATCAGAACGTTGATCTGGCCGATGCCTAAGGCCGCGACCACGGTGCCCGCGATGGTGCCGACACCGCCGAGTACCACCACCATGAAACTGTCGATGATGAAGTTCTGCCCCATTTGCGGGTTCACGCTGTAGATCGGCGAGAGCGCGAGGCCGGCGAGGCCGGCAAGGCCTGAGCCGAGCCCGAAGGTCATCATGTCGACGCGGCGGGTGGGAATGCCGATGCAGGCGGCCATGTCGCGGTTCTGCGTCACGGCGCGGATGTTGAGCCCGAGCGGGGTTCTGCGCACGATCGCCCAGGTCAGCGCCAGCGTGACCACCGCGAAGGCAATCGCGAACATGCGGTTCCAGGTGAAGATGAAGTCGCCGATGACCGGCACGCCGCCGGAAACGTAGAACGGCGTCTCGAACTGCATGTTCTGCGTGCCGAAGACCACCCGCACCAGATTGACCAGGAACAGGCTGACCGCCCAGGTGGCCAGCAGGCTCATCAGCGGGCGCTTGTAGAGATGGCGCAGCAGCAGCGCTTCCAGCGCGATGCCGATCGCCGCCGTCACCACGAAGGCGACGGGGATGGCGAGGATCAGATACCAGTCGAGCAAGGCAGGGGCGACGATGCGCAGGCCCTGCTGCACCATCCAGGTGACATAGGCGCCGATCATGATCAGCTCGCCCTGCGCCAGATTGATCACCCCCATCAGCCCGAAGATGATGGCGAGGCCGATCGCCGCCATGAACAGGATGGAGGCAAAGCTCAGTCCATTATAAAGCGCGGCCAGCACGTCGCCCATGGCGATGCCGCGCTCGATGCGTCGCGTGGCGGCATCAATGGCGGCGCGGAACTCGGCATTCGCGGCATAGGCGGGGTCGTGGGTCAGTTCGGTCATCTGCGCCAGCGCCCGGCGGCTGGGATTGTCGGCGATGCGGCCGATGGCGCGCAGGCGGGCCGCCGGATCGGAGGCGTTGAGCGCGGCCGTCTGCGCCAGCCCCACGATCTGCGCCTTGAGGGCGGGGTCGCTCTCGGCGGCGGCCGCGGCGTCCAGCAGTCCTTCGGGAAGGACGGCAGGGCGGCGCTCCAGCATCCTGAGCGCGGCCGCGCGTGCGCCGGCACCGGGCGCGCTGCGTAGGGCGAGTGCGGCGTCGGCCTGCTCGAACACGGCGCGGTTCTTCAGGCTCAGCACCGGCGCGCGGGCGTCGGGGGCGGGCTCGCGCACCGCGCGGGAGACGGCATCGAGGCTGCCATTGCCCAACACGGCGCCCGCGGCGTCGCAGGCGAGCGTCTTCTCGATCAGCGCACGCGGCAGCGCCAAAGCCCAGGCGCGGTCCTCGTCGCTGCCGGTGGCGGCGGTGGCGGTGAGCGCGGCGGCGGCCTCGAACATTTGCCCGGCATTGCCGCACAGGCCGGCGACGAGGGCCGCGCGGTCGAGCGCCGCCGCCGCCGCGCCGGGTGTGGCCAGCACGGCGGAAACGAGAAGCCCGGCGAGAAAGGTCGGCAGATGCCTGGATGTCATCAGCGGGATCACGACGGCCGCCCGGTGGGACAGCCGTCACTCATGCGAGAACGCGGGTGGAGCGGGGACGGCGCGGGCGATCAGCCATAGGGGCTGAACGGCACCGGCTTGGGCGTGTCCTTGGACTGCCACAGGATGTCGAAGCCCTGCTTGTCGTTGACCGAGCCGATGAACACGCCGCGCGACACGTAATTATTCTCGCCGGTCATGGCGATCTTGTAGCCCGACGGGCAATCGAAGGAGAGGCCGGCAAAGGCCTTGGAGACTTCCGGCACCTCGAACGAGCCCGCCTTCTGCGCCGCCATCGCCCAGAGGTGCACGGAATCATAGGCCGACACCATCGGGTCGATCGAGACGTCACCCTTGAAGGGCACGTTCTTCGCGGTCACGTAGCCGGCCCAGTTCTTCAGGAAGGCCTCGTTCGCCGGCCCCTTGGCGTTCTGCAGATAGGCCCAGCAATTGAGGTGGCCGACCAGCTTGGAGGTGTCGAGGCCTTCGAGATCGGCCTCCACCATGTCGAGGCCGAGCACCGGGATATCGGTGGCGAGAATGCCCTGGTTGGCGAATTCGCGCATGAAGTCCGGAATCGAGTTGCCCACCACGGTGAGCACCACCACCGGCTGCCCGCCGCCCTGGTCGGCGAAGGCGCGGATCTGGTTCACCAGCGTCTGGAAGTTGGAGAAGCCGAAGGGGACATATTCCTCCTTCCACGCGCTCTCGGGGATGCCCTTGGACTTCCAGTAGCCCTTGAGCTGCTTGTTGATGGTGCGCGGCCACACATAATCCGAGCCGAGCATGAAGAAGCGCTTGGCCGAGACGCCTTCCTCGCTCATGAGGTAGTCGACGGCGGGCAGCACGGAGCTGGCCGGCGGCGAGTTCACGTAGACGACGTTCTTGGAGTTCTCGTCACCCTCGAAATGCAGGGGGTAATAGAGCAGGCCCTTCTCCTGCTCGACCACCGGCAGCACGGTCTTGCGCGAGACCGAGGTCCAGCAGCCGAACAGCGCCGACACCTTCTCCTGCTGCAGCATCTGCTTCGCGGTCTGGGCGTAGAGCGGCCAGTCGGAGGCGGGGTCGGAGACCAGCACGTCGAGGGTGCGCCCATTGACGCCGCCCTTCGCGTTGATCTCGTCGGCGGCCATCTTCACCACATAGTTCAGCCGGCCCTCGAGATTGGCCATGGTGCCGGAGGACGAGAACAGGCAGCCGAGCTTCACCGGGCCGGACTGTGCCTGCGCGCTGCGCAGCAGGGCGGGCATGCCGACGGGGGAGGCCAGACCGGCGGCGGCAACACCGCTCGCCTGCAGGAAGGAACGCCGCGTGAACTTGACCATGGCCGACACCTCAAGGTTCCAGGATGTCGCGAATTCTGTTGAGCGCCGGCCCGCGCGCAACTTCATATAATGCACAGCGCTGCCCAAACCCGCGCCAACCCGCCGGCCGGTCCGCGCTTTCTGGCACTATTGTCACATGCGCCGGCCAGCCCGGTTTCGCCATGCCGCTCGCCGGCGCGCCGGGGCCGGGCGGCAAGAATCGGCATTCACGCGCGGGCCCGATGGGCTATAGTGCTGCCCACAATAAGCGCATGCCTAGACGATGTGCGGCTGGCGGCCGCCGCGCGTTCCGGGTCCGTGAGACAAGCCTAGGGGGAATGGCTCCCGCCCCATGGGGATGGACCGTCATCCGATCCGTCAACACATGCTGAGGACGATCCGATGCGACGTTCGCAATTCACCGACAACGAGATCATCCAGCTCATCCGTGAAGCCGATTCCGGCGTTCCGGTCGACGAGATCTGCCGCACCGCGCGGGTGTCGCTGCGCACCTTCTATCGCTGGCGCCGGCGCTTCGGCAGCCTGAGCGAGCCCGCCGTGCTGCAGATGAAGGAACTGGAGGCCGAGAACCGCCGTCTCCGCTCGCTGGTCAGCAATCTCTCCGAGCGCCTGCACGCGCCCGCCGGCGAAGCGCCGCGTCGGCCGGAGCATCCCACGGCTGGAGCGGCTGCCGGCCTTGCGCCCGGCCGGGCTTCCCTCCTGGCGGCGGAACGCTGCGGCGGCGCGGTGGTCGGGCGGTTCGCCTCGGTCCGCATCACGCGCTGAACGGCCGTGCGCGGGCGCCCGGCTGGCCCGCGACGCGGCCCTGGTCGAAAAAAGACCTCTGGCGGCCATCGGGGAGGCGGTCCAGAAAGGGGGCGCCGGCACGCCTCGCGCCGGCGCGTTTTGGCGGTCAGTGGCGGACGTCCATGGATATCAGTGATCTCTACGAATCGAGCGACGCCGTCGCTCTGGCCGAGCATGTGCACAAGGGCGATGTCCGTCCGGGCGAATTGCTGGACGAAGCGCTGCGGCGCGTCGAGGTGCTCAATCCGCGCCTCAACGCCGTGACCCTGCTGCGCGAGGGCGTGGCGCGCCGGCTGATCGAGGAGGGGCTCCCGGAAGGGCCGCTGAAGGGCGTGCCGTTCCTGCTCAAGGATCTCGGTGCCGAGGCCATCGACTTCCCGTCCAATAACGGCTCGAAACTGTTCGCCGGCACGCATTACGGGCAGGATTCCGCGATCTATGCCCGGCTCCGGTCCGCCGGCCTCGTCACCTTCGGCCGCACCACCTCGCCCGAAGGCGGCGTCGGCCCCACCACCGAGTCGGCGGTCTATGGCGGGCCGACCCGCAATCCGTGGAATCTCGACCACACGCCGGGTGGCTCGTCCGGCGGCGCCGCGGCGGCGGTGGCCGCGGGCATCCTGCCCGCCGCGCATGGCTCGGATGGCGGCGGCTCGGTGCGCATCCCCGCGTCCAGCTGCGGGCTGTTCGGCTTCAAGGCGACCCGCGCACGCACGCCCGATGGGCCCTATGTCGGCGAGGGCTGGGCGGGCATGGCGATTGACGGCTTCCTCACGCGCTCGGTGCGCGACACCGCCGTGCTGCTCGACATCACCCAGGGCCCCGATCTCGGCGCGCCCTATGTCGCCCCGCCGCTGGAAGACTCCTACCGGGCGGCGCTGGAGCGGCGCGACAGCCCGCTGCACATCGCCTTCACCACCACCACGCTGACCGGTGAGCCGATCGCCCCCGAATGCCGCGTCGCGGTGGAAGAGGCCGCGCGGCTGCTGGAGAGCCTCGGCCATCGGCTGGAGGAGAAGCGCCCCACCGCCGACACGTCGGGCATGATGGCGGCATGGACCAAGATCGTCGGCTGCGGCACCGCGCTGTCGGTCGAGAGCGCGGTGCGCCGGCGTGGCCGGCCGCTGGGCGACGACGAGATCGAGAGCGTGGCGCGCACCGCCATCGACTATGCCCGCACGGTGAGCGGCGCCGATTACCTCGAAGCCATCAACAAGGTACACGCCTATGGGCGGGAAATGGCGGCGTTCTTCCAGCCCTACGACATCCTGCTGACGGCGACGCTGGCCGAGCCGCCGGCGAAACTGGGGCGGTTCGATCATGTCGGCAAGGATTATGTCGACTATCGGATGGGGCGCGATGGCGTGTTCGCCTATTCGCCCTTCACCGCCGCCTTCAACGCTTCCGGCCAGCCGGCGGCCTCGCTGCCGCTGCATTGGACGGAGGCCGGCCTGCCGGTCGGCGTGCACCTTGCCGCCGCGTTCGGGCGCGACGAGTTGCTCATCGGGCTGTGCGCGCGCATCGAGGAGGCGGCGCCGTGGGCCGGCCGCCGCCCGCCGGTGAGCCTGTTCCGCAAAAGTTGAAGACTTTTGCGACACGAACAGGCTCCGCCAGAAGGGCACTTTCGCGTCGATCCGGCGCATCGCCGGATCGGAAAGGGCCCTACGCGGCGCTGCGCTCATAGGTGATCTGGCCGCCGCAGATCGTGGCGGCCACTTTCAGCGTGTCGATATCCTGCGGCGCCGTTGCCTCGATGTCGCCGGAGAGGATGACGACATCGGCGGCAAGGCCGGGCACCAGCCGGCCCTTGCTGGCCTCCGCGAACTCGGTGAACGCCCCGTCGAGCGTGAAGCCGGCGATCGAATCGGCGAGGCTCTGGCGCTCGTCCGGGGCGCCGTCGAAAACCGGGCCGCGCGTCATCGCCGTCTTGATGCCGAGCAGCGGGTCCAGCGGGGCGACCGGCCAGTCGCTGGCGAACACGATGCGGGCGCCGGTATCGCGCAATGTCTGCCAGGGGTAGGCAAGCCGCATCCGCTCGCGGCCGACCATGGAGAGGATCGGCTCGGGGGGATAATAGCCGCCCGGCGCATGGGTCGGCTGCATGGAGGCGATGACGCCGAGTCCCGCGAAGCGCGGCAGGTCGGCCGGCGCCAGAATCTCGATATGCTCGATGCGGTGCCGGCTGTCGCGCACGCCATTGGCGCGCTGCGCCGCTTCATAGCCATTGAGCGTGCGGTTGACGGCGGCGTCGCCAATGGCATGGACGGTGATCTGGAAGCCGAGCCGGTCGATTTCCGTGGCGATGGCGTCGAATTCCTCCGCCTCGAAATAGGAGGAGCCGCGCACGCCCGGCGCGGTGTCGTAATCGGCGAGCATGTGGGCGGTGGTGGATTCGACCACGCCATCCATGAAGATCTTCACGAAATCCGCCTTCAGCCGGTCGGAGTGCCAGCGCCGGCGCATCTCCACCGCTTTCTCCAGCTCGGAAAGCGCCATGCCCGGCAGGAAGCGGAAGGGCACCCGCCCGCGCACGATGAGTTCGCCCGCCGCCTCGATTTCACCCAGCAGCTCCAGCTGGTAGAAATTGCCGTCCATGTTGTGGAAGCTGGTAATGCCGAGCGAGGCGCAATAGGCGAGGGCCTGCTTGATGATGTCCTTGTCGATCGCGCGCTGGGCGGGCGTCGGCGGGGCCGGGGGCTCGACGCCCTGCAGGCCGAGCATCTCGCGCCCGCCGGCCGGCGTGAGGCGGGCCACCGGCGCGAAGCCCTCGAATTCGCGCAGTTCGCCGGTGGCGAGCCCATCCGCGCCCATGACGATCTCGTTGCCGGGCGGCACCGGCCTGCCATGCAGGATGCCGGCAAGGGTCAAGGCTGCCGTATTGGCCCACATCGTGTGGTGGTCGCTGGCGAAGAAGGCGAGCGGCCGGTCGGGCAGGACGCGGTCCAGTACATGGCGGGTGATCGGCTCCTGCTCGCCGAACATGAAATAGGCGGCCTGCTCGACCACCAGAAGGTCCCCCGAGGGCTCCGCCGCCGCCCGCTCGCGCACCGCTTGGGCGATGGAATCGAAGCCGGTGATGCCGGCCAGCGAGAGGCTGTTGAGCTGTGCGCCGCCGGTGAACAGATGGATATGGCTGTCGATGAAGCCGGGCAGCACGGAGGCGCCGCCGGCATCGATGCGCCGGCGCGCCGTGGGCGCGGCTGCGGCGATGTCGGCACGGGAGCCGACCGCGAGGATGGCCCCGTCCTTCAGCGCGATCGCCTCGGCGAAGGGCTGCGCGGGGTTCATCGTGACGATGCGGGCGTTCTCGATGATGAGGTCGGCGGTCGACACGGATTGCTCCCAAATGTGGCGGGCCAAAAATATGATCACATTCTTAGCCTCCCGCCTTGCCGGAAGCCAACCCGTCACATACGCTCCCATCAAAATCAGAAATCGGATGCGTGGGTTCCCGCGTGTCTTCCAGAGAACGGTACGACAGCAACGGGTGAATGATGCTGGAGCCTGCCGCGGCACAGGATAAGCGCATCGCCATTGAAGCCAGGGGTATCGTCAAGCAATTCGGTGAAGGGCCGAGCGCGCTTCGCGCCCTCGACAATGTCTCGGTCGCCATTCGCGAGAACGAATTCTTTACGTTGCTTGGCCCCTCGGGTTGCGGCAAGACGACGCTTCTAAGAATGATCGCGGGGTTCGAATACCCCACGGAAGGCGCGATCCTGCTCCATGGCGAGGACATTGCCGGCCTGCCGCCCTTCAAGCGGCCGATCAACACCGTGTTCCAGAGCTATGCGCTGTTTCCCCATCTGAGCGTCTGGGAGAATGTCGCCTTCGGCCTGCAGATGCTGGGGCGGCCCTCGGCGCAGATCGGCCCGCGCGTGGCCGAGATGCTCAGGCTGGTCCACATGGAGGACCTGGCGCAGCGCCGCACCGACCAGATTTCCGGCGGGCAGGCCCAGCGCGTGGCGCTGGCCCGGGCATTGGCCCCCGCGCCAAAGGTGCTGCTGCTCGACGAGCCGCTCTCGGCGCTGGACTACAAGCTGCGCAAGGAAATGCAGATCGAGCTCAAGCGCATGCAGAGCGAGACCGGCATCACCTTCGTGTTCGTCACCCACGACCAGGAGGAGGCGCTGACCATGTCCGACCGCATCGCCGTGATGTCGAAGGGCAAGGTTCTGCAGATCGGTTCGCCCTGGGACATCTACGACAAGCCGGCCGAGCGCTTCGTCGCCGACTTCATCGGCGAGACCAATTTCCTCACCGCGGCCATGGTCGGCATCGAGGGCGGCATGGCCCGGGTGCGACTGCGCTCGGGCATCGAAATCCCCGCCACCATCGCGGAGGGCTACACGCCCGGCGCGCAGGCCACCATCGTGGTGCGGCCCGAACACGCGCGGGCGGTCAAGACCGGCGGCCAACTGGCCGGCAAGGTCGAGAACGTCGTCTATTTCGGCACCGACACCCACATCTACATCGTGCTCGACGAGGGCGGCCCCTTCATGGTGCGCCAGCAGAACTCGCGCAGCCAGTCCTGCGGCTTCGAGGTCGGCGATCGCGTGGGCATCGACATCGCGGCGGATGCCGCGCAAGTGTTGCGGGACTGATCATGGCGAGCGCAGCAGACGTCGCGCGTCAGGAGGAGGGGCGGAAGATCCGGTCGCGCTGGCTGCTCTCGGCGCCGGCGCTGGTCATCGTCTTCATCGCCGCCATAGGCCCGCTTCTGGTGATGCTGGCCTATTCCTTCATGGCCAAGGCCGATTATGGCGACGTGAAATTCGGCCAGTTCTCGCTGGATGGCTGGTTCTCGGTCATCCTCCAGCGCGACATTTTCGACGACACCCTCACGCTGGCCGATGCCCACCTGTCGATCGTCTGGCGGTCGATCCGGCTGTCGGTCATCACCACCTTCGCGACGCTGGCGCTGGGTTTTCCGACCGCGTATTTCATTGCCACAAGGCCGCGCCACACCCGCGAGGTGTGGGTGTTCCTGGTGACGATCCCGTTCTGGACCAACCTGCTGATCCGCACCTTCGCGATGCAGCAGGTCATCCGCAACGAGGGCATCCTCAACTCCCTGCTGATCTGGCTCGGCGTCATCAAGGAGCCGCTGCAGATCATGTATACCGACTGGGCGATCCTGTTCGGCATGGTCTATGTCTATCTGCCGCTCATGGTGCTGCCGCTCTATGCGAGCCTGGAGAAGCTGGATTTCCGGTTGATCGAGGCGGGGTACGATCTCTATGCTGGCCGGCTCGCCGTGCTGCGCCGCATCATCCTGCCGCTGGTCAAGCCGGGCATCGTCGCCGGTTCGATCCTCGTGTTCATCCCCTCGCTCGGCGCCTATGTCATTCCGCGCGTGCTGGGCGGGGGCAAGAACCTGATGCTGGGCAATCTCATCGAGCTGCAATTCGGCGCCGGCCGCAACTGGCCGCTGGGCGCGGCGCTGTCGATCACGCTGATGGCGCTGGTGATGGTGGCGATGCTGTTCTATGTGCGCAACGCGGCGCGTTCGGGAGGCGGGCATGGCTAGGGCACGCTTCGACGTCCGCTCGCAGCCGGGTTTCGGCACCATCGCGCTGTTCACCTTCGTGGTGCTCTACCTGCCGATCATCACGCTGGTGGCCTACGCGTTCAACGCCAGCGAATCGCTCACCGCGTGGGGCGGCTTCTCGCTGCACTGGTTTGGCGAGGCGGCGCGCAACACAGCCGTGCAGGATGCGGCCTGGCGCTCGCTGGTCATCGCGCTGAGCGCGGCCAGCGTGGCCGCCGTTGCCGCCACCATGGCGGCGATCGCCACCACCCGCACGGCGGCCTATCGCGGCCTCGGCTTCAAATATGCCTTCATCAACCTGCCGCTGATGGTGCCCGAGATCGTCACCGCCGTGGCGCTGCTCATCGTCTTCGCGCGGGTGAAGGTTTGGACCGGCTATTCCGGCCTCGGCTATCTCATCCTCGCGCACACGGCCTTCTGCATCCCCTTCGCCTATCTGCCGATCCGCGCGCGGCTCGAGGGCATGGACGAGGCGCTGGAGCGCGCCGCGGCCGACCTTTACGCCCCGCCATGGCAGGTGTTCCGCCGGGTGACGCTGCCGCTGCTGCGGCCGGGCATCATTGCCGGCTTCATGCTCGCCTTCGTCATCTCGCTCGACGACGTGGTCATTTCCGAGTTCGTGAAGTCGGGCGGGCAGGATACGCTGCCGACCTACATGCTGGGCCAGCTGCGGCGTACGGTGACGCCCGAGGTCAATGCGATCGCGGCGGCCTTCCTGGCGCTGTCCGTGGTGCTCGTCACCATCTTCTTCTTCATCAACCGCAAGAAGACGTAGGCCAGAGCGACGATCAGACATCCAATCGCGAAGATCTCGAACCGAAAACGGACGGAGTGGGAACATGAACTGGAAATTGACGGCAGTCGCCTCGGCGATGGCCATTTTCGGCAGCGTCGGTGGCGCCAGCGCCGCAGGTTCGCTCAATATCTATAACTGGGGCGATTATACCAGCCCCGAGATGATCAAGAAGTTCGAGCAGAAATACGACGTCAAGGTAACGGTCACCGACTACGATTCGAACGATACCGCCCTGGCCAAGGTGCGCGCCGGTGGTCATGGCTTCGACATCGTGGTTCCCTCGGCCAATTACGTGCCGATCTGGGTGAAGGAAGGCCTGCTGCTGGAGGCCCGGCCGGACCAGATGTCCAACTTCAAGAACGTCGACGAGCGCTGGGTCAACGTTCCCTGGGATCCCGGCCGTCACTATTCGGTGCCGTGGCAGTGGGGCCTCACCGGCATCGGCGTGAACAAGAAGGTCTATGGCGGTGACATCAACACCTCCGCCATCTTCCTCGATCCGCCGAAGGAACTGGTCGGCAAGATCAACGTCGCGCCGGAAATGAACGACGTGCTGTTCGCCACCATCAAGTATGTCGGTGGAGACTGGTGCACGGCCGACAAGGAAGTCCTGAAGAAGGTGCGCGACAAGCTGGTCGAGGCCAAGCCGAAATGGCTGGCCATGGACTATAGCGTGACCGAGAAGCTGCCCGCCGGCGACTATGCCGGCGTGTATTACTGGAACGGCGCCATCATGCGCTCGCGCCTGAAGAACCCGGATATCGCCTTCGGCTATCCCAAGGAGGGCTTCCCCTTCTTCATGGACAGCGTCACCATCCTCAAGGATGCCAAGAACGTCGAGAACGCCAAGCTGTTCATGAACTTCATCATGGAGCCCGAGAACGCGGCACTGATCTCGTCCTTCGCGAAATATGCGAACGGCATCAAGGGTTCGGCCGAGTTCCTGCCGCCCGAGATGAAGACCGCCCCCGAGCTGACCGTACCGGCGCAGTTCGAGAAGGCCGGCGAGTTCCTCACCGCCTGCCCTCCGGACGTCGCCCAGCTCTATACCCGCATCTGGACCGACGTGAACAAGTGATGCCGCGCCCCGCCGCGCCGATCGCGCGCGGCGGGACGCTTCCCATGGTCGTTCCCGGCCGGGCGCCGGGGATGACCACGGGGAGAAACCTGTGCACGGGTTGGCCTCTCCTGTCGCCGACCGAGACCGAGGCTTGTCCATGCACCTCATGGATCTGACGGCGACCGAGCTGTCCCGGCTGATCGCCACGCGCGCCATCAGCCCGTCCGAGACCATGGCGGCCTATCTTGCGCGGCTGCCGGCCGTGAATGGCGCCATCAACGCCATCGTCTCCCCATGCGATCCCGATGCGCTGATGGCGCAGGCGCGGGCGATGGATGACGCGCCGCGGCGCGGCTGGCTGCACGGCATGCCCTTCGCGGTGAAGGACCTCGTGGCGGTGCGCGGTGTCCGCACCACCTACGGCTCGCCGCTCCATGCCGACAATGTGCCGGAGCGGGACGACCTGTTGGCCGCGCGGCTGCGCGCGGCGGGGGCGATTTTCACCGGCAAAACGAATACCCCGGAATGGGGCCATGGCAGCCACAGCTTCAACCCCGTGTTCGGCGTGACCCGCAACCCGTATGACACGACGCGCAGCGCCGGCGGTTCGTCGGGCGGCGCGGCGGCCGCGCTGGCCGCCCGGCTGGTGCCGGTGGCCGATGGCTCCGACATGATGGGCAGCCTGCGCAACCCCGCCGCCTTCTGCAATGTCTACGGCTTCCGGCCGAGCTATGGCCGCGTGCCCGGCGATGCGGAGGGCGACACGTTTCTCGCCACGCTGGCGACGGACGGGCCGATGGCGCGCACGGTCGAGGATGTGGCGCGGCTGCTCGACGTGCTGGCGGGTGAGAACCCGGACGTGCCGTTCGGCCGGCCGGCGGGCGATTTCGCCGGGCAGCTGGAGCGCGATGGGCGCCGTGACCTGCGCGGCCTGAGGGTCGGCTGGCTGGGCGACTGGGGCGGCGCCTATGGCTGCGAGCCGGGCATACTCGACCTTTGCGAAGAAGGGCTGGGCGTGCTGGAATCTCTCGGCGCCCGGGTGGAAGTGCTCGCGCCGCCATTTCCGGCGGCAGACCTGTGGACGGCGTGGGTCCACCTGCGCGGCTTCCTCAATGCCGGTGCGAAGGGCGCGCAGGCGGCCGACCCCGCCGTGTTCGCGCAGCTCAAGCCCGAGACGCAGTGGGAAATCCGCGCCGGCCAGGCGGTGACCGCCGCGCAGGTCTATGCGGCGAGCGTCGTGCGCTCGCGCTGGTATGCCGCTGCCGCAAACCTCTTCCGGCGCTTCGACATTCTGGCGATGCCGGCCGCGCAGGTCTGGCCGTTCCCCGCCGATTGGCGCTGGCCGCAGGCCATTAATGGGCGCGCCATGGACACCTATCACCGCTGGATGGAGGTGGTGGTGCCGGTGAGCCTGCTCGGGCTGCCATCGCTGGCGGTGCCCTGCGGCTTCGGCCCGGGTGGCCTGCCCACCGGCATGCAGCTCATCGGGCCGGATGGCGGCGATGAAGCGGTTCTGGCGGTGGGCGAGCACTATCATCGCGCCACCGACTGGCCCGCGCGACGCCCGCCTCCCTAGAGCGTTTCTGCGTTTGATTGAATCGAGGGGATTCCAGTTTTCGGGAAGTTGTGATTCAAGATGCTGGCTGGGCGGAGGCCAGCATCGCATGGTCCGACCTCTATCGACTGACCTGCGGGAGCGGGTTGTTGCAGCGG
>NZ_JAUSVR010000023.1 GCF_030814815.1 Ancylobacter amanitiformis | reverse complement strand
GCTCGCTCAGCAGGAACAAATCACCCATGCCAGCCTCCTCAAGGGAGACTGTGAATCACAACTCAAGGCAGATTAATAGGTCCTGAGCCTAGGGCGTGAACTCATAAATCCAGAGTAGTCGGTGGACGTCCGCTTTGGTGCGCATTCCCGTCGGACATTACGGCACTTCCGAAAAGTGCCAACAGCGGAAGTCCGGATTCGCGCGCGGTGAGGCCTACCTGTCAGTGGGCGTGAATGTGCGCACGATCTCATACATGCCGGGCTCAAACTTCGCGATCGTGAGCGCCTCTTCGAGAAAGGGTAGCGGTCCAGGATCCCGGCGCATGGACTCATAGTCCTCCGCACTGCGCCACTGCGCATACATCGTCACCTTCGTGCCGTCGAGGCTGCGATGAAGGGTCGAGGAGACAAAGCCGGGTGCCCGGCTGACGAATTCATCGGTCGCGCGCGCAAGCAAATCGAGAAGCCGGTGCTGGTTGGCCGGATCTACCGTGAAGACATTTATCAGACTGATCATGCGGTTCGGTCCTCTCTCTCTATTGCTGCCTGATGCCTTGCCTACTATGAATGGTAAGAGCTCTGATAGGACCGCCGTCCGTTTCAGCCTCGCGCCGGATCGACCGCCAGAGGTCGTTGCTGGATGCAAATGACGCGCCCCAGAGAGAAAGCCTATCAAACCCAATGAAGGCCGCACCAAGTCAAGGCCATTGATGTCCGTTCCGGGTCAATCGCGTCGATTTTGGCATGTCGACGGCTTGTCCGGTTAGCAGTTAATCTCGGAAGTGCGGGATGATCGGGTTTGCCGGTTGAAGGCATCGATTTGGACGTGATTCAAGCGCCCAAACCGGAGCCTCGAATCATGCGCTACGAACTCACCGATTATGAATGGGCGGCAATCAAGCCGTTCCTGCCGAACAAGCCGCGCGGCATTCCGCGTGTGAACGACCGGCGCGTGCTCAACGGGATCTTTTGGGTCCTCCGTTCAGGTGCGCCATGGCGCGACCTGCCAGATACGTACGGCCCCCGCACCACTTGTTACAATCGCTTCGTTCGGTGGCGGCGGGCTGGCGTCTGGGACCAGATCATGGACGCGCTGGCCGCCGGTCATGACGCGGCGGTGCAGATGATCGATACCTCCATTGTGCGCGTGCACCAGCACGGAGCCCGTATCGCGGACAACAATCAGCAGGATATGGGGCGGTCGCGAGGCGGCCTGACATGCAAGATTCACGCGGTCGTAGACACCAACGGGCTACCAGTCCATCTCGCCCTCACGCCAGGTGAGGCTCACGACAATCGGCTTTGTTCGGTTCTCCTCAGCGCGATGCTCCCACAAACGATGTTACTCGCGGATCGTGGATATGACGCGGATTGGATCAGGGAGCTTACCCGCCAGCAAGGAGCATGGGCGAACATCCCGCCGAAACGAAATCGCAAAGACCCGATCTGCTTCAGCCCGTACCTGTATCGCGCACGAAACTTGATCGAAAGGTTCTTCAACAAGATCAAGCAATGTCGGCGTGTCGCGACCCGATACGACAAACTCGCGGCCAACTACCTAGCCTCAATCCAACTCGCGTCAATCCGCATCTGGCCGCGAAGTTATGAGTCGGCCAGCTAGACCACGTCATGAGCCGAATGATCGACAACGGGAGGGCGATCCGATCCACTATTAGAGGTGGCTGCGAGGTACATGCCGCCGACCCATCCGACAGGCAAGCGCGTATTCGGCGACGAAGATTGCGCAGAATATTTTCCAGCTTTCGCGCATATAAATCTCTGGAACATGACGTGAAATCCGATCTAATCTTTGGGCATAGGCCTTTCCCACGGGAGATGGGTGATGCGCGAAGACCGCATCCGGTCGGCACTCGATCGCTGCTATGACGCCGTCATTGCTCCGAACCTTTGGGCGGACGCGCTGCAGGATCTCGCACGGGCGTTCGATGCCGCCGCCATGATGTTCTATCCCTATCAGAGGAATTTGGCGGCTGCGGATCCGCGAGATCCGAATAAAAGCTTCACTAAGGTGCCGATCTCGCATGAATACCAGGAACTTATCGACGAATACGAGAAGAACAGGTGGTATCTGAACCACTACCGGGCCGAGCGGGGGCTTCCGCTGATGGTCTCCGGACAGTCCGTCGTGTTGGAGCACGAACTGGCCACTGACGACGAGCGGCGCACATCACGGCACTATAACGACCTCTATCTGCGCTTCGGCTTTCCCGGCTACGCCATGATCAACGTGCCGATGCTCGACCAGAGCTGGTGCATCCCCATGCTGCGCGCCACCGAGCAGGCGCATTTCAACCCGGAGGAGGCCCGCTACATCAGCCGCTTCGCCCCGCAGTTCCGTCGTCTCATCAACCTCTCCGAGAAACTGGAGATCGAGAAGGGATGCGCTGTGGTGATGGGGCTCGGCTCGCTCCGCACCCCGGCGGCGCTGATCGACTGGCGCGGCAAGGTGCTCTCGCTCAACGTCGCCGCCGAGGACCTGCTGGGGCCGGACCTTGCCCTGGTGCGCGGCGTGTTCGCGGCGACCGATCCCGCCAGCCATCAGGGATTGCAGGCGATGATCCGCAATGCATTGCGGGAGGATCGGACATCGGTCGGCCATATGTATCCATCCTCGCTCGTCGCGCGTCGCGAGGGGCGGCCGATCCTCGCCGAGATCCTGCCGCTGTCGGGTACCTATCTCGACCTGTTCGATCGTGCGCATCTGCTGTTGCTGTTTACTGACCTCAACCGCTTCCGCGCCCCGCGCGAAGAGCGGCTGCGCACGACCTTCGGCCTGACCGCCTCAGAGGCACGCCTGGCGGCGAAAATCGGCGCGGGGACGGAACTGCGCACCGCCGCCGACGAACTGGGCATCACCTACGAGACGGCCCGCGTGCAGCTTCGCATCGTGTTCCACAAGACCGATACCCACCGGCAGGGCGAACTTATCGCGCTGCTCTCGCGCCTTGCACGCTGAAACGGCGTCGGGGGCTGCTCGTCACGTATTCCGCCGCGAACCCCTCCCAAACGGGAGATGTCGGCGGCAAGCCACAGATGAATCATGGATGCCCGAAGCGTCGCTCCGAGTGGCGACGCCCTCACATCCCGGATCTATTGCGGCTGAAGAACCATGTATCAGCTTGTTCTCTATGTCTGCCTCCTCGCCAATCTGGAGATTTGCCGGGAGGAACGTACGCCGACCGAGGCGCGGCTGCCTATGGAGTGCATGAGCGCGGCGATGGAGTGGGCGGTCGCCCATCCCGCGCTGCAGCTACGCCGCTGGCGCTGCGGACGCACGGAGCGCGAGGCGTTGCGGAATTCGCCCGACCGGGAGCTCGGATCATGACCCGAGCATGGGGGGTGCCATGAGCCGGCTGGTTGCTGCTTCCAGCACGCTGCTTCTTTTCCTGCCCGTCGCCGCCGCGATCGGTGCCGAACTGCGCCCGGCAGAGGCGCTGGCGCTGCGCGTGGGGGACTTTGTCGGAATCGTCTATTACACGCCCGAGCGAGACGGCTATCGGGTCGTCGCGGAGTTTTCCTCGCGGCGGATGATCCAGCCTTTCCGTATGGTGTCCACCCTTGCCTCCGGCGGGCAGGTGACGCTGTCCTTCCCGCAGGCTTATGGCCGCTCCCCCGGGGAACTCGAAATAATGCGCGATGCCGACCGGCTCCGCGTTTGCGACTGCTATGTGTTGCCAGATGCCCCGCTCACGGAGGAAGCGCTCACAGAGCGGTCCCTTGTAGGCCTTCCGCGGGCCGGTTTCGGAATGCTGGGATCTGTCAGCCTTGGCACGGCTGCACGATAGGCGGCGGGTCAACTGCGGCTGTTTCCGTGCTTCTCTGGTCCTGCAATATTCTCCACGATTTACTGCCGCAGCGGCTGCGGCCCTTTCGCAAGGCGCCGGCCGTCAATCTCCGCATCTCCGGCTTTCCGGAAATCAGGCCGCCCGATCGAGCAGCATCTTGGCCCGCCCCTCGAGGTCGAGCCTTGCATCCTGGTGGGGCTTGTCGCGTGCGACCGCGGTGATGCCCTGCACGAAGTCGAAGATGCTCTCGGGTTTGCGCCCTTCCTCGGCCAGCACCGTGTCGATGATCCTGGCCGTCTCCACCTTGGAGAAGCCCCGGTTGCGCAGGACGTCGCTGCGGTCCTCGTCGGTGCGCGCGACGATCTTCTCCCGCGCCGCTTTGATGCCGTTGACGAAGGGCATCGGGGAAGAATTGGCGAAGCGGGTCAGTGCCGGCGCTGCCTCGTGCGCGAAGCGGGAGGCCGCGTATTTGGAGTGGCGGATGGTGATCTCCTGGAAGTCCTCGACGCCCCAGAGATTGCGGTTCTGGCACACGGCACGCAGATAGAAACTCGCGATGCCGAGCGTCTTGGCCCCCACCTCCGAGTTCCAGCAGTAGAAGCCCCGGAAATAGAGGTCCGGCGCGCCGTCGGGCACAGGACACTGCCGCTCGAGACATCGAGGACCTGTCCGGCAAGGGCATTCTGGTCCGGGATCTCGCTGGCGGCCGGAGCACCAGCTACAACCTCATTGCTAGCGCAGCAGATGCCCTAGCGGCAGTGGCACGCTGGGTTTTAGCGCACGCCGACAAGGCAGCTCGGAATGGACCGGGATCGCCCAGTCACGATGAGAATTCGGCCAAGATTGAGCGTATCCAGGCGGTCTGCCGTGAGTTTCAGACGCTGGCCAGCGAACCCGGCGCGACGCCAAGCTATGCAGATTTTGAGGCAAAGCTGCATGCTCTGCGCGATCAGGGTGTTTTCCCGGACGAAAGGCTGATCTTTGCGTTTGCGCAGGCTATCCACCGCGGCCTTTAGGTGTTTGATCCCGGGCTTTGATGGTGCAGTCTTTTTGCGGGAGTGGAGGGATGCGCTATGGGCCAGGTTCACCACGGGAGCGCCACGACGACAGAGGCGGTCCGTCGAGCGATACAGGATAGTCAAGAGAGCCTGAGGGCTCTGGCCAAGCGTTACGGGGTCAATCAAAAGACCGTCGCGAAGTGGAAGAGGCGGACCTCGGTTGCCGATCTGCCGACGGGTCCGAGGGAGCCGACATCGACGGTTCTGTCGGTCGAGGAAGAGGCCATCATCGTCGCCTTCCGGCGGCATACCCTGCTGCCGCTCGATGACTACCTCTATGCCTTGCAGGCGACGATCCCGCACCTGACACGGTCATCCCTGCATCGTTGCCTGCATCGCTGCCTGCAGCGCCATGGTATCAGCCGGCTGCCGGAGGTGGAGGGCGACAAGGAGCCGAAGAGGCGGTTCAAGTCCTATCCGATCCCCTGCCCGACAGGCGATGCGCAGCATCACCGATAGCGGGCTTCTTCCACATCCCTTGCCCGACAGTGGTTTGACATCAAACCACGAGAGGGGACATCGCCGAGGTGCAGACCGCCGAGGGAAAGCTGTACCTTTATGTCGCCATTGATCGCACGAGCAAATTCGCCTTCGTGCAGGTCGTCAGGAAAACGGGCCGGACCTCGGCGTCGGCCTTCCTCATGGCGCTGATCGAGGCGGTGCCGTACCGGATCCACACCGTTCTGACGGACAACGGCATCCAGTTCACCTTCCCGCCGCGCTATGCCGACGGGCCGACAGCCCGCTACATCACCCACATGTTCGACATGCGCTGCCGCGAGAACGGCATCGAGCACCGACTGACCAAGGTGAAGCACCCCTGGAGTGAGGAGGATCAGGAAATGGTCCGGTGGACCATTTCCCCGACGAACGGCCAAGTCGAGCGCATGAACCGCACCATCAAGGACGCGACGGTCAAGCGCTTCCACTATGACGGTCAAGCGCTTCCACTATGACGATCATCGCCAGTTCGAGACACATCTCGCCGACTTCGTCGCGGCCTACAACTATGACCGGCGACGCCCATGACAACACGTACCTCGTCGCCCCCCACGCGGGGGCGTGGATGGAAACTTGTCCGTGATGATCACGCAGGTATGCGCGCCTGGTCGCCCGTCACGTCGGGGCGTGGATTCAACCACCGAGCACGTCTTCATCGAAGCGAACGCGCCATCGCCCCGCAACGGCGTTCGAGCGGCCGCCTCCACTTCCTGCGCCGGCATCGCGGTGGCTGCCTCAAGAACTGAAGGTGGCTTCCCTTCGCGGCTACAACTGCGCCAGTCATGCAACATCCCTGCGGATTCGCCGCAGTTCGGGCCACGGGAAATGCCGCCCCTCCGCACCGTCGGCGCCGACGGCGATCAGCACGTCGAGTTTCGCAGAGAGACCGAACAGAGAGGCGGTGTCCGTTGCAAAGAGCCCCGCAATCAGTCGCTCCTCATGGTCGGGAGCCTCCGCCTCTTCCTGCCGAGTGACGGAGTAGCCAATGGCGCGGTCCGCGTCGTCCCAACGCTGCTGATGCGCACGAAGAGTGGAAGTAACTTCGACGCGTCGAGCGCAGAGTGACGGCAGATCGTCGGCGAGCTCATCGAACTGCCGCAGCGAGCTGATCCGCACCGGAGAGAGCGCTCAGCCCCAGTCAGAAGCACATGCGGAAACCCGACCGTCCGGGCGAGTTCGGATTCCAGACGCTGCTGTTTCCGGCACAGGACAAGCGTGCGCCGATGCGCCGCGCGCCACGCTTTCCACGCAAGGATAGCCGCGTCAGTCGCTCTGTCGTCGCGCGGCTCGGCCGCAGCCGGACTGTTGAAGGAAGTACCGCCGATCGTCAGCGGGGCGGCGGACATAATGTCCCTCCGGGATGGTCGGGACAGACTCGTGCTGATCTCAGAATCAACCATGATCCGAGCTCCACATAGCTTGGGTTGTGGTTAGGCTGTGTGGGGTGTCCTACTACGCTGCACAGCCGTCTTGGCTGCCTTCCGAGCGAAGGCAGTCTCGCCAGAGGCTATGCCAAGAACACCAAGCGTCAACTCTTTTAGAATCATATGATGCCGTTGGCCTAATCCACGATGCTTACAAGTGACCAAATCCGTGCTGCGCGAGCCCTGCTGAAATGGGATCAGAAGGCGTTGGCTCAGGCCTCGAAAGTGTCTCTCGCGACCATCAAGCGATTAGAGCCGCTGTCCGGTCCGATCATCGCGAATGCTGTCACGATTGATGCCCTGCGCCGGGCGTTGGAAGCCGCCGGCATCGAATTCATCCCCGCGAACGGCGGCGGCGCTGGGGTGCGCTTCCACAAACCTGCAGCATCTGATTGACCGCGATCTGTAGCACGCGTCTTCGGGGCTCAGGTCCTTGGCGGACATTCTCGCCGGCCATAAGGCGGCCGACTAGGCCCCTTGCCGCACGTGATTCTCATCGGACCCAGCCCATCGCGCGCGCCGGCCAGGTTCTCGGCTCGGCGTCGAATGGGCCATCAGCTACGCTGGAGCCCGCCAAGGCTTTGCCTGACGAGCTTGCCGAGCGCTGACCAGGCAGGCCAAGCTACCGCCAGTAAGCAGAAAACGCCCCGAAGGGCGCTTGCTAACTATCTGATCTTCTTTAGGAAATTTGGAGCGGGCGATGGGATTCGAACCCACGACACCAACCTTGGCAAGGTGCCCGAGAGCCGTTCGCTGCAATATCCGCGAGTTTGCTAAAGTGCGATAAGATGCTATAAAACAATGACTATTTCTAGAAAGTCGCGCGCTAAAGGCCACGCTTCATACGCTATTTTGCGCTTCTGAGAGCTTGGAATTTGATTAGAATCCGGCTAGCCTCGTAAAATCTAAGCAGATTTTCGATAGGGCTTTGAACTAACTATGGAAAAGCTGACGAAGCGTTTTATCGACGCGCTGGAAGTTCCGAAACCTTCGAAGGTTGGGGTCAAGGTTCGGGAGAGTTTTGCCTGGGATCGAGAGCTTCGAGGGTTTGGCGTCCAGGTCATGCCCTCGGGGCTGAAGAGCTTCGTGATCCAGTATCGCTCACCCGAAGGACGGCCTCGTCGCACCGTGATTGGACGCTACGGGCTGATGACGGTCGAGGAGGCGCGCCGGATCGCCCATGAAAAGCTGGTGGCCGTCTCCAAGGGGCTCGACCCGCTGGATAGCCCGGACAGCAAGGTGAAGGGCATCACGGTTGCCGAGGTATGCGACTGGTATCTGGCCGAGGCCGAGGCCGGCCGCATACTCGGCCGCAGCCGTCGCCCCATCAAGGCATCGACCCTGGCCATGGATAAGAGCCGGATCGAGGTTCACATCAAGCCATTGCTGGGCCGACGACTGATTGCCACGCTGAAGCTCGGGGATATCGAAGGGGCGCAGGCAGATATTGCCGTCGGCAAGACATCCAAACCTCGCGCGGGCAGTCGAGGTGGAGCGACCACGGGCGGGGAAGGGGTGGCCGCGCGCACCATGTCGACGCTGCATGCCATCTTTGAACACGCCGTCCGCCTTGGAAAGATCGACTCCAATCCCGCGCGTGGCGTTCGCCGGCTGGCGGGAAAAGCGCGGGAACGCCGCCTCAGCCGTAGCGAAATAGCCCGCCTTGGGAGGGCCATGCATTTCGCTGCAGAGGCCGGAGAACATCCGACCGGACTGGCTGCCATCCGCTTTCTCCTGCTCACCGGATTTCGGCGAATGGAGGGCCTTGGGGTGAAGCGGCTTTGGCTCAACACGGAGGAAGGTTCGGTCCGTTTTCCAGATACCAAAAGCGGTTCCCAGACGCGGGTCATAGGCCGCGCTGCCATGGATCTATTGCTGGAGCAGCCGAGCACAGCATCACCGTACTTCTTCCCGGCGGATTGGGGCGAGGGCCACTTTATCGGCGTCGTTCGCGTCCTCGATCGGCTGTGTAGCAGCGCGAAGCTGGACGACGTGACTCCGCACACATTGAGGCACACATTTGCCAGCGTCGCGGCGGATCTGGGCTTTTCCGAACTGACCATTGCCGCGCTTCTGGGTCATGCGGCCCGCGGCGTAACCCAGCGCTATATCCATATCGACGAGGCGCTCAGGCTCGCGGCCGACAAGGTTGCCGGAGAGATTGCTAGTATCCTGGACCAATCCGGACGCGCCGGCCGCCCGTCACGTTCGGGGCATCAGGCCGAGCCCGTCGGCGCCGATCGAGGCCCATAGCTATGTCCCCGATACGGCTCGAGGTGTCGGATGGTGCACCTTCAGAGCGCACACTACGAAAGGTACGGCATATGGATGACCTATGGACGTGGTGCACGCGCGACTATGAACGCCGCCTCGACGTCTCCGAAGCAATCACCCACATCCCCCGGCGGTACCTGGTACGCGCATCATCAATCCGTGAGGGCTCTCAACCTGACTCTGACAGGTCTCCAGCAGAACGCATAGCGTGCGATAGGACCTGCCATGCGTCGCCTTCTTCTGCCTTCAGCACTCACCGACAAACGTTCGCGCCCCACCCTCGAAGTGAAAAGTCGGCGTGGTTGCCGAGCATCGATCTGACACTTTTCCTTGTGATGCCAGATAGGCACTTGCCATTCGCCACGCCATCGGCCTTTATCTGACAGTTATGATGCAGGCGCTCCGCTCATTCGTGATTTTTCTGACCGTGCTCGCCTTTTCGGCGACAGGCACGGCGTGGGGAATTGCGAGTAGCTTGAACGCGTCGAACCTGGGAAAGGTGCATAACGCACCAATCGAATCCAGCCAGACGGCCGGCCCCCATGGGCACGGCAGTACCGAACTAAGCAAAAGTTCTGCCTGCCTTGAAGCAGACGGTTCGGACTGCGCCTCGCATCACCGGCAGGGCGATAAATCGAGTTCCTGCTGCGCTATGGCCTGCCACACGGCAATTCCAGCCAGCGCCTGCGTTATCGCTGTTATCGCTTTTGTGCGGACCATCGATCATCCGTCGCTGGAGACGGGTGTAAAGGAATCGGCCGCTGCGCGCCTGGAGCGCCCGCCGAGGCTCGCCGACGTCTGAACGTCGGCCGACCCCCTGATAGCTTCCGACGACTGACGGACCAGATCCGTCTACGCCTTCCGTTCTCGGGTTTCTGCCGACGGCTTTCGCCGCTGCGTCTCCGCAGCCGCTGAAGATCGCTGTTCGATGCCCCGCGGCCAAGCCGCTGGCGCCGATTTGGCCGATTCCGAGGAACTCCATGAAACCTGTCCTGCTGACGGCCATCGCCGTCACTCTGTCCGCATGTTCCGTCGCCCCGACGATCGATGTTGGCCCCAACCCGTCCGATTTCAGTTCAAGCGTGAAGCCGTCGCTCTACGGTCCTGTCACCGCGGGAACGATTGATTACCGTCCCGTCGAACCGCAATCCTGGATCGAGCGCAACAAGCGCGTCGCTCCCCGCACGGGGAGCGAATGATGGTCACCGCAATCGACATCCGGGTGGAACGATCGTCCGCGCCACCTCTGAAGCGGCTTGTGACGATCGCCGCATTGACCGCCACGCTCGGTGGCTGCGTTACCTTCACACCCAACGGCGGAATGACGCCGGTATCGAGCGCCGTCACCGAGGCTATCGGCAAGGATACCGTCAAGATCGCGTCGACAGCTGACGCCGTGAACGTTCAAAGCCGCGTCAAGGCGCTGCTGGCCAAGCCTTTGACAGCGGACGCCGCTGTCCAACTCGCACTCATCAACAATCGCGGCCTTCAAGCCGAATACAACGCCCTCGGCATTTCCGAGGCTGCCTTCGTCGGGGCCAGCTTGCCACCAAACCCGGTGATAGGGGTCGAGCGACTCTCCGCCGGTCCTTCATTGGAGATCGAACGTCGCGTGGTTGCCAACATCCTCGCGCTGCTTACACTTCCAGCTCGGAGCGACATCGCCGGAAAGCAGTTCGCCGCCGCACGACAAAAAGCGATCGAAGCGACGTTCCGAACCGCAGCGGAGGCCCGACGTGCGTACTACCGCGCGGTGGCCTCGCGACAAACGGCGGTGTTTCTTGAGCAGGCACGGGTTTCGGCGGACGCGGCCGCCGATCTCACGCGCAAGCTGGGCGAAACCGGCGCCGCGAAGAAACTCGATCAGGCGAGAGCCAGTGCCTTCTATGCCGAGGTGTCCAATGAGCTCGCCCAGACCCGACTGAAGGTCGGGACGGACCGGGAGGCACTGACCCGCATGCTGGGCCTGTGGGGCGCCGACCTCGAGTACAAACTGCCGCAGCAACTTCCGGCCATGCCTCGCATCCAGACGTCACAGCAGGTTGAGGCCGATGCCATTCGAAAGCGCGTAGATCTCATCGCCGCCCGCCTGGAACTCGATGCGATGGCGAAGACTCTCGGGCTGAGCGACGCGACACGGTTTGTGTCGATGCTCGACGGTGGCTGGCGCGGCAATTATGAGCGGTCGACCGAAGACGGCGTACGGGAAAGTTCGTCGCCACGCGGATTCGAACTCGAGATTGAAATCCCGATTTTCGACGGTGGCGAAGTCAAGGTCCGGCGCGCGCGCGAGATGTACATGCAGGCGGTCAACCGCCTGATGGAGAAGGCCGTCAACGTGCGCTCGGAAGCGCGCGCGGCCTATCTCACCTATCGCGGCAGCTACGACATTGCTCGTCAATATCAGAACAGCATTCTGCCGCTGCGCCGAACAATAAACGAGCAGGCGCTGCTCGAATACAACGGCATGCTGATCGACGTATTCGAGCTGCTGACGACGGCACGAGAAAGTATTGAAACAAACATCGCGGCGATTTCTACAAAACGCGACTTCTTCATCGCCGCCGTCGACTTTGAGACGGCGATCATCGGCGGTGGCAGTTCGTCCGGTGACGGCCCTGCCGCGACTGCCGACGCTGAAGGCAGCGCGGACTGACCAAACAAGGAGACCATCATGACGATTTCACGTCGAAACTTCCTCGGCGCCTCCGGTGGCATGGCCCTGATCAGCGCAAGCGCGGTGTCAGGACGCGCCCAGGCGGCCGCAATCCCCGAAGCGGCCACCATGAACGACGCGGTCATGCAACCGCCGCTCGTCCCGACCACCGGCCCGGACTACCAACCCGTCGTCACGCTCAACGGTTGGACGCTGCCGTGGCGCATGAATGGCGACTGGAAGGAGTTCCATCTCGTCGCCGAACCTGTCGTGCGCGAATTCTCGCCCGGCATGGTCGGCCATCTCTGGGGCTACAATGGCCAGTCACCGGGGCCGAGCATCGAGGCGGTCGAGGGTGACAAAGTCCGCATCTTCGTCACCAACAGGCTGCCCGAACACACCACCATCCACTGGCACGGGCAGTTGCTGCCCTGCGGCATGGATGGGGTTGGTGGGCTAACCCAACCGCACATCAAGCCGGGCCAGACCTTCGTCTACGAGTTCCAGCTCCAGAAGAGCGGAACCTTCATGTACCACCCGCATGCCGACGAGATGGTCCAGATGGCCATGGGCATGATGGGCTTCTTCGTCGTGCATCCCAAGGATCCCGCCTTCCGGCGCGTCGATCGGGACTTCGTGTTCCTGATGGCGGCCTACGACATCGACCCCGGCACCTATGTGCCGAAGGTCGCCGAGATGACCAACTTCAACATGTGGACCTGGAATAGCCGCGTCTTCCCCGGGATCGACCACATCGTGGCGGGCAAGGGCGACAAGGTCCGCATCCGGTTCGGCAATCTCACCATGACGAACCACCCCATTCACATGCATGGCTACGATTTCAAGGTGTCATGCACGGATGGCGGATGGGTGCCGGAGGCGGCGGCCTGGCCCGAGGTTACCGTCGACTGCGCGGTCGGGCAGATGCGCGCCTTCGATTTCGTTGCCGACGCACCCGGTGATTGGGCGATCCACTGCCACAAGTCGCATCACACCATGAACGCGATGGGCCACGATGTCGGCAACTTCATCGGCGTCGACAAGAAGGAATTCTCCAAGAAGGTCCGACAGATCGTCCCTGAATACATGCCGATGGGCACGGCGGGGATGGCGGACATGGGCGAGATGGAAATGCCGCTGCCCGACAACACACTGCCGATGATGACGGGTTTCGCTCAATTCGGCGCGGTGGAGATGGGGGGGATGTTCTCAGTCGTCAAGGTGCGCGAGGGGCTCGCATCTGGCGATTACAAGGATCCGGGTTGGTTCAAGCACCCGGAAGGAACGGTCGCCTTCGAATGGAAAGGCGAACCGAAGAAGGCCGAACGCGCGCCCGAGCCTCGCTTCGACACCAAGAAGACGGCGGAGGTTCGCGTCGTGAAACCCGGGAACCGCCCAATTGGCGGCCACGACAACCACTGAATTCTGCAGTAACGGAGACAAGACATGCAGCGAAATCGATTCATTTACTCACTGTTGATCGGCGCGGCTTTGCTCAGCCCGGCCTTTGCTAATCCCGGCCACGAGACAGGTGCAGGCCACGAAGAGAGCGCATATGGCGAACCTGGCGATCCAAAGAAATCGGCACGTGTGATTCAGATCACCATGCGCGACGCTGATGGAAAGATGGAATTTGTTCCCAGCCGGCTGGAAATCCGCAAGGGCGAGCAGGTGAAGTTCGTCGTCCGCAATAATGGTGAGCTGGACCACGAGATTGTTCTCGGCACGCTCCAGGAGAATCTCAAACACGCGGTCGAGATGGCCAAGAATCCTGACATGGAGCATGACGATCCCAACGCCAAGCGTCTCGCTCCGAAGAAGACCGGAGATATCGTCTGGAAATTCAGCAAGGCAGGAGAATTTGATTTCTCTTGCCTTATTCCCGGACACCGGGAATCCGGCATGCACGGCACGATCATCGTCAAGTAATTCATCAAATATCGGATCATCAAAATGCGTAAGCTTATGATAGCGGCAGTACTCTCTGCATTCTCGAGCGTTGCCCTGGCGCAGACCGTTCCCGTCGAAGGCAAGGTCACCAAGATCGACGAGACACAAGGCAAGATCTCGCTCAAGCACGGACCTATCAAGAACCTCGATATGGACGGCATGACCATGGTGTTCGCCGTAGTCGATCCGACCATGCTGAAAGCAGTCAAGGTCGGTGACAAGGTAACATTCGAGGCTGATCGGATCAGTGGACGCCTGACCGTCACCAAGATCGAAAAGACGAAGTAAAGTTGCATCAAATCGGGGGGCGCTGCAACGCGCCCCCCGAGCCTCGACGATTAGCCAGATAATATATTTACCCGAGACATACGCGGGCGGGCGGACAAATCGTCCACATTTCGTCCAGCCTGGCGTCAGAGGCACCTCGGCCTCGGTCGGCGGGATGTTGCCGATAGGCTCCCACAGCCGCGGTCATTGAACCCGCCTACTCAGGTCAGCGTGGCAGTTCGACGTCCTCGACGCTGGCCTATGCGGTTCGCGATCCGTGCCCGCCGACGATACGACTACATATGCAGAGCATTCTCGATCTAAAATTATAGCCGCGCCCTTTTAAGGAACGCGGCTATAATTGCGATTAATTGACCTTAGGAAACATCATTAATTCGAACTATGAGGCGTCGACCACTTTTTGAGATAAATCCGCACCTATTTAATTTTGCAAGTTCTTTAGTAACGGCCTCACGTTGAGAGGATATGCGCAAGGCCAATTCCTCATGAGTTGGCAAGCGGTCTATGATTAGTTTACCGTCGGTAGAGGGTTTAGCCAGTCGCATCAACTCAGCTTTCAAACGGATATGCATAGGCAATGTAACGGTATCGGCGAGGCGCCGGTTCACACGGCACAGCCGTTGACACATGGCGCGCATGACTGCCATTGAAAAATCTCCGTGTTCCTCGATTGCTCGAAAGAACATCACCCGATCCATGACGTACACATCCGAAATTTCGCATGCTTCAATGATGATTGGTACGCTTCCATCCGAAAGGGCGGCGGCTTCTCCGATCATTTCACCGCACTCAACATCCGTCACAAAGACGTCGATACCTTGCGGCGTTGCTATTAACACCTGCAATCTTCCTGCTACAACGACATATACTGATGGATTTTCGTCGTGGAAGACGTCGATACGTTGGGACTTCATGACGGTGCGCTTATGCGCGCCGAGATGGAGATGGGCACCTTCAATAAATTCAAGGAGGCTAATGTGCCCCGACGTTTTCGGGGCAGCAGGAAAGAGAGTTTTCATGACCGTACCTCGCGGCGCGCGCTGATAGCGTTTGCTCCATTCCGGCAAAGGCCGGAAGGCGCGGACGCGTTCGCCCAGAGAATTTGACTAGGAGGATTTGTGGGGCTGTCGGCGCCTTTGATGAGAAGCGCCTGCGGGACCGAAGCATGCGTCAAGTCTGCGGAGTCATCCGCTACACTGACGGCCTCGGCTCCGACATCAGGTCAACCGAGGCGGCCGATCCAGCCTGCCAAATCGGGAACCGCGTATTGAACTTTGCGCTAGAGAGAATGTGAGCCGCCGGGCCGTCCGCTCCGCAGCGGGCGGCTCCCGCATGGGCCTCAGCACAACACAGCTCATTAAGGAACAATCCGAAAGCACCGCTCCGTAATGTGCCGTCTCACCGCATGCCTCTGCGTCAGAGGGGCACGACAAGGTGAGATCGGAAGGCTGTTGCTGCGCGATGTTTGTGAAAATGTCGGCGCTGGCGTTTGTCCCGACGGGGCCATGGAACATACCGACCGACATCACGAAAACGGCGGTCAGCAATAGCACAAGGTATCGCCGCACCAAGAATGGCATATTCAAAACCGCCAAGGGACAAAGGGGATCAGTTTCGCCTGAGGCAGGTAATCCGAGAATCGCGGCAACCGTGTGTCTGCAGGCGAGTGGCATATGAGAGCAGACGTCGCGCATCGGCCGATCCGCCGCATTTGTCCAGGTCACTTCTACCGTAACATCACCCATATGCCAGATGAACCGAAGTCACCACCTCGGGTGCATTGACACGGGAAGCCATACGTATACCGCGAAATTAACTAAGTTAATCTCTGAGATTTAAGAATGTTTAATGAGCTATTACTGAATGGTCACACCTTTTTGTGAAAAAATATGTGACATTTTTCACATCGTGTCTGTGCCACTTGCCCCATTTTCTGGGCAACGCGATGATGCGTTGAAAGAGGAAACGGACATGACCTTGAAGAACGTTCTTTTCGGTGGCGCGCTCGCGCTGCTGTCTGCGGCTCCTGCTCTGGCGGATCTTTATCCGTCGACGCTTACGCCAGGTTCGCGTTTGGTCCACGAATTTCGAGATACCCAGAAGGAGAGTTGGCCGAGCGGAGAGAGGCCCGCCTATACGACGTCCTCCACACAGGCCGACGGCACGCATACAAACGGCAAGCAGGCGAATTAAATTAGGGTGTCTGGAGGGAAATGAACCCTTCCGATCCGATATTCTGACAAGCCCTGCATAGTTCCACGAGCCGCGCCATTTACTGGCGCGGCTCGGCACGTATTCGCGTCATTAACCTAGAACGCTGCCTGCCCCCTCTTGCGATCCGCCTCCACGAGCATATCGACGAACGCCGTGACCTTTGGCGGTCGGAAGCGCGCTGCTGGGTAGACCGTGTAGATGCCGCCGGAGGCCAGCCGCCATTCCGGCAGGGCATGAACCAGCCGCCCCGACGCCAGATCGTCCGCCACCAGAAAATCCGGTAGCACCGAAAGGCCGCCGCCGGCCCGCACCGCCGCCAGCACCCCCGGCGTCGTGTCGATGGCGATGCTGCCATGCATGCGCACCACCCGCCTGTCATGGTCATCGCGCGAGAACGACCACGATAGCGGTTCGCGCAGCGCCAGATTGGCGATGAACGGCAAGGCCGCAAGGCCTTCCGGGTCGCGAGCGGTCGCGATCCGATCCGCGAAGGCCGGTGCGCTGACCAGGAATTGCCGGAAGGAGCCGATCTTGCGTGCCTGCAGGCTGGAATCGACCAACCAGCCGACACGGATCGCCATGTCCACGCGGCCGGAGCCAAGGTCCATCGTCTGGTCGCTCAGCGTCTGCTCCACCCTGCAGGCGGGATAGCGGGATGTGAAGGCCGCCGCGACCGGCGCCACCACCGCAGTGCCGTAGTCGTTGGGTGCTGTTATCCTCAGGGTGCCGGTCGGCTCGGCAGCTGCCTGCGCGAGTTCGTCGAAGGCGTCCTCGGCTTCACGCAGGATGATCACGCAACGCGCGTGAAGCATGCTGCCCGCCTCGGTCGGGTGAACGCGCCTTGTGGTGCGCACCAGGAGGCTGGTTCGCAGGTCCCGTTCGAGCTGCGCCACCTGCTGGCTAACCACCGCCTTGGTGATGCCGAGCCGCTCCGCCGCCCGGGTGAAGGACCCGGTGTCGACGACGGCGGCGAAATAGGCCAGTCGGTTGAGGTTCATGGCTGGGGTGTCGCCGGGTGAATTGATTGTCACCCTATAGCATACAGTCCGTCAATTTTGTTGGCCTTCTTCGACCATTTAGTGAGTGTCATATGTGGCTCAGGGAGACGGCCATGACCGACATCACGCACATCACCTATCTCTTCGACCCGCTCTGCGGCTGGTGCTACGGTGCTTCCGCGACGCTCGAAAAGCTGGTCGCCCGGCCGGACCTCGACATCCGGCTCGCGCCGACCGGCCTGTTCGCCGGCACCGGCGCCCGACCGATGGATGACGGGTTCGCCGCTTACGCCTGGACCAACGACCAGCGCATTTCCCGCATGACCGGTCAGCCCTTCAGCGAGGACTACCTGCGCAAGGTGCTCGGCGACCGCACGCGCCTGTTCGACTCCTGCCTGCCGACTCTGGCGCTGACCGCCGTGGCCCTCAATGCCCCGCACCGGGAATTCCAAGCTCTCAAGGCGATCCAGAATGCTCGTTATGTCGAGGGCCGCGACATCACGGATCTCGCAGTGCTCGTGCGCATCCTGCGCGGCTTGGAACTGAACGACGCGGCCGATCAACTGGCAAATCTGGATCCCAGGGTGATCGCTGCTTATCAGACGCGGCTCGATGCCGCGCGTCAGGAGATGCGCCGGTTCAGTGCCAGTGGCGTTCCGGCCCTGGTCGTCGGCACCGACGACAATCGCCGTATCGTGCAGGCCAGCGCTCTCTTTGGCAGCATGGATATGCTGATCGCCGGACTGAAGGCTGCCTGAGCTTTATCGATCAAGCGTGACAGACGGGCCCCAGCTGCCACGCCCGAATTTCACACTTGCCGATCATCACCAGGAGACAAAGATGTTCACCCGGAGAAGCCTCATGAAAACCACCCTCGCCGCCGGCGCCGTCTTCGCTCCCGCAGGTCTTGGTACAGGTCTCGGCCACGCCGCCGGCGGCCTGTCCTGGAAGCATTTCCCCGCCGGGGAAAAGGGCTTCTATCGCGCCCCGGTGCTCATCACCGGCGCCTCCGAGGCTCTGCTGATCGATGGCGGGTTCACCTTCCCCGACGGCCGCGCGGTGGCTGAAGCCATCAAGGCAAGCGGCAAAAAGCTCACCACGATCTATATCAGCCAGTCCGATCCCGACTATTACTTCAGCCTCAAGCCCATCAAGGAGGCCTTCCCCGAGGCGAAGGTGATCGCCGCATCCGAGACGGTCGCCGCCATCAAGGCGAGCGTGGAAAAGAAGCTCGCCGTGTGGGGCCCGCAGCTCAAGGAGAACGGCCCGCAGACGCTGGCCGACATCGTCATCCCCGAGGTATTCGACGGCCCGGCGCTCACCGTCGACGGCGAGGCCGTCGAGATCGTGCCGGCCGAAGGTCTGGCCAACCGGCGCTATCTGTTCGTGCCGTCGCTGAACGCCGTGTTCGGCGGGGTGCTGATCTTCTCGGGCGTCTATGTCTGGACCGCCGACACCCCGACCAAGGAACAGCGCGCCACCTGGATCGCCACTCTCGACAAGATCGCCGCGCGCAAGCCGGCGGTCGTCGTGCCCGGCCACATGGTGCCGAGCGCCGCCACCGATCTCTCGGGCGTCGAATACACCAAGGCCTACCTTCTCGCCTTCGAGGAGGAACTCGCCAAGGCCAAGGATTCGGCCGCGCTCAAGGCCGCGATGATCGCCCGCTTCCCCGGCCTCGGCATGGGCGTTGCGCTCGATATCGGCTCCAAGGTCGCCACCGGCGAGATGAAGTGGGGCTGAGATGGGCGCCAATCTCGAGCTGATCCGGGCCACCTATGAGGGCTCGTCGGAAGAGAACGGCCGGAACCTGCTGGCCGCACTCGCGCCCGATGCTTCATGGACGGAAGCGGAAGGGTTCCCGTATGCGGGAACCTATGTCGGGCCGGATGCGATCATCGCCGGCGTGTTCGCGCGCCTCGGCAGCGAATGGACCGGCTATCGCGCACAGGTCCATACTTTCCTGGAAGACGGCGACCGCGTCGCCGCCTTCGGCGTCTATTCCGGCACCTACAAGGCCACCGGCAAATCCATGCGTGCCGCCTTCGCCCATCTCTATGAGGTGAGGGACGGCAAGATCGCCACCATGACGCAATATGTCGACAGCGCCATGGTCCGCCAGGCACTGACGCCGAGCACATGACCATCTGATCCCTCGAGCCTCGATCGAGGGATCAGCACCACGGTCGTTCGGGGAATCTCGTCTGCCGCATGGGCCAGACAGGTCATCCCCTCACCCGTGATCTGGAACAGGGTCAAGGCCTCTGTTCCAGCGCGGCCTTCACCGCAGGAGAGACCTCGGTGCCGAGCAACGTGATCGAGCGCTGCATGGCCTCGGTCTCCAGCATGGCCGAACTCATCTGGAAGGTCAGGCGCGAAATGCCACCGAGCGTTTCGCTGGCGGCGAGGATCTTGTCGCGCACCGTCTGCGGATTTCCAATGAGGAACGCGCCCTGCGGCCCGCACATCGCATCGAACTGGGCGCGTGTCGCCGTCGGCCACCCGCGTTCACGTCCGATCTCGGTGAACATGTGGGCCCAGCCGGGAAAGAAGGCGTCTGCGGCTCCGCGATCCGTGTCGCCGACGAACCCCATGGCATGGATGCCGACCTTCAGCATCTCCGGCGGGTGCCCTGCCTGCCGGCCCGCTTCGCGATAGAGGTCCACAAGCGGGCGGAAGCGACTGAAGCTCCCCCCGATGATCGCCACCATCAGCGGAAGACCAAGCGTACCCGCGCGGGCAAAGGACTGCGGCGTGCCACCGACACCGAGCCAGATCGGGATCCTGTCCTGATACGGCCGGGGAAAGACGCCCTGACCGGTGAGCGCCGGCCGAAACCGGCCGCGCCAGGAGATGGTGGTGGCCTCGCGCAGCTTCAGGAGAAGATCGAGCTTTTCGGCGAACAGGGCATCGTAGTCTTCCCTGGCGAACCCGAACAGCGGATAGGCCTCGCCGAAGGATCCACGGCCCACGACGATCTCCGCACGGCCCTTGGCGATGAGATCGATGGTGGCGAAGTCCTGGAAGACTCGCACAGGATCTGCCGCGCTCAGCACGGTGACCGCGCTGGTGAGGCGGATGCTCCTGGTGCGGGCTGCCGCGGCCGCCAGGATGACGGCCGGCGCGGAATCGAGAAACTCCTTGCGGTGATGTTCGCCGATGCCGAACACGTCGAGGCCGGCGCGGTCGGCGGTTTCCACCTCCGCCAGCAAGGCCTCCATCCGATCCGCCGCAGGCAGAGTCTGGCCGGTCGCGGGGTTTGGAATGGTCGCCGCAAAACTGTCGATACCGATTTCCATCGTCACTTTACCTGATTGTGCTGACGCGCCGTGTTCAGCGCGCGCGCAGACGCCAGCCGTCGAGGCTGAAGGATCCCGCACCGAACGCCGCCACCTGCAAAAGACCGCCCGTGATGGCGACGTTCTTCAGGAAATGGATCATCTGGTTCTGATCGGCGAGGTTGGCGTGGAAGAGCACGGCCGTCGCGAGCGTAAACACGGCGACGACAAGGCTGGCGATCCGTACGTGATACCCGACCAGGATCGCGATCCCTCCGCCGACCTCGACGATGACGGCCAGGAGGTAGGAGATCATCGGCAGCGGCAGGCCCGCCGACTGGATGTAGCCTTGCGTCGCGCCGGGCGCGGCGATCTTGCCGAGCCCGCTGGCGATGAAGATGAGCGCGATCAGCAGGCGGCCGACGGCCGCGAGCAGGTTGGTCTGGGACATGATCGTCGGCCTTGGTGCCTGAAAAAGGAATGTAAGACGCTCGCCGGATCAGGCCGCCAGCGCGGCGATCTGCGCCTTGGCGCCGGCCAGCGCCGCCGCCTTGGCTTCCTCGCCAAGGGCCAGGCCTTCGGCCCGGATGATCGTCACGTCGGTCAGGCCGATGAAGCCCAGCGCGGTGAGGAGGTACGATTCCTGATGATCGAGAGCCGCCATCGGGCTTTTGCCGCTGTAGACACCGCCGCGCGCAGAAGCCAGGAACACCTTCTTGCCGGTCACCAGCCCCTCAGGACCATTCGCGCCATATCTGAACGTACGTCCCGCCACGGCGACCCGGTCGATCCAGCCCTTCAACTGCGTCGGGATGGAGAAATTATACATCGGCGCGCCGATGACGATGATGTCGGCGGCGAACAGGTCATCGATATAGGCGCCGCCGGCGGCGAGATCCTGGCCGAGGAGAGGATCGGAAACCTCGCCACCTTGAAACACCGCCATGTGCGCGCCCGACAGATGCATGGCGGCGTCGACGACGAGATCCCGCCGGATGATCCCTGCGCCGGGGTGAAGCGCGAGCTGCCGGGCCACGATATCGGCCGTCAGGGAGCGGGTGGCCGAATAGCCGCCGAGAATGCTGGAGTCGATATGCAGGATGGTGGTCATGGACTGATCCTCCGGCCGCCCGGTGACGGGGGCTAAAGCAATGCGGGAAAGGAATTTCTTGATTGCGTCGAGCATGGGAGGATGGGTGCCACGCGCCGATCTGGCGGAGAAGCCGGTATAATCCGATCCAATCCATCGGCTATACCGATGGCATAAGCACGGCGACCGGGCTATCCTCCAGCCAGGCCATACAGGACGCTGGCATGCTCGACAGCGTATCACTCGACCAGTTGCGGACCTTCCTTGCCGCGGCCGATGAAGGCAGCTTCTCTGCCGCCGCCCGGCGCCTGCGGCGCACGCAGTCGGCGGTAAGCGAATCCATCGCCAACCTTGAAGTCCAGCTCGCCGTCGCGCTGTTCGACCGCAGCGGACGCTATCCCCGTCTGACGCGCGAAGGCACGATCCTGCTGGCCGATGCACGGGGCGTCGTCGCGGGTGTGGACGGCATGAAGGCCCGCGCCAAGGGGATTTCCGGCGGGCTGGAGGCGGAACTCGCCGCGGTCATCGATGTCTTCTTTCCCATCAACGTGATCGCCGAGGTTGCTCGCGAGTTCCGCGACCAGTTTCCGGCCACGCCGTTGCGGCTTTATGTCGAGGCGCTCGGCGGCGTCGTGCAACCCGTGATCGATGGGCGCGCCAGCTTTGGCCTTGTCGTCTCCTTGCCGACGCTTCCCGCCGGGCTGGTGGCCGAGCGCGTCACCAGCATCGACTTCGTCATGGTCGCGAGCGTCGACCATCCGCTGGCGACCCATGCCGGCCTCATTCCGCGCGACGAGCTGGCGCGGCACGTCCAGCTCGTGCTGACGGACCGATCCGACCTCTCCGCAGGCCGGGAGTTCGGTGTCATGTCGCCATCAACCTGGCGGCTGGCCGACCTCTTTGCCAAGCACGCCTTTCTTCTCAGTGGCTTGGGCTGGGGCGGGATGCCGCTTCATGCCGTGACCAAGGACATCACCGAGGGACGGCTGGTGGAACTCTCGATCCAAGATGTGCCGCCTGGCGGATTGAAGCTGCCCATGTCCGCCGTCTACCGGAACGCGGCGCCGCCCGGCCCCGCTGGCCGGTGGATGATCGAGCGCCTGAAACAGTGCCCGAACGAAAGCCAGTCGGGTGGCTCGTTGACAGGACCATAAGTGTGTCGTAGTCATATCGACAGATAAGGGAGGTTCGTGATGCCCACCAGTACGCGGTTTGCCGTCGCCGTCCATGTCCTGACGGCACTCGCCGTCAGCGACGGCAAGCCGCTGCGTTCCGAGGATCTCGCCTATTCGGCAAATACCGGAGCGGTGGTCATCCGGGGGCTGCTGTCCCGCCTGAGCGAAGCGGGACTGACGCGTTCGCAGCTCGGCGCCGGCGGCGGCGCCTTGTTGGCGAAGCCGTCCGAGAAGATACGGCTGCTCGATGTCTATGAGGCCGTCGAAGACACCGAGCTGTTTTCAGTGCACAGGACACCCCCCTGCGAAAACTGCGCTGTGGGTGGCAACATACTTGAGGCCATACGCCCAACTTTGTTGCGGGCTCGCACGGCGCTCGAAGATGAACTCGGAAAGACCACAATAGCCGACATTGCTTCCGAGGTCGCCCGGCTCGGTAAGTTCTCTATTCCGCTCGTCTGGTAATCGTTTTGCCTTTAACTGTCATAGAAGCGATGACACATAATCATTTAAGTTCCGCTGAGGCCTGAAAGCAACAGTGAGAGACCGTCCAGCCTTCCGGGGGCACTGACGGTTCCCATCCGCCCAAGTCCCCCACTCATCAGGAAACCATCATGAGTATTGGTATCATCGGCGCAGGCGCCCTCGGCTCTAACTTCGCTCGGGCCCTTGCCAGCAAGGGAATCTCGGCCACGATCTCGAACAGCCGCGGACCCCAGTCTCTAGCCGCCCTGGTGCAGGAACTCGGGCCCTCCATCAAGGCACGCACCGTGGAAGAGGCGGCCAGCGCCGACATTGTCCTGGCGGCGGTCCGTTGGGTCGATGCCAGCAAGGTGTTCGGCGCGTTGCCGGCCTGGAACGGACGGATCGTCATCGACGGCACCAACCCGGTGGAATTCATCGATCCGAATTCACCCGATGCGACAGACCCCAGCAATCCCCTCGCGGCCTATGGCATCAAGGCGGTCGATCTCGGTGGAAAGCACTCGAGCGAGATATTCCGCCAGTACGTTCCGGGCGCGAGGGTGGTCAAGGCGTTCAATCACCTCGACGTCAACGTCTTGAATGAGCCCGAGGCGTCGGGTGGCAAGCGCGTGCTGTTTTATTCAGGCGATGACGCGGCCGCAAAGACCGAGGTTCGCGCGATCATCGAGGCCATCGGATTTTTCCCCGTTGATCTCGGCCCGCTCGACATCGGTGGACCGCTGGCGCAGCTGCCCTTCGGCTCGCTGTCGGCCCACCAGTTCATCAAGATCTAACTATCTTCGGAAGGATCGTCCGCCGTCCTCATCTTCTGGACGGCGGATGACTTCGTCCGGAGAGTGAGAGTGCGGACCGGATTTCCGTGACGGGTTGAGGGCTGGGAGAGAGGCTTCCGGCGCCCGTGATGGAGGTTGATCCCCATGAACATGCAGGTTCTGGATGCCGGTCGCGACGTCAGTGGCGGCTACAAGGTGGATGTCACGCGCGGCGAACGGGTCGGCCGCGTGTCGTCGGAGTGGTTCTCCCGGCCGGATGACCAACGGTTCCTGTCACTCGGCGAGCTGGCCGCGATGGTGCGGGGCCGGGCCGATCACAGCCGGTCGCGCCTCGTTGAGACGCCCCGCATCCATGTGGAGGCGAGCCGCTCCAATGCCGAGCGGCTGGCGTTGGTGCTCCCCGGGGCGGATGCGCCCGTCGAACCGAACCATTGGTCCTTCGGCCAGCTCGCGGCCCAGGTCGGGGCGCCGGCCGCCTATCTGCGCCAGCTTCCCGCTGCGCTAGCTGGCATCAATCTGCAATATGGGCTGACCTCCCACCGCGCCGAGCAGATCAAGACGTTTGAGACCGCCAATGGCCGCGTCGAACTGCGCGCGGTGACCGGCCCGGACTATGGCCGGATCTACGATCATGAGCTGGTCGAGGCGGTGCAGCGCATTGCCGGCAACGGCACCGGCGACACGCGCTGGAAGGTGCCGGGCGTGCTCGACTGGTCCACAGGCGTCTATAATCCGCGTGTCGACATCACCAAGGATACGACGACGCTCTACGCCTCCGACCGGGACGTCTTCCTCTTCCTGGTCGACGATCTGAACCCGATCGAGGCCGGGCGTTTGCCCGACGGCTCGCCGGACCTCTATTTCCGGGGCTTCTACTGCTGGAATTCGGAGGTGGGCGCCAAGACGCTCGGCATCGCCAGCTTCTATCTGCGTGCCGTGTGCCAGAACCGCAATCTCTGGGGCGTCGAGGACTTCCGGGAAATCACCATCCGCCACTCCAAATACGCGGCCTCGCGCTTTGCGCATGAGGCGGCCCCGGCACTCACCCGCTTCGCCAATTCTTCGCCGATGCCCTTCGTCAACGGCATCAAGGCGGCACGGGAGAAGATCGTGGCGCGCACCGACGAGGACCGCAGCGATTTCCTGCGCAACCGGGGCTTCTCCAAGGTGGAGACAGCCAAGATCATAGATACTGTGCTGGCCGAGGAAGGGCACAAGCCGGAGAGCATCTTCGACTTCGTGCAGGGCATCACTGCCGTCGCACGCGACAAACCCCACCAGGATGCCCGGCTCGACCTCGAGGGCCGGGCCAAGAAGCTGCTCGATCGGGCGGCCTGATTTCCGGAAAGCCGGAGATGCGGACATCCGTGCCTCCGGCTTTCCGCTCTTCCGCATCCACGGTTCTGCGGCGCTGCCTTCCAGAGTGAGAGGGCGGCGCTGCGCTTCGTGACGGGTTGGAGGCTGAGAGAGAGGCTCCCGGCCGCCCGTCGCGGAGGTGCCTTCCATGGCGACCAATGTTCAGAAGATCACGCTCTCGCCCTCGCGTGACATCCCCTTCAACAAGCTCCTGCTCAGCCAGTCGAACGTCCGGCGCATCAAGGCCGGGGTCTCGATCGAGGAATTGGCCGAGGACATCGCCCGCCGCGGCCTGCTGCAGGGCCTCAGCGTTCGGCCTGTCGTCGATGGCGCCGGCGTCGAGACGGGCATGTTCGAGATCCCGGCCGGCGGGCGACGCTATCGGGCGCTGGAATTGCTGGTGAAGCAGAAGCGGCTCGCCAGGACCGCGCCGGTGCCCTGCGTCATCCGGGAAGGCGGCATCGCCGAGGAGGATTCACTCGCCGAGAACATCCAGCGCGCGCCGCTGCATCCGCTCGACCAGTTCCGCGCCTTCCTCGCCCTGCGCGAGAAGGGCCAGTCAGAAGAAGAGATCGCGGCCGCCTTCTTCGTCTCCGTCGGTGTCGTCAAGCAGCGCCTCAAGCTCGCCTCGATCTCACCGGTGCTGCTGGAGGTCTATGCCGAAGACGGCATGACGCTCGACCAGCTCATGGCCTTCACTGTCTCCGGCGACCATGCGCGCCAGGAACAGGTCTTCGAGCGGCTGAAGACCTCCTATGACAAGCAGCCCTATGCCATCCGCCGCATGCTGACCGAAGGGGCGGTTCGCGCGTGCGACAAGCGGGCCCAGTTCATCGGCCTCGAGGCCTATATCGAGGCCGGCGGCACCATCCTGCGCGACCTGTTCCAGGGCGATGATGGCGGCTGGCTGCAGGATGTCGCGCTGGTCGACCGGCTGGTGGCCGAGAAGCTCAAGGCCGAGGCCGACGCTGTCACCACTGAGGGCTGGAAGTGGGTCGAGATGGCCCCTGACTTCGCCTATGGCCACACCTACGGCTTGCGCCAGCTGCGCGGTGAGGCCATTCCACTCACTACGGAGGAGGAAGCCAGCCGCGACGCACTGAAGGCGGAATATGATCGCCTGTCCGAGACCTATGCCGAGGCGGACGAACTGCCGGAAGAGGTCGATGCGCGGCTCGGCGAGATCGAGACGGCGATCGAGGCCTTTGAGGCGCGTCCGATCACCTTCGATCCGCTGGATGTGGCGCGCGCCGGCGCCTTCGTCAGCATCACCCATGATGGCACGCCGCGTATTGAGCGCGGCTATGTGCGGCCCGAGGACGAACTGCCGGTGGAGCCCGAAGCCACCGTCGAAAACGCTGGGCCTCATCTTGTCGCGGCGGCGGCCATGCGTACCGGCGAGGCCGTCATGGCAGATGCGCCGATGCCCGAGCCCGAGGAGGACGAAGGGCTGTCGGCGCTCTCGGACCGGCTGATGACCGAGCTGACCTCGCACCGCACACTCGGCCTGCGCCAGGCGCTGGGCGAGCGGCCGGAGGTCGCCTTCCTCGCGGCCCTGCATGCCCTGACGCTGAAGAGCTTCTACCGCTACGGCTCGGATAGCTGCCTCGAACTCGAACTGAAGAGCGTGGCTTTCAGCGCGCAGGCGCCGGGGCTGAACGACAGCGCCTCGGCCGCGGCGATCCACGCCCGGCATGAGGGCTGGGCCAAGGTCCTGCCGAAGGACTCGGCCGATCTCTGGGAGGCTCTGCGGGACTGGGACAGCGACAGCCACTCCGGCCTGTTCGCCCATGTGGTGAGCCTGTCGGTGAACGCCGTTCATGAGGCCTGGAACCGGCGCCCGCGCGCGCTCAACCATGCCGACCAGCTCGCCCGGGCCGTTGACCTCGACATGGCGGCCGCCGGGTGGAGGCCGACCGTGGACAATTTTCTCGGCCGTGTCACCAAGGCCCGCATTCTGCAGGCGGTGAGCGAGGCGAAGGGGTCGCGTGCGGCAGAGCGCATCGCGCACCTGAAGAAGGGCGACATGGCCCGCGAGGCCGAAACGCTGCTGGCCGACACCGGCTGGCTGCCGGAACCGCTGCGCGGAGCCGAACCGGAGGCCGGCGAAGGAACGGCGGCGCAGGACGGCACAACGGCCATGGGCGAAGACGAGAGTCTTGAGGATACTGAAGACACCACGGACATCCCCCCTGCCGTGGCGGCGGAGTAACCCTCAACACGATCCTGAACCTCGGCCCGCCGGCTCTGTCGGCGGGCCTTTATTTTTGAAAAGCTCGCCATGTCCGGGATTGCTCACGATCTGTCGCGCCGGCTCGCCGATCGGGCGGAGGCGGCCTGCCGTCACTATCTCTCCAATGGGCGCCGAGAGGGCCGCTACTGGCTGGTCGGCGATATCAGAAACACGCCCGGCCGCTCGCTCTTTGTCCGGCTCCAGGCATCCGCGAAGGGCCCGGCGGGCAAATGGTCCGATGCCGCCACCGGCGAACATGGCGATCTTCTCCACGTCATCCGGGGATCGCTGGGGCTCCTCGACTTCGCAGATGTTGCCAAGGAAGCGCGGACGTTTCTCAGCCTGCCGCATCCCGATCCGGAGCCCTCAGCACCACGTCGCTGTGTCACACCGGCTCCATCAGGGTCGGTCGAAGCGGCTCGCCGGTTGTTCGCCATGTCGCAGCCCCTCGCCGGGACCCTTGCAGAGACGTATTTGCGCCGACGCGGCATTACGCTTTTGCACGGAGCCGGAAACCTGCGCTTCCATCCGCGCTGCTACTACAAGCCTGACGACGGCCCGACCGAGACCTGGCCCGCCATGATCGCCGCCGTCACCGATCTCACAGGCAGGATCACCGGCGTACACCGCACCTGGCTCGCCCCCGACGGTTCGGACAAGGCTCCGGTCGACACGCCGCGCAAGGCGATGGGTGATCTGCTTGGATCTGCCGTCCGGATCGGTGTGCCCGGTAGAGTGATGGCGGCAGGCGAAGGTATCGAGACCATGCTGTCGCTCCGGCAGGTTCTGCCCAACATGGCGATAGCACCGGCGCTTTCGGCATCGCATCTGGCCGCCAACCTGTTCCCACCTGCCTTGAGGCGGCTCTATATCGTTCGCGACAACGATCCTGCCGGTGACGCCGCGCGGGACACGTTGATCGAACGGGCGAACGGCGAGGGGATCGACGCTATTTGCCTGTCGCCAGCACTCGGGGACTTCAACGAGGATCTCCAGCGGCTCGGTTGCGATGCCCTCCGGACGGGTGTTCGGGTGCAACTCGCCCCAGAGGACGTGGCGCGCTTCATGAACCTGGCCCCATAGCCGGAGCGGGCCGAACCGCGATCCGTGGCTGCCACACCCGCAAGGATGCGTCAGTCACGGCAAGAGGACCGCGCCTTGTGCCTTCGAGAGGGCGATCGGCCGCCAGCCGGGCCGGATCGGCAATGGCTGCCGCCGACGATTTTCCGGCGCGGCTTTCGGGCCGCTTTCCATCGCGAGGCAAAATCGCCGGCTTATCGCCATCCTCCGCTGGCGCTGCGGCCCTCTCGCTTCGCTCCGGGTGCAGGTCCGTCCCGCCCGACGGCTTCGTCGCCATGAAGGCCGCGAAGGTCGCGGTCCAAACCGACGGAGCATCCCATGAGCGCGCATGACGACCACGAGCCGCACCACGTCTCATCCCCGACCGAGCAGCTGATCCAGGAGTTGCAGCTCCACGGCCATCGTCCTTCCGAGGATGAGCGCGACCAGCGCCCGCCACCGGAAGACCGCCTCATCGAAGGCGCCATCGCCGACATCTTCGATGCCCTGGTCGCCACGATCACCGACACCAGCCTCGATGCCGACCTCCCTGATCTCCTCTGGTCGACCGTCAACATGTTCCACCGCGCCGTGGACCGGATCGAACAGAAGCTCGACGACAATGAGCAGGCCCAGAAGCAGCTTCAGCGCGAACAGGACGGCTCGGAGGTGAAGTCTCTCGAGCTGGAGCGTCTGATCGACATCGGCATGAACCTGATCGGCCGGCGCGACGGCATGGAATCCTTCCGTGAGGCCGCCGCCGACCGCTACCGTATCGCCACCGGCTCGCCATGGACGCCACGGGCCGGCTCACGGGTCAACCATCGCCATCTCACCGCGGCGCTGATCGATAGCCGGGATTTCCTCGCCGCCAGGAGGCGCGCGGATAACGAGGTGCTCGTGCCCGCCGGGCCAAAGATCGCCTTCTCGGGTGGTGACACCGCCGATCACAGGCAGATCTGGGCCAAGCTCGATCAGATCCACGCCAAGCACCCGAACATGGTGCTGCTGCATGGCGGCTCGCCCAAGGGCGCCGAAAAGATCGCGTCCCTTTGGGCCGACAGCCGCAAGGTGCCGCAGGTGGGCTTCAAGCCCGACTGGACGAAGCACGCCAAGGCCGCGCCCTTCAAGCGCAATGACCAGATGCTGAACGTGGTGCCGATCGGGGTCGTGATCTTTCCCGGCACCGGCATTCAGGACAATCTGGCCGACAAGGCCCGCAAGATGGGCATCCCGGTCTATCGGTTCGGATCCGGCGGCGCCTAAGCGTCGCCGCAACCCTGCATCTTGAATGTGATGGCAAATCCTCTATTTTGCTATCAACGCTATCAGATGTACTGGGAGGCGCCATCATGCCCGCAGTGACGATCCGCAACCTCTCCGAGGCAACGCACCGTGCCCTCAAGGTGCGCGCGGCCCAGCATGGCCGCAGCACCGAAGCCGAGATGCGCGAGATCCTTGAGACCGCCGTTCGCCCTGACGCGCGCCTCCGGCTCGGAACGGCGCTCGCGGAACGCAGCCGCCGCCTCGGCCTGACCAATGAGGATATCGACGCCCTCAGCCCGGCGCGCGACAGGATGCCTGCCGAGCCGATGAGTTTCGAATGATCCTTCTCGATACCAACGTCATCTCGGAGGCGATGAAGCCCGTCCCCGTCGACGCCGTGCGGGCGTGGCTCGACGAGCAGGCGGCCGAGACGCTCTATCTCTCCAGCGTCACCATCGCCGAACTGTTGTTCGGCATCGGTGCGCTGCCCGCGGGCAAGCGCAAGGACAGGCTCACCGAGGCACTGGATGGGGTGATGGAGCTGTTCGCCGACCGAGTCTTGCCTTTCGATATCGCTGCCGCACGACGCTATGCCGACCTCGCGGTCAAGGCGCGGGCGGCTGGCAAGGGCTTTCCAACGCCCGACGGCTATATCGCTGCGATCGCAGCCGCCCGGGGCTTCACTGTGGCCACGCGCGATACCAGCGCCTTCCATGCCGCCGGTGTGGCGGTCATCAATCCGTGGAACACGCCACGCTGACGGCTTGCCACAGGCAGCACGTGTTGCACCTCGCAACCCGGCGGCCTGCGCAGTAACCCGCCATCACGGTCTCCTGACCGGACGACCATCCCCGCTTCACGACGCTGATCCTTGGGTCCAGCCGATGGCCTGACGCCATCAACCCATGAAGGGTCGGACTACGCTGCGCGTGCCGCCGCTCCGGCTGCGCCTCACGCGGTGATTGCGGCCAACGGCCGGCCCTTTGGGGCGCCTGTCAGCGGGGGATGGACCTCCGCTCGCGCAGGAGCCAGGTCGATGTCCGCCCAGATCGCTCACGCCTTCGCCTTCAGCCTCGCCACCACCCTGATGGCCACCGTCGTGATCTTCCGCGCCGGCGACGGCACGCTCTCCGTCACCCCGGCTGCCGAATATGACGGCGACGAAGCCGCGATCGTCCGCGAAATCGACCCGTTCGCCTCTTGAGAGGCGAACAGGCGGCCATGAATGGCGGAGACGGCGTGCGCTCTTGCTCCGACGCCAACGCCAATCCCGCCGGTGCATCGTGGTGGTGGAGGCGCATCGGTCTGATTTTATGGAGCCGCCGCTATGATCTTCATCGGCATTTTCCTCAGCATGGCGACAATCGCATTCTTCTGCTGGCTGCTCTTCACGCTGGCGGTATTCGCGTTGCCGCTGTTTGCGGGCATCACGGCGGGCACATGGGCCTATGACACCGGCGCCGGATGGCTCGGCGTTGTTGTCGGCCTTGCCGCCGCTGGCCTGACTTGCGCCCTCGGCCAGTTCCTGTTCACGATCGTCCGCCCGATATGGGCGCGTCTGCTCATCGCTGCCATGTTCGTCGTCCCGGCTGCAGCGGCAGGCTTCCACGCCACCCATGGCATCGTGAAGCACACCATTCCCTTCCAGACGTGGCAGATGGTGTTTTCGATCCTCGGAGCCGGCGTGGTTGGCATTGTCGCCTTCGTGCGCATCACCGGAAGGAAGGCGTTCGGCCCTTCTGACGGGCACAGCTCCCCTCCCTGACACCGCGATGCCGTTCGGCGCACCAGACAGCGAATGGCATAGCGTCCGCGTCAACCGGCTAGGCCGGGAGGGAGCGGAGATCCGGCGCGCCGGCTTCGCCCTCTGATGCGGCAAGATTGGTGCGCGTGGAGGACGGCGGCCGCGTCGCAGCCGAAAGACCTCTTGGGGCAGAGCATTCGCGACGTTGGAGGGACGGGGAATGCGCAGCTTGGCCAAGCTCAGGGTATCGTCCGCCGATGCTGACTGGTCGGGTCTCGATATCCGGCGCGAGGGCAGCCACCTCTCCGTCATCCATCCGCCCGTGCCCGCTCCAAACGGCCTCTTCAATGGCCTGATCTGGCCGAAGGACGGCTGCGCCTCGAGCGCCTATGCCACAACGGCTGGTCCCGACTTTCTTCCCCTGCCGACGCCCACCCCGCGCTGCGCGGGGACCCCGGATCGCCGTCATTCCTCGCGAAGCAACAAAGTCGCGCCTGTGCCGTCCTCCGCTGTGCTGCGGTCGCAATCCTCACCCCATCGCGCCAGCGCGACGGGGACCCCGAGGCGATGTAGCGTCGCTCGCCTTCGGCCTTTCGATCGCCATCGAGGCCGCAATGGTGCGGGCTCAGAAGACAGGACGGAGACGGAACATGGCCACCATCGGCACCTTCAAGAAGACCGGCACCAACGAGTTCACCGGCGACATCGTGACCCTCGGCGTGCAGGCCCGGGGTGTGCGCATCATCCCCGACACCCGCGCCACCGGCGAGAACGCTCCCAGCCACCGGGTCCTGGTCGGCCGCGCCGAGATCGGGGCCGCCTGGTCCAAGCGCTCCACCGAGGGCCGCGACTATCTGGGCCTCAAGCTCGACGATCCGAGCTTTACCGCGCCGATCTACGCCAACCTGTTCGACGATGAGGACGGCGAAGGATTTTCGCTGATTTGGTCGCGTCCGAACGGACGCCGGAGCGACTAAGACCTCGCCCGGATCAGGGCCCCGGCCTCACCGGCCGGGGTCAGCCGGGCGGACGTCACTTATCGTCAAGCGGCAGAACCAACTCGACATGGCTCACATCGAGAGCACGCGCCAGCTCATAGAGCGTGATGATCGTCGGATTACGCCGGCCTCGCTCGAGACCGCTTAGATATTGCTGGCTCAGACCCGAGCGCTCGGCAACCTGTTCCTGCGTCAGGTCCTTGGCCTGACGCAGGCGGGCGAAATTTCGTCCGACCAGCTTGCGCATATCCATGCGCAAACCGATCGCAATTCCGACATCCCGAGTTTATCAACTATAATATGTAAACACGTCTGGCCCGCATTGGACCCGATCCGTCCAACCCGAGTCTGCAGCGTCAAACGGTGGTGTGTGCGATCGCGACACGATGAAGGCCAAAGACGATGTGGTTGCGCTGGATATAGCCGACCGCCCGGATATCGCCGGCTCGTAATGCGCCCGCGATCTCGTTGAGTTCGCCGGCGAGATCGGCGAGTTGTTCCTCGAAGAAGGCTTCGATCACGCTGTACCAGATCCTTGAGGCCTGGAAGTAATAGCGCTCGTGGGTCTCGCGTAAAGCGTGATTAGCGATGAGCCGGTTGGTGGCGTGATGGAGCTCATGATTAAGCTGCCAGAACGCCTCCATGTCCTGATGGACTTTCAGGGTCCCCAGTCGGTCCTGAAGCTCCAGGATCGTGGAGAGCGCGCGTGGCACCTCACCTTCCGCGGGAAACTCTCCCATCATTTCGCTCAGGCGCAACCGAAACGCGTAAATATCGCGGAAGGCGTTGGGATCGACACCGGTGACCATGGTTCCGACGCCGTTGCGGGTCTCGGTGAGCCCATCATATTCCAGCCGCTGCAGCGCCTGGCGCACCGGCGTGCGACTGACTGTGAACTCCTCAGCAAGCTCGTGTTCGCCGAGCAGCATCCCCGGGGGATAGCGCAGCAGACAGATCCGGTCGCGCAAGGCCCGGTAGATGTCCGTGACCTGACCGCGCGGTGCCCGCGTCCTTGAGTTTTCGCTCGTCGCGCTTTCGCTCACTCAATGCTCCCGAAGCAGAATGCCATAATCATCCCGCCGGTCCGCGATCCCGGCAAGACGCAGGCAGTCCCACATCATCGCCTGATTGCTGGTCACAACGGGTTTGCCGATCCGGCGCTCGAGTTCCTCGATGATGTCGAGAGACCGTAGGGCACCACAGCTGATGAAGAGCGCCTCGGCCTCAGTGCGATCGACGCTGAGGGCAAAATCCAAAATGGCTTCCGGGGTCACCCTCACCATATCGGCATCCTTCTCGATGCCCAATCCCTGCATGTGAACGATCTCGAAGCCGCGCGCCCCCATGTAGCTGCGCTCGATGGCATCGACTTCGGCAAGATAGGGCGTGGCAATGGCAATGCGACTCACCTTTAGTGCCTGCAGTGCACGCATAACCGAGGTGATTAACGAAGTGGCCCGGGCGTTGGGCTTGCCCCGGTTCAGTTCAGCAAACACCTGATCCTCTCCGATGACGACGCTGCCCGAGGTGCAGGCATAACAGACGACATCAAGCGGCTCCTCCGGCAGGAGCAGGCTGGCGGCATCGCCAATGCCCGAGGCCATGGCCGCCAGTGTATCGACGCTGACCCGGTTCGCCATGGGTGCGCGCGTGAAGTGAATGCCCACGCCCTTTGGCCGGAGCGTGAACATGTCGTCCTCGATGGTCTGTTCCATCGCCAACAGCACAAATCCGATCTTTGCCCGGTGATGGCGACCAGCATCGCTCTCGATCTCACGCACGCCTCTGCCCCCTTTGATGTATGCAGCTAAGGAAGAACTCCTGGTCAGAATAGTCAATAATCCTGTATTGACAATGCAATTCACACCTCTTTATCGTGAGGCACACCATAGCTGCATACAGGTTAGCAGATGACAAGCCCCTTTGAGATGCGCACGCATCTTCTCGCCCGGTCTCTCGAGAGCGCCGGCCTCGGCCTGGCCCTGCTCAGTGATCCGGACTCGATCGCCTATTACGGCGGCTACTGGAATTATCTCGGCATGGAATTCGGGCGGCCGACACTGATGATCATGCGTCCCGGTCAGGCTCCGGTGATCCTCACTCCGCTGATGGAATCGGACATGTGCGCCGCCATGAGCTGGGTCGGGGACATCCGACCCTGGACCGACGGCGGCCGGGAATGGCGGGACCTGCTCATTGGCCTGTTGGGCAGCCCCGCAACGGCCACGCCGATCGGAATCGAAGCGACCCGGCTGCCGAATGTGATCGCCGCCGAGATCAGGGAGCAACTTCCCGCGCGCATCCTGACGGATATTGCTCCGCTGATCGCCGAGCAGCGCATGATCAAGTCGCCAGACGAGATTGCCATCATGCGCCAGGCCGGCGAGGTTGCCATCGCCATGATGGATGCAGCCGCGGACGCGATCGGTCCCGGTGTGCCCGAATTTGAGATCGCGCTCGCCGCCATGCAGTCCGGCACGCGCCGTGCCGCATCTCTGCTGCGCGATCCGCAGGACCGCTACGTCTCGCCGCTGATTCACAATCTACAGATCCTGCAGTCAGGCACAGACACCTGCATGGTCCATCGCCGCGCCGCCGTGCGCCGGCTGGAGCCGGGCGATCCGGTCTATCTGTGCTTCTGCGGCATGGTGAGTTTCCGCAACTACAAGCTCGGCTTTGACCGCCAGTTCTTTGTGGGGGCCATGACTGACGAACAGGCACGCATCCAGGAGGCCTCCGTGGGTGCCCAGCGCGCTGCGCTCGCCACAATTCGTCCCGGCATACGCTGCGAGGCTGTCAATGCGGCAGCGGAAGAGGCCTATGCGGCGGCTGGCTTCTCGCCGGGCTATCGAACCGGCCGCTCGGTCGGCATGTCGCTGCTGGAGGCGCCGGAACTCAAGCGCGGTGAAACGCGTGAGCTACGGGCCGGCATGACCTTTGCCGTGGATGGCGGCATTACCGTGCCCGGCAAAGGCGGCGGACGCATCGGCGACTCCATCGTCGTGACCGAGGACGGTTTCGACTATCTCACGCCTTATCCTCGCGACCTGAAGGTTCTTTGAGGAAGGGGCCGTAGACGCGAGGATGAAACGTGACGGGGACCGCTTTCACGCGGGATCGCGGCCATCAGGATGTCTCGGCGGGGACCGGCGGCATCAGGTCTACCGCGCACTGAAGACACGGGCGCTGCTCTACAGGTTCCGTCCTGGGCAGCATCTGGCCGTCGTCGAACTGTCGGATCAGCTGAAGGTCAGCAATACGCCCGTGCGCGAGGCGCTGATCCGACTGCATGCCGAAGGCCATATTGCCGCTGTTCCCGCGCGAGGTTTCTTCGCTCGCGAACTGCGCCTGCGCGAGATGCAGGAAATCCATGACCTCCTGCAGCTTCTCCTCCGACACAGCCTCGAAGTGGGAGCATGTAAGGCATCATTGCGCCCTTTGCCCGACCTGGGACCTCCCCCCTTGACGCCGTGCGATCCAAGGACGGCCGTTGCGCTGGCACGCCGAACCGAAGCCTTGTTCATCGCCATGAGCCGATGTACGGGCAGCGATGTGATCGAGCGCAACGTGATCGATCTGTGCGAGCGGACCCATCATGTTCGCCGCTGCGCCTATCGATCATCCGATCTGCCGCGGTCTCTGCATGCCTCACTCACCGCCCTTGCCTCCGCGCTGGTCGACGGAAGAATGGAGGCGGCCGAGGGCGCTCTGAATAATCATTTCCGGGTTCTTGAGGTGGCGCTGCCGGATCTGGTCATGCGCGCACTCGCGACATCCTTGATGCAGGAATAACACGTGTGATCGAGAAAAAATCACCTCGCTCGCGTAATGTCCGGAAAGGCGGACACTGTGGATCTCAATTCTCCCAACCAATCGGTCCGCCTTCAGAAATGAGCTTGATGGTACCCGCACTATCCCCCGCAGTAAATCTTACTTGGGGACGTCTTACGCCGCCAGCCTGTAAGGCCGCACCAGGACATCCGCCGGCAGACCCCACTCCTTGCTCAACTTGCCGATCATATCGACGGTCAGGGCTCGCTTGCGGCGCAGGACTTCCGATGCGCGCGGTGCGGAGCCGAGCAGTGCGGCAAGATCCTGCTGCGTTCGCCCGGTCGCTTCAAGGAAGGCGCGCAGCGCCTCGACGGGATCGGCATCCGGCAGCGGAAAGTGCCGCTCCTCATAGGCCGCGATAAGTTCCGAGAGCACGTCGAAGCGGTCTCCTTCGATTGAATCAGGCTCAGGCTGCTGCTCGAAATAGCGTGTCACCTCGGCCAGCGCCCACTCATAGTCCGCGTCGGTCTTGATCGGTCGAATGTCCATCAAACGGTCTCCGGATCTATGGCGTCATATTCAGCGTGAGTGCCCACGAACTTGATCAACACCCGACGGAATGGATAGGCGACGTGGACGATGAGTCGGAACTTGTTGCCACCGACATCAAAGATCAGGCGGTTGTCCCCTACGAAATCCACGGTAGTCCCGAAGGTCGCTTTCACGTCCTGAGGGCCGGCCCACGCGGCCTTCGCCACGCGGGCATACCAGAGCACGAGTGGCGTCTCAGCTTGCGGATAGCGCTCCCAGAAGAGCTTGAGAGTCCGGCGAGCGATGATCTGCATAGGAGCTTATAGCGAATTCCCGAATCGGGAACAAGGCATTTTCCCAGATTGGGAACGTCATCTCCACAGGCGGCACCACTCGGAGTTGGATAGTATCCGTAGCGCCCGTATCCCTAATGCGCATAGAGCTCCCGCTGCTCCGCCAGCGGAGACCGCATGACGGTGCCATCATCCATCTCGTCATTCGGCTCGATCCAGCCGGCCAGACCCACCCGTTCCAGCGCGGCGCCGATCGCCAGCAGCTTCATGTCCCGATGATGCGCACCGATCAGTTGCACCCCGATCGGCAGGCCGTCACCGTCCCGACTGATGGGAACGGTCAGCGCGGGATGACCGGTCAGGTTGAACAGGCAGGTGAAGTGCGACAGCGCATTGCCGACAGGCACCGCAACGCCCGCTAGCGTCACCTGCTTCTGATCCAGCGCTGGCGCGACGATCGGCGTCGTCGGCGTCATCAGCACATCGATATCCTTGAGCCGCTCGCTGACCTCGGCCTGCTTCGCGGCGATCAGCCGGAGCGCCTGCACATAATGCTCGGCCAGGATGAACTGGCCCTGAAGGAGCCCCTCACGGACATCCTCGCCATAGAGATCGAACCGGCGCTGGAGATTTGTCCGGTGCCAGGCAAAGGCCTCGACAAGTTGAACGGCCAGCGAGGCTGTGCGCACATGGGTGGCGTCCGGCATTACCACGTCGATAATGTGGGCCCCGAGCCGGCGGCATTCCGCGATCAGCTGCTGTACGCGCAAGGCAATGTCGGACGCTACATTCTCAAGATAGGCTCCCCTGGGCACTCCAATGCGCAGCCCATGCAGCGAGTTACCTCGCTCGGCATGATCGGCGTTCGTTGCCAAGATGGCCTCATCCGCCTCGCGAACGGCCAGGAAAACCTCGGTCGCGTCCCCGCAGCTTCGGGCAAGAATCCCGGCATGATCCAGCGACCAGCAGAATGGCACCACACCCTTCAGGCTGATCTGTCCATGGGTCGGCTTGAAGCCGACAAGGCCGCACAGGCTAGCGGGAACGCGCACCGAGCCGCCCGTATCGGTGCCGAGGGCAAACATTGCCGTCCGGTTGGCGACCGCAACGGCGGAGCCGCTGGAGGATCCGCCCGCCAGGCGGCCTGGATCATGTGGGTTAGCCGGCGTGCCGAAGATAAGGTTGGCGCCGGTGATGCCGTAGCAAAACTCGTGCAGATTGTTCTTTCCCAAAAGTATGGCGCCAGACGCCTTGAGGCGTTCAAGCGCCTGCGCGTTTCTGATCGGCCGGTAATCGTCCATGGCGCGCGAGCCTGCCGTGGTCGGCAACGTCACTGTGTCGAACACATCCTTGCAGGAGAAGGGTATGCCGGCGAGGCGCCCCGATGCGCCAGCCCGTTCCACCCGGCTAGCGCACGCCAGAGCCTCTTCCGCTCCGATCGACACATAACTGAGATCGCGACTATTGCGCGCTTCGGCTCGCGCCAGAAACGCCGCGGTCACCTCTTCCGGCCGGACCTCCCCGGAGACCATCAGCCGCCGGAGCTTGCGCAAGGACAGACGCGTGAGGTCGCTCATTGGCCTGTTTCCTGGAAAGGGGGGATTGCCGGTCCGATGTCGGCAAGATCCTCATCGGCGAGCCTCTGCAGGCCTGCCAGCAGATCGCCCAGGCTACTGACGAGGCCATGCCCCGCCCCATGTACCAGCGGCGCCAACGTCGCTGAGGGCCAGTCACGCCCGGCAAGCCGCCCAGCGACGTTGGCCAGGAAGTCGGCGTCGAGCCAGTCCTGACGGCTCATCTGCGTGCTCCTGCCGATCGCGCCGAGCGAGCGATCAGCATCGCTGCGAGCATGATGATGGTGACGAGAAGCACCATGAGCGTCGCTGCTGCGAGTACGGCGGGACTCAACTGATCCCGCACACCCGACCACATCTGCAACGGAATGGTGCGCTGGTCATAGCCAGCCAGGAACAGGGCGATGACCGCTTCATCGAAGGACGTGACAAAGGCGAACAGAGCACCTGAGGCGATGCCGGGCGCGATCAGCGGCAAGGTCACCTTGAAAAAGGCGGATAAAGGCGGCGAGCCCAGAATGGACGCCGCGCGCAGCAGGCGCTCGTCAAAGGTGGTGAGCGTGCTGCCGACCGTCACCACCACATAGGGCGCCGCCAACGCGGTATGGGCCAGGATGATACCGGTGAAGGACTGAGTGAGCCCCAGCGGCGCCAGGAAGAAATAGACCCCCGTGGCGAACAGGATGACCGGCACCACCAGCGGCGACGCGATGATGACAGCCACCATCTTGCGCGGCCGCGTCGGTAGCCTCCGCAATCCAAGCGCCGCCATCGTGCCAAGAAGGGTTGCCAGCGGTGTGACGACGGCCGCGATGCTCAAGCTGTTGCGCAGCGCCAGCCGCCACTGCGCGCTTTCCGCGATTTCCCGGTACCAGCGCAGCGACCATCCAGCAGGATCAAGCTGGAGCATGGCCGGCGTGAAGGAGAAATACGGCTCCGGATTGAAGGATAGCGGCACGATCACGAGGAGTGGCAGGACAAGGAAGGCCGCGATCAGGCCGCAGAGAAGATAGAACCCGAAACGGGCGAGCCGGTTCATGCGCGCAGCCCTCCGCGTTCGGCGAGGCGCGGCAGCGTCAAAGCGAGGAGCAGAACCGCAAGCAGGAGCAACGTCCCAAGAGCGGCCGCCAAGCCCCAGTTCAGGCTCCTCTGCATGTGGAAAGCGATCTGATTGCTGATGAGCTGGCCGGTTCGTCCTCCCACCAGGGCCGGGGTGACGTAATAGCCAAGCGACAGGATGAAGACGAGCAGACCGCCGGCGGCGACGCCGGGATAGGTCAGCGGAAGATAGACGCGGGCGAAGGTCCGCAGTGGATGCGCTCCCAGGCTTGCAGAGGCGCGCACATAGGACGTCGGCAATCCAGCCATCACCGAATAGAGCGGAAGTACGAAGAAGGGCAGCAGCACGTGAACCATGACGATGATGGTCCCTGTCATGTTGTAGATCAGGTCGAGACGACCGGTCTCGCTAATGAGGCCCATCGCGAGGAGCCCTTCATTAATGACACCGCGCCGCTGCAGCAGCACGATCCAGGCCGTGGCGCGCACCAGCAATGAGGTCCAGAACGGCAGCAGCACCAGGAACAGCAGCAGCGTACGTAAGGAGGGGCCGGACGCTGCCATGGCATAGGCATAGGGATAGCCGAGCAGCGCACAGATGAGGGTCACCAAGGCGGCGACCCAGGCGGTCCGTAGGAAGAGATCGACATAAAGCCGCCGCACCTCCTCCTGCCGAACCAGCGCACCATCGGCCGTCACGGTCACATCAAGCGCGTTGAGCAGATGCCGCCCCGTCCAGGGCGAGGTTACGCGCGCCAGAATCCGCCAGAGGTCGGGATCGCTCCAGCCTGGATCGATCCGCGCAAGCTGTGTGTCTGGATTCTGTTCCAGCTCTCGCGCGGTGACGTCGATCAGCCTGCGAAGTCCGTTCTGTTCGCGGTTGAGGCGTTGGGCGAGCCGGCCGATCTGGTTGGTCGCGCTCGCCTCCTGCAAATCCGCGGTGACGGCTTCAGCGGCCATTTGCGGAACGCCGATCCCGTCCCATCGAGCGAGAGCCTGCCGCGTACGCGGCATGAGATCGGTGATTTCCGGATCATGGACGCTGCGCAGAAGCATGGTCGCGATGGGCGCCAGGAAGGCGATGGCGATAAAGGCGACCAGGGGAAGCACGAGCGCCCAGCCGGCGCGGGAGGGCGAGGCCGCGTTCATTGGACCAGCCACGCCGCATAACGTTCATTGATCGCATCGCCATGAGTGGTCCACCAGGCGGCATCGAAGGCCAGGGCGTTGCTGAAATTGGCCGGTGCCGTTGGAAGCGTCGCGGCGATCACCGGCGCGATCAGCGGCTGGGAGGATCCACGCACAGGACCATAGGCGATGTATTTGGTCTGCTCGGCCAGCGGAACGGTTCCAGTGGCAAAGCGCACGAAATCAAATGCGGTGTTCTTGGCTTGGGTGCCGGCGACAACGGCATAGTAATCCGCGTTCCAGATCTGCCGATCCCAGATGATCTTCAGCGGCTTGGCGTCGTCCGAGATCGCCGACTGCACGCGCCCATTATAGGCAGCGGATAGCGCCACCTCGCCATCGGCGAGAAGTTGGATCATCTGCGCCCCGGTCTCCCAGAAGACGGCGTGATCCTTGATCGTGTCCAGCTTGGCAAAGGCACGGTCGAGACCTTCTGGCGTTGCGAGGACACGATAGACCTCGGAGGGCGTCACGCCATCGGCCATCAACGCCCATTCAAGTATGGCGTGAGGACGCTTCGGCAGTCCGCGGCGGCCCGGAAACCTCTCCAGATCGAAGAAGTCCTCGACCCGACTCGGCTTGGCATCGGGAAAGGCCGGATCGCTGAAGGCCAGCACATTGGACCAGATGACCGTACCGACACCGCACTCATGCAGGGACCCAGCAACGAAGTCCTTGATGGCCGGAACCCCATCGGAGCCTGCCGGCAGTTGCGCCGGATCGACCTTCTCGAACAGTCCGTCGGCGCAGCCACGATCAAGATCCTGCAACTCGACATCAACGATGTCCCAGTTCACCGTGCCCGAACGGACCTGGGCGGTGAGCTCGGCAAGTCCCCCGTTGTAATCGACCGACTTGATCGTCACGCCGGTTCTGGCGGTGAACGGATCGTACTGCGACTTGCTCTGGCTTGCCGTGTATTGGCCGCCGAAGGAAGCGATGGTCAGAGCGTCCGCCGCGCTCGCAGGGCCAGAAGCAATCAGAAGGCAGAGAACGGCTGCGGACGACACTTTCGGGCACGCGATAACCATGGTGAACCTCCTTGAGATGGGAAGGGTGCGCTCAGGCGGCGAAGGCCCGGGCGTCCTCTCGGCAGAAGCCGAGAGCGATGGTCGCGCCGCGCTCAGGGCACGCGCTCTGGCCGCAATTGGGAAGTTTCCAGATGATCTCGGTGCCGTCGCGCATCCGGCCGCGCACGCGGGAAACCTCCCCGAGATAGGTGATGTCGGCGACCTCCACCTCGACCGATGATCCCTCCCCAGCCTGGGCCGGTCGAAGACGCTCGGGCCGGACCGCAAGGTTCACGCGGTCGCCGATGCGCGCGTCGGCGATGTTTCGCGCTTCAAGGACGGCGCCATCGGCGCAGCGGACATGGCAGAACTCGGTATTGGCGGCGATCACCATGCCGGTGATGCGATTGTTCTCGCCGATGAAGCCGGCCACGAAGGCGGTGCGCGGTGCCTCATAGAGCTCAGAGGGCGTGCCGATCTGGGCAATCCGCCCCGCTTCGAACACCGCGACGCGGTCCGAGAGTGACAGAGCTTCGCTCTGGTCGTGGGTGACATAGACGATGGTCGGCCGCAGCTCGCGATGTAGTCGAAGGATCTCATCCTGCATCTGCTCGCGCAGCTGCTTGTCGAGCGCGCCTAGCGGCTCGTCCATCAGCACGAGCTGCGGCTTGTAGATCAGCGCCCGAGCCACGGCGATGCGCTGCTGCTGCCCGCCGGACAGCTGCGCCGGGCGCCGATCCCGCATGCCATCCAGGCGGATGAGCTGCAGCGCCCAGGCGACACGCTCGGTGATCTCGGATTTGCGCCAGCCGCGCGCCTGGAGTGGATAGGCCAGGTTCTCGCCGACGGTCAGGTGCGGGAACAGCGCATAATGCTGGAACACCATGCCGATATTACGCTTATAGGGCGGCAGCCTGGACACGTCGCGCCCGCCGATCTCGATTGTCCCGGCGCTCGGCGGCTCAAAGCCAGCGAGCATCATCAGTAGGCTGGTCTTGCCGGAGCCCGAGGGACCGAGAATAGTCAGAAACTCGCCCGGGTGAACGTCGAGATCAAGCGCGTCCACCACCTTGGCGATACCGTCATAAGTCTTGTCTACGCGGCGCAGCACCAGAGCTTCCGCCTGGGTCCCGTTGCCTGATGGCTCCAGCGCGCTCGTCACCTTCATCAGCATGAGCACCCTCAATCGTGATCACCCAGCATGAAGCTGGTGATGCGGTTGAGAGTGCGGGCAATGTGATTGCGCCGGATGAAGCCCACCGCGCGGATATCGCCAGCGGCGAGCGAAGCCAGGATTTCGGTGATCTCGTCGGCTTGTGCCGCGACCTCAGCCGCCCAGTTGAGTTCGGGCAGGATCTCGAGATAGGCGCGGATCGTCTTGTAGTAGAGAACCTCGGAAACCTGCCGGTATTCGGCATTGCCGGAAAGATGCAGGATCTCGTCCTGAAGCCGGTGGCTAATCTGGGCCAAGGCGCGCACATCGACCTGACCGCTCAGTGGTTGGCATTCGGCCAGAAGCTCGCGGAGCGTCGCGGTAATGGCGTCGAGCATGGACGCTGGGTTGAGGTCGCCGAGCAGTTCGGCAAGCTTCATGCGCAGCGCATAGGCATCGCGCAGGGATTTGAGTTCCACCGACGTTACCATCGAGCCGACATTGGGTGTGGTCTCGATCAGCCCTTCATTCTCCAGCGCCTGCATCACCCGCCGCATGGGGGTGCGGCTGACACCGAATTCGCGCGCGAGCTCGGCTTCGCTGAGTGCCGTCCCGGGCGGGTAAATCAGAAGACAGATGCGGTCGCGCAAAGCGCGGTGGATCGCGGAAAACCGCTCCCTCGGCGTGGGTCGGCTCTCAACAGTCACTGTCATGGCGGCCTCCTATTGTCCAAGTGGTACATCTTAAAATATGTATCGTCAACGACAGCGTTCCGGATTCGCCAACCGGTATACCGGTTTGCACCAAATGAGATAAGCTGATGAAATATCTGGTACATTCCTGAATGTAGTTTGCTATCGGGAGCTCCCGCCGCGAAAATTCCTCGCTATCACACGCGGGAATGCGAAGGCGGATAATGTCGATGAGCGGATCTGAAACGAACATGCGGGCGGCCAAGCACGATTTCTCGCCTACCTATGACCAGCCCTGGCCGCAGGCCTATTATCTGGCCCATCTCGCTCTCGACTACATGATCTGCGACCGTGCCAAGCCGGTGTTCGAGACCATCATCACGCGTCTCCGCCGCCAGCGGCCGGATCGACCTCTCAAGATCGTGGACATCGGTGCGTCCTACGGGCTCAACGCGGCCCTGCTGAGCGCTCCGCTCACCTTGGACGATCTCTACGCCGCCTATACCCTGGCGGATGGACCGCTGGCGTCTCAAAGCCTTGAGGATCACGAAGCCTTCTTCACGCACCACAAGCTGCGGGAGGACCTTGAGATCGTAGGCCTGGATCCGAGTCGGCAGGCGTTGCGCTACGCCCGTGACGTCGGCCTGATTGGAGCAGCCGTGACAGCCAATCTGGAGACCGAGGAACTCTCTCCAGCGGACCGTGAAGCTCTCCGTGACACGGATCTGATCATCAGCACGGGCTGCGTCGGCTATGCGACCGTGCGAACATTCAAACGGGTCTATGAGGCGACCGCCGCGTCCCGCCCCTGGGTGGCAAGCTTCGCGATGCATCCCTTCGGCTATGGGGACATTGCCGCGATGCTGGCGGGGTTCGGTCTCGTCACCACCGAGTGCCCCCACCTTCGGCAACGCCAGCGCCGGTTCTCCACCGCGCACGAACGCGCCTCCATCCTCGCCTTGATGGCCGAGCAAGGCATGGATGATCGGCTGGAGCGTACGACCGGCTATATCTACGCCGCCTTCCACCTGTCGACGCCTCGCGAGGACGGTGCATGAAGGCGCAGCGGGATATTGCCGCCATTGCGCAGCGCCTGGATCCCTTCCTGCTGAAACATTGGCGGTTCATTCTAGCCGCGGCGGAAGAGGGCAGCTTCCGACGGGCAGCGGACCGGCTGGGGGTGCAGCAATCGACGCTGAGCCGGCGTATTCGTGACATTGAAGATGCCATGGGGGCCACCCTTTTTTCCCGGTCCCATGCCGGCGTGCGGCCGACTTTCGCCGGCCTTCGTCTGCTGGGACCCGCGCGGGAGATCCTGGCACAGGCCTCGCAGGCCGCACTGGCGGTGGAGCGCGCCGGAACCGCGCAGGATGGCGTACTTCGCATCGGTCTACCCTCGATCACATCGGGCGCCCGCCTCACGCAGCTGCTTCATCGCTTCCTACAGGTCTGTCCGCACGTCCGTGTCGAACTCGTCGACACGGATCCGGAGTCGCAATGTCGGGCGGCGCGGCGGCATGAACTTGATGTCGTGATTCAAGCCGGGGCATCAGCGCTGAAGGGCGAGGCCGGACTCGATCTGTGGGACGAGCCTGTGCTCATCGTCATGGCAGAGCGGGATGTTCTCGCCGGTTCGCCCGCGATCGACCTTGATGAACTAGCCGGTCGGCATTTCATTTTCATGGCGGGCGACCCGGCCCTGCCCGTTTTCCTAGGCTCAGGACTCATTGATTACCGAGCCAGAAGATGACGGTAGCGGCGATGCAGATGGCTGAGAAGAAGGTGTGGGCGCAACGATCATAGCGG
>NZ_JAUSVR010000022.1 GCF_030814815.1 Ancylobacter amanitiformis | reverse complement strand
ACGCTCGCTCAGCAGGAACAAATCACCCATGCCAGCCTCCTCAAGGGAGACTGTGAATCACAACTCAAGGCAGATTAATAGGTCCTGAGCCTAGGCGAGCAAGGTCGCGACCTCTGACCCATGCGCTGAACCGGTCAGAGGAAAGGCCTCAGGCAGCGGAAGCCTTGCGGATGCGGATCGAGCGGATCGTGCTGACGCCCGGCAATGAACGAGGCGAGATTTTCGCGGCATTGCACGGCGAACTGCGCACCATCCTCGAAGGAACCGAGCGCCAGGCAATCGGAAAGACCCTTAAAACAACAAAACCCGCAGCCGAGGCTGCGGGTTTGTCTGTATCAGTGGTTGCGGGGGCAGGATTTGAACCTGCGGCCTTCAGGTTATGAGCCTGACGAGCTACCGGGCTGCTCCACCCCGCGTCAGAGCCGGAAGGCGTTGGGCGCCGCCGACGACGGGTATCTAGCAATCCGGATGGCCAAAGGAAAGGGGCATGGGATAGTTTTTGTCATGGGAACGTCGCGCCGGACCGGCAATTCGCCTGCAAGTCGTTAAAATAACAAAGGAAATTCAGATGTCGGAACTTGTGCATGGCGGCTCTGCGTCACCGTCGCCCGAGGGCGCGGCCGGGCTTGAGGCGGCGATGTCGGCGCTGGCGCGGGCGCTGGGAGATGCCGCGGCGCAGGCGCGCGGGGCGCTCGACATCGCGGAGCCGGTCCAGGCGGTGCATGACGTGCGCAAGGCGTTCAAGCGGTTGCGGGCGCTGCTGCGCCTTGTCCGCCATGCCGGCGGGCGCGAGGAGCGTGCCGCCGCCCGCGTGCTCGGCCGGGCGCTCGGCACCGGCGCCGGCCGGCTGTCGGTGACGCGGGATGCCGCCGCCCGGCGCGCGGCGCTCGACGATCTGGTCGAGCAGGAACTCATCGCCCCGGCGGTGCGGGGGGCCGCCGGCCGCGCGCTGGCGCCGCGTGCCGCGGACGGACAGGAGGCGGGCCTCGGCCGGCATCGCGAGGAACTGTCCGCGCTGATCGAGGCCTGCGCTGCCGGCGCCCGGGATCTGGCCGGCGCGCTCGGCCCGCGGCGCGTGCTGGATGCGATGACGGTGGAATATGCCCGCGCCCGGCGGCTGGGCGGCAAGGTCGATGCCGCCGACCCGGAGAGCCTGCACGCGTTGCGCAAGGCTGTCGTTGCCCATCGCTACCAGATGGAACTGGCCGGCGAGGCCTGGCCGGCGCTGGGCGCATTCTGGGTGAACGAATTGCAGAAGCTGCGCGACCGGCTCGGCACGCATCACGATCACGCGGTTCTGCTGCACGACCTGCTGGCGCTGCCCCCGCGCCGCGCCTCCCGCGCCGAGATCCGCGAGACCCAGCCGGCGACCCAGCCGGCCTGGCGCGCCGCGCTCGCCGCTTCCATCGAGACCCGTCAGGCGAAGCTGGTGCGCACCGCGATGCGCCAGCATGCCCGGCTGTTCGCCGAAACGCCGAAAGCCTTCCGCCGGCGCCTCGCGGCCTATTTTGATCCTGTACAGGATCGGGAATAGATACGGCCGCCCGCGCCACCCGGCGCGCGTCACAGGAGGGGCGGATGTTCGTCCGGCAGATGCATTATCTGGTCGCGCTGGCCCGCGAGAAGCATTTCGGCCGGGCGGCGGAGGCCTGTCATGTCTCGCAGCCGACCCTTTCCACCGGCATCCGCAAGCTGGAGGAGGAACTCGGCCTGCCCATCGTGGTGCGCGGCCACCGTTTCCTCGGCTTTACCGCCGAGGGGGAGCGGGTGCTTGCCTGGGCACGGCAGATCGCGGCGGATTACGCGAGCCTGCGGCAGGAGCGGGCGGACCCCTCCGGCCGGCTGAGCGGCACGCTCCGGGTGGGCGCCATTCCCGCGGCGACCGCCGCCGCGCCGGCTTTGCTCGCGCCGTTCCGCGACCGGCACCCGGATGTGACGGTGCAGATGCTCACCCTGAGTTCGGCGGCGATCCAGCGCGGGCTCGATGAGCGCGATCTCGATGCCGGCATCACCTATCTGGACAACGAGCCGCTGAACCGTGTGCGCCGCGTGCCGCTCTATACCGAGCGCTATGTGTTCGTGACGCGGGCCGGCGATCCGCTGGCGCGCCGGCGCACGCTGCGCTGGGCGGAGGCGGCGGCGCAGCCGCTGTGCCTGCTCACCCCCGACATGCAGAACCGGCGCATCATCGATCAGGTGATGGCCGAGGCGGGGCTTGCCTCGCAGCCGGCGATCGAGACCAATTCCTTCATGGGCGTGTGGAGCTTCGTGCGGCGCGGGCCCTGGACCAGCATCGTGCCCGAGGCGAGCTTCAAGGGGCTCGGCAATGCCAGCGACCTCATCGCCATCGAGCTGGTCGAGCCGGTGCGCACCCAGCCCATCGGCCTTGTCCTGTCCGAGCGTGATCCGCTGAGCCCGGTGGCCGCCGCGTTGCTGAAACTGGTGCGGGCACTGACGCGGGACGCGACGGAGGGGCAAGGTTTGATTGATAATATCTTTTAACTGAGTGATTTTTGATTGGCTTTATCTATCAATCCTTTGTCCCTTTCAATTTGAGCACGGCGCGCTAACTCCTCATTGTACTGATGTCGACGGCGAAGCGGCAGGGATCACGCCGCACGCCGGCCGATGTGGAGGACGCCCGTCGCTCTGTGCGCGGGGCATCAGGCGGTGCGCCCCCAAGGGCGGCCGTACTGAAGGATCCGGCTTTGCAAGCTGAGCCATCTGCCGCTATCCGCGGCGGAAGCGTCCCCGCTCACCCTGACGAGAGGAGATGTTCCATGGCCAAGGTTGTCTGCGTTCTCTACGACGATCCGGTTGACGGCTACCCCACGACCTATGCCCGCGACGACCTGCCGAAGATCGATCATTATCCCGGCGGGCAGACCCTGCCGACGCCGAAGGCGATCGACTTCGTGCCCGGCACGCTGCTGGGCTCGGTCTCGGGCGAACTGGGCCTGCGCACCTATCTCGAAGCCAATGGCCACACGCTGGTGGTGACATCCGACAAGGACGGCCCGGACTCGGTGTTCGAGAAGGAGCTGGTCGATGCCGATGTGGTCATTTCCCAGCCGTTCTGGCCGGCCTATCTGACGCCCGAGCGTATCGCCAAGGCGAAGAACCTCAAGCTCGCGCTCACCGCCGGCATCGGCTCGGACCATGTCGATCTTCAGTCGGCGATCGACCGCAACATCACGGTGGCGGAAGTCACCTACTGCAACTCGATCAGCGTCGCCGAGCACGTGGTGATGATGATCCTCGGGCTGGTGCGCAACTATCTCCCCTCGCATGAATGGGCGCGCAAGGGCGGCTGGAACATTGCCGATTGCGTCGCGCATTCCTACGATCTCGAAGGGATGACCGTCGGTTCGGTCGCGGCCGGCCGCATCGGCCTCGCCGTGCTGCGCCGCCTCGCGCCCTTCGACGTGAAGCTGCACTACACCGACCGCCACCGCCTGCCGGAAGCGGTGGAAAAGGAACTGAACCTCGTCTGGCACGACACGCGCGAGGACATGTATCCCCATTGCGACGTGGTCACGCTCAACGTGCCGCTGCATCCCGAAACCGAGCACATGATCAATGACGAGACGCTGAAGCTGTTCAAGCGCGGCGCCTATATCGTCAACACGGCACGCGGCAAGCTGGCCGACCGCGACGCGATCGTGCGTGCGCTGGAAAGCGGGCAGCTCGCCGGCTATGCGGGCGACGTGTGGTTCCCCCAGCCCGCGCCGGCCGATCACCCCTGGCGCACCATGAAGTGGAACGGCATGACGCCGCATATTTCCGGCACCTCGCTCACCGCGCAGGCGCGCTATGCCGCCGGCACGCGCGAGATCCTGGAAGCCTTCTTCGAGGGGCAGCCGATCCGCGACGAATACCTGATCGTGCAGGGCGGCGCGCTCGCCGGCACCGGCGCGCATTCCTATTCCAAGGGCAATGCGACCGGCGGCTCGGAAGAGGCGGCCAAGTTCAAGAAGGCGGGCTGAGTTCAGGACGGCGGGCTGAGTTCAAGAAGGCGGGCTGACCGGCATTCCAGCGGTGCGCGTCCTTCGGACGGCGCGCACCGTGCCTTCCCGACGCGCGCGGCTGCCCGTCTGGCTGGCGAGCGTCTGGCCAACTGCGCGCCGGTCCCGCGAAGACCGGCGCGTTTCTTTTTGAGGGGCGGTATCCGACTTATTCTCTGCTTCCCTCACCCCAACCCTCTCCCCATTGGGGAGAGGGTGCGGTCGCTCAGTCTCTTCACACCGCCCGCAGATGGCGGATCGGCCGGCCGGGCGCGACGGCCTGCGCGGCGCGGGCGATGCCCTCGGCGTCGATGCCGTAATGGCGATAGAGATCCTGCAGCGTTCCGGTCTGGCCGAAATGCTCGACGCCGAGCGCGCGGGTACGGTGGCCCCACACCGAGCCGAGCCAGCCGAGCGTGGCCGGATGGCCATCGATCACGGTGATCAGCGCGCAATCGTGCGGCACCTCGGCGAGCAGCGTCTCGATATGGCTGCGCGCCGGCGGGTCGCCCTCCTCGCGTGCCCGCTGCGCGCCGGTCCAGCCGCCATGAAGACGATCGGCCGAGGTGACGGCGAGCAGGCCGACATCGCGCCGGTCCTCGGCGATCAGCCCGACCGCCGCGATGGCCTCGGGCGCCAGCGCTCCCGTATAGGCGACCACGACCTGCGCGTTCGGGCCGGGGGGGCGCATCCAGTAGCCGCCCTTGACGATGTCGCCGGCGAGGCCGGCATCGAGGCTCCGCTTGGGCTGCTCGATGGAGCGGGTGGACAGGCGCAGGTAGGTGGAGCCGCCGTCATCCTGCTGCATGTGCGCGAAGCCGAAGCGCAGGATCACGGCGAGTTCGTCGACGAAGGCCGGCTCGAAGCTGGCGAGCCCGTCCTGCGCCATGCCGATCAGCGGCGTGGCGATGGACTGGTGCGCTCCGCCTTCCGGCGCCAGCGTCACCCCCGAGGGCGTGGCGGCGAGGATGAAGCGGGCGTCCTGGTAGCAGGCATAGTTCAGCGCATCGAGCCCGCGCTCGATGAAGGGATCGTACAGCGTGCCGACGGGCAGCAGCCGCTCGCCGAACAGGAAATGCGACAGGCCGAGCGCCGAGAGCATGATGAACAGGTTCATCTCGGCAATGCCGAGTTCCAGGTGCTGGCCCTTGGGCGAGAATTCCCAGTTGAAGGTGGAGGGGATGCGTTCGCGCTTGAACGTGTCGGCCAGTTCCTCGCGCGCGAACAGGCCGCGCCGGTTCACGAAGGCGCCGAGATTGGTCGAGACCGTGACATCGGGCGAGGTGGTGACGATGCGGCTGGCGAACGGGCTGTCCTGCTTGGCGATCTCGTGCAGCAGCAGGCCGAAGCCCTGCTGGGTCGACATCGCGGGCTGAAGCGGCACGTGCAGCGTGGCTGGCACCGCGATGGCGGGCGCCTGGTAGCGCCGCGCGCCGCGCGCGTTGAACGGGGCGGCCTTGAGGAAGGCGTCCAGCGTCTCGGGTGGCGTCGAGAGGCCCTCGAAGCGGTCCCATTCATGACCGCTGCGCACATGATGCTCGGTGCGCAGCTTTTCCACCTGCGCCGCGGTCATCAGCCCGGCATGATTGTCCTTGTGCCCGGCGAGCGGCAGGCCGAAGCCCTTGATCGTGTAGGCGATGAAGCAGACCGGCCGGTCATGCGCGCGCGCTTCCTCGAAGGCGGCGAGCAGCGAGGGCAGGTCGTGGCCGCCGAGATTGGCCATGAGCGCCGCGAGTTCCTCGTCCGAGCGGGCCTCGATCAGCGCCGTGACCGCGCCCTGGTCGCCGATATCGTCCATCAGGCGCTTGCGCCACGCCTTGCCGCCCTGGAAGGTCAGCACCGAGTAGAGCTGGTTGGGGCAGGTATCGATCCAGTGGCGCAGCGCGTCGCCGCCCGGCTCGGCGAAGGCGGCCTGCTGCAACTGTCCGTATTTCAGAATGACGACGTCCCAGCCGAAATTGTGGAAGATGCTCTCGAACCGCTCCCACAACCCCTCGCGCACCACGGCATCGAGGCTCTGGCGGTTATAGTCGACGATCCACCAGGCGTTGCGCAGGCCGTGCTTCCAGCCTTCCAGCAGCGCCTCGAAGATGTTGCCCTCGTCCATCTCGGCATCGCCGACCAGCGCGATCATCTTGCCCTCGGGCAGGGCGGTGCCGAGGTCTTTCGCCCGCAGATAGTCCTGCACCAGCGCGGCAAACAACGTCTGCGCGACCCCTAGCCCCACCGAGCCGGTGGAGAAGTCGACATCGTCGACGTCCTTGGTGCGGGAGGGATAGGACTGCGCGCCCTTGTAGCCGCGGAAATTCTCCAGCTTGGCGCGGGTCTGGTTGCCGAACAGGTACTGGATGGCGTGGAACACCGGGCTGGCATGCGGCTTCACCGCCACCCGGTCCTCGGGCCGCAGCGCGGCGAAATAGAGCGCGGTCATGATCGTGGCGAGCGAGGCGGAGGAGGCCTGATGGCCGCCCACCTTCAGCCCGTCGGTGTTGGATCGCACATGGTTGGCGTTATGGATCGTCCAGGTCGCCAGCCAGCGGACCTTGCGTTCCAGTTCCTCGAGAATTTCCACCCGTCCCGCGGACATTCATGTCTCTCCCGCTTGCAGTCGAGTGAAAATACCCTGGCGGCTCGGGTGAAAGCAGCTGATATAGGCTGCGAGTGAGGCCATGATTGGCTGAAACCACCAATACAGGCAGCCGGGATGGCTCGACATGGCCGAACACACGCTTGACGCGATCGACCGCGGAATTCTCGCCGCGCTGCAGGAAAACGCGCACGCGACCATGGAGGAGATCAGCGCGCGGGTTGGCCTGTCGCCCTCGCCCTGCGCGCGGCGGGTGCGGCAGATGGAGGCGTCGGGCGTCATCAAGGGCTATGTCGCGGTGGTCGACCAGCAGAAGGTCGGTCTGCCGATCAGCGTGTTCGCCTCCATCCGGCTGGAGCGCCAGCGCGAGGACGAGCTGGACCGGTTCTCGCGGGCGATCCTGCGCTGGCCGGAGATCGTGGAATGCTACCTCATGACCGGCCAGCGCGACTATCTCCTGCGCATCGTGGTGAAAGACCTGCCGGCCTATGAGGCCTTCCTCAAGCGCACGCTCACCCGGCTGGAGGGCGTCGCCTCCATCGAATCGAGCTTCGCGCTGAGCCAGGTGAAGCACGCGCAGGCGCTGCCGATCGACTAGAGCTTTTCCGGTGAATTCCGGTTCACCGGAAAAGCTCTAGGTTATTGTTCTGACGCATTTTCTTCACACGAACCGGAATCCGCTTCGCTCGAAAATGCTCTAGGACGGATCGGGTTGCCGGCGCACGGGGGCGCTCCTATCCTGCCGGCCCTCACACCGGCGAGCGAGGCCGTCATGGCACAGCACGGGCAGGCAAGTCACGGGCAGGCACAGCACGGGCAGATCCGCATCGGCGTCGGCGGCTGGACCTTCGAGCCGTGGCGGGGCGCGTTCTACCCCGAGGGTCTCGCGCAGAAGCGCGAGCTGGAACATGCCGCCGGCAAGCTTACCGCCATCGAGATCAACGGCACCTATTACGGCTCGCAGAAGCCCGAGAGCTTCGCCCGATGGTTCGCGGAGACGCCGGACGACTTCGTCTTCACGCTGAAGGGGCCGCGCTTCACCACCAATCGGCGTGTGCTGAGCGAGGCAGGCGAATCCATCGGGCGGTTCGTCACCAGCGGTATCACCGAGCTGAAGCACAAGCTGGGGCCGATCAACTGGCAGTTCATGGCCACCAAGAAATTCGATCCGGCCGATTTCGAGGGCTTCCTCAAGCTGCTGCCGAAAAATGTGGACGGCATCGCGCTGCGCCACGCGGTGGAGGTGCGCCATGACAGCTTCGCCTCTCCCGATTTCGTGGCGCTGGCGCGGGAATATGGCGTCGCCATCATTTTCGCCGGCGACAGCGAGCATCCGTGCATCGCCGATGTCACGGCGCCCTTCGTCTATGCCCGCATCATGGGCACGCGCGAGGAGGAGGCGCTCGGCTATGCGCCGGAAGCGCTGGATGGCTGGGCCGACGCGGCAAGGGCGTGGGCCGCGGGCGGCACGCCGGCCGCGTTCGCCGATCGGCTCCTCGCGCCGCCGGCAGCGGTGACACCGCGCGATGTTTTCCTGTTCGTCATCAGCGGGCACAAGGTCCGCAATCCTGCCGCCGCCATGGCGCTCATCGAGCGGGTGTGAGCGGGTCGGCGGGCGGCAGGGCGATGCGCACGCGCGCGCCGTGTGGGGCATTGCCCGTCATCTCGACGCTGCCGCCGTGCAGACGGGCGATGCGGCGGACGATTTCCAGCCCGATGCCGAGCCCGCCGGCCCGCTTGTAATGTCCCGGCGCCTTGCCGCCGGCGGCCGCCTCGGCGGGCGTGAAGCCGATGCCGTCATCGCTGACGGAAAGGCCCGGCCCGGCATCGGTGGACACGACGATGGCGATGCCGGCCCCGGCCTTGCTTGGCCCGCCGGCTCCTGCCGCACCATGGCGCACCGCGTTCTCGATCAGGTTGCGCACGGCGTCCTTCAGCAGGGCCGGCTGGCCGAGCACGGGCGGGGCCGGCACGGCTTCCAGCGCGATGCTGGCGCCGTGGGCATAGACGAAGGGCGCCAGCGTTGAGACGGTCTCCTCCGCCAGCGTAGCGAGGTCGATGGACACGAAGCCGGAGCGGTCGGAGGCTTCCAGCCGCGCCAGCGTCACGAGTTGCTCCACGAAATGGGTGAGGTCGTCGAGTTCGGCCGTGGCGCGGCGGGCGGCCGGGTGGTCCAGCTTTTCCAGCTCCAGCCGGATCACCGCGAGCGGGGTGCGGATCTCGTGGGCGATGGCGGAGGTGAACAGCTTCTGCGCCGCCATCAATTCGCGCGTGCGGGCATAGGAGCGGTTCACCGCGCCGGCCAGCTGGGCGATCTCGCGCGGCATGCCCTCCGCGTCGAGGCGGGCATCGGTGCCGAGCGGGTCGAGCCGCTCCGCCTGCCGCGCGGCCTTGCCCACCGGGCGCAGCGCGGCGCGCAGCGACAGCAGCGTGGCGCCGAGCACGAAGAGCAGCGTCAGGCTCATCGGCACCAGCATGTGGTCGAGCACTTCCTCGGTCAGCACGCCCCACATGGCGCCCTGCGGGTCGCCCGTCACGGCGATCTCGATGAAGACGACATGGTCGCCGGGCTTGAAGGTGTGGCCACCGGCGAAGGTCAGCGGATAGCCCGGCACCAGCGTGCGGATCCAGAAGGTCGGCGGGTGGAGGTCGAGCGGCAGGAAGTGCTCGGCGCAGTCTTCGTCGCAATGGGAGAACAGCACCACGCCGTTGGCGGTGCGCACGCGCGCCATGTAGCCGGAATTCGCCGTGCGGTAGCGCGCCGCCAGCGCCTCCGGCAGCTGGAAGCCGAGGCGGGTGTCGTCATGCGTCAGCCCCTCCGCGAGTTCGGCGCTTTCGCGCTCCAGCACGAGGCGGGCGAGGTTCTCGGGATCCCGCGCATATTCCACCAGCACGGCGATAAGCTGGGCCAGCATGGCCAGTGCGGCGAAGGCGATGATGCGACCGGCCAGAATGCGGCCGAGCGGGCGTGCCCGCCGCTCGCTCCGGCTCGGCACGTCAGGCCTCCCCCGTATCGGCGCGGGTCTCGCGCAGCATGTAGCCGACGCCGCGCACGGTTTCGATCGCCGCCCGCGTCTCATAGGGCGCCAGCTTGCGCCGCAGCCGCGAGAGCACCAGTTCGATGGCGTTGGGGCTGGTCTCGCCGTCGAATTCCGACAGCATCGCCTCCAGCCCGCGCTTGGGCGTGACCCGGCCGGCATGGCGCAGGAGGATTTCCAGCGCCGCCCGCTCGCGCGGGGCAAGGGCGATGATCTCCCCGGCGCAGCTTGCCTCCTGGGTGGCGGGATCGAAGCGCAGCGCGCCCGTCTCCAGCACCGGATCGGCGACGAGCGGCGCGCGGCGCAGCAGGGCGCGGGCGCGGGCCAGCAATTCGCCATTGTTGAACGGCTTGCCGAGATAATCGTCGGCGCCCGCGTCGAGGCCGGCAATGCGCTCGTCCACCGCCGTGCGCGCGGTGAGCGCCAGCACGGGGGTGGGATCCCTGGCGCGGCGCAGGTCGCGGAGCACCGTCAGCCCGTCGCCGTCGGGCAGGCCGAGATCGAGCAGCACGAGGTCGTAGCGCGTGGTGGCCAGCGCTTCCTGCGCCTGCGCCACGCTGCCCACGGCATCGAGCCGCCAGCCGGCACCGCGAATGGTGTCGCCGACCAGTTCGCGCAGCCGCGCGCTGTCCTCAACGAGGAGAAGTCTCACGGACCCTCACATGCGCGTCGTTCCGGCCGCTTGCGGCCTGTGACCATGGACCATACGAGGTTCTCGCGGTGGCGCCAGCTTTCCACCAGCGCGGCGGCCGCGTGAACGAGGGCGAGCACGAGTAGGCCATTGGCGAGCGTGCCGTGCAGGTCCTCCAGCCACTCCTCGCCCCAGAAGGCGTCGAGCGTCATCATCCAGCCGGTGACGGCGATGCTGGCCAGCAGCGCCATGAGCGCCAGCATCATCACCGCTGCGGCCGGGTTGTGCCCGAGCATGCGCGGCTCCCGACCCTTGGCGAGCGCCGCCAGATAGGAGCGAAGGCGCGCGGGGGTGGGCACGAAATCCGAGAAGCGGGCATATCGCGTGCCGATGAAACCCCAGATCAGCCGAACGACGAGCGCGCCCGCCACGGCATAGCCGACATAGCGGTGCGCCAGCTTGCCCTCCGGCAGGATGAAAAGATTGAGGACGCAGCCGGTGACGACGGTCCAGTGGAACAGGCGCACGACCGGATCCCAGACCCGGACGTCCATGCCCGCGGCCGGGGCGGCAACCGCCCCGGCCTCAGCCGCGTTTCGCGTCATCAGTCGATTTCGGACTTCACGACCGCGCCGGTGACCGGGTTGAAATAGACCTCGGCCTTCTTGTCGTCCTTGGTGTAGCCGTAGATTTCGTAGCAGCTGCCCGAGACCTTGAAGGTCTTGATCTTCTGGTAGCCCATTTCGCTGATCTTGGCCTTCATGGCCTCCTCGGTCAGCCACTTGTCCTTGGCTTCGGTGGTGCAGACCGGGCCGGCGAACGCGGCGACGGGGGCGAGAACGGAGACGGCGACGAGGCCGGCGACGAGTTTGCGCATGAGTGGTTCCTTAGGTCCAGGCGATCGGCGGTGTGCATCGATCGACCGGAACCTAGAGGAGCCAAGCTGTCGCCCGCCTGTCCGCCGGCACAGACTGTGCCGGCGGACAGGCGGGTGTCGGGGAGGGGATCACTCCCCGCCCGGCCAGCGCCAGTCGCGCACCTCCGGCAGGTCGAGGCCATGGGCGCGGATATAGCGCGCGTGTTCGGTCAGCTTGTCGCGGATCGCCTGCCGCGCATGGACCTGGCCGGCGAGCTTGGGCACGCGGTCCAGCACGTCGGCGACGAGGTGGAAGCGGTCCAGCCGGTTGCGCACCACCATGTCGAAGGGCGTCGTGGTGGATCCCTCCTCGACATAGCCGCGCACATGCATGTTGTTGTGATTGTTGCGGCGGTAGGCGAGGCGGTGGATCAGCCAGGGATAGCCGTGATAGGCGAAGATCACCGGCTTGTCCTTGGTGAACAGCGCGTCGAAATCGGCGTCCGAGAGCCCGTGCGGGTGCTCGGATTTCGGCTGCAGCGTCATCAGGTCGACCACGTTGACGACGCGCACCTTGAGGTCGGGGAAGAATTCGCGCAGCAGGCTGGTGGCGGCCAGCGTCTCCAGCGTCGGCACGTCGCCGGCGCAGGCCAGCACCACGTCGGGCTCGCCGCCATGGTCGTTGCTGGCCCATTCCCACAGGCCGATGCCCTGCGTGCAGTGCTTGATGGCGGCGTCCATGTCGAGCCATTGCGGCGCCGGCTGCTTGCCCGCGACGATGACGTTCACCCGGTTCCATGAGCGCAGGCAGTGGTCGGTGACATAGAGCAGCGTGTTGGCATCCGGCGGCAGATAGACCCGCACGATGTCCGCCTTCTTGTTCACCACATGGTCGATGAAGCCGGGGTCCTGGTGGCTGAAGCCGTTATGGTCCTGCCGCCAGACATGCGAGGTGAGCAGGTAGTTGAGCGAGGCGATGGGCCGGCGCCACTCCACCTCGCCCGCGCTCTTCAGCCATTTCGCGTGCTGGTTGAACATCGAATCGATGATGTGGATGAACGCCTCGTAGCAGGAGAACAGGCCGTGCCGGCCGGTGAGGAGATAGCCCTCCAGCCAGCCCTGGCACATGTGCTCGGACAGCATCTCCGTCACCCGGCCGTTCAGCGCGAGGTGGTCGTCATAGGAGAAGGTCTGCGCATTCCACGCGCGGTCCGTCACTTCGAACAGCGCCTGCAGCCGGTTCGAGGCGGTCTCGTCGGGGCCGAACACGCGGAAGTTCCGGGAGGCCAGATTCTCCTTCATCACGTCGCGCAGGAAGATGCCCATGACATGGGTCGATTCCGCCTCCACCGCGCCGGGATGGGGGATGTCCAGCGCATAGGCGGTGAAGTCCGGCAGGCGCAGCGGCCGGCGCAGCGCGCCGCCATTGGCATGCGGGTTGGCGCCCATGCGCCGCTCGCCCATCGGCGCCAGCGAAGCGATCTCCGGCCGCAGCCGGCCGGCCTCGTCGAACAGTTCCTCCGGCCGGTAGCTCCGCATCCAGTCTTCGAGCAGGGTGAGATGCTCGGGCTTCGACATGTCGGAGAACGGCACCTGGTGCGAGCGCCAGAAGCCTTCCGTCTTCTTGCCGTCCACGGTCTTCGGGCCGGTCCAGCCCTTGGGGCTGCGCAGCACGATCATCGGCCAGCGCGGGCGCTCGGTCTCGCCCTGCTCGCGCGCGGCCTTCTGGATGGCGGCGATCCTGGCGAAGGCCGCGTCCAGCGCGCCCGCCATGGCCTGGTGCATGGGATAAGGTTCCTCGCCCTCGACGAAGATCGGGTCGTAGCCATAGCCCTGCAGCAGGCTCTTGAGTTCCTCGGGGCTGATGCGCGCCAGCACGGTGGGGTTGGCGATCTTGTAGCCGTTGAGGTGCAGGATCGGCAGCACCGCGCCGTCGGCGGCGGGGTTGAGGAACTTGTTGCCGTGCCAGGAGGTGGCGAGCGGCCCGGTCTCGGCCTCGCCATCGCCCACCACGCAGGCGACGATCAGGTCCGGATTATCCAGAACGGCGCCATAGGCGTGGCTGAGCGAATAGCCGAGTTCGCCGCCCTCATGGATCGAGCCGGGCGTTTCCGGCGCGGCATGGCTGGGAATGCCGCCGGGGAACGAGAACTGGCGGAACAGCCGGCGCAGCCCTTCCGCGTCCTGCGAAATGTCGGGGTAAAGCTCGCTATAGGTGCCCTCGAGATAGGTCGCGGCCACCACGCCCGGCGCGCCATGGCCGGGGCCGGCGATGAACAGCACCTTGGAATCGGTGTCGCGGATGACCCGGTTGAGATGGACATAGATGAAGTTCAGCCCCGGCGTCGTGCCCCAGTGGCCGAGCAGGCGCGGCTTGACGTGGTCGAGGGTCAGCTTCTCGCGCAGCAGCGGGTTGTCGAGCAGGTAGATCTGCCCGACCGAGAGATAGTTCGCCGCCCGCCACCAGGCGTGCATGCGGGTGAGCAGTTCGGGCGTCAGCGTGTCCGTCGTGGTCGGTTCGGCGGCCATCGGTCTCTCCTGTTACGGCTCAGTCGCAAAAGCGGGTTGAAGACTAGATAGGGCGCATGACGCTCAGGTCACGGTACGCGCACGTCACGGCACCAGCACCGCCGCGCCCTGGAATCGACCGGCGCGCAGGTCCGCCAGCGCCTCGTTGGCGCGTTCCAGCCTGTAGGTCGTGGTGGTGGCCCGGATGCCGGCCTGCGGCGCAAGGCTCAGGAATTCCCGTGCGTCCGCGCGGGTGAGGTTGGCGACCGAGACGATCTCCCGCTCTTCCCACAGGAGGGAATAGGGAAATTGCGGGATGTCGCTCATGTGGATGCCCCCGCACACCACGCGCCCACCCTTGGCGACGGCCGCCAGAGCCGTCGGCACCAGCGCGCCGACGGGCGCGAAGATCAAGGCGGCGTCGAGCTTTTCGGGCGGCGTGTCCTGCGAGGCGCCGGCCCAGCGCGCGCCGAGCGAGAGCGCCAGCTGCTGCGCCCTTCCGTCGCCGGCGCGAGTGAAGGCATAGACCTCGCGGCCCTGCCAGCGGCAGACCTGCGCGATGAGATGGGCGGCGGCGCCGAAGCCGTAAATGCCGATGCGGTGCGCGTCCCCGGCCATTTTCAGCGTGCGCCAGCCGATCAGTCCCGCGCACATCAGCGGCGCGGCCGCGACAGGGTCGTCGAACCCGTCCAGCGGGAAGCAATAGCCGGCATCGGCCACGACATGGGTGGCGAAGCCGCCGTCGCGCGTGTAGCCGGTAAAGAGTGGATTGTCGCACAGGTTCTCGCGCTGCCCCGCGCAATAGGGGCACACCCCGCAGGTGTGGCCGAGCCAGGGAATGCCGACCCTTGAGCCGACCGCCGGCGCGGCAACCCCTTCGCCGAGCGCCTCGACGATGCCGACGATCTCATGGCCGGGAATGACGGGCAGCTTGCCCGGCGGCAATTCGCCATCCACCACGTGCAGGTCCGTGCGGCAGACCGCGCAGGCCTCCACGCGCACGCGGATCTCCCCGGCGCCGGGCAGCGGCAGCGCGCGCTCCTCGAGCCGCAGCGCCTCGCCGCAGGCATGCAGGACCATGGCTCTCATCGTGACATCCTCGGCGGCAGCGTTGGCGACAGGCTGGGCACACACGACATCGGCTCATTATCCGGGCAAGTGCTGCGAAGACCAAACGCCGAGACGCTCAGGGGCGCGGCGTCGCGGGAAATCGCTAGCCGGCGAATGAAATCATGCGACGGCGGGGAACCTATCGCATGCTGCGGTGCGGCCGCCGTTGATCACGGTCAATGCCGGCCCCCGCCGACGACCTAGGATCGCGGCCCGATCCGAACAGCCAAGGTGGAGGGCGGCATGGCGCGGCCTTGGCCCGATTGCTGTCTGGCCATGCGCACCCGCGCATGGTTCAATCCTGTCGCGGCGAAGCTGGGGCGGGATCGGCTGTGAAGATGCGATGCGGTTCCGCATCGCAGGCTCTATCGTTCCTGGGAGGCCTGATGAGCGCGTGGCTCGGTCGAGGCGAAAAGACGTCTGCTGTCGCAGCGCGTGCTGCCGTCATTGTCATTCTGGGGCTCGGCCTCGCGCCTCCCGCATCGGCGCAGGAGACGGGAGGCCTGGGCGCCCGGCTGCAGGCGCTGGTGGACAAGCTGACCGGGCACAAGCTCCCGGCCGATATCTTCATGACCAACGGGCGCATCGAATCCGAGCAGGTTCTGGTGGCCTCCAAGCTCGCCGGCCGCGTGGCGCAGGTGCTGGTCGAGGAAGGCCAGACGGTCGACGAGGGCCAGACGGTCGCCCGCATGGACACGGTGGAACTCGCGGCCCAACTCGCCGGCACCGAGGCGCAGGTGCGCGCCGCCGAGAAATCGGTCGCCGAGGCCGAGGCGGCGATCGCCCAGCGCGAAAGTCAGCGCCTGCTCGCCCAGCAGGAATTCGAGCGCGCCTCCAAGCTGAGGGAGAGCGGCTACGGCACCATCCAGTCCGCCGACACGCGCCAGAGCGAGCTGAATGTCGCCGAGGCCGGGCTGAGGGCCTCGCAGGCCGCGCTCGAGGCGGCGCTGGCCACGGCCGATGCCGCCCGCGCCGATGTCGCGCGGATCCAGTCGCAGATCGACGATTCGACGCTGAAGGCGCCGCGCCGCGGCCGCGTCGAATATAAGTTGGTGCGCTCGGGCGAGGTGGTGGCGGCGGGCGCGCCGATCGTCACGCTGCTCGATCTGACCGATGTCTACATGACCGTCTTCGTGCCCGCCCGCGTCGCCGGCCGCCTCGCCATGGGCGACGAGGCGCGCATCGTGCTCGACCCCGCGCCGGAATATGTGATTCCCGCCGCGGTGAGCTTCGTCGCCTCCGGCGCGCAGTTCACGCCGAAATCGGTCGAGACCGATGACGAGCGCGAGAAGCTGATGTTCCGGGTGAAGCTGCGCATCGCCTCGGATCTGCTCAAGCAATATGAGGATCGGGTGAAGACCGGCGTGCGCGGTGTCGCCTATGTGCGCACCGCCAGCACGGCGACATGGCCGGAGGCTCTGGCGGTGAAGCTGCCGCAATGAGCGGGCCGGTCATCGCGCTCCGGGGTGTGGCCCATCGCTACGGCCGCACCATCGCGCTGGACGGTGTCGACCTTGCCGTCCCGGCCGGCTGCATGACCGGGCTGATCGGGCCCGATGGCGTGGGCAAGTCGACCCTGCTCGCGCTGGCGGCGGGGGTGACGCGCATCCAGGCCGGCACGGTGGAAGTGCTGGGCGGCGACATGGCGCGCTCCGGCTGGCGCCGCGCGGCCGGCGGGCGCATCGCCTATATGCCGCAGGGACTGGGGCGCAATCTCTACCCCACGCTCAGTGTCGCGGAGAATCTCGATTTCTTCGGGCGCCTGTTCGGCCAGGGCGCGGGCGAACGGGCGGAGCGCATTGCCGAGCTTGTCGCCGCCACCGGGCTCGCGCCCTTTGCCGACCGGCCGGCGGGCAAGCTCTCCGGCGGCATGAAGCAGAAGCTCGGCATCTGCGCTGCGCTGATCCACGATCCCGACCTCGTCATTCTCGACGAGCCGACCACCGGCGTCGATCCGCTGTCGCGCCGCCAGTTCTGGGAACTGATGGAGCGGCTGCGCGCGCGCCGCCCGAGCATGAGCGTCGTTGTCGCCACCGCCTATATGGAGGAGGCCGAGCGCTTCGACTGGCTGGCGGCGATGAATGCCGGGCGCATCCTCGCCACCGGCTCGCCCGACGATATTCGCCGGCAGTCCGGCGCGCCGACGCTGGAAGCGGCCTTCGTCGCGCTGCTGCCGCAGGCCGAGCGCGCCAGCGCCGCGCCTCTTCCCGATCTGCCGCGCATCCTGCATGACGGCGCGCCGGCCATCGAGGCCACCGGGCTCACCCGCCGCTTCGGCGATTTCGTCGCCGTCGACCATGTCGATTTCCGTATCGAGAAGGGCGAGATCTTCGGCTTCCTCGGCTCCAACGGCTCGGGCAAGTCGACGACCATGAAGATGCTCACCGGCCTGTTGCCGGCGAGCGAGGGCGAGGCGAGGCTGTTCGGCGCGCCGCTGCTGGGCGGCGACATGGCGACGCGCAAGCGTGTCGGCTACATGTCGCAGGCCTTCTCGCTCTATGGCGAACTCACCGTTCGGCAGAACCTCGTGCTGCATGCCCGGCTGTTCGAGATCGCCGACGTGGCCGGCCGGGTGGGCGAGATGCTGGCGCGTTTCGACCTCGCCGACGTGGCGGATATGCGCCCCGAGAGCCTGCCGCTCGGCATCCGCCAGCGCCTTCAGCTTGCCGTGGCGGTGATCCACAAGCCGGAGATCCTCATTCTCGACGAACCGACCTCGGGCGTCGACCCGGTGGCCCGCGACAATTTCTGGCGCATCCTCATCGAACTTTCGCGCCAGGACGGGGTGACGATCTTTCTCTCCACCCACTTCATGAACGAGGCCGAGCGCTGCGACCGCATCTCGCTGATGCATGCGGGCAAGGTGCTCGCCATCGGCACGCCCGATGAGCTGAAGGCCGCGCGCGGCATGGCGACGTTGGAAGAAGTGTTCATCGCCGCGCTGGAGGCGGCGGGCATGGGCCGCGCCGAGGGTGCTGCGGAGCTGCGCGCGCGGCCGGAGGCGGCGCCCGTGCCGGTGCGCCGCTTCGATGCCGGCCGGCTCTGGGCCTATGCGCGGCGGGAAACGCTGGAGATCCTGCGCGACCGGGCGCGGCTCGCCTTCGCCTTTCTCGGGCCGATCCTGCTCATGCTCACCTTCGGCTATGGCATTTCCTTCGATGTCGAGAACCTGCCCTATGCCGTGTTCGACCAGGACGGCAGCGCGCAGAGCCGGCAGTTGCTGGAGGCTTTCGAGGGCTCGCGCTATTTCCAGCTGCACGCGCCGATCACCTCGCCCGACGAACTGGACCGCCGCATGAAGGACGGCGAACTCACGCTCGCCATCGAGGTGCCGCCCGGTTTCGGCCGCGACCTCCTGCGCGGGCGCCAGCCCGAACTGGGCGTCTATGTCGACGGCGCCATGCCGTTCCGCGCCGAGACCACGCGCGGCTATGTGCAGGGCATCGCCCAGAGCTATCTGGCGGATGCGCAGCTGCGCACCACTGGCCGGGACACGCCCTTCTACCCCATCACCATCGAGCCGCGTTACCGCTACAATCAGGCGTTCAAGAGCGTGAACGCGATGGTGCCGAGCGTCATCGTGCTGATGCTGGTGCTGATCCCGGCGATCATGACCGCGCTGGGCGTGGTAAAGGAGAAGGAAAGCGGCTCCATCACCAATTTCCAGTCGACGCCGGTGACGCGGGTCGAATTCCTGCTCGGCAAGCAGCTGCCTTATGCCGTCATCGCCTTTGTCAGCTTCATCTCGCTGGTGCTGATGGCGCGGTTCGTGTTCGACGTGCCGGTGAAGGGCTCGCTGCCCACGCTGGCGCTTGGCTCGCTGGCCTATGTGCTGGCCACCACGGGCTTCGGCCTGTTCGTGTCGAGTTTCGTGCGGAGCCAGGTGGCGGCGATCTTCGCCACCGCCATCATCGCCATCATTCCCGCGGTGAACTTCTCCGGCCTCTTGGTGCCGGTCTCCTCGCTGTCCGGCGGGGCGCGGCTGATCGGCCTGTCCTTCCCGGCGGCGTGGTACCAGCCGGTCAGCGTCGGGGTGTTCGCCAAGGGCCTCGGCTTTGCCGACCTGTGGCTCGACATCGTGGTGATCTTCCTGTTCGCCCTCGGCTTCATCGGCGCGGCGATGCTCGCCCTGCGCAAGCGGAGCGCCTGACCATGTTCGCCCGCCTCGCCCGCATCTTCCGGCTCGGCATCAAGGAACTCTACAGCCTCAAGGCCGACCCGGTGCTGGCCGGACTGATCGTCTACACCTTCACCATCGCCATCTACACGGTGGCCTCGGGGGCCAAGTTCGAGGTCGAGAACGCCGCCGTCGCGGTGGTGGACGAGGACCAGACCGCGCTGTCCCGCCGGCTGCGCGACGCGCTGCTCGAACCCTTCTTCCAGCCGCCCGTGCGGATCGGCGCCGACGAGGTGGGCGCGGCGATGGATTCGGGCCGCTTCGTCTTCGTGGTGGCGATTCCGCCCAAGTTCGAGCATGACGTGATCGCGGAGCGCACACCGACCGTCCAGCTCGACATCGACGCCACCGCCATGTCGCAAGCGGGCAACGGCGCCTCCTATATCCAGAACATCCTCATCCAGGAGGTTCTGGCCGCCGTGCCGGGCGCGGCGACGGCGACCCCGATCAACGTGGTTGTGCACGCGCTGTTCAATCCCAACCTGCAATCAGCCTGGTTCACCGCTGTTATGCAGGTCATCAACAATGTCACCATGCTGGCGGTGATCCTCGCCGGCGCGGCGCTGATCCGCGAGCGCGAGCACGGCACCATCGAACATCTGCTGGTAATGCCGGTGACGCCCATCGAGATCATGCTGGCGAAGATCTGGGCCAACGGCATGGTGATCGTCCTTGCCGCGACGCTCTCGCTGGTCATCGTGGTGGAGCGGCTGCTCGGCGTGCCGGTGCAGGGCTCGGTGCCGCTCTTCGTCGGCGCCATGGTGGTCTACCAGTTCTCGGTGACGGCGCTCGGCATCCTCATCGCCACCGTCTCGACCTCGATGGCGCAGTTCGGCCTCATCGTCATGCCGGTCCTCATCGTGATGAACCTGCTGTCGGGCTCGACGACGCCGATGGAGAGCATGCCGGTCTGGCTGCAGAACGTGATGCAGTTCTCACCCTCCACCCATTTCGTCGCGCTGTCGCAGGCCATTCTCTATCGCGGCGCCGGGCTGGCGCTGATCTGGCCGCAGCTGCTGGCGCTCGGTGCCATCGGCGGGGCCTTCTTCATCCTTGCCGTATTGCGCTTCCGCAAGGCGCTGCAGGCGGCGCAGTAGTCGCCCGCGCGCCTTGGCTCGAACCCCGCCGCGTCACACGCCGAAGCAGGCGCGCAGCTGCAGGCGCACATTGTCGAGGATGGCGGCGGAGAGGGCGGGATCGGCCGTGGCGATGCCGCGCGCCATGGTGAGCGCGCCGACCATGGTGGCGAGGATGGTCGTCGCCTTGCGCCGACGGGCCTCGGGCTCGTTGTCGGTGAGGTGGTGCTCGATCACGCCGCGGAAGCGTTCGACCGCCTCGGCATAGTCGCTCTGCAGCTCCGGCCCCTGCCGGGCGATGTCGCCGGCGAACGCGCCGAGCGCGCAGCCGCGGGCCGGGTTGTCGCGATGGGCGATGGAGAGATAGCGGTCGAGAATGGTGGCGATGTCGCCGGAGTGCTTCCAGTTGTCCACGCCTTCGGCGCAGGCCTCGCGGCAGGCGGCTCCGGCAAGATCGGCCTTGGAGCGGAAATGGCCATAGAAGGCGCCGTGTGTCAGCCCGCTGGCCTGCATGATCTCGGCGACGCCGACATCGTTGAATCCGCGTTCGCGAAACAGCCGAGACGCCGATTCCAGGATGGCGCTGCGATGCTCCGCCACCTTCGCCTTCGAGACCCGCACCATGAACCTCCGCACCAGCCCCGCTGTAAGCTCCCCCCTCTTTCCTTATTCAACGGAAAGTCGCGCGAAAGCAAATGCGAAAGGATGCGGATGAATGCGGACCCGCCCCGTGCATTTGGGGGGGGCGGGTCCGGCGATGGCTCAGGCGGCGTCCCAGACGGGCGCGAGGCCGGCCGGGCTGACGATGCGCCCATCGGGCCGGGCGAGCGCGTGGATCGCGGCCATCTCGTCGCTCGACAGCTCGAAATCGAAGACGGCGAAATTCTCCGCCGCGCGCGCCTCGCCGGCGGTCTTGGACAGCGCGATGAGCCCGTCCTGCTGGATCACCCAGCGCAGCACCACCTGGGCGACGCTCTTGCCCCTGGCCCCCGCAATGTCCTTCAGCACCGGATCGGCGAAGACCTTGCCGTCGGCCATGGCGAAATAGGCGGTGACCGACAGGCCCGCCGCGCGGGCGGCACGGACGATCGGGCTCTGGTCGAGATAGGGGTGGTACTCGACCTGGTTGGTGACGAGCGGCGTGGCGCTGAGGCGAACCGCCTCCTGCATCTGCGCGACATTGAAGTTCGAAACGCCGATATGGCGCACCTTGCCGGCCTTCACCACGTCGTTGAGCGCGCCGACGGGTTCGGGCAGCGCATGGCCGGCCGGCCAGTGCAGCAGCAGCAGGTCGACATAGTCGGTCCGAAGCTTCTTCAGGCTCTCATCGACGGAAGCCACCAGCGCGTCATGGCCGTATTTGTCGACCCACACCTTGGTGGTGAGGAAGATGTCGGCGCGGTTGACGCCGGAGGTCTGGATGCCCTCGCCGACCTCGGCCTCGTTGCCATAGGCCTGCGCGGTGTCGATATGGCGGAAGCCGAGCTGGAGCACATGGGGCACCATGCGCAGCGTATCGGGGCCCGACAGGCGGAAGGTGCCGTAGCCGAGGGCGGGAATGCGGGCGCCGTTGGCGCTGACGTAGGGCTGCATCGGATTGTCTCCTTGGGGTCAGGCGGTGCGGGCGACGAGCGTCTCGCGACGGTCGAGCGCGCCACTCCAGAGGGTGAGGCCAAGCGCGCCGGCCACCAGTATGGCGCCGACCCAGGGCGTGGCACCGAGGCCGAGCGGGGAGGCGACGACGAGGCCGCCGACCCAGGCGCCGATGGCGATGCCGAGGTTGAACGCCGCGATGTTCAGCGCCGAGGCGACATCGACCGCGCCGGGACGATGCTTCTTGGCGAGTTCCACCACGTAGATCTGCAGGCCCGGCACATTGGCGAAGGACAGGAAGCCGAGTGCGGCCAGCGTCGGCAGGGTCAGCCAGGGCGACACGGCGGTGAAGGTGAACAGCGCCAGCACGATGGCCTGCGCGAGGAACAGGAAGGTCAGCGCCTTCACCGGGTCCCGGTCGGCGATGCGCCCGCCGGCAATGTTGCCCACCGCGATGGCGAGGCCGTAGACCACCAGGATGAGGCTGACGCTGGAGGCCGCAAAGCCGGTGACGTGTTCGAGGATGGAGGCGAGATAGGTGAAGGCGACGAAGGTGCCGCCATAGCCGAGCGCGGTCATGGCATAGACCAGCAGCAGCCGCCCGGAGCCGAGCACGCGCAGCTGGTCCATCAGCCGGGCCGGCTCGGCGCGGGCGAGGTTGGCGGGCAGCAGCGCGGCGATGCCGAGGAAGGCGAGGACGCCGAGCCCGGCCACCGCCCAGAACGTGGCGCGCCAGCCGAAGGTCTGGCCGATGAAGGTGCCGAGCGGCACGCCGGTGACGATGGCGACCGTCAGCCCCATGAACATCAGCGCGATGGCGGAGGCGCGGCGGTCGGCCGGCACCAGGTCGGCGGCGATGGTGGCTCCGACCGAGAAGAACACGCCATGCGCGAAGGCGGAAATCACCCGCGCCACCAGCAGGGTCTCGTAGCTCGGGCTCAGTGCGGCGGCGCTGTTGCCGAGGATGAACAGGCCCATCAGCGAGAGCAGCAGCGTCTTGCGCTCCATCCGCCCGGTGAGCGCGGTGAGGATCGGCGCGCCGAAGGTGACGCCGAGCGCGTAGACGCTGACGATGAGGCCGGCGAGCGGCAGGTTGATGTGAAGATCGGCCGCCACGGTCGGCAGCAGGCCGACAATGACGAACTCCGTGGTGCCGATCGCATAGGCGGCGATGGTGAGCGCGAACAGCGCCGGCGGCATTCGGGTGGGCGACATGGAACAGGTCTCCGCGCGCCGTCGGCCCGCAGGGAGCCCGGCGCCAGCTGGATATGGGTTGGGTTGGCCCGAATATGCGTGCCACCGGCGTGGGTGATAAGCCGCCATGATGGACCAGGAGCTGTGAATTTCTTTCACAAGCAAACGCCGCGGCACCGCGAATGACCATTCGCACGCGCGTGGCCGGGGGCGTGGCGGGGCGCTTGGCCGGGTATGGGGCGGGTGGCGTCTCGTGCCGCGCCTCGTGCCGCGTCTCGTCTTGCGCGCCGGCCCCAGCGGGCGCGCACGAAAATGCACAGCCGGCGCATCGTCACCGCTGCGCCGGCTGGTTGTCTGTTCTGGCGTCAGGCCGGCGGGCCCGCGCGCCGGGGGCCGAGGCCGCTCAGGCGAAGCGGGCGAGATAGGCTTGCGCGGTGGTGGACGGCCGTCCGGTCAGCGTCTCGACATCCGTCGAGGTCTGCGCATATTCGCCCGCGCCCAGCGCGGCATAGAAGCTGCCGACGCCGGTGACGACGAATTCGGGCAGCCCGTGGGCGCGGAACTGCGCCTCGAAGGCCGAGACCGGCACGTCGAGCGCCGTGATTTCCCTGCCGGTGACGGCTGACAGGATGGCGGCGAGTTCCACCGCCGAATAGGCCTCGCTGCCGGCGATCTCGTAAACCTTGTTGGCATGGCCGGTGCCGGTGACGGCGGAGATGATCGCGTCGACCACGTCCTCATGCGCGATATAAGCGACCTTGGCCTCGATGCCGGTAAAGGGCAGCACGCCGCTTTCCCGGGCATTGGCGAAGAGCGGGTCATTATTGGAGAAATAGGAATTGTCGCGCAGGATCGTGTAGGCGATGCCCGAGGCCTTCAGCTCGGCTTCGGTCGCCACATGCGCCTTGGCCCAGTCGAACAGGCTGGCGTCGGCCGGGTTGGTGGCGCTGGTGTAGACGATGCGCTGGATGCCGGCGGCCTTGGCGGCTTGAATGGCGTTGTGATGCTGGGCGATGCGAACCTCGTTCGGCCCCATGCTGGAAATGATGACGGCAACGTCCTCGCCGGCGAAGGCGGCCTGCAGGCTCGCCGGGTCGTCATAATCGGCGGCAACGACGGTGAAGCCCTGCGCCTGCTGCGCGGCGAGCTTATCCGGCGAGCGGGCGGCGAGCTTGACGCTGCCCGTGAGACCCTTGGCGGCGAAGGCGCTGGCAAGGGTCTGGCCGAGCTTGCCGCTGGCGGCGGTGATGACGGTCATGTCGGGTGCTTCCTGTTGGGCGGCCCCGCGGCTCGCCTCGGTTACCAAATGAGAGTAACATGCAGGTTGGAAGCGGGCCGACAAGAAGGGTTTTCAAAGTGCCTAGGTATGCGGGCAGTAACCGGCGGGTCGGCAACAGGGCGGGGGAGAGCGGATAAGTGCTTGTGAAAATTGATAAAGAAGCGCTTCAGCAGCTGTGCCCGACGCGCGACGTGCTGGACCGCATCGGCGATCGCTGGAGCGTTCTCATCCTGAGCGAACTGGAAGAGGGGTCGCGCCGCTTCACCGTCTTGAGACGGGCGATCCCGGATATTTCCCAGCGCATGCTGGCCCAGACCCTGCGCCATCTGGAGGCGGACGGGCTGGTGACGCGCACGGTCTATCCCACCATTCCGCCGCGCGTGGACTACGCGCTCACCGATCTCGGTCGCTCGCTGATGGCGCCGCTGCGCGCGCTGGTCGCCTGGGCGGAAACCAACCACCAGGCGGTGCGGGACGCTCGCCAGCGCTATGCGAGCACGGTGACGGACGGTTCGCCCTCCACCGCCCGGCCGATAATGGCGGCATCCGCATAGCCTGCCGCCCGGATCGTGCCCAGAAGCCGCTCGGCCGCGTCCGGCGCGACCGCGACCAGCAGCCCGCCCGAGGTCTGCGGGTCGGTCAACAGATGCCTTTGGTGGTCGGGCAATCCCACGGGAAGGCGCACGCTTTCGCCATAGCTCGCCCAGTTGCGATGCGAGGCGCCGGTGACAAAGCCCTGCCGCGCCAGTTCCTCGGCCTCGCTGAGCAGCGGCAGCGCGGCGGCCCTTATTTCAAGCGCGAGCGCCGCGCCGCGCGCCACCTCCAGCCCGTGGCCGAGAATGCCGAAACCGGTGACGTCGGTCACCGCATGCACCTCTGCCTCCTTGCCCAGTTCCGTGCCGATACGGTTGAGCCGCGTCATCGAGGCGATCATCTCGGCATAGGCGGGGGCGGAGAGCGCTTCCTTCTTGAAGGCGGCGGAATAGATGCCCACCCCGAGCGGCTTGGTGAGAATGAGCACGTCGCCGGCTCGCGCCGTGCTGTTCTTGCGGATCGCCGACGGGCTGGCGGTGCCGATCACCGCGAGCCCGTAGATCGGCTCGGGGCAATCGATGGAATGGCCGCCCGCCACCGGAATGCCGGCCTCGGCGGCGATGGAGGCGCCGCCCTTCAGGATCTCGCGCACCATGGCCGGCTCCAGCCTGCCCAGCGGCATGCCGAGAATGGCGAGCGCCAGCAGCGGCTTGCCGCCCATCGCGTAGACATCGGAAATCGCGTTGGTGGCGGCGATGCGGCCGAACTCATAGGGATCGTCCACCATCGGCATGAAGAAGTCGGTGGTGGCGATCAGGCAGGTATCGTCGTCGAGCTGCCACACCGCCGCGTCGTCTCCCGTCTCGGTGCCGACCAGCAGCCGCTCGAACGGGCCCGCGGCCGGCTGTTCCGACAGCAATTCGCGCAGCACCGACGGCGCGAGCTTGCAGCCGCAGCCCCCGCCATGGGCGAGGCTGGTGAGGCGGAACGGGGTGGTGTCGGCGGGCTTGTCGAGCATGGCTCACTCCTGGTGTTCCCTAATCTTTCCCCGACGGGGAAAGGTCGCCGCGTAGCGGTGGGTGAGGGGCTTTCGGCGGCTGGTCGGTCTTCCCCCTCACCCCAACCCTCTCCCCGCGGGGGAGAGGGAGCTTTCCGTGTCGCTCAGGTGGCGAGTTCGCTGGCGGTGATCGAATATTTGAAGGTGTCGGGATCCAGGCAATCGTGGCGCAGCGACGCCATTTCCGCCTGCGGGTACATCAGGAAGCCGAGCCGGGGGCCGTTCGAGCCGGGCAGGGCGATGTCATGGCCGTCATTATAGGCGAGCCAGTTGCCCTCCCACGCGCCGAACAGCGCCTTGCGGGCGGCGAGCACCTTGGCGTCGTCCATCGCGTTCTTGCCCGGCGGTTCCTCCAGCACGACCTTGCGCACGTCCGCCGGGTCCGTCGCCACCCAGCCGAAGCCGTCCAGCCACACCTCGGCGCGGCAGTGCTGGGCCTTGGAAATGGTCGGCGAATTGGCGCCCAGGCTCTTGTAGCCGAAAGCGGAGGGGGCGACGCGGATGCCGTAAATGTCGCGGGCGGGAATGCCGGCGGCGCGCACCAGCCCGACATAGAGCGCGTTGAGGTCGGCGCACTTGCCGCCGAGATTGCCGCTCTTGAGCAGCGAGGCGACATCGCCGGTGCCGCAGCCGCGGGTGGCGGCGTTGCGATAGGTGTTCTCGACCACCCACTCGTAAATCGCGCGCGCCTTCTCCAGGTCGCTCGCCTTGCCGGCGGTGATCGTGTCGGAGGTCTGCTTCACGATGCCGTCGAGCGGGATCAGTTCGGTCGGCGCGGTGAACAGCGCGCGATCGGCGCTTGAGAGCGGCGCGACGCTGCCGGGTTTGGCGAAGTCGGTGGCACGGTCGCGGGTGGCGAAGGAGGAGGTGATCTCCACGCGCGGTGCGCTCTCGCCCTCCGCCCAGGTGAGGTGCAGCAGCTCGGTGCCGTAATGGGGATCCTTCACCACCGTCGCGCTGGCGGCATTGGTTTTCCAGGTGCTCGTGCCGGGCTTGAACCAGTCGGCGGCGGTGTAGGAGGGCAGCGGCACCCACGCCTGGGCGGGACCGGGCTTGCCCGCGATCGGGGCGACCTCCAGTGTGGTCACCACGTCGAAGCTGCGCCATTTGCCGGGCTGCGGCGCGAATGTCGCGCCGGCGGCCGTGGCGGCCGTCTGGGCGAAGAGCTGGGACGGGGCCAGGGTGGCAGCGGCGAGGGCCGCGCCGGCCTTGAGGAGTTCTCGGCGACTGGTCATGTGGTTTTTCCCGCTTAGTCGTTGAGGGGTGGCAGCGTGCCGTCGAGGCGCGCGCTCGCCGGATTCTGGCTTTCGAGTTCGAGGCTTTCGAGCAGACGTGCGGCGACCGGATGGTCCCAGTCGACCGGGCCGCCGGCGTAGAGCCGCACCCGGTGCGAGGGGTCGAGAACGAAGCTGGTCGGCAGCACGGCGACCTGCCACGCCTTCATGGTCGCGCGGTCCTCGTCGAGGAGGATCGGGAAGGGGACGGGCGCCGTCTCGAAGAAACGCCGCACTCGCAGTTCCGGCTCGCCGATGTCGATCGCCAGCACGGCGAAGGGGCGATCCCGCATCCGCGCCGCCAGCCGGGCCAGACCGGCCATCTCTTCCCGGCACGGCTCGCACCAGGTCGCGAAAAAGTGAACGAGAATAATTTTGTCCCGCAGCGCATCCAGCCGCTGGAGCCCGTTTGCCAGCGTCGGCAGGGCGAGCGCCGGCGCATCGCTCCCCACAGGCAGGGGCGGCTCCAGGGCAATCGCCCGCGGTGGCCCAAGCGTTATTGACGCAAGGGCAAGAAAAGCGGCGACGAGGAGAGATCCGATGGTGCCCCGGCACGCGGGAGCCTGATGCAGAAACATCGGGCGCGACCATGCCCCCAGTGGGCGGCAGCGTCAATCCACCGCCGGCCTCGCCTGCCCGAGCGTGCGGCGCAGCATTTCCAAAACGCCCGTCACTGGAGCGAGTGGGTTGGAATTACACGGGTTTTTGTAGGTCCTTCACCCTTCGTCTGTTTGACATTGGAGCAGCTAAAAAATAGGCTTTCGATTGGATCCGCCTATCGTGCGATGGGCTTTGCAATGAGAGTTTCGGGAGGTCCTCGATGAACATGGAACTCTCGCGCCGGTCGTTTCTGAAAACGTCGGGTGCGGGGATCGCGGGCACGTCGCTGGGAGCCTTCGGGTTCGGCGAGGCGGAGGCGGCGGTGGCCTCCTTCATCAAGCCGTTCCATCTGGCCAACACGACGGAAGCGCGCAACACCTGCACCTATTGCTCGGTCGCCTGCGGCATCATCATCTATTCCAAGGGCGACCTGCGGAAGGGTGAGAAGGCCGATATCGTCCATATCGAGGGCGATGCCGACCACCCCACCAATCGCGGCACGCTCTGCCCCAAGGGCGCGGCGCTGCGCGACATCGTGAAGTCGGAGACGCGCCTCACCCAGCCGATGCTCCGCAAGGCCGGCTCCGACACGTTCGAGCCCGTCTCCTGGGATGCCGCGCTCGACAAGATCGCCCGGATGATGAAGGACGATCGCGACGCCAACTTCGTCGCCACCAACAAGGACGGCGTGACGGTCAACCGCTGGCTCACCACCGGCTTCCTCGCGGCTTCCGCGACCACCAACGAGACGGCGTTCGCGACCTACAAGGTCGTGCGCTCGACCGGCATATTGGCGTTCGATAACCAAGCGCGTGTCTGACACGGCCCGACGGTGGCGAGTCTCGCCCCAACATTTGGCCGTGGAGCAATGACCAACGCCTGGACGGACATCAAGAACACCGACCTCGTCGTCATCATGGGCGGCAATGCCGCCGAAGCGCATCCGTGCGGATTCAAATGGGTCACCGAGGCGAAAGCCAACCGTGGCGCCAAGCTCATCGTCGTCGACCCGCGCTTCAACCGCTCGGCGTCGGTGGCGGACTATTACGCGCCGATCCGCCAGGGCTCGGACATCGCCTTCCTGATGGGCCTCATCAATCACTGCATCAGCAATGACAAGGTGCAGTGGGAGTATGTGAAGGCCTTCACCAACGCCACCTTCGTGGTGAAGGAGGGCTATGGCTACCAGGACGGGCTGTTCACCGGCTATGACGAGGAAAAGCGCGACTACAACAAGGATACCTGGGACTACGAGATCGGCGCGGACGGCTATGCCGTGGTCGACGAGACGCTGCAGAACCCGCGCTGCGTCTGGAACCTGCTGAAGCAGCACGTCGCCATCTACACGCCCGAGATGGTGGAGCGCATCTGCGGCACGCCGAAGGACAAGTTCCTGAAGGTGGCCGAGATGATCGGCGAGTGCTCCACGCCGACCAAGACCATGACGTCGATGTATGCGCTCGGCTGGACCCAGCATTCCAAGGGCTCGCAGAACATTCGCGGCATGGCGATGCTCCAGCTCATCCTCGGCAATATCGGCGTGCGCGGCGGCGGGATGAACGCCCTGCGCGGCCATTCCAACATCCAGGGGCTGACCGATCTGGGGCTGATGAGCAACCTCATCCCCGGCTATCTCAACATCCCCACGGAGAAGGAAGCCGACTTCGCCACCTACATGTCGACGCGCGGCTTCAAGCCGCTGCGGCCGAACCAGATGAGCTACTGGCAGAACTATCGCAAGTTCTTCGTCAGTTTCATGAAGTCGATGTTCGGCCCGGCCGCGACAGCGGAGAACGACTGGGGCTACCAGTACCTGCCAAAGCTCGACGTGCCGGGCTACGACGTCCTGCGCATCTTCGAGATGATGAAGCAGGGCAAGGTGAACCTCTATTTCTGCCAGGGGTTCAACCCGCTGCAGGCCTTCCCCAACAAGGCCAAGCTGGCCGAGGCCCTCGCCAAGCTGAAGCTGCTGGTGATCATGGACCCGCTGCAGACCGAGACGGCGCGGTTCTGGGAGGATCACGGCACCTTCAACAAGGCGGACCCGGCAAAGATCCAGACCGAGGTGATCCAGCTCCCCACCACCTGCTTCGCCGAGGACGAGGGCTCGCTGGTCAATTCCGGCCGCTGGCTGCAATGGCACTGGCCGGGCGGCTCGCCTCCCGGCGAGGCCAAGACCGACACCTGGATCATGGCGCAGATCCATCTACGCCTGAAGGAGCTCTACAAGAAGGAAGGCGGCGCTTTCCCCGATCCGATCGTCAACCTGAACTGGTCCTACAAGGACCCCGGGGATCCGACGGCAGAGGAACTCGCCCGCGAGATGAACGGCTCGGTGCTGGCCGACGTCTATGATCCGGCCGATCCGACCAAGAAGATACTGGAGGCCGGCAAGCAGCTTTCCGGCTTCGGCCAGTTGCGCGACGACGGCACCACGGCGGGCGGCTGCTGGATTTTCTCCGGCTGCTGGACCGAGGCCGGCAACATGATGGCGCGGCGGGACAATTCCGATCCCGGCGACGCCGGCATGTTCCTCAAATGGTCGTTCGCCTGGCCGGCGAACCGGCGCATCCTCTATAACCGCGCCTCCTGCGACCTCGAGGGCAAGCCGTGGGATCCCTCACGCAAGCTGATCGAGTGGGACGGCGCCAAGTGGGCCGGCTACGACGTGCCGGACATCGCGCCCACCGCCAAGCCGGGGGATGTCGGTCCCTTCATCATGAACCCCGAAGGCACTTCGCGCCTGTGGGTGCGCAAGATGATGCGGGACGGGCCGTTCCCGGTGCATTACGAGCCGTTCGAGAGCCCGGTCGCCAATGTCATCGCGCCGAAGGTGCGGGGCAATCCGGCGGCGCGCGTCTTCGCCGACGACTGGAAGCAGTTCGCCGACATCGGCGATCCCGCCTTCCCCTATGCCGGCACCTCCTACCGGCTCACCGAGCATTTCCACTACTGGACCAAGAACAACCATGTGAACTCGGTCCTGCAGCCGGAACAGTTCGTGGAGATTTCCGAGGAACTGGCGAAGGAGAAGGGCATCGCGCTCGGCGGCTGGGTGCGGGTGTGGTCGAAGCGCGGCGAACTCTACGCCAAGGCGGTGGTCACCAAGCGCATCAAGCCGATGACCATCGACGGCAAGGTCGTGCACATCGTCGGCGTGCCGATCCACTGGGGCTTCGTCGGTGCCGCCCGCAAGGGCTTCCCGGCCAACACGCTCACCCCGTTCGTCGGCGACGCGAACATCGAGACGCCGGAGTTCAAGGCGTTCATGGTCAACATCGAGCCCTCGACCGGGCCGGTGGTGGCATAGGGAGGCGGCAACATGTTCCCACCCATCCCCAACCCGTCCGTCTCCCCCGACGCCGCCAAGCCGCGCTTCGGTGAGAAGGACATCATGCGCCGCTCCGCCTCCGAGGTGACGCCGCCCGCGCAGCGGCTCACCGAGGTGGCCAAGCTCATCGACGTGTCGAAATGCATCGGCTGCAAGGCCTGCCAGGCGGCCTGCCTTGAGTGGAACAACCTCACCGAGGAGATCGGCTTCAACCACGGGGTCTATGAGAACCCGATGGACCTGACGCCGAACACCTTCACGCTGATGCGCTTCACCGAATGGGAGAACCCCGAGACCGAGAATCTCGAATGGCTCATCCGCAAGGATGGCTGCATGCATTGCGAGGATCCGGGCTGCCTCAAGGCCTGCCCCGCGCCGGGCGCGATCGTGCAGTACTCGAACGGCATCGTCGATTTCCAGCACGAGAACTGCATCGGCTGCGGCTATTGCATCAAGGGCTGCCCGTTCAACATTCCGCGCATCTCCAAGGTCGATCACACTGCCTATAAATGCACGCTGTGCTCGGACCGCGTGGCGGTGGGCCAGGGCCCGGCCTGCCAGAAGGCCTGCCCGACCCAGGCCATCGTCTTCGGCACCAAGCAGGAGATGAAGGACTGGGCGGATTTCCGCATCAAGGACCTGAAGTCGCGTGGCTTCGAGAATGCGGGGCTCTATGATCCGCAGGGCGTCGGCGGCACGCATGTGATGTATGTGCTGCACCATGCCGACCAGCCGTCCATCTACGCCAACCTGCCGGATAATCCGCGCATCTCGCCGATCGTCGATGCGTGGAAGGGCGTGACCAAATATGTCGGTCTCGCCGCCATGGGCTTCGCCGCCGCCGCGGGTTTCCTCCACTATGTGGTGGCCGGTCCCAACCGGGTAACGGCGGAAGACGAGGAAAACGCCGAGAAGCTCACCGAGGGCAAGGGACCCGCGAAGGGGCCGCCATCCGCGCCCCCGCCGGCGCCGCCATCGGGTCCGGCCGGCCATGAGGGGAGGGCGACATGACCGCCGTGAACCTGCCGCCCGAGGTGCCCGCCGACATCCAGCCGGGCGACGCCGTCCGGCCGGGCCGTCCGGTGCATGTGTCGCGCTACACGCTGGCCGCGCGCATCAATCACTGGATCACCGCCATCAGCCTCGTGGCGCTGGCGCTGTCCGGCATGGCACTGTTCACCCCGCGTCTGTTCTTCCTCACCGGCCTGTTCGGCGGAGGGCAATGGACGCGCACGCTGCATCCGTGGATCGGCGTGGTGCTGTTCTGTTCCTTCGCCATTCTGTTCGTGCGGTTCTGGCGGGCCAATCTGCCGGCGCGGGTGGATGTGACCTGGCTGGCCCATGCCAATGACCTGCTGGCCGGGCGCGAGGAGAAGATGCCGGAGGTCGGCAAGTACAATGCCGGCCAGAAGGGCGTGTTCTGGGCGATGTCGGCGCTGATCATCGTGCTGATCGTCTCCGGCATCGTGATGTGGGACCAGTATTTCTATGATCTCACCACCATCCCGCAGAAGCGCGTCGCCATCCTCGTGCACGCGATGGCGGCGGTCGTGATCATCTGTGTCTGGATCGTCCACGTCTATGCGGCGATCTGGGTCAAGGGCACGATGGGTGCGATGACCCGGGGCGAGGTGACCGGCGGCTGGGCGTGGCGCCACCACCGCAAGTGGCTGCGCGAGCTGGTGAGCCGCAAGCCGCGTGCGCCGGCCGAATAGGCCGGTCCCGCGTCATATCCCGGGCGCCCCATCGCGCGGCTCGGGATGATGTGAACAAACGGCCCGTCGCAGGATCGGCGGGCCGTCCCATATCAGGCGTTCCCGGGTGGCGTGCGGCCATTGTCGGGAATGCGCAGGTAAGTGCGTGTCCACCGTTTGCGCGTCTTGTCCGTGCGTATCCACGTGGCCCGTGCGGTTCGTGAGGGAACATGTCCGCCAATCTGCAGCCCGATCCCACCGTGATCGGCAATCTCTCGACCCCGCCCTTCGCGGTTCTGCCCGACCCCGCCACGCTGTTCGCCGCCCGTGCGGCGCGGCTGCGCGCCTATGCGGCGGTGAGCCCGATGGCGGCCTATCTCTCCTTCGTCGCCGGGCTGGTCGACGCGCAGGCGGCTATCGTGCCGGCACTGCCGCCGGTCACCGGGCCGGATGCCGAGGCGGTCGAGCGCGCCAGCGGCTTCGGCATGCCCCCGCTCGATCGCGCCGGCCTCAAGCTGGACGACACGCTGGAGGCGACGCTCGACGCGCTGTTCGACGCCAGCGCGCGGCTGGCCATGCCGCAGGAGGCGGAAGCGGCGCTGACGCGGGTGCGGCTCGCCGATGGCACTGAACGCGCCCAGATGGTGCGCGACGTGCTCGCCCACGACCTGCCGGTCGAGACACTGGCCGAGCATGTCTATGTCGCGAGCGCGCTGCAGGTGCATTTCGCCCGCCTCGCCGCCGGCCTCGATGCGAAAAAACTGGTGCCGGTGGGCGATGGCGTCTGTCCCGCCTGTGGCGGCCCGCCGGTCGCCTCGCTGATCGTGGAATGGCCGAACGCGCATGGCAATCGCTTCTGCGCCTGCTCGCTGTGCTCCACCCTGTGGAACTATGTGCGCATCCGCTGCTGTTCCTGCGGCTCCACCAAGGGCATCGGCTATCAGGAGATCGAGGGCAGCCCCGGCACCATCAAGGCCGAGACCTGCGACGAGTGCCGCACCTATGTGAAGGTGATGTACCAGAACAAGGACGTCGCCATCGAGCCGATGGCGGACGATATCGGCTCGCTCGGCCTCGATCTGATGATGCGCGAGGGGCCTTACCGCCGCGCGGCATTCAACGCCTTCCTGCTGGGCTATTGAGGCGGCACGGCGATGGACGCTGATACTCCCCCCTCCGATATCGCCCTGCCGGAAAGGCTGGCGCCGGAAGCGCCGGCCTTCGAGCCGATCGCGCCCGAGCTGCGGCCCTCGCTGCGCGACCTGCCCTCGGTCGATCTGGTGCTGCGGACGCCGGGCGGGCAGCTTGCGGTGGACCGGTTCGGCCGGCTGCCGGCGACGCTCGCCATCCGCGTCGCGCTGGACGAGGTGCGCGCCTGCGTGCTCGCCGGCCATCTCGCCAGCCTGCCGACCCCCGACCATGTGGCGCTGGCGGCGGCCGACGCGCTGGAGCATGGCGCGCGCGCCAGCCTGCGCCCGGTCTTCAACCTCACCGGCACGGTGCTGCACACCAATCTGGGTCGCGCCCTGCTGGCGGAAGAGGCGGTGGAGGCGGCGGTCGCGGCGATGCGCTCGGCCGTGGCGCTGGAATACGACCTCGCGACCGGCCGGCGCGGCGAGCGCGACGACCATGTGCGCGAATTGCTGATCGACCTCACCGGTGCGCAGGACGCCACCGTCGTCAACAACAACGCCGCCGCCGTGCTGCTGGTGCTCAACACGCTGGGGGCTGGACGGGAGGCCGTCGTCTCGCGCGGCGAACTGATCGAGATCGGCGGCGCCTTCCGCATGCCGGACATCATGGCGCGGGCGGGGGCGCGGCTCGTCGAGGTGGGCACCACCAACCGCACCCATCCGAAGGATTATGCCGGCGCGCTCACCGAGGCGACCGGGCTGGTGCTCAAGGTGCACACGTCGAACTATCGGATCGAGGGCTTTACCCGCGAGGTACGGGCGGCCGAGCTTGCCGAGATTGCCCATGCGCGCGGCGTGCCGCTGGTCAACGATCTCGGCTCGGGCACGCTCTACGACCTCGCCCGCCTCGGCCTGGCGCATGAGCCGACCGTGCGCGAGGCGGTGGCGGAGGGGGCGGACATTGTCACCTTCTCCGGCGACAAGCTCTTGGGCGGGCCGCAGACCGGCTTCATCGTCGGTCGCGCCGACCTCATCGAGGCGATCAACCGCAACCCGATGAAGCGGGCGCTCCGCGTCGACAAGGTGCGCCTCGCCGCGCTGGAGGCGACGCTCAGGCTTTATCGCGACCCGGAACGGCTGGCCGCGCGGCTGCCGACGTTGCGGCTGCTGGCCCGTGGGCGGGAGGCGATCGCATCGCGCGCCGCGGAACTGGCGGGCCCGGTGGCCGAGATTCTGGGCGAGGATTTCACCGTGGACGTCGCCCTGTGCGCCAGCCAGATCGGCTCCGGCGCGCTGCCGCTGGAAACGCTGCCCAGCGCCGGCCTGGCCATTCGCCCGGCCGGGGCGGCCTCCGGCGGCCTCCTGAACGCGCTGGCGGCGTCGCTGCGCGACATTCCGGTGCCGGTGATCGGCCGCATCACGGAGGGCGCGCTGCTGCTCGACCTGCGCTGCCTGGAGGATGAGGCCGGCTTCCTCGACAGCCTGTCGCAGCTGGTCCTGCCGGCATGATCATTGGCACGGCGGGTCATATCGACCACGGCAAGACCGCGCTGGTCGGCGCGCTTACCGGTGTCGATACCGACCGGCTGAAGGAGGAGAAGGCGCGCGGCATCACCATCGACCTCGGCTTCGCCTATCTGCCCACGCCGGCCGGCACGCTCGGCTTCATCGACGTGCCGGGGCACGAGCGCCTCGTTCACACCATGCTGGCGGGAGCCAGCGGCATCGATTTGGCGCTGCTGGTTGTCGCCGCGGATGACGGGGTGATGCCGCAGACCCGTGAGCATCTCGCGCTGCTGGATCTGCTGGGTATCCGGCACGGCCTCGTCGCGCTGACCAAGGCGGACCTTGCCGATGAAGGCCGGCGCGCCGAGGTGGAGGGGCAGATCGAGGCGCTGCTGGCCGGCACCGCGCTGCAGGGGGCGGCGGTTGTTCCCGTCTCGGTGGTGAGCGGGGAGGGAATCGAGGATCTGCGGAGCCGGCTCGTTACGGCCGCGCAGGGCTTCTCGGTCCGGGCGAGCGAGGGTGGCTTTCGTCTCGCCGTCGATCGCAGCTTCACCCTGTCCGGCGCCGGCACGGTGGTGACGGGAACCGTGCTCTCCGGGCGGGTGCGGGTGGGCGACACGCTCAAGGTCAGCCCCTCCGGCCTGTCGGCGCGCGTGCGCTCCATCCATGCGCAGAACCGCAAGGCGGAGGAGGCCCGGGCAGGCGACCGCTGCGCCCTGAACCTCGCCGGCGAGGGCGTGACGCATGACGCGATCACGCGCGGCGACATGGTGCTCGATCCCGCCCTCCACGCGCCGAGCGAGCGCATCGATGCCAGCCTGCGCGTGCTGCCGGGCGAGCCGAAGCCGCTCGGTGCCTGGTTTCCGGTGCGGCTGCACCACGCCTCGGTCGAGGTGGGCGCCCGACTCGTGCCGCTCGCGGGGGATGGCGTGGCGCCCGGCAGCGAGGGGCCGGTGCAACTGGTGCTGGAGCGCCCGATCGCGGCCGCGAGCGGCGATCGCTATGTGATCCGCGATACGTCTTCCCAGCGCACGGTGGGCGGCGGCCGGTTTCTCGACCTGCGCGCGCCGGCCCGCAAGCGCCGCACGCCCGAGCGCCTCGCCCAGCTGGATGCGCTGATGGACGCTGATCCGGCCAGGTCGCTGGCGCGGCTGCTCGCCATCGATCCCTGGCATGTCGACCTCGCCGCCTTCGCGCGCGACCATGCGCTGGGCGAGGGGGCGGCCGGGCGGCTGGCGGCGGAACTCGGCCTCGTCACCTTTTCCACCCCCGGCGCGCGGATCGGCCTGTCGCCCGCGCGCTGGGAAATGATCCGCGCCGCGATCCTCGCCGAGCTGACGCGCTTTCACGATGCCAATCCCGACCTGCCCGGCATGGGCGCGGAGCGGCTGCGCCTCGCGCTCGCGCCGCGTCTCGCCCGGCCGGTCTTCACGGAGGCGGTGAAGCGGCTGGCGGGCGAGGGCCGGCTGGCGCTGGAAGGCGCCTGGGTGCGGCTGGCCGGGCACGAAGTGCGGCTGACGCGGCAGGACGAGCTGTTGTGGGAGATGTTCGAGCCGCGGCTTGCCGCCGTGGAGCGCTTCCGTCCACCGCGCGTGCGCGACCTCGCGGGCCTCACCGGCGTGGCCGAGCCGGAAATCCGCCGGCTGATGAAGCTGCTCGGCCGCATGGGGCGGGTCGACGAGGTGGCGCAGGATCATTTCTTCCTGCGCGCCACGGTGGCGCAGATGGTCGCCATGGTGCGGCAACTGGCTCAGGCCGCGCCGGACCGGCAATTCGCCGCCGCCCGCTTCCGCGACCGCATCGAGCAGGACGACCACGCGGTCGGCCGCAAGGTGGCGATCCAGATCCTCGAATTCTTCGACCGCCACGGCGTGACACTGCGCCGTGGAGATCTCCGGCGCATCAACCCGCATCGGCTGGACCTGTTCGGCGCGATCGGAGAAGATGAAGTCAATTCTGGCGCGCGTTCGAGCCAGGCGGAAACCGGTTCGCCGGATGAGGGCGCGTCGCGACAGGTGCTCTAGTTCTGGAAGGGAAACATCACTGGTGTGATGTCCGGGCTTCAAACCCGGGAGGGGCCGCGAGACGGTCTCTGGTGGGTTCGACTCCCACTCTCTTCCGCCACCCCGCATGAAAAAGGCCGGCCCCACGGGAGCCGGCCTTTTTCATGCGGGGTGGCGGCGGCGCTCAGTAATTGTCGCGCATCTGGCGGGTGGCCCCCAGAATGGTCATCACGCCGTTGGTCGCTTCCTTGTTGCCCTGCGCGGCGAGCGCCTTGAAGATGCGGTTCGCCGACTGGAAGTCGCGGATGTGGTAGTAGCACCACGCGCGCATCAGCATCAGGTCCTGCTGCTCGGGACCGAGGCGGGCGCGCTCGTCCAGCGCGACCAGCGCCTCGACATAGCGCCCGTCCTTGTAGAATTCGAAGGCCCGCTGGGTCAGCAGGTCGGCATTGAGCTGGAGCGCCCGGCGCGGGCTCTGCGGCGCTTCAAGGGCGGCCACGCTGGCGGCATTGGTCATGCCCTTGCGCATATAGGCGAGCGACTTGCCATAGGCGGCGTCCTCGGCGGTGCGCCCCGTGCCGTACTGGATGGCATAGTCGAAAGCCGTCACTGCCTCGATCGGCCGGTTCAGATCCATCAGCTTCCAGCCGCGCGCCAGCGCCGCCGCGGCGCTGCCGCCGCGCGGCGATTCCGCCACCGCACCGGCGGCGCGGGGCGTCGAGCGGGCGGCGCTGCGCCGCGGCGCGGGCGCGGCCTCATAGCGCGCCGCCGGCGCGGCGGCATAGGCGCGGTCGGCCGCGACCTGCGGCGTGACCGCCTGCGGCATCGCTGCCTGCGGGCTGACGGACTGAGGCGTCGCTTGCATCGCCGCCGTCGGGATCGGGGCGAAGCCGGTCGCCGGGGCGGATGCCGGCGTATAGGCCAGCGCGCCCGCCGTGGGGATGGGCTGGAACCCGGCGCCCGCCCCGCCGACGCCGCGGACGGCGCTGGTGGTGGGCACGCCCAAGGGCGGGGGCTGCAGCGTCGGGGTCGGCGTCAGCCGGGCGGCGGCGGCGATCAGCGGATTGGTGGTGCGCACCGGCGCCTGTCCGTTGCGCGCCTCCAGCCGCGCCCGCACATTGGGGTCGACCAGCGCCAGAATGCGCTCGGAGCGCGAGCCCCAGCTCTGCACCATGGCGGCGAGGCGGGCCCGGTCGCCGAGGCGCCAATAGGCGAGGGACAGGCCATAGGCCGAGGGCTCGTCATTGGGATCCCAGTTCAGCGCGGTCTCGAACCACGACTGGGCGGTGACGATCTGCCCGGTATTGTAGGCATACCAGCCGAGCGCCTGCGCGCCGGGAACGTATTTGTCGCGGATCACGACCGGGCTGAACCGCGTCAGCACCAGCGCGTCGAGCACCGGCGCGGGATCGGCGGTGAGCAGGCTGATGACGACGTCGAGATAGGCCTTGTTGTTCTCGGGTGCCGAGTCGCGCCATTCATAGGCGATCGGCTCCGCTTCCAGCGCGCGCCCGAGCGCGTTGAGCGCCAGAACATAGCCTTCCGCCGCCTTCGAGCCGCCCTTGCGGTCGAGCGCGAGCTTGAACCATTCGAGCGCGCGCCGGGCGTCGTCGTGGCGGAACAGGTACCAGCCGAGCAGGAGCGGGTCGCCCGCGCTGCTGCCCTGCCGCGCCAGCTCCTCCATCCGCTTGATGTCGGCGTCGGGAACGGAATATTCCGGGTTCTCGGCGGCGCGGCCCATGCGGCGGCGGATGAGGTCGTCGCGCAACAGGGCGAATTCCGGCTTGCCCTCGGCGTCCTTGCGCTCGAACTTCATCAGATTGGCGATCTGGTCGTCGCTCAGCAGCGGGATCGCCTTCTGCATGGTGGCAAGGCGCTCGCCCGCGTCATTGCAGTTGGTCAGCACATAGGTATAGGCGTCGAGCGCGCGCGGGATCTGGTTGGTCTTGGCGAACGCCTCGGCGACGCGCCACAGGATGTCGACATTGGTGCAGGTCAGCACGCCCGGCGTCTCGGTGGCGAGGCGCAGCACGGTGGACCATTGCTGGGCGTCGGAGGCGTTGACGAGCCGCTGGCGAGTTTCCGCCTCGTTCAGCCGGGCGATCAGGTCGGCCGGCGGGTCCCACGACGAATCCGCCGCCTGCCGCGTGGCGATGGCGCCGCGCACGTCGCTATACTTGCCCTCGGCATAGAGCTTCCACAGCCGTTCCAGCTCGATGTCGGTCTGCGGGCCGAACAGGTCGGCGGGCGGCGACCATTCGGGATAGAGGGCGCGCAGGCGGGCGATTTCCGCATCCAGGCGGCGCGTGTCGCCCTGCGAGGCGAAATAGCGCAGCGCCGTCTCGTCGACCTTCTGGCGCGAGCCGCCATTGTCCGAGGCGCTGCGGCTGCCGGAGCCGCCCGGGAGCTCGACCTGCTGCGCGATGGCGGGGAGGACGGCGCCCCCCAGCACGATCAGCAGGGCGGCTCTCTTCAAAGACATCTCGGATATCGCTCCGCGACCAAAGCCCAAGCCAGCAAGTACAACGTCGAGGGGTAGTAGAGCGTGGGCTCGAACCGACGCAGATCGTCAGGAATGCGTGTCGCGTCGAGAGCACAGGCCAGCACGGCGCCGAGCATCCGGTAGCCGGGCTCCGTCAGCCGCGTCAGCACGCGTCCCGTGGCGATCTCGACGACGGATGGCGCCCCCCCATTCTCGACCAGCCAGCTTTGCCGGAACGAATCCTGCAGTTCCGCGTCGGCGATACCGGCCCGTAACAGGTAAAGCGATATCCTTAATGAATTGTAACCGAAGACCGGGGGGAACCCGTCCGCCACCGTCACCGGCCCCTTGCTGGGCGCGGCGATCCAGTCCGGCGGCAGCCGCGCCGGGCCCAGCTGCGCGATGCGGAGCAATTCCAGCCCCGTCTTCGCGACGCCGTCCCAGTCGCTCTCCGGCGCCAGCTGCTTCATGACCGGAAAGGTCTCGAAGATCCAGTAGGACAGGTTCAGGATCGGGCCGTCCGGCCGGTCCGCCGCGCTGAAGCCCGAAGCGCCGGGCAGCAGGAGCAACCGGTCGCCGCTGCGCAGCACCAGCTTGGCTCCGATGGCCCGCGCGATCTTCTGCGCGCTGTCCACATAGCTGGCAATGCCCCATGATCTTCCTGCCCTCGCCAGTGAATAGGCGATGAGCAGATCGCCGTCGCTCGCCGCATTTATATCGGTGACGTGGGGTTTCGAGTTCGGGTCCCAGCGCCATGCAGCAAGTCCATCGTCGCGAATCAGCAACTCCGTCCGCGTGAAGCTCCATATGCGTTCAAAATTGCTTCTGTCACCAGCCAAATAGGCCAGAAGCATGCCGTAACCTTGCCCCTCGCTATGGCTGATCCCGCCATTGGCCGTGTCGACGACGCGTCCGTTGTCGTCGATGAAATGCGCCATATAGGCGCGCCATGCCTCGGCGGGCAGCGTGGTGGCTGTCTGCGCTCTCAATGGAAGCACCCCGCATGCGAGCACAACGATGCCGGCTACGAGGAGCTTGATCATGTGGGGCGCCCAAGTCGTCGCAGCAGGAAGGCGGTGGCGATGCCGAGCACGGTCCCGGCAACCAGCAGCATCAGCGCATAGGGCACGATGTTGGTCGAGAGCCAGTTCGCGGCGATCATGCGGAAATTGGCGAAGGAGAGCGGTTCCGTCACGATGAAGCGGAAGCCGCCGACATCGTGGCGCTCAAGCTCGCCGGTGGAGTTCTGGAAGGCCACGGCCTGGCCGCCGATGCGGTTCCACGCGCTGTCCGCGGTGAAGCGGACCATGGAGGCGGCCAGCGTTTCCGGCGTGCGCCCCGTCACCAGGGTCCAGGCCTGGGCGCCGTTGGTGCTGTTGCCCTGCGCCATGACCAGCGAGGTGCGCGGCGGCGGCTCATACAGCGCACGGCGGCCTTCCTGGATACGCAGCGAGTCGAAGCTGATGGAGAAGGTGCTCTTCAGCCACGCCTCGAAATTGTCGACCACCGCGTAGATGCCGCCGCGCCCCTGCACGCTGTCGCGCCAGCGCTCATAGATCTGCGGCGTGTTCTGCGGATTGGCCTGCTCGCTGGCCATGGGCGATCCCTCGCCCTGCTGCCGGTTGCGGAAGCGCTCCAGCACGTTGTCGTAATTCTCGCCCGCCGGGGATTCCGACAGGCGCCCGTCATCGCCCGCCGAGACCACCCAGTTGGCGCGGGTGGAGCCGGCAATGCCCACCTGCTCCAGAACGCTGCCGGCAATGTGGTCGATGCCGCCCACGAAGATGGCGTTGCGCTCGCCGAGCGTGACCGAGGCCGGGGAAGCGTCGATCGGCAGCGGCGCGCCATTGGAAAGCGCCAGCCGACTCATCAGCGTCGAGGCCGCCGACAGGGTGGAGGAATCCTGCCGGGCCAGCACGACCGCGATCGGGCTGCCATCGAGATTATAGGGGAAGGCGGTGGCGCTGAAAGCGGCGAGGTCGGGCATGCGTCCGATACGGGCGAAATTCGCCATGGCGAATTCCGATGAATCAAACAGGACGAAGCGGTTGTCGGCCGGCAGCGTGGCGCCGGGCAGGCAGCGCGCATCCGCCTCGGTGTCCAGCACCACTTCCAGCCACAGCCGATTGATGCCGGGCCGGAAATTGCGCAGCGGGATGAATATCGGGTCGTGCTGGAACAGCCCGCCCCCGCGCGTGGTGATCGGCAGGGTGGAGGCGATCTGCTGGTTCACATAGACGTCGACATGGCTGCCGGGCCGCACCGCGGCGGTGAAGGCCGCATCGAGGAACAGCGTGGCATTGCCATAGGCCTCGGCATAGAAGTCCGGCGGCAGCGCGATCTGGAACTCGGAACGGAAGCGGCGGCCGGAGAATTCCTGCGTGCTGACGCCCAGCTCGGAGAGGCGCAGGCTGCGCTCGCCGTTGAAGAGCGGCGTGTTGGGCGCGAAGCGCGTCTGGGTGCTGAGGGCATCGGTCTGGGGAATGTTGATGCTGTTCAGCCGGTCGATCGCCCGGTCGACATCGGCCGGCGTCGGGCCGGAAATGACCAGCACCGGGGCACCCAGGCGGTCATCTTCCAGGAAGGTGGTGACAGGCCGCTGGCGCGCGTCGGGCGGCACCGTTGCCATGAGGCGGGGCAGTTCGGAGGCTGTGCCGATGACGACCGTGAGCGCGCCCGGCGGGGTGGGGCCCTGCGCGCCCTCGGCCGCCACTACCGCCGGATTGGGATATTGCCCGCGCACCGACAGGCCCTGCACGACGCGCAGCACCCGCGCCGTGCCGCCGCCCTCGATGGGCCCGGGGGTAAGGACGCGGATCGTGGTGACGCCCTTGTCGTCGAAGCCGACCGACGGCAAATCGTCGAGCCCGCCGGTGAGGGGCGGTCGGCCACCGGCGAAGGCGAGCCCGGTGCCGGCATTGTTGAGCTCGGTCCACAATTCGTAGGTGGCGCTCACGGCGCAGTCGGTGCGGTGGCGCTGCACCACGTCGATGCGGATCATGTTGGCGCCGGCCCGCAGCGTGCCACGCTGGATCGGCACGGCGATATGCGCGGGGGTCTGCGAGGAGGCGATGGGCGTCTCGATGAGGGTCTGGCCATTGAGCGCGACGCGGATGCGCGAGGTCTCCGGCATCACCACCACGGCGTTGAGATAGCTCAGCAGGAACGTCACCTGCCGCGCCGCCTCTTCCTCCGTCACATTGACGACCCAGGCGCGCGAGGCGACTTCGCCGGCGAAGATCATGCGGGGCTGGGGCACGATGAAGCGATCGGGCCGCTGCGGCAGTGCCGGCGCGCTCGCGGCGGGGGTGGGCGCGACGCGCGGGGCGGGCTGGCCGGGCACCATCTGGAACGGCGCGGCGCTCGGCGCCGGGGCACCGGCCTCGCCGGGCACGCCAAGGCCGGTGGCGGGCAGGCTCTCGCCGCTGCGGGCGGAGGCTGGCGGGGCGGAGGCCGGCGGGGGAAAGGCCGGGCCGGCCGCCGATCCCGGCGCCTGGCCACCGGGCACGGCAGGGCCGCCGCCCCCGCCAGCGCCCGTGGAGGGCTGCGGCAGTGTCATCGGCACCGAGGTGGGCGGCGCGGCCGGCGCCTTGCCGCCATAGCCGGGCAGGGGCGGCGTCATGGAAAAGCCGGTGCCCTGGCCGGCCGAGCCGCCCTGCTGGGCGGAGGCGGCGCCGGCGAGGGCGGCGAGCAGGCCGATCGCGGCGAGCGAGGAGATGGCGCGCAACGTCTTCATCCGCGTTTGGCCGGTTCGAGAAGCGCCCGCCGGTGGCGCTCGCGCCACAGCTTGTGCAACTGCACCAGATAGGACAGGCCGCGTCCGGTCTGGAAGAGCGACACGCGAATGAAAAAGACCGTGCCGCGCAGAACGCCCGGATTCTTGCGGCGCGATTCCTGGAATTTCTTCCACTGGTCGGAATTGGCGAAGATGAGGTCGGAAATCAGCCGGTAGTGCAACGGCTGGTCGGGCGCGAATTCGCCGCCGATCAGCAGGCCGTCGGCGTCGCGGTCGGCGTTGCGGATGGTGAAGGGCAGCGTGTCGATCGGGATGTTGGCGGCGAGCGGCTTGAAGCGCAGCAGTGCCGGCTGGCCGCGGTCCAGTTCCGGCATGGTCACGTTGGCATTGGGCCGCACCCGCGCCCCACCGAGCGAGCCGTCATCGATGGTGGCGGGATAGGACACATCGTTGATGATGAGATCGCAACGGCGCATCAGGTCGACGCGGTGGGCGCGCCGGCGGTTGCGCCGCTCGGACACCACGCCGAGCGCGCAGCCGGCAATGAGAATGTTGAGCAGGTTCCACGCGCCGACCACGATGATGACGTCGGCATTGAACGGCTCGGTGAGCAGCCGCCAGATTGTTACCAGCAGGGCGACGATCAGCACGGCGAAGATGATGAAGAACGGCCGGCCGATTTCCGACACATGCCCTTCGTCCAGCGTCTCGCCCTTCGCCGTCACGTTGAAGGTCGGCTTCTTCGGGTTGATCAGCACGGAAATGAGCGCCGGCAACAGGTAGATCGCCTGGATATATTCGTAGAGTTCGGAAATCCACGGCCAGCGGTAGCGGCCATAGAGGTAGTTCTGCATCAGCAGGTTCACCAGCATGTAGGTGGTGGTATAGGCGAAGAACTCGGCGCCGGAGGCGTTGAAAATTTCCAGCGAGAAGAACAGGTAGAACAGCGGCGAGATGAGGAACATCAGCCGCGGATAGGGGAACAGCCAGAACAGCGTGCTCGACATGTAGCATAGACGCTGCTGCAGGGTGAGGCCGCGCTTGAGCGGGGGTACGTGGAAGCGCAGGATCTGCATCATGCCCTGCGCCCAGCGCGAACGCTGGCCGATGAAGCTGGCAAAGGTTTCCGGCTGCAGGCCCGCCACGAGCGGCCGGTCGACATAGATCGAGTGCCAGCCGCGCGAATGCAGTTCGAGCGCGGTCTCCGCGTCCTCCGTGATGGTGATGCCCTGGAAGCCGTTGGTCTCGGCCAGCGCCTTGCGGTTCACCAGCGCCGCCGAGCCGCAGAAGAAGGCGGAGTCCCACTTGTCGAGGCCACGCTGGATGATGCCGTAGAACATCTCGTTCTCGGACGGCATGAAATCGAACGTGTTGAGGTTTCGCTCCAGCGGGTCCGGATTGATGAAGAAATGCGGCGTCTGCACCAGGAACAGGTTCTCCTGCTCCAGGAAATAGCCGACCGTCTGCTTGAGGAAATCGCGCGTCGGGGCGTGGTCGGCGTCGAATACCGCGACCAGGTCGCCATCCGAATGTTTCAGGCCGTTATTGAGATTGCCCGCCTTGGCGTGCTCGTTGCGCGCGCGCGTGAGGTAGCGGCAGCCCAGCCCGTCGCAGATGCGCTGCAATTCGACCCGGCGTTGCTGGGCTTCCAGCGCCTTGACGCTGTCATCCTGCTCGCATTTCTGGTCGGTGCCGCCGTCATCCAGCAGCCACACGGTGAAGCGGTCGACGGGATAGTCGATGCTCAGCGCCGCCGACAGGGTGGAGGCCAGCAGATCCGGATCCTCGTTATAGGAGGGCACGAAGATGTCGACCTTGGGAACCTCGCCTTCCGGAATCGGCGGCGCCTTGCGCTCGGGCATCGGCGAGGACACCACGAACAGGCTGAGGAACAGCATGAACACGCTGTACATCTCGCCGATATACAGCATGAAGCCGATGGTGAAATTGCCCAGTTCGGAGATCGGGGGCAGGGTGCTGGTGGTGCGCCAGTAGACATAGCGCAGCACGATGGCGGTGCCGAGCGCCAGCGCGATCATGCGGAAAATGCCCACCGGCGGGCCGAACGTCTTCAGCGCGATCATCGCCAGCACGACGATGCAGCCCGCTATGAGATGCGCCTGAAGGCTGATCGGCAGCGTGATGAGGAAGACCACGATCAAGGAGGCGATCGCCCACAAGCCGGCAACCCATGCCTTGCGCATACTTTCTCCGCCTCGGTTGCGGGCACTGGCCGCGCTCTGACATGGTTCCTGAGGTGTCTTAACCCTTAGAGGTTGAGGAAATCTATCCCTCCCGTGCGTGCGTCGCACATTGATCGATTCCACCGTGGTTAGCGTCAGGCTAAGGTCCGGTCGCGTAAGTGATTCGCTGCGATTCACGCGACGTTTTCTTGAATTGAAGGCGGGGAGGTCGTCGGCTCGGCCACGGCACCGGCGCTTGAAGGGCTCATGACTAGGCGGAACACGCGAATACCTCTGCTCGGGTGTCTTGCCGTCTCCGTCGGATTACTGGCGGCGGGTTGTGCGCCCATGGCGTGGCGAGGCAGTCCGCAGGTCGCGACGGCCACGGTGCAGGTGCCGGTCACGGAGGCGCTCGTGCTGCCGGAGCCGGGCGCCGCGCCGCGCGTGCTCGCCGTGCTGGAGACCGATTATCTCAACGCGGTGCAGCAGGAGATCGTCTTCGAGACCCATTCCCGCACCGTCGGGCAGAACGCCATCTATGCGGTGTTCTTCGGCCCGGTGAAGGGGCGTACCGGTTCGGAAAACCTGCGCAGGGACGACTGGCTCAACGACGAAGTGCTTGATGAGGAGATGCTTGAGCGCATGCCCGGCGTCGCCATGCATGTCTCGAACTACTTCGTGCAGAACCGCTACGGGCCGTTCAACTACGCCATCGGCAATGCCGGCAACGGCGAGTTGTGCATCTATGGCTGGCAGCGCATCAATTCGCAGACGCCCATGTACGCGTTCATACGCTCGGGCGCGGTGCTCGCGCTGCGCCTGCGCATGTGCCAGATCGGCGCCAGCGAGCAGGACCTGCTGCGGCTCATGTATCGCTTCTCGATCAATGGTTATTTCCTGCCGCAGTCCTGGCAGCCCTATGGCCGGCCGGTCGGGGAGCCCGAGGGCCTGGGGCAGGTCGGCGGTCCGCTGGCCTATCCCTCTGGCCTGACGGGCGATGGCACGGTGCTCGATGGCTGGCTCGGCCCCGACCGCTCGCAGGCCGCGCCCGCCCGCGCCCGGCCGGCCCGCCGCTACGGCAGTTCCGTTCCGCCGGCGGAACCGGTTTATTCGGGGGGGGAGCCCATGGGTTATCCCCAGGGCAATCTCGTCGACCCGGCGGATGGCTATCCGCAGGTGCCGGGCCCGGCGGCATCGGGCCAGATGGCCCCGAGTTCGCGCGCCACGGTGACACCCGGCGTGGTGCAGCCCGGCGCTGTGGTTACTCCGGCGCCCTCGCGCGCGGTGCAGTCGGAGAGCGAGGCCTCGCCCTTCAGCCGGCCGCCGGTACTGCCGGGCACCACCAATTACGCGCCGGTCGCGACCGGTGGCGCGGTGGGCGACCCCATCCGGCTGGTGCCGGGCGCTTCCGCCTATCCGGTGCCGGGCCAGTAACCTCTCACGATGCGGCGAGACGGCTGCGCGCCCGCCGGCGCAGCGCCTTCAGCCCGGCCAGCACCGGCCGCTCCACCGCCATGAGGAAGACGACCGCCAGCGCCAGCGCCGCCGCGCAGGTGCCGGCGAACAGCGCGGCAAGGCCGAGCGGCGACAGCGGGCTCAGCGCCACGAAGATCGCCGAGGCCGGCGCCACGATCAGCGGCACGTGCACGAGATAGATCGGGAAGGACAGTTCGCCGATCTTCTGCAGCGGCGCGCTCTCGAACAGGGCGCGCAGCGGCGGCGTCATCAGCACCGCGGCGACGAGGAACATGGCGCCGATCTCGCGGACGCCGTCCGCGCCAAGCCGGGCGAGGATCTGCGCGGCAAGGTCGGGCCCGGCCGCGGGAGCGGGAAAAGTGGCGCCGAGCACGAGGCCGGCCACGGCGAGCAGGGCGCCGGCGCGGCGCCGCTCGCCCAGTTGCCCGCGCAACTCGTAGATCAGCGCGCCGCCGCAGAAGGCCATGAGAAAATAGAGTTCGGCCATGCCGAAGCCGGCAAGCCCGGCCGCCATCGCCCAGGGCCGCACCCGGCCCCGAAGCAGCGCGTAGGAGCCGTAGATCAGCAGCGAGCCGAAGAATTCGGCCTGCATGGTCCAGAGCGGGTTGTTGAAGCGCGTGGTGCCGTTGACGAAGACGCCGATGCCGCCCTCCCACATCGCCTGCGACAACGGAGGGATCGGCGGCTGGTAGGTCCAGCGGAACCAGCGGCTGCCGCTGATCGCCTGTGCCCCGCTTGCCGCATCGGGAAAGCCGGTGAGCCAGGCCCAGGCGAGCATGGACGAGATCAGCGCCGGCACGCCGAGCCGCAGGTAGCGCAGGCCAATCATGACCGGGGCCTCGGCGAGGCTGCGCGGGGCCGAGGCCGCCAGCACGAAGCCGGACAGCACGAAGAACACCGCCACCGCGAAATCGCCGTTCCAGAAAAAGGCGAGCGGCGTGCGGAACAGGCCGAAAGGCGGGCGCTCGGCATAGAGGAAGGGCGCGGGCGCGAAGGCATAGAAGAAGTGGAACGCCACCACCGCGCAGGCGGCAACGCCGCGCAGCCCGTCCAGCGAGGTGACGCGCGCATGAGGGGGCAGGGCGGCGGGAGCGGGCATGGCGCGGGTGTTCCGGTGAGGGCGGGGCAGCGGGCGGGGCAGGGATGAGAGCCGGGCTAGCGGGGGAAGAAGCTAATACCCCTGCGCGGGTGGCAGCAATGGCCTCGCGCGTGCCTGCCGCGGGCCCTGGGGGTGGCGGACACCCGAGCCTTCGTGAATTGACGGCTGGTTTTCCCTGGGGCACGTCCCCACCGGCGCGGATGACGCCGCGTCGGGCGCCATGATCGGCGCGGGAGGAAGAGTGTGAAACGGCTGCGTTGGATCCTGTGGGGGCTGGTTCTGGTTGCCGGCGCCGCTTTCGCCGCGCTGCTGGTCGAGCGCGACCGGCCGCGTCCGCCGGCGGCCATGCAGCCGGTGGGCGATGTCGCCGAACTGGGTGGGCCCTTCGCGCTGACCGATCAGGACGGGCGTGCGGTGAGCGAGCGGGATCTCGCGGGCCGGCCTTATGCGGTGTTCTTCGGCTTCACCCATTGCCCGGATGTCTGCCCCACCACGCTTTACGGGCTTACCCAGATGATGGCGGCGCTCGGTCCCGACGCCGACCGTCTGCGCGTGCTGTTCGTCACGGTCGATCCCGCGCGCGACACGGTCGGGCAGCTCAAGCTCTACCTCTCGTCCTTCGACCCGCGCATCACCGCGCTGACCGGCCCGCCGGATGCGGTGGCGGGGATGCTCGGCAATTTCCGCGCCTATGCCCGCAAGGTCCCGACCGGCGACAGCTACACGATGGATCACACCGCCCTGGTCTATCTCATGGGTGGCGACGGCCGCTTCGTCTCGACGCTCGACATGCACGAGCCGCCGGACATCCAGCTCGGCAAGCTGCAGCGCCTGGTGGCGCGCTAGACGTGTTCACGGTCGCGTGATCGAGCGTCCCGGCATGATGCCGCCCTTGGTCGCAGGACCGGCGATTCGGCGCGGCTCGCCGTGATGGCGTCACTTTCTTCATAAATTCAGGGGCATCATCACGCGCGGTGCCGGTCCGGGGAGCGGGCCGGTGGCGTGTCCGGGTCCTCGCCCGGTCTTGTGACGATCTGTCGGGAGCGCGGCATTGGTAGTGAAGCTGCTGGCCAGATGGGGTCTGCTTGCCGCCCTTGTGCTGTCCGCCGGTCTGGCGGGCTGCGTGGGCGATCGCGGCGACGATCGCGGCTCGGTGCCGCTCAACGACAAGATCGTGTCGGAGATGACCGCCAGGGGCATGACACCGGCCGATCCGATCCTGATCCGCATCTACAAGCAGGAGAGCGAGCTGGAGGTGTGGAAGCGCACCAGTCGCGGCACCTATGCGCTCCTGAAGACCTATCCGATGTGCCGCTGGTCGGGAAAGCTCGGGCCGAAGACGCGGGAGGGCGACCGGCAGGCGCCGGAAGGCTTCTACACGATCACCCCCGCGCAGCTGAACCCGCGCTCGCAATTCTACCTCTCCTTCAATCTCGGCTATCCCAACCAGCTGGAAAGCGCGCTCGGCTACACCGGCAGCGCGCTGATGGTGCACGGCGCCTGCACCTCGGCCGGCTGCTACGCCATGACCAATAACGGCGTCGCCGAGATTTACGCGCTGGGGCGCGAGGCGTTGAAGGGTGGCCAGCAGAGCTTCCCGGTGCAGGCGCTGCCCTTCCGCATGACGCCGGCCAATTTCGCCGCGCACCGCAACGACCCCAATGTGGCGTTCTGGCGCAACCTCAAGGAGGGGGTGGATTACTTCAATCTCACCCGCCAGCCGCCCGTCGTGTCGGCCTGCGGCGGGCGCTATCGCTTCACCCCCGCCGGCAGCCCGGCCGAGCCGGGGCTCGATCCGCTGGGGCCATGCCCGGCCGAGCCGGCGGTGGAACCCACCAGCGTGGAGATCGTCCAGCGCGTCCAGCAGCGCGAGGTCGCCGATTTCGCAGAAGCCGCCGCCATCGCTTCCGTCAATCCCGAACTGGCCGGTCCCTATGTGGACGGCGGCATGCACCCGATGTTCCGCGACGTGCTGCGTCGGGGAGGCCCGGAAAAGCTGGCCTCGCTGACCTCGGGCAAGGTGCCGGTCAGCCAGCCCGACGCGGCGCTGGCCGACCCCTATCGCGGCGCGGAGGCCACCCCGGTGGCGCAGTAGGCGCCGCGCGTCGAGAGGTCCGCCGCGCGACACGCTGCGGCCGCGCGCGACAGGTCGAGCCGGCATACGGCGCCGCATGCCCTCCCAACACGGTCCCCCCGCCCATGACTGTCCTTCCCATGACTGTCCCCGCCGACCATGCCGCCGCCCCCCGCCTCCATCTGCGCGATGCGTGCGCGGCGGATATGGCGGCCGTGGCGGCGATCTACGCCCACCATGTGCTGACGGGCCTCGCCTCCTTCGAGGAAGTGCCGCCTGCCGCCGACGAAATGGAGGCGCGGCGCGCGGCGGTGCTGGCGGCCGGGCTGCCCTATCTCGTGGCGGCGATCGACGGGGAGGTGGTCGGCTATGCCTATGCCACCGCCTACCGGCCTCGGCCCGCCTATCGCTTCACGCTGGAGGATTCGGTCTATGTCGCACCGGGGCGCGGCGGGCAGGGCATTGGCAGTGGGCTGCTGGGCGGCCTCATCGCCCGCTGCGAGGCCGGCCCCTGGCGGCAGATGATCGCGGTGATCGGCAATAGCGGCAATGCCGGCTCGATCGCGCTGCACCGCCGCCACGGCTTCACGGAGGCGGGCCTGCTGCGCGATGTCGGCTTCAAGTTCGGGCGATGGGTGGATTCGGTGCTGATGCAGCGCCCGCTCGGGGCTGGCGCGGCGAACCTGCCGGAGCGCCAGCCCCGCACATGAAAAAGCCCTCCCGTGGGGAGGGCCTTTCCGTTTCAAGCGGCAGAGCGCTCATTCCGCCGTGGTCTTCACCGGCTTGGAGCGCACCGCCCCGCCGCTGCGGGCCTTGCTGGCGGCGGCGCGCGGGGTCGGCGCATCGGCCTTGCTGGCGCCCGGCGGCTTGCGCGACAGCATCGCCTTGTCGATGGTCACGAGCCGCATGACATTGGTGGTGCCCGGCGTCGCGAAGGGCACGCCCGCGGTGATGGCGATGAGGTCGCCCTTCTTGGCAAAACCGTGCTCGACCGTGGTGTGGGTCGCCTTGGTCGCCATCTCGCCGAACGTGTGGATTTCCTCCGGCGCATGCACCACATGCACGCCATAGGACAGGACCAGCCGCCGGGCGGTGGTGAGCTGGCTGGCAATGCCGATGATCGGGATGCGCGGACGCTCGCGCGCGGCGTGCAGCGTGGTGGTGCCCGACAGCGTGTAGGTGACGATGGCGGCGGCATCAACCGAAAGCGCCGCCTGATAGGCCGCCTGCGTCACCGCATCCGCCACCGAATGGCCGCCCGAGGGGCGCTGCGATTCCATGATGGCGCGGTAGCCCGGATCGCGCTCCACCTGCTTGATGATCTGGTCCATCATCGCCACCGCCTCGACCGGGTACTGGCCGGCGGCGCTCTCGGCGGAGAGCATCACCGCGTCGGCGCCGTCATAGACGGCGGTGGCGACGTCGGAGACTTCGGCGCGGGTCGGCACGGGCGCGCTGATCATCGATTCCAGCATCTGCGTGGCGACGATGACCGGCTTGCCGAGACGGCGGGATTCGCGGATCACCCGCTTCTGCAGGGCCGGGATCTCGGGCAGGGAGAGTTCGACGCCGAGATCGCCGCGCGCCACCATGATGCTGTCCGACAGCTCGGTGAGGCGGGTGAGATGCTCCACCGCCTTGGGCTTTTCCAGCTTCAGGTTGATCTGCGCGCGGCCCTGGATGAGCTCCTTGGCCTCCAGCACATCCTCGGGGCGCTGCACGAAGGAGAGCGCGATCCACTCGACGCCGAGGTCGAGCGCGAAGAACAGGTCGGAACGGTCCTTGTCGGTCAGCGCCGAGACCGGCAGCAGCACGTCGGGGACGTTGAAGCCCTTGTTGTTGGAGAGCCGGTTGCCGGCCACCACCTCGGCGTCGATATAGCCGGGGCCGGTCTTGACCACGCGCACGCGCACCTTGCCGTCGTCGAGCAGCACGGTGGAGCCCTCGTGCAGCGCCTCGAGAATTTCCGGGTGCGGGATCGACACGCGCCGCTCGTTGCCCGGGGCCGGGTCGGCGTCGAAGCGGATGGTGGTGCCGGCGGTCAGGTTGATGAAGCCGTCGACAAACTTGCCGAGGCGCAGCTTCGGGCCCTGCAGGTCGGCGAGAACGCCGATCGGCCGGCCGACCTCGCTCTCCAGCGCCCGCACGATGCCGAGCACGCGGCCATGGTTTTCCTGCGTTCCGTGGCTGAAATTGAGCCGGAACACGTCGACACCGGCCTCGTACAGGGCCTTGATCTTGTCCGGGCTCGAAGATGCCGGACCGAGAGTCGCCACGATCTTCGTCGCGCGTTCCCGCCTGCTAACCATGGTTTCCTCCGTGATGACGCGCGCCGGCGCACCGGTCAGCGTGTTCTCATATGAACCGAAAACCCCGTTTCTGTCTCATGCGAGATATACTGCACCGCAGCGTCAGGATCTGGCGGCGCAGCGTATTCACGTCAACGCGGAGCGAGGTCTCGAATATGTTGTTATCTTGTGCAACTCTTGCGCGGCGAGCTTAGCCCACGCGCATGGCTGCATGTTGACAGCCGGCGACGACGTGAGCGCCATCCGGTGGCTGTTTCATATAGCTTCCGGCCGCGGAATCAACTTGCTGGCATTCGGAATTCTGTATACCAATAGATCCAGACTGCGGAAGCTCTCTGTACTCGGGTCTGGACGGTCGGCGTCGGCGACGCGCGGATGGCATGGATCTGTGGCGGGAGCGCGCATGCGGGCGCCTTCCGGGCGGGCCGATGAGCCGCGAAATTGAAGAACAGCCGGCTAACGGCCTTTGATGGGAGGAAGCTTATGCGTCTGTCCGTGTTGCGGGAGACGGCTGCCGTCGAGCCACGGGTGTCTGCGTCTGCGGACACGGTTAAGCGTTATGTGGGTCTTGGCGCGGAGGTTGTTGTCGCGTCGGGGGCTGGGGTTGCGTCGGGGATTGGCGACGGGGAGTATGAGGGGGCGGGGGCGGTTGTAGTCGCCGATAACGCGGCCGCGGTGGCGGGGGCGGATATCGTGCTCGGCGTTCGCCGTCCGGAGGCGGGTCTTGTGGCGGGGGCCCGGCGCGGGGCTCTG
>NZ_JAUSVR010000021.1 GCF_030814815.1 Ancylobacter amanitiformis | reverse complement strand
TTTTTTTTCGCGCGCGCGGTGGGGGGGGGGGTGTGCCCCCCCCGGGCCCCCCCCCCCCCCCCCCCCCCCCCCCCCCCCCCCCGGGGGGGGGGGGGGGGGGGGGGGGCCCCCCCCCCGCGCGCTCCATCGTCGTAGCGCGTCGCCCCTCACCCGGCGCCTGCGGCGCCGACCTCTCCCCGACGGGGAGAGGTGAAGATGCGGCGAGGCCTCAGCGATGACCCGCGCCCCTCTCGCCCTGAAGATCGCCGCGCTTGGCGGGCTCGCCTTCCTGCATGTGCCGCTCTTGTTCATCCTGCTCTACTGCTTCACCACGGAAGAAAAGAGCTACGCCTTTCCCCCGCCCGGCCTGACCTTGAGGTGGTTCGCCGTCGCGTGGGGGCGGGCGGATATCTGGGCGGCGGTCGGGCTGTCGCTCAAGGTCGCGCTGATCGCCACGGCGCTGGCACTGGTGCTCGGCACGCTGGCGGCCGGTGCGCTGGCGCGGGCGCGCTTCTTCGGGCGCGAGCCGGTCTCGCTCTTGTTGGTGCTGCCCATCGCGCTGCCCGGCGTCGTCACCGGCATCGCGCTGCGCCAGGCGTTCGGGCTGATGGAAATCCCCTTCTCGTTCTGGACCATTGTGCTCGGCCACGCCACCTTCTGCATCGTCGTGGTCTACAACAATGCCGTGGCCCGGCTGCGCCGGCTCTCGCCCTCGCTGATCGAGGCGTCGATGGACCTCGGGGCCGATGCCTTCCAGACCTTCCGGCTGGTCGTGCTGCCCAATATCGGCACCGCGCTGCTGGCGGGCGGCATGCTGGCCTTCGCGCTGAGCTTCGACGAAGTCATCGTCACCACCTTCACCGCCGGCCAGCAGTCCACCCTGCCGATCTGGATGCTGTCCGAGCTCATCCGCCCGCGCCAACGCCCGGTGACGAATGTCGTCGCCGTCCTTGTGATCGCCGTCACCTTCCTGCCCATCCTCGCGGCCTATTACCTCACGCGCGCGGGCGAGGCGGTGGCCGGCTCAGGCAAATAGGAGCCCTCTCCATGACCCCTCTTTCCGACACGCAGATGCTTATCGGCGCGCGGTTCGTCGCCGGCACCGAGACGCCGGAGACCGTGCTCAACCCGAAGACCGAGGAGACGCTGATCGAACTGCCCGAAGCCTCCGCCGACCAGATCGACGCGGCGGTGAATGCGGCCGACGCGGCGTTCCGGGGCTGGTCGCGCACCACACCGGCGGAGCGCTCCGCGCTGCTGCTGAAGCTGGCCGACCGTATCGAGAGCGAGGCGGAATCCTTCGCCACGCTGGAGGCGCTCAATTGCGGCAAGCCGCGCCACGCCGTGCTGAACGACGAATTGCCCGGCGTGGTGGATTGCTTCCGCTTCTTCGCCGGCGCGGTGCGCACCCAGCACGGCATGGTGGCGGGCGAATATCTGGCCGGCCACACCTCGATGATCCGCCGCGATCCGATCGGCGTCGTCGCCTCCATCGCGCCGTGGAACTACCCGCTGATGATGGCGGCGTGGAAGCTGGCGCCGGCGCTGGCGGGCGGCAACACGGTGGTGATCAAGCCCTCGGAGCAGACGCCGCTCACCCTGCTGAAGCTGGCGCGGATCATCGCCGACCTGTTTCCCGAAGGCGTGGTGAACGTCGTGGTCGGGCGCGGCGAAAGCGTCGGCAACGCGCTGATCCACCATCCCAAGGTGGCGATGGTCTCGCTCACCGGCGACATCGCCACCGGCAAGAAGGTGCTCGCCGCCGCCGCCAAGACGGTCAAGCGCACGCATCTGGAACTCGGCGGCAAGGCGCCGGTCATCGTGTTCGACGATGCCGACATCGCGCAGGTGGTCGAGGGGGTGAAAGCCTTCGGCTATTACAATGCCGGGCAGGACTGCACCGCCGCCTGCCGCATCTATGCGGGCCGCCGGATCTACGAGAAACTGGTTTCCGATCTCGCCTCGGCGGTGTCCGGGCTCCGGTTTGGCCGGGCGGACGACACACAGAACGATATCGGCCCGCTGATTTCCGCCCGCCAGCGCGCCCGCGTCGCCTCCTTCGTGGAGCGTGCCGCCGAGGTGAGCCATATCGAGATCGCCACCGGCGGCCGGCTCGCGGGCAGCGCGGCCTCCGGCAAGGGCTTCTTCTACGAGCCGACCGTGGTCGCCGGCGCGCGGCACAGCGACGAGATCGTGCGCCGCGAGGTGTTCGGCCCGGTCGTCTCCGTCACGCGGTTCGACGATGTGGACGAGGCGATCGGCTGGGCCAATGACAGCGATTACGGCCTCGCCTCCTCGGTGTGGACGTCCGACGTGGGCAAGGGCATGGCGACGGCGGCGCGGCTGCAATATGGCTGCACCTGGGTGAACTGCCACTTCATGCTGGTGAGCGAGATGCCCCATGGCGGGCTGAAGCAATCGGGCTACGGCAAGGACCTTTCGGCCTATGCGCTGGAGGATTACACCGTCGTGCGCCATGTGATGGTGAAGAACGGCTGAGCCGTCGCGGAACTCCTCCTCGACACGTATCGTTAACCCTGATGGTCGTCACTGACGGCCGTCGGATGAGAATATTCTATTGATGGAGTATCTTACCGAACTGTGATCGGCCACCCGGGAATGTGACAGAGATTTAAGTTGGCACCTCCCGTAGCATCTGCTGTGTCAAAGCTTGGGCTTCCAGATCTCGGGCGCGGCTTGCGAGGACCTTTATGCGACGCGGAATTGGCTTTGTGCTGTGTGTGGCCGTTCTGGCGGGCGTGGGCGCTTTCGCCCAGCAAAAGGGCTGGTTTGATCGGGACTTCGTCACGGAATTCGGATTGGATCAGAAGTTCGCCGCGCTGAAGGGCGAGGCGCGTGCGGCGCCGGAGCCGCGCGCCGGCGCGGCGCGGATCGCTGTCGAGGTGGCACAGGCGCGCGCCTCGCAGGTCACGGCCGACATTCGCTCCATCGGCACGCTGCAATCGGATGAATCGGTGAAGGTGGCCTCGGAGGTCACCGGCCGTGTCCAGGAGATTTCCTTCCGCGAGGGCGAGCACGTCAAGGCCGGCGATGTGCTGGTGCAACTCGACGCCGCGCTGGTGAAAGCCTCGCTGGACGAGACCGAGGCGCGCCTCGAACTGGCCAAGGCCAATCATGACCGGGCCTCGCGCCTCTCGCAGTCCGGTGCCGGCACGACGCGGGCGCTGGATGAGGCGCTCGCGGAGCTGAACCGCTCCAATGCGGTGCTGGACTCGCAGCGCGTGCAGGTGGCCAAGCACACCATCACCGCCCCGTTCGACGGGGTCGTGGGCCTGCGCACGGTGTCGGTGGGCGCCTATATCGCCGTCGGCACGGAACTGGTGAACCTGGAGAAGATCGACCTGCTCAAGGTCGACTTCAAGGTTCCCGAGATCTACCTGCGCAATGTCGCGGTGGGGCAGGAGGTGGAGATCCTCGCCGATGCCATGCCGGGCCAGACCTTCACCGGCATGGTCTATGCGATCGATCCGCTGATCGACGTGAACGGCCGCTCGCTCAGCGTGCGTGCCCGCCTGCCCAACCCGGGCGGCGTGCTGCGGCCCGGCCTGTTCGTGCGCGTGCTGCTCAAGGGCAGCGAGAGCCGTTCCGCGGTGTTCGTGCCGGAGGGCGCCGTGGTGCCGCGCGGCCAGGAGCGTTTCGTCTGGGCGGTCGAGGAGGGCCGCGCGGTCGAGACGAAGGTGACGCTCGGCCAGCGGCTGGCCGGCGAGGTGGAGGTTTTGAGCGGCATCGCGGCAGGCGCCAGCGTGGTCATTGCCGGGCAGGGGCGGCTGCGCAACAAGGCCGCCGTCGAGATTGTGAGCACCCCGCCGGACCCGCAGAGCTGAGGCGCAACCATGGGCCTGCCCGAGATCTGCATCCGCCGCCCGGTCTTCGCCACCGTGCTCAGCCTGCTCATGGTGCTGGTGGGCATCGTCGCCTATAGTCGCCTCACGGTGCGTGAATACCCCAATATCGACGAGCCCGTGGTCTCCGTGGTGACGCGCTATCCCGGCGCCTCGGCCACCATTGTCGAGAGCCAGGTGACGCAGGTGCTGGAAGGCTCGATCGCCGGCATCGAGGGCATCGACGTGCTGGAATCCACCAGCCGCTCGGAATCCAGCCGCATCACGGTTCGGTTCCGCCCGGAGGTCAATGCCGATGTCGCGGCGAGCGACGTGCGCGACCGCGTCAGCCGGGTGCGCCAGCGCCTGCCGGACGAGATCGACGAGCCGGTGATTTCCAAGGTCGAGGCGGATGCGCAGCCCGTCGTGTTCGTGGTGTTCCGCTCGGACCGCATGAACGGGCTGGAGCTGACCGACTATATCGACCGCTACGTGGTCGACCGTTTCAAGAACCTGACCGGCGTCGCCGACGTGCAGATCTATGGCGAGCGCCGCTACGCCATGCGCGTGTGGATCGACCGCGAGCGGCTCGCCGCCTATGAACTGACCGTGCAGGATATCGAGACCGCGCTCAGGGCGCAGAATGTCGAGATTCCCGCCGGGCGCATCGAGAGCGTGAACCGCGAGTTCACGGTTCTCTCGCGCACCGCGCTGGCGAGTGTCGAGCAGTTCAACGACATCATCGTCAAGCGCGCCGGTACCGCGCAGGTGCGGCTGGCCGATGTCGCCAAGGTCGAGCTGGGCGCCGCCGACGAACGCCGCTCCTCGCGCTTCAATGGCGGGCAGGCGATCATTGTCGGCATCGTCAAGCAGGCGGTGGCCAATCCGCTCGACGTCTCGTCCGGCGTGCGCGGGGTGCTGCCGGCGGTGAACGAGAGCCTGCCGGAGGGCATGAGCGCCTCGATCGGCAACGACAATGCGGTGTTCATCGACCGCTCGATCCGCTCGGTGTTCCACACCATCTTCGAGGCGGTGGTGCTGGTGGTGCTGGTGATCGTGGTGTTTCTGCGCTCCTTCCGCGCCTCGATCATCCCGATCGTCACCATCCCCATCTCGCTCATCACCACCTTCGCCGTGATGTATGTGCTCGGCTTCAGCGTGAACACGCTGACGCTGCTCGCGCTGGTTCTGGCCATCGGTCTCGTGGTGGACGATGCCATCGTGGTGCTGGAGAATATCTTCCGCCATATCGAGCACGGCATGAAGCCGATCCCCGCCGCGCTGAAGGGCTCGCGCGAGATCGGCTTCGCGGTGGTGGCGATGACGCTGACGCTGGCGGCGGTCTATGCCCCCGTCGCCTTCGCGCCCGGCCGCACCGGGCGGCTGTTCCTCGAATTCGCGCTCACGCTGGCCGGCGCGGTACTGATTTCCGGCTTCGTCGCGCTGACGCTGACACCGATGATGTGCTCGCGCCTGCTCAGGCACGAGGAGAAGCCCGGGCGCATCTCCGCCTTTGTCGAGGGGTGCCTGCGCGGGCTGGAAAGCGGCTATCGCGCGGCGCTCACCCTCGCGCTCCGGCTGCGGGTGCTGGTGCTGCTGGTGGCGCTGGTGGTGGCGGGGGCGAGCGCGGTCCTGATCCGCGTGCTGCCGTCCGAACTGTCGCCGGTCGAGGATCGCGGCGTGGTACGGGTGACGGGGAGCGGGCCGGAGGGGTCGACGCTGTCCTACACCTCCCGTTACACCAATGAGGTGGAAGGCATCCTCGAAAAGCTGCCGGAGATGGAGAGCGTGCTCATCATCAACGGCATGCCCGAGGTGCATCGTTTTCTCGTCATCGGCCGGCTCAAGGACTGGGACGAGCGCGACCGGCGCCAGCAGGAAATCGTGCGGGCTACCGCGCCGGACCTGCGCCGCATCGCCGGGGTGAACGCCTATGCCAATAATCCACCCTCGCTCGGTGCCTCCAATAATTCGCGGCCGATCGAATTCGTGCTGCAGACCTCGGGCACCTATGAGGAACTCGACACCTATGTGAACCGCTTCCTCGATCGCATCGCCGATTACCCCGGCCTCGCCAGCGTGGAGAGCGACCTCAAGCTGAACAAGCCGGAAATCTCCATCGCCATCGATCGCGCCAAGGCAGCGGATCTCGGCATCGATGTCTCCGTGCTGGGGCGCACGCTGGAGAGCCTGCTCGGCGGGCGGCAGGTGACGCGTTTCGAAGTGGGCGGCGAGCAATATGACGTCTATGTGCAGCTCGACGCCAGCGATCGCGCCTCGCCGGCGACGCTCGACACGATCTATCTGCGTGCTGCCAACGGGCAGATGGTGCAATTGTCCAACCTGGTGAACATTGCCGAGACGGTGGCGCCGCAGGAGCTGAAGCGCTTCAACCAGCTGCGCTCGGCCACCATCTCCGCCAACCTCGCCCCCGGCTACGCGCAGGGCGAGGTACTCGCTTTTCTGGACCAGACGGCGCGCGAGGTGCTGCCGCAGACGGTGCAGACCGACGTCTCCGGCCAGAGCCGCGAATATCGCGCGGCCGGCCAGAGCCTGCTTCTGGTGTTCATCCTGGCGCTGGGCTTCATCTATCTCGTGCTCGCCGCCCAGTTCGAGAGCTTCCGCGACCCGGTCATCATCATGCTCACGGTGCCGCTCTCCATGACCGGGGCGCTGGCCGCGCTCTATTTCGCCGGCGGCACGCTCAACGTCTATTCGCAGATCGGCCTCGTCACGCTGGTGGGCCTCATCACCAAGCACGGCATTCTCATCGTCGAGTTCGCCAACCAGCAGCAGGAGGCCGGGCTGGACCGGCGGGCGGCGGTGATCGAGGCGGCGACGCTGCGGCTGCGGCCGATCCTGATGACCACCGGCGCCATGGTGCTCGGCGCGGTGCCGCTCGCCATGGCCAGCGGGGCGGGCGCGGAGAGCCGCTCGCAGATCGGCTGGGTCATCGTTGGCGGCATGACGTTGGGCACGTTGCTGACGCTGTTCGTGGTGCCGGCGGTCTATTCGTTCATCGGGCGCGTTCACCATGTGGCCCACGCCGAAATCGCCCCCGGCCTGGTGCACACCCCGGGCGAGTGAGCCGCAGATGAGCGCTACAGCCAGTTCGCCATGGGCTCCACGCCATAGCCGGCGGCGGTGAGGCGCGTGCGCACGGCGCGGGCCATGGCGACCGCGTCGGCGGTGTCGCCATGCACGCAGATCGTGTCCGCCCGCACCGGAATGCGCGGACCGTCGAGCGAGGCGACCGAACCGCTGTCGAGAATGTCGAGGATCCGCGCGGCCGCCGCCTCCGCGTCATGCAGCACCGCGCCGGGCAGCTTGCGCGAGGCAAGGTTGCCGTTACCGGCATAGGCGCGATCGGCATAGATCTCGCGGGCAACGCGCAATCCCGCCTCCTCGCCGGCGCGCTCGGTCGGCAGGCCGGGCATCACCACGAAAATCAGGCCGGGATCGACCGCCCGGATCGCCCGCGCGACGGCACGGGCCAGATCGATATCCTCATTGGCCATGTTGCCGAGCGAGCCATGGGTCTTCACATGGCCGAGGCGCAGGCCCTGCGCGTGGGCCAGCGCCTGCAGGGCGCCGATCTGGTAGATGAGCTGCTTCTCGATATCGGCCGGGCTCTGGCCGTGGATCGGCCGCCGGCCGAATCCCCACAGGTCCATGAAGCTGGGATGGGCGCCGCAGCCCACGCCGCGCGCCTTGGCGAGGGAAAGTGTCTGCGCCATCACCAGCGGGTCGCCGGCATGAAAGCCGCAGGCAATGTTGGCCGAGGTCACGATGTCCAGCATGGCGGCATCATCGCCGAGCGAATAGACGCCGAAGCCCTCGCCCATGTCGCAGTTGAGGTCGATCATCTTCATGGGGCGTGCTCCGTTCAGGGTTCGCTCATTGGATCGAGGGCGGAACAGACGCCGCCGATGAGGTTGTGCGCCAGCAGGCTCTCGCTGGACAGCGCCGCTCCCGCCGGGGCGCATTCGATCATCCGGGCTGCCATGGCCGCGATGCGCCGCTCATGCTCCACGGCCGCCAGCGCTGCCGCCTCGGCGGTGACGGCGGTGAAGGCGAATTCGTCGCCGGGCCGCGCCTGCCCGAGCCGCCAGAGATCCGGCCCGATCACGGTGGCGATCTTGGGATAGCCGCCGGTGGTCTGCCGGTCGGCGAGCAGGATGAGCGGGCGGCCATTGCCCGGCACCTGGATGGAGCCGTTCATGATGCCGTCGGAGACGATGTTGAAGCCCCCGGCATGGGCGATGGCCGGCCCCTCCATCTGCGCACCCATGCGATCGACCTTGTCGCTCACCCGATAGCGGGCGGACAGGAAGGTCGCGATGCCCTCGCGGGTGAAGAAGTCGTCCTGCGGGCCCAGCACCACGCGGATCGGGCCCTCCCCACGCGGGCGATAGGGCGCCGGGAGCGCCAGCAGGGGCCCGGCCGATTCCCCGCGCGCCGGCAGGCGGTCCCCCGCCCGCACGGCTCGCCCGTCCACCCCGCCGATCATCGAGCGCGAATGGGTGGACCGGCTGCCAAGCGTCGGCGCGATGTCGAAGCCGCCGGCGATGGCGAGATAGGCGCGCATGCCATGGCGCGCGGCGCCGATCTCGAGCCGGTCGCCGGGCGCGAGGTGATGGGCGCGCCAGCCATCGGCGGCCGTGCCATTGATGGCGAGCGCCATGTCGGCGCCGGCCAGCGCGAGGCGCAGCGGGCCGCCTTCGACCACGGCCGAGAGCCCCAGCATGGTGAGCTCGACCGTGGCTTCGCCGCGTCCATTGCCCACCAGCAGGTTCGCCGCCTGCATGGAGAGGCTGTCCATCGCGCCCGAGGCGGAGATGCCGAAGCGCTGATAGCCGAACCGGCCGAAATCCTGCAGGCTGGAGAACAGGCCCGGGCGATCGATGACGAGACAGGCGCCCATCAGGCCGGCTCCCATTCGGCAATGATCTCGCCCGCCTCGGCGGCGCGGCACAGCGCGGCATATTCGGCTTGCGGGACCGGGGTAAAGCGGATCGTGTCGCCGGCGGCGAAGAGAAAAGGGCGCTCCGCACGGGTGGGGTCGTAGGTACGCACCGGCGTCTGCCCGAGCAGGTGCCAGCCGCTGGGAATCTCCAGCGGCGGCGAGACGGCCGCCTGCCGCCCGCCGATGGAGATGCTGCGCGGGGGTGTCTTCAGCCGCGGATCGGTGCGCCGGCTGGTGTGGATCGCCTCGTCCAGCCCGCCGAGATAGGCAAAGCCGGGCGCGAAGCCGATCATGTAGACGCGGTATTCCGCGCGGCTGTGAAGGTCGATCACCTCGCCGGTGGTGAGGCCATGCAGGCGCGCGACATGGTCGAGATCCACGCCGTGCTCGCCGCCATAGGCCACCGGCACGCGCCAGGTGCCGTGACCGGTGCCGTGACTCGGGCCGTGCCGGGTGCCGTGACTGGGCCGCCCGTCCGCCCGTGGCGGCCACAGCGCCAGTACGTGCCCCCGCAGCGCCTCCCGGCTCAGCACCAGCGGATCGAACAGCACGAGCAGCGAGCGATAGGTGGGCACGATCTCGCACACCCCGTCCAGCTGGAGGGCGTCCAGCGCATCGGCCAGCGCGATCACCTCACGGTTGACCTGCTCGTCGATGGTGTCGCCGAACTCGACCACGAGGCCGCTCTCGCCAGCGTCGAGCAGGCGGGGAGGAAGCGCTTGGGCAGTCTTCATGCACGTTCTTCCGTCATGTCGATACGTATCACCCCTTCCATTTCCAGATGCGTGCCAAGCGCGGTTCGCGCCGCACGCGTTCCCTGGAGCGAGGGCGGAAAAAGGCTGCGCGCGCCGACCTTTGGCCGTGGCAACACCGCCCGCCACGCCCGCCGGTTGACGCGCCTTCCATTCCGCTCCCGCGCCCGTCCGCGCGGTTTCGCCTATGAAATGAGCAGGCGTTGATTAAAAATGCCACTTGCATTCCATGGGTATACCAAAAAATATCAAGCAGTTAGTTCGCAACTACGGACTGCCGCGCGTTCTCGCCTCTCGTGGGCGGTGCGCGGGCCGACCAGAGGGTTTCGAGGGACGTGATGGATTACCCACTCGAGAATTCCTTCGTGCTGCCGGCCGGCACCGGCAAGGCGGTGCGCATGAAGGCGGGGCAGCGGCTCAAGCTGACCAACCCGTATGGCACGCAGGCGATCGACTTCTGGGCGTTCGTCGAACGGGACCTCTACGAGTTCACCTCGATGGACAATTTCCGTTCCTTCCACTCGACGGTACACGTGACGAAGGAGACGGCGCTGGTGAGCACCCGCCGCCGGCCGCTTGTGTCGATCGTCGAGGACACCTCGTCCGGCAGGCACGACACGCTGCTATGCGCCTGCAACGCGGACATCTACCGCCAGCTCGGCGTCGAGGGTTATCACCGCTCCTGCTCGGACAACCTGCATGAGGGGCTGGCCGAGCTCGGCATCACGCTGCCCTTCACCCCGGCGCCGGCGAATCTGTTCATGTGCGTCGCGGTGCGCGCGGACGGGTCGCTGGATCGGCTGCTGCCCACCTCCCGACCCGGTTCCTATCTCGTGCTGCAGGCCGAGGACGACGTCGTCATGGCCTTTTCCTGCTGCCCGCAGGATATCACCCCGATCAATGGCGAGGACCGCACGCCGCGCGACTGCCGGATCGACATCTTTTCGCCGGCCGGCGGGGGCGCCTGATGGTCGGCGAGCCGCTCATCCGCATTCGCGACCTTCGGAAGCGTTTCGGCGCCCATGAGGTGCTGAAGGGCGTGTCGCTCGATGTGCATGCGGGCGAGGTCGTATCGGTCATCGGTGCCTCCGGCTCGGGCAAGAGCACGTTCCTGCGCTGCGTGAACGTGCTGGAGCGCCCGAATGGCGGCACGATGGACTTCGAGGGCTTCCACTTCGATTACGAGGAGGGCGCCCGCCGCCAGCCCACACCGGCGCAGCTGCGCGATCTGCGCGCGCGCATCGGCATGGTGTTCCAGAGCTACAATCTCTGGCCGCACCTGACCGTGCTGGAAAATGTCGTCGAGGCTCCCATCCGGGTGAAGGGCGAGCGGCCCGCCGAGGCACGCGAGAAGGCGGAGGCGCTGCTCGCCCGCATCGGCCTGGCCGAGAAGCGCCATGCCTATCCTTCCAAGCTGTCCGGCGGCCAGCAGCAGCGCGTCGCCATCGTGCGCGCGCTGGCCATGCAGCCGCGGTTGATGCTGTTCGACGAAGTCACTTCCGCGCTCGATCCGGAGCTGGTCGGCGAAGTGCTGGGGCTGATGGCGAGCCTGGCGGGCGAGGGCATGACCATGCTGCTGGTCACTCACGAGATCGGCTTCGCCCGCGAGGTCTCCAACCGGGTCATCTTCTTCGACCAGGGTGTCATCGCCGAAGACGGCTCGCCCGGCGACGTGCTGCGCCAGCCGAGCAGCGAGCGGCTGAAACAGTTCCTGCGCCGCGTGCTGCACGAGGACGCGTATCACGCGGCGCCGGCCGCGCCGCTGCTGGGAGGGCGGGCCTGATGCTCGACACGATCACGCGCTGGTGGGAAGGCTTCGCCCCCTATGTGCCCGGCTTCGCCGCGGCGAGCGGACTGGTGCTGGTGCTGTCGGTGCTCGCCATCGTGGTGAGCTGGGCCTGCGGGCTGCTGGCCGCGCTCGGCAAGGTCTCGCGCTTCGCCGCGCTCCGCCGCGTGAGCGAATTCTACATCTGGTTCATTCGCGGCACGCCGACGCTGATCCAGATCTTCATCATCTATTTCGGCCTGCCGCAGATGGGACTGCGGCTCTCCCCCTTCGTCGCGGGGGTGATCGCGCTCGGTGTCAATGGCGGCGCCTATGTCGCCGAGATCGTGCGCTCCGGCCTTTCCGCCATCCCCAAGGGGCAGATGGAATCGGCCCAGGCGCTCGGCATGAGCCGCTGGCACATGATGAGCCGCATCATCCTGCCGCAGGTCTTCCGCGTGATCCTGCCGCCTGTGACCAACGAAGCGATCACCATGGTGAAGAACACCTCGCTGCTCTCCACCATCACCGTTGTGGAACTCACGCTCTATTCGCAGACGATCATCGCCACCACCTTTCGCCCCTTCGAATTCTATATCGCGACAGCGCTTATCTATCTCGTGATGACAAGTCTCATCTCGCAGGCAGCCGGGCAGCTGGAGCGTTACTACGCCCGTTCGCTGTAAGAGGACCGCCAAGATGAGCGTTCTGCCCGTCGATTCGCTCGAAACCCCGCGCTTCTGCGGCGTGCCGACCTTCATGCGGCTGCCGCAGGCGACCACGCTGGCCGGCCTCGACGCCGCGATCATCGGCCTGCCATCGGATTCCGGCGCGCCGTTCCGCACCGGCGCGCGCTTCGCGCCGAATGCGGTGCGGGCCATGTCGATCATGCTGCGGCCCATCAACCCCTACCGCGGCATCAACGTGTTCGAGACGCTCGCCTGCGCCGATGCCGGGGATGCCGCCGTGGTGCCCGGCTACGAGATCGAATCGCTGGAGCGGCTGGAGCTTGCGGTGCGCGCGGTGGTGGATGCCGGCGTCACGCCATTCGGCATCGGCGGCGATCACTCGGTGACGCTTGCCGCCCTGCGCGCGGTGGCGGCCAGGCACGGGCCGCTGGCGCTGATCCAGTTCGATTCGCACTCCGATACATGGGACAAGTATTTCGCCGGCAAAAAATACAGCGCCGGCACGCCGTTCCGCCGCGCGGTGGAGGAGGGGATCGTCGATCCTGACCATTCGATCCAGATCGGCATGCGCGGCTCGCTGTTCAAGGCGGACGATGTCAGCCAGTCGATCGAGCTCGGTTACGAGGTCGTCACCACGGACGAGATGTTCGCGTGTGGCATTCCCGCCCTGGCCGCACGCATCGCCGCGCGGACGGGTGGGCGTCCGGCCTACCTGACCTTCGACCTCGATTTCGTCGATCCCGCCTACGCCCCCGCCGTGCAGACGCCGGAAGCCGGGGGCCCGAGCGCGCGCGAGGCGCTGGACCTCTTGCGCCGCATCGAGGGGGTGAACCTGGTCGGCGCGGACGTGGTCGAACTTTGCCCGCCCTATGACCAGCCGGCGCAGATCACCGCGCTGCTCGCCGCCACCGTGATGGCCGAGCTGCTGGCGCTGCGCGCGGCGCGCCAGGCGTGAGATCTGAAGATCCTGAAAGGGGCATCGCAGGCGCGAGCCCCTTTTCGAGAGCGGACCGGCGCCGCCCTGCGGCCCGTTGAAGACCTGAGACAGCAGACGACAGAGGGGAAAAACATGCGTCTGAACTTCCTTCCCGTGCTTGCCGCCGCTCTCGTCGGCGGGCTTCTCGCCGGTGGGCTCTCCACCAACCCGGCCGGCGCGCAGGAGCTTGAGCTGATCAAGCCCGGCACGCTGCTCATCGCCACCGAGGGCACCTATCCGCCCTTCTCCATGCGCACGCCCGACGGCCAGCTCGACGGGCTGGAGATCCGCGTCGGCAAGGAGATCGCCCGCCGGCTCAACCTCCAGTACGAGCCGGTGATCATCAAGTGGGAGGCGCTGCTCGTCGGCCTCGCCGCCGACCAGTACGACTTCGCCTCCGACGCCATGGACATCACGGCCGAGCGTCAGAAGCAGGTGATGTTCGCCGATGGCTGGCTGGAATCGGGCGGGCGCGTCATCACCCGCAAGGATTCCGCGATCAAGACCCCGGCCGACATCAAGGGCAAGACGGTCGGCGTGCTGGTCTCTTCCAGCTGGCAGAAGCTGGCGGAAGAGCGCGGCGCCACGACCAAGGCCTACAAGGCCGAGTCGGATGCCATCCAGGATCTGGTGAACGGCCAGATCGACGCGGTCATCACCGATTCCATCGCCGCCGCCTATGCCATCGAGGCGTCCAAGCTGCCGCTGGTGCTGGTGCCGGACTATCTCAGCCATATCCAGAAGGGTTTCCCCTTCAAGAAGGGCAAGCCGAACCTCGTCAAGGCGGTGAACAAGGCGCTGGCGGACATGATCGCCGACGGCACGTATGCCAAGCTGACCACCCCGCTCATCGGCTATTCGCCGGCCCCCAAGGATCCGATCAAGACGCAGTTCTGATCGACGCTATCGTTCGTCCGGCGGCGCGCCGCCGCCGCCGGACGCCTCCCCTGCCGCAGAGTTGCCCATGTCCATTCCCGCCCCCCGAAAGCCCGCGACCGGCCTTGTCGAAGAGCGCGAGGAAAGCCTCAGCCAGATGGCCTATAACGACCTTCTGGACCGGCTGATCCGGCGCGAGATCCCGGTTGGCGCGGTGCTGCAGGAGCGCCGTCTCGCCGAGGCGCTGGCCATTTCCCGCACGCCGGTGCGCGACGCGCTGAACCGGCTGGAAAGCGAGGGCTTCATCACCCGCAAGCCCGGCGGGGTGCTGGTGGTGAAGGAGTTCTCGACCCGCGAACTGATCGAGACCCTGCATGTGCGTCAGATCCTGGAGGGCGAGGCGGTGCGACTGGCCGCCGGGCGCATTCCGCTGGCCGAGCTCGACGACGCCGAACAGGCGATCCGCGCCCTGATCGCCGCGCCGATGCCGAGCGCCGAGCGGGACTGGGAAGTCGATACCCGGTTTCATTCCATGATCGCCACGCGCAGCGGCAACGCCGTGCTGGCCAAGCAGATTCACGACCTCCGGCTCAAGACGCACATGTTCAACATGGACCGCGTGCCCGAGCGCTTCGAGATCGGCCATCGCGAGCATCTCGCCATCATCGAGGCCCTGCGCCGCGAGGACCGCGACGGTGCCCGCGCCGGCATCCAGAGCCATATCGAGAACGTCAAGCTGAGCATCATCGCGAAGCTCAGCGCCATCTGAGGAACGACCATGTCGGCCGAGAAGATCAACGAACAGACCCGGGGCGTCTACATCATTTCGCCCACGCCCTTCACCGAGACGGGCGAGGTGGATTTCGCCAGCACGGATTCGCTCATCGATTTCTATTTCGAGACGGGCGTGACCGGCATCACCATTCTCGGCGTGCTGGGCGAGGCGCAAAAGCTCGCCCCGACCGAGGCGCGCGCCTTCCTCGAACACGTCATGAAGCGGGTGGATGGGCGCAAGCCCATCGTGGTGGGAGCTTCCAATCCCGGCACCGACAATCTGGTGCGCTTCGCCAGGCAGGCGATGGACCTTGGCGCGGCCGGGCTGATGATCTCCCCGCAGCCCTTCCTCAAGACCGATGACCAGGTGTTCGGCTACTGGGCGGAAGTGCTGACGCGGCTCGGGCCGGACGTGCCGGTCTGCTATCAGGACTATCCGCAGACCACCAACACGGTGAGTTCGGTCGGCGTACTCCACCGGTTGATCGATGCCTTCCCGAACTTCGTCATGCTCAAGCATGAGGAGGGCTCCGGCCTGCCCAAGATCACCAAGCTGCGCGAGCGCTCCGACAGGGGCGAGGGGCGGCGCGTCTCGATCCTGGTCGGCAATGGCGGGCTCTACCTGCCGCAGGAACTGCGCCGCGGGGTCGATGGCGCCATGACCGGCTTCGCCTATCCCGAGATGCTGGTGGGCGTGGTGGAGAAGTTCCATGCCGGCGATGTCGAGGGCGCCGAGGATCTGTTCGACATCTACCTGCCGATCCTGCGGCACGAGCAGCAGATGGGCTTCGGGCTCGCCATCCGCAAGGAAGTGCTGAAGCGGCGCGGCATCATCGCCTGCTCCGACACCCGCCACCCCGGCCCCAAGCTGACCGCGCGCGACCACCAGGAGCTGACCGAGCTCATGGCGCGGCTGCAGCGCAAGCTGCACGGGTGACGCGCCATGGATCTCGGATTTGAAGGACGCACCGCGCTGGTGCTCGGCGCGAGCCGGGGCCTCGGCCTCGCCATTGCCCGCACGCTCGCCCGCGAGGGCGCCGGCGTCATCCTGGCGGGGCGCAACGCGGCCGCGCTGGAGGAAGCTGCCGCGGGCATCCGCGCGGCCGGTGGCACGGCCCGCATCCAGCGGCTCGATCTCGGCGATCGTGCCTCGGTGCTCGCGGCGCTCGATGCGCTGGCGGGCGAGCCGATCGACATTCTCGTGAACAATTCCGGCGGCCCGCCGCCGGGCCCGGTCGCGAGCGTGGCGCTGGAGGTGTGGAGCGCGCAGTTCGAGACGATGGTCTCGGCCCTCTTCCTTGTGACGGCGCGGCTGCTGCCGGGCATGCGCGCGCGCGGCTTCGGGCGCATCATCAACGTGGTCTCGTCCGGCGTGGCGCAGCCGATCCCCAATCTCGGCATTTCCAACGCCCTGCGCTCCGCCGTCGTCGGCTGGGCCAAGACGCTGGCCGGCGAAGTGGCGGGGGACGGGGTGACGGTGAATTGCGTGCTGCCCGGCCGCATCCACACGCAGCGCGTGGACGAACTCGACGCCGCCGCCGCCACCCGCACCGGGCAGAGCGTCGAGCAGGTCGCAACCGCGTCACGCGCCGCCATTCCGATGGGGCGCTACGGCACGCCGCAGGAATTCGCCGACGTCGTCGCCTTCCTCGCCAGCACGCGGGCGAGCTACATGACCGGCTCGACCGTGCGCGTCGACGGCGGCGCCATCCGCGGCATCTGATGCTGGCGGTGTCCGAAGAGTGTTCGGTCCGAAGAGTGTCTTGGTCCGAAAAAAGTGTCTCGGTCCGAAGGGGCTTCCATGCGTTCGATCTGCCTGATCCTCCAGCGCATTCACGATGACGGGCCGGCCCTGCTTGGCGCGGCCGGCTATGAGAGCCGGCTGGCCCGCTCGCTGGAATGGCCGGCGCTGGCCGAGGACATCGCCGGCGCGCGTGCCGTGCTGACCCGCGACGCGCGGGTCGACGCGGCGCTGATGGATGCGGCGCCGGGACTGGAAGTCATCGGCGTGCATGGCGCGGGGGTCGACAATGTCGACCTTGCGGCGGCGACCGCGCGCGGCATTCTGGTCGTCAACACGCCGGGGGCGAATGCCCGTTCGGTGGCGGAGCATGCGCTGGCGCTCGCCTTCCATCTCGCCAAGTCGCTCGGTCCGGGCGACCGGGCGGCGCGCGCGAGCGACGGGGCGTTCAAATATCGCTCCGCGCTGACCGAACTGGAGGGCGCAACCTTCGGCGTCGTCGGCTTCGGTGCCATCGGGGCGGCCACCGCGCAGCTCGCGCGGGCGCTCGGCATGCAGGTCGTGGTGTGGACGCGGCGGCCGGCCGATCCGGCCGTGGCGGCGGCGGGGTTCACGCAGATCGTCGCGCTGGGCGACCTGCTGGCGCAGGCCGATATCGTCTCGCTGCATCTTCCCGGCGGGGCCGGCACGCGTCACCTGATCGGCGCCGCGCAGATCGCCCGCATGAAGGCATCGGCCCTACTCATCAACACCGCGCGCGGCACGGTGGTGGACGAGGCCGCGCTCGCGGTGGCGCTGCGCGAGGGGCGTATTTCCGGCGCCGGCCTCGATGTGTTCGAGGTCGAGCCGCTGCCGCCGTCCTCGCCGTTGATCGGCCTCGACAATGTGGTGCTGACCCCGCATGTCTCCGGCTCGACGCAGGCCGCGCTCAAGCGCACCGCGACCGCGCTGGCGGGCGAGGTGATCGCGGCGCTCGCCGGGCACCGGCCGACCCATCTCGTCAATCCCGCGGCGTGGTCCGCCCGCCGGTTCGGGGCACTGTGCGAGGCTGGCGGGTGAGCGCGCTCGACGCGGCCATCGCCTTCGCGGAAGGCCTGTTCGACGAGCTTCGCGCCAACACGACCGATGCGCCGGGCATCACCCGGGCGGCCTATGGCACGGGTGAGGAGTTCGCCCATGCTTTGGTGCGCGCGGCGGCCCGCGAACTGGATCTGGTCGAGGCGACCGATGCCGCCGGCAATCTCTACCTGACGCTGGCCGGCACCGCGCCCCAGCTTCCGGGCTGGATCATCGGCTCGCATATGGACAGCGTGCCTCATGGCGGCAATTACGACGGCGCCGCCGGCGTGCTGGCCGGGCTCTCCGTGGCCCACGCGTTGCGGCGGGAAGGCCGGCGTCCCGAACGCAACCTCACCGTGATGGTGATCCGCGCCGAGGAGAGCACGTGGTTTCCCGTCTCCTATCTCGGCAGCCGCGCGGCCTTCGGCCGGCTCCCGCGCGAGGCGCTGGAGGCGTGCCGCGCCGATACCGGTCTGACACTGCGCGAGCATATGCAGCGGCTCGTTTTCGACCCGGCGGCGGTGGCACGTGGGGAAGCGTTTCTCGATCCGGCCGGCCTTCGCGGCTTTATCGAAGTGCATATCGAACAGGGCCCGGTGCTGGAGCGCGCGGACGCCCCGCTCGGCCTTGTGACGGGCATTGCCGGCTCGTTCCGCTATCGCGAGGCGCGGTGCCTTGGCGCCTATGGCCATTCGGGCGCGGTGCCGCGCGCTTACCGCCAGGATGCGGTGCTCGGCTTCGCCGATCTCGTCGCCGCGCTGGAGACCCGCTGGGACGGGCTGGAACGCGAGGGCCTCACCGCCACCATCACCTTCGGGGAGGTGGCGACGGATCCCACCCAGCATGCCTTTTCCAAGGTGCCGGGCGAGGTCGGGTTCTGCCTCGATGTGCGCAGCGCAAGCCCGGAAGTCTTGGAGCGCATCCATGCCGAGCTTTTGGCGGATGCCGGCGTGATCGCGCAGCGGCGGGGCGTGCGCTTCGAGTTCGGCGCGCGCACCGGCAGCACCCCGGCCCTGCTCGATCCGGCGCTCCGGGGGCAACTCGCGCAGGCCGCGCGGCGCATGGGGCTGCGGGCGATCGAGATGCCGAGCGGCGCGGGGCACGACACCGCCACCTTCGCCGCGCAGGGTGTGCCGGCGAGCCTGATCTTCGTGCGCAACCAGAATGGCAGCCACAATCCGCTTGAGGCCATGCGGATGGAGGATTTCGCCGCCGCGGTGCATCTGCTGCTGGCGTTTCTGTCCACGCCGGGGGACTGAGCCGGTCGAGCGGGCGAGGACGAGGTGGACGCGATTGCCTCGCCGGCATTCCCGTGGTAAACGCTTACGTGATCGACACTGCGAACCAGGGAGGGGCGCGAATGACTATTCTGTTTCGTCAGCCCGTCCCGGCTGTGAAGCCGCACGGCTAGTTCGGCAGGCCGCGGAGCTGCGCTCCCCCGCCATCCGGTCACTTTTTCCCCGCGCTGAGCTCATTTCCATCGCAGGAGAGGCGCGTCTTTCGCGCCTGCGTTTCCCATGTCTTTCCAGTCCAAACGCGGCAGCGACGCGCTGCGCGACGTCCTTGCCTTCACGTTCCGTCACTGGGCGCGCCGCTGGCCGATGGCGGTCGGCATAGGCGCGGCCATCGTTCTGGCGACGCTGACCGAGATCTTCGTGCCGCTCTATGCCGGCCGGCTGATCGACGCGCTGACCGCCGGCAAGAGCGAGGCCCCGGCCGCGCTGGAGGCTTTCGTCATGATGGCGGGGCTCGGCCTTGTCATGGTGGTGCTGCGCCATCTTGCCTGGTGGGGGGTGGTGCCGCTCACCCTCGCCATCATGTCGGACGTGGTGCGCGAGGCGTTCCACCGGGTTCAGCGCTTCTCCAGCGACTGGCACGCCAACAGCTTCGCCGGCTCCACCGTGCGCAAGATCACCCGCGGCATGTGGGCGCTCGATGTCATCAACGACGTGCTGCTGCTCTCGCTGCTGCCCTCGGTTGTGGTGCTGGCCGGCACCGTGCTGCTGCTGATGCTGCACTGGCCGGTGATGGGGCTGGTGATGGCGGTCGGCGCGCTGGCCTATGGCGCGCTCACCGTCATGCTCGCCACCCGCGTCGTGGCGCCCGCCGCCCGGCTGTCCAATGCGTGGGACACCCGCATCGGCGGCATCCTCTCCGACACGCTCGGCGCCAACCAGGTGGTGAAGGCCTTCGGCGCCGAGGCGCGCGAGGACGAGCGGCTGGGCGTGGTGGTGACGCGCTGGCGCCGGCGGGTGCGGCGCACCTGGATGCTGGCGACCTGGAGCGCCAGCGGCGAATTCGCGCTGCTCTGGGTGGTGCGCACCACCGTCACCGCCACGGCGCTCTGGCTGTGGTGGCAGGGGCGCGCCACGCCCGGCGACGTCACCTATGTGCTGGCCACCTATTTCGTGCTGCACGGCTATCTGCGCGAGATCGGCCAGCATGTGCACAACCTTCAGCGCGCGGTGAACGACATGGAGGAGATGGTGGACCTGCACGCGCTCACCGCCGGCGTCGCCGACCGCGATACCGCGTCGCCTCTGACGGTGCGGGGCGGCGAGGTGCGTTTCGCGCAGGTCACCTTCCACTATGGCCGCCATGCCGCGCCGCTTTTCGCCGGGCTCGACGTGCTCATCCCGGCCGGGCAGCGCGTGGGTCTGGTCGGGCCGTCCGGCTCGGGCAAGACGACATTCGTGAAGCTGCTGCAGCGGCTCTACGATGTCAGCGATGGCGGCGTGCTGATCGACGGGCATGATGTGCGCGAGGTGGCGCAGGCCTCGCTGCGCCAGCAGATCGCCATCGTGCAGCAGGAGCCCATCCTCTTCCACCGCACGCTGGCGGAGAACATCGCCTATGCGCGGCCCGATGCCAGCGCGGGAGACATCGAGCGCGCGGCACGGCTCGCCAACGCGCACGACTTCATCGAGCGCTTGCCGAAGGGCTATCGCACGCTGGTCGGCGAGCGGGGGGTGAAGCTCTCCGGCGGCGAGCGCCAGCGGGTGGCCATCGCCCGCGCCTTCCTCGCGGATGCGCCGATCCTCATTCTGGATGAAGCGACTTCCAGCCTCGATTCCGAGTCCGAGGCGGCGATCCAGCAGGCGATGGAGCGGCTGATGCAGGGGCGCACGGCCATCGTCATCGCGCACCGACTTTCCACCGTGCGGGCGATGGACCGTATCCTCGTCTTCGAGCATGGCCGGGTCGTCGAGGACGGCCGGCACCAAGAGTTGCTGGCACGCCCCGGCGGGCGCTACCGGCGGCTGTTCGAGCGCCAGTCGGATGGCATGGCGCAGATCGCGTCGGTGGAGACCGAGGAGGAGCCGGCGGTGGGATAGAGCCGGATCCGATCCGGTGAGCCAACCGGATCGGCCGAGCCGCCCGACGAATGGATCGTCACGGTGGCGGCGCGCGATAGAGGGCGCCAAAGCTGTTGCGGAGTTCCGCGCCCGTGCCCTCGGGATCGAAGCTCGGCTGGCCGGGTCCGCGCACGACGTACCAGCTGATGCCGGCCTTCCCCATCAGATGCCGCGCCGCACCCAGGTCGGCGGCGTGGGCGATTGCGTCGAGGACCGAGAGGCGCTCGGCGACCAGCGCGGCCTGAGCGGGGCTGACGGCGGCTTCGGTCGACGGACGCGAGAGAAAGCACGGCACGCCGCTGATGCCGGCAAGCGTGGCGCAGCTGTCGATATTGCCATCCTCGGCGCGGATGTCGGCGACCGCCAGCGTCATTCCGGGAGCGGACGCCGCGCGGATGGCGAGCGCGGTCGGCACCAGCGCGGGTTCGGTGGGGCGGCGAATGAAATTCGACAGGCCGGCCGGCATCAGTTCGGCCGTGTAGAGGCCCGCAGCCTGCGGCAGGACCGACAGCACTGCGATGGCCAGCGCGGCGGGCACGAATACGCGCGGCGGCGCGACCTTCGTATCCAGCCGCAGCCACCGCGCCGCGAGGATGGCGATGAAGACCGCGAAGACCGGGTAGACCAGCACCAGCGGCCTGTGCTGGAACTCGGTGTTGGGGTCGGAGAAGGGCGCCTTGGGCGCGAGCAGGATAAGCGCGGCATAGACCGCGAGCAGCAGCAGGGGAAAGGCATCCAGGCCGGTCGTGCCGCGCCGCAGCCGCGCCAGCCCCAGGATGATGAGATAGGCGGGCAGCAGAACGCCCAGGATCGCCGCCAGCGTGACCAGCAGCCCCAGCGCGAGCGCGGGGCCCATCCCCTGCGTCTCGACCAGCGAATGAAAGAGGCCCTCGCGAAGGGTCGGCCCCAGGGTGTCCAGCGCAATGAGAAAGAAGCTGGGCGCGTTGGAGAAGCCGGCGACGGCGTCGTGCAGGGCCGGGATCGCCGTCACGGCGGCGATGCCGGCCAGCCCGGCGATGCCAGCTGCGAGGATCAGGGCGGCGCGATGACGGCGCAGGGCCGGAATCTCGCCCGCCCACAACAGCGCCATGACCGGGGCGAACAGGATGAAGACATGCGCCCGCAGCTGGAAAAGCACGGCCACCAGCGCCGCCGCGAGGATCCACATTCCCCAGCCGCCGATACGTCGGCCGCGCTCGAAACAGGCCAGCGCCGCCAGAGCGCCACCCACCGCATAGCCCGATCCCGGCTCCAGCAGCATCACCGTCTGGAAGCCGAAGAAGCGGTTGCCGATGCCCAGATGCGCGCCGTCGGGCAGGGCGAAGAGCAGGCCGATGGCGATGAGGCCCGCCGCGCTTCCGCCCATCGAGGCCGCCAGTGCATAGGCCCCGCACGCCCCGAGAAAGACGCCGAGCGGCACCAGCATCGCCGCCTGCGCGGCGAGGGGCGTGAGATCGAGCAGCCGCATGATGGCCGCCGCCGGCAGGTAATAGCCGTAATGGTAGAGGCCGAGGGGCACATCCGCCAGCAGCAGACTGCCCCGGCCGAAGCCGAGCGGGTCGCCAAACTGCGCGAGCTGCGCGGCGTGGATCACGCCATCCGTATTGAGCATCACGCCCTGCGTCACCAGCGCCGGCAGAACCGCCACCAGATCGCGGAAGCCGAACAGCACCAGCCCGGCGGCCAGTGCCAGCATCACATTGTCGGTGGCGGCGTCTCCTCCGCCGGCCGGCAGCCGCGGCAAGACGAGAGCGCCGGTGAGCGCGACGGCGCCACCAAAAAGAAGAAAGCACAGCGGCGCGGGAAGGCCCAGCACGAACACGCCGAAGAGTTGAGCCGTCACGCAGGCGGCAAAGCCGCAGACGAGTGAGAGGGCGAGCCGGCCGGCGAATATTCCGGCGCCGGCCGCGGCCAGCAGAAGTTCTCCGGCCATCAGCACGGCCAGGACGCCGGCCCATAGGGCGAGGATGGCGGGAAGGCCGGGCACGCCGCCGGACATCCATACAAGAGCGGCGAGAAAGAGCGCGACGATGCCGCTGGCGATGACGATCTCGTGGGCAAGGCTCCGGCGATGGCTCCGGCGATGGCTCCCGCCGAGGGCCGCGTCTGCCGGGCCCCGCTCCCCGTTCGCCGATGTCATGGCTCAGCCCCGTCCAAGCTCGGCAATCACGATGCCACCGACGATCAGGGTGATGCCCAGCACTTGCAGCAATGTGATGCGCTCGCTGAACAGCAGCCAGGAACTGACGGGCACCAGTACATAGATGAGCGCGGTGAAGGCGAAGGCGCGCGACAGCTCCACCCGTTCCAGCGCGCTCATCCAGGCCAGCATGGCGAGGACCGACGCCCCGAGCGACAGGATCACCCAGGGATCGAGGAACATGGAGGCGAGATAGGCGAGACGGCCCTTGTCGGAAGCGACGTCCGAATGCGCGGTGGCGCGCCATTTGAGCGCGAGCGTCCCGGCCAGCGAGAGGAGCACATTGGCCGTGAGATAGATGAGACCCGACGCATTCATGCCTCGTACGACCTCCGATTGTGTCCCGGTTCGGCAGACCTGCGTGACTAGCACAGGCCCCGATGCACAGGCTACGCCCTCCCGCTCCCGCCTGAGCCGGCACAAGGACACTGCAAGCTGACCTTTGGAGAGGCGGGTGTAACTTCCCGCGCGCAGTTGACCACTGCGGACACGGAGGTGTTAATCAAAGGACCGGGGCAGCGGTAATTTTGGATCGGAGCACCTCGTGGTTGTGAAGAATCATTCATCGAGGGAGGCCGGAAGCCAAGATGCTGGTACCATTCAACAGGATCGAGCTCGCCGGGCCTGAACTCGACTACATCAGGGAGGCGCTCGGCGAGACGGTGGCGGGCAATGGCCGCTTCACCCAGCTCTGCCAGCAATTGCTGGAGCAGAGCTATGCCGGCTCGCGGGTGCTGCTGACGACCTCCTGCACCTCGGCGCTGGAAATGGCGGGGCTGCTCGCGGGGCTGGGTCCGGGCGATGAAGTCATCATGCCTTCCTTCACCTTCACCAGCACGGCGAATGCGGTGGTGCTGCGCGGGGGTGTTCCGGTCTTCGTCGACATACGGCCCGATACCCAGAACATCGATGAGACGCGGATCGAGGCGGCAATCACGCCGCGCACACGGGCGATCTGCGTCGTGCACTATGCCGGCGTCGGCTGCGAGATGACGGCCATCGGCGAGATTGCCCGGCGCCACGGGCTGACCCTCATCGAGGATGCGGCCCAGGCGATCGGCTCGACCTATCGCGGGCGCCCCCTCGGCACCTTCGGGGAACTGTCGGCGCTGAGTTTCCACGAGACCAAGAACGTCATTTCCGGCGAGGGCGGGGCGCTGATCATCAACGATCCCGAGCTAATGGACCGCGCCGAGATCCTCTGGGAGAAGGGCACCGACCGCGTCCGCTTCCGGCGGGGGCTGGTGACAAAATATACCTGGGTGGATGTCGGCTCCTCCTTCCTGCCGAGCGACATCACCGCCGCCTTCCTTTACTCGCAGCTCCAGTCCATGGAGGCGATCATCGCGGATCGGCTCGGCATCTGGGAGCGCTACCATGCCGGGCTGGAGCCGCTGGAGGCGCGCGGCCTCATCACGCGGCCGACCGTGCCGGATGGCTGCACGACCAATGGCCACATCTATTATGTGCTGCTTGACGATGCCAACGCCCGCGACCGCTGGGCCGCGCAGCTCGCCGAGGCCGGCATCGATGCCTTCATGCACTATGTGCCCCTGCACAGCTCTCCGGCGGGACGGCGGTTCGGGCGCACGCACGGGGATCTGGCCGTGACCGACGCGACGGCCGGCCGGCTGCTGCGCCTGCCGGTCTTCCCCGGCATGACGGCGGAGCAGGCGGACCTGGTCATTCACGCGATGCACGCCATCGCGCGCGGACCATCGGTGCGGCAGCTGGAGGGTTCTCGGTGAGCCCCGACACCCGCAATTCTCCAGCCATGTGCGTCGACGCGTTTCCGTCACGCGACGGGGTATCGACGTCGCGCGAAAACGCTCCCGTCCCCGGCTGAGGCGACCGCGTTCGCCGATATCCGCCACCCACACGGCGTCCCGTTCATGTCGAAGACGATCCTTTTCCTCGGGGCCTCCCCGCAGCAGCTGGCGCCGATCGACTATGCGAGGGCAGCGGGCTATCGTACGGTGACGTGCGACAACCGGCCCGGCAATCCGGGGCACAGGCTGGCCCATGCCTCCTACAATGTCAGCACCACGGCGATGGACGAGGTGCTGCGGGTAGCCGAGCGCGAGCGGATCGATGCGGTGGTGAGCTTCGGCAGCGATGTCGGCGCCCCGACCGCGGCCTTCGTCGCGGAACGGCTCGGCCTGCCCGGCAACCCGCTCGACGGGGTGCGCACGCTCACCGACAAGGGCCGGTTCCGTGCCCTCCAGGCGGAATGCGGCCGCTTCCATCCCCGCCATCTCACGCTGGCGGCGGGCGATCTCAGCGATCCGCGCCGCGTGCAGGAGCGGGTGCGCGCGGAGGTTGGCACGAAGGTCATCGTCAAGCCGGTCGACGCGAGCGGAGCGAAGGGGGTGCGCAAGATCGCCGATCCCGCGGAACTGCTGCCCGCCATTCGCGCCGCGATCGGCTTTTCCGCCAGCGGACGGGCCATTGTCGAGACCGTCATCGATCAGCTCGGCTACCAGATCTGCGGCGAGGGTTTCCTGCGCGACGGGCGCATCGCCTTTCATGCCTTCGCCAATGAGCATTTCCACCCCGGCATACACGTGCCGGTGGGGGAGAGCTTTCCCTCCGTCTTCGACCCGCGGCTGATCGGCAAGGCCGTCGATGAATTGCAGTTCCTGTTCGGGCAGACCGGTCTACGGCAGGGGCCGTTCAACTTCGACCTCATCTTCACGCCGGAGGGAGAGGTGTTCGTCATAGAGATTGGCCCGCGCAATGGCGGAAACCGCATGCCGGAGGCGATCCTCTACGGAACCGGCGTCGACACCATCGCCGCCACGGTGGAAATCGCGCTGGGGCGACCGGTCGACCTTGCGCGCCGGCACGATTACCTCTGCTCCACCTATTCGGTCTATTCCGACGCGCCCGGCATCCTGCAAGCCGTGCTATACGATCCACATGTGCGGCGCCGGATCGTGGACGAGCGCCTGTTCCTCGGCCCGGGCGATCCGGTCGAGCGCTTCGAGATGGGAAGCCTGATGATCGGCAATCTGATCCTGACCTTCGACACCTATGTCGACATGATCGAGACGATCGATCGCATGAAGGATCATATCACCGTCTCACTCGTTTAGTCCGGGCGAGCGGGCCTCCTCCGCCGCGCCGAAGCCGAGTGCCCGTCGTCGAATTGTCAGTATCGAAGCATGAAACTCTCCATCGTCACCACGCTCTACCGTTCCGAGCCCCATATCGTGGAATTCTGCGACCGGGCGCTGGCCGCCGCGCGCGCCATTGCGAGTGACGTGGAACTCGTCATCGTCAATGATGGTTCGCCGGATCGGGCCTTCGCGCTGGCGCGCGATTATGCCAGGACGCATCCCGGCCTTGTGGTGGTCGACCTGTCGCGCAATTTCGGCCATCACCCCGCGATGATGGCGGGGCTGCGCCAGGCCACCGGGGACCTCGTTTTTCTGATCGATAGCGACCTGGAAGAAGAGCCGGAGTGGCTCGCGCGCTTTCTGGCGCGGCTGACCGAGAGCGGCGCGGATGTGGTCTACGGCGTCCAGGAGACGCGGCGTGGCGGCGTGGTGGACCGCATCGGCGGCCATGTCTATTACGCTCTCTTCCGCCTGCTCAGCGGGCTCGACATTCCCGCCAATCTGGTGACGGCCCGGCTCATGACCCGGCGTTATGTCGATGCGCTGGTGAGCTTCGAGGAGCGGGAGCTCGATATTGCCGGGCTCTGGGTGCTGTCCGGGTTCGAGCAGGTGGCGATCCCGGTCATCAAGCACAGCAGCAGCCCGACGACCTATTCCATCCTGCACAAGATCCGGTTGATGATCGATTCCATCACATCGTTCAGCAACACCCCGCTGGTGGCGATCTTCAATATCGGGCTGACGATCTTTTTCGGCTCGATGCTGTGGTCGCTCTACCTGCTCGTCAACTGGCTCTTTCTCGACACGCCGCTCAGCGGCTGGACATCGGTGATGATGTCGATCTGGATCCTCGGGGGCATGATCATTTCCTTCATAGGCGTGATCGGCATCTATCTCGCCAAGGTGTTCTCGGAGACGAAGCGCCGGCCCAGCGTCATCGTGCGCGACATCGTGCGGAGTGCGCCGCCGTGAGCCTCACCGAGGGCGGGCGCTACGTCGCCCGCAATGCCGACATCATCGCCGCGCTCGTCGCCTTCAACGCCGCGCAGATCGAGGCGCACGCGGCGACCCCGCAAGGAGTCGGCTGGAACAGCGCGAACGCCCAGACCGTGCGGTTCGACCAGGTGCTAAAGGTCATCCGCCGGGGCGGCGCGGATGTCAGCCTCAACGATGTCGGCAGCGGTTACGGCGCGCTGCATGACTACATGCGCGCGACCGGCATCGCCGCCGAGTATCGTGGCTTCGATGTCACGGAAACCTCCATGGAGCGGGCGCGGGCGCTCCATCCGCAAATGGGGTCCTCCCGTTTTGCGCCCATGGCCGAGCTGTCGCCGGCCACCTACAGCGTGGCCAGCGGGATATTCGGGCTGCGGCTCAGCTTCGACGAGGCGCGCTGGCATGCCTATATCCTCGACACGCTCGATCTCATGGATGCCAATAGTCGTGAAGGTTTCTCCTTCAATATGCTGACCGCCTATTCCGATCCCGACCGCAGATCGGGCGATCTCTACTATGCCGACCCGGGCCGCTATTTCGACCTGTGCAAGCGGCGCTATGCGCGCAATGTCGCGCTCTATCACGACTATGATCTCTACGACTTCACGCTCGTCGTGAGAAAGGAACGCCCGGCGCGCGCGGATTGATCCGGCGGGTGCCCTGGTGCGACGGTGTAAATCCGACCACTGCCAAGGGCTTGGCAGTGGTTTCGGACAGATTGATTCCGGCATGCCGAAGCCGGGGCGGCCGCGCACCATCCGCGCCGCTCTCGGGCCAGGCCGGCGATGGAGCCTCGAACGGGCATGGACAGGCTGACGATCCACCTGACGGTCGATGTCGGGCCGGCCGACGCCGTGCTCGGCCGCGGTGGCGATATCGATGCCGACTGGTCGGCGACACTACAGGGCAGCGAATTGCTGTTCGAGGCGCTGGCCCGTCTCGCAGACCGGCGGGGCGAGCCGGTGGGAACGACCTGGTTCCTGCGCGCCGACCGCCTCATCCATGCCCAGTTTGGCGACCGGCTGGCCATTGTCGAGCGGTTCGAGCAACTTGTCGCCCGCCATGTCGCCCATCATGGCGGACCCGCACCGGAACTCGGCTGGATGCCGCAACTCTACGGATCCGGCTCTGCCGCGATCGACCATGATGACCTCGCGCAGACGCATGCGAAGCTCGCCGCAAGCGGGCGGGCGCCGTGCAGCGTGCGGATGGGCAATTGCTATCACGACAACCGGACCATGGCGGCGCTGGCCGAACTCGGCATCGCATTCGACAGTTCCGCGCTGCCGGGACGGGTCAAGATGGAGGGTGGCTGGCGGCTCGACTGGAGCCCCACGCCCGATCACCCCTTCCGGCCCTCGCGTGCCGACTACCGGCAACCGGGCGTGCCGGCGCTCGACATCATCGAGGTGCCGCTCACCATGCTGCCCATCCAGGCGCCCTATGATGCGGTGCCGCTGGCGCGCTATGTGAATCCGGCGATGCGGGCAGAACTGCTGTGGCCCGGCCTTGCCGATCTGGTCGCCACACGCGAAGACCTCGTCCTGATTGTTCACCCGGACGAGGTATATCCGGCGCGGCAGGCCGCAGGGCATCCGCTGATCGACTATTCCATCCAGACGCTGATGGCCAATCTGGCGCGGCTGGAGGCGCTGGCGCAGCGTATCGGCCGCCGCGCGAGCTTCCGCCCGCTTTCCGAGGTTGCGCCGCCCGAGCTTTGAGAAGCCAGACATCGATGCCTGCCGGGGGAGGCTTTCGCGGGAACGTCTACCGATGGTTGTGCTGCCGCTGAATCATGTTAGCGTTGGTCTCATCGGGCGGGGTATTTTCCAGAACTAATCGTCATGAGCTATTCGCGACATTGTCTCGCTGCCGCCATGACGGCTGTCCTGGCCGTGGCGGCGCTCGCACAGTCCGTGGGGATATACTTCGAGACAAATGACGATGTCAGCATGATGATGCTGGCGCACGGATTTGGTCTTACGAATGTTGCGACGGATCAGATACTTTTTTCCAATAGACTGGAGGGAGATATTGTTGACCGGATAGGAATGCCATTTGGGCAGCCGGGATACTCGATCTATATGTTCCTGTGCCTGTCCTTGAGCCTCGGCTTTCTGTTTGCAAGCCTCATCCGGCTCAACCACGGCGTCCTCGTGAATGCGGCTACCATCACTGCATTGGCCATCCGTCCGCTGCTGGCTCCGCAATTCACCATCACGGCGTCGCTACTGTCGCTCGCCGGCATCGTGGTTTTCCTGGACGATCGCACGATGCGGTCGCCGTGCCGGCTGGTGGCGGCGACTGGGCTTTTCTTCCTTGGTTTCCTGATGCGGATCGACTCGGCGGTCTTCATGCTGCTGATTGCGAGCCCGATGCTGTTGCGGGCCCGGTCCTTCCAGCGCGGGACGCTGGTCGCTGCCGGGGCGTTCATGCTGGCGGTCATGGCTGCCCTCTGGTGGGACGGGCTGGGGTACCTGAGCGAGGGCTGGACGGCATTCAATGCCGTCGAAGGACCGCGCGTGTGGTTCACCGATTACGGCGTGGCGGCCCAATTGCTCGACAAGCCCGACCTGCTGACCGCGGCCGGCTGGTCGCGAAACGATGTCGACATGATCGCGCAGTGGTGGTTCGTCGATCCGCAGGTCTATTCAGCCGAGCGCCTCGGCCGGCTGCTTTCAGTCGCGGGTCCGCTGACCATCGATACGGTGCGCACGGATCTGCTGTCGAGCTGGTTCGGCCTGCTGCTGGGCTGGGATATGGCGCCGCTCGTCATCCTCTCCGTCATCTCGCTGGCTCTGAGCCTTCGCGGCGGCCAATGGCGCCTTCTGGTGTGCGTCACCGTGGTGCTGGCAGCGTTTGCCGGCTTCGCCCTGCTCGGCCGGCCGGGCATCACGCGCGTCGCCTATTCCGCGTTCGCCGCTCTGCTCGTGCTTTCCTGCCTATCGCCCTTCAGCCGATCGCGCACGGTCATCCAGACGGCGGCCGCGCTTATCTGTGCGAGCGTATTGGCGGTGCTTTATGTCGGCCAGGCGCAGCAATCGCGACTGCAGCAGGCCGGTGCCCTCGCGGAACTGCACAAGGTGCCACCTGCCGATGTCGTCGTGGTCTGGGCCGATGTCCTGCCCTATCAGGCGCTCTATCCCGCCTTCCTGCGCGCGGGCGAGGATTTTCCGCCCGTGCACATCTACAGCCTCGGATCGGACCAACTGGCACCGCATGCGCTTTCGTGGTGGGGTGGTGACGCCGCACAGACGATCCGCCGGCTGACCTCCCCCGACGGGATCGACCTCGTGGCCCGCGACGACCTCGTCGCCAAGCTCGACGTTTATTGCCGGGAGCATTGGGGCATTCCGCTGGCCGTCGACCGATCGGTCCCCGCGCAGGGTTGGCAATACTATCACGTCGCCTGCCCGACGGGATCGCAAGCGATCGTCTGGGACTAGGATGATCTCGCCGTTCTGCCGCCGACAATCGCGCACCGCCGGGCGGCCTGCGGCAGGATCATGCCGAGGGTGGATGATGACACCTGTGCAATGGCGCGCGCGGGGGCTTGAAACTACCCCCGTCGTGCTTCTAAGGTGCGCGCGCTCAGAGCGGGCGTAGTTCAATGGTAGAACGGCAGCTTCCCAAGCTGCATACGAGGGTTCGATTCCCTTCGCCCGCTCCAGCCTTCTTCACATCTCGGTGTCATGGCCGGTCTCGAATGATTGCGAGGCCTTTTGCCGTGCGAGTTCGCTCCCCGTCGTCGCGCGGCTGATGTAATTTGCGGGGCTGTGCCTGGCGGGCCAGCCGGGCCAGCCGGGTAGGCTGGAGGAGGTTGATGATGCGCCCCGTTCCGTTGTCTGTTGCCGTCGTGCTGTCGGCCTGTTGCATGGTTCCGGCAGCCTTTGCCCAGTCCATGCCCAACTCGCTCAACATGAGTTGTGCCGCCGCTTCGGCACTGGTGCGCGAGAGGGGGGCTGTCGTCATTGGCACCGGTCCCAACCTGTTCGATCGTTATGTCGCCAATCAGGGCTATTGCAGCGCGCAGGAGCAGGTAGCGGCGCCGAGCTGGATCCAGACGCGCGACCAGTCCCAGTGCTTTGTCGGCTATCGCTGCCGCGAGCCCTATCAGCGGGGCAATTGAGGCGCGCCTGGGTCGGCCATTGTCGAACCCTCCTGCGGATGAGATGCGATGCACCTGCCGGACCATGGCCGCTACGACTATCGGCCCATCACCCGTCGCCCGGATTTCCGCTGGCCGAAGGGGGAGGGGCTGGCCGTCTATGTCGCGGTGAACCTGGAGCATTTCGCCTTCGCAGAGGGCCTTGGCGCCGCGCTTGTCGCGCCGACGCCGCAGCCCGACGTCGCCAATTTCAGCTGGCGCGACTATGGCAACCGGGTCGGCGTCTGGCGGCTGATCGCGCTTCTGGACGAACTGCACCTGCCGGCCTCGGTGCTCGTCAACAGCGCCATCTACGATTATTGCCCGGAGGTCGTGGCGGCGTTCCGGGCCCGTGGCGACGAGATTGTCGGCCATGGACGCAGCAATAGCGAACGCCAGGGCGACCTGCCGGAGGCCGGCGAGGCCGCGCTGATCGCCGAGGCGACCGCCGTCATCGCGCAGGCGGAGGGTGCGCCGCCGGCCGGCTGGCTGGGCCCCTGGATCTCACAGAGCCACATCACGCCCGACCTGCTGGCCGAGCAGGGCTATCGCTACCTGCTCGACTGGTGCATGGACGATCAGCCGGTGTGGATGCGCACGCGCGGCGGCGGGCGGATCCTCTCCGTGCCCTATCCGCAGGAGCTGAACGACATTCCCGCCATCATGGCGCGGCAGATGGAGGCACCGGCCTTCGCGGACATGATCATCGACCATTTCGAGGAAATGCTGCCCGACGCCCGGCAGGCGCCGCTGGTCATGGGGCTGGCGCTGCATCCCTATATTGTCGGCCAGCCGCACCGGATGCGCCATCTGCGGCGGGCGCTCGCCCATATTGCCGATCAGGCGGACCGGATCTGGATCCCCCGCGCCGGCGACATCGCCGCAAGCTATATCGCGCAGGTTCCTGACGACAACGGGACCTGAAACAACAGGCAAACGGCCGCAGGGGCCACAGGCGGGGAAACATCCCCGCCGGGAATCCTCGCATCAGCCTTGTCCGCGTGCGTGTCTTTCGTGCGGACAAGGGCGCCGGCTCTCGCCATCATCGAATTGGCCCGCCGCACCGCCCCCCGTGGACGTCCGCCGGGAGAGCCTGTCGCGCGGCGCAGCGTGGCCGGCGGGCTCAATCCTGCGCCGCTACGAAAGCGTCGATCCGCTCGCGGTTGAGCGCGAACCATTGCAGCGCGATGAGCACGAAGGAATTGCCGATCGCCCCGGGGAAGGGCGCGGTCAGCTGTGCCAGCGCGTCAGCCACCGGCACCAGAAAGGGGCGGGTGAGCTCGTTTTCACCCGGCTCGCCTGCCTGCGCCGGCACCTCACGGGAATCGACCAGCGCGAGGAACAGGCTGGCCTGCTCGTCACTGACGCCGGGGCTCGGCATGAAGGTGAGCATCGGCAGCAGCGCGCGCGGGGCGACGCCGATCTCCTCGTGGCACTCGCGCCGCACGGCGGGTTCGGCAGCCTCGCCGGGCTCCACCAGACCGGCGGCGAGTTCGACGATCTCGCCGGCGCCTCGCGCGAGATGCGCGGTCACGCGGAACTGGCGGATGAGCACGAAGCAACGCGCGGCCGGATCATAGGCGAGGGCGGCGACCACGGAACCGACCCGCAGGATGTCGCGCGTCTGCTCCAGCGGGGCTTCATCCGCGCCGGCGAGGGTGATCTCGAAGCGCTCATAGGGGCGGAAGCCGTCCTCATCCAGCCGGGCGGGGCCGTGCAGCGTGAGCGCGATGTCGCGGTCGGCCAGTTCGCCGATCCCGGCACGCGCGATCATGGCTGCACCTCGGCCGGCAAGGGAGACGGCGGAGGATTTGGCAGGTTGCCCGGCGCCTCCGTATCCAGGTTGAAGGCGGCGGCGAACAGCGTACGCGTGTATTCGGTCTTCGGCGCGGCGAACAGATCGGCGGCGGCGCCCTGCTCGACCACCACCCCCTGCTTCATCACCAGCAGTGTCGAGGCGAGCGCGGCGACCACGCGCAAATCGTGGCTGATGAACATGTAGGTGAGATCGCGGCGCTGTTGCAGATCGCGCAGAAGATCGACGATCTGCGCCTGAACGATCATGTCGAGCGCGCTGGTCGGCTCGTCGAGCACGATGAAGGAGGGTTCCAGCACGATGGCGCGGGCGATGGCGACGCGCTGGCGCTGCCCGCCCGAGAATTCGTGGGGGTAACGGTGGCGGGTCTCCGGCTCCAGGCCGACATCGCGCAAGGCGGCGACGACGCGGGCATCGCGCGCGTCGGCGTCAAGCCGGGGCTGATGCACGCGCAGGCCCTCGCCGATAATATCGGTGATCGACATGCGCGGGGAGAGCGAGCCGAACGGGTCCTGGAACACGATCTGCATCTCGTGGCGCTGCGCGCGCATCTCGCCATAGCCGAGCGTGTCGATCGGCTTGCCCATGAAGACGATCGGACCATTGCTGGAGATGAGGCGCAGCAGCGCGAGGCCCAGCGTGGTCTTGCCGGAGCCGGATTCGCCCACCACGCCGAGCGTCTCGCCGCGGCGGATGGCAACGCTCACGCCATCGACCGCCTTGATGTGGCCGACCGTGCGGCGCAGCACGCCGGCCTTGATCGGGAACCACACCTTGAGGTCGTTGGCCTCCAGCACCAGCGGGGCTTCCGGGTGGGGCGGGGCGGGGTTGCCCCGCGGTTGGGCGGCGATCAGCGCCCGTGTATAGGCATGCTCGGGACTGGCGAAGATATCCGCGACCGGCCGCGCCTCGACGATGCGTCCGTGGTTCATCACGCAGACCCGGTCCGCCACCTTGCGCACGATGCCCAGATCATGGGTGATGAACAGCATGGCCATGCCAAGCCGGCACTGCAACTCCTTCAGCAGCGTGAGGATCTGCGCCTGCACCGTCACGTCGAGCGCGGTGGTCGGCTCGTCGGCGATCAAGAGCTTGGGCTCGTTGGCCAGCGCCATGGCGATCATCACGCGCTGGCGCTGGCCGCCGGAAAGCTGGTGCGGGTAGGAGCCGAGCCGTGTCTCCGGCTCGGGGATCCCCACCTCGGTCAGCAGTTCGATCACCCGCGCCCGCGCCGCCGGCCCACGCATGCCCCGGTGCAGGAACAGGATCTCGCCGATCTGCTGCTCCACCGTGTGCAGCGGGTTCAACGAACTCATCGGCTCCTGGAACACCATGGTGATGTCGTTGCCGCGCACCCCCCGAATGGCGTGCTCGTCCATGGCGAGCAGGTCCTGCCCCTCGAACATCACGCGGCCGGAAGGGTGCGAGGCGGCGGGATATTGCAGCAGCTTGAGGATGGACAGGGCGGTGACGGACTTGCCCGACCCCGATTCCCCCACCAGCGCCAGCGTTTCCCCGCGCCCGACCGCGAAGGACACATGATCCACCGCCAGCGTGGTGCGCTCGCCCTGGGTGAAGGCGACGGACAGGTCCTCGACGGAGAGGAGGGGGGTGTCAGTCATGCGAATGTCTCTATGAGCGCTGTCAGGGCCGGCACTGTCAGATCAACCCATGGCATGTCGGCCTGGCCGCGAAGACGGCGATCGCCGGTTACGAAGTGCGTGCAGTTCATCAGCCGAGCGGTCGCAATATGAATCGCGTCAGGTAGCTTGATTTCTTTGCGATCCGCTCGTATCCGCGCCGCCATTTCAAGACACGGACGATCGACGGGTCCAATGGTCAGCGCAGCATTTGAGCGCAACAGCCTACGATAAATATCGATTAATTCAGTGTCGTTGTCTCGCAATGGGCGAACAAGTAGCTCTGCAAGTGTCAGTTCACTGCTACGCAGAGACACGACATCTCCATCAAAGGCGTAGAGCTGAAGCGCTCCAAGTCGATAGGATAGTTCATCATCGTCCTCGACGAGGCGGATGAAGACGCTGGTGTCCCAATAAATTCGGAAGCTATTCACACCGTTCAGTCGCCCCATTCGTCTCGAAGTTCGCGAATGCGGGCTACTGCTTCCTCGGTGGTAGTTCCCCGAGGCTTAACCCTCGCGCGGATTTCAGCGTAGGTGAGGGGCTTATGCTTGGATGCTGGCGGCTCGGTCGTCACAATCACCTGCACATACGGCCCCTCCATGCCCTCGCGCAGATCTTCGGGCAGCTTCTCGATGGGGTAATGCTCGCGCACGATCTTGTTCATCGCCCTTCTCCTTCCGCCAACCCTACCACGGCGCTCATTCGAACGTCTTCCTCGGGTCGAAGGCGTCGCGCACGGCCTCGCCGACGAAGATCAGCAGGCTCAGCATGAAGGCGACGGTGAAGAAGCCGGTGAGGCCGAGCCAGGGCGCCTGCACGTTCGACTTGCCCTGCGCCAGCAATTCGCCGAGCGAGGGCGAGCCGGGGGGAAGGCCGAAGCCGAGGAAGTCGAGCGCGGTGAGCGTCATCACCGAGGAGGAGACGATGAAGGGCAGCATGGTCAGCGTCGCCACCATCGCGTTGGGCAGCATGTGTCGCCACATGATGACGCCGTTCGACACGCCGAGCGCGCGGGCCGCCTGGACATATTCGAAATTGCGCGCGCGCAGGAATTCCGCCCGCACCAGCCCGACCAGCGACACCCACGAGAACAGCAGGAGGATGCCGAGCAGCACCCAGAAGCCGGGGGCGAGGATCGAGGAGATGATGAGCAGCAGGTAGAGCGCGGGGATCGAGGTCCAGATCTCGATGAAACGCTGGAAGATAAGGTCGGTCCAGCCGCCGAAATAGCCCTGCACCGCGCCGGCCGCCACGCCGATGGTGGAGGAGATGAGGGTCAGGATCAGGCCGAACAGCACCGAGAGGCGGAAGCCGTAGATGAGGCGGGCCAGCACGTCGCGGCCCTGGTCGTCCGTGCCCAGCCAGTTCCATTCCAGCGCGCCGCAGCCCCCGGTGCGGCCGAGTTTCTCGACCACCGGGGCGCATTGCGCGTCGGTCAGCATCCAGGTCGGCGGGGAGGGGGCGGGGGTCGGCAGGTCGAGATTATGCGTGGAATAGCTGTAGCGGATCGGCGGCCAGATCATCCAGCCGCCCTTCTCCGTGATCAGTTTCTTGAGATAGGGGTCGCGATAATCCGCCTCGGTCTCGAAATCGCCGCCGAACGTGGTCTCGGGATAGGCGACCAGACCGGGGAAATAATAGCCGCCGTCATACTCGACCAGGAACGGCTTGTCGTTGGCGATGAATTCCGCGCCCAGGCTGAGCACGAACAGCACCGAGAACAGCCAGAAGCTCCACCAGCCGCGCCCGTTGCGGCGGAAATTGGCGAGCCGGCGCTGGTTGATGGGCGACAGCCGCGGACGGCGCGGCGCGGGCTCGATGGCGGCGGTTGTGGGGTTCGTCGGGGTTGCGGGGGGCGTCGTGGCGGCGTCCATCATCAGACGTCCCGCGTGTCGAAGTCGATGCGCGGATCGACCCAGGTGTAGGTGAGATCGGAGATGAGGTTCACCACCAGCCCGACCAGCGAGAAGATGTAGAGATTGGCGAACACCACGGGATAATCGCGGTTGAGCACGCTCTCGAAGCCGAGCAGGCCCAGCCCGTCGAGCGAGAAGATGGTCTCGATCAACAGCGAGCCGGAGAAGAAGGCGGCGACGAACGCGCCGGGAAAGCCGGCGATGATGATGAGCATCGCGTTGCGGAACACATGGCGGTAGAGCACCGCGCGTTCCGACAGGCCCTTCATGCGCGCGGTAACGACATATTGCTTGCGGATCTCGTCGAGGAACGAGTTCTTGGTCAGGAGCGCCATGGTGGCGAAGGCGCCGAGCACCATGGAGATGATCGGCAAAGCCAGGTGCCAGAAATAATCGAGGATCTTGGCCCCCAGCGACATCTGGTCCCAATTGTCGGAGGTGAGCCCGCGCAAGGGGAACCACGAGAAGAACGAGCCGCCGGCGAACAGGATGATCAGGAGAATCGCGAACAGGAAGCTCGGTATGGCGTAGCCGACGATGATCACCGCCGAGGTCCACATGTCGAAGCGCGAGCCGTCGCGCACGGCCTTGGCGATGCCGAGCGGGATCGAGATGGCGTAGGTCAGCAGCGTCATCCACAGCCCGAGCGAGATCGAGACCGGCATCTTCTCCAGGATGAGGTCGATGACCGAGATGTCGCGGAAATAGGAGCGCCCGAAATCGAAGCGGGCATAGTCCCACAGCATCTTGCCGAAGCGCTCATAGGCCGGCTTGTCGAAGCCGAACTGCTTTTCCAGTTCCTTGATGAAGGCGGGGTCCAGCCCCTGCGCGCCGCGATATTTCGAGGCGGTGGGGTCGCCCGCCTGCGCGCCGCCCGCCCCGCCGCCGAAATCGCCGCCGCTGCCGGAAATGCGGGCGGTGGCGTCGGTCCCCTCGCCGGTGATCTGCGAGATCACCCGCTCGACCGGCCCGCCCGGGGCGAATTGCACCACGATGAAGGAGATCAGCATGATGCCGACGATGGTCGGCACCATCAGGGCGAGACGGCGGACGATATAGGCGAGCATGCGATCAGGCTTTCTCCGCCGGGCTTCCTCAGCGAGCGGCGCACAGGGTGGCGGTCGTCGGCACTGGCGTCAACTTAACGTCCTGTTAGGTCGATCCGTCATCCCGCCGACTTCTGTCGCGCCGACCAGATTCCCGGAATCGCCCGGTCATAGGCCGGGCGCGGAACGGAGGGCCAGCCGAACTCGTCCCAGAAGGCAATGCGAAACTCGGCCGAATACCAGTGCGGCACCCAGTAGCGCCCCGCCCGCAGCCGGCGGTCCAGCACATGGCAGGCGGTGCGCAGCTTGTCCCGGGTGTCGGCAAGGATCACCTGCTCGATCAGCAGGTCCACCACCGGGTCCTGGATGCCGGACAGGTTGTTGGAGCCCGGCGTGGCGGCGGCGCGCGAGCCGAAATAATTGCGCAGCGATTCGCCCGGCACGGTGGAGACCGAGAAGCGCCGCACCGTCGCGTCGAAGTCGAAATCATTCAGCCGCCGCTGGTATTGCGGCGAATCGACGAGGCGGAAATGTGCCTCGATGCCGAGCAGCTTGAGGTTCTTGATGAAGGGAGCGGTGTGGCGCTCCAGCCCGTTCTCGTCGTCGAGGAACTCGATGGTGAGCGCCTGCCCCTGCGGATCGACCAGCCTTCCGTCCTTGATCACCCAGCCGGCCTCGCGCAGCAAGTGCGTCGCCTTGCGCAGCAGCGTGCGGTCCTGCCCCGAGCCGTCCGAGACCGGCGGCGTCCAGGGCTCGCCCGTGAGCGCGGCGATATCGGCGGCGGAGAGCTTGTCGCCCAGCCGCTCCATCAGCGCGATCTCCTGCGGCCCGGCCGGGCCTTCCGCCTTCAGGTCGGAATTCTCGAAGAACGAGGTCGTCCGCCTGTAGAGGTCGAACATCAGGTTCTTGTTGGTCCATTCGAAGTCGAACGCATAGGACAGCGCCTCGCGCATGCGCGGATCGGCAAATTGCGGGCGGCGGAGGTTGAGGAACCAGCCCTGCGCGCCCGAGGGGGTCTTGTCGGGCAGCACGGCCTGTTTGACCTTGCCCTCGCGCAGCGCCGGGAAATCATAGCCGGTGGCCCAGGTGCGCGCGGTGAATTCCTGCCGGAACAGATAGGCGCGCGCCTTGAACGCTTCGAAGCCGACCTCGCGATCGCGGAAATACTCGTAGCGGAGCGTGTCGAAATTGTTCACCCCGGCATTCACCGGCAGGCCCGCGCCCCAGTAGTCCGCCACGCGCTCATAGGCGATATAGCGGCCCGGCTCGAAGCGGCCCACCTTGTAGGGGCCCGAGCCGAGCGGGGGATCCAGCGAACTGTCCTCGAAGGATTTCACGCTGTAATAGGCGCGCGAGAAGATCGGCAGCGACGCCGCGAATAGCGGCACGTCGCGCGCCCGTCCGGGGGAGAAGGTGACGACGGCGACCTCCTCGCCCTCCGCCTCCGCGCCCTCCATCTGCCGCAGGTTCTGGCCGATGACCGGGTGGCCCTTCTCCTTCAGCACGTTGAGCGAGAAGGCGACATCCTCGGCGGTCAGCTTCGTGCCGTCGTGGAAGCGCGCCTCGGGGCGCAGGCGAAAGCGGTAGACCGTGCCGTCCGGCGAGATGGACACGCTCCTTGCCACCAGCCCGTAGACCGCGTCCGGCTCATCGAAGGCGCGAACCATCAGCGAATCGAAGATCAGATCGATGCCCTGCGCGCCGTCGCCCTTGAGGATGTAGCCGTTCAGCGAATTGAAGGTCTGGAACGACTGGTTGAAGGCCGCCGTCGAGCCGACCTGCGAGAAACTGCCGCCCTTGGCAGCCTCCGGGTCGACATAGTCGAAATGCTTGAAATCGGCGGGGTATTTCAGGTCGCCGAAGGCGGAAAGGCCATGCACCTCGCCACCGGGGATCGGTGAGGCCGGCGCGGCCGCCGGCGCTGGGGGCGAGCTTTGCGCGAAGGCGCCGCGCGGGCGCACCAGCATCGCACCCGCGCCCGCACCGGCTGCCAGCGTGAGGATGGCGCGGCGGGAGAGAGGAGCGCTCACTGGCCCCCCCCGGTCTGCGCCGCCTTCTGCGCGTCCCACCACCAGATATCGGGGAAGCCGAAGGAATATTCCGGCAGCTTGTCGGGCCGGCCGAAGCGGTTCCAGCGCGCGGTGCGCGTGTTGGGGTAGTTCCAGCTCGGCACCACGTAATCATGCGCCAGCAGCGCGCGGTCCAGCGCGTGGGTGGCGGCAACCAGTTCGCCGCGGTCCTTGGCGTAGATCACCTTCTCGATCAGCGCGTCGATACCGGGGTCCTTGATGCCGGCATAATTGCCCGAGCCTTCGCGATCGGCGGCATCCGAGCCCCAGAAATCGCGCTGCTCGTTGCCGGGCGACAGCGACTGGCTCCAGCCGGCGATGATCATGTCGTAATCGCGGGCGCGCAGCCGGTTGATATATTGCGAGGTATCGACCTGCCGGACCGTGACGGTGATGCCGAGCCGCTCCAGCCCCGGCTTGTAGAACAAGGCGACGCGCTCGAAGGCGGGATTGGCGATGAGAATCTCCAGGGTGAAGGGCTCGCCCTTGGCGTTCACCAGCTTGCCGCTCTTTATCTCGAAACCGGCCTGCCGCAAGAGGTTTGCCGCCTCGCGCAGATTGCTGCGCCGCAGACCCTCGCTCCAGCCTTCCGGGTTGGTGTAGGGCGTGGTGAAGACGGACGCGGGCACCTTGTCCTTCACGCTTTCCAGAATCTCCAGCTCCTTGCCCTGCGGCAGGCCGGAGGAGGCCAGTTCGGTGTTCTGGAAATAGCTCGAGGTGCGCTTGTACTGGCCGAAGAACAGGGTGCGGTTCATGCCGTCGAAATCGAGCGCGAGGTTGAGCGCGCGCCGTACCCGCTGGTCCTGGAACTTCTCGCGCCGCAGATTGGGGATGAAGGCCTGCATCTGGCCCGAGGCGCGGTTGGCAAACTCCTCCAAGATCACCTTGCCCTGTTTCACCGCCGGGAAATCATAGGCGGTCGCCCAGTCCTTGGCGGAGGTCTCGACACGGAAATCGTACTGGTCGCCCTTGAAGGCCTCGAGCTCCACCGTGCTGTCGCGGAAATACTCGTAGCGCTGCTCGTTGAAATTATTGGTGCCGACATTCACCGGCAGGTCGCGGCCCCAATAATCGGGCACGCGCTCGAAAGCGATGGTGCGGCCGGGCACTACCTGCTTGATCTTGTAGGGGCCCGAGCCGAGCGGGATTTCCAGCGTGGTCTGGCTGATGTCGCGCGGCTTGCCGTTGGAATCGGTGCCGGTCCACCAGTGCTTGGGCATGACACGGATCTGGCCGACGATCTGCGGCAGTTCGCGATTGCCCGCCTGATCGAAGGTGAAGGTCACTTCGCGCTCGCCGGTCACGGCGGCGGATTTGACGTGGCTGTAATAATAGGCCTGGCGCGGGTTGTTCTTCGTCAGTTGCTCGAACGACCACACCACGTCTTCCGCGGTCACCGGCTGGCCGTCATGCCACTTGGCTTCCGGACGCAGGCGATAGGTTACAGAGGCGAAATCCGCGGGGTAGCTCACCGCTTCCGCCAGCAGGCCATATTCGGTCGCCACCTCATCGGAGGAGGGCGCCATCAGCGTGTCGTAGATCAGTTGCAGGCCCACCACCGGCGTGCCGCGGGTGATGATGTCGTTCAGCGAATCGAAGGTGCCGTCATAGGACAGGCGCAGCAGCCCGCCCTTGGGCGCGTCGGGGTTCACATAGTCGAAATGCTTGAAACCGTCGGGGTATTTCGGCGTGCCCAGCAGCGAGAGCGCGTGATGCCATACGCGCGTCTCCGCCACAGGGCTCGCGGAGGGAGAGGGCTGCTGGGCTGCCGCTGGCGCCGCCTCTTGCGTCGCCGCTGGCGCTACCTCTTGCGCCCATGCCGGCCCGGCCAGCAGAATCAGCCCGAGCAGGGCCGCACTCAGCATTGCCGTCCCGGGATTCACGGCAGGGGCGCGGCGTGGCGCGCGGCATGGCGCGCGGCGGAGAGCGGGGCGGGTGTTCATTCAGGCTCCTCGTGGCAGGCGGGTGGTGCCCCGTATCGCGGCGCAGCCGCGCCGGACGACCGTTCGCCGGATTATGAACCGTTACGTTCCGAAAAGAATAAGGCCGGGGCGCGAAGCGCCACCGGCCTGACGGAAACGTGAATTTCGAAGCAAACCAACGCGAGGGTTCCCGCGCGAAGCCCGATCAGTTGGCAGGCGCGGGAGCCGCCGCCGGTGCGGGTGCCGCGCCGGGCGTGGGCAGCGGCTGCGGGCTGTGCGAGAGCGTGTTGAGATAGACCAGCAGGTCCGCGCGCTCGGTTTCCTTGGCGATGCCGGCAAAGCCCATGGCGGTGCCGGGAATATCGGCCTTGGGGTTCTTGATGAAGGCCGCCAGCTCATCGAAGGTCCAGGTGCCGCCATGCGCCTTCAGGGCGGCGGAATAGGCGAAGCCCTCCGCGCTGGCGACCGGACGGCCGACGATGCCGTAGAGGTCCGGGCCCACCTTGGCGCCGGCGCCTTCCACGAAATTATGACAGGCAGCGCACTTCTTGGCGACGGCGGCGCCCTTCTCCGCACTCGCGGCGCCGAGCAGCTCGGCGATCGGCACCTCGGCCGGCGCGGCCGCCTGGGCGGACCCGGTCGATGTCTCCTGCACGACGATCTCGAAGCCCGGCTTTTCCGGCGCATGGCTGGAAAAAAGGATGTCGGCAAAAACGTTCAGGCCGAGCGTGAAGGTCAGCACGCCCAGAACTGCCCCAGCAATCTTGTTCAGCTCGAAGCCGTCCATTGAAATTGATGCTCCCTAAACCCGGCGGCGTTCCCTCCGGCCGGTTCGCCGACGCCCCTCCGACTGTAACAGCCACCTGACGCGGCCGCCAATCGCGCGGCGGAACTAATCATTTTGACGGTTGACGTGCAACCCGTATAAGCGCCCCGCGATTGCTACGTTTCGCCACTCGCGGCGCGGCGCGCGCCCCGCCTAAACTCATGCGAAGGCCTGCACATGTCCGCAGGGGACACACTTATTCTGATTCCGGCCCGCATGGCGTCCACCCGGCTGCCCGGCAAGCCGCTCGCCGATGTCGGCGGCCGTTCCATGATCGTCGAGGTGACGCGGCGTTCCGTCGCGGCAGGGATCGGCCGGGTCGTGGTCGCCACCGACGATGAGGACGTGCGCGCGGCGGTGGCGGGCGCGGGATACGAGGTCGTCATGACCCGTTCCGACCACGCGTCCGGCTCGGACCGAATCTTCGAGGCGCTCGGTCATGTCGATCCCGAGGGCCGCGCTCGCCGCATCGTCAACGTGCAGGGCGACCTGCCGACGCTGGATCCCGGGCTGATCCGCGCCGCCGTCGCGCTCCTGGACGATCCGGCGGTGGATATCGGCACACTGGCGGCGGAAATCGTGGACGCGGGCGAGCGCACCAATCCCAATGTGGTCAAGGTGGTGGGGACGCAGGTCTCGCCCGCGCGCCTGCGCGCCTTCTATTTCACCCGTGCCACCGCGCCGCATGGCGAGGGGCCGCTGTTCCATCACATCGGCCTCTACGCCTATCGCCGCGCCGCGCTGGAGCGCTTCGTCGCGCTGCCGCCCTCGCCGCTGGAGAGCCGCGAGAAGCTGGAGCAGCTGCGCGCGCTGGAGGCGGGGATGCGCATCGATGTCGCCGTCGTCGACACCGTGCCGCTGGGGGTGGATACGCCCGAGGATCTGGAACGGGCACGCTCGCTGCTCGCTCGCGAAGCTTAGAACAGAAGAGTCGAGGACAAGATCATGACCACCCGCCGCACCGTCGTGTTCCAGGGCGAGCCGGGCGCCAATTCGCACATTGCCTGCCGCGAGGTGTTTCCCGAATTCGAGGCGGTGCCCTGCGCGACCTTCGAGGATGCCTTCGCGGCGCTGAAGAATGGCGAGGCGGATCTCGGCATGATCCCGATCGAGAATTCGATCGCCGGCCGCGTCGCCGACATCCATCACCTGATGCCGACTTCCGGCCTCACCATCATCGGCGAATTCTTCCTGCCGCTATCGCATCAGCTCATGGCCGTGCCCGGCGCCTCGCTCGCCACGGTGAAGACGGTGGAGAGCCATGTCATGGCGCTCGGCCAGTGCCGCAACATGATTCGCAAGCTCGGCCTCAAGGCAGTGGTGGCCGTCGACACGGCCGGAGCGGCCCGTCTGGTCGCGGAATCCGGCGATCCGACCCGCGCCGCCATCGCCTCGCGGCTGGCATCGGAGATCTATGGGCTCGACGTCGTCGCCGAGAATATCGAGGACGACGCGCACAACACCACGCGCTTCATCATCCTCGCCCGCGAAGGTGAATGGGCCGAGGCCGGCAACGGGCCGACCGTCACCACCTTCGTGTTCCGGGTGCGCAACGTGCCGGCCGCGCTCTACAAGGCGCTGGGCGGCTTCGCCACCAACGGCGTCAACATGACCAAGCTGGAATCCTACCAGCTGGACGGCGAGTTCTTCGCCACGCAGTTCTATGCCGATGTCGACGGCCATCCCGACGACCGCGGGCTGAAGCTGGCGCTGGAGGAACTGTCGTTCTTCTCCAAGGAGGTTCGCATCCTCGGCGTCTATCCCGCCCACCCCTACCGGATCGCGCTCCGGGCGTAGCCTTCGCTCGAAAACCCGTCCCGGGTGGCCGCCGGCGATCCGGGATGGTGGATGCGAAGCCTGGAAAGCGATTCCGGGCTCTCCGCGCATCGCCTGGCCTGCCTTGGGGGCAGGGGAGCGGAAAAACCTACTCCGCCGCCGCGACGCCGCCGGCGCTGACCTCGGCATCCTCGATCGCCTTCAACGCGTCGGGATGCGGCATCGAGATGATGTTGTAGCCGGAATCGACGAAGTGCACCTCGCCGGTCACGCCGGTCGACAGGTCGGACAGCAGGTACAGCGCGGAGCCGCCGACCTCGTCGATGGAAACGGTGCGGCGCAGCGGCGCGTGGCGCTTCTGGTAGTTGAACATCAGCCGCGCATCGGCGATGCCCGCGCCCGCCAGAGTGCGGATGGGGCCGGCGGAAATCGCGTTCACGCGGATGCCCTGCGGCCCGTAATCGGCCGCGAGATAGCGCACGCTCGCCTCCAGCGCCGCCTTGGCCACGCCCATCACGTTGTAATTGGGCATGACGCGGGTGGAGCCGCCATAGGTGAGGGTGATGAGCGAGCCGCCATGCGGCATCAGCGCGGCGGCGCGCTTGGCCAGCTCGGTGAAGGAGAAGCAGGAGATCACCATGGTGCGCGCGAAATTGGCGCGCGTGGTGTCGGCGTAGCGCCCCTTCAACTCGCTCTTGTCGGAAAAGCCGATGGCATGGACGAGGAAGTCGATGCTGCCCCATTTCTGCTGCAGCGCCTCGAAGGTGGCGTCGACCGTGGCGATGTCCTCGACATCGCAGGCCAGCACCGTATCGCTGCCGACGCTTTCGGCGAGTGGCTTGACCCGCCGGCCCAGCGCCTCGCCCTGATAGGTGAAGGCGAGTTCCGCCCCCTGGTCGGCCAGCGACTTGGCGATGCCCCAGGCGATCGAATGATCGTTGGCGACACCCATGACGAGGCCGCGCTTGCCCTTCATCAGGCTCATGGTCGTTGTCCCTTCAGGTCGGGGCCGGTCAGGCCGCTTCCGGGTGCTGCAGCACCAGGACAGCGTTGGTGCCGCCGAAGCCGAAGCCGTTGGAGAGCACCCGGCCGAGCTTCACATTGTCGACGCGCTCGCGCACGATCGGCATGTCGGCGAAGGCCGGGTCGATCTCGTCGATATGGGCGCTCGCCGAGATGAAGCCGTTCTGCATCATCAGGATCGAGTAGATCGCCTCGTGCACGCCGGTGGCGCCCTGCGAGTGGCCGGTCAGCGACTTGGTGGCGGAGATGGGCGGGGCCTTGTCGCCGAACACGGCGCGAATCGCCTCGATTTCCTTGAGGTCGCCGATCGGCGTCGAGGTGGCGTGCGGGTTGATGTAGTCGATCCCGCCCTTCACGTCCCGGAGCGCCAGCTGCATGGCGCGGGCCGCGCCCTCGCCGGAGGGGGCGACCATGTCGGCGCCGTCCGAGGAGGCGCCATAGCCGACGATCTCGGCATAGATGCGCGCGCCGCGGGCCTTGGCATGCTCCAGCTCTTCCAGGACCAGCACGCCGGCACCGCCGGAGATGACGAAGCCGTCGCGGTTCTTGTCATAGGGGCGGGACGCGACCGAGGGGCGATCATTATAGTCGGAGGACATGGCGCCCATGGCGTCGAACAGATCCGACAGGGTCCAGTCGAGGTCCTCGCAGCCGCCGGCGAACATGATGTCCTGCTTGCCCCACAGGATCTGCTCGGCGGCGTTGCCGATGCAGATATTGGTGGTGGCGCAGGCGGCGGAGATGGAATAGCTCGCGCCCTTGATCTTGAACCAGGTCGACAGCGTCGCCGAGGCGGTGGAGCCCATCGCCTTCGGCACCGCGAAGGGACCGACCCGCTTGGGGCTGCTGTTCTTGCGGGTGATGTCCGCCGCTTCCACGATGGTGCGGGTGGAGGAGCCGCCCGAGCCCATCACCAGTCCGGTGCGCTCATTGGAGATTTCGTGCTCCTCAAGCCCGGCGTCGCGGATCGCCTGATCCATGGCGACGTGATTCCAGGCGGTGCCGCCGCCGTGGAAACGCATGGCGCGGCGGTCGACGATCGCGCTGGCGTCAAGCTGCGGAGCGCCATGCACCTGGCTGCGGAAGCCGAGATCGACATAGCTCTGGGAGCGGGTGATGCCGCTCTTGCCCTCGTGCAGCGCGGCCAGCACCTCCTGCGCGGAGTTGCCGATCGACGAGACAATGCCCATTCCGGTTACGACAACGCGGCGCATAGGCTTCCTTTCCTTCAAAGCACGCGAAATGGCGCCGCGTGCGGCGCTTCGCAAGAGGCCAGCTCACGCGGGGCGCTCACGAGGATCGGTTCGCAAGGGATGGCCCGCACGTAACGATTCTCAGGTCTGGAACAGGCCGACCTTCAGATCGCTGGCGCGATAGATGACTTCGCCATCGGCGGCCAGCCAGCCATCGGCGATGCCGAGCACCAGCTTGGAACGCATGACGCGCTTGAAATCAATGCCGTACACCACGTTCTTGACCGTGGGCAGCACCTGACCGGAAAACTTGATCTCGCCGACACCCAGCGCCCGGCCGCGCCCCGGCGCGCCCAGCCAGCCGAGGTGAAAGCCCACCATCTGCCACAGCGCATCGAGCCCAAGGCAGCCCGGCATGACGGGATCGCCGATGAAATGGCAGGAGAAGAACCAGAGGTCCGGCCGGACGTCGAGTTCGGCGCGCACATGCCCCTTGCCGTTCGGGCCGCCATCATCCGAAATCTCGGTGATGCGGTCGAACATCAGCATCGGCGGCGCCGGCAGCTGGGCGTTGCCCGGACCGAAAAGCTCCCCGCGTCCGCACGCAAGCAGTTCCTCGTAATTAAAGCTTGTCTGCCGCTCGACCATCGTCCCCGTATCACCCACGTTGTTTCTTCTGCTTTCTCGGCAGGCGACCGGCTCGGCCCCTGCGTCAGCTGCCGCCGGAACCCCATGGTTCGGACCGTCGACCGCTGCGCTTCCTAACACAGGGGCTTGCCGGCTCAAAGTCGCCTGCCGGCGGTACCCGAATCCAAAATGTCACGGCCGTGACAGCGCTGGTCCAGCAACGGCCGGCAGATTGGAATGATTACGATCATCAAAGCCGATATTGCCCCTGCGCTTCGCGTGCAGATATAGTGCGGGTGAAAAATTGCGGTGCTGGCGGCGTGTTAAGTCGTGGCATCGTTGTCATATGACGGACACGGTCTTTTTCTCGCCCGGGCAGGGGCGGTGACAAGGGCCGGGCTGCAAGAGTCGGATGTCGAGATGAGCGAAGCGTTTCGCCCCCACCCAGTGGCCGTATCCCGCGTCGTGGTCGATGACGAGGAGCCGGTGCTTCCGGTCGCCAAGCTGCGCGATGGCGCCGGCAATGCCCGTACCGGCTGTCCCTTCCACGATGTGCGGCACATGCTGCGCGATGTCGGCCTGCGCCCCACGCGCCAGCGCCTCGCGCTCGGCTGGCTGCTCTTCGCCAAGGGCGACCGCCATGTATCGGCGGAAATCCTGCACGAGGAAGCCATCAAGGCCCGTTTCCCGGTGTCGCTGGCCACCGTGTACAACACGCTGCACCAGTTCACCGAGGTCGGCCTGCTGCGCGAACTGGCGATCGACGGGTCGAAGACCTATTTCGACACCAACCCGTCGGATCACCATCACTTCTTCATGGAAGGCGAGAACCACCTTCTCGACATTCCCAGCGCCGCGGTCGAGGTGGAGCGCATTCCCGAGCCGCCCGAGGGCTATGAGGTCGCCCGCGTCGATGTCGTGGTCCGTCTGCGCCCCAAGCGCCGCTCCTGAGACTGAACGCTCGATCCTGCGAAAGGCCGGTCCTGTGACCGGCCTTTTTGTTTGCGGCGACGGGCCGGCTCACGCCTTCAGGAAGGCCGCGAATGCGCGCAGGGCGCGGCGGTTCGCGGGGTCGCCGGCGCGGGCGACGAGAATCACGTCCGCCATGGGCAAGGTCGGCAGGCCGAGGCGAGGGCCGACATCCTCGCTTCCGGGCGGCGCGAGATGGCCGGCCATCGGCGCGATCGCCAGTCCGGCGGCCACCGCCGCGCTGACCGACGACACGCTGCCGCCGGTAAATGCCTCGCGCCAGCGCAGGCCGGCATCGTCGAGCGCGCGGGTGGCGGTGGCCCGCACGCCGCACGGGGCGGCCAGCAAGGCGAGGGGCACGATCGCCCCGACCTGTCGCCAGTGCTTTGCGGCGAACCAGCCATAGGCATCGCGGCGCAGCACCTCGCTGTCGCGCCGATCGCCTTCCCGGCGCACCAGCGCGGCGTCGAATTCCCCGGCGTCATAAGCGTCGAGCAGAGGCCGCGAAAAGCCCATCCGCACGTCGAATGCGATGTCCGGGCTGACCGTGGCGAGGCGTTGCAGCAGCGCCGGCAGGGTGTCGCCCGTGGTGTGGTCGCTGATGCCGAGCCGCAGCCGCGGCGGCGTAGGTGCTTCCCACTGCCGGGCCTCGCGGTCCGCCGCCAGCAGACGGCGGGCGCGTTCCATGAAATCGGCGCCGTCGGATGTCAGGCGCACGAGGCGGGGCGTGCGCTCCAGCAGCGAACGCCCCAGGCGTTGCTCCAGCTTGCGCAGCTTCAGGCTGATGCCGGCCTGCGTGCCGCCCAGCGCCTCGGCCGCGCGCGTGAAGCTCGACAATTCCGCCACATGGACGAAGGCCTGGACGAGATCGAGATCGAGCGGGCGATCAGTCATATAATTTTGTTATCATAGATAGATGAATAAACAACATTATAACATGATGCGGACTGCGCTACGACACCTCATCACCTGATCGAGGAGGGCGCCATGCCGATGATCCAGATTAAGTTCGCTTCACCCCTCACGCTGTCGCAGGGGGAGGCGACCATTGCCGGCGCTGCGGCGCGGCTTGCCGAGCAATGGCTCGGCAAGGATCCGTCCGTGACCGCGGTGCTGGTGGAGGAAGTGGCGGCTGACCGCTGGTTCTGCGGCGGGCGCCGCCTGTCGGAGCAGGGCTCCGCCGCCTTCTGGCTCGACATCCGGATCACCGAAGGCACCAATAGCAAGGACGAGAAGGCCGCGTTCATCGCCGCCACCTTCGCCACCATGGCCGAGTTGCTCGGCCCGCTCCATCCGGAGAGCTATGTCCATGTGGTGGAGGCCCGCGCCGATGCCTATGGCTATGGCGGCCTCACGCAGGAGCGCCGCTACATCGCCGGCCGCCCCGTACCGCCGGCTCAGTCGATCTTTTCGCCGGGATAGACGCCCCAGAGCCGTTCCTGCTCGACATAGCCGTCGAACCCGTTGTCGAAGAAGCGGCACCATTTGCCGTCGCAATGCTCGACCTTGCCGAGCACGCCGGGTTCGAGCCGCGCCCGCACGCCCGAGGTCTTGTCGGCCGAGGCATAGAGCGTGGTCGGCTCGCCCTTGAGCCAGGGGCTCACGAGAGCGGTGCGCCGCGAGGACAGCATGGAGTGGTAGACCCAGCCCTCCGAACCATCCGAATCACGGATGCGCCGCCACGTCTCGAATTCGGCGGTCACTTCCACCGGCAGGCCGGCGCGGGTGAACACCCAGGCGACGGCATGGTCTCGCGTGGGCCCCGAACGCACGTTCACCTTGTCGGCCTTCAGGCTGAGGAAGCGGGGAATCGGCAGACCGCTGGCACGGCCGACCGGACCTTTCGCATCCGCCGCGTCCTGCGCACCGGCCGGGACCGCGACGGGCGGGGCGAGCAGGCTCGCCGCGGCGAGTGTCACGGCGAGAATCGTGCCCAGCATTCCACCCCGCCTGCAGGCGCCTGCGCGATCGCGCCGCGGCGAAAGAGGCACGTGGTTGCCTTGCTCTGCCTCGATCCGAAGCCGTTTCTTGCTTGTCATCCCGCTTATTCACCTATTCGTCTGCGTCGTCGTGCCGGCCTCGCGCCCTGCCGGGCCGCCGCTGACACTCCGCCTGCACCGCATTCGGTACATTTTTGTGTTTCGCGAACCCGTCTGCTAATGAACGCGTCGCCCCCCACGGCGCGAGTGTGAGCCTTCAGCGTTAACGGGAGCTTGATTACCGACGCGTATTCCTCCGGGGAGTGACATGGCCCGCAAAAAGCCTCTCGTGGTCGTGACGCGCAGGTTGCCCGACAAGATCGAAACCCGCATGCGCGAATTGTTCGACGCGCGCCTGAATGTCGACGACGTTCCCATGTCGCAGGCCGCGCTAGCCGAGGCCATGGCCACCGCCGACGTGCTGGTGCCGGCTCTGTGCGACCGCATCGATGCGCGGGTGATCGAGGCGGCGGGGCCTAATTTCAAGCTGATCGCCAATTTCGGCAATGGCGTCGATCATATCGACGTCGCCGCGGCCACCGCGCGCGGCATCACCATCACCAACACGCCCGGCGTGCTCACCGAAGACACCGCCGACATGACGATGGCGCTCATCCTCGCGGTGCCGCGCCGGTTGAGCGAGGGCGCCGCCCTGGTCACGGCCGGGGACGGGCAATGGCCCGGCTGGTCGCCGACCTGGATGCTCGGGCACCGCATCTGGGGCAAGCGTCTCGGTATCATCGGCATGGGCCGCATCGGCCAGGCGGTCGCCCGCCGCGCCAAGGCGTTCGGGCTGCAGATCCACTATCACAACCGGCATCCGCTCCCCGCCCAGATCGAGGAAGAGCTGGAAGCCACCTATTGGGACAGCCTCGACCAGATGCTGGCGCGGATGGACATCCTGTCCGTCAACTGCCCGCACACGCCGGGCACCTATCATCTTCTCTCGGCGCGCCGGCTCAAGCTGGTTCGGCCCGATGCCTATATCGTGAACACGGCGCGCGGCGAGGTGATCGACGAGCATGCGCTGATTCGCATGATCGAGGCGGGCGACATCGCCGGCGCCGGGCTCGACGTGTTCGAGCGCGAGCCGGCGGTCAGCCCCAAGCTGCTCAAGCTCGCCCGAACCGGCAAGGTGGTGCTGTTGCCGCATATGGGCTCGGCCACCGTCGAGGCGCGCATCGACACCGGCGAGAAGGTGATCGTGAACATCCGTGCGTTCATGGACGACCACCGCCCGCCGGATCGCGTGCTGCCGAACATGCTGTGATGCCGCGGGCCTGCGCGCGGGGGGGCGCGATGGCCTAAGTCCGGTGTCGCGACAGGTCGGTGATGGTGGGGTTCGTGCCGGTCAGCGGGTTGTCCGGGTCCCAGCCATAGTTGAGCGTTTCGAACCGCATGGCGCGGGCGTCGATCATCAGCAGGCGCCCCACCAGCCCCTCGCCGAAGCCGACAATGGCGCGAACCGCCTCCAGCGCCACCAGCGAACCGGCGATGCCGGCCAGCGCGCCGAGTATGCCGGCTTCCGCGCAGGTGGGCACCGTGCCGGTGGGCGGGGGCTCGGGAAACAGGCAGCGATAGGTCGGGTTGGGCGTGCCGTCCGCGCCGGTCTCATGGGCGCGCAGCGTCGTCACCGTGGCATCGAAACGCCCCAGCGCCGCCGTCACCAGCGGCTTGGCCGAAAGCGCGCAGGCATCCGAGACCAGATAGCGCGTGGCGAAATTGTCCGAGCCGTCGATCACCACATCGACTGACGCGAGAAGCGCCGGCGCATTGTCGGCGGTGAGGCGCTCATTGACCGCCTCCACTGTCACATGCGGGTTGAGCGCGGCGATGAAAGCCTGCGCGCTCGTCGTCTTGGGCTGCCCGATCGCGGCCGTGGTGTGGATCACCTGCCGCTGCAGATTGGACAGCGAGACCTCATCATCGTCGACGATGACGAGGCGCCCGACGCCGGCGGCGGCGAGATAGAGCAGGGCCGGGGCGCCCAGCCCGCCGGCACCCACCACCAGGATGCTGGCCTTCTTCAGCTTCTGCTGGCCCGGCCCGCCGATTTCGGCGAGCACGAGATGGCGGGCATAGCGCTCGACCTCGTCGGCCGAGAACAGGGAGGGGCGGGCGGGGGCGGGCGGGGCATCGGTGCTCATCATGCCAGCAATATAGCAATGACAGCGCCGCCCGCCAGAAGCGGCCGTGCCCGCCGATCAACGCGGGGCCGTGGCTCCGCGACGGGTCGGGGTGGGGGGCGCCGGCCCTGAGAGGCGCTGGTTTTGAGAAACGGGTCCAACTGGGCATGCCGCCATGGGGCGGCCATAAGGAATCCCGGCTCCGCTCGCGAAGCCATGGCCCCGCGATAGCGTCGGTCAAGGAGGCATGTCGGCCCCGGTTTCGCGGATCCGGGCGCGATGGCGGTCGAAGGCGGAAGCTGCGTTCCACCAGCCCGCGAGAAGCTGTGCGGCGCGGCCCCCAGAACGGTTGCCCGGCTGCGGTCATTCGACTATGAAGACGTGGCTCGCGCCTCAAGCGCCGATGCACCCGTAGCTCAGCTGGATAGAGCGCTGCCCTCCGAAGGCAGAGGTCGCACGTTCGAATCGTGCCGGGTGCGCCAATCTTTTCAATAGCTTAGCTCGTTTTGCGGGCCTGGGATCGGGCTGTCCCACACACTCGTCCCACATAAAGGCGACTTGCGCCGTGGTCATCACGGCTTTGTCGGCGGCGGGGTGCCAGAACGTTTCTGAGTTCGAGAATCACCCGCCAGATCGCATGCGTCCGATCGTCGGCATGACGATGGCTGAATTCTCTCGTTACACAGGCCTGACCCCGGTCGACCAATACGACATCGAGGGCGGGCGCGTCTTTGTGCTGCCGTTAAACGACCGAGCGGGGCCGCCGCGGGAAAGCGGCAGTGCGCGAATGGCTCCGGATGTCTGCCAGCTCCTGCTCGCCGCGCGGCGGGTCGCGCAGGGCGAAAACGCTTCTAGCTGGCGGATTGAAGAGGTCGAGCGGTCGGGCCTATGCGGGCTGAGCTCGTAGGCGGCCGGCATTCGCGTGGGGCCGCTCGCGCGCATACGCGGATCAGTGCCGGTCGGGCTTTGCGTCAGGCAGCCATTCGATCAACGCCGGGGAGCGCGATCGGCTGCTACGGCTCACCGACCGGCGTGCTGGGCGCGCCGTCGAACTCCTCGATCCACGCGCATATCGTGTCGCTAGCGGCGCGTAGCGGTGAGCCGAGAGGCGTGTAGGCGAAATAGCTGCGCGACGGCAGCGAGATCTGTGGAAAGGGCGTCACCAGCCGCCCAGCTCGCACATCGTCCTCGATCAGGGTGGACGGCGCCATTGCCACGCCGAGCCCGTCCACCGCCGCCTGGATCGAGAGGTAGAAATGATCCAGCGTCAGCGTCGCCGCCGGTTCGAGCGCGCCATGTCCGGCCTTCGCCAGCCAGTCGCGCCAGAGCCTGGGCATGCTGGCAACCTGCAGAAGCGTGTGCCGTGCGAGATCTCCCACCTCATCTAGGCTCAGGACCTATTAATCTGCCTTGAGTTGTGATTCACAGTCTCCCTTGAGGAGGCTGGCATGGGTGATTTGTTCCTGCTGAGCGAGCG
>NZ_JAUSVR010000020.1 GCF_030814815.1 Ancylobacter amanitiformis | reverse complement strand
TGTGCACGCCGACAAGCTCAACCGCCACGTCCTTGCCAGGAGGCGTGTGGACCGCCGGCAGAGCGTCGGGAGGGACGATCGAATGGGTGTCGCTCATGAATGTGTCTCCGTCGGTCAGTGCCGGTGCGATGTGTTGAGCCGTCGCTCGACGAAGAGCGAGTAGCGCGACATGCCAAAGCAGAAGAGGAAATAGACGATGCCGGCGAAGGCGAAGCCGGTGTAGAGCGTCACCGGCGTCGCCCAGTTGGGATCGGTGAAGGAGGCGCGCAGCTGGCCGAGAAAGTCGAAGATCGAGACGATCAGCACCAGCGTCGTGTCCTTGAACAGCGAGATGAAGCTGTTGACGATGCCGGGGATGACCAGCGTGAGCGCCTGCGGCAGCACGATGAGGCGCATCATCTGGCCCCAGGTCAGGCCAACCGCCATCGCGCCCTCATACTGCCCCTTGGGGATCGCCTGCAGGCCGCCGCGCACCACCTCCGCCATGTAGGCGGCGGAAAACAGCGCGACGCCGACCAGCGCGCGCAGCAGCCCGTCCGGGTTGGCGCCCTGCGGCAGGAACAGGGGCAGCATGTAGGTGGCGAAGAACAGCACGGTGATGAGCGGCACGCCGCGCCAGAACTCGATGAAGACGATCGACAGCAGCCGGACGATCGGCATCTGCGAACGCCGCCCGAGCGCCAGAAGGATGCCGAGGGGCAGCGAGGCGACGATGCCGGTGACGGCGATGACCAGCGTCACCAGCAAACCGCCCCACTGGCGCGTCTCGACCGGCCGGAGGCCGAAATCGATGTCCCACGCCAGCACCAGTACGCCGAAGCCCGCGAAGGCCAGCAGTACCGCCCGCCCCGCGCTCAGCGCGTTGCCGCCGATCAGCCCGATGATGCCCCCGACGAGCGCCGCCGCGACCAGCGCCGTCAGCACGAAATCCGCCCAGAAGGCGATGTTGACGCCGGCAAGGCTGGCATCCCCGGTGATCGGCTGGATGAGGCCGAAGCGCTGGAACAGGAACGAGGAGGCGTCGATATTGCCGCCGGTCAGCAGGATGAAGGCGATGATCGGGTAGACGACGAAGAACAGCAGCGCGTTCAGCCGCTTCATCGGCCAGCTCGGTACCAGCAGCGGTACCAGCAGGATCGCGCCGGCGGCAAACACGATGTTCGGGCGCCAGCGCTCCTCGATCGGATAGAAGCCATAGATCAGCTGCGCGAACTTTGCCCGGATGAACGGCCAGCAGGCGCCCACGCCGGGATCGAGGCAGGCCTCGCGATTCTCGCCGGTCCATACCGCGTCGATCAAGGCGAAGCGCACCATGGGCGGCACGATCAGGACCAGCAGCGCGAGGCCGAACAGCGTCAGCAAGGTGTTGAGAACGCTGGAAAACAGGTTCTCCCGCATCCAGCCGATAATGCCGACATTGCGGATCGGCGGAGGCAGCGGCGTCACCAGTTCCGAGCGGATGAAGGTGCCGTCGTCGAATGTCATGCTCATCGCGCGCCCCTCACCGTTCCACGAGCGCGACGCGCTTGTTGTAGACGTTCATGATGACCGAGGTGATGATCGACAGCACGAGATAGACGCCCATCGTGATGGCGATGATCTCGATCGCCTGGCCGGTCTGGTTCAGCGTCGTGCCGGCGAACACGGCGACGAGATCGGGATAGCCGATGCCCACCGCCAGCGACGAGTTCTTGGTCAGGTTGAGATACTGGCTGGTGAGCGGGGGGATGATGACCCGCATGGCCTGTGGAATCACCACCAGACGCAGCGTGTGCCCGTTGCGCAGGCCCAGCGAGTGGGCCGCCTCGGTCTGGCCGTGGCTGACCGACTGGATGCCGGCCCGCACGTTCTCCGCGATGAACGCGCCGGTATAGGTCGCCAGCGCCACGGTCAGCGCGACGAATTCGGGAATGACGCGCACCCCGCCGACGAAGTTGAAGCCCTTCAGTTCGGGACGTTCCAGGCTGATGGGAAAGCCGGTGATCGCCATGGCGATGAACGGCACCAGGATCATCAGCCCGAGCCCGATCGGCAGCATGGGCAGGCCGCGCCCGGTTTCCGCCCGCCGCTCGCGCGACCAGTAGTGCAGCACGATGACGACCAGCAAGGCCGCGCCGAACGACCACAGCACATAGCCGGTGCCGGCCTCGAAGACCGGCCGGGGAACGATGATGCCGCGATTGGAGATGAACACCTCGCCCAGCAGATTGATGCTCTGGCGCGGGCTCGGCATGGCGCTGAGAACGGCGAGGTACCAGAACAGGATCTGGAACAGCGGCGGCAGGTTGCGGATCACCTCGACATAGATGGTCGAGAGAAGGCGCACGACAAAATTCTTGGACAGGCGCCCGATGCCCACGAAAAAGCCGATAATGGTGGCAAAGAAGATGCCGACCACCGCCACCAGCAGCGTGTTGAGCAGGCCGACCAGGAAGGCCCGGCCATAGGTCGAGGTTTCGCTATAGGGGACCAGCGTCTGGCTGATGCCGAAGCCGGCCGTGTTGTCGAGGAAGCCGAAACCGGTCGCGATCTTCTGGGCCGCGAGATTCTGGCGGGCATTGTCGACGAACATCCAGCCGAGAAAAACGACCAGTACCAGGGCGATCAGTTGCAACCCGATGCTGCGGACCTTCGGGTCATTGATGAAAGACGTCTTGGAACGCCCGATTGCGGGCTCGACCAGATCCGACATGTTCCCCCTCGCCTCTCACGAGGCTCGATACGATGCCCGGCACGCCGCCTTTGTGGCTGGTCTGGCCGGACGAGGTGGCTCCCGGCATGACGCCGGGAGCCTTTTCGCTACCCGCGTCTCAGCGGATCGGCGGCGCGTACTGGAGGCCGCCCTTGTTCCACAGCGCGTTGACGCCGCGGGCGAGCTTCAGCGGGGTGTCGGGGCCGACATTGCGGTCATACATTTCGCCGTAATTGCCGACCGTCTTGACGATCTGGTAGCCCCAGTCGTTGCCGATGCCCATGCCCTCGCCGAACTTGCCTTCGGTGCCGAGCAGGCGCTTCACTTCGGGGTTGGCGGAGGACTTCAGCTGCTCGTCGACGTTCTTCGAGGTCACGCCGAGTTCTTCCGCCGTGAGCTGCGCGAACAGCACCCACTTGACGATGTCGAACCACTGGTCATCGCCATGGGCGACCACCGGGCCGAGCGGCTCCTTGGAGATGATTTCCGGCAGGACGATGTGGTCGTCGGGGTTGGTCAGCTTCAGGCGCTCGCCGGCCAGACCGGAGCGGTCCGTGGTCAGCACGTCGCAACGGCCCGCGTCATAGGCCTTGACCACCTCGTCATTGGTGGCGAAGGCGATGACTTCATAGGTCATGTTGTTGGCGCGGAAGAAGTCGGCGAGGTTCTGCTCGGTCGTGGTGCCGGTCTGCGTGCAGACCGAGGCGCCCGACAGTTCCATCGCGGACGTGACCTTCTTGTCCTTGCGGATCATGAAGCCCTGGCCGTCATAATAGGTGACGCCCGTGAAATTCAGGCCCAGCGAGGTATCGCGCGAGATCGTCCAGGTGGTGTTGCGGGAAAGAACGTCGATGTCGCCGGACTGCAGCGCGGTGAAGCGGTCCTTGGCCGAGAGGGGGGTGAACTTCACCTTCGTGACATCGCCAAACACGGCTGCCGCGACGGCGCGGCAGAAGTCAACGTCGAGTCCGGTCCAGTTGCCCTTGTCGTCGGGTGTCGAGAAACCCGGCAGACCCTGGCTGACGCCGCACTGGATAAAGCCCTTCGCCTTGATCTGGTCGAGCTTTGCCGGCTTCGTCTGCGCCTGCGCGCCAAAGGCCGCGAGGCCGCAGGCACCCGCGAGGGCAAGCGTGGAGAGGAGGCGTTTCATCATTGCAGCCTTCTTCATCGGTTATGATTGACGTGCCGTCTGCCGTAACGGACGGCACGGGTGAACAGTCAAAGCAATTCGTGTGCCGCGGCATGCCGCGCCCGGGTGGCACACCATGCGTCCTTGGTCTGATCCGCAACGGCGCAAAGGGGTGCGCCGCCCCACGGCAGCCCTAAGGTCATCAGAACGCCCTATGGTCGATCGGTCAAGCGCTTGACGGGGCTTGTCCATCCATCATCAATGCCCCCTGCATCGATGCAGGAGCCTCTGAAACGCATGTCCCGCCAGACCGGGGGCGCCAACCGCCCCGCCTTTGCCGTCGAAACCGAGCTGGTCGTCGCCGGTCGCGATCCCCAGCGTTATGACGGGTTCGTGAATACCCCCATCGTGCGTGGCTCCACCGTGCTCTCGCCCACCGTCGCCGATCTCGAGGGTCACACCGGCCGCTACACCTATGGCCGGCGCGGCAACCCCACGCTGGACGGGCTGGAGCAGGCCATGTGCGCGCTGGAAGGGGGCGCCGGCGTGGTGCTTACCCCATCCGGCCTTTCGGCCGTGAGCGTCGGCCTGCTGTCGGTGCTGCGGGCGGGCGACCACCTGCTGATGGTCGATACCTGCTACCATCCCACGCGGCGGATCTGCGACGTGGTGCTGACGCGCTACGGGATCGAGACCACCTATTACGACCCGCTCGCGGGTGCCGGCATCGACGGGCTTGTCCGCCCGAACACGCGGGCGATCTTCCTCGAGGCGCCCGGGTCGCAATCCTTCGAGATGCAGGACATCCCCGCCATCGTGGAGGTGGCGCGGCGGCGCGGAATCGTGACGCTGATGGACAATACCTGGGCGACGCCGCTGTTCTTCCGGCCGCACGATGCCGGCGTGGATATCTCCATCCAGGCCGGCACCAAGTACATAAGTGGCCATTCCGACATCAATATCGGCATTATTTCCGCCAATTCCGCCCAGTTTGACCGCGTGAAGGGCACGTATGGCGATCTTGGCATCACCATTGCCCCCGAAGATGCCTTTCTCGCCGCGCGCGGGCTGCGCACGCTGGCGGTGCGGCTGGCGCGGCACCAGCAATCCGCGCTGACGATCGCCCATTGGCTGGCCGGGCGACCGGAAGTCGCGCGCGTGCTGCACCCGGGCCTGCCGGACGATCCCGGACACGCGGTGTGGAAGCGCGACTTCAAGGGCTCGTCCGGCCTGTTCAGCCTCATCCTCAGGCCGGTGTCCAAGGCCTCGGTCGCGGCGATGCTCGACCATCTCGCCCTGTTCGGCATGGGTTATAGCTGGGGCGGTTTCGAGAGCCTCATCATCCCGTTCGACTGCCGCTCCTCGCGCACCGCAACGCATTGGGAGCCCGGCGGGCCGACGCTGCGCCTGCATATCGGGCTGGAGGATCCGGCCGACCTGATCGCCGACCTCGAACAGGGCTTCGCCCGGCTGCGCGCGGCGGACGACGCCGGCTGACGCGCGAACCCGCAACCCGCAACCCGCAACCCGCAACCTGCCTGCGGTTGAGCGCGGCGCTCAGCCGCCGGAATTGCGATAGAGCGAAATCCGCACACGGCGGCCATTGGTATATTCATAGCCGCGTATATCGGCCCGGCGCTCGATCCGCAGGCCAATGGCCTCGGCCCGGCGCACGAAGCGCGCCTCCTGCCGGCTTTCCACGAAGACGAGGCGGCAGCCGCCCTCTTTCAGGAAATCGGCGGCACTGCCGCCGTCGAGCAGCCAGGTCCGCCCCGGCAGTTCGAACATCAGGCTCGCCTCGTTGTAGCCGGCCGTGCCGACCGCCAGTGACGCGGCGCCGGCCGCGCAGGCCTCGCCCTCCACCACCGTGGCCATGCGCCGCGACAGCCACAGGCTCTCCATCTTCGGAATCACCAGATCGACCACGCCGAAGCCGGATACCAGCGTGCCGGCCAGCGCGAGCAGCGTCGCTTTCTCCACCCCGTATTCGCGCACCGCGCTGGCAGCGGTGATCAGCGCGAACAGGCCCGCCAGCAGCAGCGGCCACGCCAGAAGGCTCGTCGTCCGGTCCAGCACCGCCAGGATCAGCAGCGACGAGACGGCGATGATGGCGCCGAGCAGCGGCCAGAGCCAGAGAATGCGGGCCAGCCGCGCATTGGCGAGGGCGAGCGCCCCCTTCTCCACCGCCAGCCCGACCAGAATGGCGATCGCCGGGAAGGTCGGCACGAGATGGGCGGGAAATTTCGTGGGCAGCAGTTCGAGCAGCAGCCAGACCGGAAGGATCCACACCAGCAGGCTGCGCACCCCCCGCAACCGGCGCGCCTTCCAGATGATGGGTACCGCGAGCGCCACCAGCGGCGCGGCCGGCCAGAACAGCGCCCAGAACATCAACAGGAAGGCGCCGGGCGGGGCGCCGATGCCGGTGAAGGCCGGCGCCACCCAGCCGATCACGAAGCGCGCCGTCGGCCCGCTGGTCGGGCCGGCGAAATGGCGCAGATAGTACCAGAAGGCCCCCATCGCCAGCAGGAGGACAATGCCCAGCGGAAAACGCGCCAACAGCCGCGGCAGGCGCAGCGAACGATCGAGCGTCACCAGCGCCGTCAGCGCCAGCGCCGGATAGACCAGCGCGAACAGTCCCTTGAAGAGGAAGGCAAAGGCCAGCGCCGCCCAGAACATCGCCACCAGCCGGCGCGTGGAGGACGGATCGACCTTGCCCGCGGCCGACGCCGGGGTCTCGCGCACATAGAGACGGCCGATTGCGCCGATCATCGCGGCGGCGGCCGCCAGCATCGCCGCATCCGGCACGGCGAGGCGGGCAATGACGCCGACCGATGCCGAGGTCGCCAGCAGCAGCCCGGCCAGCAGCGCGGCCCGACGCCCGACAAAGCCGAGCGCGGCCCAGTAGCTCAGCAGCACCGACGCAATGGCCAGGAGCAGCGAGGGCAGCCGATAGAGCCAGATGCTGCGCGTGGCATCGGGCATGCCGACCGCCTGCGCCCCGGCCACCAGCGCCGATTGCAGCCAGTACAGCCCGAAAGGCCGCGTGCGCTGGCCTTCCAGCCCGAGCCGGACATCGGCCAGGTCGCCGGTCTCCACCATCTGCCGCGAGGTCAGCGCGAAGCGTGCCTCATCCCGATCCAGCACGGGCAGCGCGAAGAAGCCGGGCAGGAAGGCCAACAGGCTGACCAGCGTCAGGAACAGGCAGGCACGCCGCGTCGAGGTGGCGCAGGCGTCGAACAGGGCGACGATGTGACTTGCGATCCGCAGCCCGTTGCGTCGCACGGGCGACGTCCCCGGCCCAGTCTCCCATGCAGTTCTGCCAGTCATCGCGCTCGTCCGATTCGCCAGGCGGCGACCATATCAGAAGCGCCGCCCCCACCGCGCGCCCCACCCCGCGCGCGCGCCGCGCTCAGACGGCGACGGCCAGCGGCCCGCTGGAGCCATGAACGGCATCGGTCGCGCACCAGCCCTCCATCAGCGCCGGCACGCGCGAGGCCGGCAGCGCCCTCGCATAGAGAAAGCCCTGCGCGAAATCGCAGCCATTGGCGCGCAGATAGGCAGCCTGCGCCGGGGTTTCGACCCCTTCCGCCACGGTCTCGATGCCCAGGCTTCGGCCCAGGTTGATGACCGCGCGCACGATGGCGGCGTCGTCCGCATCGTGTTCGAGATCCTGCACGAAAGAGCGATCGATCTTGATGCGATCGACCGGAAACTGCTTCAGATGGGTCAGCGAGGCGTAACCGGTGCCGAAATCGTCGAGGCTGATCTTCACGCCGGCATGGCTGAGCGCCTGCAGGCTCTGGCGGACCGTTTCCATGGAGCGGCCAAGGAACACCGACTCCGTCACCTCGACCACCATGAACTCGGGGGCAAGCCGGGCAGCGGCGAGTGCCGCCAGCACCCGTTCGGCAAGCTGGCCGCGCGAGAATTCCGCCGAGCTTACATTGATCGCGACATGGCCGAACGGGCAGCCCATCGCCGCCCAGCGCGCCATGTCGCGCGTCGCCTGACCCAGCAGTTGCTCGCCGATCTCGATCGAGAGCTGGGGATCGTCGAATACCTCGCCGAAATCCTGCGGCCCCAGCACACCCCGGCGCGGATGGTGCCAGCGCATCAGCGCCTCGAAGCCGACGATCTCTCCGTTGGTCAGCGAAACCTTGGGCTGGTAATAGGGTAGAAGCTCGCCATTGCGCATCGCCAGCCGGATGCGCGCGGCCAGCTGGATGCGGCTCTCGGTCGCCTGCTGCATGCGCGGGTCATATTCGACCGCCACGCCGCGGCCGGCCGACTTGGCGCGATAAAGGGCGATGTCCGCATTCTTCAGCAGGGTCAGCGGATCGCTGCCGTGGATCGGGGCCACCGTCACCCCGATGCTGCCCTGGCAGGACAGGGTGGAGCGCCGATAGCTGAACGGCCGCGCCAGCACGGCGAGAAGCTGCTGCGCCACGGCCATGCCCTCGGCCGGGCTCGTCAGCCGCGACAGCAGCACGATGAATTCATCGCCCCCCAGCCGCGCCACCGTATCGGCATCGTCGACGCAACCGCTCAGCCGGCGCGCCGCCTCGATGAGAAGCGCATCGCCCGCATCGTGCCCGAGCGTGTCGTTCACGTCCTTGAAATGGTCGAGGTCGACCAGCAGAACGCCGACATTGTGGCCGGCGCGACGGGCGCGGCGCACCGCCAGATCGAGCTTTTCGCGCATCAGCCCACGGTTGGGCAGATCCGTCAGCGCATCATGGTTGGCCATGTGCCACATGCGCTGCTCGGCTTCCTTCTGCTCGGTAATGTCCTGCAGGATGCCGAAGGCGCGCAGCACCTTGGCGCCGTCCGTCTCCAGCTCGCAGGTCTTGCGGATCAGCCGGTGATGGCCCTGTGCGTTTATGAAGGGCAGTTCCACCTCGAACGGCTCCGCCGTGCGCAGCGCGGCCTCGAAACGCTTCTGGAAATGCTGGCGCGCCTCGCTCGGGAAATAGGACTGCGCCAGCGCGGTGGTCGGCTCAAGTCCCGGTGTCAGTCCGTAAATGCGGAAAACGCCGTCCGACCAGCTCAGCCGGGCGCTGGCGACGTCATATTCCCAGCCGCCCACCCGGGCCATGCGCTCGGTCTGTGCCAGCAATGTCTGGCGGCGCCACAATTCCCGGCTCTGCATTTCCAGCAGGTGCTGGCTGGCGCGCCGATGCTCCAGCTGGCGCTTGGCGCGCTGGTTCGCCTGATGCAGCCGGAACTGGTCGACGATGATGCGCGTGAGATGGTCGACGAGTTCAAGATCGCCCGGCCGCAACTCGCGCGGCTCCGAGCCGAAAATGCAGAGCGATCCGATATTCAACCCCGGACGCAGCGCGAGCGGTGAACCCAGATAGAAACGGATGTGCGGGGAGCCGGTGACATAGATATTGTTCGCGAAGCGGGAATCCCGGCTGGCATCCGCCACGAAAAGCGGCTCGGATGACAGGATCGTCCAGGTGCTGAAGGAATAGGTGCGGGAGGTGCCCTCAGTCTCGGTCCAGCCGGACTTGGCCATGAACACCTGCTGGTCCCGGTCGACGAGGCCGATGCAGGCATAGGGCGCGTCGAACATCTGCCGCGCGAGCACGCAGACGCCATTCAGCACCTCGGCGCTTCCCGAGCGCAGAATATCGAGCGCATGCAACTCGGCAAGGCGCTCGGCTTCGTTGTCGGGAAGCGGAAATTCCATCTGGCACCCGATAGGAACGGCTAAATCAAACAGCGCGACCCGTCGGACCCACGAGACCGCAGCAGCAAGCATGCCAGCAAACAGCCGGATGATACCATCACCCGGCCATTTGACCATCATGCCGCCCTTGCGGCAATAGAGGACAATGACTACGCCGCGCCGGCCTCCGCAGGCACCAGACCACCCGCCTCCTCGATGAAGCGCGCGACCTCCGCAACCCCGCTTCCGCTGCGGATGTTGGAGAAAACGAAGGGCCGTCGGCCGCGCATGCGCCGGGAGTCGCGATCCATCACTTCGAGCGATGCGCCCACATGAGGGGCGAGGTCGGTCTTGTTGATCACCAGCAGGTCCGAACGGGTGATGCCCGGCCCGCCCTTGCGCGGAATCTTCTCGCCGGCCGAGACGTCGATCACATAGACGGTGAGGTCCGCAAGCTCGGGCGAAAAGGTGGCGGCGAGGTTGTCGCCACCGGATTCGATGAGGATCAGGTCCAGCTTCGGAAAGCGCGCGCGCATCTCCGCTATCGCCGCGAGATTGGCGGAGGCGTCTTCGCGGATCGCCGTGTGCGGGCAGCCCCCGGTCTCCACGCCCATGATGCGCTCGGCCGGCAGCGCGCCGGCGCGGGTCAGGATCTCTGCGTCTTCCTTGGTGTAGATGTCGTTGGTGATGGCGCAGAGGTCGTAACGGTCCCGGAACGTCCGGCACAAGGCCTCCATCAGCGCCGTCTTGCCGGAGCCCACCGGCCCGCCAATGCCCACCCGCAGCGGACTGCTCGCCTCAATTGCCATCGAATGAACTCCCCTCGCCTCAGCTGCGGAACAGCCGCGTATATTGCGTCTCGTGGCGCATGGCCGCGATGTCGGATCGAAGCGCCGCGCCGCCGAGACGATCGAGCGGCACCTGCGCGGCGAGTGGCGCCACGGCGCGGACGGTGCCTGTCGCCCCCGCCAGCGTCCGGTTGCCATCGGTCTGGCCGAGCGGCACCAGGCGCACCGCCGCCGAAATGAGATTGGCCGCCACCGCATTGAGATAGGCGCTGAGCGTCGCCGCCAGCGGCAGCCCATGCGCCGCGGCCGCAATGCCGACCGCGACCGGGTAGGCGACACGCCCGCCCCAGATGTCGGGCAGTCGATCCAGACGCGGCGAGGGCCAGGCGAGCCGGGTGGCGCTGATGAAGGCATCGCCCTGGTTCAGCGTCTCCATCTGACGCTCGCGGGCGGGCGCGAAGGCGCTGGCAAGCTCCAGCACCTCCACCAGCGTGGCATCGTCTTCCGACGCCGCCGCGCGCCAGGCATGGGCCAGCAGAACCGCATCGGCAAATGGCCCGCCATGGCGCAGCAGATCATCCACCCAGCCTGCCAGCGTCGCCGCATCGCGGATGTCGCCGGTCTCCACCGCCCATTCGAGGGCGTGCGAATAGGCGAAGGCGCCAACCGGATAGGCCGGCGACAGCCAGACGAAGAGCGCCAGAAGATCGGTCGGCGCCTCGGCGGGCGTGGCCTGCGACGATGCGGCACCCGCGGACAAGCGGCGCTCGGGTGCGGCGGCTCCGCTCATCGCGCGGGCCTAGTGGCCGTGGCGATGGCCATGGGAAGGGTCGCGCGCAGGCTCGTGCTCGTGCCCGTGATCATGGCTGTGATCATGGCTGTGATCATGCCCGCAGCCGCAGGCATCGCCATGCTTGTGTTCATGCGCATGCTCGTGGGCATGTTCATGAACATGCAGCACGTCGCGCTGCGGCGCCGGCGCGTGCGCCACGTCACCGTGATCATGGTGCGAATGAGGCTCGTGACCGTGGCGCTTATGGTCGCCGTGGTCGTGGTCGTGGTGTTCGTGGCCGTGATCATGATCGCCGTGGTCGTGACCGCAGCCGCAGGCTTCGCCATGGGCGTGATGGTGATCATGGCCATCATCATGCGCGTGGCCATGGTGGTGGCCGTGCGCCTCGGCTGCCTCATAGGCGCCGCCCTCCGGCTCGAAGGCCGCATCGACCACCGCCACGCGGGCGCCCAGACCGCGCGCCATCTCTTCCAGCACGGGATCGCGGGCGATACGGATGCGGTCTTCCAGCAGTTCGGCCGGCACATGCCGGTTGCCCAGATGCCAGGCGAGACGGGCAAGGTGGTGGGAATCGCGCGCGACGATCTCCGCCACCGGCTCGTCCGCCGCCACCACGGCAATCGTGCGCCCGTCATCGAGCGCGAGCCCATCACCCTGCTTCAGGCGGGTCGCCTCCGGCAGGTCGAGCAGGAACACCACGTCGCCCTCCCCGCGCATGGCGATGCGGCGGCGGTGGCGGCCATCATGAGGCAGCACCACGCGGTCGGCCGCGCTGGCGGCATCCCAGGTTCCGGCAGGAAGAAGCGAACGGGCACGGATCATGATCGGGTCTCCTCGGGACAGCTGCTACAAAGGTGGGAAACCTTTGCGGCGATGCCATCCCTGCGCGGCTGAAATCCGCCGCGCTCCCTTCAAGGAGGCGCGCGGCCTGTCTCGCCGATCCTTAGAACAGGAAATAGCGCTGCGCCATGGGCAACTCGGTGGCGGGCGCGCAGGTGAGCAATTCGCCATCCGCGCGCACCTCATAGGTCTCCGGGTCGATCTCCAGATGCGGCGTCGCGTCATTGTGGATCATCGACGCCTTGGAAATGCCGCCGCGCACGTTTTCCACCGCCACCAGCTTCTTGGCGAGGCCGAGCTTTTCCCCGACGCCGCGCTCGATCGCCGCCTTCGAGACGAAGGTCACGCTGGTGGCGGTGCGCGCCTTGCCGAAAGCGCCGAACATCGGCCGGTAATGCACCGGCTGGGGCGTGGGAATGGAGGCGTTCGGATCGCCCATACGCGCCGCCACGATGACGCCGCCCTTGATGATCATGTCCGGCTTGGTGCCGAAGAAGGCCGGCGACCACACGACGAGATCGGCCAGCTTGCCCGCCTCGACCGAGCCGATATGGCGCGACACGCCATGCGCGATGGCGGGGTTGATGGTGTATTTCGCGACATAGCGCTTGGCGCGGGCATTGTCGTTGCGCTCGCTGTCGCCCGGCAGCCGGCCACGCTGCAGCTTCATCTTGTGCGCCGTCTGCCAGGTGCGGGTGACCACCTCGCCGAGCCGGCCCATCGCCTGACTGTCGGAACTCATCATCGAGATGGCGCCGATATCGTGCAGGATGTCCTCGGCCGCGATGGTCTCCTTGCGGATGCGGCTCTCGGCGAAGGCGAGGTCCTCGGCGATCAGCGGGTCGAGATGGTGGCACACCATGAGCATGTCGAGATGCTCGTCGAGCGTGTTCACCGTAAACGGACGCGTGGGGTTGGTGGAAGACGGCAGCACGTTGGGCAGGCCCGCCACCTTCATGATATCGGGCGCGTGGCCACCGCCCGCCCCTTCGGTGTGGAAGGCGTGGATGGTGCGACCCTTGAACGCCTCGATCGTGTCCTCGACGAAGCCGCTCTCGTTCAGCGTGTCCGAGTGGATCATCACCTGGATGTCGTAGTCGTCGGCGACGGAGAGGCAATTGTCGATGGCCGCGGGCGTCGTGCCCCAGTCCTCGTGCAGCTTCAGCGCGCAGGCGCCGGCCTCGATCTGCTCGACCAGCGGGCCGCGCAGCGAAGCGTTGCCCTTGCCGGAGAAGGCGAGATTGACGGGGAAGCTGTCGGCCGCGCGCAGCATCATCTCGATATGCCACGGGCCGGGCGTGCAGGTGGTGGCGTTGGTGCCGGCGGCCGGCCCCGTGCCCCCGCCCAGCATCGTGGTCACGCCGCTCATCAGCGCGTGCTCGACCTGCTGCGGGCAGATGAAGTGGATGTGGCTGTCGAAGCCGCCGGCGGTGATGATCTTGCCCTCGCCGGCAATGATTTCCGTCGAGGCGCCGATGATGATGTCGACGCCCGGCTGGATCGCCGGATTGCCCGCCTTGCCGATGCCGGCGATGCGCCCATCGCGCAGGCCGATATCGGCCTTCACGATGCCCCAGTGATCGAGGATCAGCGCGTTGGTGATGACGGTGTCCACCGCGCCCGCGGCCCGCGTCACCTGCGACTGGCCCATGCCGTCGCGAATGGTCTTGCCGCCGCCGAACTTCACCTCCTCGCCATAGACGGTGAAATCCTTCTCCACCTCGATGATGAGCGCGGTATCGGCGAGCCGGACGCGATCACCGGTGGTCGGACCGAACATCTCGGCATAGGTGGCGCGGGAAATCTTGATCGACATGGGAAAATCCGTTCAGCGGCAAGGCAGCGGGCGGGGCAGCGGGCGGGGATGACGCAGGCGCTCAGGTACAGAGCCGGTCGCCTAGAGCGAGCCCATCACGTCCTGGCGGAAGCCATAGACCTCGCGGTCGCCGGCGAGCGCCACCAGCTTCACCTCGCGGCTCTGGCCCGGCTCGAAGCGCACCGCGGTGCCCGAGGGAATGGCGAGGCGCATGCCACGCGCCCGCGCCCGCTCGAAGGCCAGCGCCGGATTGGTCTCGAAGAAATGGTAGTGGCTGCCGACCTGGATCGGGCGGTCGCCAGTATTGGCGACGACGATTTCGACGATCTCGCGCCCGGCGAGCAACTCGATCTCACCCTCCTCCACCATCAGTTCGCCCGGCGCGCCGGGGCCGTAGTGCCACGGGATGGGTTCGTGCACGGTGACGAGCTTGGTGCCGTCCGGGAAGGTCGCCTCGACCTGGATGTCGTAGATCATCTCGGCGACGCCCGGCATCACCTGATCGCGGGTCAGCACCTGCGCGCCCAGCGTCATCAGCTCGGCCACCGTCTTGCCGTCGCGCGCGCCCTCGATCACCACGTCGGTAATCAGCGCGATCGCCTCGGGATGGTTGAGCTTCACGCCACGCTCCAGGCGGCGGCGCGCCACCATCGCGGCCATGGCGACGAGGAGCTTGTCCTTCTCGCGCGGACTGAGGTTCATCGGGCGGTCTCCGGATCGAATAAGGCGAGTGTTACGTGCATCGCGTTGCCTGCATCAGGAATGCCAGATGCGCGGGATGTCGGCCACCCCCAGCGCGGCGAGAACGCGGCGAATGGCGGCCTCCAGCGGCGCGCCGTCGCGGGCCAGCAGCCGGACCGACAGCATGCCGTCCCAGGCGCTGGCGCCGGCCTCGATATCGGCGGGACGCTCGTCGGGCAGGCCGAGCGCGGCGCGCACCTCCTCCAGCCGGCTTTCCGCATCGGGCGCGACCAGCAGCAGCGTCGCAAAGGCCGCCCAGCCGCCGGCCGTGGCGCGGCGATCGAGCAGGCGCGCAATGTCGCCCTCCAGCTGCAGGCCGTCGGCATAGACGAGCTTCCCGTCGCGGCGGATTCGCCAGCGATCCTGCAGCAGGCCCTGGCTGAAGCGCTCGCCGCGCGCGGTGCGGCCGAGGATCACCGGCTCCACCAGCAGCAGCCGCGCATCCCGGGCGATTTCCGCCGCGATGCAGCGCTCGACCCGCGCGCCGTCAAACACGATGGTCGACTGTGGCATCCAGTCGATCCGCGCGCCCGCTCCGGCCGCAAGGTCGACCGCGATGCGCGACAGCGCGCCGTCGGAGCGGTAGATCTTCTCCGCCGCCTGGGTGGTGACGACGAGCTGGGCAGCGTCGGCCGCGCGGATGATCGTCTGCGAAGTATCGCCCCCGGCCAGCCCGCCGCCGGTATTGATCAGCACCGCCTCCAGCGCGCGGGCGCGCCGGCCCGAGAGCGGAAAGCGCACCCGTGCGAAACCCGCTTCCTCGATCCGCCCGCGCTGCGTGCGCCCCTCCCGCGCGTGCGCCTCGATCGACAGCCGCCCCCGCCCGCGCCGCTCGACCGGGATCGAGGTGGCGATGGGTTCAAACGGCAATTCGGTTGCGTACATCCGGATCCTCAAGGGCGGCGCCATCGCCGGACATCACCACCGCGCCGCGCTCCATCACGATGAAATGGTCCGCGAGTTCCTTGGCGAAGTCGAAATACTGCTCGACCAGCACGATGGCGATGTCGCCCTTGCTGCGCAAGTAGCGGATGGCGTTGCCGATATCCTTGATGATCGAGGGCTGGATGCCCTCGGTCGGTTCGTCCAGCACCAGCACCTTGGGCCGCATGGTCAGCGCGCGGCCGATGGCCAGTTGCTGCTGCTGCCCGCCGGAGAGGTCGCCGCCGCGCCGGCGCATCATGCTGTCGAGCACCGGAAACAGCGAGAACACGTCATCGGGGATGAAGCGATCCGCCCTCTTCAGCGGTGCGAAGCCGGTCTCAAGGTTTTCCGCCACGGTGAGCAGCGGGAAGATCTCGCGCCCCTGCGGCACGAAGGCGATGCCGCGCCGCGCCCGCTCGGAGGGCGCCATGCTGGTGATGTCCTCGCCGTTGAAGCGGATCGCCCCCTTGGCGACCGGCGCCTGGCCGACAATGGCGCGCATCAGGCTGGTCTTGCCCACCCCGTTGCGCCCCAGCACGCAGGTGACCTTGCCCGGCGCGGCATTGAGCGACACGCCGCGCAGGGCCTGCGCCGCGCCGTAGAACAGATTGATGTCCTGAACCTCGAGCATGCCTTCAGCGTCCCAGATAGACTTCGATGACGCGCTCATTGGCGCTGACCTGATCGAGCGTGCCTTCCGCCAGCACCGAACCCTCATGCAGGCACAGGACCCTGACGCCGAGGTCGCGCACGAAGGTCATGTCATGTTCCACCACGACAACGGAATGGCCGTTGGCATTGATCTCGCGCAGCAACTCGGCGGTCTGCGCGGTTTCGGCGTCCGTCATGCCGGCCACCGGCTCGTCGACCAGCAGCAGGCGCGGGTCCTGCGCCAGCAGCATGCCGATTTCCAGCCACTGCTTCTGGCCGTGCGAGAGCGCCCCGCCGAGGCGGCCGCGATGTTCGGTGAGCTTGATGGTCTCGAAGATCTCGTCGATGCGCTCGCGCGCGGCGGCGGTCTCCCGGCGGAAGATGTTCGGCAGCGCGCGCCGCTGGCCCTTGAGCGCGAGGCGCAGATTGTCGAGCACCGTGTGGCTCTCGAACACGGTCGGCTTCTGGAACTTGCGGCCGATGCCGAGCGTGACGATCTGCGTCTCGTCGAGCTTGGTGAGGTCGGTGGTGCCGCCGTCGAAGAAGACATCGCCCTTGTCGGGCCGCGTCTTGCCGGTGATGACGTCCATCATCGTGGTCTTGCCGGCGCCGTTGGGGCCGATAATGGCGCGCATCTCACCGGGATCGATGGTGAAGGACAGCGCGTTCAGCGCGCGGAAACCGTCAAAGGTGACGGTCACGCCGTCGAGATACAGCAGCGCCTCGGTCAGGGTCTTGCGGGCCGCGCCCTCTGCGGCGGCCGGTTCCAGCGTCTCGATATCGCTCATCGCGTTCCCCTCACTCGGCCGGCTTCGGGTCGGGCAGCGGCTCGCCCGCCGCATCGGCCGGCGGACGCCGCTTCTCGCGCCATTCGTAGTAGGTGCCGACAATGCCCTTGGGCAGGAACAGCGTGACGGCGACGAACAGCCCGCCAAGCATGAACAGCCAGTACGGGGCGAGGAAGCCTGAGGTGAAATACGTCTTCGCGTAGTTCACCAGCACCGCGCCGAGCGCCGCCCCGACCAGCGTGCCGCGCCCGCCGACCGCCACCCACACGATGATCTCGATCGAATTGGCCGGCGAGAATTCGGACGGGTTGATGATGCCGACCTGCGGCACGTAGAGCGCGCCGGCAATGCCCGCCAGCATGGCCGAGACCACGAAGGCGACCAGCTTGTAGTTTTCCGCGCGATAGCCGGTGAAGCGCACCCGCGTCTCGGCATCGCGGATGGCGATCAGCACCTTGCCGAAATGCGAGCGCACGAGGAAGCGGCAGAGCACATAGCCGAGCCCCAGCGCCAGCGCGGAGAGGAAGAACAGCACCGCCCGCGTGCCATCCGACTGGATGTTGAAGCCGAGTATGTCCTTGAAATCGGTCAGTCCGTTATTGCCGCCAAAGCCCATGTCGTTGCGGAAGAAGGCGAGCAGCAGGGCAAAGGTCATTGCCTGCGTGATGATCGAGAGATAGACGCCGGTGACGCGCGAGCGGAAGGCGAACCAGCCGAACACCAGCGCCAGGATGCCCGGCGCCAGCACGACCATCAGCAGGGCAAAGGGGAACAGGTCGAAGCCGTACCAGAACCAGGGCAGTTCCTTCCAGTTCAGGAACACCATGAAATCGGGCAGCACCGGGTCGCCATACACGCCGCGCGTGCCGATCTGGCGCATCAGATACATGCCCATCGCGTAGCCGCCGAGAGCGAAGAACGCGCCCTGGCCGAGCGAGAGAATGCCGACATAGCCCCAGATGAGATCCACCGAGAGCGCGAGCAGCGCGTAGGTGAGATATTTGCCGAGCAGCGAGACGACATAGGTCGGCACGTGCACGGCCGCGTCGGGCGAGGTGGTCAGGTTCAGCAGCGGCACCAGCACGGCCACCGCGGCGAGCACGCCGAGGAAGACGAGGCCGTTGGTGGGGATGAGGGCGGGAGGACGGGTATCGGACGGGCTCATGCTTCGATCGACCTCCCCTTGAGAGCGAAGAGGCCGCGCGGGCGCTTCTGGATGAACAGGATGACGATGACGAGCAGCGCGATCTTGCCGAGCACCGCCCCGGCATAGGGCTCCAGCAGCTTGTTGGCGATGCCGAGCGACATGGCGCCGACCAGCGTGCCCCACAGGTTGCCCACCCCGCCGAACACCACGACGAGGAAGCTGTCGATGATGTAGCTCTGGCCAAGGTTCGGCGAGACATTGTCGATCTGGCTGAGCGCCACGCCGGCAATGCCGGCAATGCCCGAACCGAGGCCGAAGGTCATGGCGTCCACCCAGTTGGTGCGGATGCCCATGGAGGCGGCCATGCGGCGGTTCTGCGTCACGGCCCGCATTTCAAGGCCGATGCGGGTCATGCGCAGCGTCGCCAGCAGGGCGACGAAGACAAGGATGGCGAAGACGATGATCCACAGCCGGCCGGAGGTAATGGCCAGCTGGCCGATATCGAACGAGCCCGACATCCAGCTCGGCGCCCCGACCTCGCGGTTGGTGGGGCCGAAAATGGTGCGGATCGCCTGCTGCAGGATGAGCGAGATGCCCCAGGTGGCGAGCAGCGTCTCCAGCGCCCGGCCATACAGGAACCGGATCACCGTGCGCTCGATGATGACGCCGATCAGCCCGGTGAACAGGAAGGCGAGCGGGATGGCGATGATCAGCGACCAGTCGAACAGGCCGGGATTATAGGTGCGGATGGCATCCTGCACGACGAAAGTTGTGTAGGCGCCCAGCATCACCATCTCGCCATGCGCCATGTTGATGACGCCCATCACGCCGAAGGTGATGGCAAGGCCGATGGCGGCGAGCAGCAGCACGGAGCCGAGCGAGAGTCCGTACCACACGTTCTGCGCCATGCTCCACATGGCAAGGCTGCGCTCGATGCCGGCAATGGCGTCGGCCGCGGCCTGCTTCACCGCCGGCGAGGACTCGGCCGGCACGCCTTGCAGGATCGCCAGCGCGTCCTGGTTGCCCTCGGCGCCGACGAGGCCGATGGCGGCGATCCGCTCGGCATCCGAGACGCCGGGCTGGCCCATGACGATGGACGCGCGCGCCAGCGTCAGCGCGGTCTTCACCTTCGGATCGGCTTCCTTGGAAAGCGCCAGATCGAGCGCGGGCAGCGCCGCCGTGTCGCGCGAGCGGGCGACGGCCGTGGCCGCCTCCAGCCGCCTGGCGGGATCGGGACTGACGAGAGAGAGCGTGCCATTGGCGGCCTCGATGGCGCGGCGCACGCGGTTATTGACCCGCACCGGCTTCACGGCCGGCGGATCGGCCACCGGCTGGAGCGTCAGCGGATCGACCAGACCGGCCTCGGTGCGCAGGAATACCTGGCGCGGCACGGCGGAGAAGACGAGCTTGCCATCGGCGAGCGCCGAGACGATGCCCGCCGCGGCCGGGCTGCCGCTCAGGGCCAGCGCGCCGAGGGCGGCTTCCGTATCGGCGTAACTGTCGGTCGCCAGCTGGGCGAGCGGGGAGCTGATATCCTGCGCCACGGCGGGCTGGGAAAAGAGCGCGCCACACAGCCCGCACAGGGCAAGCAACAGCGCACAGGACAGGCGGCGAAGTCGAGCGCTGGAAATCATCATCATCCGTCAAGCTGCGATGCGGACGGCCGGAGCCTTGTTCCGGCGGCGAAGCGGAAGGCGGAAGACCGCCTTCCCTCGTAGCGGGCCACGACACGGCGCGGTGGCTGATGAGAACCGGCCGCCATGAGCGCCGGTCCCCATCGTTTCAGGATCGGGCGATCAGTTGCCCGCGCCGCCGCACTTGCCGGTCTTGACGTTGAAGTTGCCGCAGTTCAGCGGCGAACGCCAATCGGAGATCAGGTCCTTGGAGCCTTCGAGGTGGGGCGACCACTCTTCGGCGACGATCAGGCCCGGGGTCTGCTCGACGATGTCGAACTGGCCGTCATCCTTGATCTCGCCGATCAGCACCGGCTTGGTGATGTGGTGGTTCGGCATCATGGCGGAGAAGCCGCCCGACAGGTTCGGCACCGCGACGCCGATCAGCGCCGGGATGACCTTGTCCGGCTCGGTGGTGCCGGCCTTCTCGACCGCCTTGACCCACATGTTGAAGCCGATGACGGTGGCTTCCATCGGGTCATTGGTCACGCGCTTGGGGTTCTTGGTATAGGCCTGCCACTTCGCGATGAAGTCCTTGTTGGCGGGCGTGTCGACCGACTGGAAGTAGTTCCACGCGGCGAGGTGGCCGACCAGCGGCTTGGTGTCGATGCCGGCGAGTTCTTCCTCGCCCACAGAGAAGGCCACGACCGGGATGTCGGTCGCCTTGATGCCCTGGTTGCCGAGTTCCTTGTAGAACGGAACGTTGGCATCGCCGTTGATGGTCGACACGACGGCGGTCTTCTTGCCGGCCGAGCCGAACTTCTTGATGTCGGCGACGATGGTCTGCCAGTCCGAATGACCGAACGGCGTGTAGTTGATCATGATGTCCTCGGCGGGAACGCCCTTGGACTTCAGGTAGGCTTCGAGAATCTTGTTGGTGGTGCGCGGGTAGACATAGTCGGTGCCCGCGAGCACCCAGCGCTTCACGCCCTCATTTTCCATGAGGTAGTCGACCGCCGGGATCGCCTGCTGGTTCGGCGCGGCGCCGGTGTAGAACACGTTGCGCTCGCTCTCCTCGCCCTCGTACTGGACGGGATAGAACAGGATGCTGTTCAGCTCCTTGAACACCGGCAGGACCGACTTGCGCGAGACCGAGGTCCAGCAGCCGAACACCACGGCGACCTTGTCCTTGGCGATCAGCTCGCGCGCCTTTTCGGCGAAGAGCGGCCAGTTGGACGCCGGATCGACGACGACGGCTTCAAGCTTCTTGCCGAGCACGCCGCCCTTGGCGTTCTGCTCCTGCACCATGAACAGCACGGTGTCCTTCAGCGTCGTCTCGCTGATCGCCATCGTGCCCGAGAGCGAATGAAGCACGCCGACCTTGATCGTTTCCTGCGCGTGGGCCGGCACGGTGAGGCCGGCCAGCGCGAGGACTGTCGCGCCGACCGCAGCGCGACCGGCCGCACGCCGCGCCTGGGTGAACAGGTTGAGCATATTTCTTCCCTTCTGGAGTTCGCACGCAGGACCCCCGTCCGCGTGCCGGGGGATTAGTTAGCAATGCGCGTGCCAGAAGCCGGCGACGGGGTCGGTTGCCGATCGGCAACAAAAGTTTCGAATTCCGAATCAATCAATCGCTTAAATCGTGAGCGACCTGTCGCCAAACTAGGCAAATCTTCCCCTACGAAAGCCCTATCTGCATACAGCGCGCGGCAGGCGCTAGACGAATGCCGTCCGGCTGACCGCCTCCAGCCGCTCCACCGCGCGATCGAGCGTGGAATCCGCCTTGGCGAAACAGAAGCGGATGACCGTATCCACCGCCTCTTCCGCATAGAAGGCGGAGACCGGAATGGCGGCGACGCCGAAGCGCTCCACCAGCGTGCGGCAGAAGGCTTCGTCGCGCGGATCGCCGCCGCGCGGGGCAGGATGCAGCGGGGCGAGATCGACATTGAGGAAATAGGTGCCGGCCGAGGGCAGCACATTGAATCCGATGGAGGCCAGCCCCGCCGCCAGCCGGTCGCGCGAACGCTGCAGGCCGGCGCGGGTGGACAGGAACCAGCCGCGCTCCTTGGCCAGCCCATAGGCCACCGCGTGCTGCAGCGCGGGCGGCGTGGTGAAGGTGAGGAACTGGTGCGCCTTCGAGAGCGCGCGCATGAGCGCGGGCGCGGCGCAGACAAAGCCGACCTTCCACCCGGTCATGCCGAAGATCTTGCCGGCCGAGCCGATCTTCACCGCGCGCTCGCGCATGCCGGGCAGCGCCAGCACGCTGAGATGCTCGCGCCCGTCGAAGATCACGTGCTCCCACACCTCGTCGCTCACCAGCACCGCATCCGAGCGGGTGCAGAAGCGCGCCAGCCGCTCCAGTTCCTCGCGCCCGAACACGCGGCCCGTCGGGTTGTGCGGATTGTTGAACAGCACCAGGCGGGTGCGCGGTGAGAAGGCCTGCGCCAGCGCCTCCTCGGTGAGACTCCAGTGCGGAGGCACGAGCCGCACCAGCCTGGGCACGCCGCCGGCACGCAGCACCAGCGGCAGATAGGCGTCGTAGAGCGGCTGGAACAGCACCACCTCGTCGCCCGGCTCGATGAGCGCGAGCAAGGCGCCGGCAATCGCCTCGGTGGCGCCGGAGGTGATCATCACCTCGGCCTCGGGATCGAGGTCCAGCCCCTGCCAGTCCCGGTAATGCGCGGCGACGGCGCGGCGCAGTTCCGGCGCGCCCATCATCGGCGGGTACTGGTTCCAGCCGTTCAGCACCGCCTCGGCCGCCTTCTCGCGCACGTCCAGCGGGCCGGGATCGTCGGGAAAGCCCTGCCCGAGATTCACCGCGTCATGCGCGCGGGCCAATGCCGACATGGTCTCGAACACGGTTGTGGGCTGGGACGCGAACAGGGAGTTCATTTCACAATCTCGACGCGGATAAAAAAGTATCGAACGGCATGCGCCCGTCCTTATCCTCCCCGTCACCGCAAAAGAAAAGAGCCGGGCGCTATCCGCCCGGTGCCCCGCCGCGCTACATCAGAACCAGCGTCGCGTGGTTATCGAAGCGCATCGGCTGCCGGCGCCGGGCGATGACGCCGACGCCCTCCGCACCCACCCCGATCAGCGCCACTTCGCCGAGGCCGCTGGTCGCCAGGAACTGGCCCGCCGCGCGGGTGGGCGCGAGGCCGCAGCCATCGACCAGGGTGAGCGAGCCGATGAAGCGCCCGTCGCGCCGCCACACCGCCACCCGGTTGCCGCGCGGGCTGGCGGCGGCGACATAGGCGCCCGAGGCATCCACCGCCACCGAGCCGACATAGGTCCGCAGGCCGCGCCACTCCTCCTCCGGCGCGTCGAAGGCGCGCAGCCGGTCCTCCTCCACCGCATAGACCAGCGGCCGCGCCACGCCATCGGCCAAGAGGTCCTGCGCGGCGATCACGGTCAGCCCATCCGGCGTGCCGGCCAGATGGCGCAGCGACAGCGAGGCGAGATCCTCCTCCAATGCGATCACCGCGCGGGTCGCCCCGCTCACTGCATCGATGAGGGCGACGCTGGCGCCCGCCACCTCGGCGCCGAGCGCCTCGGGCGTGTGCGGCTCGATGCCGCCATTGGCGACGATCAGCGCGCCACCGACCGGGAGCATGTCGTGCGGGCCGATGCCGGCGGAGGCCCATTCCGCCTCAATGGCGAAATCGGCCTCGACGACGCGGCGGGTCACGATCCCCTGCCCGCTCGCCCGCTCGATCTCCACCGCCAGAAAGCGCCGGCCGCCCTCGATGAAGCGGCCATGGCCGGAGAAGACCCGCCCCTCGCCCGGCTCGAATTCGGCCAGCACCGTGCCGGCGCGGCGATCGAACAGCACGGCGCTGGTGCCGGGCCGGCGCGCCACCGCCACCGCCGTGCGCCCGTCCGGGCTCGGCTCCACCCAGTGCAGCCGCTGCACGCCGCTGCCAACGGCGGTGGCCGTGCGATCGGGCGCGAGCACGACCGGGGCGAAGCCGCCCGCGATGCCGGCCGTGGCCAGCCACTCCGCCTCCAGTGCGTGGTCTTGCGCGTGGTCTTGCGCGTCGTCCTGCGCGTCGTCCTGCGCGTGCGCCGCACCGCCGAACAGCACGCGCGGCGCCATCGCAAGCCCGCCGAGCCGGCTGAGCAGCGAACGGCGGGAGAGATCGAAAATGGCCATGCCCGCCTCCTCAGTCGCCATCCAGCGCGTTGAAGCCGAGCGGCACGCCGAGCCCCGCCGCCAGCGGCGTGGCGACGCTGGCCTGCGCCGCCTTGAACGCCACCGCCGCGGCCTCCAACTGCCGGCGCCCCTTCGTGGCTGTCGCCGCCGTGCCGATATCGGCCGGCAGCGCGTCCGCGGCGGCGCGCGCCGCCTCCATGGTTCGGGCAAGAACCGCCTGGTCGGTGGTGCCGAGCCCCTTGGCGAGACGCAGGGCGAGGTCGCCAGCGCTGGCAATCTCGGCGACGATGGTCTGTTTGGCGAGGCCGCTGCGGCGGCGGTCGGCCAGAAGCGGCTTGGCCTCCTCCGGGCTCTTGCCCAGCACGATCAGCAGGCGCTGGTCGACCGCCCGCTGATAGGCACCGGCGAGGTCGGTCACCAGCCGGCTGAGCAGCGAGTCGGGATCGGGGAAAAAGACCGGGTCCGCCTTGCCGGCGACAAGCTGGCCGAGCAGGCCGGATGTGCGGTCGCCCCAGCCGGTGCGGATGTCCTTCCCGATGCCGGCGAGATTGTCGGCGATGGCGAGGCCGAGCTGGCAGCGCCGCGCGGCTTCCGGCCCCGCCACCAGCGCGGCCGCTGCGCCGTCGTCATAGAGCAGGCGCTCCAGCGCCGGCAGGCCCTGCGCCGCCGCGCTGAGGCGGAAAAAGCGCTGCGGTTGCAGCCGTTCGTCCGTCGGGTCGGCGATGAGCTCCGCCACCGAGCGACCCACCGCGTTTCGCCGCTCCGGGAACAGGTTGAAGCGGTCCGCCCGCAGCGACAGCATGACCGGACCGAACGTGATGAACTCCACCGAGGCCCAGGCATCGGACACGGCAGCGAAGCGCGCCTTCAGCTCCGCCACCCCATCCGCGGCGGGAGCCTTGCAGAACCCCTCCCACGCCGCGCGCTGGGCGGCCGTGGTGGCGGCGAGCGTGTCGTAGCGCGGCAGCAGCCAGTCCGCCACCACATCGGGCGCCACGATCGCGGCGGCGTGGGCGCGGCCGACGAGAATGGTGGAGATCAGCGCGGTCGCCGCCGCAACGGCCGGCACGCCCTGCGCCGCCTGCGCGATCTGGCCTGCCAGCGCCAACGCCAGCGCGAATGGAGAGCGGTTCATTGCGCAACCTCGCTAGAGGGATGAAACATAATGGATGAGCGCCTGTTTCGCGCCGGGGTCGAGGGTATCGAAGCGCGCGCGGGCGCCCGCCGCCTCGCCTTCATGCCAGCGCACCGCCTCCGTGACGTCCGTGGCGCGGCCATCGTGCAGCAGGCCGCGGCCCTGCGCCAGCGCCTGCGACAGGCCGGCGAGCGGCGCCGTGCGCCAGTGCGCGGCCTCCGCGCCAGGTACGCCGGCGCTGTCCGCCAGCCCCTCGCCCATGTCGTGCAGCAGCACATCGGTGAACAGTGTCACGCGCCCGCCGTCGCGCGCCGGCAGGGACGGGCGATGACAGGCGGCGCAGCCGGTCGCCGCGAAGAGGCGTTCCCCGCGCGCATCGCGCGGCGGCTCCGCTGCGCCGAGATCGCGCAGATAGGCGACGATGCGCGAGACGATGGCATCGGGAATTTCCGGGGCGCCCTCGCCATCCTGACCATGCGGCGCGCTGCGGCAAGCGGCCTGTGCCGCCGTGCAATCGCCCCAGGGTTCCAGCCGCAGCGCGGTGGAGAGGCCAAGGTCGAGCGAGAAGGCCTCCGAGGTCTGGCTCGCCAGCGTGGCATGGCTCGCCTTCCAGCCGAAACGGCCGATCGAGGAACCACCTTCCGGATGATCCAGCCGGCGGGCATGGCCGCGCACGCCATCGCCGTCGCGATCCCCGGGGTCTTCCAGCGCGAGGATGGTCGCATCGTCCACCCGCTCCAGCCCGCCGCGCCCGTGCAGGTCCGGCGCGAGGCGCAGCGAGAGGTGGGTCGCGGGATCGAGCGGGCCATAGCCGGGCTCGGCGATGCGCGGGAGGCGCCGGCCGCGCTCCACGCCCTGCCCGACATCCACCACGATGGCGCCCTCCGCCGGCACGCCCGGCAGGGTCATGGTCTCCAGCCGGTGGCCATAGACCGGATCGCCGCTGCCGTCCTCGCGGAACAGCGACAGCACGAGGCCGAGCCCTTCCGGCCGCCCGCCAGCCTCCAGCGCGCTCGCCCCTCGTCCCGATCCGGGATGGCAGGCGGCGCAGGAGCGCGCATCGAACAGCGGGCCGAGGCCATCATTGGCCCGGGTGGAACTGGGCGCCGGCACCCAGGGACGCTTGAACAGCGCCTTGCCGATGGCGACGTCCAGGCCGGCCTCGTCGACCAGCGCCGGGCTTGCCACCGGGCTCGCCACAAGGACGGTCAGCAGCGCGAGCGCAGCGGCGGCGCGGCGAAAGGCGGGAAACAGCGCGCGGCTGCGGGACCTTGCCATCACAGGATCCGGAACCAGCCCATCATGCCGGTCTCCATGTGCTCCAATATGTGGCAGTGAAACACCCAGTCTCCCGGCGCGGCGACGAAGGCGATTTCCACCGCCTCATTGGGTTGCACCAGCACGGTATCGGCGAAATGACGCGGCAGCCGACCCTTGCTGGAGCGCAGCACGGCGAAGGCATGGCCGTGCAGGTGGATGGGATGGGGAAACCGCGTCTCGTTCTTGATCTCGATGCGATAGCTGCGGCCTTCCGCCATCGCCACGAGTGGTGGCGGAAGGCCGAGGCGGTCGCCGGCCGCCCAGGACACCTGTCCGATCGACCAATAGGTCGCCCGGCCAACGCAGAAACTCGCCACCAGCGCCTTGGCCAGCGGGTCGTCGGGCGGCAGGCCGAGTTCCTTCACCGCGGCATCGGTGGCCTGCTGCAGGGTGAAGGTGTGAAATTCCGCCGCCTCGACATCCGGCATCGGCAGGTCCGGCGCGGGCAGCGCGAGGGGCGCCTTGCGCGGCTTGCCGGCGCGCCGGCCCTTGGGCGTGATGGTCGCGAAGCGGTAGACGTCCGCCGCGCGATAATCGCCCAGCGTGACCGGTCCGCCCTTGGCCGGCATGCGCAGATGCAGGTCGATGCGCTGCGCCGGCCCCATCCGCCAGATGCCGTCCGGCAGGCTATCGAGCGCCACGGGGGGCAGCGCGTGGCCATCCACCGCGATGAGCCAGGCTTCGCCCCCTTCCACGCCGATATCCATGATGCGGGTGGAATCGACATTGAGAATGCGCAGCCGCACATCCCCGCCCGCCGGCGCGGTGAGATCGAGATGCGGCGCGCCATTCACCGTGCGTGTGGCGCCGAACGTGCCGGCCTTGGACGCCCCGTCCGGCTCGGTCAGCGGCAGGTAGCTGCCATCCTCGCCAAGCCGCCAGTCCTTGAGGCAGAGCACCTCTTCCGCATCGAAGGTGGGGTCGCGCGGGTCCTCGACGATGAGCACGCCGACCAGCCCGCGACCGGCCTGCCCGGTCTCGTCGCAATGGGGATGGAAGAAGAAGGTGCCGGGATCGTCCAGTGGCAGGCGGTGGGCGAAGCGCCCGTCCGGCTCCACCAGCGGCTGGGTCAGCGGGGGCACGCCGTCATATTCGTTCGGCATGCGGATGCCATGGAAATGCAGCGAACTGCCCTCGGTCAGCCCGTTCACATAGGTCGCCTCCAGCCGCGTGCCGCGCGGGTAGCGCAACTGCCGGAAGGGCTGGCCGTCATAGGCATAGATGCGCGACGCGGGCTTGTCCGCGCCGAGCAGTCGCAAATCGGTCTCGCCCGCCGCCAGCGTGAGGCGGGCGGTGGGCTCGAACGCGGCCGGCGCGCGGGCGAAGCCGGTGCGCGCGGGAGCGAGCACCGCGCCAACACCCCATGCCGCGCCCGCGGCCAGCAGGGCGCGGCGCGAGAGCCTCACGCCGCCGGACACGATCGACGCCCTATTCCGAAACCTTGGAAGGATCGTCCAGGCTGTCCGATCCCTCGACCTTGATCTTCAGCTTGAGGCCGGCGACCACGCCTTCGATGGCGCGGGTCTGGGCGACCAGCGAATCGACACCCTTCTGCACCAGCGCGTTGCCCGCGGTGTTGCCCTCGGCGATCATCTGGTCATAGGCCTCCTTGCCGCTGTCGGCCTCGTCCTTGATCGCCTTCAGCGCGGCGAGCGCGGCGTCGATCCTGGCATTGGCTTCCTCGGCAGCCTTCGGCGCCTTCGCGGTCGCGAGGGCATCGACCGAAGCCCCCTCGACCACGCTGCCATCCACGCGGGTGTACTTGCCGCGATAGATCGAGGCGATGCCGAGTTCGTCGTAATAATGCGAGTTGTGGGTGTTGTCGGAGAAGCAGTCATGCTCCTCCTCCGGGTCGTGCAGGATGAGGCCGAGCTTCATCCGCTCGCCCGCCAGTTCGCCATAGGAGAGCGAGCCGAGGCCGGTGAGGATGGTGCCGAGCGCGGCATTGTCCTTCTGCTTCAGCACGACGGCGCGCGCCTTGCCTTTGGCGGCCCACGCCTTGGACATTTCCTCGAGATCGGCGACCAGCAGTTCGGTGGCGGCCTTGAGATAGGCGGCGCGCCGGTCGCAATGGCCGTTGCTGCAGTTCTTCAGGTCATAGTCACTGGCCGGCCGGTTGCCCGCGCCCGGGCCGGTGCCGTTGAGATCCTGCCCCCAGAGCAGGAATTCGATCGCGTGGTAGCCGATGGCGACGTTGGATTCGACGCCGCCCGCCTCCTGCAGGCTGCGCAGCAGCTTGGGCGTGATCTTCGAGGCGTCGATGGTCTTCTTGCCGACGCGGATCTTGGTATTGGCGATCACGTTGGCGGTGTAGAGCGGGTTCTCGTCGGAGGTCTCGCCGTAGCTCTTCTTGTCGACATAATCGATCAGCCCCTCGTCGAGCGGCCAGGCATTCACATTGCCCTCCCACTCATCGACGATCTTGTTGCCGAAGCGAAAGCCCTCGCTCTGCTGGTAGGGCACGCGCGCCGCCTTCCAGGCGACCCGCGCCTTGTCGAGATTGGCCTGGGTCGGCTCGGCGAGGAAGGCCTCGACGGCCTTCTGCAGATCCTTGGCGGTGGCGAGGCTGTCGCCATAGATCGCCTCGGCGATGTTGGCATAGGTGACGACGATGTCGTGAACCTTCGGCGGGGCCGTGTCGGCCCGTGCCGGACCGGCGGCAACAAGGGCTCCCAGCGCAACGGCCGCCAGCAGCGGCGTGGCAAACAACGACCTGGCTCGCATGATATCTCCTCCCAGCGCCTCCGCGGCATCCGTGAAAGGGACTTCTACGCCCATGCCTCAAGCACTCGCAAGTGTTCAAGGCTACATTAGAATGATTGTACGGTAGCGATATCGCGAATTTCAGCATTTTCACTGAAATGACATTCACGAATACTTACCTTGCGCGACGCGATCATGTCCCTGCGTCAAGCAGCGGCTGAAGGGCTTCGCGCAGTTCCTCGTCGGAGACGGTGGCCAGCGGCCGGTAGAGCTTGGCCGCCTCTGTGCGCCGGCCCGGACGCATCACCAGCACCACGGTCTCCGCCCCGCCGCAGGCCGGGTCGCCGCAGGCGATCTCGGTAATGGAAACCGTGGTTTCCTCGCCCACGCCCAGCAGCGCCCTCGCCTTGTCGGCCAGTTCGCGCGCGGCATCGGGCGCCGCCTCCGTGGTCGCTCCCCGGCGGAAGAACAGTCGTGCCATCGCTCACCTCGCGGATCGCCCAGCCGTCCCGCGCCCAAGGAGGTACGCCCGCCGCCGGCACGGCGCAAGCCGGTCTTGGATTGAGGGAAATGACAAGTATAAATACGCCCCTTTAGTTTTGAACTATAATAATGATGGAAGATAATCATTGTCCTCATCGGCGAACGAGCGTATTCAATCGCTCAACGCCGACGATGAACGCGAAAAACAGCTTCCCAGCCATCGCAGTCGCCGGCACACGCTTCGCGAGGCCGACTTCCCGGCAGGTCTCGTGAGACGCGCGGGACGGCGGCACGCGCTCCCTCAGCCGTCGTCCCGCGCCATTCCCTCGCCGGCACCTTCGCCGGCGCCCTCTTTCCCGCTCGCCGACCATTGACCTTGCCAGGCCTCCGGTTCGGCAAGGCCGAGATGGGCCAGCGCGCCGCACGCCGCGGCATGGCCGGTGGCAAAGCAGGCCTGCAGCAGATAGCCCCCGGTCGGGGCTTCCCAATCCAGCATTTCGCCGGCCAGGAACGTGCCGGGCGGCACATCCGGCCCGGCACGCAGCATCAGCCGCGCATCGAGAGCGCCGCGCATCACGCCGCCGGCCGAGGAGATCGCGCGCTCCAGCGGCGCCATGGCGTTCACCTGCAGCGGCGCCGCCTTGATCAACGCGGCCAATGGCTGCGCCTCCACCGGCAGCGGGCCCCCCACTTCGCGCAACAGGCCGGCGGCGACCGGAGAGAGGCCGGCGGCCTTGCGCAGGCGGTTGGCCATCGATTCGCCCTGGCGGCTTTTGCCGAGCCGCGCCGCCAGCGCCTCCACGGTCAGATCGGGCCGAAGGTCGACCAGCAGCGACGCCCGCCCTTGCCCTTCCACCGCCTCGCGCAGCCGGGCGGACAGCGCATAGACCGCGCCGCCCTCCAGCCCACCCGGATCGACCATCGCCTCGCCGCGCACCCGCGCGCCCTGCACCGTGAGTGCGATGCGCTTGAGCGGCTGCCCGGCGAAGCGGGCGCGGAAGCCTTCCGACCAGGCGATCCGCGCGCCGCTATTGGCGGGGCGCAACGGGGCGACACGGATGCCCTTCGCGGCCAGCATCCCGACCCAACCGCCATCGCTGCCGAGACGCGGCCAGCTGGCGCCGCCCAGCGCGAGAAGGGTGATGTCCGGCGAGACCGCGACCTCGCCCTCCGGCGTCTCGAAACGCAGCGCGCCATCCTCGCCCCAGCCGAGCCAGCGATGCCGGGCGGCCAGCCGCACGCCGAGCGCATCCAGCCGGCCGAGCCAGGCACGCAGCAGCGGCGACGCCTTGAAGCGGGTGGGAAATACCCGTCCGCTGGAGCCGACAAAGGTCGGCTCGCCCAGCCCTTCCGTCCAGTGCCGCAGCCGGCCGGGCGGAAATGCATCGATGAGCGGCGCCAGCCATTCCGCGCTGGCACCGTAGCGAGGCAGGAACCGCTCGCGCGGCTCGGAATGCGTGAGATTGAGCCCGCCGCGCCCGGCAATGAGAAACTTGCGCGCCGGCGAGGCCATGCGCTCATGGACCGTGACGCGACAGCCGGCTCGCGCCAGCGTCTCGGCGGCGATGAGCCCGGCGGGCCCGGCACCGATGATGGCCGCGTGGGGTTTCTTTGAATCGTGGCGGGGCGTTGCACTCACGGGTTGAGGATCCGATTCAGCATGGCATGGCGGTCGGTGCGGATTGGGAAACCGATTCCGCACGAGCCTCCATACCTTTGATGTTTAACGATTTTCCATCAGCGCGACATCGCTGATGCGCAGGTTCACCTGGGTCCGCCCCTGCCAGGAATCGAGATCCAGCATGCCCGCCACATGCACCTGCCGGCCGCGCGCATCCAGCAGCGCCCGGCCGAGTTCGGTATTGGCGGCCCGGAAGGCGACGGCGGACAGCACGGTGCCATCGTTGCCACGCAGACGCACCCGCACCTGATCGGCGCTGCCGGCTTCGGCATAGACGATGCGATGGGCGGGAAAGGCGAAGACGGGCTGCGGATTTCCGGCGCCGAAAGGCCCGGCGCGCTCCACCAGCTCGACGAGTTCCGGCGTCGCCCCGGCAGCCGAGAGGGCGGCGTCGATCATCGTCTCGTCCACCGCGCGCACTTCCTCCACGGTCGACGCCAGCACCTCCTCAAGATAGGCGCGCAGCTCGCCAAGGCGGTCACGGGCGATGGTGAGGCCGGCCGCCATGGCGTGGCCACCGCCCTTGACCAGCAGCCCGCGATCCACCGCGCCGCGCACCGCCTTGCCGACATCGACGCCGGGAATGGAGCGGGCCGAGCCGGAGCCGGTTTCCCCGGTAAAGGCGATGGCGAAAGCCGGCCGGCCGAACTTCTCCTTCAGCCGCGCTGCGACGAGACCGACCACGCCGGGGTGCCAGCCCTGCCCGGAGGAGAGGATGACCGCCCCCGCCCCGGCATGGCCGAGCGCCGCCTCCGCCTCCGCCTCCGCCTGGGCGACGATGGCGCGTTCCACCTGCTGGCGCTCGGTATTCAGCCGGTCCAGCTCGGCGGCGATGACCGCGGCCTCGATCGGGTCGCGCGCGAGCAGCAGGCGCGTGCCGAGTGCCGCGTCGCCGATGCGCCCGCCCGCATTGATGCGCGGGCCGAGCAGGAAGCCGAGATGCCACGCCTTGGGCGGGCCGGACAGCCGCGCCGCGTCCATCAGCGCGGTGAGGCCCGGGCGCTGGCGCTGGCGCAGCACGATGAGCCCCTTGGTGACGAAGGCCCGGTTGAGGCCGAGCAGCGGCACCACATCCGCCACCGTGCCGAGCGCGACCAGATCCAGCGAGGCCAGCAGATCGGGCTTGGGCCGTGCCTCGTTCCACCAGCCGCGCCGGCCGAGCTCCCGCACCAGCCCCACCGCCACCACGAAGACCAGACCGACGGCGCACAGGTGCCCGAGGCCGGAGAGATCGTCCACGCGGTTCGGATTCACCAGCGCCGCCACCTCTGGAAGTTCCTCGCCGGCCTGGTGATGATCGATGACCACCACGTCGAGGCCCAGTTCACGGGCGCGGGCGAAGGGCGCGAAGCTCATCGTGCCGCAATCCACCGTCACCAGCAGCCGGGCGCCCTGCGCCGCCAGCCCCTCGATGGCCGGGATATTGGGGCCGTAGCCTTCGAAAATACGGTCCGGGATATAAAAGGCGGGGTCGAGCCCGCCGGCGCGCAGCACGTCCACCAGCAGCGCGGTCGAGGTCGCGCCATCCACATCATAATCGCCGAACACGGCGACCGGCTCGCCGGAGACCACCGCGTCGGCGAGGCGCGCCACCGCCGCACCCATGTCGGTCAGCGTGTCGGGATCGGGCAGCAGGTCGCGCACGGTCGGGTCGAGCCAGCCCGCCACCTCGTCGATGCCGACGCCCCGCGCCGCCAGCACGCGGGCGAGGATTTCCGGCACGCCATGGCGCTGGACGATGGCGAGCGTGGTCTGCGCGCCACGCACATCGAGGCGCTCGCGCCAGAAGCGGCCGGTGGCCGACTGCGAGACGCCGAGAAAGGCGCGTGGCGGCGGCGCGGCTTTGGGAAGAATGAGACTCATGATTCGCAGGATAAGCCCGAAGCGCGGGCCCGCGTCGAGTGACAGGTGCGACAGCCACCCGGCAACTGACGGTTCGCGGCGCATGACGTCGGGCGGAGACGCGGCAGGAGCGAAGTCGAGACGTCACCTCGGGGGATGACGAAACGTCACCTTGGGGGATGACGAGACGTCACCCCGGCGTCACCATCCCGTAGCGTGAGCGACACGGGGGACGGTCAGGAAGGCGGCTTCGGCCCCGCCCCTTTCCGAACGGAGAACCGCCATGGTCCGCCCCCGCATCCGTCATTGCCTGCTCGCAAGCGCCGCGCTCGCGCTCATCGGCCTCGCCGGCACCAGCGCCGGCGCCCGCGCCGACCAGGCCTATCCCGCCACGCTCAAAGGCCATGCCGTGCTGCCGGCGGCCAGTTTCATCCCGGTGCCCGCGGAGGCGCCGGAGGATCTCAAGCTCTCCGGCAAGTTCACCACGGGCACGCGCGTCGAGGCGGCCGGCACGGTGGAAGGCAAGTCCGCCGGCCGCCCGACGGGTATCTCGGTTCCCTTCAAGGGCCAGCCGCTGCAGGGCCATTCCGGCATCAAGGTGATGGCGGACGGCACGTTCTGGATCCTCACCGATAACGGCTTCGGCTCCAAGGCCAACAGCCCGGATTCGGCGCTCTATCTCAACCGCTACCGGATCGACTGGCAGAAGGGCGGCTTCGAGCGCGTGGAGACCATCTTCCTCACCGATCCCGACAAGAAGGTGCCGTTCCGCATCGTCCATGAGGGCACCGCCAAGCGCTACCTCACCGGCGCCGATTTCGACCTCGAGAGCTTCCAGATCATCGGCGACGACCTGTGGATCGGCGAGGAGTTCGGGCCCTTCCTCATCAAGGCCGACATGAAGGGCGCGGTGAAGCAGGTATTCGACACGCTCGCCGGCCAGACGCCGGTGCGCTCGCCCGACAATTATCTCGTCGCCTCGGCCGGGGCGCCCAACCAGACCGCCGAGTTCAACGCCCGCCGCTCCAAGGGCTATGAGGGCATGGCTGCCTCCAAGGACGGCAAGTTCCTCTACCCGCTGCTCGAAGGCCCGTTGTGGGACGGCGCGACGAAGGATTGGCAGAAGACCGCCGACGGGCGCGAATATCTGCAGATCCTCGAATTCGATGTCGCCGCGCAGAAATGGACCGGCCGTTCCTGGCAGTACGTGCTGGAGCAGAACGGCAACGCGATCGGCGACTTCAACATGATCGACGGCACCACCGGCCTCATCATCGAGCGCGACAATGGCGAGGGCACGCCCGACAAGGCCTGCGCGGCCGGCACCAAGGGGCCGGACTGCTTCCACGACCTCGCCAAGTTCAAGCGCATCTACAAGATCGAACTCACCGACGCCAATGTCGGTCAGCCGGTGCGCAAGATCGGTCATATCGACCTGATGAAGATCGCCGATCCGAATAAGCTCGCCCGCAAGCCGCTCAATGACGGCGTGCTGACATTCCCCTTCTTCACCATCGAGAATGTCGACGTGGTCGATGCCAGCCATATCGTGGTGGGCAATGACAACAACCTGCCCTTCTCCTCCTCGCGCGACCCGGCCAAGGCCGACGACAACGAACTGATCCTGCTCGAGGTCGGCGATTTCCTGAACGCCAAGTGAGCTGAAGGCCACGTGAGCTGAAGGCCACGTAACCCGAAGGCTAGGTAAAGGGCCCGCTGGACGGCCAGTCGGGCGGACGAGCGAATGCGGGCCGGGGAGGCGATGCCCCGGCCGTTTCCATCGCGCGCGGATCCGTCGCGGGCCGTTTCCGCCTCAGGCGGTATCGGGCAGGCTCACGGCGGGCTTGCGCAGGATGAGCGCAACGCCGGCAACCATGACCAGCGTGCCGGCAATCTTCGCCGGCGAAGGATCGTCGCCGATGAGCACGATGCCGAACAGCACGGTGAGCGGCGGATTCAGCATCGAATAGGGAACCACCGCGCTCACCGAATGACGCCGCAACAGCCAGTACCAGCCGCCATAGGCCAGGATCGAGGACCCGATGGCGCTGTAGAACACCGACACCCAGCCATGCCAGCCGGCCGTGGCCACCATGCCCCAGCGCTCGCCCTCCAGCAGCCACGAAGCCACAAGCAGCTGCGGCACGGAGAACAGCGACGACCAGCCCATCATCGCCATCGGCGAAATGCCCGGCACCTGCTTGACGACGAGATTGGTGATGGCCCAGCCGGTCGCGCTCATCACCAGCAGCGCGAGCCCGATCGGCGGCGGCATGGTTGGCCCCATCGCCAGCAGGGCGATGCCCGCCACCGATATGACGAGGCCGAGCATTCTCACCGCTCCCAGCGGTTCTCGCAGCCACAGGCAGGCCAGCAGCGTGGCGATGGGCGCGCCGATCTGAATGATGACGGAACTGGTGCCCGCCTCCGCATGTTCCAGCGCCGCGAACAACATGCCGAAATGGATCGAGCCAAACGTGACGGATACCAGCATCACGCTTGGGAGCTGGCGCCAGGTGATGCGCGTGAAGGGCACCACCAGCAGCGAGACGACCATGAAGCGGAGCGCCGTCGTCAGCACGGGTGGGATTTCCGCCACACCGAGCTTGATCGCAATCATGTTGAGCGCCCACACGCACACGATGGCGACGGCGAGCAGCTGGTCCCGGAAAGGCATTACGCACCACGAAGGAAGAGAGGCGGCGGTGCGGCCCGTGGCGGAACGCACGTCGCGGGCGAGTCGAGCCGTCCCGCCCGAGACAGCCGGACATAACCCCTCATCGCGAACGCGCAAAGGCCGCCCAGCCGATGCCTGCCTTGCGCGACAAACATGGCAGGCACGCGCAAGGCGCGGCTCTGCCGCCCCGCAGCCGCAGGCTCATCCGGGGCATTCCGCGATCGATGCGCGCTCCAGCTGGTTGATTCGATGCGCTTTTCACGCGCGAACCGGATTCCCCTTCACCGCGAAACCCACTAGATTGTGGCGCCCCTCCGTGAAAATGGAGGCCCGCCAACGTCTTGCCTGCGTCCCGGCTCCCACGGTCGCCGGCGCCCATTTTCTCGCCGTTCCCGGGCGCCGCAGCGTCGTCGTGGGGAACACCCTACGGTGCCTGCCATGCTCGACCTCTCCCTGCTCGGCCGCCTCGATTTCCGCCACGCCGCGCCGACCCGGCCGCCGCTGCCGCCCGGCCGGCATGATCTCGGCCTGTTCGCCGAGCGCGACTATGTTCTGGTCGTGCCGGAGGCAATCGACCCGGCGCGTCCCACGCCCTTGATGGTGCTGTTTCACGGCGGCGGCGGCAGCGCGGAGAAGATCCTGCCGATCCTGCATCGGCACGCGCTGGAGCGCGGTTTCCTGCTGCTGGTGCCGCAATCGCTGTTTCCCACCTGGGATATCGTGATCGCCGGCAACGGGCCCGATCGCGAGCGGCTCGATATCGGCCTGCGCGAGGTGGCCTCACGCTTCGCGCTGGATCCGGCGCATATGGCCTTTGCCGGTCATTCCGACGGGGGCAGCTACTCGCTCTCCACCGGGCTGAGCAACGGGCACATCGTCACGCATATCCTGGCCTTCTCGGCCGGCTTCATGACCGTGCTGGCGCAGGAGGGCGCGCCCAAGGTGTTCATCGCCCATGGTCAGGCCGATACGCAGACGCCGATCGACAGCGCCGGCCGCGCCCATGCCGCGAAGCTGCGGGGCGCGGGTTATGAACTGACCTATGTCGAGCATCCCGGCCCGCACGCCTCGCAGCCGGCCATGGTGCAGCTCGGTGTCGACCATTTCCTCAAGGACCTGGCGAGGGGTTGAACGCGCGCCGGTTGAGACGAAAAAGGCCGGCGCGAGGCCGGCCTTTCAGGTCAAGGATGCGAGCGGGGCGCCTCAGGCGACCTTCTTGACCGACTTGGCGATCTCGGCGACTTCGGCCTCATACTTGGCCACCAGCGCGGCGAAGTCGGCGGGGCCGGCTTTGAGCGCGCCCTTCACGTCCGACGCCCAGGTGGTGTTGCGCAGGGTGAAGGTGGTGGTGGCCGAGGAACCGTATTTGTTCGAGAACGCCACGCTCAGCTTGAACGGGATCGGCTCGGAGGCGAGGTAGCTGGTGGTCGCGTGCTCCTTCACGAAAGCCGCATAGGTCTCGGCGACCTCCTGATACTTCTCGGCCGCGATGAGCGCATCGATCTGGGCCAGCAGGGGCGGAAGGAGCGAATGAGGAGCGGGCATGGGTCGTTCCCTTTGCATTTGGCGTTGCATTCTTGCGGAATGCCTGTCGGCGATACCTCTGGTATACAGCACACCGACGCGGTTCCAAAGACCCTCGTCGCCAAAAGCCACGGCTCACGCTCGCCGCCTCACGCTCGCCACCTCACCCCTCGCCGGCCCGCGCCCGGCGTTCCGAGATGGGACTGCAGGAAAGCCGGAAAGCCGCCGATGACGGGTTCCGCGCAAGCAAAGGGGCACCGTGGTGCCCCTTTCGATCACGCAAGCTGGCAGAGGCAGGCTTACACAGGCAAGTCCATGGAGGAAGCCGTGCAGCCAAGGCCCGCCCGGACAGGCGGGAGGGCCCGCCCTGCGGAATCAGCCGAGATGGAACTTGGAGAGATCGCGATGCTCGGCCTCGATCCAGCGCACCGTACCGGAGGCCGACCGCATGACGACCGTGTGCGTCGTCACCACGTCCTTGCGGTATTTCACGCCCTTGAGCAGGTTGCCGGTGGTCACGCCGGTCGCCGCGATCAGGCAGTCGCCCCGCACCATGTCGGTGATGGTGTAGATCTTCTTCGGATCGGTGACGCCCATCAGCTTGGCACGCTCGCGCTTCTCCTCGCTGTCGAGGATGAGGCGGGTGTACATCTCGCCGCCGATGCAGCGCAGCGCCGCCGCGGCGAGCACGCCCTCGGGCGCGCCGCCCGTGCCCATGTAGATGTCGATGCCGGTCTCGTCGGGATCGGTGGTGTGGATCACCCCGGCCACGTCGCCATCGGTGATGAGCTGCACCGCCGCGCCGGTCTTGCGCACCGCCTCGATGATCGCCGCATGGCGCGGGCGATCGAGGATCAGCGCGGTGATCTCGGAGGGCTTCACGCCCTTGGCCTTGGCCAGCGAATGGATGTTGTCGGCCGGGGAGCCGTCAATGTCGATCGTGCCCTTCGGGTAGCCCGGGCCGATGGCGATCTTGTCCATGTAGACGTCGGGCGCGTAGAGCAGCGTGCCGCCCTCGGCCATGGCCATCACGGCGATCGAGCCCGGCATGTTCTTGGCGCAGAGCGTGGTGCCTTCCAGCGGGTCGACGGCGATATCGACCGCCGGGCCCTTGCCGGTGCCGACTTCCTCGCCGATGAACAGCATCGGCGCCTCGTCGCGCTCACCCTCGCCGATGACGATCCGGCCGGCGATCGGCAGGCGGTTCAGTTCGCGGCGCATCGCGTCCACGGCGGCCTTGTCGGCCGCCTTCTCGTCGCCGCGCCCGCGCAGGCTGGCGGAGGCCACCGCCGCGCGTTCGGTCACGCGCACCAGTTCCAGCGTCAGGATGCGCTCGAGCGCCTGGCCTGCCTTGACCGTAATCTCTTCCGCCATCGTCCCAGCCCCTCTCAGTCCTTCTCGATCCGAATCACCTGCGGCGGCGATGCGATCACGCCGTCGATCTCGATGGCGGCGATGGCGCGGCGGACCGCGTCCTCGGTAGTGGCGTAGGTGACCAGCACCACCGGTGCCGGAGCCTCCGCGCTTTCCGCCCGCTCGCCGCCATGCGGACGGCCGCGTCGATGCTGCATGATGGACTCGAGCGAGATGTTCTGCTCCGCCATATGCCGCGCGATGGCCGCCGCCGTTCCCGGCCGGTCGACCGCCGCGAGGCGGATATAGTACCCACCTTCATGACGCTGGATTGCCGCCTTGCCGGCGGGGCGCAGGTCGCGCGCCTTCCAGCCGAACGGCGTGCCCGATTTTCCGGCCGCGATGTCGCAGATGTCGCCCACCACGGCGGAAGCGGTGGCATCGCCGCCGGCGCCGGGGCCGACCAGCGTCAGCGCCACCGCGTCGCCATCGATCGCCACCGCATTGGTAACGCCCGAGACCTGCGCGATCGGCCAGTGCTTGGGCACCATGGTGGGATGAACGCGCAGTTCCACCGCCGCGCCGGCCCGCGCGGCGACGCCGAGCAGCTTGATGCGGTAGCCGAGTTCGTCCGCCGCTTCGAGATCGGCCAGCGTGATCGAGCGGATGCCCTCGACATGGATGGCCTCCGGGTCCGGCTGCACGCCGAAGGCGAGCGCGGCGAGCAGCGAGAGCTTGTGCGCGGTGTCGAAGCCGTCGACGTCGAAGGTCGGGTCCGCCTCGGCATAACCCAGAAGCTGCGCCTGTTCGAGGCAGGCGTCGAAGGACAGCCCCTCCTCGTGCATGCGCGTCAGGATGTAATTGCAGGTGCCGTTGAGAATGCCCGAAACACGGGCGATCTCGTTGCCCAGCAGGGCCTCGCGAAGCGCCTTGATGACCGGGATGCCGCCCGCGACCGCGGCCTCGAAATAGATGTTGCAGCCATTCGCCTCGGCGCCGCTGGCGAGCGACACGCCGTGATGGGCGAGCAGCGCCTTGTTGGCGGTGATCACCTCGTGGCCACTGGCGATGGCCGCTTCGACCGCGTCACGGGCGATGCCGTCATGACCGCCGATCAGCTCCACGAACACGTCGATGTCGGGATCGCGGGCCAGTTCGACCGCATCCTCGAACCAGCGCACAGCCGAGAGGTCGCAATCGCGGTTGCGGGTGCGGTCACGGGCGCTCACGGCCACGACCTCAACCGGGCGGCCGACCCGCAAGGCGATCTCATCCTTGCGGCGGGCCAGCATACGCACCACTCCGGCCCCGACCGTACCGAGGCCGGCGATGCCAATTTTCAGCGGCGGCGCCATATCTTTTCCGAACTCAACAAAAGACCTGGAAAGCGGCGCCGCCCGGAGACATCCAGGCGTCAGCGCGCCGCGGCGAGAGGGACGACGTTGTGCAATGTTTCGGCGCCCGTTTCAAGGAAGCGCCGGACATTCCGTCCCGCCTGCCGGATGCGCTGCTCGTTCTCCACAAGCGCGATACGCACATACTCGTCGCCATGCTCGCCGAAGCCGACGCCGGGCGCCACCGCGACATCGGCCTTCTCGATCAGCAGCTTGGCGAATTCGACGCTGCCCATGTGGCGGAATTTTTCCGGAATCGGTACCCAGGCGAACATCGAGGCGGTCGGCACGGGAATGTCCCAGCCGGCCTTGGCGAAGCTGTCCACCAGCACGTCGCGGCGCCTCTTGTAGACCGACCGCATCTCGGCGATGCAGTCCTGCGGCCCGTTGAGCGCCGCCGCCGCCGCCACCTGGATCGGCGTGTAGGCGCCATAGTCGAGATAGGACTTCACCCGCGCCAGCGCCGCGATCAGCCGCTCGTTGCCCACCGCGAAGCCCATGCGCCAGCCGGCCATGGAGAAGGTCTTGGACATGGAGGTGAACTCGACCGTCACATCCATCGCGCCGGGCACCTGCAGCACCGAGGGCGGCGGGTTGTCGTCGAAATAGACCTCGGAATAGGCAAGGTCGGACAGGATGATGAGGTCATGCTTCTTCGCGAAGGCGACCACGTCGCGATAGAAATCGAGGTCGGCAACCTGCGCCGTCGGGTTGGATGGGTAACACAGCACCAGCGCGAGCGGCGAGGGAATGGAATGAACCACCGCCCGCTCCAGCGCGTGGAAGAATTCCGGCCCCGGCTCGCACGGCACCGAGCGGATGGCCGCGCCCGCCATGAGGAAGCCGAAGGCGTGGATCGGGTAGGACGGGTTCGGCACCAGGATCACATCGCCGGGCGCGGTGATCGCCTGCGCCATGTTGGCGAAGCCTTCCTTGGAGCCGAGCGTCGCCACGACCTGCGTGTCGGGATTGAGCGAGACGCCGAAGCGGCGCGCGTAATAGGCGGCCTGCGCGCGGCGCAGTCCCGGAATGCCCTTGGAGGCCGAGTAACGGTCGGTATGGGGCTTGCCGATGGTGTCCTTGAGCTTTTCGACCACGTGCGCGGGGGCATCGAGGTCCGGATTGCCCATGCCGAGATCCACGATGTCGCTGCCGGCATTGCGGGCGGCGGCCTTCACACGGTTGACCTGCTCGAACACATAGGGCGGCAGCCGGCGGATACGGTGGAAGTCGGTCATCGGTCTCAAGCTCCATACCGTCCCGATTCGACCAGGGACGGCGTAACTGCGCTTCATAACATTGTTCACGCGCACGCACAGCGTGGGATGCCCGCCAAACCCGGCGGAAGCGTGATGATCCGGCGGGCGGAAGCCCACCGGCTACTGCCCGGCCTGCCCTTCCTGATCGGTGGCCTGCTTCAGCTGCTGCTCGCGCTTCTTCGCGGTGTTTTCAAGGTCCGACTGCATCTTGGCGGTCTGCTCGGGCGTCATGACCGGACGGTCGCCGATCTGCTTGGGCGTGCCATAATGCAGGAAATCCGGCCCCTTGGGTGCGAAGGGCGACGTGCTCTTCGTGCCCTGGGCCGGCGGCGCGGCGGCGCCGGGGGCGGTCGAGGGCGGTGTTTCGGGCCAGCCGGGCGGCGCGCAGCCGGCCAGCGCGAGCCCCAGCGCCACGGCGGCGAGCAGCGGAGCCGCCGGCGCCCGCGTCATTTCCTGGTCAGCTTTCACCCACAGCTTCAGCAAGACGTTCCTCCGGCCTCATACGCACTCGCTACCGTCGTGCGGCGCGTCTATGATCACCCACCTATGAACGCACGTACCCGCGGGGACAAGCGGTGAGTAAACGACCCACGACCCGGAAACCGGCCGCCACCGCCACGACCGAACCGATTCAGCAGGTCGCGGCTCCTGTCGTCTCCCCGGCACGGGCGAGAACCTCCACGCGGCCGGCGAATCCTGCTCCAGCGGCGGCCGCTCCCGCCGCGCCACCGGCTGCGAGCGAATCACCCCCGGCCGCCAAGGCCCGGATGAGCCGCCCCCGCGCGGCCGCCAAGCCAGCGCCCGCACCGGTGCGGGAAGAAACAGCCGCCGACCCGGCGCCGCAAGCCTCCTCGCCGCGCAACGGCGGGCAAGCTCCGCGTTCGCGCCGGTCTCCGGCCACGGCCCACATGAAGGCGCCGGCCATCGCAGCGCAACGCCCGGCGCAACCCGCCATCACCGCAGCGCCCGTCGCGGAAGCGGCCACCGCCGGCCGGTCTCGGCGAAAGGCCGCGTCACCGAAAGCCTCCTCACCGAAAGCCGGGTCGAAATCCTCCCCGACACCGTCCACCGCCGGCAAGGCCGCTGCGGCAAAGTCCCGCAGCGTCAGGTCGCAGGCCAAGGACGCCGGGAGTGCCCGCGCCACCGCAGCCGCCCCGACCACCGGACGCGCGACCCGACAGGCCAAAGCCGTAGCGCCGGCCGTCCTCGCCTCCCCCGCGCCGGCAAAGCCGGAGCCTGGCAAGCCTGCACCGCGCAAGACCGCCGCGAAAAACCTCGCGCAAGGCACGGGCACTGCGGGCCAGCCGCGCTACGCGTTGCGCCCCTCGCAGCGCCGGGCCGAGGCGTCCCGGACACAGGAAAAGGAGCCGGCCAAGGCCGCGACGGTGCCGCCCACCACGCCCGCGCGCCCCTCCTCCCCCACGCCCCGAAGCGCGCCGGAGGCGGCAAGCCCGCCGCCGGCCGGCCCGATCGACCTTCCCACCTTCGCCGGCAATCTCGCACGACTGGTGGAGGAGAGCGGCAAGGCGATGGCGGCCTATATGCGCCCGCGCGAGGAAGGGCTTGTTCAGGACGACGTCGCCGAGGACATCGCGGACGTGATGAAGACCATCGGCAATGTCGCGGAATACTGGCTCGCTGACCCCCAGCGCACGCTGGACGCGCAGTCGCGGCTGATCGGCGGCTATCTCGAATTGTGGTCGTCCACGCTGAAGCGCCTGAGCGGGCAGGAAACCAAGCCGGTGGCCGCCCCGCCCCCGCGCGACGGCCGGTTCATGGATCCGGAATGGAACAACAACCCGTTCTTCGACGCGCTCAAGCAGACCTATCTGCTCACGTCCAACTGGGCGGAGAACATGGTCGAGGAAGCCGAGATTGACGCCCACACCAAGCACAAGGCGGAATTCTATGTCCGCCAGATCGCCAGCGCGGTGTCGCCGTCCAACTTCGTGCTGACCAATCCCGAGTTGCTGCGCACCACGCTGGCCTCCAATGGCGAAAACCTGGTGCGCGGCATGAAGATGCTGGCCGAGGATATCGAGGCGGGCGGCGGCGACCTGAAGATCCGCCAGACCGATTCCTCGAAATTCCAGGTCGGCGAGAATCTCGCGACCACGCCGGGCAAGGTGATCTTCGAGAACGAGCTGATGCAGCTCATCCAGTACGCGCCGCAGACCGAGAACGTGCTGGCGCTGCCGCTGGTGATCATCCCGCCATGGATCAACAAGTTCTACGTGCTGGATCTCACGGCCGAGAAGTCCTTCGTGCGCTGGGCGGTGGAGCACGGCATCACCGTCTTCATGGTGTCCTGGGTCAATCCCGGGCCGGAACTCGCCGGCAAGGGGTTCGAGGACTATATGCGCGACGGCGTGCTCAAGGCCTTCGAGGTCGCCAAGCGGGCCGCACATGTCGAGCATTTCCACGCGCTGGGCTATTGCGTGGGCGGCACCATGCTGGCCATCACGCTCGCCTGGCTGGCGGCGGCGCGCAAGGATGTCGGCGTGCGCACGGTGAGCTTCCTCACCACGCAGGTCGATTTCGCCCAGGCCGGCGACCTCAAAGTGTTCATCGATGAGGAGCAGATCGCCAATCTCGAGCGCAAGATGCTGGAGACCGGCGTGATGGAAGGCCGCAAGATGGCCAACGCCTTCAACATGCTGCGCGCCAACGACCTGATCTGGCCCTATGTCGTCAACAACTACCTCAAGGGGCAGGCGCCCTTCCCGTTCGATATTCTCTACTGGAACTCGGATTCGACCCGGCTGCCGGCGGCCAATCACTCGTTCTACCTGCGCAATTGCTATCTCGACAACAAGCTGGCGCAGGGCAAGCTGCTGCTCGCCGGCCTGCCGCTGGATCTCCGGACGATCGACCTGCCGATGTACAGCGTGGCGACGCGCGAGGACCATATCGCGCCCGCCGCTTCGGTGTTCAACGGCCTGCAGCTGTTCGGCGCGCGCGCACGCTTTGTGCTGGCCGGCTCCGGCCACATCGCTGGCGTCATCAACCCGCCGGCGCGCGGCAAGTACCAGTACTGGACCGGCGGTCCGCCCGAGGGGAAGCTGGAAGGCTGGATCGACACGGCGGAACTGCACCCCGGCTCGTGGTGGCCGGACTGGCTGCAATGGCTCGAACAGCAGGACGAACACCGCCTGCCGGCCCGCGAGCCGGGCGGGGGCGTGTTCGCGCCGATCGAGGATGCCCCCGGCCGCTATGTGAAGGTGAAATCGTGATCCGCGCCCCTCGCGGAGCCGTGATGATGGCCGCGCTCGCTTTCGGCTCACTCGGCCCTCTCGCCATGCGGCCTGCGGATGCCGCGAGCTTCGACTGCGCGCGGGCATCGGCGCCGGACGAACGGGCCGTGTGCGCGGATCCCACGCTGTCGGCGATGGACAGCGAGATGGGCGGATTGTGGTTTGCCTATAGCCGCTTCCCCATGTTGATGGGCGGCAATGGCGCGCGCCATGAGGCCGCTCGCGATTTTCTCGCCGCGCGCGGCCGGTGCGGTGCCGACGCCGGATGCCTGACAGGCCTCTATCAGGCACGCATCGCGGCGCTGAAGCAGCAGATCGTGGCCTTCATCGCCGCGATGCCGCCGCCGTGAATGCGGGCCGGCCTGTCAGCTCAGGAAGCCGACCTCGCCGGTCTTGAGATCATAGACGCCGCCCGCCAGACGCGCCTTGCCCGCCCGCACGGCATCCGAGATGAGGACGCTGCTCTGCCCGACATGATCGAGCACCAGTTCCACGTTCTCGCGCACCGCGTTGGCGACGAGGTCGCCGGTCATGCCCTGCGCCCGCAGCACCGCGGGCAGGATAGGCTCGACCATCGTGTTGATCGAGCCGGGGAAACGCGCCTTCTCCGTCACCATGCTCACGGCGGCGGCCACCGCGCCGCACTCGCTATGCCCCAGCACGAGCACCAACGGCGCACCGAGCACGCCGACACCGTATTCGATGGAGCCGAGCGCCGTATCGTCCACAGTGTTGCCGGCGACGCGGATCACGAAGAGTTCGCCGAGCCGGGCGTCGAACAGATGCTCGGGTGGCGTGCGCGAATCCGAACACGCCACCACCACGGCGAAGGGTGCCTGACCGGAGGCAAGCCGGGCTATCGCCTCCGGGCCGCCGACCGGCACGCAGGCCCCGCCCTTGACGAAGGCGGCATTGCCCCCCTTCAGGCGATCGAGCGCCTGGGCGGCGGTCAGCGTGGTCTTCTCGGCATAGGTCGCCGCGAAGGCGCCGCGCCCGCCCGCCAGCGTGGCGCCCACGCCCAGAGCGGCGGCCGCGCAGCCACAGGCGGCGGCGTGAAGGAGATAACGACGGGACAAGAGGCTGGACATCGTCATGAGACTGTTCCCCCGCCTGATCAAAGCGATCGGCGGGGAACCATCCGACAGGCTCCTCGCCGATGCAACGCGCACAGAGGTACTCAGTAACTCTGGACGGTAATATAACAGGGCCTACGGGAACAGCGCGATCTGCTCCAGCCCCGTCGCCTCGGGGAAGCCGAGCACGAGGTTCATGTTCTGCACCGCCTGGCCGGAGGCGCCCTTCACCAGATTGTCCGTGGTCGCGATGACGATGACGCGGTCGGGCGCGCGGTCCTTGATCACGCCGATAAAGGCCATGTTGGAGCCCTTTACGAAGCGCGAATGCGGCACCTGGCCGAGCGGCAGCACATGCACGAAGGCCTCGCCGCGATAGAAATCCGCCAGCACGCGGTGCACGCCTTCGGCCCCCACGCCCGCGCCGGTCTTGAGATAGATGGTGTTGTAGATACCCCGGCTCATGGGAATGAGATGCGGGGTGAAGCTCGGCACGATGGTGCGTCCCGCCGCCTTGGAGAACTCCTGGTCAAGCTCGGCCATGTGGCGATGGCCGCCGACGCCATAGGCGTTCATGCCGTCCGCCACTTCGGAGAACAGCAGCGATTCCTTGGCGGAACGACCGGCGCCGGTAACGCCGCTCTTGGCGTCAATCACGATATGGTCGGGCTCGATCGCGCCGGCCTCGATCAGCGGCACCACCGGCAAAATCGCCGTCGTGGTGTAGCAGCCGGGATTGGCGACGAGCCGTGCCTTGCGGATATCGTCGCGATACAGCTCGGCGAGGCCGTAGACCGCTTCCTGCTGCAGTTCCAGCGCCTGATGCGGATGGCCGTACCACTGCTCATAGGCGCCGGCATCGGTGAGGCGGAAATCGGCGGAAAGGTCGACGATCTTGATGTGCGGCGCGGTTTCGAACACGCGCTTGATCACCTGCTGGGTGGTGCCGTGCGGCAGCGCGCAGAAGGCGAGGTCGACGCTCGACCAGTCCACTTCGTCGATCGTGATCAGGGTCGGCAGGCTCAGCGGGGCGAATTGCGGAAACACCTCCGCCATGCTCTGGCCGGCCTTGCGGTCGGCGGTCAGCGCGACGATGTCCACGCGCGGATGACGGACGAGCAGTCGCACCAGCTCAGCGCCGGTGTAGCCCGAGGCCCCGAGGATGGCGATCCGTGCCTTGCTGTCCGTCATGGTGGCGATCCCTTGTCGCTGCCCGCGCGGCGCCGGGCAGGCACCGCGTGCGTGGAGCCGCGCCATTACACCGGATGCATGTCGGGTGAAAGACGCGATGCACGCCGGACACGCATGGCCGATAAGCGGGTGGCGAGGGGAACCGGCCATGATCGCCACGACTTGGTTGCCCATGATGAGCGTCGAACGCCTCGCTCACCCCCCCCAAGCCAGGCCGAGCGCGCGCCTCGCTTCCCCCTCCCGCCGGGATTCCCGTTCCATGATGCATCCGCTCCACGCCTTTTCCCTGGGCATGCGCCTCGCGCGCCTGGGCTTCGATTCGCAGATCGTCATCGCCGAACGGCTGAGCCTGATGTCGCGCGGCGATGCGGGCGCCGGCGCCGAGGCAGTGCGCATGGTCAGCGAGAAGATGCTGGCCGCCGGCGAAGTGCACGCCCGGCTCGCGCAGGCGGCGGCCTCCGGGCGGCTGGAGCAGGTGGGCCCGGAGATCATCGCGATGTATGGCCGCAAGGTCGGCGCCAACCGCCGCCGGCTGGCGCGCAAGCGGCCGAAATAGCAGGGGCTGCGTTCACGCCCTGTTCCTGCTACAGCTGATGGTCGACGACCGTGCCCGGTCGAATCGTCCCATTGCCAGCCAAAGGCCGCAACGCTCGATGTCGAACGCCGACGACCTGTTTGCCTCCACGCCTCCCCAGCCGCGCCCGGCCGCGAAGGCGCCGAGCGCGGCGCCTGTCGCCACGCGCGGCGCGCCGGCCCAGGGAACTGCGGCCCAGGGAACTTCCGCCAACGGGACGCCGGGCGAGAGCGGCTATACCGCCGCCGATATCGAGGTGCTGGAGGGGCTGGAGCCGGTGCGGCGCCGGCCCGGCATGTATATTGGCGGCACTGACGAGAAGGCGCTGCACCATCTGTTCGCCGAGGTCATCGACAATTCGATGGACGAGGCGGTGGCCGGCCATGCCAGCTTCATCGAGGTGGAACTGACAGCGGATGGCTGCCTGACCGTGACCGATAACGGGCGTGGCATCCCGATCGAGAACCACCCGAAATATCCCGGCAAGTCGGCGCTGGAGGTCATCCTCACCACGCTGCATGCCGGCGGCAAGTTCGACAGCAAGGTCTACGAGACCTCCGGCGGCCTGCATGGCGTCGGCGTTTCCGTGGTCAACGCGCTGTCGGACATGCTGGAGGTCGAGGTGGCGCGCGGGCAGGTGCTCTACCGGCAGACCTATTCGCGCGGCGTGCCACAGGGGCCGATCGTCGAGGTGGGCCGGGTGCAGAACCGGCGCGGCACGCGGGTGCGCTTCCATCCCGATGCGCAGATCTTCGGCGAGGGCGCGCGCTTCAAGCCGGCGCGTGTCTTCAAGATGGCGCGCTCCAAGGCCTATCTGTTCGGCGGCGTCGAAATCCGCTGGACCTGCGATCCCGCGCTGGTTGTCGGCTCCGAGATCCCGGAAAAGGCGGTGTTCCGCTTCCCCGGCGGCCTCAAGGATTATCTGGCCGCCGATATCGAGGGGCATTCACTGGTCCATTCCGACCTTTTTGCCGGCAAAACGTCGCGCGCCGGCGGCCATGGCTCGGCCGAATGGGCGGTGGCGTGGCTGGGCGATGCGGACGGCTCCATCTCCTCCTATTGCAACACCATTCCCACCGCGGAGGGCGGCACGCATGAAGCCGGCCTGCGCGCGGTGCTGCTGAAAGGCCTGCGCGACCATGCCGAGCGGATCGGCAATGCCAAGCGCGCCTCCATCATCACCAGCGACGACGTCATGTCGGGCTGTGCGGCCATGCTGTCGGTCTTCGTGCGCGAGCCGGAATTCCAGGGCCAGACCAAGGAGAAGCTCGCCACCGCCGAGGCGACGCGCATTGTCGAGGGCGCGCTGCGCGACCCGTTCGACCACTGGCTGACCGGCAACCCGGTGCAGGCGAGCCGGCTGCTCGACTGGGTGATCGAGCGCGCGGACGAGCGCCTGCGCCGTCGGCAGGAAAAGGAAATCTCCCGCAAGAGCGCGGTACGCAAGCTGCGCCTGCCGGGCAAGCTGGCCGACTGCTCCAACAACTCCGCCGCCGGCTCGGAACTGTTCATCGTCGAGGGCGATTCGGCCGGCGGCTCGGCCAAGCAGGCGCGCGAGCGCCAGACCCAGGCCGTGCTGCCGCTGCGTGGCAAGATCCTCAACGTCGCCAGCGCCGGGCGCGACAAGCTCGCGCAGAACCAGCAACTCGCCGACCTGATCCAGGCGCTGGGCGTCGGCACCGGCGCGCAGTATCGCGACGAAGACCTGCGCTATGAGCGCGTGATCATCATGACGGATGCCGATGTCGACGGCGCGCATATCGCCTCGCTGCTCGTCACCTTCTTCTTCCGGCAGATGCCCAAGCTGATCGAGCACGGCCATCTCTTCCTCGCCGTTCCCCCGCTCTACCGCATCAGCCAGGGCGCCAAGACTCTCTATGCGCGCGACGAGGCGCATCGCGACGAATTGCTGAAAAAGGAGTTCGCCGGTCGCGGCAAGGTGGATATCGGCCGCTTCAAGGGCCTCGGCGAAATGATGCCGGCGCAGTTGAAGCAGACCACGATGAGCCCGAAATCGCGCATGCTGCTGCGCGTCACCATCGCGGAGGCCGAGGGCGCCGCCACCGCCGATGTGGTGGAACGACTGATGGGCAACAAGCCGGAAAGCCGCTTCGCCTTCATCTCCGAGCGCGCGGCATTTGCGAATGAGGAACTGCTGGACATCTGAAGGGGGCCGCGCGACCGGACACCGGAGAGGTTGGGTCTGGCAAATCCAATCGCTTGGCTGGAGGCTGGGCTAGAGGCTGGGCTAGAGGATTGGTCCTTCCTCGCGGCGGGTAATCTGCTTAATGGACAGCGGAAGCAGGCGCGCCAGTTTCAAAAGGGCGGGAAAAGCAGATGTCGCAAGCGGATGCATGGTCTGCCCTTTCGGGCCTCATCAAAGGCCTTCAGGGCGCGGGGGAACTCCATGCGCGCTTTCACGGCTACCATAGGCCAGATAGCTACGGAGCCGAAGCGTATCTCGGCGAGCAATGTACGCAAGCCGTCATTGCACTCGAACGTTTTCGCCAGGAATTTACCCAATCGCTACCCGACATCGCCGCTCAGCGAATAGACTTTTTTCTCAAGGAAAGACTGGGCCACGCAGAAGGGGACGGCCAAACCATTGCCCCCCAAACCGTTGACCCAGGGAGCGCCTTGGTCGGCCTGGTGGCGCTCGAAGCCGAGATCACCTTCATTCTTCGTGGACGGCAGGAACAGATTCGTGCTCGCTCGGAGCGCGCATTCCTGTTCCTGCAGCGCGCATTGGCCGTCGACAACAGCATAAGGGCCAAGTGGCAGGCCGCCTTCGACAAGGGCGAAGTCGCTTGCGAGCGGCTGGGATCGCTCGCCCTGCTGTCACAGGGCATCTACGCCTTCAAGGTGGACGCCTTGGGCGCTCGGACGGACCTCGTCTTTACCGCCGCCCCGGAGGACTCGCTTCTCTCCCGGGGAGTCGACGGGTTGGTGTTGACCGAGTGGAAAGTGGCAGACGCCCGCAACGCCAAAGCCCGCTTCATAAAGGCACGCGAACAAGCTGAACTGTACCGGCAGGTACCGCTCGCAGGCAGCGAATTGACCGTCTATCGATACCTGATCGCGGTTTCTGAAAAGGAGCTTCCGCGACACACCATTCCGTCAGACTGGATCTCGCCGGCGGGTGTCACCTATCGCCACATCAACATCGCGGTGGCACCCGATGTCCCGTCGAAAGCCTCGAAAAGGAAATAGGCTCAAGGCTCCGCAAGACCATGAGGACGGCGGCCACATGCCCCTCCCCGTCGCGCCCGCTCCCGGCTAGGGTGTTGTCACCAAATTCAGTGAGGCACGAATGTCCGATCAGGAAAAGCTCGAGAAGCTCCGGGCGAAATACGGCTCCATCGCCGGCGGGGTGATCTTCGACCCTACCTTCAAGCGCGTGGCCGAACTGCAGTTCAAGGGGGGCGACCGGCGCGTGTGGCCGTGGGCCAATGCCGCCACGCTGCTCGACGCGCCCTATCGCCCCGACGCGCAGGACCTCGCCGATTTCGGCGGCCTCGACGTGGCGCTGATCGGCGTGCCGATGGATCTGGGCGTGACCAACCGCGCCGGCGCCCGGCTCGGGCCGCGCGCGGTGCGCGCCATCGAGCGCGTCGGCCCCTATGAGCATGTGCTCGGCATGGTGCCCGCCGCCGATGCCAAGGTGGCCGATATCGGCGACGTGCCGTTCACCAGTCGCTTCAGCCTGGAAAGCTGCCACGCCGATATCGAGGCCTTCTACAAGAAGGTCGTGGCGGCCGGCGTCATCCCGCTCTCGGTCGGCGGCGACCATTCGATCACCGGCTCCATCCTCAAGGCAGTCGGCGAGACGCGTCCGGTCGGCATGCTGCACATCGACGCCCATTGCGACACGTCGGGCGTCTATGAGGGCTCGAAGTTCCATCATGGCGGGCCGTTCCGCAAGGCTGTGCTGGATGGCACGCTCGACCCCGGCCGCGTGATCCAGATCGGCATTCGCGGCGGCGCGGAGTTCCTGTGGGAATTCTCCTATGAGAGCGGCATGAGCGTCATCCACGCCGAGGAAGTCACCGGCCTCGGCGTGCCGGCCATCATCGAGAAGGCGAAGGCCGTGCTCGGCACCGGGCCGGTCTATGTCTCGTTCGATGTCGACAGCCTCGACCCCGCCTTCGCGCCCGGCACCGGCACGCCGGAAATCGGCGGCCTCACCTCCCGCGAGGTGCTGGAGATCCTGCGCGGCCTCAACGGGCTCGACGTGATCGGTGGCGATGTCGTCGAGGTCGCCCCGCAATATGACCCCACCTCCAACACCGCGCAGGCGGCGGCGCAGGTGCTGTTCGAGATCTTCTGCATGGCGGTCACCTCGCTCAAGGCACGGCGCGGCGGCTGATGCGGATCGCGCTGCTGCAGACGGCGGGCGATCCCGCGAATCGCCCCGCCGCCAATCTCGACCGGCTAGCCGCGGCCGCCGCCCGCGCGGCCGCGGCGGGCGCCCGCCTGCTGGTGGCCCCGGAAATGTTCCTCTCCGGCTACAATATCGGCCGCGAGGCGGCGCTGGCCGCTGCCGAACCCAGCGACGGGCCGAGCGCCCGTCGCGCGGCGGACATCGCGCGCGATCACGGGATCGCCCTCGCCTATGGCTACCCCGAACGCGGCGAGCGCGGGCGGATCTACAATTCCGCCCTGCTGCTCGACCGGGATGGCGAAACGCTGCTGAACTTCCGCAAGACGCATCTGTTCGGCGATATCGACCGGGCCATGTTCGCCCCCGGCGAGGGCACCGCCGAGTTGGCGCAGATCGACGGACTGAGGCTTGGCCTGCTGATCTGCTACGATGTGGAGTTCCCCGAAGTGGTCCGCGCGCTGGCGCTGGGCGGGGCCGACCTCGTCATCGTGCCAACCGCCAACATGAAGCCCTATGACGCCGTCTCGCTCTTCGTCGTGCCGGCGCGCGCCTTCGAGAACGAGCTGTTCGTCGCCTATGCCAATCGCTGCGGCCGCGAGGGCGACCTGGACTATATGGGCCTGTCCTGCGTCGGCGATCCCCAGGGCGGCAATCTGGTGCTGGCCGGGGATGGCGAGGAACTGGTTCTCGCCGATCTCGACCCCGAACGGCTGAAGGCGGCGCGGGTGCTCGGCACCCATCTGCCCGACCGGCGGCCGGACGTGTATCGACGACTGATGCCGGGCGGCTGACCTTCGCCGCTCCGCTCGACACGTGATTGGCCTGCACATGGAAACGCGCCGGGAGGGCATCCCGGCGCGTTTGTTCTGTCGGCCGATGGCGCTCAGTGCGCGGGCGACTGGCGACCGGTGATCGCCGCCGTGCCGCTCTGCGCCTCAACCGCCGAACGGGCGATGAAGCGCGAACGCAGCGGCTTCAGCACGAACAGGGCCAGGAAGGCGGCGGCGGCGTTCAGACCCACCGCGATGGCGAACACCGCATACCAGCCATAGGCGGCCGCGACGATGCTGGCGATCGGCACCAGCAGCGCCGCCGTACCCTTGGCGGTGTAGAGCATGCCGGCATTGGTGGCGGCGAACTTCGACCCGAACGTATCGCCCGCGGTGGCGGGGAACAGCGAGTAGATCTCGCCGAACACGCCGAAGAAGCAGGCCGTGGCGAGGACGAACACGACCGGGTTGGAGCCGTGATAGACGAGCAGGAGCAGCATCACCGCCGCCGTGCCGAAGGCGATGAACATGGTGTTCTCGCGGCCGATGCGGTCGGAGACATAGCCGAAGATCGGGCGGCCGAAGCCGTCGAAGATGCGGTCCAGCGAGATGGCGAGGGTGAGCGCCACAGCCTGCAGGCCCAGAATGTTCACCGGCACGTCGGCCACGCCGAGATCATGGGCGATCGGGCCGATCTGCGCCGCCGCCATCAGGCCGCCCGACGCGACCATGACGAACATCGCGTAGAGCAGCCAGAACACCGGCTTGCTCAGCGTCTGCGAGGGCTGGTAGTCGACCTTGCTCTGCGGCAGGCTCAGCGCCTTCTTCGGCGGCACGATCTTGAACTTCGGCGGATAGAGGAACTGCGCCGCGATCAGCACGACGATGCCCTGACCGATGCCGAACCACAGGAAGGCCGACTGATAGCCCGAGGTGGCGATCATGTTGGCGATCGGCACGACGGTGAGCGCCGCGCCCGCGCCGAAGCCGGCCGCCGTGGCACCCGCCGCGAGACCGCGCCGATAGGGGAACCACTTCAACGCGTTACCCACGCAGGTGCCGTAGACCGAACCCGCGCCGATGCCACCCAGCACCGCGCCGGCATAGAGCATGGTCAGCGAGGAGGCATAGGAATTCACCACCCAGGCCAGCGCGATCATCACCGCGCCGAAGGACAGCACGATCCGCGGGCCGTAGCGATCGACGAACCACGCCTCGATCGGCACCAGCCACGTCTCGGTGAGAACGAAAATGGTGAAGGCGGTCTGGATCGCCGCGCGGCCCCAGCCATGCGCCTGGTCGATGGGATCGACGAAGAGGGTCCAGCCGTACTGAAGATTGGCAATCATTGCCATGCAGACAATGCCGCATGCCAGCTGGAACCAGGGTTCCCAGGCGCGCGTCGACGTCTGCGGTGTCGCAGTGCTCGCTTCCATTGAAATTTCCTCGACCTGTTGCACAACCGCGCGGCTCTTCACGGCCGCTTCGGACTTCGATGCCATGCACCTATCTCTGCGAAGAGCGACGCCAACTCCGAGACCGGACAGGAAACGTGCCGTGCCCTCGCGATTGATTTTTCGCCTTAACCCAACATTCGTAACTGACGTTCGGTAAGGCCAAATTTCACGAGAACTATGTCATCAATCCGCAATTGATAGATATCACCTCTCGATCAAGATTCAATATCTAATATACCACTGTATATACCCCAAGATCATGCTTCTTGTTTGTTCACACGCTCATTGATATTTCTGATAAAATACAAGATTTAGTGAATGTTATTTTTTTCAATTCACACGAATGACGCTGATGTCGACAGGATGTTTTTTGATCTTAAAGCGACGACTTACGCAGCGTCTGATATCGAAATGACATAGCGCCGTGCCGAACTTCCCCTGCGTGCGTCATCCCTGCCATTGCTTCCGGCCGTGCGACGTCTATCGGACTCTGCGGCATGCCCCTGGTCGCGAGCCCGGTTTGGCGAACGATAACGTGGCGCGCAGCCATCGCGGCGGTGCGCCGGCCGGTCACAAGAACGGGAAGGCCCGCGACTCGCATCGCCGCATGACGCGTCGCGGCGTCGGCCGGGCGCCCCCCCGAACCGGGGAGCAAGGGCGGGGTTGTCTACCGGTGAATCCCGATCCTGCTGCTGCGAAAGTATGAGACAGCTCGGCTGCGCAGGTCCGGATCCTGCTCTAAAAGGGCCGCCTGAGACATATTCGGTCGTCGGGCCGGCTGCGGCCGCCCGATCGCCTTCGGAGCAGCCAATCGATGTCGTCCAGTTTTGCCGCGCCCGCCGGCGCCGCCGTCGCCAATCCGCGCTCGCGCGTCATCCTCGCCAGCCTGATCGGCACCACCATCGAATTCTACGATTTCTACGTCTACGCCACGGCGGCCGTGCTGGTATTCCCGCATCTGTTCTTCCCGTCCGGCAATGACACGACGGCCCTGCTCGCCTCCTTCGCGGTGTTCGGCGCCGCCATGGTGGCGCGGCCGCTCGGCGCCATCTTCTTCGGCCATCTGGGCGACCGGCGCGGGCGCAAGGTGACGCTGGTCGGCGCCCTGCTCACCATGGGCATCGCCACTTTCCTCATCGGCGCGCTGCCGACCTATGAGCAGGTGGGCTGGCTGGCGCCGGCGCTGCTGGTGATCCTGCGCCTCGCCCAGGGCTTCGCGCTCGGTGGGGAATGGAGCGGCGCGGCGCTGGTCGCCACCGAGAACGCCCCGGCCGGCAAGCGTGCGCTGTTCGGCACCTTTCCCCAGCTCGGCGCGCCGCTCGGCTTCATCCTCGCCAACGGGCTGTTCCTTCTCATCGCCGCGGGCCTGCCCTCCAGCGACCCTTCGCGCCCCTCCGATGCCTTCCTGCAATGGGGCTGGCGCATCCCCTTCCTGTTCTCCGTCGTCATGGTGGTGGTTGGCCTGTGGGTGCGGCTCAACCTGGTGGAAAGCGAGGCGTTCAAGAAGACGGTGAGGACCGGCAAGGTGCACAGCGTGCCGCTGTTTTCGGTATTCCGCACCCATGCGCGCCAGCTGGTGCTCGGCACCTTCTACATGCTGGCGACCTACGTGCTGTTCTACCTGATGACAACCTTCTCGCTCAGCTATGGCCGCGCGGCCGCCACGGCGAAGCTGCCCGGCCTCGGCTACGACTACACGACCTTCGTGCTGATGATGATCATCGGCGTGGTGTTCTTCGGCATCTTCACCATGCTGTCGGGGCCGTGGGCGGACCGCTGGGGCCGTCGCCGCACGCTGATCTGCGTGACCAGCGCCATCATCGTCTTCGGCCTCGCCTGGGTGCCGATCCTCGCCTCCGGCCCGGTCGGCGTCATGGCCTGGCTCATCGTCGGCTTCAGCCTGATGGGCATGACCTTCGGCCCGATGGGCGCGCTGCTGCCGGAACTGTTCCCCGCCAGCGTGCGCTACACCGGCTCGGGCATTGCCTACAACGTGTCCTCGATCCTCGGCGCGGCGGTCGCCCCGTTCATCGCCGTGGCGCTGTGGGCGTGGGGCGGGGGAAGTCCATTCTGGGTCGGCGTCTACCTCTCCGCCATGGCGGTGCTGACACTCATCGCGCTGCTCCTCGGCACCGAGACGCGCGACGTCGACATCGACGCGTGAGGCTGGAAACGTGAAGCCTGAAGCGACCCGGTCGGGCAGAACCCGGCCGGGATACGCGATCACCCGCTTCGCGCCTGCGGCCAGCCATGGGTGACGCCGAGCGCGGAGGGGCGCGCCCACATGCCCGATGCGGCGCCCGTCCGGTGCGCGCCGGGAGCCCCCGCCATTCCGGCGGAGCGATAAAACGGGCCGGCAGCGGACCCGTGAGGGCAGCGCCGGCCCGGCCTGGCCGTGTCCGGGCAGGGATCGGTCCAGACGGGCGCAGATAAACAGAACTCGATCAGGATATCGAGTTTCCTCATATTTTCCAATGTTTCCGAATGTAACAAGAGGTATCCAGGCGGGCTTCCAGGCTATATTCCTCGCGGAAATCCCCATCTACTTCGCCTGACCAACACGCGACGCGGTGAGCGGAAAGCGCCATCCGGCCTCAGGCGGGGCGCGCCGGGCGGCTCGCGCAGACCGGGCCGGCAGAGCCACGCATGCGCTAAAAAATCGCGGAACGCTCTTGAGCCACCCGCAAAGCTTGTCCATGGTCCCCACTGCTTGGGGGGCAAAATGGAACTAATTCGCTACCATATGTCGCTGATCCTGATTCAGCTGGCGGCTCTCGTCGCGCCGCCCGCGTTTCGTCCGCGATTCATCACGATCAAGCAGAGCCTCTGCTCGATGATCGAGATGCTGCGCGAACGCTGAGGCTCCCCCTTTCCCGCTCCCGCGAATTGAACCCGCTGTACATCGCGGCCGAAGGCTATACCCTGCTCCCCCTCCAAGATCGGAACAATGGAGCAGGAGACTTGATGCCGAACATACTGGACGACATCATCTCCCGCACCGGCAGCATACCCTTGGGCTGGGCCGGTTCGACATTGCAGATGAATTATCTCAATTTTGGCGATGCTTTGAGCCCGGTCATGGTTTCGTTGATCAGCGGCCTTGCCGTGCATCGCGTGCCGAGCCAGTCGATGACCCCGCGCATGGCCGCGGTCGGCACGATCGGCCATGGATTTTCCGGCGGCGATGTCTGGTTCTGGGGCACCGGCTGCTCGAACTGGCGCAACCCCACCCGGCCCGAGGCGGAGCGCGAGCCGTTCGCGCCGCCGGCCGGCTCCCGTTTCCATGTGCGCGCCACGCGCGGCCCGGTTTCCGAGCGGCTGCTGACCGGCGGCAGCGGCGGCACCGGTGTCTATGGCGATCCGGTATGGCTGCTGCCGCGCTTCGACCGCCGGCCGGTAGCGAAGAAATGGAAGCTTGGCTGCATCCTGCATCTGTCGGAACTGGCCGACCGCGAGATGGAGGCCCATCCGCTGGAGGCCTATGCGCGCTATTTCATTCCCGACGAACTGCGCGACGATATTCGCCTGATCACCACCGTGACCCCGATCGCGCTCGATGGCCTGCGCGACAAGCTCGATGAAATCCGCGCCTGCGAGCGTATCGTTTCGATGAGCCTGCATGGCATGGTCGTCGCCGAGAGCTACGGCATTCCCTGCCTCTATTTCTCGCCGGCCGGCGCGGAGGCGGGCGTGGTCAATCTCGATCTCGGCGCGGATCCGACCCTCGACCTCAGGATCATCGATCTCTATCGCGGTCTTGGTCGCGCACGGCTGCATGCCTATGCCCAGCCGCGCGAGGCACGGACCGACTGGCCGGCGGTGATGCGGGCCATCGACACGCACTGGAGCCCGGTCGACCTGCCCGATGCCGATGCGCTGATCGAGGCCCTGCCGGTGCCAGCCGCCCCGTTGACGCCCCCGCCGGGCGGCACGATCTGGGATCACCCAACCCTGCGGGCGCTCACGCTGCAGCACGACGTGTCCCGGCTCCGGCGCGACGACAAGGCGCGGAGCGCGGCCCTCGGGGCGTGAGCACCGCGTCTAGAGCGTTTCATGTTTTGATTGAAGCGTATCCGGCATTCTTGATGTAGTTGGCGCACTCGGTTGGGTCGATGGCGTGGACGAGTTCGCCGACATGGCGCCAGGTGTCTTCGATGGTTCGCTTCTGGGCCTTGCGCATCCA
>NZ_JAUSVR010000019.1 GCF_030814815.1 Ancylobacter amanitiformis | reverse complement strand
CCACCCGCTACGACAAACGAGACGACAATTTCCTCGCCTCAATCCAACTCGCGTCAATCCGCATCTGGCCGCGAAGTTATGAGTCGGCCAGCTAGAGGCCGATCATCGTCATGTGCTGTCCGGTAGCCTCGTGCGGCGGCGGCACTCACACTTTCGTTCTGGGTCTGTCGCTGGATTCCCAGGCAGGAATGAGAGAGCGTCTCGCTCGTAGAAGCTGCCGCGCTGCCGGATGATGGCGTGTTCCAACCCTGGCCGCGGGACACCCGGCGAAGACGAAAAGAGAGACGATGATCTCGGGATGGGTATGGGCGTTTCGCCAGTTCTCGCGCCGCATCTGGGTTCGCGCGAGCCTGTTCTCGGTGGCGGCAATCGTGACCGCGCTCGTCGCGGTCGTGGTGACACCCTACATCCCCGCCGGCCTGCCGACGAAGATCGGCTCTGACGCCGTCGACAACATCCTCGGCATCATCGCCTCCTCGATGCTGGCGGTGACCACCTTCTCGCTCTCGACAATGATCTCGGCTTATTCGGCGGCAACGAGCAACGTCACGCCCCGAGCGACGAGGCTCATCATGGAGGACACCACCACCCAGACCGTATTGTCCACCTTCGTCGGCTCCTTCCTGTTCAGCCTGGTCGGGATCATCGCGCTGTCGACGGGGCTCTATGGCGATCGCGGGCGGGTCGTTCTGTTCGCCGTCACCATCCTCGTCATCATCGCCATCGTGGTGACACTCCTGCGCTGGATCGACCACCTGTCGCGGCTCGGACGTGTGACCGAGACCACCGAGCGGGTCGAAGCCGCGGCAGCAAGCGCCATGCGATTCCGCCTGCAGAACCCTTATCTCGGCGGGCGGCCCTTGCCCGAACGCGCGGCCATCCCGCCGACGGCAAGGCCGATCTTCGCGTCGGACATCGGCTACGTGCAGCATATCGACACCCGCGCCTTATCCACGATCGCCGAAGAAGGATCGGGCCGGATCTACGTCCTCGACATACCGGGCGCCTTCGTCGATCCGACCCGGCCGATCGCCCTTGCGGACAGGCTCGGCGTCGACGATCAGGACGCGAGGATTCGTGGGTGTTTCACGATCGCCGGGGTACGCTCATTCGATCAGGATCCCCGTTTTGGTGCGGTGGTGCTGACCGAAATTGCGAGCCGTGCGCTGTCGCCCGGCATCAACGATCCCGGCACCGCGATCGATGTCATCGGCCGGGCGGTGCGGCTGCTGGCGATCTGGCGCGAGCCGCTGGAGGCCGAGATCGAGTACCCCAGACTTTTCGTAGCACCGGTCAAGGTGGACGATCTGTTCGACGATCTGTTCACCCCGATCGCCCGCGACGGCGCCGCGACAGTCGAGATCGGCATACGGCTGCAGAAGGCCTTCCGGACCCTCTCCCGATTCAGCCGGGACGGTTACGCCGAGAACGCTCGGCGACATTCACGCGAGGCCCTGAAGCGCGCAGAGGTTGCATTGGCTATCGACGCCGATCGGCGCCGACTGCGCGAGCTTGCCCACGACATCGGGATCGAGGAAGGCCAATAGCAGACGCGGTCTTGGCTCGCGTCCGAGCCGCGCGGCGAAGTGTCGTGCGTTCGCCCGCCTGGTGAAAACCGCCAAGCTTCGGCGACGGTGCGTTGCAGGCGGCCGGGCTACCAGCGCGCGACCAGCGGTGCGGCGAGCGCACCGACGGCGGCCAGGCCGGCTATGGCGAGGCTGTACCAGGTGGCGACGAAAAGCGGCGAGTCGTCCGGGCAGTGCGCGGCATAGAACGCCGCTGCCAGACCGCCGGCGACCAGCCCCGCCACCGCACCCGAGAGACGGGGACGGGTCGGCGCGCCATGGCGCAGTGCCAGCAAGAACACCCCCAGCGGCGCGGCGCCAATCAGCGGAATGAAGGTGAGGCACACCTGGCTATTGACGCCCACCAGCCGCGTCATCCACTCGGACGCCGGGACCGCGAACAGTTCGAGCGCAACCGCAACCACCAGCAGCAGCGGCGGAACCGCGAGCCATGCCAGCAGGGACCCGCCGCCACCGCCGGGACGCGCGAGCGCGCGCACCAGGGCGAAGGCGCTCGCCACCAACGCCAGCGTCACCACGAATTTGAACACGAATCGCGCGGTCTCCAGCGATGCCAGCGCATCCGGGCGCGGGCCGAGCGCAACCAGAAACACCGCGCCGGCCAGGACAAAGGCCAGCACGCCGGCGAGGCGCCATGCGGTGTCCATCGGCATCGACCTGCGGCCGGTGTCGGCGGCCATCGCCCTGATGAGATCGTCGGTTTTCATCTCAGTCCCGTCCAAATCGCCGCGCAATCGCGGCCAGTCCACGGTGCAGCGCCACCCGCACCGCAGCCTCTTTCATGCCGAACTTCCGCGCCGTCTCCTCGATCGAGCGCCCTTCCACCGAGATCGCGGCAACGACCGAACGCTGCCCCGGCGCCAGCGTATCCAGCGCCCTGCCAACATCCCGGTCGCTCACCGTCTCGATCTCAGGCTGCGCGTAGGTCTCTGCAATCTCGTCAAGGTCGATCTCGACACGACGGCCGCGCCGGCGGAAGGCATCGATCAACTTGAACCGGGCAATGGCGTAAACCCAGGGCATCACCGCGGCCTCGGGCATCCATGTGTGGCGCTTCAAGTGAATCGCCAGCAGCACTTCCTGCACGACGTCCTCCGGGTCGACCCCGCCATGCGAAATCTTGCGGCGGGCATAGGCACGAACCAGTGCCGCGATGCGATCGAGAAAAAGCGCATAGGAGCGCTCGTCGCCCGCAATCGCGGCCCGAAGCAGATCGGCAAGTTCGCGTTCGTTTTCGCGTTCGTTCTTGCCGTTCAACGCCGGTCTCCCCCATTCGGGCCCACGCGCCGACTTGTTACGTGGGCACGAAAATAATGTCCAAGCCCATCGCCCGGCCGATCACGAACTCGTGTCGACGGGCAGCGTAACGCCGGATGGTCTGGCGTCGAACGGATCATCGCACGGTCGACGACGACCGGCGCCAGAGATCAACAGGAGACGACCCATGAACCGCTCGACCCTTGCTCTCGCCCTCGCCGGCTCGCTGGCCACCGCCCTCGCCAGCACCGCCTTCGCGGCCCCGCTCGCGCCGGAAAAGATGGCCGGCAACGAAAAATGCTACGGCGTTTCTCTCAAGGGCCAGAATGACTGCGCGGCGGGTGCCGGCACCACCTGCGCGGGTACCTCGACGACGGATTACCAGGGCGATGCCTGGAAGGCGGTTCCCAAGGGCACCTGCGTCACCATGAAGGGCGGCACGCACACGGGCTCGCTGACGCCGATCAAGAGCTGAGCGGCTTCCGGGAGGTCCGCGCGGCGGGCCTCCCTCCCGCCTTCAATGCCAAGGGAGTTCGCCATGACGGATGCAGCCACCCGCTCCGACTGCCCGCCCCGCCGCCTGCCCAGCCACCTGCCCAGCCACCCGCCCCGCCACCTGCCCCCCCGTGCCGGCCTTGGCCTCAAGCCCGAACATTACGGCCATGTGCTGGAACACCGGCCCGATATCGGGTTCTTCGAGGTCCATGCCGAGAACTACATGGGCGCCGGCGGTCCGCCGCATCGCTATCTCGAGGCGGTCGCAAAGCTCTATCCGCTCTCGCTGCACGGCGTCGGCCTCTCCATCGGCGCGGCCCGCCCGCTCGACAAGGCGCACCTGTCGCGCCTGCGGACACTGGTCGAGCGCTACAAGCCGCAAAGCTTTTCCGAACATCTCGCCTGGTCGACGCATGACACCGGCTTTCTGAACGATCTGCTGCCGCTGCCCTATACCGACGAGACCTTGGCGCGGGTGATCGACCATGTCGACGAGGCGCAGCAGGCCATCGGGCAGAGGTTGCTGCTGGAGAATCCGTCGACCTATGTGCTGTTCGCGGACAGCACCATCGACGAGATCGACTTCCTGGAAGAAATCGCCGCGCGCACCGGCTGCGGGCTGCTGCTCGACGTCAATAATGTGATGGTCTCCAGCGTCAATCACCGGCTGGACCCCCGCACCTACATTGATCGCTTCCCCGTGGAGCGCGTCGGCGAAATCCACCTCGCCGGCTATGACGAGACCGTCGACGGCGCGGGCGACCGGCTGCTGATCGATGCCCATGGCTCGCCTGTCAAAACCGATGTCATGGCGCTGTATGAACACGCTCTGGCGCGCACCGGGCCGGTGCCGACGCTCATCGAATGGGACAATGACGTGCCGGACTTCGCCACGCTTCAGGCCGAGGCGGTGCGGGCCGATGCCCTGATCGTCCGCGAAGCGGCCCGGCGCAATCGCCAGACACGGGCGGCCTGAGCCATGAGTCTTGCCGCCAGCCAGGAGGATTTCGCGCAGGCCCTGCTCCATGCCGAGCGGCCGCTGCCGGCCGGCATCACCACCGCGCGGGGGCAGCCGGATGCGGCGCGCTTCGCGGTCTATCGCAACAATGTCTATGTCGGTCTGACCAAGGCACTGGCACAGCGTTTTCCGGTGACGGAACGGCTGGTCGGCGCGGCGTTTTTCACCGCCATGGCCCGCCTCTATGCGCAGGATAACAAGCCCGCCTCGCCGCGGATCATCGACTATGGCGACGATTTTCCCGCGTTCATCGCGGCGTTCGAGCCCGCAGCCGAACTGGCTTATCTCGCCGATGTCGCAAGGCTGGAAGCCGCGTGGACCCGGGCCTATCACGCCGCCGACGCCGCCTTGCCCGATCTTTCGGCGGTGGCCGCCATGGCGCCCGACGCGCTGCCGAACCTCCGGCTGGCCGCGCATCCCTCGGCGGCTCTTATTCGCTCGCCGCATCCGGTCGGCTCGATCTGGGGCGCTCATCAGAGCGCGACCGTGCCGCCGATGGAGGCGTGGGACGCCGAGACGGTGCTCGTGGTGCGGCCGGACATGGACGTCAACGTCCATATCGTTCCGGCACAGGACGGAATTTTCGCACAGGCGCTGTTTGGCGGCGCTCCGCTGGGCGAGGCCGCCGAGGCCGCCTTCGCCCATGAACCGGCGTTCGATTTCGGCGCCGCACTGGTCGGCCTGCATGCGCTGGGCGCGTTTGCCGGCATTCATCAAGGGGACGTGCCATGAGCCTCGAGACCGCGCACGCGCCGCAACACGGCCGAGCCTCGCTGGCGGGGCTTGTCCGACAGGCCGATCGCCTGCTCGCCTCGATCCCGCAATCGCTGCCGCTACTGGCCCTGCGCTTTGCGCTGGCGGTGCCGTTCTTCCTGTCCGGCCTGACCAAATGGGACAGCTTTCTGCACCTCTCGACCGGCGCGCGCTTCCTGTTCGAGGAGGAGTTCCGGCTCCACATTCTTGGCGGCGAGTATGCCTATCCATTCCCTCTGGTGATGGCGGCCGCGGCCGGGATCGGCGAGATCGCGTTGCCGGTTCTCCTGGTACTCGGCCTCGGCACGCGTTTCGCCGCGCTCGGCCTGCTGGCGATGACCGCGATCATCCAGCTCACCATTCCCGAGGGCTGGGCGAATTTCCATTTGCCCTGGGCCGCCATGGCGCTCGCCCTCATGGTGTTTGGCGGGGGCAGCCTCAGTCTGGACCAGTTTTTTCACGCTTCCCGACGACCGAGCCTCCCGACAATGCCGACCAAATGACGCTCGCCCCAATCAGCGCCGCCGGCCTTCCAATCAAGGGGAGAGTTGGACGACGGCGCGCAGTCCAGCCCTGTCCTCGCGATTGGCGAGGTCGAGATGGGCGCCGATCCGGGTTGCGGCCGTGTCGGCGATGGCAAGACCCAGACCCGAGCCAGCCCCTGCCACGGCGCGCCCGCGATAGAAACGCTGGCGAACGAGGCCAAGTTCCTCACCGGGAATTCCCGGACCTTCATCCTCGATCACAAGTTTGTCCGGCCCTTCCGCGAACCAACGGATCGTACCGGCGGTCATGTTCTGGACCGCGTTTTCCTGAAGATTGCGCAGCACGAGAGACAGCGTGTCGGGGTCCAGCTGCCGTACCAGAGGGCCAAGCGCGGGGTCGATGATGGTCCTCACATTCGGCGGATGCGGCACCGCTGCAACAATATCGCGGATCAACGCGCCAATGGACGTCTCTCTTGCCGCGCCGGCGGCTCCCGCATCGAGACGCGCCAGCGCCAGAAGCTGCTTTACCAGGCGGCTGGCTCGATCCACGGAGACGATGATCTGCCGCAGGGCGTTCTCCCGCACCTGAGCCTCGCCAGCCGCGAGAGCGACCTGCGCTTGTGTTTTCAGTCCCGCCAGCGGCGTACGCAATTCATGCGCGGCGAAGGCGGTGACATCGCGCTCATGGGCCCGCGCGGCTTCCACCTTGGCGAACAACCCGTTGAGGGCGCCGATCAAGGGCTGGATTTCCGAAGGCGCGCCGTCCGGGGGCACCGGACGCATGTCCTCGCCCTCGCGTGCGGCGATCTCTTCCGCCGCCTTGTTGAGAGGGCGAAGCCCACGCCCGAGGCTCCACCAGATCAGCAGCCCCAGCAGCGGCATGGCGAGCAGCGCCGGGGCGGCGAGGCCGGCGACGAGATCGCGCACCAGCTTGTCGCGCAGCCCGATCCGGTCGCCGACCACCACCCGGACATCCTTTTGCGGGTCCACGATGGTGTAGACGCGCCAGGTCTCGCCATCGACCTCGCGGTCGGTGAAACCCTCGCGCTCACCGGCCAGCACGGCCTCGGGCGCACCGGAGGACCGGGCGAGCAGCCGGCCATCGAAGGACCAGATCTGGCAGGAGAGCTGACGCTCATAGCCCCCCGCAGCGGAGGGCAGGATGCTGGCAGGCCCCATCTCTGGCGCGCCCTGCATGCGTTCGCCTGTCATCACCAGCGAGTGCACCATGCGCGCCGCCTCCTGCAGCCTTGTGTCGAGCACGCGCTCCAGCTCGCTGCGGCTGCCAATGCTGATCCACGCCACCGCGCACAGCCAGATCAGCCCCGTGGCCGCCAGGAGGATGAGAAAGAGGCGGCGGCGCAGCGAGATCATGCCGGCACCCGCAGGCGATAGCCGATCCCCCGCACCGTCTCGATCAGGTCCCGGCCGAGCTTGGCGCGCAGATTGTGCACATAGACTTCAATCGTGTTGCTCTCGACCTCCTCCTGCCAGCCATAAAGTCGCTCCTCCAGCTCGCCCCTGGACCGGATCACGCCCGGCCGCTCCATCAGCATGGACAGCACCGCGAATTCCCGCCGCGACACCGGCACGGGGGAGCCCTCCAGGCTGACGGCGAGCGTGGCTGGATCGATCGCGATCGGGCCGTGATGCATCAACGCACTGGCCCGGCCGCCGCCGCGCCGCGCGAGCGCGCGCAGGCGGGCCGCCAGCTCATCGAGGTCGAACGGCTTGCCGAGATAGTCGTCGGCGCCGGCATCCAGCCCGCGTATGCGGTCCGGTGTCTCGTCCAGCGCGGTCAACACAAGCACGGGCGTCGCATCCTGCCGGGCGCGGAGCCTCGCCAGCACGTCGAGACCGGAGCCGTCCGGCAGCATGAGGTCGAGGACGACGGCATCGAACCGGCAGATGCCCAGCGCGGCGTGAGCATCCGCGCAGGTGGTCACGGCATCGACGGTCAGGCCGGCGAGAACAAGGCCGGCGCGCACGCCGTCCGCCAGAACCGGATCGTCCTCGACCAGAAGAATACGCATCACGCCCTGTTCATCTCCGCATTGTCGCTGCTCGCCATGGTCCATCGCCAGCTTAAGGCTGGCTTAAGGTGAGGATAAGAGCGCTGCGCCGCGACGATGAAGGAGCGGCGAATCCGATGGCAGGACACTCCTGGAAGACGGGGCACTTCTGGAAGACGGGACATTCCCGGGCGAACGGCATGCGGGCGGCAGCCTTGGCATTTGCGTGCCTGTCGCCGTTCAGCGCCTCCGCCACCGAGGATCCGGACCTCGCACCGCTCTTCGCCGCCTCCGCACCCAGGGTCCCCTTCACGCTGGAGGCGGCGCGCTCGCCCGACGGCGCGCTGGTGCTGCGCTGGATGGTCGAGCCGGGCAATTATCTCTACCGCGACAGTCTCGGCGCCTCACTGGACGGCCGGGCCGTGCCGCTGGAACGGCCCGTTGGCGAGGCCAAGGACGATCCCAATTTCGGCGTCGTGCAGGTCTTCCATCGGGATGTCGAAGCCAGCGCCGGGGCGCTCCCCCGCACCGGCGAGCTGAAGGTCGCCTATCAGGGCTGTTCGGAAAAAGGCATCTGCTTCCCCCCGCAGGCGCGCCTCGTCGACCTCTCGACCCTCGATACAAGGGTCGCACCGCCCGGTCGGATCTCCGCCACGGCGGACATATCGGCTCGGAGCGGCCCGGCTCCGGCGACGATGGAACCGGCGGCGCTATCAACGGAAGGTGCCGTGGACGACGGCGAGGGCATCGCCGCGCTGTTCGCCGGCAGTCTCGGCTGGACGCTGCTGGCCTTTCTCGGCTTCGGCCTGCTGCTGGCGCTGACCCCCTGCGTCTTCCCGATGATCCCGATTCTCGCCGGCATGCTGACCCGCTCGAGCGAGACATTGACGCGGCGGCGCAGCCTGGCGCTGACCGGTGCCTATGTGCTCGCCATGGCCGGCGCCTATGGTCTGGTCGGTGCTGTGGCCGGCGGGTCGGGAGCGAACCTTCAGGCCGCGCTGCAGACACCGTTGGCGCTGGGCGTGACGGCGACGATCTTCGTCCTGCTGGCGCTCTCCATGTTCGGCCTGTTCGATCTCGCCTTGCCGGCGGGTCTTTCCGCCCGGCTGGCTGGACGTGGCGGTAGCGGTTCGCTGGGTGGCGCGGCGCTGCTGGGCTTCGGCTCGGCGCTGATCGTCGGGCCCTGCGTGACCCCGCCACTGGCCGGCGCCATGCTCTATGCCGCGACCACCGGCGACGTCGTCACCGGGGCGGGCGCGCTGTTCATGCTCGGCCTCGGCATGGGCCTGCCGCTGATGCTGGTCGGCCTGTTCGGCCCGAGCGTGCTGCCGCGTGGCGGCGCCTGGCTGGAACGAGCGAAGCAGGCCTTCGGCACGGTTTTCCTCGCCGTCGCCATTCTGCTGGCCGGCCGGTTGCTGCCGGCGCCGGCAAGTCTCGCCATGTTCGGCGTGCTTCTGCTAGGGGCGGCGGCGTTCTTCGGCGGGTTCGACCGGCTCACCGCATCGAGCGGCCCAGCCGCCCGCCTCGCGCGCGGCGGTGGCATGGCGGCGGCGCTCTACGGCGCGACGCTCATCGTCGGCGCCGCCGGCGGCGCGCAGGACCCGCTCCGCCCGCTGGCCTTCGAGGCCGTTGCGGATGCCCGCCGGCCGGCAGCGCAGGCCGCGGCCACCGTCACCTCCTCGACCAGCTTCGACCGCGCGGTCGCCGCTGCGGCCGACGGTGCCGCCGACAGTGCCGTGCCCAATCGCCCCATCCTCGTCGACTTCACGGCTGACTGGTGCACCGTCTGCAAAGCCAATGCGAGGGTGATGGCAGCGCCGGAATTGCGCGCGCGGCTCGCCGCCGTGCCGCAGGTCACCGCCGATGTCACCGACTACAACGCCACGACCCGCGCCCTGATGGAGCGGTTCCGCGTGGTCGGGCCACCCGCCCTGTTCCTCGTTGATGCGCAGGGGCGCGAGATTCCCGGCTCCCGCATCGTCGGCCCCGTGACCGTCGACGCCATCCTCCGCCGGCTCGACGCCGCCGGCGCATGACCCCCCTTCACCCTTGAACGTTCAGGAGTTCTCATGCAGCGCCGCCATTTCCTCACGCTTGCCGGCCTCCTCGCCGTCGGCATGGGCCTCGCGGGATCACCGCTCCTTGCGCAGGGCGTCGATGTCGACGCGATCCTGCGGGACCCGGCCGCGCCCACGGCCGGCAACCCGAAGGGCGACGTCACCGTCGTCGCCTTCCTCGATTACAACTGCCCTTACTGCAAGAAGTCCGCCCCGGATCTGGAGCGCGCCGTCAGAGAAGATGGCAGGATCCGCCTCGTCTACAAGGATTGGCCGATCCTCACCGAGGCGTCGGTCTATGGCGCGCAGATGGCCCTCGCCGCCAAATATCAGGGCGGCTACGACAAGGTGCATCACGCGCTGATGGCCATCCCCGGACGCGGCGTCAGCGAGGAGCAGATGCTGAAGGCGATACAGGGCTCGGGCATCGACCTTGCCCGGCTGGATGCCGATCTCCAAGCCCACGCGAAAGACATCGGCACACTGTTGAAGCGCAATCTGGCGCAGGCCGAATCGATCGGCCTGCAGGGAACGCCGACCTATCTGATCGGCCCGTTCCGCACCTCGACGCTGGACTATGCCGGCTTCAAGGAAGCCTTCGCGGAAGCGCGCCGTCGCCAGGCGGCGGAGTGAACCAGGACGTGATCGGCCTTTGCGAGCGCATCCCCGACGGCGCGAAGGTCGTGGCCCTCGCCGCCACCTGAGAGTTCAGGCCAGCAGGGCCGAGGCGCTCTTGAACAGCATGTAGCTCGCCACCACGAAGATCAGCGTCGCGAACACCGTGGTCAGCCGGCCGGTGCGCCCGGCGAGGCGCCGGGCGAGTTTCATGCCGGCGACGCTGCCAAGCGCGCCCCCGGCGATGAAGGTGAAGGCCAGCGCCCAGTTCACCAGCCCCGACAGCGCATAATTGAAGGCGGTGGTCAGCCCGAAGGCCGTCACCGCCACCAGCGAGGTGCCGACCGCGTTCAGGATCGGCATGCCGGTGGAGCCGATCAGGCCGGGCACGATGAGGAAACCGCCGCCAATGCCGAAGAAGCCGGAAAAGACGCCGGTGCCGAGGCCGAAGCCGAGCACTTTCGGCGCCTTCTCGCGATTGCACTCGGCACCCGGCTCGCCGGGATTGCCGCGCCCGCGCAGCATCAGTGCGCCGACAACGAGCATGAGCAGCGCGAACAGGAAGAGCAGTTTCTCGCCTCCGACCAGCTTGCCCAGGCTCGATCCGGCAAAGGCGCCGAATATGCCGGCCGTGGCATACATGCCGCCGCAGCGCCATTTCACCGTGCCCGCGCGGGCATGGCTGAGCAGGCCGGCGGCCGCGTTGATCGCAACGGCGAAGGCGCTGGTGCCGATGGCGATATGCGGATTGCGCACCCCGACGAGATAGACCATCAGCGGCACGGCGAGGATGGAGCCGCCACCGCCCACCAGCCCGAGCGTGAAGCCGACGAGCACCCCCGCACTGGCACCGAGCCCGTATTGCAGCGGCTCCAGCATCACGCGGCCTCGCGGCTCGGCCCGGCCGCGATCGGCTCGGGCCGGCACAGCCACTCCCGGCCCTTCAGCATGGCGTGCCAGTAGATGGGCGGCAGCATGCGGTCCTTGAGGAACCAAGCGAGGCGCGTGGGACGCGAGCCGTCGAGGATCCAGCGCGGAAAGGTGGGCATCAGCGCGCCGCCATAGCCGAACTCGGCCAGCACGATCCTGCCGCGCTCCACCGTGAGCGGGCAGGAGCCGTAGCCGTCATACTGGGCGGCGGGCGCCTTGCCCTCCAGCGCCGCGAGCACATTCACCGCCACGACAGGCGCCTGCTTGCGCGCGGCGGCGGCGGTCTTGGCGTTCGGCGTGTTGGTGGCGTCGCCGAGGGCGAAAATGTCCGGGTACCGAACATGGCGCAGCGTCGCCGGATCGACCTCGATCCAGCCACCCGCGCCCGCCAGCGGGCTGGCGGCGATGACGTCGAGCGGCTTTTGCGGTGGCACGGCGTGCAGCATGTCGAAGGAGCGCTCCACCCGCTCGGTGCCGCCGTCGCTTCCCCGGCGCTCGAAGGTCGCCACCTGCGTATCGCCATCGACGCCGACGAGCGTGGAGGCGAAATTGAGGTCGATGCCGTAGCGCTCGACATATTCCATCAGCGCGGGAACATAGGCCGGCACGCCGAACAGCACGCCGCCGGCATTATGGAACTCCACCTTCATGCGCGGCAGAACGCCGGCGCCGCGCCAGATGTCGCAGGACAGGTACATCGCCTTCTGCGGCGCGCCGGCGCATTTGATCGGCATGGCCGGCTGGGTGAACAGCGCGCGGCCCGACTTCACCGTGCTGGCGAGGCGGAACGTGTAGGGGGCGAGGTCGAAGCGGTAATTCGAGGTGACGCCGTTGCGGCCGAGCGCCTCGGGCAGGCCGGGAATGGCCTCCCACGCCAGCCGCAGGCCGGGCGCGGCGACCAGCACGCGGTAGCGCACGGACGAGCCGTCCGCGAGAGCGACCTCCTTGGCCTCGGGAAGGAAGCCGGCGGCGGCCTGCCGGATCCAGGTGACGGAATCGGGCATCACCGCGCCCATCGGCACGCGGGTGGTATCCGGCTGGAACACGCCGGCCCCGACCATGGTCCAGCCCGGCTGGTAGTAATGGCACTCCGCCGGCTCGACGATGGCGATGTCGAGCGAGGGTCGGCGCTTGAGCAGGCTGGAGGCGGTGGCGATGCCGGCCGCGCCGCCTCCCACGATGACCACGTCATAGGTCTTCGGTGCGCCGGGGCGGATCCCCCTGTCCAGGGCCGTAAGGCGGGCGCGCTGGCCGGAAAGGTCGATGCCGGCGGCGGAGCTTAGCGCCAGTATCTCGTCCGGGCTCCGCCGCCCCGCCTCGGCCAGCGCCCACAGCGTCGCCGCCCGCGTGCCACTGCGGCAATAGCCGAGGATCGGGTTGGGCAGGCGGTCGAGCATGGTGCGCATCGTCGCCACATCGGCGTCGCTGTAAGTGCCCGGCGTCACCGGGATGTGCACGAAGGCCATGCCGAGGGCCTCGGCCAGCACGGCCGCTTCCGCGGCTTCCATTTGGCCGGGATCCTCCCCATCGGGACGTGTGCAGATGATGGCGCGGTAGCCAGCGGCGGCGGCTTCGGCAAGGCCCGGCTCGTCCAATGCGCCGTGCACGTGAAATTCCGGCACGATCTGTTTCGACGTCATGGGAGTTTCCTCCATCTCGTGGAAGGGGCGACCGCTGCCGGCCGGCATTGGCGCACCGGCCGGCGCCGCTTCAGAGCGTGTCGAGCGGCAGTTTCAGGTAGCGGCGGCCGTTCTCTTCCGGCTCGGGAAGGTTGCCCGCCCGCATGTTCACCTGCACCGAGGGAAGGATCAGCTTGGGCATGGCCAGCGTGGCGTCGCGCGTGGTGCGCATCTCCACAAAAGCGGCCTCGTCCACCCCGTCGCGCACGTGGATGTTTTCCGCCCGCTCGGCGCCGACCGTGGTCTCCCACGCATAGGTGTCGCGACCGGGCGCCTTGTAGTCGTGGCAGAGGAACAGGCGGGTCTCGTCCGGCAGCGCCAGCAGGCGGCGGATCGAGTGGAAAAGCTGGCGGGCGTCGCCGCCGGGGAAGTCGGCGCGAGCGGTGCCGAAATCCGGCATGAACAGCGTATCGCCGGTGAACACCACGTCGCCGATGACATAGGCCATGTCGGCCGGCGTGTGGCCGGGAACATGCAGCACCATGGCAGGGATGGAGCCGACGCTGAACGTGTCGCCATCCTCGAACAGCCGGTCGAACTCGGAGCCGTCGCGGGCGAATTCGGTGCCGAAGTTGAAGATCTTCCCGAACACGTTCTGGACGGTGATGATCTCGCGCCCGATGGCGAGCTTTCCGCCCAGTTCGCGCTGGATATAGGGCGCGGCCGAGAGGTGGTCGGCATGGGCGTGGCTCTCCAGCAGCCAATCGACCGTCAGCCCATGCGCCTTCACGTAAGCGATGATCGCGTCCGCCGAAGCGGTGGAGGTGCGCCCCGAAGCCGCGTCGAAATCGAGCACGCTGTCGACGATCGCCGCCTGCCGGGTGGCGGGATCATGAATGACATAGCTCGCCGTGTTGGTTGGCTCGTCGAAGAAAGCCTCGACCGCCAGGCGGTTCTCGCGCGCGCCGGCAGCCCGGATCTGGGCGGCGGCTTTTTCAAGCGGCACGTCGTTCAGGAAGGTCGGATCGGACATTGGCGTTCCTCCAGCCATCTTCATAAATTTCATATTTACATAATGTGTGTAATTGTAAATCCGTATTGCATCACTTTCTCGGTAAGGGCAATCAGAGGGCATGACAGGGGAACTCCATTCCGACACCCGATCGGCCTCCGCCGCGCCGCGCCCGCTGCGCATCGGCGATACCGCGCCCGTGTTCAGCGCCCGCTCGACACAGGGGCAGGTTCACCTCGGCGATTATCGCGGCCGGTGGCTCGTGCTGTTCTCGCACCCGGCGGATTTCACCCCGGTCTGCACCAGCGAATTCATCGCGCTGGCCCGGCTGGCACCGCGATTCGACGAAATCGGCGTGGCGCTGCTGGGGCTGTCGGTGGACAGCCTGTTCTCCCACATGGGCTGGCTGCGGGCGATCCGCGGCGCCTTCAATGTCGAGGTGCCGTTTCCCGTGGTGGAGGACACCTCGCTCGTCATCAGCCGCGCCTATGGCATGCTGGATGAGACGGCGCAGGATTCCTCCACCGTGCGGGCGAGCTATTTCATCGACCCGGACGGCATTGTCCGCGCCATCAGCTGGTACCCGATGTCGGTCGGGCGTTCGGCGCGTGAGATGTTGCGCCTTGCCGCCGCGCTCAAGCGCGCCGCCGCGGGGGACGCGGTGACGCCGGAAGGCTGGGAGCCCGGCGACCCGGTGCTGCGTCCGCTCACCGACGAGACGCTGGTGTCAAACGACGACCCGGCATGGTTCTGTCGGCCGCTCGACCGAAGCTGAAACCATGAAGCTGAAACCATGAACCTGAAACCAGGGGGCTGAAACCATGCCGCTGACCCGCGAGGAGGCCGACCGGGCGGTGGAGAAGCTGCGGAGCTATGGCCAGCCGCAGCGGCTGATGATCCTCTCCCATCTCCAGTCCGGCGAGATGACCGTCGGCGAGATCGACGCCGCCACGGCTATTGGCCAGCCCGCCCTGAGCCAGCAGCTCGGCGAATTGCGACGCGCCGGCCTGGTGGCCACCCGCCGCGCCGCCAAGCAGGTGTACTACCGACTGGCGGATAGTGGCGTGGCGCAGTGCGTGCGCAGCATCGAGGCGCAGTTCAGTGAGGGCGTGGCGGCTCCGTCTCCGCCTGCGGCGCCCGCCGCTGCCCCGGCGCCCCGTGCCGCCCGCGACCGCAGCGCGGCGCTCTTCGCCCGCATCGTGGGGCCCGGCGGATCGCCCGCTTAAGCCGGGCTCAAGCCGCTCCAGTCACCCACGGCGCGCGCGACGGCGAAGGCCATCGCGAAGCGATCCTCCCATCCGCACGAATGCCCGCCGCGGGACTGTCACCCGACGCCGGCGGCCTTGGCGTCGTCGTCATCCTTCGTGTCGTCATCCTTGCTGATGAGGCGCAGGCTGCGCTGCATACTCTGCGGAGGATGGCCGAAAAAGCGCAGGAAGGCCCGGCGCATGCGATCCCGGTCGGCGAAGCCGGTATCGCGCGCAACCACGTCCATGGCGTGCCACCCCTCCTCCAGCATGAGCTTGGCGGCCTCGAGCCGCAGGCGTTCCACCGCCTTGGCCGGCGATTGCCCCGTCTGCTCGCGAAAGATGCGGCTGAACTGGCGCGGGCTCAGGTTGGCCGCCTCTGCCAGTTCTTCCACCGTCAGCGGATTGCGCAGATTCTCCTTGGCGTAGATCAGCGCCCGGCGCACGCGATCCGACCGGGGCTCGAGTTCCAGCAGGGCGGAGAACTGCGACTGGCCACCCGGCCGACGATGATAGACCACCAGCTTGCGGGCGACCGTCCGGGCGAGCGCCGCGCCATGATCATCCTCGATGAGCGCCAGCGTCAGGTCGATCGCCGCGCTCATGCCGGCCGATGTCCAGATATTGCCGTCGGAGACGAAGATCCTTTCCTCGTCGACCCTGGCATTGGGAAAACGCTGCTGCAGGTCGCGCGCATGCGCCCAGTGCGTCGTCACCTGACGGCCGTCCAGCAGGCCGGCCTCGCCGAGCAGGAATGCCCCCGTGCACACGCCGGCGACGCGGCGGCTGTGCTGTCCCGCGCGGGCGATATAGTCGCGCAGGCCCGAGGACAGTTGGCGAGGCACCAGTTCGCCCATGACCATGAGCGTATCCGGAAAATCCGTCAGCACCCCGGTCTCGATCCGTATGCCGAGGGAGGAGCGAACCGTGCCGCCCCGCTCCGACATCACGGTGAGACCATAGGCCTCGCGACCGAGCGTGACATTGGCAAGTTCAAACGCCGAGAGGGCGGCCATGCCCATGACCTGGAAGCCATCTTCCAGAATGAAGCCGACCTGGCGCATGATGGATTGCCAACCTCATGACCGAAAATTACGGTGTCAATGTAATTCGGACATGACGCTCCGGCAAGGCACGCCAAAGCCGGCGCCCGCGCAGACGGCGATGTCGGTTGAGACGGGCCCGGGGTCTCTACCGCCTCGCCCGCCTCTGCGCCGATGGTGTCAGGCCGGCGTTTCGAGCCGCTGCACCGTCTCGTCGGTGGACCAGACGCCATTGGCCATGAAGCGGAAATTGATGAGCGCGGCGAGATAGCCGTCGCCGTCCGGCAGTTTCGGGGCGGCCACGGCATCGCGCACCACGGCGACCTCGAAACCGGCCTCCAGCAGATCGCGCATGTGCGATTCCACACACATATTGGCCAGCATCCCGGCGAGGATCACCTGGTTGATACCCTGCTTGCCGAGTTGCAGCTTCAGGTCGTTTGCCTGCGGGCCATAGAGCTTGTGCGGCGAGCAGATGATGGTCTTGCCGTCCTCGATATAGGGCTTGAACTCCTCCATGAAGTCCGCCCCCGAGGCACGAAAGCCCTCCACCGTGTAGGGCCCCTTGCGGTCGAAGGCGCCGACATCGTGCTGGAATTTTTCCAGCGGGGCCTGCCAGCGCCAGTGGTGATCCCAGCAGTAATAATAGTGGGGCGAGACAGCCACCACGATTCCGGCCTTCTTGGCGGCGGCGAACAGCTCGATGAGGTTCGGCACCAGATTGTTCTCGGTCACGCTCTCGCCGACCGCCGCCCAGGCGAGGCCGTTCGGGCTCATCACGTCAACCTGCGGATCGATGACGACCAGCGCGGTGCGCGTGAGGTCCAGCACCATGTCCGTCCTCGGCAGAACCGGGGTCGCGGTGTCGGCGTAAAGCGCCGCCGAGCGTGGGGAATAGTTCGGCTTCATCGATTTTCCTCCCGATGGGCTTGTTGGGAATACCGCCCTCCGCTGCGGGGCCGAGGCGGAAGAGATCTGCGCGGAAGAGATCTGCGCGGAAGAGGCCTGCGCGGAAGCGACCTGCCAAGGCAGGCCTGCATTCACTTCGCCGGGCTCGCCGCAACCGGGGGCGCCGGCAGCAGCCTGCCTTGCACCGCCCGGTAGAGCGTCACGGCCGCGACGATGAACACGACGACATTGGCGAACACGAACAGGATTGGTGCCAGAACCGTCACGGTTCCTGCATCCCCCAGGGCAACGAGACGGATCGGCGCGGTGGCCAGCGCGGTCACACCGAAGGTGAAGGCCCAGTAGGAGGGCGTGAGCGGTTCGCGCAGGATCCACGGCAGCAGCCGAAGGATGATCAGGGCCTGCAGGATACCGTAACCGATCATCGCGTGGGCGAAGAGCGGCGGAGCGGAGGGCGCGACGGCGATCAAGGTGACGGCCCCCACCACTGGCGGCGCCAGCTGGATGCCGAGTGTCGGACGCAGCGCGCTCGCCATGGCCGGGCTGGTGAGCATGCGGTGCAGCAGCACGGATTCGATGGCGAGCCAGCCGAACAGCCCGGCGCCGAAGAAGAACTGCCCGAGATCGGCATAGCCCAGCGCCGCGCCCACCGTGCCCGACACGAAGCTACCGGCCACCGTGGGCAGATAGAGCACCGGGGTCGAATGTTCCGGCGCGCGCTCGCCGAGCCAGAGCCCCCCGGTTCGCCACACCGCGAAGCCCAGCGTGAACAGGGCGCCCACGACATAGAGCGCCAGCGCCACGTCATGGGCATAGGGGGCGGCTCCGCCGGCGACCAGCAGGGTGGCGACCCCGATCAGCCCGACGAAGCAGCACTGGATCGGATGGGCCATTTCGGCCAGTGCCGTCTCGCGGGCCATCAACCATTTGCCGGCATAGAGAATGACGAGCACCGCCCAGACGATTCCCGCGCTCAGCATGAGGAATTCACCCGGCAGGGCGGGCACGCCCCAGGCGAGATGCGCCGCCCGCCAGCTGCCGCCGAGCCCGGCGAGCCCCAGCACCATGCCAAAGAACGATGCGGGAACAAGGGGAAGACGGGCGCTGCTGCTCATGTCGATACCTATTGTTTAGTCGGCAATTATAACAGGTGGAAGCCGGACCCGGGTGTTGCCGCGGCGCCCGGGCCTTGAGAGGAACGATCAGGTTCGCACGATCCCCGGGCGTGGCAATGCCGAGGGACCTCCTGCGTCCCGGCACCATCTTCCGCGGCCCGGTGGAAATCGATCAAGCGCGACATCATGCCGGACAGCGCCGGTTGACGCATGGGGAGAGATAACGACACCCGCTCCTCCTTGCGAATGTCGGCAACCCATCGATTCCGGCCATCCTTGCCGGAACGCATGACGATGACGGAACAGGGCCATTTCGAAAGCGCCAGGGCCGAAAACCCGCCCTGTCCTGAATCGCCGCGCCTACGTCATTCGGGAATTCGGCATCCCTCGCTAGTACGGCTCTTCTGGAACCGCCGGTCGGCGAGGCATGAGGAGAAGATGATGAATGACAAGGGTACCGCCGTCGTGACCGGCGCCTCATCCGGGATCGGCGCCATCTATGCCGACCGGCTCGCCGCGCGCGGCCATGATGTGCTGCTGATTGCGCGCGATGCCGAGCGCCTCGCCCAGCAGGCCGAGCGGCTGGCGGCGCGGCATGGCGTGACGGCGCGGGTTATCGTCGCCGATCTCACGCAACACGACGCGCTGCGCAAGGTCGAGGACGTCCTCGCGTCGGACACGTCCATCTCGGTGCTCGTCAACAATGCCGGCTTCGGCGGCGCGAGCGAGCTTCTGCAGTCCGATGTCGACCGCATGGAAGAGATGATCGACATCAACGTCACCGCGGTGATGCGCCTGACCTATGCCGCGGCTCCCGGCTTCGTTGCGCGCGGCGCCGGGGCGATCATCAACATCTCGTCCATCGTGGCGATCGGGCCGGAGATGCTCAACGGCGTCTATGGAGGCAGAAAGGCGTTCGTTCTCGCCTTCAGCCAGTCGTTGCGGAAGGAACTCACCGACAAGGGCGTGCGGGTGCAGGTGGTTCTTCCCGGCGTGACCGCGACGCAGTTCTGGGACACCGCCGGCGTGCCGATCGACAACCTTCCCGGCAGCTGGGTGATGACGCCGGAAAACCTTGTCGATGCGGCGCTGCTGGGCTTCGATCGGGGTGAGTTCATCACCCTTCCCTCGCTGCAGGCGGGCGAGCAACTGGAAGCCTATGAGACCGCCCGGCAGGCCATGCTGCCACACCTGTCCAACGCGACGGTCGCCCCCCGCTATATCCTCCAGCCCGCGACCTGAGCCCTCCGGCCGCGACGGCGGCGCCCGCCGGCTCCATGCCCTGCGGGACAGGAGGCGGCGCCGCGCCCTGCCCGCGTAATTGCCTAGACAAAAGGCGGGCAGCCATGGCACTTCTCACCCGAGCCACAAGGTGGAAGCGGCGCCATGGACGAGAATGAGGACGCGAGCGTTTCGACCATCGCGCTTGACGGTCAAGGCCCGCTCTACAAGCAGATCGAACGCGCCGTGCGCTCGGAAATCATGAGCGGCCGCTGGCCGGCGGGGCATCGCATCCCCTCCGAGCACAGCCTGATGGAGACCCTCTCCACCACTCGCGCCACGGTGAGCAAGGCGCTCTCCAAGCTCACCGAGGCCGGCCTGCTGGAGCGCCGCCGCAAGCAGGGCACGCGGGTGGCCCTCACCACCGAGACCCATGCGGTCATCGGCTTCCTCGACATTCGCGAGGAAATCGAGGGGCGGGGCCGCACCTACAGCTACAAGGTGCTGCGCAAGCGCGAGCTGGTGGCCGGCAAGAGCACGCCCTTCTGGCCGGCGGTCGCCGCCGGCACGCCTCTGCTCATGCTGACGGCCGCCCATTGCGGCTTCGGCAAGCCGGAAGTGCTGGAGGAACGCTTCATCAACCTCGACGCGGCGCCGGATGCCATCGAGGCCGATTTCGAGGCCGACATGCCCAATACATGGCTGCTGGCGCGCCTGCCCTGCACCCGGCTGCGCCACACCATTCGCGCCGAGGCCGCCGGTGCCGCCGATGCCGAGCGGCTCGACGTGGTCGCCGGTTCCCCGCTCCTCGTCTCGCTGCGCCAGACATGGGCGGATGAATTGCCCGTCACTTGGGTACGCCTGATCTACCCCGCCGACCGCAACGAATTCGTCGGCGAATTCAACCCGTTGCAGCCATGAGCCCGATTCCCGCCATCAACCTTGCCAGCCTCGCCCGGCGCCATCGCGCGCGCGTTCTCGCGCTTGCGGGCGAGGAACGCCTCATGGTCGCGACCTCGCCGCCCAACGTGGTTTATTGCAGCGGCTATCGCAGCATGGGCTATGACACCGATCCGGCCCAGCGCATGGCCGCCGTGTTCACGAACGACGAGTGGATCCTGGTCGGGCCGACGGCGGACCTGTGGGCCGCGCAGGAGGCGAGCGGGCATCCGGTCGCGCAATACGGCCTGCGCTATTTCGCCTACCGGACCTTTTTCTTCGATGATGCCGAGGCGCGGGAGGCGACGGCCACGCGGGTCATCTCGTTCGCCACGTATGAGGAGGCGCTCGCCGCCGCCATCGCGGCGCTGGCCGGCGCGCGCCGGGCGCTGGCGATCGAAGGACCGCCACCCGCCACGCTTCCCGCCGACCTCGCCGTGCTGCCGCCGGAGAACACCGCCGCGCTGTTCCGCCGTGCGCGTATGATCAAGGATGCGGATGAAATCGCCCTGCTGCGCTACGCGACGCGGGAGACCGAGAATGCGCTGGCTGCAGCGCTGGCCCAGGCCCGCGCCGGCGTGAGCGAGCTGGACCTGGCGGCGGAGATTTCCGCATGGATGATCCGCGCCGGCATCCGGCCGGGCTTCATCGCCGTCACCTCGGGACCACGCGCGGCCTTCGCCGACGCGCATGCCGCCCCGCGCCGCCTCACGCCGGGCGATCTGCTGCGCATCGACATTGGCGGATCGTTGCAGGGCTACTGGTCGGACACAGCCCGCAGCGCGGTGGTCGGCGAACCCTCGGCGGAGATATGCGGGGTTGATACCGCCATCGTCGCGGGGCAGCGTGCCGCCCTCGCCCTTGTAGGGCCGGGGGTGAGAAGCGACGCGCTGTTCCATGCCACGGTCGAGGCGGTGCGCGCGGCCGGCCTGCCGCACTATCGCCGGCACCATGTCGGCCACGGGCTCGGGCTCGATTCTCACGAATACCCGACTCTCGGCCCGGCAGAGCCGGTGGCGCTCGAGCCGGGAATGGTCATCAATGTCGAGACACCCTATTACCGCCCCGGCTGGGGCGGCCTCATGTATGAGGACACGCTCGTCATCACCGAGGACGGCACGGATCGCCTGACGACGCTCGACGCCGGGCTGCTCATCCTGCCCGCATGAGCGAGTTGTGGCTGCGCGCGAGGATGGCGAAGGTCGCCTCCACGAAGCGGTCCACCTCCTCCACCGTGTTGGGCAGGCCCGGCGAGAGATGGATGCCCCGCATGGCGGGATCCTCGTCCATGGCGAAGGCGCGCACGTTGATGGCAAATTCCTCGCGCAGCGTGCGGGCGAAGTCCTCGCCGTCCAGCCCATCGATGACGAAGCCGCCAAAGCCGGTGCCGGGATCGGCGGCGATGTCGGTCAGCAGGCGGATGCGCTCGTGCTCGCCCAGGCGCCCCGCCCACCGGTCGCGCAGATAGCGCAGGCGGGCGGATTTTTCCGCCTGGCCGATGCCGCGATTGAACGCGATGGCCTCGGGGATCGAGGCGGGCAGCGCCTTGAACACCGTGCCGACCTCCTCGAATTTCTCGATCGAATCGACCGGCTTGCCGGACCAGCTGGCGAAAAGCGGCCAGACATCGGCGATCTTCTCGCGCCGCACATGCAGGAAGCCGGTACCGCGCGGCCCGTACATCCATTTGTGCAGGCAGGTGGCATAGGCATCGCAGCCCAGTTCATCGAGCCGGAACACGATATGCCCGGCCGAGTGGGCGCCATCCACCACGGTGAAGGCGCCGTGCGCGGCGGCCAGAGCCGCGATCTGGCGCACCGGCATCACCAGCCCGGTATTGGCGACGACATGGGGAAAGCTGATCAGCCGCGTGCGCCCGGTAATGGCCGCGGCGAAGGCGGCGACGATCTCCGCGTCGGTGGCGATGCCGAAGGGCAGCTCGACGAAGCGCAGCACGATGCCCTCGCGCAAGGCGCGCTGGCGGATGATGGCGAGGTTCGAATCATAACAGAACCGGGTGGCCAGCACCTCGTCGCCCGGCTTCAGGGCAACCCCGTTCAGCACGGTGACGATGCCCTCCATCGCGTTGCGGGTCAGCGCCACCTCATCGGCATCCGCGCCGAAATAATCGCCGAGCAGTTGCCGGATGGCGAGCGAGGAGCCGCTTTCCTTCAAGTCGCGCATCGGCTCATACTCGTCGAGCTCATAGGACAGCGAGAGATCGACCAGTTCGCGCACCCGGTCGCGCACCACGCGGGGGGCGGCGCCGCGCCGGGTGTTGACCAGCTGGGTGTTGACATACATCGGCTCCATGGTCGCGCGGATGGCGAGCCAGTAGGCCTCGTCGTCGGGAGCGGTCTTCAGATGGGGCGGGCGCTGGGGCGTGGTCTGTGTTGTCACGGGGGCGTCCTTCTTGAAGGCCGTACGCGGGATGCGGCGAGCGTGTCGCTCAGGCCGGCATCGGCAGGCGGTGCGGTTCGGGATGGCTGTGGGCGTAGAGATCGCCGGCGATCACGCAGCTCGCGTGATGGCGCGGCGCGAGAGCGAGGCGCGGCGGCGGGCCGCTCGCGCAGACCTCCATCGCGCGCGGGCAGCGGGTGCGGAAACGGCAGCCGGAGGGCGGATTGGTCGGGCTGGGAATGTCGCCGAAGATCGGCGGCGGTTCGCGATGCGCCTCGACGCGCGGATCGGCGCTCGGGATCGAGCCGAGCAGCGCCTGCGTATAAGGATGGCTCGGCCGGGCGTAGAGTTCGGCCGAGGACGCATCCTCCACGATCTTGCCGAGATACATCACATAGGTGCGGCTGGTGGCCTGCCGCACCAGCGCGAGATCATGAGCGATGAACAGGCAGGCGACGCCGAGATCCTTGTGCAGCGTGAGGAACAGGTTCATCACCTGCGCGCGGATCGACAGGTCGAGCGCGCTCACCGGCTCGTCGCAGATCAGCACGCGCGGCTCCACCGCCAGCGAGCGGGCGATGGCGACGCGCTGGCGCTGCCCGCCCGAGAGTTCGCGCGGGTAGCGCTCGGCCAGCGCGTCCGGCAGTCCGACCTGATCCAGCAGCGTATGGACCCGCCGCCGCTGGGCCTCACGGTCCGTCATGCCGATGATGATCAGCGCCTCCGTCAGCGTCTCGCCGATGGTCTGGCGATCGTTGAGCGAGGCATAGGGGTCCTGGAACACGTACTGGATCGCCCGCCGCGTCTCGCGCAATGCACGGCCGCGCAGGCTGGAGAGGTCGACGCCATCCAGCAGGATGCGACCCGATTGCGGGCGTTCCAGCCCGACAATGGAACGGCCCAGCGTCGACTTTCCGCAGCCGGATTCGCCGACCAGCCCGACCATCTCGCCGGGGGCGAGGCGGATCGAGACGTCATCGACCGCCGTGACCCATTTGCCGCGCTCGACGCTCTTGAAGCGGGTGACGAGGTTCTCGACCCGCAGCAGGTCTTCGGCCTCATGCATGGGCCTGCTCCTTGGACGGACGCGCGTTGACGACGTGGCAGGCGACGGCGGCGCCCGGTCCCGGGCCCCCGCTGCCCCGCAGCGGCGGATATTGCCGCGCGCAGATATCGATCACCTGCGGGCAGCGCGGCGCGAAGGCGCAGCCGGGCAGCGGCGCGCCGAGCACCGGTGGCGTGCCGGGAAGCCCGCGGAAGGGCGAGCCGGGCGCGTCATCCACGCTCGGCAGGGCGGCGATCAGGCCGCGCGTATAGGGATGGCGGGGGGTCAGCAGAACCTGCTCGACCGGGCCATACTCGGCGAGCCGGCCGGCATACATGACCGCCACGCGCGCGGCGATGCTGGCCACCACGCCCATGTCGTGGGTGATGAGCACGATCGCGGTATTGAGCCGGCGCTGCAGGTCTTTCAGCAGGCCGATGATCTGCGCCTGCACGGTCACGTCCAGCGCGGTGGTCGGCTCGTCCGCGATCAGCAGCCTGGGCTCGGCGGCGATGGCGATGGCGATCATCGCGCGCTGCCGCAGGCCGCCCGACAATTCATGCGGGTATTGCCGCAGCCGCGCCTGCGGGTCGGACATGCGCACCAGCTTGAGCAGGTCGAGCGCGCGGGCCTCGGCCTGCGCATGCGTCATGCCGAGATGAAGCTCCGCCACTTCGGCGATCTGCCGGCCGATGCGCAGCGCCGGGTTGAGCGCGCTCATCGGATCCTGAAAGATGGTGCCGATCTTTCCGCCACGGATCCGGCGCAGGGCCGGCTCGGGCAGGCCCACGAGCTGCTGGCCGTCGAACAGGACCGAGCCGGAGAGATCGGTGACGACGCCGGTCGGCATGAGGCCGAGCGGCGCGAAATTCAGCACCGTCTTGCCCGAGCCGCTTTCGCCGACAATGGCGAGGGTTTCACCGGGAGCCACCGAGTAGCTCACCCCGTCCACCGGCCGCAGCGCGGCGCGGGCGGTGTAGAGGTCGACGGAGAAATGGCTTACCTGGAGCAGGTCGGACGAGGTCTCGGGAGCCATCATGGCGCGGCCTTTCTCCAGTCGGCCGCCATCGCCCGGCGCTTGAGCAGGATGCGGCGGGGCAGCGGCGTCGGCACGCGGTTCAGCGCGATGGATTCGCCGAGCAGGTTGAAGCCGATCACCACCAGCGTCAGCACGAGGCCCGGCAGGATCACCTGCCATGGCGCGCTTTCCAGATAAGGCAGCGCGTCCACCAGCATCTGCCCCCATTCCGGGGTGGGCGGCTGGATGCCGAGGCCGAGGAAGCTCAGCGTCGCGATGGAGAGCGCCACCGCGCCGGCATCGGCCGTCGCATAGACCAGCACCGCGCCGATGGTGGAGGGCAGGAGGTGGTGGAAGTAGATGCGGCCGGGGCTGGCGCCGAGCACGCGCAGTGATTCGATATGCGGGCGGTTCATCACCCCCACCGCCACCGCCCGGCTGATGCGGGCGCTGCCCGGCCACCAGGCCAGCGCCAGAGCGAGGATCATGTTCCAGTAGCCGGTACCGAAAATGCCGATCACGGCCAGCGCGACGATCAGGCTGGGCATGGCCAGCCCGACATCGACAATGCGCATCAGCACTTCCTCGACCCAGCCGCGGCGATAGCCGGCAACCGTGCCGATGGTGATGCCGACCGACAGGGCGATGAGCAGCACGAGGCTCATGCCCACCAGCGAGGTCCGGGCCGAGACGATGAGCCGGGAGAGCGTGTCGCGCCCGAGATGATCGGTGCCCAGCCAGTGCTGCCAGGAGGGATCGGCATGGGTGGCCAGCAGGTCCTGCGCGTTCGGGTCATAGGGCGCGAGCCAGGGGGCGAGCACGCCGAGCAGCACGAACAGGCCGACCGCGAGGAAGGCGAGGCGCGGCAGCTGGGCCAGCGCCTGGAAAAGGTCCCGGAGCCGTCTCATGCGTTCGCTCCCTGCCGGCGCAGTTTCGGATCGGTGAACATCATGCCGATGTCGACCATGAGGTTGAGCAGGATGAACGAGGTGAGGAAGACCAGCAGGCAGGCCTGCACCACCATGAAGTCGCGGAACAGCACGCCCTGCAGGAACAGGTCGGCGACGCCCTTCAGGGCGAAGAGCGGTTCCACCACCACCGCGCCCACCACCATGGCGCCGCCCTGCGCGCCGAGCGCGTTGATATAGGTCGGCGCGATATTGGGGAGCGCATGGCGGAACAGGATGGCGCGGCGCGACAGCCCCTTGGCCGAGGCGGTGAGCGCGAAGGGCCGCGCCATCGCCTCTTCCAGCCCCACCCGCACCACGCGGCTGAGCACGGCGGCGGGGAGAAGGCCGATGGTCATCCACGGCAGCACCCAGCTCGACAGCCCGGCCGTGCCGAAGGTGGGAAACAGGCCCAGTTCCACCGCCAGCCCGTAGATCAGCAGCGCGCCCACGAAGAAGGACGGCATCGAGGCGCCGAGCAGCGCGATGACGCGGCTCACCGCATCCCCGAGCCGCCCTGGCCAGAGCGCCCCGAGGAAGCCGAGCGCGAAGCTCAGCAGCATGGCGAACGCCGCCCCGCCCACGACCAGCGTGAGCGTGATGGGCAGCCGGCTGGCCAGCGCCGGCCCGATCGCGTCGCCCGTCTTGTAGGACACGCCCAGATTGCCGTGCAGCGCGCCGTTCAGCCAGCTTGCGTAGCGCAGGACCAGCGGCTGGTTGAGGCCGAGTTCCTCCTCCACCAGGCGGATCTGCTCGAAGCTTGCCTTCGGCGTGCGCAGCTCGGCGATGAGCACCGCCACATTGCCCGGCGCGGAGACCACCAGCGCAAAGCACAGCATCGTGGCGAGGACGAGCAGCACCACCGCGTTGCGCAGGCGGATCGCGATCAGCGTCGACATGACCAACCTCAGGATTCGAGGCGGATGCCGCGATAGGGCAGGTCGTACTCGGTGGCCGGAACCGTGAAACCCTTCACCCGCTTGGTGTGCGCCCAGATGGCGGGGCTGTAGAACAGCGGCAGCATCGAGACATCCGCATGCATCTGGTCGTAGATCGCCTGCACCGCGGCATCGACCTTGTCCTGCGGCGCCGAGGTGGCGGCGAGCACCAGCGGATCGAGCTTGGCCGGATCAATCACCAGCTTGCCGTCCACGCCATTGTCATAGGTGGAGAGCAAGAGGCCGACAATGGTGCCGAACGGCTCATAGGGCGCGCCGAAAGTGGTGAACAGCGCCATGTCGAACGTGCGCGCGGGAATGTCGGAATGGCGCGAGGCGTGATCGACCGAGCGGATGGTGAGCCCGATGCCGATCTCGCCAAGCTGGGCCTGGAGGATTTCCGCCAGCGAACGCGAGCCGGCGATCTGCTCCTCGCTGACCACGATTTCCAGCTTGAGCGGCTTGCCGTCCTTCTCGCGGATCGGCGCGCCCTTCCAGCCCGCGTCCTCCAACAGCTTCTTCGCCGCGACGGGATCGCGCGCCGGCACCGGGAAGCGCTTGCCGGCGAGCGGCACGCTGGCGGGGAACAGGTTGCCGGCCGGCTCGGCGAGGCCCTGATAGAGTACCTGGCCGATCGCCTTGCGATCGAAGCCGATATTGATGGCCTGGCGCACGGCGAGGTCCTTGAGCGCGCTGTTGCGATCCGGGTTCAAGCCGATGACCACGGTCGTGGTGCCAAGCTCGACCGAGACCGGGATGCCGGCCTTCTCCAGCGTCTTGGCCTCCGTCGCCTTGATCGGGGCGAGAAAATCGCCGCCGGTCAGGTCGATCTCGCCGGCCCGCAGCGCCGCCATGCGGCTGCGCGATTCGGGCAGGACCTTCACCTCGATGCGCTTGAAGTCGGGCTTGTCGCCCCAATAACCGTCGAAGCGGGTGAAGGTGCTGCCATTATTGTCGGCGCTCGCCTCGATCCACGCCCCGGTGCCGACCGGCTTGGCATAGGCGCCATCCGCCCCGACCGATTTCGGGCTGAGGAAGCGCACCGGGCGGACATAGGCGAATTCATTGAGCAGGCCGAGCACCGGCTCCTTGAAATGGATCTCGACGGTGTGGCCGTCGACCACCTTGTAATTGGCGAACAGCCGCGAGGCGTTCATCCAGCTGTTGGATTCCTTGCCGATCCAGCGGTCGAGATTCCAGGCCATCGCCGCCCCATCCCATGGCGTGCCGTCCTGGAAAGTGACGCCCTTGCGCAGATGGACGCGGAACAGCTTGCCGTCATCCTCGACCTGCCAGTCGGTCGCGAGCGCCGGCTCCATCTTGCCGCCATGGCCGTAGCGGATCAGCGGCTCGAAGATGAGATCCTGGATGGCCCACAGGCCCTTGTACTTGTGCGGATCGAGATCGCCGGCCGGCTTGCCCGCCGCGACGCGCAACGTATCGCCGCCGCCCTGCTGGGCCAGCGCAGCGAGGGGCGAGAGCCCCGCGAACATGGCCGGAAGTCCGGCCATTCCCTTGAGAATGGTACGCCGGGTGGTCTTCATCGATGTTCCCCTTGTCTGGCTGTCGAAAGTCTGGCGGCCGGAAGGTGCGGCTCTTTTGACTAGACAATAAAAAGCTAGCCGCAATTTATTGTCTAGGCAATACGCTTGAGCGGGCCATCCGGCGAAATTTCCCGCCCGCCTGCCCGCCTGTCCGCCTGCCCCCCCGGCACTTGGGCTTCGGGCGCCTGCGTGGGCACCTTTCCTGCTGCACGCGAGGCGCAAGCACGGGCACGGGCACGGACGCCCCGCCGGGGTTGGCCAAGGCCCGCGGGCAATGAGCCGGCGCGCGCGACGGCCCGGCGCGGCGATGCTGTCGGTGCCGGTGGCGGCCACCGGCTCCCCCCTCCGGGGCTTGCGCCGGACCGCGTGCAGAGCGGCGGCAATTTCTGGGGCCGTGGAACAGGGGGGACGATGAAGGCGACCCGGATCGGTTCGGCCAAACGAGAAGCCCGGGCGCAGGCCGACGTGTCGCGGTGCGGCCCCGCCACAGATCGTCCGGCGCCCCCCCCCTTTGGAAGGGATGTGCGCTTGAGGCGGCCGAACAGCTCGCTCACCGCACGTGCCGTCCGCCGCATGCAAAGTCGGATAATTGCATTATCGGATGTTGCTCATCTATATGGAGGCATGATCGAATCGGCCCCCGAGAGCCTCGAAAATCACGCCCGCGAGCCCGCGGCACCCGCCCCTGCCGCCGGGCAGCCTGTCGCCACGCCCCAGGCAGAGACAAAAGCCGCGCTGCCCGCGCATCTCGAGCGCCTGGTGGACCGCGCGCGCGATTACGTCGACGCGGCAAGCTCGGCGAACACGCGGCGCGCCTATGCGTCCGACTGGGCGCATTTCTCCGGCTGGTGCCGACGGCAGGGGCTGGAATTGCTGCCCCCCTCTCCCCAGCTGGTTGGGCTCTACATCACGGCCTGCGCGTCCGGCGCGGCGATCCCCGGAGGACGGCCGAACGCGGTCGCCACCATCGAGCGGCGGCTATCGGCCATCGCCTGGAACTATACCCAGCGCGGCACGCCGCTCGACCGCCGCGACCGGCATATCGCCACCGTGCTCGCCGGCATCCGCAACACCCATGCTGCCCCGCCGCGCCAGAAAGAGGCCGTGCTGCCCGAAGACCTCATTGCCATGCTGGAGACGCTGGACCGCGGCACCCTGCGCGGTCTGCGCGATCGGGCGATGCTGCTCATCGGCTTCGCCGGCGGCCTGCGCCGCTCGGAAATCGTCGGGCTTGATGTCGGCCGCGACCAGACACGGGACGGGCGCGGCTGGATCGAGATGCTGGACAAGGGGCTTCTGGTCACGCTGCGCGGCAAGACCGGCTGGCGCGAGGTGGAGATCGGGCGCGGCTCGGCAGACGCCACCTGTCCGGTGGTGGCGTTGCAGACCTGGCTGAAGCTCGCCCGCATCGGCCATGGCCCGCTGTTCCGGCGCGTGACCGGACAGGGCAAGGATGTGGGTGCGGAACGGCTGAACGACCGCGAGGTGGCGCGCCTCGTCAAGCGCACGGCACTGGCTGCCGGCGTACGCGGCGATCTCGGCGAGGGCGAGCGCGAAATGAAATTCGCCGGGCATTCGCTGCGCGCGGGCCTCGCCTCCTCCGCCGAGGTGGATGAGCGCCACGTGCAGAAGCAACTCGGCCACGCCTCCGCCGAGATGACGCGCCGCTACCAGCGCCGGCGCGACCGCTTCCGGGTCAACCTCACCAAGGCGGCGGGGCTCTAAAGCCGGATCCGATGAGGTTGAACCAACCGGATCGGTCCATCCGCCTCTAATCCATGTCCTAGCGCACGCGTGACCCGATCGGATTGCGCGGCGATCCGATCGGCGCGTGGTGCAGGCACGATCCCGCCGCGTCGCGTCTGGCTTGATCGCCGAGCCCTGAGGGCCTCGGATCTCATGCACCAATGCCACTCCTTCGCCGCCGGGAATCGCGCGTGCACCGCCGCGCCACAGGGCGTCTGATCGACACCGAACCGCCCCCGCGGGTCGAAGCAGCGGCGGTGGGCCGCGGCTCGGCGCGACATGCATCCTGCGAATCGGAAAGTTCCGTGCGTTTCACATTGGAATGGCACAAAACGACGGACACCCGACATTGTTGTTCCGGAGGCGCCGGCATAGCCTCGCAGCTGAAATACGCCGGGAATGACTACCCGAATACTTCAACCCGACAGGCCAGGACGACATAGGTCCGCCGCTTTACACGCGCGCGGCGACTGTAGTTGAGGAGGCACCATGACCGATCTCACCATTAACGGCGCGCCTCACAGCGTGGATGTTCCGGCCGAGACGCCGCTCCTGTGGGTGCTGCGCGACGTGCTGGGAATGACCGGCACCAAGTTCGGCTGCGGCATCGCCCAGTGCGGGGCCTGCACGGTGCATCTCGAGGGCGTCGCCGTGCGCTCCTGCCAGCTCGCCGTGGGCGATGTCGGCACGCAGGCGATCACCACCATCGAGGGTATCGGCGCGACGCCCGAGGGCACGAAGATCCAGAAAGCCTGGCTCGATCTCGAAGTCATCCAGTGCGGCTATTGCCAGCCCGGCCAGATCATGTCGGCGGCGGCCCTGCTCGCCGCCAATCCCGCGCCGGACGATGCCGACATTGACGCGGCAATGGCCGGCAACCTGTGCCGCTGCGGCACCTATGTGCGCATTCGCGAGGGGATCAAGCATGCGGCACGATCCTGAAAACACACGCCTCGGCCGTCCAGTGCTGACGCGTCGCTCGCTGCTGCGCGGGGGAGCCGCCTTCGTCGGCGGGCTGGTCATCGGCATCGAACTGCCGATGCGCGTCGCCCGGGCCGACGAACCCGCCCCGGCCGGCGCGCCGCTCAACGCCTTCGTGCATGTGCCGGCGGAGGGGCCGGTGCGCCTCATCATGCCGGCCGTGGAGATGGGACAGGGGGTCTATACCTCGCAGGCCATGTGCCTTGCCGAGGAACTCGACATCACGCTCGACCAGATCGTCGCGGTCCATGCGCCGGCCGATCAGGCCAAGTACGGCAACCCGCTCTTCGTCGTGCAGGCCACCGGCGGCTCCACCACCACCATGGCGTGGACCGAGCCGCTGCGAAAGGCCGGCGCCACCGCGCGCGCCCTGCTGGTGGCGGCGGCCGCGGCCGAAGGGGGTGTCGACCCGGCCGGCCTCGTCACCGACAAGGGAATCGTCACCGATCCCGCCAGCGGGCGGACATGGACCTACGGTGCCCTCGCCGACCGGGCCGCCGTGCTGCCGCCCCCGGCGGAAGTGACGCTCAAGTCGCCGGACCAGTTTCGCCTCATCGGCACGCCCGCGCACCGCATCGACACGCCGGACAAGGCAACCGGCAAGACGGTGTACGGTATCGACGTCATCCGCCCCGGCATGGCATTCGCCGCGCTGATGGCATCGCCGGTCATCGGCGGCACGGTCGCCCATGTCGACGAGGCCCCGGCGCTGGTCCAGCCGGGCGTGCGGCAGGTGGTGGTGCTGGACGATCTCGTGGCGGTGGTCGCCGACAACACATGGGCCGCCCAGCAGGGCCTCGCCGCGCTCAAGGTCGACTGGTCGCCCGGGCCGAACGCCACGCTGACCCAGGCGCAGCTCTGGGCCGATATCGAGACGGCATCGAAAGGCCCCGGCGTCGCCGCCCAGAAGCAGGGCGACGCGCTGGCGAAGCTCGGCGAGGGCACGCTGTTCGAGGCGACCTATGAACTGCCCTTCCTCGCGCACACGCCGATGGAGCCGATGAACTGCACCGTGCATGTGCAGGACGGCGCCTGCGAGGTGTGGGTGGGCACGCAGGTGCCCGGCTTCTCCCAGATGGGCGCCGCCAAGGTGCTCGGCATCGATCCCTCGAAGGTGACGATCAACAACCACATTATCGGCGGCGGCTTCGGCCGGCGGCTGGAAGCCGACTATGTCGTCACCGCCACCCGCATCGCCGCCAAGGTGGACGGGCCGGTCAAGGTGATCTGGTCGCGCGAGGAAGACATCAAGCAGGACATCTTCCGCCCGCTCTATCACGACCGGCTGAAGGCGCGGGTGGAGAACGGGCGCATCACCGCCTGGCACCACCGTGTCACCGGCGCCTCGATCCTGGCGCGCTGGCTGCCGCCGGCCTTCAAGGACGGCATTGACGGCGATGCGGTGGACGGCGCCATCGATCCGCCCTACGCCGTCGGCGACATTCTGGTGGAATATATCCGCCACGAGAGCGTGGTGCCGGTCGGCTTCTGGCGCGGCGTCGGGCCCAATAGCAGCGTCTTCTCGATCGAGAGCTTCCTCGATCGGATCGCCCGGAATACCTCGGTCGATCCCGTCGCCTTCCGGCGCGGCCTCCTGGCGGACAACCCGCGCGCGCTCGGGGTGCTGAATGCCGCGACGGCGAAAGCCGGCTGGGGCACGCCGGCACCCGCCTCCCGCTTCGGCGCCCGCACCGGCCGGGGCGTCGCGCTGATGCATGCCTTCGGCAGCTATCTCGCCTGCATCGCCGATATCGCGGTGAGCGATCAAGGCGACGTGCGCGTGACCCGTATCGTGGTCGCCGCCGATGTCGGGCGCGTCATCAATCCGGACACGGTGGTGGCGCAGATCCAGGGCGGCGTCACCTTCGGCATCACCACCGTGCTGCACGACAAGGTCACGATCGCCGACGGGCGGGTCGAGCAGAGCAATTTCCACGACTACCGGCTGATCCGCATCGACGAGATGCCCGCCATCGAGGTCGAACTGGTCGCCAGCACCGAAAAACCCGGCGGCATCGGCGAGCCCGGCACGGTGATCGTGCAGCCGGCGGTCGCCAACGCGATCTTCGCGGCCACCGGCGTGCAGCTGACCCGCATGCCGGTCGACGCGGCGCTCCTGGCAAAGGCGGTCTGACCATGCGGAAAAGAACCGTCCTCCTCTCCCTCGCCGGCATCCTCGTGGTTGTCGGTGTCGCCGCGCTCGGCGTCATCGGCTGGATGGTGTTCCAGCCCGGCCCCTACGGCTTCGCCACGGGCACGCCAGTGGCGCTGGCCGAGGATGCGCGCCCCTCGCCGACCGGCGTGCCGGCCGAGCTGGCCGGCGCCGATCAGCCCACCCGCGCCGCCTACATCACCCGCATGGCCGATTGCGAGGCCTGCCACACCGCCAAGGGCGGCCAGCCCTTCGCCGGCGGGCGACCCTTCGTGCTGCCCTTCGGCACCATCTACACGCCGAACATCACGCCCGATCCCGAGACCGGCATCGGGAAGTGGACGGACGCCCAGTTCCTCGACGCCGTGCATCGCGGCATCGCGCCGGATGGCTCGCGCTATTATCCGGCCTTCCCCTATCCGTCCTACACCATGCTGACCGACGCGGATGCGCTGGCGATCAAGGCCTATCTGTTCGCGCTCGCGCCGGTGAAGCAGCCGAACCGGCCGAACAGCTTCGCCTTTCCCTTCAACCAGCGCTGGCTGATGGCGATCTGGGCGACGCTGTTCAATTCGGACACCCGCTTCGAGCCGGTGCCCGAACAGTCGCCGGAATGGAACCGCGGCGCCTATCTCGTGGAGGCGGCCGGCCATTGCGGCGAGTGCCACACCCCGCGCAACCTGATGCAGGCGATGGACCAGCGGCGCAAATTCGCCGGAGGCGTCGCCGAGGGCTGGAACGCCTACAACATCTCCAGCGACGGGGTGAGCGGGATCGGTGACTGGTCGGTGGAGCAGCTCACCGCCTATCTCGCCGCCGGCCATGCGACGGGCCGGGGCGTCGCCTCCGGGCCGATGGGCGAGGCCGTCGCGCTCAGCCTGTCGCAGCTGGTGCCCTCGGATATCCAGGCGATCGTCACCTATCTGAAGAGCGTGCCCCCGGTTGCCAGCAACCTGCCCCGGCTCGCCGGCCCGGCCCCCGCCACGCCGCAGGTCGCGGGCCTCGACAATCCGCTGGGCCAGCGCATGTTCGAGGGCAATTGCGCCAGCTGCCATGCCTGGAGCGGTGCCGGCGCGGTGCGCGAGCAGGCCGGGCTCACCGGCGTGCGCGCCGTCAACGACCCGAGCGGCGCCAATGTCGCGCTGATGGTCCTCAACGGTTCCGGCCCGCTGGCCGCCACACATCCCTATATGCCCGGCTTCGGCCGCGCCTATTCGGATGCGGAGGTGGCCGCCGTCGCCAACTACGTCACCGCGCGTTTCGGAAGCGAAGCCTCGACGCTGACAGCGGCGGATATCGCCCGCTTCCGGCACCTGGAGTGAGGCACCACCTGGAGTGAGACACCACCTGGAGTGAGACACCACCTGGACTGAGGCGCGACTGGAGTGAGACCCGACCCGGCGTCGCCGGCCACGGCAGGCGGCGCAGGGCTCGACCGTTACGGAAGCTGTTGCCCATCGAGCGCCGCCAGGCAGGGCGACGGCGCCCGCTCCTCCGGCGTCGCGCACAGGCCGCGCCGCATGAGCCAGCGGCCGAGCGCCGGCTCGGAAGTCAGCACCGCGAAGGGCACGGCACTGACAAGGCCGACCAGCACCGGCAGCGCCCACACGAGGGCGGCCGGCACGGCGGCGGTGAGAATGCCGGCTATGGCCGCGCCGAACACCAGCTGCGGCCATAGCCCGGCAAGGGCGGTGCGCCACGACAGCCGCACGGCATCGCGGGCCTGCGCGTCCCACGTCACCGTCCGGCCGAAGGCGAGGCCCACCATGAAGATCGCCACCCGCAGCGCGACGACGGGGCCGAGCAGCACGGAGAAGACGAATTCCACCAGCGCGCCGCCGAGCAGCCGGCCGCCGCCGCCATAGCGCCGTCGCTCCCCCGGCCGCAGCAGCACGTCGATCAGCCCGGCGATCTTCGGCGCAAGGCTCATCAGGAAGGTGATGGCGAACAGCGTGAGCCCGAGCCCGGCCGGGAACGGCTCATCGAACCGCTCGGTGTCGAAGGCCTTCAGCGCCGCGAGAACCATGAAGGCGATCCAGGCCAGCGCGCCGACATACATCAGGATCGCCCAGGCGATCTGGAAGCGGCTCATCGGCAGCAGGCCGGGCATGGCGAGGAGCCGCCAGTACTGCATGTTGCCCTGGCACCAGCGCAGGTCGCGGCGGGTGAACTCGGTCAGGTGCGGCGGATTCTCCTCATAGCTCTCGCCTTCCTCCGGCAGCACCCGCACCTCATAGCCGGCGCGGCGCATCAGCACCGCCTCGATCTGGTCATGCGACAGAACGTCACCCGCGAGCGGGCCGCGCCCCGGCAGCACGGGCAAGGCGCAGTGCGCCTTGAACGGCGCGATGCGGATCACCGCATTGTGCCCCCAATAGGGTCCGCAATCCCCCGCCCACCACGACGCCCCCATCGTGTAGGAGCGCATGCCATGGCGCATGCCGAACTGGAAGATGCGCGCGAAGGGCGAGGCCGAGGGCAGGCCCACGACGAGGCTCTGCAGGATGCCGAGCCGCGGATTGGCCTGCAGGATGCGCAGCAGCCGCAGGACGCTGGAAGCCCCCATCAGGCTGTCGGCATCCAGCACCAGCATCAGATCGTGATCATCGCCCCAGCGTTCGAGAAAATCGCGGATATTGCCGGCCTTGAAGCCTTGATTGTCGCTGCGGCGGCGGTAGTGCAGCGGCGCGCCCGCGCCGATCTCCGCCCGCCAGGCCGCGACAATCGCTTCCTCCTGCGCGGCGATGTCGGCGCGGGTGGTGTCGGACAGCACGAACCAGGCGAAATCGCCGCCGGCGCCGGCGCGCGCAAGATCCTCCCGCATCACCCGCAGGCGGGCGATGGCGCGCGCGGGATCCTCGTTGCGCAGCGTCATCACCACCGCGACCCGTGCGGTGATCGGCGCGTCCTCCGCCGCCTTTGCCGCATAGGGATAGACCGAAAGGCGCGGATCGCCCGGGCCGTGCAGCAGCCAGAGGCCGATGCCCGCGTTCCAGAAGCCGAGGATCGTCCACGGGGTGGAGAGGCAGAAGGCCAGCAGCAGCAGCCCATCCAGCGGGGTGAAGCCGCCATGGGCCAGCAGGCGGGTGAACAGCGCGACGAGGGCGAGGAAGGTCGCCGCGTTGAGCACCGCGACCAGCAGGCGCCGACGGAAGAGCTGCCGGCGGGACTGCGCGCCGGTCGGCGTCAGGTCCCCGGCGGCACCGGCACGGGCGAACAGGCGTTCTACGGGCTTTTCATTCACGCTCATGCCGGCCACTCTGATCCGTGCAGACCAATCCCTTGCGGGAAGCCTGTCGGTGCTTGTACGCAGCCGGACGCCGACGGTTCACGCCGTCTCGGATCAAACCGCCGTCCACCCCTGTCGGGAGGGACAGTGCGGCACGGGAGCAGGGTCCGCAATGCCACATCCGTCTGGGCCATCGGCACGGCAGCTCTGGTGCGCGTCGCCCGGTCGCTATGAGATGAGGAGCGCGCGCCTCGACGACGCGGGGCCGGACCGGCTGGTGGTGCGCACGCTCGCCTCCGCCGTCAGCCGCGGCACCGAGCGGCTGGTGCTGCGCGGCGGAATTCCGGCGAGCGAGCACCAGCGCATGCGCGCGCCGTTCCAGCAGGGCGATTTCCCGTTCCCCGTCCAGTACGGCTACCAGAGCGTGGGCAGGGTCGAGGCCGGTCCCGGCGAGTGGCTCGGCCGCACCATCTTCGCCCTCTACCCGCATCAGGATGTCTATCTGCTGCCGCTCGCGGCGGCCATGCTGGTGCCGGACGGCATCCCTCCCCAGCGCGCCACGCTGGCGGCGAACATGGAGACCGCCCTCAACGCCCTGTGGGATGCCGGCGCCGGCCCGGGCGATCGCATCACCATTGTCGGCGGCGGCGTGGTCGGCCTGTTGCTCGCCGCCCTCGCCGCCGGCCTGCCCGGCGCGGACGTGACGCTGGTGGACGTCGAGCCCGGCCGGGCCGCGCTGGCGCATCTCTTCGGCGCCACCTTCACTACCCCGGCGCAGGTGAGCGACGATGCCGACATCGTGTTCCACACCAGCGCCAGCGCCGCCGGCCTCAACACCGCGCTGGCGGCGGGCGGCTTCGAGGCGCGGATCGTCGAGGTGAGCTGGTATGGCGACCGCGCGCCAGCCATTCCGCTGGGCGAAAGTTTCCACAGCCGGCGCCTGCAACTGATCGGCTCGCAGGTCGGCGCCGTATCTCCTGTGCGGCGGCCGCGCTGGCCGCATGAACGCCGGCTGGCCAAGGCGCTCGCGCTACTGGACGATGCGCGCCTCGACCAACTGGTCACGCATGTCGTCCCGTTCGCGCAGGCGCCCGCGCAGCTGCCGCACCTGCTGGGCGACGGGGAGGACGCGCTGGCGATCCTGCTCGATTACCAATGAGGAAAGCCATGTATTGTGTCGAAGTCCGCGATCGCATCATGATCGCCCATTCGCTGCCCGATCCGTTCTTCGGTCCCGCCCAGGGCCTGCACGGCGCGACCTTCGTGGTCGATGTCGCCTTTCTGCGCGAGACCCTCACGGCGAAGAACGTGGTGGTGGATATCGGCGCCGCGCTCGACGTGCTGAACAAGACGCTCAAGCCGCTCGCCTACCAGAATCTCGACACGCTGCCGGCCTTTGCCGGCCAGCTCACCACGACCGAATTCCTCGCGCGGTACATTTTCGACGCCATGGCCGCCGCCGCGCGGGACGGCGCGCTGGGCGAAGACGGGCACGGCCTGTCGGCGATCCGCGTCACCCTGCACGAAACCGACCTCGCCCGCGCCAGCTTTGAGGCTGGCCTCGATTGAGCCTCGCGATGAGCGGCTTCGCCTTCGCCATTCCCGGCGCGCTCGATCTCCCCACCGGGGGCTATGCCTATGACCGGCGGGTGATCGCCGAATGCCGGCGCGCGGGCCACGCGGTGACGCATCTCGCGCTGCCCGGCGGGTTTCCATTTCCCTCCTCGGCCGAACTGCACCGCAGCGCGCAGATGCTGGCGGCCGTGCCGGACGGGCAGCCCGTGCTGATCGACGGGCTCGCCATGGGAGCGCTGCCCGCCGACCTGCTGCGCGGCCTGCGCCACCCCATCGCCGCGCTGGTGCATCATCCGCTGGCGCTGGAAGCCGGGTTGGGCGAGGGGCAACGCGCGGCGCTTCACATCAGCGAGCGGCGCGCGCTGGCGCTGGCGAGCGCCGTGATCGCCACCAGCCCCGCGACCGCCCGCCTGCTGGCGCAGGACTATGGCGTCGCGCCCGACCGTTTGACCGTCGCACGGCCCGGCACCGATCCCGCTCCCCGCGCGCGCGGGACATTTTCCCACGAGACATTTTCCCGCGGGACGGGCCGGCCGGTGCGGCTGCTCAGTGTCGGCGCCGTGATCCCGCGCAAGGCTCATGGCGTGCTGGTCGACGCGCTGGCCCGGCTGGCGATGCGGGACTGGACCTGCCACATCGTCGGCGCCACCGACCGCGACGCCATCGAGACGCACGCCGTGCAGGCGCGCATTGCCGCGCATGGGCTGGGCGGGCGCATCACGCTGACCGGATCGATCCCGCCGGACGCGCTCGCCGGGCAGTTCGACGCGGCCGACATCTTCGTCTCAGCGTCGCTGTTCGAGGGCTATGGGATGGGCCTGAGCGAGGCGCTCGCCCGCGGCCTGCCGATCGTCGCGAGCCGCGCCGGCGCCATTCCGGACACCGTGCCGGCGGCGGCGGGACTATTGGTCCCCCCCGGTGACACGGAGGGCCTCGCCGGCGCGCTCGGTGCGCTGCTCGACGCGCCGGAGCGGCGACGCCAGATGGCGGAGAGCGCCTGGAGCCACGCGCAAGCGCTCCCCCGATGGCCGCAGACGGCGGCGATCATCCTGGCGACCTTGCAGAACATATCCGGGCGCGAGCCGTCCCGACAGGAGACATCCCGATGAGCGGCTTCTCGGCCGAGTGGCTGGCGCTGCGCGAGCCTGTCGATGGCGCATCGCGCAACCCGGAAATCGCCGCGCGGGTCGGTCAGTATTTCAACAGCCGTTCCTCGCTCACCGTCGTCGATCTCGGCTGCGGCACCGGCTCGAACCTGCGCGCGCTGTCACCCTCGCTGCCACAGGGCCAGCGCTGGCACCTGATCGACGGCGATCGCGACCTGCTGGCGCAGGCGCGCCAATGCCTCGCGGACTGGGCCGACCGCGCCCGCCCGAGCGGCAACGGCCTGACGCTGGAAAAGGATGGCCGCCGTATCGAGGTGCGTTTCGAATGCGCCGACCTGACCGCGCGCAGCCTCGATTTCGGCGCCGACGGCGCGGACCTGGTGACGGCGGCCGCGCTGTTCGACCTCGTCTCGCGCGAGTGGCTGGAGCGCCTCATGGCCGCCCTCGCCGGCCGGCGCGTGCCGCTCTATGGCGTGCTGAACTATGACGGCGCGGCGCGATGGCAGCCCGCCGATCCGCTCGACGCGACGGTCAAAGCCGCGTTCAACCGCCACCAGCGCGGCGACAAGGGGTTTGGTCCCGCGCTGGGCCCGGCTGCCGGCAAGACACTGATGCAGATCGCGGCGCGGCACGGCTACGCCACATGGTCGGGCGACAGCCCATGGCGGCTGAAAAAGGAGAATGCCCCGCTGATCGCCGCCCTCGCCGCCGGCATCGCGTCTGCGGCGGGCGAGATCGAGCCAGAGCGCGGCGCCGCCTTTGCCGATTGGGCAATGGCGCGGGCGGCGGCCAAGGGGGTGACGATCGGCCATCAGGATGTGTTCGCGCGCGCCTGAAGCCGACAGCGAGGCCGGCGCGGCGTCAGCCCGGCGGCCACATGCGCGCCATCACGCCATCCTGCTTGAGTAAGCGGTGGCGCAGGGCGGCGGCGATGTGCAGGCCGGCCACGGCGGCCAGAAGCAATGCCAGCAGCTTGTGGACCCCGAGGATGCGGTTCGCCAGCGCCTCGTCGGGCGGCAGGATGGCCGGCAGGTTGAACAGGCCGAACACGTCGAGCGCGGGATAGGCGGAGACCCCGGCCCAGCCCAGCAGCGGCACGATGAGGAGGAGCAGATACAGCGCGCCATGCACCGCGTGCGAGGCGGTACGCTCGAACGGCGTCAGCGTGGCCACGGGCGGCGGCGCCCCCCGTCGAAGCCGCACCAGCACGCGCAGGATGACAAGCCAGAGCACGAGGAAGCCGAGCAACTTGTGCAGGCTGTAGAGCGAGCCGGTGACGGCATCGAAATTGGTCGCCTCGCCACGGGCGACCATGTAGAGCCCGAGAGGAACGAGGCACAGGATGAAGGCGGCGATCAGCCAGTGCAGCCGCCGCGCGGCGAGGCTGTAGCGGGCCTGGCCGGGCCGGGCACCAAAGCCATCAGAGACCGACATGCGTCCCTCCTCGGGCGGCGCTGCGCAGATCGCAATCGTAGAGGATGTTGCCGTCGTCGAGAAGATAGACATGGGCCCGCGGGCGCAGCGCGTCGTCAAGTTCGTCGATGGGCCGGAGGTCGAGGCCCGGCCGGCCAGAGCCGAGGATGATCGGGGCGAGGCACACATGCAGGCGATCGACCAGCCCGGCATCGATGAACCGCGAGATGGTCGACGCCCCGCCCTCGACCAGAATGGTGCGGTGGCCGCGCGCCGTCAGGGCGGCGAGCAGCCGGGTCGGCTCGAACAGGTCGGGATCGTCCCCGGTGCAGATGCGCTCGACCTCATCCGGCCATCCCGCCGCATTTTCCGAGAACACAATGCGGTGACAACCATCGGCCTGCAGCCATTTGGAATCGCGCGGCGAGCGGCCGGTACGGTCGATGACGGCGCGCACCGGGCTGCGGCCCGGAACCCGCCGCGTGGTGAGCTGGGGATCGTCGGCCAGCACGGTGCCGACACCGACCACCACCACATCGACCATCGCCCGCAGCCGGTGCAGATGATCGAGCCCCGAGCACCCGTTGATATCGCGCGATTTTCCGGTCGGCGTGGCGATCCTCCCATCCAGCGACTGCCCCAGCTGGGCGATGACGAAGGTCGACCGCCCATGCTGGAGGATCGGCTCATAGAGGGCGGAAAGCGGATCGATCGGTACTTCGCGTCGATTCAAGAGAAGCTCCCGCAGCTCGATCTTCAGCACATAGGCCCCGCGCCCACGCCGGCAAGATGGACCGGTGCGGGCGCGCCACCCGCACCCACTACGTACGAACCCTCGACTTGGTGCAATGAAAGACGACTTTAAGCGGCAGGGACGCGCTTCACGTCGCCGAGACCCGGCGCGGACCCGGCGCGGACCCGGCGCGGACCCGGCGGATGCCCGGCGAAAACGCCCGGCGCGCGGGAGCGGCACGGGCCCAGTCCGGCGGCAAGATGGTGTCTGTGGATCCGCCCGGCGAAGATCTCGCGACGGATACGGCCGCGCCCACGCGTCGCCGGTTACGGAGCCAGAACGGCGTGCTTGCGGCAGAAGCTTCCCACATGCCGCCACGCGCGGTGCACGTTGGCGAGGATATGGTCGGCGGAATCGGCGATGTCGGGCGAGCGGCCACGGTCGGCATGCCGCTTCACGGCTTCCGCATGGAGCACGACGGCCGTCAGCGCGTTGATGGCTTCGACCGCCGCGAGGGCCAGACTCTCGCTCTCTCCGCGAGGCACGTCGCCGCGATCCAGCCGCCAGTCGAGGACGGGGTCGCCGTCGCGCTCGACGACGATGCGCAACGCCGTGATCGCGCCATCGCGCGCGCGCTCCGGCCGCGCCTGGATGCGCCGACGCACCGGCAGCATGCCGCGCAGCCGCATCATCTGCTCGATCTCGCAATCGTCCCCGCTGGCGAGGGCGGAGGTGGCGGCCTGCCGGATCAGCTCGAACTCGCTGGGGTCGAGCAGGCTCGCCTGCGCGTCGCTGAGTGTCAGCCCGCCATATAGTTCAGGTGCGATCGCCCGGGCCATGACACCCTCCCCTCGCCGTCACATGACGGACGACAGGAAGTAACCGATGCCGGGACGCAACCGGTGTTAAAAACTGTAAAATCTCCGGTCACGCCCGCCGCTGGCCTCTTTGCAGCGCCAGCGACCAGCCGAACAGCGCCGCCGCGGCCAGCACCGTGACGATGGCCGCCGCGATCAGCGCCCCGGCGCCATGCGCATAGATCAGCCCGCCGAGCGCCGGCCCGGTGGAAAGGCCGAGCTTGGAGGCAAAGCCCGCCAGCACCGCCGAGCGCCCGCTCGCGTCGCCCTCGGCGCAGAGCGCGAAGGCATAGGGCAGCGCCATCGCCATGGTGAAGAACACCACCGCGATGGCGCCGGCAAACAGCGCCGGATCCTGCCCCAGCCCGATCAGCGCCTTGCTCAGCCCCGCGGCCAGCACCACCGCCACGAGAGGCCGCCAGCCGAACAACCGGCTGAGCAGCAGCATGGCGAGGGCACCCGGCACGCCGGCCCAGAGGCCGAACCCGACGGCGCCACCGGAAAAGCTCGCGGCATGGCCGAAATCGGCGCCGATGCCGATCAGGAAGGCGCCGAGACCGAGATTGGCCGCCTGAAACAGGAACAGGCCGCCGATGCACAGCAGATTGCGCGCGGGGATGCGTGCGGGTATTCCCCCGCCCGCGTTCGCCGGCCGGGCGCCCGGCCCCGGCGCCTCGAATGCCGGCAGCAACGGCACCACGGCGAGCGCCAGCACCCCGAAGGCGGCGAGCACCAGGAACACCATGCCGTGCGTCATGTAGGGGGCGAGGAAGGTGGAGGCGAAGACGCCGATGCCGCCAAAGCCGAAATGGAACAGGAACAGCACGCCGAAACCCTGGCGCGAATCAGCGCTGCGGGCGATCAGCCCGTAGCACAGGCCGACCAGCAGGCCGCCGATCACCCCGTGCACGGCCCGCACCATCACCAGCGCCTCATAGCTGCGCACGCCGGTCGTGGCCACGTCGGCGGCGATCAGCCCGATCAGCAGGCCGACCGCCAGCGGCCGCCAGGGCAGGCGCGGCACGATGAACAGCGCGAGCAGCGCGCCGAATGTCGAGCCATAGCCGTTGCTGGCGGCGACGAAGCCGGCCTGCATCGCATCGAGCCCGTATTCGGCCCGCAGCGCGGCCACGATCGAGGGCATGATGTCGATATACAAGGGCCCGGCCATGGCCAGCAGCGCCAGCAGCATCGCGACGCGCAGCCCGCCCGGCCGTTGCTCCGGCCGGCCCCCGGGTGCCGAGGAGGTGAAGTCCGTCAATGCCGCCACTCTCCGGATGTGCCCCGATCCATCGTCCCGTCGATAGACCAGATCACCCCCCGTGCCAAAGCCCGGTGGCGCGGTTTGTTTCCCCGTTGATCCCGATACCAGTATGATAAGGATGCGGTTGCCGAACAGGCCTCCCCCGGATTGTTCATGAAACCTGTCTCCCGCGCCGCGCAGTTCGGCTCCTTCCGACTGAACTTGTCCTCCAGGCAGCTTCACAGGGAGGGCGTGCACGTCCCCATGGGCGGGCGGGCGCTCGAACTGCTGGTGGCCCTGATCGAGCATGCCGGGGAGGTTGTCTCCAAGCAGGAACTTCTGGCCCGCGCCTGGCCGGACCTGTTCGTGGAAGAAGCCAATCTGCGGGTGCAGATGACCGCGCTGCGGCGCGTGCTCGGCGACGGCCAGGACGGGCGTCACTTCATCACCAACATCGCGCGCCGCGGCTACAGCTTCGTGGCCGATGTCATCTTCACGGATATTGCCTCCCCGGACATCGCCTCCACCAATGCCGGCGCGCGCGAGGCCACGGGTGATCCGGTCATCCACCAGAACCTGCCGTTCAACCTGACGACGGTGCTGGGGCGCGAGGCTACCGTGTCGGCGATCGGCGAGGAGCTTGCCCGATCACGCTTCGTGAGCGTGGTCGGCCCGGGCGGGGTCGGCAAGACCACGGTCGCGCTCGATGTGGCGCGTGCCGCGCTGACGCGGGACGGCGCGGAGGCGCTGGAGGCGGTGGTGCTGGTGGAGCTGGCGCCGATCACCGACCCGGCGCTGGTGGAAAACGCGGTGGCATCCGCCATCGGCATGACGCTGGGAACCGGGCCGCTGCGGCTGGGCGAGCCGCTGCCCTTCGAGCGCGGGCTGCTGATCCTCGACAATTGCGAGCATGTGGTAGCCGCGGCCGCCACCCTCGCCGAACTGGCGCTCGCCGCCAATCCCGGCCTGAAGCTTCTCGTCACCAGCCGCGAGCCACTCCGGGCGCAGGGCGAGCACGTCTACCGGCTGCAGGGACTGGAAGTGCCCCCGCGCGAGGCCGTCGGCGCGCGCGCCGACCTGCTGCGCTATCCCGCCGCGCGCCTGTTCGTGGAACGCGCGGCCGCCACGCTGGGCAGCTACATGCCGGCGCCGGATGAGATCGCCGATATCGTCGCGATCTGCCGTCGCCTCGACGGCCTGCCGCTCGCCATCGAACTGGCCGCCGGGCGGGTCGATGCATTCGGCGTCAAGGGCCTGGCGCAGCGGCTGGGCGATGTCTTCCGCCTGCTGGTGGCGGGTCGACGCACCGCGCTGCCCCGCCACCAGACGCTGCAGGCGATGCTGGGCTGGAGTTACGACCATCTGAGTCCGGGCGAGCAGACGACGCTGGGGCGGCTCGCCATCTTTGCCGGTCATTTCTCGCTCGATGCCGCCGGCAAGGTCGCCTCGATCGAGGAGGCGAGCTGGGAGACCATCGAGAACCTCACCAGTCTGGTGGCGAAATCGCTCGTCGCCGCCGATTTCTCGCAGCCGGTGCCGCGCTATCGCCTGCTCGAAATCACCCGCGCCTACGCGCTGGAACGGCTGAAGGAGGCGGGCGGCCTCGACCGGCTGAGCCGGCGCCATGCCGCCTACATGAAGGAACTGATCGCCACCGCCGAGCAGGAATGGCCGCGCGCGCAGCCCACCCAGTGGCTCGCCACCTATGCCGGCCAGCTGGACAATGTGCGCGCCGCGCTGGACTGGAGCTTCGGACCGAAGGGCGACCGCGAGATCGGCACCGCGCTCATCATCTCCTCGGCGACGCTGTGGTTCCAGCTGTCGCTGCTGAACGAATGCCGCGCCCGCTTCGAGCACGCGCTCGCCAGCCTCGACGACGGCCCGCCGCTCGATGCCCCCCGCGAGGTGGCGCTGCTCACCACGCTCGGCACCGCTCTGGTCTACACGATCGGGCCCGGTCCGAAGGCGGAAGAGCCGTTGCAAAAGGCCTGCAGCATCGCGCGCGCGAATGGCGGGGTCGAGCTGCAGCTGCGGGCGGCCTGGGCGCTGTGGGCGCTGACATTCTGTTCCGCCCGCTACGCCGCCGCGCTGGAGATCGCCCGCGATTTCGCCGCGCTCGCCGCCACGGTCGGGGATGTGACGCAAGCCGCCGACCTCATCATTGCCAACCGCCTCGCCGGCGTCTCGCTGCTGTTCCTCGGGCGTGTCGAGGAGGCGCGGGTGGCGCTGGAGGCGGCGCTTGGCGGCGGCACGACGGCCAATGCGATCGTGCGCATGCAGTATGATCAGGAGATGAACGGGCGCGCCTTCTATTCGGCGAACCTTTATCTGCTCGGCCTGCAGGATCAGGCGTCGGCGCTCGCCAGCCGCAACACCGCCGATGCCCGCGCCCGCGGCCATGCCACGACGCTGGCGCTCAACCTCGTGGATTCCGGCTGTCCCGTCGCCTTCTATTGCGGCGAGGCCGATGCCCTCGCGGAGCGGCTGGACCTCTTGGCCGACGTCTCCGGCCGGCATCCATTCGGCCCGTGGCGCGCCTGGTGGCGGTGCTATCGCGGCTCGCTTCATCTCCTGCATGGCGCATTTTCCCCGGCCGCCGAGGATCTGGCGGCGGGAATCGAGGCGCTGGAGCAGACCGGCTGGCCCATCCGCCGGGCGATGTTCCTCGGCCTTCATGCGCAGGCGCTGCACCGGCTTGGGCGCGGTGCGCAGGCGCGGGCCCGCGTCGAGGAAGCGATCGGCTTCAGCCGGGCCACGGGCGAGGGATGGATCCTGCCGGAACTGCTGCGCATCCGCGCCGGCATCGACGCCATCGAGCGGCCGCAGGCAGCGCTGGCAAGCCTCGACGAGGCCTGGAACCTCGCGCAGCGAACCGGCCTGCGCTCCTGGGCGTTGCGCGCCGCGACGGCGGCGGCGCGGCTGGCGCCCCAGGAGCGCCGCCTCGGGCAGCGCCTGAGCGAGACCCTCGCGGAGTTCAGCGAGAGCCATGCCAAGCCCGATTATCGCGCGGCGCAGCACGTGCTCGACGGGCTGGGTCAGCACCCGCCGGCGTGACCACGGCGATGCGCTCGCCCGCTACGCGGGACCGCTGCCGCCGCCACCCGGCCGGGCGGGCGGAGGCAGCGCGAGCATGGCGGTGACGGCCGCCGGCGCCGGGCCGGGCGAAGCGCCACGCCGCGGCATGCCGTCCACGAAGGGCACCAGCTGCAGCCGCGCGATCTCCAATATCCGGCGCAGCTCGGCCACCGGCGCGGCATGCTCGTCGACCCTGAGATCGAGGGCGGGATAAAGCTCCGTATCGTAGAGGCACAGACTGGCCGACTGCCGGCCGCGCCGGTCGCCGCCGGCGGCGTCGCCCGCTTCCAGCGCGCGCATCATCCGCTCGTCGAGCGGCGCGCCGTTCGAGGCCCGGTAGGCCCCGGCCATGGCGGCGATCACCTCCGGTCCGGTGAGCATGTTGCCCTGCACCGTGAACCCGTCGCCGACCTCATGCCCGAACCACGGCGTGCATGCCGTCCCCGACCAGGCGGCGGCACCGCCGGCGGCATCGACCATGCCGACCTGCCGCAATTCCCGCCCGTCATCGCGCGCCATCACGGCGGCGAGCGCTTCGGGCGCGGGCAGGCCGCCTTTGATGTGCTCCAACGCGTCAAGGGCGAGATAGGGATTGACCCAGGATTGCGTCGAGACGGCACCAACCCCGGCCCGCACGAACGGGCACATGGAGCCCACCGCCGGCACCGCGGTGGCCACCGCGACGCCGAGGCGGAAGGTTCGGGGGCAGCGGGCGACGATGGAAAAGGTCACGATCCCGCTCCCGCGCTCACACGCTCAGATGCTTTAGCACGCGCTCGCGCGCGCCCGTCTCGATCGACGCGCCGGCTTCGGCAATCTCGCCGCGGTCGAGCACCGCCCAGCGATCGGCCACCGCCAGCGCGAAGGGCAGGTGCTGCTCGACCAAGAGCATGGTCGTGCCATGGCGTTCGCGAGCGCTGCGGATGACACCGGCCAGCCGGTCGATCACCGAGGGCTGCAACCCCTCGGTAATCTCGTCGACCAGCAGCAGCCGCGCTCCCGTCGCCAGCGAGCGGGCCATGAGCAGCATCTTCTGCTCGCCGCCCGAGAGCGTGCCCGCGCGCTGCCTGAGCCGTTGCAGCAGGAAGGGGAAGGAGGCCTCCACCTCGGCCAGCGCCGCCGCGAAATCGCGCCCGCGCACCGCGAGCTTCAGGTTCTCCTCCACGGTGAGATCCTGGAACAGCGCCTTTTCCTGCGCGACATAGCCGACCCCCAGCCGCGCCACCCGGTGCGGGGACAGCCGCGTCGCCTCGGTGCCGGCAATGGTGACGCTGCCGGCCATCTTGGGCAGGAAGCCCATCACCGCCTTGAGCAGGGTCGACTTGCCCATGCCGTTCTTGCCGAGCACGGCGAGGATCTCGCCCGCGCCGATGGCAAGGTTCACCTCCCGCACCACCACCGCGCCGGCATAGCCGCTGGAAAGGCCGACGACGCCGAGCGCCGGCGCGGGATGCGGGCTCATGCGGGGCATGCTCGTAGGGGGCGTGCTCGTAGGGGGCATACTCATGCCGGCACCTCCTGGCCGCCGGTCTTCGGGGCGGTTTCATGCGCGATGCCGGCATGGCCGGAGCCGGCATAGACCTGCTTCACCAGTTCGGAGGCGACCACCTCCTCCACCGAGCCGTCGAGCACGATGCGGCCCTGGTGCAGCACGATGACGCGCGAGGAAATCTCACGCACGAAATCGAGATCGTGCTCGACCAGCAGCACGCACAGGCCCTGCTTCTTGGCGAGGTCGATCAGGATCGCGCCGATCTGCATGCGCTCGGTCTTGGTGAGGCCGGCGGTCGGCTCGTCGAGCAGCAGCACGCGCGGTTCCAGCGCCAGCACCATGGAGAGTTCCAGCGCCTGTTTCAGCCCGTGCGACAGCAGGTGCGCGGGGGTGGAGAGCTGCCGGTCGAGCCCCGTCGTGGCGATGACGTGCATCGCCGCCTCCGGCAGCGGCAGCCTCTGCGCCCGGCGCCAGAGCGAGGGGCGGGAATGGCGGGCGCGGGCGATCTGCAGGCACTCGGCGACGGTGAGCGTCTCGAACACGTTGGCCATCTGGAACTTGCGTCCCACGCCGAGCGCGACGCAGGCCTCCGGCGGCCGGCGGCCGATATCGTGGCCGTTGACGATGATCGTTCCCGCGCTGCGCTCGGCGCCGTCGGCGATGCAGCGCATCAGCGTGGTCTTGCCGGCGCCATTGGGGCCGACCAGGCTGACCAGTTCGCCGGCACGGGCCTTGAAGTCGATGCCGTCCAGCACGGTGAGGCTGCCGAAGCGCCTGGCGACGCCGGTAACCGCCAGCGCCGGCCCGTTGCCGACTTCCGCGCCCTGCGTCTGCGCGGCATCGAGGGTGGCGAGCGCCACGCGGGCCGGCCGCGCCACCGCCGCGCGCGGGCGCAGCAGACCCAGCAGCCGGCGCGGCAGGTCGAACAGCATCGGCAGCAGGCCGCGCGGAAAGGCGACGATGACCAGAACGAACACCGTGCCGATGATGAGCTGCCAGACGAAGGGAAAGTTGCCCGACAGCTGGGCGCTCTCGTAATCGACGATCAGCGCGCCGAAAACCGGCCCCAGCAGCGTGCCGCGCCCGCCCAGCGCGGTCCAGATCACCAGCTCGGTGCCGAACACGAAGCCGGCGAGCTCGGGCGCCACCACCATCGCGTAGGCGGCATAGATATAGCCGGCGACCGCGCCGATCACCGCGCAGGCGAGATAGACCCGGATCTTCAGCCGGGAGGTGTTCAGCCCGAGATATTTGCAGCGCTGCTCGTTCTCGCGCACGGCGACCAGCAGGCGGCCGGCATCGCTCTGCACGACGATATAGGCCAGCGTCGTCATCGCGACGAGGAAGCTGCCCGCCAGCCAGAACCAGGCCTCGGTCGAGAGATCGAAGCTGGTGAAGCCGGACAGCCCGCTCGACGAGCCGGTGAAGGTGCCGCCGGAATAGAGCAGCTGCGTCGCCACGATGGGCAGCACCAGCGTGATGACCGAGGCATAGAGCGCGGAGGCGCCGTGCCAGAAGGCCAGCCAGCCGACGATTGCCGCGGTGAAGAGGGCCGCGCCGATGCCCAGCGCCAGCGCGAGGGCCGCATTGCCGGGGGTGAAGTCCATATGGGTGAAGACGAGGCCGGCGGCATAGGCGCCGCAGGCGAAGAATACCGACTGGCCGAAGGTGAGGATGCCGAGATACCCCCACAACAGGTCCACGGTGAGCGCCACCGCGGCATAGAGCAGCGAGCGGGTGAGCACGTTCACCGAATAGGTGTCGAGCACAGTGGGCCCGGCGAAGATGGCGGCCAGCGCCAGCAGGGCGGCGGCGAGGATGAGGGAGAGGCGGCGCGCTTCAGTCACGGGCGAACCCCTTCGGGCGGATGCGCAGGATGACAGCGGCCAGTACGGCGATGGTGAGCCCGCCGAGCACCGGGCTGAAATGGGTGGCCACCAGCACCTGCGCCCCGCCCAGCACGAGGCAGGCGGCCAGCAGGCTCAGCAGCGAGGCGCCGGACACCAGTACCAGCATGAAGGCGTTCACCAGCCAGGGCACGCCCATGTTCGGATCGACGCTGGAGAGCGGCGTGATGAGCGCCCCCGCCACCCCGGCCAGTGCCGCGCCGAGCGTGAAGGTGAGGAAGCGCACCAGCGCGCTGTTGATGCCGAGGCCGCGCGCCAGATCCTCGTTCATGATCACGGCCCGCGTCTCCAGCCCCAGCCGCGTGCCCTGCAGCAAGGCGGTAAGCGCGAGGCCGAGCGCGGCGGCGATGCCCACCAGCGCGAGGCGATAGGCGGAATAGCTCTCGCCGAACAGATCGAGCGTGCCCGAGAGCGGCGCCTGCGTGAACTGCACACCGCGTCCGAAGGCGATGGTGATGACCTGCCCGATGATGATCGACAGCCCCCAGGTGGCGAGGATGGCATCGAGCGGGCGGGCATAGAGCGGGCGCACCACGAAACGCTCGATGGCCATGCCGGCGACGCCGCCGAACAGCGCCGCGACGGGAATCGCGAGCCAGGGATTCCACCCTGCCTGCGTGGTGACGAGCGCGGCATAGCCGCCGAGCGTCATCAGCCCGCCATGGGCGAAGTTGATGATCTTCATCACCCCGAACACGAGCAGCAGCCCGGTCGCCACCGCATAGAGGATGGCCGCGGTGGTCACGATGTCGAGCGTCTGGGCTATCATCGGATGTCCTTGGGAGCCAAAGGCACGTCCTCTCCGAAGCGGACACCCGCCGGGCCGGGCGGATGAACCGCGCCAGCCCGGCGTGCCGCGTCAGATCCGGCTGAACGTCAGCCGTGTCACTTCAGCTTCGGGCACTGGTCGCCGGGATCGACATCCTTGAAGCTGGACATGATCGCCACCGAGCCGTCGGCCTTCACCTGTCCGAGATACATGGTCAGCGGCGCGTGGCGCTGCTTGTTCATGACGATGGTGCCGCGCGGGCCTTCCACGGCAACCTCGGCGAGCGCGGGGATGACCTTGTCGGCGGCCGTCGTGCCAGCCTTCTCGACCGCGGCCTTGTAGGCATAGACGGCCTCGTATTCCGGCACCGACAGGTCGTTCGGGGTCTTCAGGTCCTTGCCGAACTTCGTCTCCATCGCCGCGAGGAAAGCCTTGTTGGCCGGCGTGTCGATATTGGTGAAGTAGGAGCCGGAAATGTAGATGCCCTCGGCATCGGCGCCCATGCTCTTGGCGGTGCCCTCATCGACGGCGAGGTTGCCGTAGAGCGCCTTGATGCCGGCCGCGCGCAGCTGCTTGGTCAGCGTCACATTGGGCGCGCCGCCGGCGGTCGAGGTGATGATGGCATCCGGGTTGGCGGCCTTCACCTTGGAGAGGATGGCGGTCCAGTCGGTGGCGTCCATCGGGGCATATTCGTCGCCGACGATCTTGCCGCCGGTCTTCTCGATATAATCCTTGGTGAAGGCCAGCATGCCGCGGCCGAACGCGTAGTCCGAGCCGATCAGGAAATAGGTCTTGGCGCCTTCCTTCTTGAAGAAGTCGACAATGGGGGCGACCTGCTGGTCCGGCACCCAGGCATTGACATACATGAACGGCGAGCAGGAGCGGCCCTCGTAGAAGGACGTGTAGATGTAGGGTACCTTGCCGCGATTGACGATCGGCAGGCCGGCATTGCGCGCCGCCGAGGTCTCCATCGAGATCAGCACGTCGACCTTCTTCTGGAAGATCAGCGAATCGAACGCCTTCTGCGCGCCGGCGGCGCCGGACGCGTCGTCCGCCACTTCCAGCACGACCTTCTTGCCGAGGATGCCGCCCTTGGCGTTGATCTCCTCGACCGCGAGTTCGGCCGACTGGACGACCGAGGGGGCCACCACCGAATTGGCGCCGGACAGGCCGACCGGGATGCCGATGGTGACGGTGTCGGCGGCGAGCGCCGGGCCGGCGAGGAGGCCGGCCGCGAGAGCACCGGCCATCAGCAGGCGACGATGCGGGATGCGCAATGTGGACATGGCTCTGTTCTCCGGAAGGTTATCGTTGTTGTGGAGGAAGCCGCGGCGGGTTCAGTACCAGCCGCGGGTGATGTCGGCGCCGAGCATCTCGGCATAGACGTCGGTGCGACGGTCGCGCAGCACCTGGTTGAAGGCGTTCCAGTTGCGGTCGCGCCGCGCGGCGCCGAGGTCGATCTCGGCGGAGACGATTTCCTCACGGTCGCGGCTGGCGGGACCGGCGGCGGGCCAGCCGGTATGCCCGACGATCAGGCTCTGGCCCTCGAAGGGCTGGCCGCGCTCGGTGCCGATGCGGTCGGCGCAGGCGATGTAGAGCGAGTTGGAATGCGCGGCGGCCATGGCGAGGATGTTGGCCATCGCCTCGCGTCCCTCGGCCTGGCCGGGAATCGGCACCCAGTTGGTCGGCACGCAGACGATGTCGGCGCCCTGCAGCGCCTGCAGGCGGTAGGTCTCGGGGAACCAGCCATCATAGCAGATGGCAACGCCGATGCGCCCCAGCGCGGTCTGGAACACCGGGAAGCCGTTATTGCCCGGCTCGAAGAACAGGTGCTCATTGCCCCATAGGTGCATCTTGCGATAGGTGCCGACATACCCGTCGGGACCGATCACCACGGCACTGTTATAGAGCGCGTTGCCCTCGCGCTCGGTGATGCCGGCCACGATGTGCAGGCCGCGCGCGGCGGCGATCCGGATCCAGGCGATGGAGGTGGGGCCATCGGGAATGGTCTCGGCGAGGGCGAAGGCCTCCGCGCGGGTCTCGAACACGTAGCCGGTATTGGCGAGTTCGGGCAGCACGATGAGCGTGGCCCCGCCATCCGCCGCCTTTCCGATCAGATCGAGGCTATGGGCGACATTGGCGGCGGTGTCGCCGAGGCGCGGCTCCATCTGGATGCAGGCGACGCGGACAAGACTGGAACTCGGCATCTGGGCACACCTCTCCGAGCGCCGCGGTCGCCCGCGTCGCGAAACAAAAAGCCCCCGGCAGCGTCTTCCGACGCCATCGAGGGCTGCACAGCCTGAATGTGAAACGGCAACGCTGCCGCGCCGCTCCCCCAGGGAAGCGATCGGCCATCAGGGAAGCGCAGTGCGCCGGCCAAGTCAAGCGCGATCTGCCGACGAGAGTGGCAGTGCGTGAAATGCCCATATTATGGGCGGATCAGCGGTCCTTCCCCTCGTCGCGGCCGAGTTCGGCCAGCATGGCGTGGGCGTTGATGATGGAGCCGGCAATGGTGCCGATCGGCACGCGCTTGGCCGTGGCCTGCTTGCGGATGAACTGGTAGGCCTCGTCCTCGCTCAGATTGCGCAGGCTCATCAAGAGCCGCGTCGCCTTCTCCACGTCGCGGCGGGTGCGCAGCGTGTCTTCCAGCTTGGTGATCTTGGCCAGAAGGCGGCTTTCATAGCCGCGCATGGACAGCGCGAGGACGAGATTGGCCAGCACGCCGGAGGCGCGGATCGGGCGCACCAGCACGCCATACGCGCTGGAATCCAGCAGCGCCTTCAGCACGGTCGGGTTCTCGTAGTCGACGATGGCGATGTGCGCGATGTTCAGATCCGCCATGCGCCAGGGCATCGAGCTGCGGGTGTCGCGGTCGAGCAGGAAGAACACGGCGTCGAGCGGCTGGGGCAATTGCGCGGGCGGCGGCCACACGACCTGCACCTGGCAGCCGATGCGCTGCAACTGGCGCACCAGATCATCGCCATCCTGGTCGCGCGGGTGAACCACGGCGATGCGCGTGTTGCGCAGGTTCTGGATAAGCGCCGCGTTCACGCCACCGCCCCCGCAGGACTCATTCCCACCCCACCTCTTCTAGACATGGTCGTGGACATGGTCGACAAGGTAGGGATCGGGCTTCACCGGCGCCTTGGCCTCCCACACCACGTCAAAGGTCCCGTGCGCGTTGACCATGCCGATGCGCGCATGCAGCAGCGTGTGGTTATTGTCCGGGTCGATGCGGATACGGCCCTGCGGCGCCTCATATTCGGTGCCCAGCGCGGCGTCGACGAGGCGCTGGGTATCCAGCGAGCCGGTCCGCCGCAGGGCATCGGCGAAGACGTGGATCTGGAAATAGGCGGCCTCGGCATACATCGTCACCGGCGCCTCACGGCCGAAACGGGCGCGATAGGCCGCGACGAAGCGATGGTTCGCCGGCGTGTCGAGGGTGGAGAAATAGGGCGCGGCGGTGATGTGGCCGGCGCACAGTTCCGGGCCGATGGCCAGCACCTCGCCCTCCGCCATGGTGAGGCTGGCGATCGGCATGGTGCGCGGGTCGAGCCCGGCCTCGCGGAAGATGCGGTAGAAGGCCTGCCCGCCCGTCCCCACCACCGTGGAAAACACCACGTCCGGCGCCCTGCGGCGGATGTCTTCCACCACGCGCCGGATCTGGTCCTCGTGCGGGGCGACCGGCACATAGGCCTCGGCCACCACCTCCCCGCCCTCGCGGCCGACCACATCGCGCATGATGCGGTTGGATTCGCGCGGGTAGATATAGTCCGAGCCGACAAGGTAGAAACGCCGCCCATAGCCGGCAAAGAGATAGCGTGCGAGCTGCAGGCTGTTCTGGTTCGGCGCCGCGCCGGTATAGATCACGTTCGGTGAATATTCGAAGCCCTCATAGAGCGAGGGGTACCAGAGCAGCGCGTTGCGGCGCTCCACCGCGGCGAGAATCGCCTTGCGGCTGGAGGAGGCGCAGCAGCCGAAAATGGTGCTGATGCCGTCCTCGGTCAGCAGGCGCTCGGCATAGCGGCGATAGAGTTCGGAACTCGATTCCGGATCGTAGCACACCGGCTCGATCGGCCGGCCGCGCACGCCGCCCGCCAGGTTGATTTCCTCGACGGCGAGCGCCGTGCCGCGGAAATGCTCGGTCTCGGGCACCTGCATATGCCCCTTGCGGGAGAACAGGACGCCGATCCGCCAGGCCGCAGCCGCCGCGCCCGCACCGCTCTCCTCGTGGTCGAGATCGCTCACCGCTGCTGCCTGCTGCTACGCCCTGTCGCCCCGGATCGCGCGCGCGGCGCCGCGGCCACGCCAACCCGGCATCGATTGTCTATTGGCGCGCCGCCCGGCAAAACGCAAGTTCGCCCGGCGATGCCGGGCCCCCGCCCGCGCCCCGGATCCGCCCTAGCGCGTGGCGGCGGTGCCGATCTCCACCACCCGCCGCCCGCGAATGGTTCCCGCCAGCAGATCGCCGGCGAGGTCGATCACCGCGTCGAGCGGCACGACATGGGCGATATGCTCGATCACCCCTTCCGGCAGTTCGTCCGCCAGCCGGTCCCAGGCGATTCGCCGCGTCGCCGCATCGCAATAGACGCTGTCGACCCCGGCGAGCGTGACCCCGCGCAGGATGAATGGCGCCACGGTAAGGGGAAGATCCATGCTGCAGGCCAGCCCGCAGGCCGCCACCGTGCCGCCATAGCGGGTGGAGGCGCAGGCATTGGCCAGCACGATGCCGCCGACGCTGTCGATGACGCCCGCCCACATCTCCTTGCCCAGCGGCCGGCCGGGCGCCTCCAGGTCGCGGCGCGGGACGATCCGGCCGGCGCCGAGGCGCGCGAGATAGCCGGCCTCCTCGGCCCGCCCGGTCGCGGCGGCGACCGTGTAGCCGCGCGCCGCGAGCAGGGCGACCGCGAAGCTGCCGACGCCGCCCGACGCGCCCGTCACCAGGATCTCGCCGCGGTCGGGCGTCACGCCATGGCGTTCGAGCGCCATGAGGCACAGCATGGCGGTGTAGCCGGCCGTGCCGATGGACATCGCCTGACGCGTGGTGAAGCGTGGCGGCAGCGGCACGAGCCATTCCGCCTTCACCCGCGCCCGCTCCGCCAGCCCGCCCCAATGCACCTGCCCAGGCCCCAGCCGTTCACCAGCACCTTCTGGCCCGGCGCAACACCGGGCGCGCGGCTGGCGAGCACCGTACCGGCCAGATCGATGCCGGGAACCATGGGAAAGCGCCGCACCACCGGCCCCCGGCCGGCAATGGCCAGCGCGTCCTTGTAGTTCAACGTGGAATGATCGACGGCGATAGTGACGTCGGCGTCCGGCAGGGCGCTCTCGTCAAGCTCGGTGAGATCCGCGCGGGTGAGGTCGGCGTCCTTGGTGATGATGATGGCCCGGAACATTGGCGTCTCCCCGATTGCCGGCAGGATCGAAAGGCGCGGAATTCCCGCGCGGTCTTCACGTGCGAGATGGCCTGCCGAAGGCGCCGATGACGCTCGCGAGATGAGCGCGGCCGATGGCCCCCGGCCCGGCAAGCCGCATTATCTATGCCCTCGCCCGATTGGCGAATGCCCCTTCGTGAGCGCGGCGCGCGCGATCGCTCGCGGAAGGGCTCATCCTCCCTCCCCCTCGCGCGACTTCAACTCGCCCGCCAGCCAGTTGCGAAAGGCGGCCAGCGGCGGGTGGTTGGCGCGGGCGCTCGGCCAGACCAGCCAGTACGAGCCGGTCCCGGCGACCGGGTGCTCCAGCACCGGCATCAGCCGCCCCTCCGCCAGTTCGGGATCGGCCAGATATTCCGGCAGCAGGGCGACGCCGAGCCCGGCGATCGCCGCCTGCGTCATCGGCGCGAACTGGTCGAACAGCATGCCGCGCCCCTGCGGCGCGGTGCCGCCCTGCACCTCGAACCAGCGCCTCCAGGCCGTCGGCCGGGTTTCCAGCTGCAACAGCGGCAGGCCGCGCATGTCCTCGATGGCCCGCACCGGATGGGTGGCGAACAGGCTGGGCGCGATGCAGGCGGTCAGCCTCTCGTCGAACAGCTTCATGTGATCCGCCTCGCGCCAGTCGTCGGTGCCGAAGTGAATGGCGGCATCGAAACCCTCGGCGTCGAAATTGAAGCGCTTCAGCCGTGTGGCGAGGTTGATGGCGATGCCGGGATGCGCGCCGGCGAAGCGGCCGAGCCGGGGCGCCAGCCAGCGCGTGCCGAAGGCCGGCAGGATAGCCAGCGATAGCGCGCCGCCTTCCGGGTTGGCGATCAGTTCCATGCCGGCGCGCTGGATGAGGTCGAGCGCGCGGCTGATATCGCGGCCATAGCTGCGCGCCGCCTCGGTCGGGATGAGGCGCTGGCGCTTGCGGTCGAACAGCTCGCGGCCGAGCTGCTCCTCCAGCGTCTTGACCAGCCGGCTCACCGTTCCCTGCGAGAGGCTCAGCTCGCGTGCCGCGGCGGCGGTCGAGCCGGTGCGCAATACCGCCTCGAAGGCGGAGAGCAGGCTGATCGAGGGCGTGAAGCGGCGCGGGCGGGACATCGCTTATGCATAACATGCATCAACCTACGCCAAAAACGGGTTATTCGGCGTCTAAACCATTTGATATCGACATGAAGCCTTTTGGCAGCCCTCCGGCTGCGAACCGTCGAGAGCCTCATGTCCGCCACCGCCGCCTCCAGCCGCGCGCCCTTCGCCTGGGCCGATCCATTCCATTTCGAGGACCAGCTCGGCGAGGAGGAGCGGCTGATCCGCGATACCGCCCAGGCCTATGCGCAGGAAAAGCTGCTGCCGCGCATCATCGAGGCCTATCGCGAGGAGAAGACCGACCCCGCCATCTTCGCGGAGATGGGCGAACTGGGCCTGCTCGGCATCACCGTGCCCGAGACCTATGGCGGGGCGGGCGCGAGTTACGTGTCCTATGGGCTGGTCGCGCGCGAGGTGGAGCGGGTGGATTCCGGCTACCGCTCGATGATGAGCGTGCAGTCCTCGCTCGTCATGTACCCGATCCACGCCTATGGCGACGAGGCGCAGCGCACGCGCTACCTGCCGAAGCTGGCGCGCGGCGAGTGGATCGGCTGCTTCGGCCTCACCGAGCCGGATGCCGGCTCCGACCCCGGCGGCATGCGCACGCGCGCCGAAAGGATAGACGGCGGCTACCGGCTGACCGGCTCCAAGATGTGGATTTCCAACGCGCCCTTCGCCGATGTGTTCATCGTCTGGGCGAAGTCGGCCGCGCATGGCGACGAGATCCGCGGCTTCGTGCTCGAAAAGGGCACCAAGGGGCTCTCGGCCCCGAAGATCGGCGGCAAGCTCTCGCTGCGCGCCTCGCTCACCGGCGAGATCGTGCTCGACGGCGTCGAGGTGCCGGAAAGCGCGCTATTGCCCAATGTCTCCGGGCTCAAGGGCCCGTTCGGCTGCCTCAACCGGGCCCGCTACGGCATAGCCTGGGGGGTGATGGGCGCGGCGGAGGATTGCTGGCACCGCGCCCGCCAGTACACGCTCGACCGCCGGCAGTTCGGCCGGCCGCTGGCCGCCAACCAGCTGGTGCAGAAGAAGCTCGCCGACATGCAGAGCGAGATTGCGCTGGGGCTGCAGGCCGCGCTGCGCGTCGGGCGCCTGTTCGACGAGGGACGCATGGCGCCGGAGATGATCTCGCTCATCAAGCGCAACAATTGCGGCAAGGCGCTGGACATCGCCCGCCTCGCGCGCGACATGCACGGCGGCAACGGCATCAGCGAGGAATTCCACGTGATGCGCCATGCGCAGAACCTCGAAACGGTGAACACCTACGAGGGCACGCACGACATTCACACGCTGATTCTCGGGCGGGCGCAGACCGGAATCCAGGCGTTCTGACCGCGCCCTTCGCATAAGGATGCCGAGACGTGACGACGAACGCGCTGCCGCCGCTCCACGGGCTGAAGGTTGTCGAACTCGCCCGCATCCTGGCCGGCCCGTGGATCGGCCAGACCCTGGCTGATCTCGGCGCGCAGGTGATCAAGGTGGAAAGCCCCGAGGGCGACGACACGCGGACCTGGGGCCCGCCCTTCATCGAGCGGCCGAACGGGCGCGGCGGCACGGAGACGGTCGCCGCCTATTTCCACGCCGCCAATCGCGGCAAGACCTCGGTCATGTGCGATTTCACCGAGCCGGACGACCTCGCCCGGGTGAAGGCGCTGATCGGAGAGGCCGACGTCGTCATCGAGAATTTCAAGGTCGGCGGCCTCACCCGCTTCGGCCTCGACTATGCGAGCCTTGCAAGCGCCAATCCGCGCCTCGTCTACGTCTCCGTCACCGGCTTCGGACAGGACGGCCCGCGCGCGCGCCAGCCGGGCTACGATTTCCTGATCCAGGGCATGGGCGGCATCATGGACCTGACCGGCGAGCCCTCGGGCGAGCCGCAGAAAGTGGGTGTCGCCTGGATCGACATCTTCACCGGCCTCTATGGCGTCATCGGCATCCAGGCGGCGCTGGCGGAGCGGGCGGTGTCGGGGCGCGGCCAGCAGGTCGACCTGTCGCTGCTCGACACCAGCGTCGCGGTGCTGGCCAACCAGGCGATGAACTATCTGGCGGGCGGCACCGTGCCCCACCGCATGGGCAACGCCCATCCCAATATCGTGCCCTACCAGGTGTTTCCCGCCGCCGACGGCCATCTCATCATCGCCTGCGGCAATGACCGGCAGTTCGCCGCCCTGTGCGGCGTGCTGGGGCTGGAGGGCGTGGCCGTCGACCCCGCCTACGCGACCAATCCCGAGCGGGTGCGCAACCGCGCGACGCTCACCGCCCGCATCACCGAGCGCACGAGCACCCGCACGCGCGCCGATCTCATCGCCGCGCTGGAAGACGCCGGCGTTCCCGGCGGGCCGATCAACACGGTGGCGGAGGCGATCGGCGAGCCCCAGCTCGCCGCGCGGGGGCTGGTGATCCGGCCCGAGGGCATTCCGGGCCTGCGCACCCCGCTGGTCTTCTCGCGCAGCCCGCTGGCGCTCGACCGCGCCGGGCCGGCGCTGGGCACCGGCGACTGGCATTTTCGCGACGACCGGCCGGCCGGCGGCCCGCCATGACTCTCTCTCGCAAACCTCCGTTTTCACATCCTGGGATTGTCAGGCCATGAAGATACTCGTGCCCGTCAAGCGCGTGGTCGACTACAACGTGAAGATCCGCGTGCGCCCCGACGGCAGCGGGGTCGAGCTGGCCAATGTGAAGATGTCGATGAACCCGTTCGACGAGATCGCGCTCGAGGAAGCGATCCGCCTGAAGGAGAAGGGCGCGGCGTCGGAAGTGGTCGCGCTGTCGATCGGCGCCGCCCCGGCGCAGGAGACGCTGCGCACCGCGCTGGCCATGGGCGCGGATCGCGCCATCCTCGTCGAGACGGCGCCGGGCGAGGATGTCGAGCCGCTGGCGGTGGCCAAGCTCATCGCCGCCGTCGCGCGGGAGGAAGCGGCCGGCCTCGTGCTGTGCGGCAAGCAGGCGATCGACAATGACATGAACGCCACCGGCCAGATGCTGGCGGCCATCCTCGACTGGCCGCAGGCGACCTTCGCCAGCGAGATCCGCATCGAGGCCGGCGCGGCGCAGGTGACGCGCGAGGTCGATGGCGGCCTTCAGGTCATCGGCGTCGCCCTGCCGGCGGTGATATCGGTGGACCTCCGGCTCAACGAGCCGCGCTATGCCTCGCTGCCCAACATCATGAAGGCGAAGAAGAAGCCGCTCGCCATCCGGCCGGCCGGCGAATTCGGCCTCGATATCGCGCCCCGGCTCACCGTGGTGAAGACCGTGGAGCCGCCGGCCCGCAAGGGCGGGGTCAAGGCTGGCTCGGTCGCCGAGCTGGTGTCGAAGCTCAAGGACGAAGCGGGAGTGCTCTGACCATGACGGTTCTTCTCATCGCCGAGATCAACGGCGCCAACCTGCAGGCTGACGCCACCGCCAAGGCGCTCGCCGCCGCCGCCACGCTCGGCGCGGTCGATATCCTCGTCGCGGGCGAAGGCGTCGGCGCGGCGGCCAGCGCGGCGGCCAGCTTCGCCGGCGTCGCCCGCGTGCTCGTCGCCGACCACGCCGTGCTGGGCCGCCAGCTCGCCGAGCCGATGGCGGAATTGATCGCCACGCTGGCCGCGCGCTACACCCATGTGATCGGGCCGGCCACCGCCGGCCTGAAGAGCATCCTGCCGCGCGTGGCCGGGCGGCTCGACGTGATGATCCTGTCGGATGTCACCGCCATCCTGGATGCCGACACGTTCGAGCGGCCGATCTATGCCGGCAACGCCATCCAGACCGTGCGCTCGGCCGATTCCATCAAAGTCGCCACCATCCGCACCGCCGCCTTCGCGCCCGCCCCGCGCGGCGGCGGCGCCCCCATCGAGCCGATCGAGGTGACGGTTTCCACCTCCGCCGCCTCGCACTGGGTGGAGGACCGGCTCAGCCTCGCCGACCGGCCGGAACTCTCCTCCGCCGGCATCGTGGTCTCGGGCGGACGCGGCGTCGGGTCGAAGGAGAACTTCGCGCTCATCGAGCAGCTGGCCGACAAGCTGGGCGCGGCGGTCGGCGCCTCGCGCGCGGCGGTGGATGCCGGCTACGCCCCGAACGACCGGCAGGTCGGCCAGACCGGCAAGGTGGTGGCGCCCGCGCTCTATGTCGCGGTGGGCATTTCCGGGGCGATCCAGCATCTGGCCGGCATGAAGGATTCCAGGCTCATCGTCGCCATCAACAAGGACGAGGACGCGCCGATCTTCCAAATCGCCGATTACGGCCTGGTCGGCGACCTGTTCCAGGCGGTGCCGGAGCTGGTCGAGCGCCTGTGACCTGACAGAACAGCGCCGGAGGGGCCGGGATGCCTCCTCCGGCGTTCACTTCCCCCGCTCATAGGCGGCCCGCTCGATGCCGTAGCGCGCCAGCTTGTCGTAGAAAGTCTTGCGGGGAATGCCGAGCGCCTGCACCGTGGCGCGAACGTCGCCGCCATGGGCTTCCAGCGCCTCGCGGATGAGATTGGCCTCGATCGCGCCGAGCCGCTCCGGCAGGCTGGCGGGCTCTCCATCCGCCGCCATGGCGCTTGCCGGCGCCGGTTCGGGCAGGCCCAGCGCCACCCGCTCGGCGAAATGCAAGAGCTCGCGCACATTGCCGGTCCAGTCATTTTCCACCAGATGGCGCTCCACCGCCCGGTCGAGCCGGGGGGACGAACGGCCATATTTCTGGGCCGCGCGGGCGAGGAAATGGGTGAACAGCAGCGGGATATCGCGCCGGCGCTCGCGCAGCGGCGGGATGCGCAGCGTCACCACGTTCAGCCGGTAATACAGGTCCTCGCGGAAATCGCCCCGCCCGGCCGGATCGCCGAGATCGATCTTGGTCGCGGCGACCACGCGCAGATCGACCCGCCGCAGATCGTTCGAGCCGAGCGGGGCGATTTCGCGCGTCTCCAGCACCCGCAGCAGCTTGACCTGCGCGGTCAGGGGCATGCTCTCCAGTTCGTCGAGAAACAGCGTGCCGCCGCTGGAATGTTCGATGCGCCCCACCCGCTTCTTCTGCGCGCCGGTGAAGGCGCCGGGCTCATAGCCGAACAATTCGCTCTCGATGACGCTGTCGGGCAGCGCGCCGCAATTGAGCGCCACGAAGGGCTTGGCGCGGCGGCGGCTGAGCTTGTGCAGCAGGCTCGCCACCACATCCTTGCCGCTGCCGGTCTCGCCGAGCACCAGCACGTCGACATCGATATCGGCGAGGTCGCGGATGGTCTGGCGCAGCCGCACCATGGCCGGCGTCACCCCGATCAGCGCGCCCTCCTCCTCCGAGCCGCCCGCCATGGCGCGCAGCCGGCGGTTCTCCAGAATGAGGGCGCGCTTCTCGCTGGCCCGGCGCAGCGTTTCGATGAGGCGGGCACCGGCATAGGGCTTGGCGAGGAAGTCATAGGCGCCCTCGCTCATCGCCTCCACCGCCATGGCGACGTCGGCATGGCCGGAGATCAGCACCACCGGAATATCGGCATCGATCGCCTTCAGGCGGCGGAACAGCTCGATCCCATCCATGCCCGGCATGCGCACATCGGTGACGACGATGCCGGGAAAATCCGGGCCGATCCGCTCCAGCAGCGCCGCCCCGCCGCCATAGGGCGTCGCCCGGAAGCCGGCCAGCTGCAGCGCCTGCACATTGGCATCCCTCAGGTCGGCATCGTCGTCGACGAAGGCAACCTCCGGAATGGCCAGATGTGCGGCGGCGAGATCGGGCGGGCGCGTGGTCATGGGGCCCTCTTCAGAACGATGGTGAAAGCGCAGCCCTCGCCCGGGCGGCAGGCCGCTCCCAGCGTGCCGCCGAACCGGCTGACAATGTCGTGGCAGATGACGAGGCCGAGCCCGAGGCCCTTCGGCTTCGAGGAGCGGAACGGGGTAAACAGTGCCGCGACCTCCGCCGCCGTCATGCCCGGCCCGCGATCGGCCACGGTGAGGGTGACGCTGTCCGCGCCGGCGTCGAGGCACAGACGCAGCGGTGGGGCATCGATGGCGGAGCCGGCGGGCGGCACGGTGCCCAGCGCCTCGATGGCGTTGCGCATCAGGTTGACCAGCACCTGTTCCAGTTCCACCCGGCGCGCCATCACCTTCAGTCCCGGCGGCACCGGTTCCACGGCGAGAACCAGCCCGGCCTGGCGCAGCGGCGCGTCGAGGATCATCAGGGCGCCGGCCACCGCATCCGCCACCCGCACCGGCTCCAGCGCCCCGTCGCCCCGGCGGGCGAAGCCGCGCAGCGTCTCGGTGATGAGGCCGATCCGCTCGGTGAGCGCGACCACCTTGTCCAGCGCCATGTCGGTCGCGGCATCCTCGCGCCGCTTCAGCAGGGCGCGGGCATTTTCGGCATAGGTGCGGATGGCGGCGAGCGGCTGGTTGATCTCATGGGCGACGCCGGCCGTGACCTGGCCGAGCGTGGCCAGCCGGTTGGCCTTGCCCAGTTCCTCGCGCGCATCGGACAGGCGCTCCTGCGCCCGGCCGTGCTCGGCGATTTCCTCGACCAGCCGGGCATTGGCCCCGGCCAGCGCCGCGGTGCGCTCCTCGACGCGCAGTTCAAGCTCGGCCTTGATGCGCGCGTCGGCCCGGCGCTGCGCGGCGGCCTGCCGGCGCCGGCGCAGCAGGAAGCCGGCGAGCGCGATGGCGGGCATGAGCGCCAGCGCGGCGATGGCCTGCAGGTCGCCCCGCTCGCTGCGAATGGCGCGCTCCACCGGCAGCAGCAGATCCAGCTGCCAGTCCGTCGTCGGCACGCCGGTGCGCGTCACCAGATAGCGCCCCGCCGCGGCACCGGTGACCGTGACCATGTCGTCCTCCCGCGTGAAGGGCAGAGGCCGCAGCGGCGCGTCGCCGAATTGCAGCGTGCGGCGCATCTCGGCCGCCGCCGCGGGCGCCAGCGGCTCCTCCACATGAAAGCGCCAGGCGGGCACGGTGGAGAGCAGGACCACGCCACGCCCGTCGGTGACAAGGGTCTGCCCGCCAAGCGCGCGCCAGTCATCCTCCACCCGGTCGAACTCGACCTTGACGACGATGACGCCCAGCGCTCCTTCCGGCGCTCCCTCCGGCCCGTCGACGCGCCGGGTGATGTAGAGCCCCGGCCGGTTGCTGACCGTGCCCAGCGCGAACTGCTCGGCGCTGCCGCGGGCCATCGCCTCGCGGTAATAGTCGCGGAAGGCATAGTCGGTGCCGACGAAGCTGGTCGGCTCGCGCCAGTTGCTGGCGGCGATGGCCCGGCCCGACCGGTCGAGCAGGTAGATCACCGCCGTGCGCGTCTCGCGGGCGATATCCTCCAGCTTGGCATCGAGTTCATGCGTATCGGCCCCGTCGAGCGCGGCCTCGACATCGGGATCGCGCACGAGGATCAGCGGCAGCGCGCGTTGTTTCTCCAGTTCCCCCCGCAAAACGGCAATGGCGAGGGTGGAGGCGCTGCCCCCGGCCGCCCGCACCGAGGCGATGGCGTGGCTACGGCCGAGATCGGCGGCCACCACGAAGGCCGCGAGGGTGGCCAGCACCGAGACCAGCGCAAAGGCCAGCCAGAGGCGCCGCCCCGCCCGGTCGGGGGTACGCGTCTCGGCTGGGAAACTCGCAAAAGCCATGGTTCATATTGCGCGGAATTTCGCATGAGGCAATGATTTTCCGTGCGGAGTTCCGCACGGCATCACGATGACATCGATCTGCCATCTCGCTTAAATCCTGTTTGTACAATGACTTATCGCACGTCACGCGCCCTGGCACAGGGCTTGCGGAAGGGCTGGCGCGATCTTGCCAAGACAAACAAGCCGACCAGTCCCTCGGAGGAAAGCCATGGCCACGATTTCCGCGCCCGTGACGGGCGTGCCCGTTCGCCCCAAGAAGTTCTACCAGCAGCTCTATGTCCAGGTGCTGGTGGCGATCGCCGCGGGCATCCTGATCGGCCATTGCTGGCCGGATTTCGGCGCCTCGCTGAAGCCGCTGGGCGACGCCTTCATCAAGCTGGTGAAGATGATCATCGCGCCGGTGATCTTCCTCACCGTCGCCACCGGCATTGCCGGCATGAGCGACATGAAGAAGGTGGGGCGCGTCGCCGGCAAGGCGATGATCTACTTCCTCACCTTCTCCACCCTCGCGCTCATCGTCGGCCTCATCATCGGCAATGTCGTGCAGCCGGGTACCGGGCTGCATATCGATCCCGCCAGCCTCGATGCCAAGGCGGTGCAGACCTATGCCACCAAGGCGCATGAGACGAGCATCATCGGTTTCCTGCAGAACATCATTCCCGACACCATTGTCGGCGCCTTCGCCTCAGGCGACATCCTGCAGGTGCTGTTCTTCTCGGTGCTGTTCGGCCTCTCGCTCTCCATTGTCGGCGAGCGCGCCCAGCCGGTGCTGGACTTCATGCAGGCGCTTTCGGCGCCCATCTTCAAGCTGGTCGCCATCCTGATGAAGGCGGCGCCGATCGGCGCGTTCGGCGCGATGGCCTTCACCATCGGCAAATACGGCATCGGCTCGGTGGCCAATCTCGCCATGCTGATCGCCACCTTCTACCTCACGGCGGCGGTGTTCATCCTCGGCGTGCTGGGCGCGGTCTGCCGCTATAACGGCTTCTCGATCTTCGCGCTGATCCGCTACATCAAGGAAGAGATCCTGCTGGTGATCGGCACCTCCTCCTCGGAAGCGGCGCTGCCGAGCCTGATGGAGAAGCTGGAAGCCGCCGGCTGCAAGCGCTCGGTGGTCGGTCTGGTGGTTCCCACCGGCTACTCGTTCAATCTCGACGGCACCAACATCTACATGACGCTGGCCTCGCTGTTCATCGCGCAGGCCATGGACATCCACCTGTCGCTGGCCGACCAGGTCCTGCTGCTGCTGGTGGCGATGCTCAGCTCCAAGGGCGCGGCCGGCATTACCGGCGCCGGCTTCATCACGCTGGCGGCGACGCTCTCGGTGGTTCCTGCCGTCCCGGTGGCCGGCATGGCGCTGATCCTCGGCATTGATCGCTTCATGTCCGAATGCCGCGCCGTCACCAACTTCATCGGCAATGCCGTCGCCACGGTCGTCGTCGCCCGCTGGGAGGGCGAGCTCGATCACGCCCAGCTGCAGGCCGCGCTCGGCGGCAAGCTGCCGGAGGACGTCTCCGACATCGCCGCCAGCGCGCCGGCGGAGTGACGGGCTGACCCGCTCGCGGGATACACGGCATTCGACACACGACATAAGAGCCCCGGCGATGAAGCATCCATTCACCGCCGGGGCTCTCGGTGTTTCAAGCCGCCATCTTCCCGTGAACCGGAACCCGCCCTGATAGCCGCGCTCTCACACCGTATCGGCCTCGAAACGGGCGACCGCGTTCTGCCCCTTCAGGCACGGCGCGACGAACAGCGTCGTCATCCACGCACCATGCAGCGTGCGGGCGGCGACGATGACCCAGAACGTGCTGAGGCAGACGGCGAGCCCGATGCCGCTCACGGTGAACAGGCCCAGCCCGGTCATGCGTCCCAGCGCCAGTGTCGCCAGCGTGTAGACCGCCAGCGGAAAGGTGAAGCCCCACCAGCCAAGATTGAACGGCATCCCTTCGCGCAGATAGCGCTGCGTCTTCAGCACCGCGAGGGCCAGCCACCAGGCGCCATAGCCCCAGAACAGGATGCCGCCGATGATGCCGAGCCCGCGCGCCACCTCGCCCACGCTGGCGAGCCCGTTCGCCGCGAAGATGGACGGCGCGTCGTCCCCCAGCAGCAGCAGCCCCAGCGCGCCGGTACCGATCGGCCCGAGCGCCAGCCAGGCGGAGGCGCCCATGTCGCGGGGCGGCAGCTTGTGCAGGACAAGACGCAGCACCAGCAGCACCAGTATGCTCATGGCGAGGGGAACCGAGCAGGCCCACAGCACGTAGCCGAGCACGAGCACGAGAAAGCCCTCCGTGGCCGGCAGATGCGGCGCCAGCAGCCCGGCGCTGGCGGCGGCGACCTCGCAGGCGACGACCGGCAGCAGCCAGACCGCCGTCATCGTCTCGATGCTGTGCTCCTGCCGGGTGAACATGAGGTAGGGAATCACCAGCCCGCAGGCCACCGCGAGCGCGGCATCGCACCACCACAGGCCATGGGCGATCGCCAGCGCCTGCGGCCCGATCAGCGGCGGGCCGAAGGCGAGGAAACCGTTGACGATGGTCGCCAGCCCCATCGGGATCGCGCCGAAGAACATCGACATGACGGGATGGTGGAAGATCCGCGCCGCCTCCTCGGGAAACAGCACCCAGCGCGCGAGGTAGAGCAGGCTGAAGCCGGCGAACAGGCCGATATTCAGCATCCACAGCCCGCACGCCACCGCATGCAGCCCGGGCACCTCGATGGGCAACTGGTTCAGCACCAGCGCGAGCGCACCCGTTCCCATGGTCACGGTGAACCAGTTGGGCGTGAAGTTGCGCACGATGCGGGTGAGCGACGTCATCCCGGCTACGGCCGCCGGTTCAACGGGGGTGTGGGCATGGGCCATGAAGATACCTCCTCGCACCGGTTCCGCGCCGGGCGCCACGGCCGATCCAGGGATCGGCGAGGTGGAAGCTAGGCGTCGGCTCACAATCATTCCAATAGATGATATGTCTCGATATAATCTGATATATGGATCGTTTATGAGACCTGGATGACCCTTGAGCAGTTGCGCATCTTCGTCGCTGTCGCGGAACGCCAGCATGTCACGCAGGCGGCCCGGTCGCTCAATCTCGCCCAGTCGGCGGCCAGCCATGCCATCGCCGCGCTGGAGACCCGCCACGATACCCGCCTGTTCAACCGCGTCGGCCGGCGGGTGGAACTGACCGAGGCCGGTCGCGGGCTGCTGGTCGATGCCCGCGCCATCCTTGCCGAGGTGGCCCATGCCGAGCGGGCCCTGAGCGCGTTCGGCACGCTGCAGCGCGGCACGCTGGCCGTCCATGCCAGCCAGACCATCGCCTCCTATTGGCTGCCGCGCCACCTCGTGGCGTTTCACCGCGCCCATCCCGGCATCGAGATCCGCCTCAGCGTCGGCAACACCGCGCAGGTCGCGGAAGCCGTCGAGAGCGGCGCGGTGGAACTCGGCTTCGTCGAAGGCATCGTCGAGAGCGAGCATCTTGCCAGCCGGCCGGTCGCGCGCGACCAGCTGGTGCTGCTGGTCGGGCCGGATCATCCATGGGCCGGCGCGCCGGCCCTCGCCCCGGAACGTCTCGTCGAGAGCGATTGGGTGCTGCGCGAGGAGGGCTCGGGCACGCGCTCGGCCTTCGAGCAGGCGCTGGCCGGGCACCGGCTCTCGATGGGCGATCTGCGGGTCGCCCTGGCGCTGCCCTCCAACGAGGCGGTCCGCGCCGCGGTCGAGGCCGGTCTCGGCGCCACCGCGCTCTCCGCCTCGGTCGCCGCCGCCAGCCTGGAGGCGGGGCTGCTGCGGCATGTGCCGTTCCTGCTGCCCGAGCGGCATTTTCACGTGCTGCGCCACCGCCAGCGCCGCAGCAGCCGCATCGGCGATGCCCTGCTGGCGACGCTGAAGGAGTGAAGCGGACCGATCGCCGGCAGGTCCATCGGCCTAGAGCATTTTCGAGCGAAGTGGATTCCGGTTCGCGTCAAGAAAATGCATCAGAACAATAACCTAGAGCTTTTCCGGTGAACCGGAATTCACCGCAAAAGCTCTAGGCTCAGGACCTATTAATCTGCCTTGAGTTGTGATTCACAGTCTCCCTTGAGGAGGCTGGCATGGGTGATTTGTTCCTGCTGAGCGAGCGT
>NZ_JAUSVR010000018.1 GCF_030814815.1 Ancylobacter amanitiformis | reverse complement strand
TTCGCCTGGAACACCCTCGTCGACCAACCCTGGCGCATCATGTCCATCGGACTGCGTCAGTGGGCACATGGGTTTTGATCAATGCGCGTCGGTATTAGCCGGCAGCTTGAGGCGACGGGCTTGTCTTTCGTTGATGTTTGATCACGATAATCACGCGATCTTGGGCCATGTCGCGATATTCGCTCATTCTTGAGTGACTAAAGATCATGATGGGTGCGCGCGTTTCGCGCCGCCGCCAGGGAGACGCGCATGCCCCACAAGATTGCCAGTCATTCCGCGCTCATGGCCTTCGAGGTCGCCGCCCGTTACGGCAGCTTCGCGCGGGCGGCGGACGGACTCGCCCTGACCGAAGGAGCGATCAGCCGCCAGATCGGCCAGCTGGATGGCAGGGCAAAGAACGCATTCAAGGCGGTCGTGCCGCATTTGCGTCAGGCGCTCTACTTCCCCGCCATAGCCGCAGCGCGCTTCAATCCTGATCTCAAGCGAAAGTACAAGGATCTCATCGCTGCGGGGCAGGAGAAGAAGGTCGCGCTGACCGCGATCATGCGGAAAATCATCGTGATCGCTAACGCCCTCAACTGGTTTGGCTTCGCCGCGAGATGCGGCATAGCCGCTCGGGCACCGTGAATCAGCTATTTGCGCAAATAGCCGTTCCCACGCTTCCTAGGGTCGGGACTCATAACCAGTAACTGACGGTGGCCGCGATGCAGACGGCTGCGAGGAAGTTGACGGCGTTGCGGTCGTATCGGGTGGCGACGCGGCGGAAATCCTTGAGGCGGCAGAACATCCGCTCGATGGCATTTCGGTTGCGATAGAGCACGGGGGAGAAGCGGTTCTTCCAGCGCCGGTTGGTTTTGGGCGGGATGTTGGGCATGGTGCCGCTCTCCTCGACCTGGCGACGGATGGCGTTGCTGTCGTAGCCCTTGTCACCATGGAGGATTCGGACGGTCGGCATCTGCTTCAGTAAGTCCGATCCCGCCGTGCAATCCGCCACCTGACCTCCTGTGAGCAGGAAGGCAATGGGCCGGCAGTCGCGATCCGTCAGCGCGTGGATCTTGGTCGTGCGCCCGCCGCGCGAGCGGCCGATGGCCTGGTTGCGCTCCCCCCTTTTCCGCCAGAAGCTGAACGGTGCGCCTTCACGGCGGAGCTATCGATAAGCACCTGGGCCGCAGCGCCCCCGGCGCTCGCCAGCATGGAAGAGATCGACCCAAACGCCTTTGGCAGCCCAGCGGACATAACGGTTGTAGAGCGTCTTGCGTGGCCCGTAGTCGGGCGGCGCGTCGATCCAGCGCCCGCCAGACTTGAGAACATGGACGATGCCCCTGATCACCCGGCGGTCGTCAACACGCGGCTTGCCGCGCGTATCCGTCGGCAGATGCGCCTCGAGCCGAGCGAACTGCCCATCCGTAAGCCAGAAGCGATCCCGATTCATCCGCGCCTCCTCCCGCAAGCCGTGAATCACACCCGCCCAACGAAGCCAACCGCTTTATGGGTCCGAGACCTAATCCCGAGAAGCTTCGTCTTGCCGCCGATCGAGTTGAAGTCGTTCTGGCGCATGGCAACCCGATATGCAGACAGCCGTCTCGTACCTCGCCTTCTCGGCTCTCGCCCCTACGGATCCCGACTTGTGTCGATACAGCCTGATAAGCCGCTTTTGAGGCTTGGCCACCTCACACCCTTTCGAAGTCAAGTTGGCGACAACGAATCAACCATGACGTATTCGAGGCTACCCTCGAATTATTTGCGAAATATAGATGTATATAACGTATCTGATGTTCTCACGGAACCGATTTTCATGCCAGATTGGAACGAGATCTTGACTGGATCGGGGCGGTTGGCGACGCCAGCGCGACGTGCTTCGATTGTAGGATCAGAGGCAAGATACCGCCGGCTGCGAGCATTTCTACCTCCAGCGAGGTCTCGATAGCTGCGTGGGCGATGAAGCTCTCGAGTTGACCGTTGGCTCTCACAATCCTCACGGCGATCTCGCTTCGCGGCGCAACAGCGCCGAGCGGCGCTTCGATCACGATGAGGTCGCGTGGCGCAAGAGCGAGTTGGCGAGGCGTCACGTCGGCCGGCAGACGAAGAGGCAATACCCCCATGCCGATGAGATTCGAGCGATGGATGCGCTCGAAGCCGGCCGCGAGCACCGCACGCACGCCAAGCAAAGCAACGCCCTTCGCTGCCCAGTCACGAGAGGAGCCCATGCCGTATCGTTCGCCGGCGATGATGACAGTCGAGCGCCCCTCGGCGGCGTAGCGCTCCGCGGCCTGCCAAAGCGGCATTTCCTCGTCCGAACCGGCGTGGAGCGTGGAGCCCGGCCTTATCTCTTCCCCCAGCAGGTTGCGAACGTTGCGATTGGTGAACAGACCTCGAACCATGACTTCCCAATTGCCGCGACGCGCGGCGAACACGTTGAGGTCGCGCCGGTCCTCGCCGCGCGCCACAAGATAATCGGCCGCCACACTGCCGGGCGGGACCTGTCCGGCGGGCGAGATGTGGTCCGTGGTGATGTCGTTGCCGACCACTAGGAGCGGATGGGCCTCATAGGAGCCGAGCCGCGTGCCCGCACCAAAACCGGCGAAGGGAGGACGGCGGATATAGGTCGACGCGTTGTCCCAGGGAAACAGCGCGCTTGACGGGGCTTCCAGGGTCTTCCAGCTTTCGATGGCCTCGGCCTGCGCATAGGCCTGCTCAAAATCGCCAGGAGCACCGGCGGCCACCAGGGCGGCCTCGATATCGCGGCTGCCCGGCCAGATATCGGCAAGGCGAACTTCATCACCCCTGGTCGAGCGGCCAAGTGGGTCGACGCAGATGTCGCGATTGACGTCGCCGGCGAGTGCGAACGCCACCACGAGCGGTGGGGAGGCAAGGAAGCCGGCTTCGAGACGCGGATGGACCCGCCCGGGAAAGTTCCGGTTTCCCGACAACACCGCGACGGGAACGATACCGCGTGCATCCATCGCGTCTTCGATCTGCGGGGTCAGCGGCCCCGAGTTTCCAATACAGGTGGTGCACCCATAGCCGACGATGCCGAAGCCGAGAGCTTCGAGATCCTCAAGCAGTCCGGCCCTGCGCAGATAAAGCTCGGCCGTTGGCGAGCCGGGTGCAAGCGAGGTCTTCACCCATGCAGGGGGTTTGAGACCGAGACGCCGGGCGTTGCGGGCGAGCAGGCCCGCGGCAATGACGAGGCGACGATCGGAGGTGTTCGTGCAACTGGTAATGGCCGCGATCGCGACGGCGCCATTCGAGGGCAGCGGGTCAGACAGCGCGGCTGTCGGGCGCGGGAAGAACGGACGCATGGCGTCCTGTGTGGCGCCGGCCGAAATCCGGTCCTGTGGCCGTCGCGGCCCGGCAAGGCTGACCTCGACCTCGCCGAGATCCATGTGAAGAGTTTCGGTATAACGAGGCGTCGATGCGGGGTCGAACCAGAGGCCCTGATGCTTTGCATATGCTTCGACCAGCCGCATCTGGTCTTCCGAGCGCCCGGTGTCGCGCAGATAGCGCAGGGTTTCGGCGTCGATCGGAAAGTATCCGGTGTTGGCGCCGAACTCCGGGGTCATGTTGGCGACCACCGCGCGATCGCCCGCCGTCAGGTTCGAGACGCCCGGGCCGCAGAACTCGACGAAGCGGTCCGAGAGATCGATCTTCCTGAGACGCTCCGTGATCGTCAGGGCGAGGTCGGTTCCGAGCACGCCGGGCCGGAGCGCACCCGTGAGGTGGACGCCGACAATATCGGGTACCCGCATCATGACGGGCATGCCGAACATGACGCTCTCGGCCTCCAGCCCACCAACGCCCCAGCCGAGCACCCCGATGCCGTTGATCATCGGGGTGTGGCTGTCCGTACCGATCAGCGTGTCGGGCACCGCCCAGGTCGCGCCGTCGCGCTCCCATGTGGTCACGACGGTGGCGAGCCGCTCCAGGTTGAGCGTGTGCATGATACCAGTACCGGGTGGGTGGACCCGCAGGCCGGCAAGCGCCTTCGTCGCCCATTTCATGAAGCGGTAGCGCTCGGCGTTGCGCTCCAATTCGTGCTCCATGTTGCGCTGCATCGCTTCCGGCTGGCCGAACACGTCGACGGCCACGGAGTGATCGGTCGATACCTCGACCGGGAGGACAGGATTGAGCCGGCTTGGGTCTCCACCTGCTTCGGCAAGCGCTGCGCGCATTCCGGCAATATCGACGAGGGCCGGGCCGCAGGTGGTATCGTGCATCAACACGCGGGTTGGCAGAAAGGGAATTTCCTGGTCGCTTCGCCCTGTCTCCAGCCAGCCCATGATCGCGGCACTGGCACGCGCGGCATCGGCCGCCCCGGTCCGCAGCACATTCTCAAGCAGAAGGCGATGAACATAGGGGAGCCGGGACAGTTCGTCGCCGGCTGCCGCTCGCAGATCGACGATACCGTAGCGGCGGCCGCCAAAGGACCAAGTGGCATGTGCCATGCGAATCTATACCCTCAACGGCGCCCGGCCACGCGGGATCGCGTTGTCGCCCCCGTGAAGCGGGAGGTTCGGCGCGCGCTCGACAGAATTACATTTTATCCCGTAAAAAGCCAAATTAATCGTGGGTACGACAGCGACTGGCAACGCGCGTGCTCGGAGAATGCAGCGCAGTTCGTCAGCAATATCTTGTAATATATGTCTTTTTCTTAAAACGCGTGGCGCGACGGGAGAGCGGTACGTCGGCTCCTGATGGTTGGATTCATTAAGCAAATCCAATATAATCCGCAGACGGGCGCGTCGTGCGCCTGATGTCGTCGTCTCTACGCGGCGGGGCGCGCGGGTTGTGCCGCCCTCGGACCGATCCAGGCTACTCGATCCGGGCGTGAGGATGGCATACTGAATTTCGACGTCGACCCGCTTCAACCCTTTGAGCGTGATTTTAGATGGCCGCTAGCCCACTCGCCCTGCGTATTGCCGACGAAATCAAGGAGTGGATCCGGGGTGGGCGCATTCCCGTCGGAGAGCATCTCAGCACGCAGAAGCTTGCCGACCAGTTTGGCGTCTCGCGTTCCCCGGTTCGCGAAGCGCTGCAGGTGCTGGCCGAGCGGGGCGTATTGGAGCAGCACGCCAATCGGGGCTTCTTCGCCAAGCATCTGCCTCAGGCAACGCCAGGTGCCCTCGTCGACGAGCTTGCTGAATTTCCTGACGGGTCCGACGATTATCAGAGGCTGGCCGACGACTGGATAGCCGATCGGGTTCCGGCGGAAGTCACCGAGCAGTTCCTGCGCGAGCGCTACCGTCTGACCAAATCGCAACTCACCGATCTGCTGATGCGCGCGGTTCGCGAAGGCTGGCTCGAACGCAAACCCGGCTATGGCTGGCGTTTTCTACCGGTCGCGAAGACGCCGGAAGCTTTCGAGCAGATTTATCGCTTCCGCATGCTGATCGAACCCGCGGCCATGCTGGAGCCGACCTTCCGGCTGGACCGGCGGATCCTGGCCGAGCAGCGCGCCATACAGGAAGGCATGCTGTCCTCGGATATTGCCACGCAGCCGGCGGAACGACTGCTGCACAATGGCTCGCTGTTTCACGAAGAGCTCATCCGAATGTCCGGCAATCCGTTCTTCCACCAGGCGCTGGTGCGGGTGAACCGCATGCGCCGTCTGCTGGAATATCGCGCGCAACTCGACAGGAGCCGGTTACGCGCCCAGTGCACCGAACATCTGGAGATCGTGGTGCTGTTGGAACAAGGAGAGGTATTCGAGGCCTCCTATCTCATGCGCAGGCATCTCGGCGGCGCCCTGGCGCGCAAGTCGCCCGTCATCCTGCCCGGCAACGGGGCGGAGCCTGCCGCTGCCGAGTAGCAAAATCCATGTTGCTTTTTATTAGATGAAAAGCCAATAATGCTTCTCGTGGCGAATGAGAGCCGGCACGCGGTGTCGCGTGCGGCCGCCGTGAGGAGGAAGCGCTATGCGGATTATTGTGTTGCCCGGAGATGGCATCGGCCCGGAGATCACCGAGGCAACGATGGCCGTGCTGACGGCGGCGGACCGGATTTATGGCCTCGGCCTGTCGTTCGACTATGACGATGTGGGCTTTGCCAGCCTGGAGAAATACGGCACGACACTGCGGCCGGAAACCGTCGAGAAGGCCCGTGGTTATGACGGCATCATTCTCGGCCCGCAATCGCACATGGACTATCCCCCGCGCGACAAGGGCGGACCGAACGTCTCCGCCGGTTTCCGTGTCGGTCTCGACCTCTACGCCAATGTCCGTCCGGCCCGCTCGCGCGCCTTTCTCGGCCGCGGCGGCAAGGAAATGGACCTCGTGATCATGCGCGAGGCCACCGAAGGCTTCTATCCCGACCGCAATATGTTCAAGGGCATCGGCGAGTTCATGCCGACCCCGGATGTGGCGCTGTCGGTGCGCAAGCTCACCGCCCATGCCTGCGAGCGCATCGCGCGTGCCGCCTTCATCCTGGCGCGCAAGCGGCGCAAGAAGGTGACGGCGGTTCACAAGGCCAACAACTTCATCATTACCGACGGTTTCTTTCTGGAAAAAGTTCGGATGGTGCATGAAGAGTTCCCGGACGTGGAACTCGATGATGTGATCATCGACGCCATGGCCGCGCATCTCGTCCGCGATCCCTCGCGTTATGACGTGATCGTCTCGACCAATTTCTATTCCGACATCCTGTCCGATCTTGCCAGCGAGCTTTCAGGAAGCCTTGGCCTTGCCGGCTCCATTAATGCCAATGCCGAGACCGGCCTGGTCTGCGCCCAGGCCCAGCATGGTTCGGCGCCCGACATCCAGGGCCAGAACAAGGCCAACCCGATTTCGATGATCCTGTCGGCGGCGATGATGCTCAGCTGGCTCGGCGAGCAGCGCAAGATTCCGGCGCTGGAAAATGCCGGCGCCGAGATCGAACGCGCGGTCGACGAGGTGCTCGCGGATCCCGCCTCGCGCACCCGCGACCTGGGCGGCTCCACCAATACCGACACGTTCGGTGCCCGCGTCGCCGCGGTGATCGGACGCGACGAGAAAGCGACGAGCGCGGCGTGATCGCCGCCGTTCGGCTGGCGGTTTCTCGCTTGAGCCAAATTGGATTTTAAGATAAAAAAGTCCATATACGCGTGGGAGGGAAGCCAAGGGTGTCCTCCCCGCGTCCAAAACATACAGGGCCGCCATACGGCCTACTCGCCCGGCCGCCACCCCTGTGGCAGCCGGTCATTCAGGGAGGAAAGAAAATGCGTATGACCATCATGCGTGCGTTGGCGGCTGGCCTTTTGACGGCTGCCGCGAGCTTTGGCAGTGCGTGGGCCGGAGGGATTCCCGCAGGCTATCCGTCCAGCTATGCGGATCTCGTCAAGGCGGCCAAGGCGGAAGGGGCGGTGTCGATCTACACCTCCACCGACAGCGCGCAGGCCAAGGCCCTGCTGGAGGCGTTCAGCGCCAAGTATCCCGGCATAAAGATCGAGTATAACGATCTCGGAACCAACGGCACCTATAACCGCGTGATCTCGGAGGCTGCCGCCGGCCAGGTCGGTGCTGATGTCGTGTGGAGTTCCGCCATGGATCTTCAGATGGCGCTCGCGACAGATAATTACATTGATTTGTATGTCTCGCCTGAAGCCAAGGCGCTGCCCGCATGGGCGTCTTACAAGGACATGCTATACGCGGCGACCGTCGAGCCGATCGGCATGATCTACAACACCAAGGCGCTGCCCGAGGCGTCAGTCCCGAAGACGCGCGCCGACCTGATCAAATTCCTGAACGACAATCGCGATACGCTGCGCGGCAAGGTGGCGACCTTCGATCCCGAGAAGAGCGGCTCGGGCTTCCTCCATCACACCAACGACGCGCGGGCCACGAGCACCTTCTGGGATCTGGCCAAGGCGTTTGGTGCCGCGGGTGGTCGTACCTATTCGAGTTCCGGCTCGATGAAGGAGACGGTCGTTTCGGGCGAGAATGTCCTCGCGTTCAACATTATCGGTTCCTACGCGCTCGATTGGGTCAAGCAGAGCCCTAATCTGGGGGTTGCCTTCGGGACCGACTACACGCCCGCCTTCTCCCGCGTGCTGGCGATTACCAAGGGCGCGCCGCATCCCAACGCGGCCAAGCTCTTCATCGACTTTGCCCTATCGAGGGACGGGCAGAACGCCCTTGCCTCCAATGGCCTGCCCTCCGTGCGCACCGACACCGACAAGGGTTTCAACCTGGCGACGCTGAACGAGCGCGTGGGCGGCAATCTCAAGCCGATCGCCCTCGACGAAGACCTTCTTGAGTACATGAAGCCGCAGGTTCGCGTCGAATTCTTCAAGAAGTGGAAAGCGTCGCTCGCCGGCTCGTGAGCCCTGCGTCGTTGGCGCCGCGCCTGCGCGCGCGGCGCTTCCTCTCTCGCGAGATTGGTGAACATGGCCACGAACGTCGACAACAGCCCAGCTGTGACCTCGGGATCCTGGGTTCAACCAGCCGCCCGTCCGCCCTATCTGCGCCGCAGGCTGGACGCCGCCCCCTTCCGCATCGGTGTCATCGGAACGCTGGCGATTGCGGTGCTCGGCCCGGTCGGCCTCATTGTCTACCAGAGCTTTCTCGACGGGCCGTTCTTCAGTCCGCGAAGCCAGCTCAGCCTGGATGCCTATCGCTATATCCTGAGCGATCCATCCTTCTACGAAGCATTGGGCACGACGGTCCTCTTCGCGTTCGGCATGGTCGCCGTCGCGGTGCCGCTCGGCTCGATCCTGGCCTTCCTGCTGACCCGGACCGACATCAAGGCCAAGAAGCTGCTTGAGATCCTGGTCCTGATGCCGATGTTCATCTCGTCGATCGTCCTGGCGTTCGGCTACACGGTGGCGATCGGCCCTTCCGGCTTCGTGTCGATCTTCTTTCGCGAGACGATCGGCTTCGTGCCGTGGAATCTCTATTCCCTCGGCGGCCTCATCGCTATCGCCGGTCTCAGCCATGTGCCGCATGTCTATCTGTATGTATCGTCGGCCATGCGGAATCTGCCGTCTGACCTTGAGGAGGCCGCGCGCTCCACAGGCGCCGGCATCTGGCGCGTGTCGCGGGACGTGACCTTGCCGATGGTGCTGCCCGCTCTCGTCTTCGCGGCGTCGCTCAACATCCTGCTCGGATTCGAGACGTTCGGCATTCCGCTCGTCCTCGGTGATCCCAACGGGATCATGGTGCTGACGACCTATATCTACAAGCTCACCACGCTGTTCGGCGTGCCTACCTACCAGCTCATGGCCGTTGTCGCGATGGTGCTGGTGCTCATCACCCTGCCGCTGGTTTATTTCCAGCGCCGTATCCTGCGCCACAGCCGACGTTACGCGGCGCTCGGCGGCAAAGGAGGACGCACGACGTCGCTGAAGCTTGGTCGCGGCGGACAGGTGCTCGCCTTGTCGCTGATCGGCCTCTGGCTGTTCGTCGCCGTCGTGCTGCCGATCGGTGGCATCACGCTGCGCGCCTTCGTCGACGCCTGGGGCCAGGGCGTCAATCTCATGGATCACCTGACGCTGGCCAACTTCGACAACCTGATGTCGGTGCCCAGCCTGTTCCGCGGAATCCTCAATACCGTGCTGCTCTCCGTGGTCGGCGGCGCCATCGCCGTGCTGATCTACCTGCTGGTCGGCCTGGCGGGGCACCGGAATACCGGCCTTTCGAACACGGTCCTCGACTACATCGTGCTGCTGCCGCGCGCCCTTCCCGGGCTCGTGATCGGTCTCGCCTTCTTCTGGGTTTTCCTGTTCGTGCCGCTGCTCACGCCGCTGCGCCCGACGCTGGTCAGCCTGTTCGTCGCCTACGTCGTCGTCGGCCTGTCCTATGGGCTGCGCCTGCTGCAGGGCACGCTGATCCAGGTCGGTCCAGAACTGGAGGAGGCTGCCCGGACCACGGGCGCGACCCTGGGCAGGACCTGGCGCGACATCGTCATTCCCATCGTCCGGCCCGGGCTGGTAGGCGCGTGGGCGCTGATCATGATCATCTTCCTGCGCGAATACGCCACCGGCGTCTATCTCATGAGTTCCGGTACCGAGGTGATCGGCTCCCTGATGGTCTCGCTCCTGCAGACCGGAGCCATGGATACGATCGCTGCTCTCGCCTTCATCAGCATTCTCTTGACCGCGGGAGGTCTCACCCTCGCGCTGCGCCTGGGAGCCAAGGTCCATGACTGAACTCGTCGTCAACAATGTCCAGAAGTGGCTGGGCGGCCTGCAGATCCTGAAGGGGGCCTCGTTCACCGCCAGCCGGGGTGCCATCGTCGCGCTGCTGGGGGCCTCGGGCAGCGGCAAGACGACGCTGCTGCGCTGCATTGCCGGGCTCGAACAGCCCGAATTCGGCTATATCAGGATCGGCGACAAGGTCGCGCTCGACAGCGACAAGAAGATCGCCCTGGCGCCCGAACAGCGCAACATCGGGCTGGTGTTCCAGTCCTACGCGCTGTGGCCGCACCGTACGGTCAAGGAGAATGTCGGCTATGGCCTCAAGCTTCGCGGCGTAAATGCCGCCGATGCCGGCGTCAAGGTGCAGACCATTCTCGATCGCATGGGGCTCGGGCATCTGGCGGATCGCTATCCCAGCCAGCTCTCCGGCGGACAGCAGCAGCGCGTCGCGATCTGCCGCGCGCTGGTGTACGAGCCGCGGGTGCTGTTGCTCGACGAGCCGCTGTCGAACCTTGACGCCAAGCTGCGCGAAGAGGCGCGCTATTGGATTCGCAAGCTGATCCTCGATCTGGAGATCTGTGCGATCCTGGTCACCCACGACCAGACCGAGGCGCTGGCGGCAGCGGACCATATCCTGCTGCTGAAAGACGGGCGCATCGTGCAGGAGGGGCCTCCACACGATATCTATTCCAACCCGAACAGCTTCTACGCCGCGGACTTCCTCGGAGCGAACAACGTCGCGCGGGGCAATCTGACGACGCTCGACGGCACCCGCGCGACGATCGGCGGGGAGGGATGGTCGCTCGACGGCACCGCCAGGGAACTACAGGGGCTTGCCCCGGCAGCGAGCGCGCAGGCTGTGATCCGTGTCGAGCAGATTTCGGTGTCGGATTCGCCCGGACCGCACCGGATCGAGATGCAGCTCGACGACAGCCTCTATCTCGGCGATCGCTGGGAATATCGCCTGCGTCGGGGAAGCTTCAACGTGAAGGCCCACGGCACGCGGAAGCTTTCCCCCGGTGCGGTGTGGTGCGAATTCCCCCCAGAAAGCGTCTGGGTCTTCCCGGCCTCCTCCCAGGCCTGACTGGGCAGCCGGCGCCAAAACCATAGGCGCCGGCCGCCCTTTTTCTCAGAGGCGAACATCCCATGGCGGCGGCTCCGCGCATTGCCCTCATCCACGCAACTCCCGTGGCCGTTGAACCGATCCAGAAGGTTCTTGCCAGCGACTGGCCCGATGCCGAGCCGTTCAATCTTCTCGACGATAGTCTGTCGCCCGATCTCGCCAGGGCAGGGGAGATATCGGAAGGACTGACGGAACGGATCGTCGGCCTCGCCCGCTATGCGCGCTCCACCGGGGCCGACGGCATCCTCTTCACCTGCTCGGCCTTTGGAAGCGCCATCGCCACGGCGGCGAGGTTGCTCGACATCCCGGTGCTGAAACCGAACGAGGCCATGTTCGAGGCCGCCATGGACCAGGGCAGCAAGGTGGCGATGATCGTTACCTTTGCACCTGCCCAGGCCAGCATGGAGGCCGAGTTCGCGGAAGAGGCCGAGCGCCTCGGATCGGCCGCCCGTCTGACCAGCTTTGTCGCGGAGGGCGCGATGGCGGCGCTGCGCGCCGGAGATGCACCCGCCCACCACGCGCTCGTGGCCGAACAGGCGCGGGCGATCAACGGGTTCGATGCCATCATGCTCGCGCATTTCTCAACCGCCCCGGCCGCGGCCGCGGTTCGCGCGGCCGTCAGCGTTCCCATCCTGACCAGCCCGGAGGCCGCCGTCGCGAAGTTGCGCCGGCTGTTTCGATCATAAGGAGACGCACCATGCTGCTCGGGGTTATCGCAGACGACTTCACCGGTGCGAGCGACATCGCCAATACGCTAGCCAAGGGATTGCCCGGGCAGGGGGGGATGCGGACCGCGCAGTATCTGGGCGTGCCCGACGAGCCGTCCTCCGAGCAGATCGAAGCCGGCGTCATTTCGCTCAAGAGCCGCTCCATACCAGCCAATGAGGCCGTGGCCGTCTCGCTGAAAGCCCTCGCCTGGCTTCAGGCGCAGGGATGCCGGCAATTCGTCTTCAAATACTGTTCCACCTTCGATTCGACACCGGCCGGCAATATCGGCCCCGTTGCCGAGGCGCTGGCACAAGCGCTCGGCGTTAAGGGCGTGGTGGCGTGCCCGGCCTTTCCGACGGTTGGTCGTACCGTCTATCAGGGCCACCTCTTCGTCCACGATCGGTTGTTGAGCGAATCCGGCCTGCAGCATCACCCGCTCAATCCGATGACGGACCCGGACATCCGGCGTTGGCTCCGCCGTCAAACCACGGGCGAGGTTGGTCAGGTCGCGTGGCCGCAGGTCCATGCCGGTGCATCGGTTCTGCGGGCGGCACTGGACGCGGCGGTGGCGCGCGACGAGACGCTGGTCATCGTCGATGCGCTGAGCGACGACGACCTCGAAATCATCGGCCGGGCATGCCGCGACGCCCCGCTGATTACCGGCGGCTCCGGTATTGCGCTGGCGTTACCGGCGAATTTTCGCGATCAGGGGCTGATGTCGCCGACGCCGTCGGCTTTCTCCGGGATCGACGGCCCGGAGGCGATCCTCGCCGGAAGCTGTTCGGGGGCGACGCGTCAGCAGATCGAATGGCATGCAACCTCTCATCCGGTCCTGAATGTGGATGTGGAGGATGTGCTGGACGGTACGGTGACGCCGGACACGCTCGCTACGTTCATCCAGGCACGCGAGGGGCAGGCGCCTCTGGTCTATTCCTCGGCCCCGCCGGAGCAGGTCGCCCGTCTGCAGGAGAAGCATGGACGCGAGCGCCTGGCGGCGGCCCTCGACGCCCTGTTCGCGCAGACGGCGCGCACGCTCGTTGCTTCCGGTACGAAGCGGCTGGTGGTGGCGGGCGGCGAGACATCGGGTGCGGTGGTCTCCGCCCTCGGCCTCGGCGCCCTCGAGATCGGGCCCGAGATCGATCCCGGCGTGCCCGTGCTGGTGTGCGACGGTAAGCATCCGCTGGGGCTTGCTCTCAAGTCGGGCAATTTCGGCGCCCCCGATTTCTTCACCAAGGCGCTTGCCAAGCTGGGAGGTTCGGCATGAACGAGTCAAGGCTGCGCGAGGATATTGCGCTTCTGTCCCGCTCACTGTTCGAGCGCGGCTTCTCCGTCGGCTCGGCAGGCAATATCAGCGCGGCGGTGGAGGACGGTCTTCTGATCACGCCGACCAATTCGTGCCTCGGCTTTATCGACCCCGCCCGCATCTCCAAGCTTGATCGGGACGGCCGGCATATAGCCGGTGATCCTCCGTCGAAGGAGATCTTTCTTCATCGCGCCTTCTACGAAACCCGGCCGGCGACCGGTGCCGTCGTCCACCTGCACTCGACATTCGCGACCGCGCTTTCCTGCCTGTCGGATGTCGATCCCCAGGACTGCATCCCACCGCTGACGCCTTATGTCGTGATGCGGGTCGGGCAGGTCCCGCTGGTGCCCTATGTGCGGCCGGGCGAGCCGAAGGCCGGAGATCTCATTCGTGAGCTTGGCGGCCGCTATGCCGCCATGCTGCTCGCCAATCACGGACCGGTCGTATCCGCGACAGATCTTCACGCGGCGGTCTATGCTGCCGAGGAACTCGAGGAAACAGCCAAGCTCCTGGTCTCACTCCGGGGCCAGCGGACCCGCCTGCTCGATGCCGACCAGGTGGACGAGTTGAAGCGCGTGTTCGGCACCTTTTGACGCGACGGGTGCCGGCGCGGGTTGGGGATCGAGTTCGAAGGTGGCGGGCGATGACGACGCGGGTGCAGGACTGGAACCCCGGGCAGTATCTCAAGTTCGAGGATGAGCGGACACGGCCGGCGTTCGATCTGCTCGCCCGCGTGCCGCTGAACGAACCGCGCGCCTGCCTCGACATCGGATGCGGCCCCGGCAACAGCACCGAGCTTCTCGTCCACCGCTATCCCAGGGCGGTCGTAGAGGGAATGGATAGTTCGGCGAGCATGCTCGCCAAGGCGCGTGAGCGCCTCCCGCACATGAGCTTCGATCAGGCCGATATCGCGATCTGGCAACCTAAGCGGTCCTATGACCTCCTGTTCGCGAACGCGGTGTTGCAATGGGTTCCCGAGCATGAGCGTCTTTTTGCGCGACTGGTGCGGGCACTGACGCCCGGCGGGTGCCTTGCGGTGCAGATGCCCGACAATCTGGCGGAACCCTCGCATGTCGCCATGCGGGAGGTCGCGGAAGGCGGGCCTTGGGCTGATCGCCTTCGCGCCGCCAATGCAGCCAAGGCCGAGATCGGCAGCTTCGACGACTATTATCGCTGGCTTCGTGCTAGCGGCTGCTCGATCGACATCTGGTCGACGACCTATGTGCATGAGATGGCCGGCGCGGCGGCGATCGTGGAGTGGTTCAAGAGCACGGGTCTGAAGCCCTATATCGACCCGCTCTCGCCGGAGGAGCGCGCCGAATACCTTGAGCGATACCGAGCTTCCATCGCACGGCATTACCCGGCGCACGAAAATGGCACCGTACTGCTCCGCTTTCCACGCCTCTTCATCATCGCGCGGTGCTTGGGGTAGAGAGATTATCTTCGACCGGCGGCCTACCCATTTATCTGGACATTTGCCGGCAACTGCACTTGGTGAGAACACAAGTGCAGTGACCGTGCCGGTCTGGCTGTCTGCGCACGGATGACATCATTTCCTGGGGAGCCCCGTCATGATCATGGAAGTAGCCGAACTCACCATCAGGCCTGGCGACGAACATGCTTTCGAAAAGGGAGTGGCAATGGCAGCGCCGCTGTTCCTGCGCGCCAAGGGATGCCATGGGCTGTCCCTTCAGAAGGTGATCGAGACGCCGAACCTGTATCGACTGAGGGTCAAGTGGGAGACAGTCGAGAATCACATGGTCGATTTTCGCGCGTCGGACGACTTCCAGGAATGGAGGGGGCTCGTGGGAGCTTATTTCGCCGCTCCGCCCATGGTGACGCACGAAAGCGAGGCGGCGGTCTTCGCGCCGGCGTGAGACGCGCCGACGGCGCGCCGGGTTTTCATCCTCAAGGAACTGTAGATGCCATATTCATCCGTCCGCCTTTCCGATCTGGAGCGTCACGAACTCGCCCCACGCGGCCGGCTGGATGTCGGCATCGCCGTGGGGCAAGCCGTTTCGGCGGTGTGGACCCGGCGCCGCACCGATGGCGGCCGTCCCGAGGGCCCGACCGTGATCCTGGCCGAGGCCATCGCGCAACGCTGCGGCCTCGACCTGAACCTTGTGGAATTCGACAGCTCGGGCCAGATTATCAGCCACGCGACGGACGGGTCGTGGTCGCTGTCCTTCGTGCCGATTGACGACGAGCGCCGACGGCGGGTTGGCGTCGGGCCGGCCTACTATGCCGGCGTGAGCACCTATCTCGTTCGAGCCGGCATGGGGCTGGCCAATGTTGCGGATGTGGACAGCCCTTCGGTGCGCGTCGTCGGCGTGGAGGGAACCGCGACGCTTCGCAGCGCCGTGCGAAGCCTGACGAATATCGTGCCCAGATCGGTGGTTGCGCTCGACGAGGCCGTCGCCTTGTTCGTAGCCAGGGAGGTCGATGCCATCGCGCTCGGCCGCGAATCCATCCAGTCATTGCTTGGGACGGTCGAAGGTGCCGCCATGGTCTCCGGCCACTTCCACAAGGCCGAAACGGCGGTGATCGTCCCGCGGGGCCGCCCCGCCGCGCTTGCCGCGACGGAGCGATTGATGAAGACCCTCAAGGAAGACGGCACGATCGACGCGGCGCTGTCAGCCTACGGCCTGGCTCCCTGATCCCGGGCCGCGCGGGTCGATCGATTACTCGGCGAGAACCTCATCACGCTTCCGCGTTATCGTCGGAGAGAGCGAGACCGCGATTACGATAAGGGCGGCGACCAGGAAAACCGCGGCCGTCGGGCGTCCGATCACTGCCAGCATGTCGCCGTCGGCGAGGGTGAGGGCCTGTCGCAGCTTTTGTTCCAGCAACTTGCCGAGGACAAACCCCAGGAGCATCGGCGCCGGCTCAAAGCCCAGCTTGTAGAACAGATAGCCAAGCAGACCGAAGAATGCCGTTACATAGACATCACCAGGGTTGTTGTTGATCGAATAGATGCCGATCGCGCAGAACAGCAGGATCGCCGGATACATGAGGCGGTACGGGACTTTGAGCAGCCGTACCCATATGCCGATCAGCGGCAGGTTGATGACGACCAGCATCAGGTTGCCGATCCACATCGACGCGATCATTCCCCAGAACAGATCTGGGCTCTTCGTCATGACGAGCGGGCCTGGAATGATGCCATGGATCGTCATGGCGCCGATCATGAGGGCCATGACGGCATTCGGAGGTATGCCCAGGGTGAGCAGCGGGATGAACGCGGTCTGAGCCGCCGCATTGTTCGCCGACTCCGGCCCCGCCACACCCTCGATGGCGCCGTTTCCGAACTCGGAGGGGTTCTTGCTGAGCTTCTTTTCCAGCGTGTAGGAGGCGAAGGGGGCGATGACGGCGCCGTTTCCGGGAAGAATGCCGAGCCCGGAGCCGAGCAAGGTTCCGCGCAGCACGGGTTTCAGCGCCCGCCGGAAATCCAGCCAGGAAGGCAGAAGCCGACCGATCGAGCCCTTGACGACATCCCGGGCTTCAGGCGCCTCGATGTTCTTGAGGATCTCGGCAAGCCCGAAGATCCCCATCGCGATGGTGGCGAAATCGATGCCGTCGCTCAAGCCGACCAGCCCCAGCGTCAGGCGCTCCTCGCCGGTGTCGAGGTCGGTACCGACGGTTGAGAGCAGCACGCCGAGAACGATCATGATGATCGCTTTGAGTGCCGGCCCGCGTGCAAGCGCAACCGCAAGGGCAAGACCAAGGATCATGAGCGCGAAATACTCGGCCGGCCCGAACAGCAGGGCGAGCCCCGTCAATGGCTTGCCGAGGAGCGCGATCGCGAGCGTGGCAATGGTCCCGGCAATGAAGGAGCCGATGGCGGCGATGCCGAGTGCAACGCCTGCCCGCCCCTTCTTTGCCATCGCATGCCCGTCGAGCGCCGTGACGACGGAGGTCGCCTCGCCGGGAATGTTGATCAGGATGGCGGTGGTCGAGCCACCATATTGCGCGCCGTAATAGATGCCTGCGAGCATGATCAGGGCGCCCGTAGGATCGACCTTGAAGGTCAGCGGCAAAAGCATGGCGATGGTCGCGATGGGACCCACGCCCGGCAGGACGCCGATCAACGTACCGACAAGGCAGCCGATGAAGCAGAGCATGAGGTTCTGCATCGACAGCGCGACGGTGAAGCCGAGGCTGAGATTCGAGAAGATATCCATCGGCCGGCCTCAATAACCTAGGAGCCAGGGTGCCAGCGGGATTGGCAGGTTCAGCGCATATTTGAACAGGCCGATACACGCTGCCGTCATGGCAATGCCGAACGCGGCCGTCTCGAAGAAGCGTGTTTCGTTGCTGGCGAAACCGGCGAGTATCACCGCCAGAGGCCCCGCGACCGACAGGCCCAGGGGACGCAGAGCCAAGCCGAAGACAATGAATGCACCCAATACGAAAACCAGTGGGCGCAAGGACCAAGCTGCAAGCGCTTCACCATTTCGTCGCAACGAGGAGACGAAAAGAAGAGCCGCGAGGCCGGCCAGGAGGACGGCGAGCGAGATCGGCATGAAGCCGGGTCCGACCGCCTCCAATGTGCCAAAGGTCAGTCCATCGGCTTGCCAAAGAGCAATTCCGGCCACGAAGAACAGGAAGAGGCTTCCTGCAAGGTCAGAAGGGGATCTGACGGCCGATGGCGTTTCCGTTCCCATATTTGTTCTCATCGATCTCTCCTGGACCGAATGGCACGATAGGCAAAGTCTAGGTCGGCAGGTGAAGGCCGCCGACGATCCATGGCGTTGCCAATGGATGCCGCACTCTGGCGTATTCCGGCCGCTTCCATCTGGAGCAGCCGTCCCGACATGGCGTAGTTCGGGACAAACGAAATGACTTGACCGTAGAAGGCCAACTCGATTGGCTATTGATTGATATAAAGCCAAATTAAAGTCAAGGGCCGTTTCGGCGAGCGGCTTCAGATTCATCGCGGACGCCACGCGAGCGACCAAGTATCGCGCCTTCTGCTCCGGTTGCGGTGCCTACAATTCGCGTTCTGGTCTCCGAATGTCTGGCATTCTGTCGACGTCATGGCACCCGCCCTACGTGCCAATTGGCCATGTCAAAACTATCAGAATGGTTTTGTAGATTGCTAAGTACAATTTTATTCACTATTTTGCCGGGAGAGAAAGTCGCGGCTGGCCGGTGCCCCGCGGCTTCCGGCGCTCACGCCAGACAGAACGAGCGCACTTACGGGAGGGTGTCATGAAAAATAGATTCTGCCGAATGGGCATGCCCACAGCCATTGCCGCTGTTCTGACGGTAATTGCGACAGGCTCCTTGTGGGCCCAAGGCTATCCTGAGCGTCCGATCACTCTGATCGTCCCCTTCGCGGCGGGGGGGGCTGCCGACACGACCGGCCGGATCATGGCCGAATCCCTCAGCAAGCAGCTCGGCCAGAACGTGATTGTCGAGAACATTCCGGGCGCTGGCGGAGCGACGGGATCGACACGCGGCAAGAACGCGGCACCCGATGGCTATACGATCGGGCTCGGGCATCTGGGAACCCATGCGGCGGCGGTCGCCATTAACCCAAAGCTTCCGCACAACCCGAAGACGGATTTCGCCTATCTGGGACTGGTATCGGTGACCCCCAACATCATCTTCGTGCGCAACGATTTTCCGGCCAAGAATCTCGCGGAGTTCATCGCATACGCCAAGGAGAAGGGGCCTGGCCTCAAGTTTGGACATTCCGGGATCGGGGCGGCCTCGCACATTACCTGCGTGCAATTCTTCCAGCTCATTGGGGTAAAGCCGACCTATGTCGCCTATCAGGGGTTCGGGCAGACGATCAACGACATCATGTCAGGCAATCTCGACGGGTCGTGCGATCTGGTGGCCTCTGTCAGCGGGCAGGTGAACGGGGGCCTTACCCGGGCGCTCGTCGTCGCCGCCGATCAACGGTCGCCGGTGATACCGGACGTGCCGACCTCGACGGAGGCGGGGCTGCCCGAATTCAAGTCGGAGACATGGACCGGGCTCTATGCTCCAAAGGGAACGCCCCCGGAAATCCTGAGCAAGCTGGAAGGCGCAATCGCCACGTCGCTCGCCGATCCCGCCGTTCAGAAGCGTCTCGTCGACATTGGTGCCCGGACGCCGACCGCCAAGGAGCAGGGCGCCGCCGCCATGCAGGCGATCGTCAATGCAGACGTCGACCGCTGGATCGTGATCCTCGGCAAGGAAACGAAGAAGCCTTGATCGGGCGCCTCAGAACGTCGCTTCCTCAGAAAACCTGCTTTATCGCCGCCCCGCCGCGGGCGGCCACCTGCCGGGGACATGTGTGGCATGACAGAACAGTTTCGTCACACGATTCCACGGGGGGCGTGCGACTGCCACGTGCATCTCTTCGGACCGGCGCAGAGCTATCCTTTTGCGGCTCAGCGCGTCTACACGCCCGGCGACGCGACCGAGTATCAGCTGGACGCAATGCACAAGCGGCTCGGCATCGATCGCGTCGTGCTGATCCAGCCGAGCGTCTATGGCACCGACAATGCGCGCCTGCTCGCCGGGCTGGCGCGGCTCGGGCCCCGCGCTCGGGCGATCGCGGTCCTTGACGGCCGTATCAGCGATGCCGAACTCGAGGACCTGGATCGGGCTGGCGTTCGCGGTGTTCGCGTGAATGCGGCAACCCACGGCGTTCACGACCCTGACCACGTCTGGGCCGTGCTCGACGAGAACGCCAGGCAGCTCGCCGGTTCGAACTGGCATGTGCAGGTGCTGACGCGGCTACCGGTCATCGAGGCGCTTGCGTCTCGCATCGAGCGCCTGCCGGTTCCACTCGTGGTCGACCATTTCGCTCTCGTTGATCCAACGGCGGGTCTTGCCGTCACGGCGTTCCAAACGCTGCTCGCGCTTGTGCGAAAGGGGCACGTGGTGGTGAAGATGTCCGCCATCGAGCGCCTGACGGGGCCGCACAACGTCCCGGCGATCATTCCCTTCATTCGGGAACTGATGGCCGCCAATCCTCAGGCCCTGCTGTGGGGTTCGGATTGGCCGCATACGGGGGGTGGCCGTTCCTCGCGCCAGAACGCGAAGCAAATCGAACCCTTCGCCGATATGGACGACGCCCTGGCGCTGAGGGTCCTGTGGGACGCCATCCCGGATTCATCGCTGATCGAACAGATCCTGGTGTCGAACCCAGCCCGTCTTTACGGCTTTCCGGCAGGAGCATCCGATGAGTGAGCTGAGCGAGGCCCCCGAGCTGGCCGGTGGGCCTCTCGACGTTATGATCTGCGGCTTTCCCGGCAAGTCGATGTGCCATGGCGGGATGGGCTGGAGCACGGTGGCGATGATCCGGTCCGGCGGCCGGCTGGCGCTCGTCGATGCCGGCAATTTCGGCATGCGCAAGCTGATCCTGGAACAGCTTCGCGAGCGCAACCTGGTTCCCGCGGATGTGACGGACCTGTTGCTCACGCATTCCCATTACGACCACTCGGTCAACTGGACGCTGTTCCGCCACGCCCGGATCGTCATCGGTGCCGATGAGATCTCGTGGGCGCTGAACGAGCCATGGGGCGAGACACCGGTGCCCGAGCTCTATGTGCGCGCACTCGACGACTGGCCGAGCTGCGAGAAGATCACCGACGGTGCGGAGGTGTTTCCCGGCATGACCGCGCATGTCGCGCCGGGCCATACACCGGGATGCCTGATCTTCCACTGGCGGACCGAGCATCGTGATTTCATCTTCACCGGCGATGCCGCGAAGAACCGTGCCGAACTGGTCTCCGGCGATACCGACATGACCTATGACGCTGCGGTGAGCCGCCGGTCGATCGAGATGATCTGGGAGATATGGCGTCGGCGTCCGGGAACCGTGCTGGTGCCGGGGCACGATCTGCCCATGATCCTCGAGAACGGTACGACCCGGTATCTGGGCTCTCGTCGCGCCGGCATTCGCGCGTGGTTCGGCAACGACATGGCGAGCGTGACCGAGTTCGTCCTCTCGAAATGATGGCCGGCGCCGAGCGCGATCCGGCCGGCCGGCCGCGGGCGGATGAGCGCGTCAATGACACCGCCTGAAACATTCAGCTCCTCGCCGCCCGAAAGGCACGTGTTGTCATGATCGTTTCCCTCAACCCCACGACCGGCGCGCCGATCGCGCGGTTCGATCTCCACACGCTTGCCGACATCGAGGCCGCCCTCGCCGGTGCCGCGGTGGCGCAGGAGGGCTGGCGGCGCACGCCCATCGGGGAGCGCGTCGTACTGCTCCGCTCGATGGCGCGCATCCTGAGAGTCGACAAGGATCGCTATGCGGCGCTGGTGACCGAGGAGATGGGCAAGCCTCTCCCGGAATCGGAAGCCGAGATCGAGAAGTGCGCGTGGAACTGCGATTTCTACGCCGTCATGGCGCCGCGCTATCTCGCCGACGAATCGATCGCCACCAATGCCACCGAAAGCGCGATCGTGTTCGATCCTCTCGGCGTCGTGCTGGCCATCATGCCGTGGAACTATCCCTTCTGGCAGTTCTTCCGTTTCGCCGCCCCGGCCTTTGCTGCAGGCAATGGCGCCATTCTCAAGCATGCCAACAACGTCCCGGCCTGCGCTCTCGCCATCGAGGAGATCATGCGCGCCGCCGGCTGTCCCGAAGGCTTGTTCCGCACCTTGCTCATCGAGCCCGAACGGGTTGCCGGCATCATCGCCGATGATCGCATCGCGGCGGTCACCCTCACGGGATCCACCGAGGTCGGCGCGATCGTCGCCGCTCAGGCCGGCAGGGCTCTGAAGAAGCAGGTATTGGAACTCGGCGGTTCGGACCCCTTCATTGTGCTCGGCGATGCCGATGTCGAGGCCGCGGCCGAGGTGGCCGTGAAGGCCCGCTTCGTCAATGTGGGACAGAGCTGCGTCAACGCCAAGCGCTTCATCGTGGAAGAGACCGTCGCCGACCGTTTCGTCTCCGCTTTCGTCGCCGGCGTCGGAAAGCTGAAGATCGGCGACCCCAGGGAGCGCGACACCCATATCGGCCCGATGGCACGCGCCAATTTGCGTGCCGGCCTGCATGACCAGGTGATGCGCACGATCGCCGCCGGCGCCACCTTAAAGGCCGGCGGTGCACCCATCGACGGTCCCGGATTCTTCTATCCGCCCACTGTTCTGGACCATGTGATGCCGGGCATGGCGGCCTTCGACGAGGAGACCTTCGGTCCGGTCGCGGCTGTCATCCGCGTCAAGGATGCGACCGAGGCTGTCCGGCTGGCCAATGCCACCGAATTCGGCCTCGGCGCGGCCCTATGGACGAAGGACCTTGCCCGGGCCCGCTCGCTTGCCCGCCGGATCGATGCCGGCGCAGTCTTTATCAACGGCATGGTGGCATCCGATCCGCGCCTGCCCTTCGGCGGCATCAAGAAGTCTGGATATGGCCGCGAACTCGGCATTTACGGGATAAAGGAATTCGTCAACGTGAAGACGCTGTGGATCGGCCCTGCGACGGGGCCTGCCAAAGTCGAGAATGCCGAGTGAACCGAGGAACCCAGCAATGAGCGATGCCCAACCTGAAAGGCCGCGCCCGGCGATCCTGCGCCCCGACGAGATCCCCGCGCGAGCGCGTGGGGGTGGCGCGCGGACAATCCCGCTTGTGACCCGCAAGGTCGGAGCGACCGGCTTCATCAACGGCATCACCCTCTTCGAGCCGGGCGCAGCGATTCCCTTGCATAGCCATAATTGCGAGGAGAGCGTGATGCTGCTGGAGGGCAACGCGGTTGCCGAGATAGATGGCGTCCGTCACGGACTGAAAGCCGGGGATATCACCTGGATTCCCGCCGGGCTGCCCCATCGATTCATCAACATGTCGGCGACCGAGACCATGAAGATCCTCTGGATCTACGCCTCGATCGACGCAACCCGAACCATCATCGCCACCGGCGATACGCGCTCCATCGACGAGGAGCACAGGGCCGGGATCGCATGATCCCCCGTCGACGGATGGTGGCCGGCAGACGCGCTTCCGCCTCAATCCCGGATTAGCGAGCGGCCGATCGCATAATTCGCGAGGCGATATGAGACTGACGACCGCCATTGTCCTTTACTGCACGGCGGCGCTGGTGCCGGCGGCGCATGCCAAGACCGCTACGGGCGCCGATCCCCATCCCCATAGGCAGGAGATCGCCCGGGAGATGGCGCACATCGATCCGAGCTTTCGCGGGGAACAGAGATGCGATGCGCGGGCCATGGGGGACGTGCGGCGCCAACATCCTGACATGAGCCCAGACGAACTCGTTGCCTACGCCTTCGCCGAGGTGAAAGTGGCCGGTGTCGCCGTCCGTGCGCCAGGTGCCGCCGTGAGAAGCAAGGGCTCCTGGTATCATTTGTCCTACATATGCCAGACCACGCCGGACGGGCTCGATATCGTGTCCCTGGATCACGTCCTCGGTGAGAAAATCCCGCGCAGCGAATGGGAGCCGCACAGCCTGGTCGCGCCTTGATATGTCTGCGCTCGATACGCTGCAGTCCTCTAACGACGCTCGCGTGAGCTCTCAGCTTCAGCCCCATAGGTCTTTGACGGCGCCATCGAGCTTGACGGCGTGCGTTGCATCCGCATTGGCAGGACCTACCTTTACGTCGTCACGCCAGCACGATCGCGACCGCTTGGAAGCGCGCCGGCGGGAAGGTCATTGATCCTTCGGAAACGGCGACGTTCTTTCTTCCGACGGCTATGACAAGCAACGGTCACACGACGACGGGCACCGTCAAGCGGCGTGGCGCCTATCTAGGGTCGAGACTCATAACCAGTAGCTGACGGTTGCCGCGATGCAGACGGCAGCGAGGAAGTTGACGGCGTTGCGGTCGTATCGGGTGGCGATGCGACGGAAGTCCTTGAGGCGGCAGAACATGCGCTCGATGGCGTTTCGGTTGCGATAGAGCGCAGGGGAGAAGCAGTTTTTCCAGCGCCTGTTGGCCTTGGGCGGGATGTTGGGCATCGTGCCGTTCTCCTCGACCTGACGACGGATGGCGTTGCTGTCGTAGCCCTTGTCGCCGTGGAGGATGCGGGCGGCGGGCATCTGCTTGAGCAGGACCGACCCCGCCGTGCAATCGGCGACTTGGCCTCCGGTGAGCAGGAAGGCGATGGGCCTGCACTTGCGATCAGTCAGCGCGTGGATCTTGGTCGTGCGCCCGCCGCGTGAGCGGCCGATGGCTTGGTTGCGCTCCCCCCTTTTCCGCCCGAGGCCGAGCGGTGCGCCTTCACGGCAGAGGAGTCGATGAGCACCTGGACCGGGGGACCTCCAGCGCTTGCCAGAGCATGGAAGAGATCGACCCAGACGCCCTTGGCGGCCCAGCGGACATAACGATTGTAGAGCGTCTTGCGTGGCCCGTAGTCCGGCGGCGCGTCGATCCAACGTCCGCCGGATTTCAGGACGTGGACGATGCCGCTGATCACGCGGCGGTCGTCAACACGCGGCTTGCCGCGCGTATCCGTCGGCAGATGCGGCGCGATCCGAGTGAACTGCGCATCCGTGAGCCAGAAACGATCCCGATTCATCCGCGCTTCCTCCCGGAAGCCGTGAATCACACCGGGCAAACGAAGCCAACCATTTTATGGGTCCGAGCCCTAAGTGTTCATTCCCGGCATTTGATTGATCGAGATCTGGCTCGGGAAATCTGGACACCGGGCGTAGGTGGCTTTTCGGCCTGAACGCGGCATGATTGCCGTGAACAGGAGCGGATATGACGAGAGGTGTGCGCCGGAACCACAGCCCGGCTTTCAAGGCGAAGGTCGCGCTGGCGGCGATCAAGGGCGAGAAGACGCTGGCTGACCTGGCGCAGCAGTTCGACGTCCACCCCAACCAGATCACGTAATGGCGCAGCCAGCTTCTTGACGGGGTTGCCGGCGTCTTTGGGTCCGAGGCGAAGTCGGAAGCCACCGCGCCCGTGATCGACGTGAAGACGCTTCATGCGAAGATTGGGGAGCTGACGCCGGAGAACGATTTTTGTCCGACGCGCTCGGCAAGGCCGGCCTTCCGAGCGCAAAGCGATGATCGACCGCGCACACGATCTGCCACTGAGCCGGCAGGCGAAAGTGCTCGGGATCAGCCGGGGCAGCGTCTATTATCTGCCCCGCGCGGTTCCTGCCGCCGATCTGGCCTTGATGCGCGCGATCGACGTGCTGCATCTGGAATACCCCTTCGCCGGCAGCCGCATGCTGCAAGGTCTGCTGCTGGCCGAGGGGCATGTCGCTGGGCGTCTCCACGTCGCCACGCTGATGAAGCGCATGGGGATCGAGGCGCTCTATCGCCGACCGAACACGTCAAAGCCGGCGCCGGGGCACAAGATCTTCCCCTATCTCTTGCGCAAGCTGCCGGTGACGCGACCCAATCCGGTCAGGGCGATCGACATCACCTACATCCCGATGGCGCGGGGCTTCGTCTATCTGACGGCCGTCGTCGACTGGTTCAGCCGCAAGGTTCTGGCCTGGCGGCTCTCGATCACGAGGGGCGTCGCCTTCTGCGTCGAGGCCGTCGAGGAGGCGATGGCGCGCTTCGGCAAGCCCGACATCTTCAATACGGATCAGGGCTCGCAGTTCACCAGCCGCGAGTTCACCGCCCTGCTGATCGGCGCGGGCATCAGGATCAGCATGGATGGCAAGGGCGCCTGGCGCGACAACGTCTTCGTCGAGCGCATCTGGAAATCGGTCAAATACGAGGAGGTCTACCTGCGCGCCTATGCCAGCGTGTCCGAGGCCCGCGCCTCGATCGGCCGATACCTGGCCTTCTACAACGGCACAAGGCCTCACCAGAGCCTGGAACGGCAGACGCCCGATCAGGCCTACTTCAACGCGCTGCAGCCAATCCCGGTTGCGGCATAACCAGGGCCGAAATCCACCTAACGACTGACCATGAACTGTTCAGACAAACCGAGCCAGCTCTCAGCCGCTTCATCCGCTGGAGCCGGCTGGGCGTGTTCAACCGCATCTTCGCCAGCCTCGCGGGCGAAGGGCCCCGACCCGAACGGGTCATGATCGATGCCACCCACCTCAAGGCTCATCGCACGGCGGCGAGCCTCTTAAAAAAGGGGATGTTCCCCGACGTATCGGGCGCACCAAAGGTGGCCTGAACTCAAAGCTCCACACCGTCTGCGACGGCGAAGGCCGGCCGATCATCATGGTGCTATCGGAGGGCCAGATGAGCGACCACAACGGTGCACGCCTCGTCCTCGATGCCTTGCCGCCGGCGAGATGCCTGATCGCCGACCGGGGCTACGACAGCGCCTGGTTCCGCGAGGCACTGGCCGCCAAGGGCATCACACCCTGCATTCCCTCATCCCGCAGCCGCAAGCGGCCTTATCCCTACGACAAAATCCTCTACCGGCAGCGGCACAAGGTCGAGAACCTGTTCGCCAAGCTCAAGGACTGGAGGCGCATCGCCACACGCTACGACCGATGCGCCCACACCTTCTTCTCAGCCATCTGCATCGCCGCTACCGTCATCTTCTGGCTCGGTAATCAATGAGTCCTGAGCCTAGAGTTGAGGGGGTCAGCTTCGGCGATCGCGTCAGCGGCATCGTTGTTCTGCCGCTTTACAAAGCGCTTCACGTAGATCGGCAGAAACAGCCGCACGTCGTGTCCGAGGCATTGAACAGTCCGGTCCCAATAGTGGCTCGTTGCGCAGGCTTCGATCGCCACGACGCAGGGCGGCCGCGCGCTCAACAGCTGAAACAGCCTCGCGCGGGACACCGTTCGGTTGAACAGAACCGCCCCGCCCTGCCCCGATACGTGCCGCAAACCTGGAAACTCCGCTTGGCCAGGTCGATCGCAAGGACATGAACATCTGGCATGTGCTCCTCCCCTTAAAGCGACAACACCGCGCTGCCCCGACACAATACGTGCCCGCTGGAGCGGGCATCCACACTATCAGTTCAGAAACGGCGGCGACGACCGGTTCGGAGAGATAGAGCGCGGCCATGGTTCAGTCCTTCGTGACCCACAGCTTGGTCGTGGTCTCGAGGACGCGCCAGGTGCCTTCGAAGCCGGGATGCATGACGAAGCTGTCGCCGGCCGCAATCCGGCGCGGTGGCTTGCCGTCCTCGATCAGTTCGGAGACGCCCGAGATTATCGAACAGAACTCCCAGGTCGCGCCCTTGATGGAGCGGAAGGCGCCGGGCGTGACCTCCCAGATGCCCGCCGTGACACGGCCATCAGCCGTGCATGCGAGGTCCCAGGTGCGAAAGCTCGGATCGCCCTCGACGCGCCGCTCCGGCAGAGGGCTGCCTTCACGTGGAGCGGGCAAATTGTCGAGGTCGAAATAGGTGATGCCAGACATCGGATGTTCCTGTTTTGGTAAGAGGCGATCATCGGTCAGCGCCCGCAAGTGAACGCATGGCCGGAATCCTGAGCCGGCGTTTCAGCAGCCGGACGAGCCGAGAAGGTAAAAGTTGATGACGAGATAGACCACCGGTCCCAGCACGACAACTGTCCGGCGTCAGCGCTCTTGAGACAGTTTAGGGGTTTTCGGGAAGGGAGGATTTCTGGATCATCGCAGCCATTATGGAGGGCAGATGAGACAGAAATCCGGGCCGGAGAAAGCGCCGGCAGAGCAGGTCGTGAAGGATATCCGCCGAGCGACGCGGCGGCAGTTCTCGGCTGAAGAAAAGATCCGCATCGTTCTGGAAGGCGTGCGCGGCGAGGAGAGCATCGCCGAGCTGTGCCGGCGCGAGGGGATCGCCTCGTCGATGTATTACGGCTGGTCGAAGGAGTTCCTCGACGCCGGCAAGCGCCGGCTCGCCGGTGACACGGCCCGCGCCGCGACGTCGGACGAGGTGAAGGAACTGCGCCGCGAGGCGCAGGCGCTGAAGGAGGCCGTGGCCGATCTCACCCTGGAAAACCGCCTGCTTAAAAAAGCATGCTCGCGGATGGGGAGGACGACACATGAGGTATCCTGCCTCCGAAAAGGCCGAGATCATTCGGCTGGTCGAGGGATCGCATCTGCCGGCGCGGCGCACCTTGGACAAGCTCGGCATCCCGCGCGCCACGTTCTATCGCTGGTACGACCGCTATCTCACCGGCGGGGTTGAGGCGCTCGCCGATCATCGCTCGCGGCCGGATCGTGTCTGGAACCGGATTCCCGACCCGATCCGGGCCGAGATCATCGAGCTGGCGCTGCGCGAGACGGAGCTGAGCCCACGCGAGCTGGCGGTGCGCTTCACCGACGAAAAGCGCTACTTCGTCTCGGAAGCATCGGTGTATCGGCTGCTGAAAGCGCATGATCTGATCACCAGCCCGGCTTACATCGTCATCAAGGCGGCGTCCGAGTTCAAGGACAAGACGACGGCGCCCAACCAGCTCTGGCAGACCGACTTCACCTACCTGAAGATCACGGGCTGGGGCTGGTATTATCTCTCGACCGTGCTCGACGACTTCTCCCGCTTCATCGTCGCCTGGAAGCTCTGCGCCACGATGCGCACTGACGACGTCACCGCCACGCTCGATCTGGCGTTGGCGGCATCGGGGCTCGACCAGATCACGGTCGCACATCGGCCGAGACTGTTGAGCGATAACGGCGCCTCATACATCTCAGCCGACCTTGCCACCTGGCTCGACGGCAAGGGCATGAAACATGTTCGCGGCGCGCCATGTCACCCTCAGACGCAGGGTAAGATCGAGCGCTGGCACCAGACCCTGAAGAACCGCATCCTGCTCGAAAATTACTATCTGCCCGGCGATCTCGAACGGCAGGTCGCCGCCTTCGTCGAGCATTACAACCATGCCCGATCTCACGAAAGCCTCGGCAATCTCACGCCCGCCGATGTCTACTTCAAACGCGGGCAGGCCATCCTCACCGAACGCGAAAGGATCAAGCGCCAGACCATCCAGCAAAGGCGCTTGCAGCATCACCTGCAGGCCGCATAACCTCTAACCCAGATGAGCCAGAACCTCCGTCCCCGAGATTCCGAAACAATCTCAAATCATCTGACGACGGACAATGGCGGCATGACGTAAACTAAATGGCCTCCGGTGAATCCGGAGCGGTTCAGTTCCATGCGGAAGGCGTGGCTTTCCTGTCTTCGTGACAATGGAAGATCCAGACGGCAGCCAGCCGGAGTTCGGTCCGCGCCGGCAACGCGGTCACCGTCAGGTGAGAATGTCGCCGCGACCGGCCTTGAGAGCCGATTCCAGTTCCGTCGCCACATGGCGCACGATCGGGAAGATGTCCGACAGCAGCTGGCGGGTCGATACCGCGCTCATGCTGGTGAGCGCCGTCACCGCTCCCGCCACCTTCTGCTGACTGTCGAAGAACGGCACCGCCAGCGAGCGCACGCCCACCTCGACCTCCTGCTCGACCAGCGCGTAGCCGCGGCTACGCACCAGTTCGAGCTCGCGCCGGAGAAGCTGCGGATCCACCGTCGTCTTGTCGGTCAGCAGCACGGGATGGTCGTTCTCGATCAATCGATCGATCGCCTCCGCCGTATCGAAGGCGAGCATCGCCCGGCCGGTCGATGTGGAAATGAGCGGAAGGCGGCGTCCCACCGGCACCGTGACGGCCAGCGCGCGCTGGGCAATGGCGCGAGCCGTGTAGACCGATTCCGCGCCGTCCCGCACCGCCAGCGCCACCGTCTGCTCAGAGGCGGCGCTCGCTTCCTCCAGAAGCGGCATCGCGAACGCCGAGAACGGCAAGGCCGAGAGATAGGAATAGCCGAGGCTGAGGACCTTCGGCGTCAGCCGGAAGGAGCGCCCGGTCCGCGCGATGAAGCCCAGATGGGCAAGGGTCAGCAGGTAGCGCCGGGCACCGGCGCGGGACATGCCGGTACGGTCGGCAACCTGGGACAGGCTCATGTTCGCATTGGCGGCGTCGAAGCTCATGAGCACGCTGAGCCCATGCTCCAGCGACGCCACGAAGTCGCGGGGCCTGTCGTCAGCGGTCGCAGTGTCGTCAAGCATGCCTCGTGCCCCCCTCAGCGTTCCATCGTGAGCCTGCACCGGACGCCGGGTCGATTCCGGCCTTTCCAGCCATCCGTCAATGTCACGATCGAGGATCGCGGACAAACCTTTGTCTTTCGTGAGCATCCGATCGGCCCAGGCCCAGGCGAGGCATTGCGACGGGAGGCGACGCATGTCATCGGCGCAAGGCGCCGCTCGCCGCATATCTCGTCAGAATATCTCGAAATACTCCCGGTGTTCCCAATCCGACACCTCGGCATCGAAGCGGGCGATCTCCGCGTTCTTGATGTGCACGTAGTAGTCGACGAAGGTGTCGCCCATGGCCTCGCGGAAGAAGGCGTTCGCGTCGAGCGCGGCGACGGCCTGCGCCAGCGTCCGCGGGAGGGGTGGGCGCGAGGCTTCATAGGGCACGTCCGCCGACGGGCCGGGGTCGAGCCGGCGCGTCACGCCGTCCATGCCGGCCAGTATCTGCGATGCCATGTAGAGATAGGGATTGGCGGCCGGCTCGCCGACGCGGTTCTCCAGCCGCGTGCCGGGGTCGCCGGGCCCGCCCAGCACGCGGATCATCGCCCCGCGATTGTCGCGCGCCCATACCGCGCGGTCCGGCGCCAGCGAGAAGGAGCGGTAGCGCTTGTAGCCATTGATGGTCGGCGTGCTGAACACCGCGGCCGCTTCCGCGTGATCCAGCAGGCCGGCGAGATAGCCTTGTCCCTCCGGCGAGAGCAACGTCCCGCCCTCACGCGGCATGAACGCGTTCTCTCCGGTGGCGCGCTCCACCAGCGACTGGTGTAGATGCCAGCCCGAGGACACTACGTTCGCGATCTTCGGACGGCACATGAAGGTGGCGTGATAGCCATGGCGGTGACAGATCTGCTTCACCGCGCTGCGGAACAGCACCATGAGATCGGCCGGCAGCAGGCCCACCGTCGGCTGGAAGGTGAATTCGCACTGGCTGGGACCGAACTCGATTTCCACCGACCGCAGCGGCAGATCCATCGCCTGTACATCGCGGCGGATGATGTCCAGCACCGGGGCGATCTGGTCGAAGCGCTGCTCGGTCAGATACTGGTAGCCGTGCGAGAGCAGGCTGACCGATGGCGGCTCGCCCGGCTGTCCGGCGTCGGCCGGCCGCATGCGGGTGTCGTCGAGCTTGAAGACATGGAATTCCACTTCCAGCCCGGCCACGAAGTCGTAACCGCGCGCGGCAAGGTCCTGCAGGACCTTGCGATAGAGATGGCGGGTGGCGAAGGGCACTGGCTGGCCGTTCTGGAAATAGGCGTCGCACAGCAGCCAGCCAGTTTTCTCGGCCCAGGGGAGAACCCGGAAGCTGCCGGGATCGGGAATCATCAGCGCGTCCGCCGCGCCCTGCATCTCCGGCATGCCGAAGCCGCCATTCGCCGAGAAGACCGGGAACACCGAGCGGTGCGAGGTGTCCTTGGCGAACATCGATGTCGTCAGGGTGCACCCGTCGTCGAGCGCTTTCAGGGCCTCCGCGGCAACGAGCGTCTTGCCCCGCAGGATGCCGTGCTGGTCCGGAAAGGACAGACGGACCAGTTCAAGCTTCTGGCTCCGGACGATGTCGGCGACACGCCGGGCGGCGTCCCGACGCTCCACGCTCTGAAGCCCGTGGCGTTCAACAAAGGTCACGATATCGTTTCCCTGGTAGGCATGCCGGCCGTCACTGGGCCGCGGAGAGGTGGGGAACCCTGGCGGCGATTTCCGCCGGCACCGGCGCGGCCCATGGCGCGCCCCGGCGACGCTTCACGTCGACCTCCATCCAGTAAATTTCCCAGCCGGCGGTGGGGCCGATGCCGTCCATCGTCGCCGGGCCCTGAATGCTGCGCGCGTGCGCCCCGTCGAGGACCAGCAGCGGCGGGGCGGAACCCGACACCGCTTTCTCGATCTCCTGCCGCAGCAGGCGGCGATACTGGATGATGGCCTTGTCCGACTGGCCGAGATGCTCGCGCGTGCGGTCCTGGATGGCGCCCATCGATTCCACCGCCCACTGGTCATGCACGTTGATGTCGAGGCCCATCCCCGTATAGGTCTCGTTCGCCTGCTCGTGCGGATCGAAGCCGTAGTCATTCGCCTTGTTGCGGCGCGAGACGTAGTCCGGCAGCGCGTAGAGTTCGAGGCGCTGGTCGCGCATCTTCTGCTTGTCGACCGGCGCCGAGAAGCTGGTGAAGATCGCGTACCAGTAGCAATTTTCGTCGTCGATCGGCACGTGCCACTGGGTGATCGTCATTTCCGCGCTCATCGGAATGACGAAGCCGTGCGGAAACAGCTGATTGGTCACCCGCACATGGGTGCGTTCCTCATCGATCTGGCGCAGCGCGATCAGACGCAGGCCATATTCGGTCTTCTCGACATTGATGATCGGCCGGTCGTATTCGCGCAGGATCCTGGTCATCGGCAGGTCGCTATCGGCGGAAGAGGCACGGAACTGCTTGCCATAGGACACCGAAGGATCCTCGTCGTGAAAAAAGCGATGCAGGAAGGAGGCGTGCGCCGGGTCGATGCCGACTTCCAGCGCCTGCAGCCAGTTGCAGTTCATCATGCCCTTGAAGGCGAAGGTGTGGGTGCCGGGGGCGGTGAAGCAGTCGATCTCGGGAAAGGCCGGGGGCGTGCCTTCGCCGAGATAGGCCCAGAGTACCCCGCTCTTCTCGACAACGGGATAGGCGCGCTGCCGGATGCCGGCGCAGAGCCTGGAATTGGCGGGCTCGGCCGGTGTTTCCAGGCAGCTGCCCTCGACGTCGAACAGCCAGCCATGGAAGGCGCAGCGCAGGCCGCCATTCTCCAGCCGCCCGAAGGCGAGGTCGGCGCCGCGATGCGGGCAGTCGCGGTCGATCAGGCCGTAGCGCCCCGCCTCGTCGCGGAACAGCACGAAGTTCTCGCCGAGCAGCCTGACCGGGCGGATCGGCCGCTCGCCCTGCAGCTCCTCGATCAGCGCGGCAGGCTGCCAGTACATGCGCATCAGCTTGCCGGCGGGATCCTGGGGCCCTGTCCGGGTGATCAGGTCATTCTGCTCTCGGCTCATCATAGCGCTGGATTCCTCACATCCGTCCGCGATCCAGGATCGCTTCAATGAAACGTGCAAATGCCGAACGAATGTTCGAACATGCGCGAGGGGCGGCGGCCAGTGGCCGCTCCGGCTGCCCCTGTGGAGATCCCCTCACCCGCGGCGCGGGAGGCACCACAGGGCAGCGGAAAGCGCTCACAGGCGCGGTCCCAAGGGCCATTAAGTTCGCATAATGAATAAAAGTTCGCAATAGATACATTGCGCCTCACTGCGACGGAGCGGGATTTTCGCGGCGCCGGCCCCGCCGGCCGACGCGTGAGAGGCCAGACGGTCGGCATGGCGCGCCTCTGAACGCCGGGCGGCGGCGCCGCGACCCGGCGGGTGGCGGATCGCGCACCGCCAGCCAGCCGCCGCTGGCTGGCGGCCCGAGAGAGCGCATCGCCGATAAATTAGCTATTGCGAACATATGTTCATCATGACTATGTTTTCCTATGAACGGCCCCTATCTGTCACGGGATGAACGAGCGGAATGAGTGAGGCAATGCTGATCGCCGGGCGCCTGGCCGGTGCGAGCGATTCATTCGATGTCATCGATCCGGCCACCGGCGAGGCCTTCGCCTCGGCGCCCGATTGCAGCCCGACCCAGCTGGACGAGGCGATCGACGCGGCGGCGCGCGCCTTCGTCCCGTGGTCGCGGGACATTTCCCGTCGCCGCCAGGTGCTGCTCGCCTGCGCGCAAAAGCTGCGGGCGCACGCGGAAGAGATCGGTCGGCTCATCTGCCGCGAGCAGGGGCGTCCACTGCCCAAGGCGATAGGCGAAGTGATGGGCGCGGCGCGCTGGTTCGAACACACCGCCGGCATCGAGCTGCCCGTCGAAGTGATCCGCGACGACGACGCCCAGCACATCTCGGTCCATCGCCGCCCCCTCGGGGTGGTCGCCGGCATCGCGCCGTGGAACTATCCGGTCATCTCGGCGGTGTGGAAGATCGCGCCGGCGCTGCTGGCCGGCAATGCCATCGTCCTGAAGCCCTCGCCCTTCACCCCCCTCTCGACGCTGCGGCTGGGCGCCCTTCTTCAGGATGTGATCCCGGCCGGCGTGCTCGCCATCGTCTCCGGCGGCGATGCGCTCGGGCGCGCGCTGGCGGTGCATCCAGCCATCCGCAAGATTTCGCTCACCGGCTCGGTGGAGGCCGGCAAGAGCGTGGCCCGCGCCGCGGCCGACGATCTGAAGCGCGTGACGCTCGAACTCGGCGGCAACGATGCCGCCATCGTGCTGGAGGATGTCGACCCGGAAGCGATCGCCGACAAGCTGTTCTGGGGTGCGTTCCAGAACACCGGGCAGGTCTGTTGCGCCATCAAGCGGCTCTACGTACATGAGAGCGTCTGTCAGCCGATCCAGCAGGCGCTGCTCGCCCGCATCGCGGCAACCCGCATCGGCAATGGACTGGGCGAGGGTGTCGATCTTGGGCCGCTGACCACCGCCCCGCAATTCGCCCGCGTGCAGGAACTGGCGCAGGAGGCGCGCGCCGCTGGCGGGGTGCTGCTCGGCGAAGCCGCCCTGCCCAACGCCAACGGCTACTTCCTGGCGCCCCAGCTTGTCACCGGTCTCGATGACGATGCGCGGCTGGTGGCGGAAGAGCAGTTCGGCCCGCTGCTTCCCATCCTGACGTTCCGCGACGAAGCCGAGGTGCTCGAGCGCGCCAATGCGACGCATTTCGGCCTGTCGGGGTCGGTGTGGAGCGGCAATGTCGCGCGTGCCACCGAACTGGCCGGTGAAATGGACTGCGGCACCGTGTGGGTCAACCAGCACCTCACCCTCCTGCCGATCGCACCGGTAGGCGGGCACAAATGGTCCGGTATCGGTGTCGAGAACGGAAGCTGGGGGCTCGTCAGCTATACCGATATCCAGACGATCTCGGTCGCGAAAGCCTGAAAATGTCCACTGCCGCCGACATCGTCTCTCGCCTCGAAACCCTGCCTCGCCTGCGCGCCATGTATGGCCCCACCCCGCTGGAAGAGGCGCATGCCCTCTCCCGCCATCTGGGCGGTCCGCGCATTTTCATCAAGCGGGACGATCTCACCGCCGCCGGCCTTGGTGGTAACAAGGTCCGCAAGCTGGAATTCATCCTGGGACGGGCCGTCGCCGAGGGCTACGATACCGTCATCGTGTGCGGCGGCTACCAGTCGAATCTCGCCCGGATCGCCGCCGCCATGGGCGCGCGGGCGGGCCTGCGCATCGAGCTGGTGCTGGGCGGCGTGCCGGGAGAGCCGCATCCGATCTGCGGCAACCTGTTGCTCGATTACCTGCTCGGCGCGCAGGTCCATCTGGTCGAGACCGAACCGCGCTGGGATTTCGGAACGGTGATCGAGGATCTTGCCGCGCGGCTCGCGCGCGAGGGGCGCCGGGCGATGATCATGCCGCTGGGCGGCTCCAACCCGCAGGGCATGGCCGGCTACATCATGGCGACCGCCGAGATGATGACGCAGTTCGCCGAGAACGACATCGCGCCGGAGCACCTCTTCGTCGCCGTCGGCTCGGGCGGCACCTATTCCGGCCTCGCGCTCGGCGAGTGCAACCTGAACCCCGGATACCACGTCACCGGCGTCAGCGTCAGCCGCAGGACCGACTATCTCCTCGACAAGGTGACGGCGGAGACGATGGAGGCGCGCGAGGTGCTGGGTCTGCCGCATGTGCCGGCGGCGCAGGCGTTGACCTTGATCGACGACCAGATCGGCGCCGATTACGGCGCGCCGACGGAAGCGGCACGCGAGGCGATCCACCTTCTCGCGCGACTGGAGGGCGTGTTCGTTGACCCGGTCTATTCGGCCAAGTGCCTGGCCGGGTTGATCGACCAGATCCGCAGCGGTTGCATCGGCAGGCAGGAGACGGTGATTTTCCTTCACACCGGAGGCTCGCCCGCCCTCTTCGCCTACGACCCCGCCGTCCTGCTGCCGGACATCGCGGCGTGACCGGCTATTCCGCCCTCTCGCTGGCCCGTCAGGCGCTCACGGGCCACCGTTCCTGGCCGGCCGCCTGGCGCGCGCCGGAGCCACGCGCGCGCTATCAGGTGGTCATCATCGGTGGTGGCGGACATGGGCTTGCAACGGCCTATTATCTCGCCAAAACCTACGGCATCACCGATGTCGCGGTGCTGGAAAAGGGGTGGATCGGCGGCGGAAACACCGGGCGCAACACCGCCATCGTACGCTCCAACTACCTTCTCACGGCCAATTCGCACTTCTACGAGCACTCCCTGAAGCTGTGGGAGGGGCTCAGCGCCGATCTGAACTTCAACGTGATGTTCAGCCAGCGCGGCATGGTGAACATCGCGCACAGCAACGCCGAAGTCTCGGCCCTGCACCGGCGCGGCAATGCGATGCGGCTGAATGGCGTCGATGCCGAGTTGCTGTCGCGCGACGATCTCGGCCGGCTGATGCCGGGGCTCGACCTGTCGCCGCAGGCGCGCTTTCCCATCCTTGGCGGGCTGATCCAGAAGCGCGGCGGCACCGCCCGGCACGATGCGGTGGCCTGGGGCTATGCCCGTGCCGCCGATGCACGCGGCGTCGACATCATCCAGAACTGCGAGGTGACGGCGCTGCGCCGTGAGGGTGACCGTGTCACCGGCGTGGAGACGACGCGCGGGCTGATTTCCGCCGACAAGGTGGCGATCTGCGTCGCCGGCGATTCTGGCCGGCTCGCCGCCATGGCGGGTTTGAGGCTGCCGATGGAAAGCCATGTCCTGCAGGCACTGGTTTCCGAGCCGGTAAAGCCGATGCTGGACGTGGTGGCCGTCTCCGGGGCCTTGCACGTTTATATCAACCAGTCCGACAAGGGCGAACTGGTGATGGGAGGCGACATTGACGGCAGCAACTCCTATGCCCAGCGCGGCGACCCGCATACGCTGGACCATGTCGTCGAGTCCGCAGTGGCGCTTTTTCCCGCGATCCGTCGCCTGCGAATGATGCGCAGCTGGGGCGGCACGGTCGACATGTCCATGGATGGCAGCCCGATCATCACGCGGCTTCCCGTGGCGGGTCTCTATCTCAACGGTGGCTGGTGCTATGGCGGCTTCAAGGGCACGCCAGCCGCCGGCACGGCGCTGGCGCATCTCGTGGCGACCGACCAGCCTCACCCGGTTGCCACCCGCTTCACGCTGGAACGCTTCGACGCGGGCGACCTGCTCGACGAACGCGGCTCCGGCTCCAGCCCCTGGATGCATTGATCCATGCGCATTCCCTGCCCCTGTTGCGGCCCGCGCGCGATGGCCGAATTCAGTTATGGAGGCGCCGACCTCTCGCGGCCAGTCGCCTCGCTTCCTCTCGATGCACCTTCCGCACCGGACGCGGAATGGAACGATTATGTCTATCGTCGCGACAATCCGGCAGGCGCGCACCGCGAATTGTGGTTCCACGCGGCCGGTTGCCGGCGCTGGTTCGTCGCCCGCCGGGACACCCGCACCAACGATTTCCTGAGCGAGGCCGGGGCATGAGTGGCTGGCGCGCAGCGACGGGCGGACGGATCGACCGTGCCCAGCCGATCGAATTCAGCTTCAACGGGCGCCGTTTTGTCGGCTATGAGGGCGACACGCTAGCCTCCGCCCTCATCGCCAACGGCGTCGATATTCTGGCCCGCAGCTTCAAGTATCACCGCCCGCGCGGCCTTGTCGCCTATGGCGCGGATGAGCCCAACGCACTCGTCGAGGTGGGGGAAGGCGCCCGGCGCGAGCCGAACGTGAAGGCGACGCAGGTTCGGCTGGTGCCGGGGCTGGTGGCGCGAAGCCAGAACTGCTGGCCGTCGGTCGGCTTCGACCTGATGGCGGTCAACGACCTCATCGCACCACTGATCCCATCCGGCTTCTACTACAAGACCTTCAAATGGCCGGTCTCCGCCTGGCCGCTCTACGAAAAGCTTATCCGGGGCGCCGCGGGCATGGGCCGGGCACCGGCGGAGCCGGATCCCGACGCCTACGAGACCGTGCATCGTCACACCCACCTCCTGGTGATCGGCGCCGGCGTCACGGGCCTCGCAGCGGCGGCGGCGGCGCTGGTCCATGTCGAGAGCATTCTCATCGTCGACGAGCAGGAGGCGTTCGGTGGCCTCGGCACCGTGGAGACCGCCCGTGTCGAGGGCCAGCCCTATGGCGACTGGGTGGCGGGCGTCGTGGCGCTCCTGAGGACGAGCGGAAAGGTCACGCTTCTTCCGCGCAGCACTGCCTATGGCCATTACGACGGCAATCGGGTCTGTCTCATCGAGGAAGTCTCGGGCCCGGTACGGCTCCGCCGCTGGATGGTCGATGCCGACCGCATCATCCTCGCCACGGGCGCGTTCGAGCGACCCTTGCTGTTCGGCGCCAATGACCGGCCGGGGGTCATGCTGGCCAGCGCCGCGCAGGCCTATCTCCATCGGCACGCCGCCGTGCCGGGGCGCCGTTGCGTGCTCTACGTCAACAATGACGGCGGCTATGAGGCCGCGTTCGATCTGCACAGCGCCGGGGTCGCCATAGAGGCGATCGTCGATGCGCGCGCGGCGGTCGACGATGAACGGACCGCCCGGTGCCGGGCGGCGGGAATCCGGCATCTGCCGGGCCACATGATTGCGCACAGCACGGGACGCCGTCGCGTGACCGGCTGCGTCGTGCATCCGGTCGGCCAACCTGCGGCTGCGATGTCGTTGCCCTGCGATCTCATCCTCACCGCGGGCGGCTGGAGCCCGGCGGCACATCTGTTCACCCATGCCGGCGGCCGGTTGCGCCATGAGGAGCGCATCGGCGCCCTCGTGCCGGATGCGCAATCCTGGGATGGGCGCGTTTCCACCGGCATGGCGGCGGCGGGCGCTTGCGCAGGCCTGTTCGAGATGGCCGATTGCCTCGCCTCCGCGCGTGCCGTCGCGGCGGGCAACACATACACTCTGCCGTCAGGCGCAGCGCCGGCGCCGCTCGCTCCCGTGAACACGGCCGCGAAGCAGTTCGTCGATCTTCAGAACGACGTGACGGCGGCCGATCTCGGCCTCGCGGTGCGGGAAGGCTATCGTTCCATCGAGCATGTCAAGCGCTACACGACACTGGGCATGGGGACCGACCAGGGCAAGCTGGTCGGCCTGAACGGCGTCGACCTCATCGCCGCCGCCCAAGGAAAGCCTGCGGCGGCGATCGGCAACAGCCGGCCGCGTCCGCCCTTCTCGCCCGTCACCTTCGGAGCCATGGCCGGGCCCTTCGTCGGCGCCCTCTTCAGCCCGGCGCGCACGACGCCGATGCACGGATGGCACGAAGAGCAGGGCGCTGTCCTCGCCAATGTCGGCAGCTGGCGCCGGCCCCAACTCTACCGGCGCCCCGGTGAAAGCGAGATGGAGGCGGTCATCCGCGAGGCGGGCAATGTCCGCCGCCATGTCGGCATCACCGATGTCTCGACGCTTGGAAAGATCGATCTGCAGGGGCCGGACGTGTCGCGGCTGCTCGATCACGTCTACATCAATGGCTGGTCGACCCTCCAGCCCGGTCGCTGTCGCTACGGCGTGATGCTGCGCGAGGACGGCGCGGTGATGGATGACGGCACCACCACCCGGCTGAGCGCCGACCGCTGGTTCATGACCACCACTACCGGCAATGCCGAGCGGATCCTGGCGCATCTCGAGCGCGCCCGGCAGGTCGACCTGCCCGATCTCGATGTCACGATCACGCCGGTGACGGAACAATGGGGGGCCATGGCGATCGCCGGTCCGCGCGCGCGCGAACTGCTGGCGGCTCTCGATCCCGACTTCGCGGTGGACAACGCCGCCCTGCCCTTCATGAGCGTGGCGGAAGGCCGGCTCGCCGGGATCGAGGCCCGTGTCCTGAGGGTCAGCTTCTCGGGCGAACGGGCCTACGAGATCTACACCGCTTCCGGCGACGCGCACGCCATGTGGACGACGATCGCCGCCGCCGGCGACGCCTTCGGGCTGATGCCCTATGGCACGGAAGCCATGATGACGCTGCGCATCGAGAAAGGGCTGTTCGTGCCGGGCTTCGAGGCCGACGGCCGCACGCTTCCCGACGATCTCGGCCTGGGGCGGATGATCAGCCGCAAGAAGGAGTTCATCGGCCGGCGTTCGCTCGGGCGCCCGGCCTTCACGGCGAGCGACCGCAAGCAGCTCGTCGGCCTCATGGCGGTCGATCGCGCCCAGGCCATTCCGCGCGGCGCGCAGATCGTGCGCGATCCCGCCATGCCCGTCCCCGTGCCGCTGGACGGGCATGTGACCTCGGTCACCTTCAGCCCCGCGCTCGATCGCTGGATCGCGCTGGCGCTGGTCGCGGGCGGGCGGGCGGCCATGGGCGAAACGCGCATAGCGGCCTCGCCGCTGACCAACGAGATGGTGCCGGTGACGATCTGCAATCCCGTATTCATCGATCCGGACGGGGAGAGGCTCCGTGGCTGATGGCTGTCATATCGCCCGCCGACCGCCGACCGCGCTCATCGAGGTGGCGGGCCGCGAGGACGCGTGGAGCGCCGGCCTGTCCGACATGCTGCGCGGCCTCGCCGACGGCGCCGACATCCTCGTGCTATCGCCCGAACGCCGGCTGGTCCGGGCCGCCGACATGTCGCGCTGGCGGGAGCCTAGCGCCCTCGCCGCCCTCGCCATGGCAGGGGGGCGGTTGGTCGACGTCAGCCACGCCTGGCAGCCCATTTCCCTTGGGGGAGCAGGCGCGCGGGCCGTGCTGGAGCGGGGCGTCGAGCTTGACCTCGACCCACGCCGGTTCCCCACCGGCCGGGTCGCGGCGACGCTGTGCGCCCGCGTTCCCGTCCTGCTGCTCGCCCTCAAGGGGGGCGGCTACATGCTGTTCGTGGCCACCAGCTATACGGATTGGCTGATGGCCTGGCTGGAGACCACCCGGCATAACGCGGGGCTGTCATCCGGCGCGGGAACGACGGCGGCCGGGATCGGCGCCGTTCCCGAGACCTCGCGATAACGACTGATCTTCTGAACAAACGGGTCATAAGGGAGCGCATCCATGACCGTAGCCGCCGAAGCCCTCAAACATGTCTGGTTCCATGCCACGAGCCCGCAATCCCTTCGCGCGGAAGGGGGCCTGACGGTCTTCAGCAAGGGCGAAGGCTGCTATCTCATCGACGAAGACGGGCGGCGCTACCTGGACGGTCTTTCCGGCGGGGCGTTTGTCACCAATGTCGGTCACGGGCGCGGGGAGATCGCCGATGCCATGGCCGAGCAGGCTCGCGAACTCGCCTATGTCTCGCCCTATAATTTCGTGGCGCCGGCGACGGTGAAGCTGGCCGGCGTGGTCGCGGATCTGGCGCCCGGGGACCTGGACCGGGTGTTCTTCACCTCCGGCGGATCCGAAGCGGTCGAGACGGCGGTGAAGATCGCCAAGCAGTATCACTGGCTCGGCGGCGACCAGAAGCGCACCAAGATCATCAGCCGGCGCGGCTCCTATCATGGCTCAACCCAGTATGCGATGAGCATCAGCGGCGCGAGCCACGACTTCAATAACAAGATCTTCGGCCCGCTGGTGCCGGGCTGCGTGCATGTCCCGCACAATAATTGTTATCGCTGCGAGTATGGCCTGTCGCGCCCGGGCTGCAACACGCTCTGCGCCAGCATGATCGAGAAGGCCATCCTGCACGAGGGCCCGGAGACGGTCGCCGCCATCATCGCTGAACCCGTGCCTGCCGCCGCCAGCATCTATCCGGCGCCGGACGACTACCTGCCGATGCTGCGCGCGATCGCCGACAAATATGGCGTGCTGCTGATCATCGACGAGGTCATCAACGGCTTCGGCCGCACCGGCAGCATGTTCGCCTGCGAGCAGTGGGGCGTGGTGCCGGACATCATGACCGTGGCGAAGGGGTTGACCAGCGGCTATGTGCCGATGGGCGCCGCCATTGCCAGCACGCGCGTCTCCGCCCGTTTCGAGCAGGCGAGCGGGCGCGAGGCCGGGCTGAACCATGTCCTGAGCTTCGGCGGCCATGCGGTGGCGGCGGCGGCCGCACTGAAGAACATCGAGATCGTGCAGCGCGAGAAGCTAGTCGAGAATTCGCGCGACATGGGCCGGTACCTGCTGGACGGGCTGGAATCGCTGCGCAAGCTGCCGCTGGTCGGCGATGTGCGCGGACGCGGCCTGCTGGCCTGCGTGGAACTGGTACGCGACAAGCAGACGCGCGAGCCTTTCCGTCCGCAAGACCAGATGACGGTTCGCATGACGAACTACATGCGCGACGAAGGTGTTCTGGTGCGCACCTATCAGGTCGTCGAGTTCGGCCCTCCGCTCACCGCCGGTCGGGCGGAAGTGAACATGATCGTCGAGGGGTTGGAGCGGGCGATCCTGCGTTTCGCCGCCGATGTCGGCCTCGCCTGACGGATCGATCTGGCGGCGGCGGGCTCTCTAAGCGTCTGCCTTTTCTCGCAGAATATCCAGCGCTTCGACAGGGCTGGCCTACCGGAGACGCGCCAGTGAGTGCGCGTGGGAAGGCAGGCCAGAAGCCAATTGGCGCATGGTTTTCCGGGTGCCCTCAGGGGGGCGCCATGCCCATCGTATAAGCAAACAAAAGTTCGTATTTCATAAATTATGATCATTCCGGACCTTCACGCCGGCATTCCGACGTGGTTGAATCCCTTCAAACAGAGACGGGAACACTAACATGTTGACGCGCCGTACCTTGCTGACTCTCACCGCTGCCAGTCCAATTCTCGCCTCGGAAGTCTTCAGGACCAGCGCGGTCATGGCCGGCACGCCCAAGGGCGTCGTCGTCATGGCCAAGCAGATCGACGATCTGGTCAGCGGCTTCGACCCGGCCGAAGCCTACGAGATCACCAATCTCGAAGTGGTGCCCAACCTTTATCGCGGTCTGGTCTCGCCGGACCTTGCGGACAACACCAAGGTCGTCGGCGATCTCGCGGAATCCTGGACCGTCAGCGAGGACGGCACCATTTTCGTCTTCAAGCTGAAGACGGATGCCAGGTTTGCGTCCGGCAAGGCCGTGACCGCGGAAGACGCCGCCTTCTCCTTCCAGCGCGCCATCAAGCTCGACAAGCAGCCGGCGTTCATTCTCGCGCAGTTCGGCTATACCAAGGGCAATGTCGACGACCTCATCAAGGCGACGGACGACACGACGCTGGTGATGAAGCTGCCGACCGCCGTCGCGCCGAGCTTCCTGCTGTTCTGCCTCACCGCGCCGATCGGCGGCGTGGTGGAGAAGGCGACGGCGCTCGCCCACGAGGTCGATGGCGACATGGGCAATGGCTGGCTCAAGGTGCACTCCGCCGGCGCGGGCGGCTACCAGATGGTGGAATGGGTGGCGAGCGACCATGTCACGCTCGACGCCAATCCGCATTCCGGCAAGCCGGACCAGCCGCGCCGGATCTTCATCCGCCATGTGCCCGATCCGTCGGCCCAGCTGCTGATGCTGCAGAAGGGCGATGCCGACATCGCCCGCAACCTGACGCCGGACCTGCTGAAGAAGGCGCGCGCGGACAAGGACCTCACGGTCGTCTCCTCCGGGCAGGCGGTTTCCGTCTATGTGACGATGAACCAGTCCATGCCGGAACTGCAGAAGACCCAGGTTCATCAGGCGATCAAATGGGCGATCGACTATGACGGCATCGCCATGAACATCACGCCGAACATGTATTCGGTCGCGCAGGGGTTCCTGCCACCGGGTCTGCCGGGGGGAATGACCGACCGCCTGTTCAAGAAAGATGTCGCGAAGGCCAAGCAACTGCTGGCGGAAGCCGGCTTCGCCAACGGCTTCGAAGTCACCATGGACGTGCCCTCCTCCGCGCCCTATGCCGATATCGGACAGGCGGTGCAGGCCGACCTCGCCGATATCGGGATCAAGGTGACGTTGGTGTCCGGCGAGATGCGCCAGGTCATGACGAAGTCCCGCAAGCGCGGCCACCAGCTGGCGCTGCTGCCCTGGGGCACCGACTATTTCGACCCCTATTCCAATAGCCAGGCATTCTGCGAAAATCCGGACGACAGCGACGACGGCAAGCTCAGGCTCATGGCGTGGCGCAGCCACTATGTCGACAAGGAGCTGAACGACATGTCGCTCGCGGCCAGCAAGGAACGCGACAATACCAAGCGCATGGCGATGTATCGCGAGATGCAGCTGAAATTCGCCGAGCGCGCGCCCTTCGCCATGCTGCTGCAGAAGATCGCGTCGGCGGTGATGGGCAAGGGCGTTTCCGGTTTCGTGATCGGCCCGCAGACCGGCTTCACCCAGTACGCCGATATCCGCAAAGCGTGAGGCGGAGCGCCATGCAGCGGCATTCGCCCGCGCGGACACTGGCCAGGCTGGGGGCAACCGTCTCCAGCCTGGCGATCACCCTGTTCGGCCTTGTGCTGGTGACGTTCTTCATCGGCCGCGTGATCCCGATCGATCCGGTGCTGACCATTCTCGGCGATCATGCCCGCCCGGAACTGGTGGAGCGCATGCGGATCGAGCTCGGGCTGGACAAGCCGCTTCCCGTCCAGTTCTGGATCTACCTGACTCACCTTTTCCGTGGCGATCTGGGACGTTCGGTGATGACGTCCAACCTCGTCGTCGACGACATCAAGCTGTATTTTCCGGCGACGGTGGAGCTCGGCACCACCGCGATGATCTTCGCTACCCTCATCGGCATTCCGCTCGGTGTGCTCTCGGCGGTGCGCCGCAATTCTCGGCTCGACCAGTTTGTCCGGGTTTTCTCCATCGTCGGCCATTCCATCCCGATCCCGGTGCTGGGGCTGATCTCGTTGCTGGTTTTCTATGCATGGCTGGGCTGGGCGCCCGGAACGGGCCGCGTCGGTGTTGCCTATGTGGGAATGACCCCCACCGTCACCGGCTTCCTGACGGTCGATGCACTGATCGCCGGCGATGCGGATGTGTTCTGGGATGCCCTCTCCCATCTGATGCTCCCGGCGGCGGTGCTGGCCTATTTCTCGATGGCCTATATCTCGCGCATGACCCGCGCCTTCATGATCGACGCGCTCGCCGGGGAATATGTCATCACGGCGCGGGCAAAGGGACTGTCTCCGGCGCGGGTCATCTGGCGTCACGCCTTCGGCAACATTGCGGTGCGCCTCGCGACCGTGCTCGCGCTGACCTATGCCGGATTGCTGGAAGGCGCCGTGGTCACCGAGATGATCTTCAGCTGGCCGGGAATTGGCCAGTACCTGACGGTGTCCCTGCTCAACGCGGACATGAATGCGGTGATTGGCGCAACGCTGCTGGTCGGCTTCGTCTACATGGTGCTGAACCTGCTCGCCGACGTCGCCTATCGAGTGCTGGACCCACGCGTATGATCGGTAGACTCTTCGACAGGGCATGGCTGCTGAGCGACAGTCCGCAATCGCGCGCGCAGGCGGCGTGGGGGCGCCGCTATCGCCTCTGGTGTGATTTTCGCGCGAACAAGCCGGCCCTCTACGGCCTCGCCACGGTGATCGCGCTGCTGGCGTGTGCGATCCTCGCCCCGCTGCTCGCCACGCATGATCCCGTGACGCAGAATCTCGGCCAGAGGCTGTTGCCCCCCTCGACACAGCACTGGCTCGGAACCGACGAACTGGGGCGCGACGTCTATTCCCGGCTGCTCTATGGCGCGCGCGTCACGCTCGGCATGGTGCTGGCGGTGGTCGTCCTGGTGGCGCCGATCGGCCTCGCGGTCGGCTGCGTCGCCGGCTATTATCGCGGCGCTGCCGACGTCATCCTGATGCGTGTGACGGATGTATTCCTGGCCTTTCCCCGGCTGATCCTCGCCCTGGCCTTCGTGGCCGCGATCCAGCCCGGCATGACCAGCGCCGTGATCGCCATCGCCCTGACCACCTGGCCACCCTATGCCCGGCTGGCGCGCGCCGAGACCATGACGATCCGCGATGCGGATTACATCGCCGCCGTGCGCATGACCGGAGCGTCTTCGGGGCGGATCATCCTGCGCCATATCATGCCGCTGTGCCTTGGTTCGCTCATCGTGCGCGTCACGCTGGACATGAGCGCCATCATCATCTTCGCCGCGAGCCTCGGCTTCCTGGGCATGGGCGCGCAGCCACCCTCGCCGGAATGGGGAACCATGATCGCCACCGCCCGGCGGTTCCTCCTCGACCAGTGGTGGGTTCCGCTGATCCCCGGAATCGCCATTCTCGTCGCCTCGCTGGCCTTCAACCTCTTGGGCGACGGGCTGCGCGACGTGCTCGACCCCAGGCAGGGGTGAGGGAGACCCGGATGCTGGTGGAAATTTCCGGTCTCAACATTTCCTTCCCGACGCCGCATGGCATGCACGCGGCGGTCCGCGACGTATCGATGACGCTCGGCACGGAGAAGCTGGGCATTGTCGGCGAAAGCGGCAGCGGCAAGTCCCTCACCGCGCGGGCGCTGCTGCGCCTGCTGCCACCGGCGGCGGTCACGCGGGCGGACACGCTGCGCTTCGATGGCATCGACGTGCTCTCGGCGAGCGAGAAGCAGATGGGGATGATCCGCGGCCGTCGCGCCGGCCTCATCCTGCAGGACCCCAAATACTCGCTCAATCCGATCATGACCGCCGGCGACCAGATCGCCGAGGCCTGGCGCAACCGGCGAAAGGGCTCGCGGCGGCAGGCGAAGGAAGCGGCGATCGACCTGCTGGCGCAGGTGCAGATCCGCGATCCCCGGCGCGTCGCCGATTCCTACCCGCACGAGCTCTCCGGCGGCATGGGCCAGCGCGTGATGATCGCCATGATGCTGGCGCCGGACCCGGAACTGCTGATCGCCGACGAGCCGACCTCCGCGCTGGATGCCTCCGTGCAGGCGGAAATCCTCAAGCTGATGGAAGACCTCGTCTCCCGGCGCAATATGGGGCTGATGCTGATCAGCCACGATCTGCCGCTGGTCGGGCATTTCTGCGATCGCGTCGCGGTCATGTATGCCGGCCGCGTGGTGGAGGAACTGGCGGCGGGCGAACTCGGCCAGGCGCGCCATCCCTATACAAGGGCGCTGCTGGACTGCATGCCCAGCCTGACCCACCCGCGGCCGCGCCTGCCCGTGATGGCGCGCGATCCCGCGTGGCTGACATGAGGTGGCCGACATGAGCCATACCCGCCGCGACATGATCATCGTCGATGACCTGCGGGTCCGCTTCGGCTCGCACGACGCGGTGCGCGGCGTCAGCTTTCGCGTGCCGGAGGGCAGCAGCTTCGGCATTGTCGGCGAGAGCGGTTCGGGCAAGTCGACGGTGATGCGCGCGCTGGCCGGCCTCAACGATCTCTGGGACGGGTATCTCGAAATCGCCGGCATGCCGCTGGGGCGGGGCAAGCCGCCGGATTTCTTCCGCCGCGTGCAGATGGTGTTCCAGGACCCCTACGGGTCGCTGCATCCGCGCCAGACCGTGGATCGCGCATTGAGCGAGCCGCTGCTCGTGCAGGGGATTGGCGATATCGACCGGCGGATCCGGCAGGTGCTTGCCGATGTCGCGCTGCCGGCGGCGGCGCGCTTTCGCTACCCGCACCAGCTTTCCGGCGGCCAGCGCCAGCGTGTGGCGATCGCCCGCGCGCTGATTTCCGAACCCTCGGTGCTGCTGCTCGACGAACCTACCAGCGCGCTGGACGTGTCTGTCCAGGCGGAGATCCTCAACCTGCTGGCGGATCTGCGCGAGGAGCGAAAGCTCACCTATCTGATGGTCAGCCACAATCTCGCGGTGGTGGCGCATCTGTGCCCATGGGTCGGCGTGATGAGCAATGGCGAGATGGTGGAAATCCTCTCCGCCGAGGACTTGCGGGCCGGCCGCACCCGTAATCCGCAGACGACGCGCCTGCGCGAACTGAGCGCGGAACTGGGCTGAGCGGCAGCCATCGTCCCGGCCGCCGGCGCGGGACGGCGGGCACGCCGGACGACACGGGACATTCGGCATTGCCCACCAGACGCAGGATGGTGGCGTGCAGCAGGTTGAGGATGGATTTGGCGTGAGTGACAATCGGGATCGGAAGCCGCTCGACGGCGCCGGGCGCACGCGCTCGATCGTGTATTCGGCAAGGGCCGCGGCGGCGACATCGCATCCGCTGGCGAGCCTGACCGCCATCGACATGCTCCGCCGGGGCGGCAACGCCGTGGACGCGGCCATCGCGGCCATCGCGGTGCAGTGCGTGGTGGAGCCCCACCAGACCGGCATCGGCGGCGACTGCTTCGCCCTCTGCATGCCGCGCAACGCGCGCGCGCCAATCGGTCTCAGCGGCGCCGGCCGTGCCCCGGCGGCGGCCAGCACGGGCTGGTTCGCCCAGCATGGCGTCGCGGAACTGGCGCTCGACTCGCCGCATTCGGTGACCGTTCCGGGGGCCGTGGCCGGCTGGTGCAAGCTCCTTGCGGACCATGGTCGCCTGTCGCTGGAAACCGTGCTGGAGCCGGCGATCCGCTGCGCCCGCGACGGCTATGTGGTGCAGCCCATCGTGGGCCTCGACTGGTCGACGGAGGCCCCGCTGCTGGCCGATCACCCGGTAGCGGCGTCGGTGTTCCTGCCCGAGGGCCGCCCCATCCCGGCCGGCAGCCTCCACCGCCAGCCTCGGCTGGCCGCGACGCTGGAGACCATCGCCCGCGAAGGCCATGACGGTTTCTACACGGGGGAGGTCGCCGCCGACATGGTCGCCTGCCTGCGGGACCATGGCGGGCTGCACACGCTGCAGGATTTCGCGGAGGCCCGGGCCGACTACGTCGCGCCGATTTCGACACGCTACCGGGGCTACGACGTGCTCGAGCTGCCGCCGAGCGGCCAGGGTCTCGCGGCGCTCATGATGCTGAACGTGCTGGACCGGATGGATCTCGCCGACCCCGGCCTGAGCGAGGCCGACCGGATTCACGTTCTGGCCGAACTTGCCAAGCTTGCCTATCACCACCGCGATCACCTGTTCGGCGATCCTGATTTCGCCTCCACTCCCGTCCGGGAGCTGCTGTCGCCGCAATGGGCCGACTTCGCCCGGACACGGATCGACATGAGTCACGCGGCGGAGCCTGTCGTGTGGCCGGAGGTCATGCAGCGCGACACTGTCTATGCCTGCGTGATCGACGAGGACGGCAACGCGATTTCCTTCATCAACTCGCTGTTCCACTCGTTCGGCAGCCGGATCATGGCGCCACGTTCGGGGGTTCTGTTCCACAACCGGGGCGCCCAGTTTCGCCTTGAGCCCGGCCACCCGAATGCGATCGCCGGCGGCAAGCGGCCGCTCCATACGCTCATTCCCGGCATGGTGATGAAGGACGGCGCGTGCGTCGCGCCCTTCGGCGTCATGGGCGGCCCATACCAGGCCGCCGGCCATGCCGAATTGCTGTCGAACATCCTCGATCTGGGCCTCGATCCGCAGCAGGCGCTCGATAGACCCCGCAGCTTCGCCTATCGCGGCGTGCTCAATGTCGAGCGGCGGACCGACCCCGGCTTGATCGACGCCCTGCGGTCGCGCGGCCACGATGCCCAGTGGTCACCGGCGATGATCGGTGGCGGCCAGCTCATCTGGCGCGATCCCGCGAGCGGGATCCTCGCCGCCGCCTCCGATCCGCGCAAGGACGGTTGCGCACTCGGCCTGTAGGCCCGGCCCATCGTCCTTCGACACGTTCAACCAGCAGGTTCCAGCCATGAAGATCGAACAGCGTCTCGACGAACTCGGCATCACCCTCACGGTTCCGATGGCCGGACCCGGGCAGTACGGCAAGCGTTACGGCAAGATGAAGCCCTTCATCATCACGGGGCGGGTGCTGCATCTGGGAGGCCATTCCGCCGGCATGGAGAATGGCGAGGTGCGCTATCCCGGCCGGCTCGGCCATGACGTGACCATCGAGGAAGGCTATCGCGCCGCCCGGCAGACCGGCATCAACTGCCTCTCCACCATCAAGCGCGCGATCGGCGACCTCGACCGCGTCACCGCCATTGTCAGCTCGATCAATTTCGTTGCCTGCACGCCGGATTTCTACGAGCACTACAAGATCACCAACGGCCTGAGCGACCTTTTCGACGAGGTGTTCGGCTCGGAGATCGGCCTCGGCGCGCGGGCGACCTATGGTGCTCCCTCGCTGTCGGACAATTACTGTTTCGAGACGTCGCTGATCGTCGAGATCGACAGCCCGGCGTCCTAGCGGTTTGCCAGTTGCTCTTGGCCGGAGATGGATATGTTTCCCTGGAGTGCCATCGAGATCGTCCGCTCCGTCAACGATGGAACCCGCGATCCGCGCGAGGCCGTCGAGCATGCGCTCACGGCCATCGCCGCCGGCAATGAAGCGCTCAACGCCATCGTCGATTTCGATCCGGCGGAGGTCGAGCCCCAGCTTGCCGAGCTCGCGCGGCGGCTTGCCGCCGGCGAACGTCCACCGCTTGCCGGAGTGCCGGTGGCGACCAAGGATCATATCCGCATCGCCGGCAAGCGGGTCACACTGGGCTCGTTGATGTTCCGCGACTTCGTGCCGGAGCACGACGATGTCGCCATCGAGCGCTTGCGCGCCGCCGGCGCGATCTTCGTCGGCTCGACCAACATGTCCGAGTTCGGCTGCACGGGGCATACCTCGAACCTCGTCTACGGCACCACCCGGCATCCGCAGGACCCCCGCCTGACCCCGGGCGGCTCCTCGGGGGGCGCCGCCGCGGCGCTGGGGGCGGGCTTCGTACCTCTGGCGCTGGGCAGCGACGGGGCCGGTTCCGGGCGGCGCCCCGCGGCCCATTGCGGTGTCGTGGGCTTCAAGCCGTCGACCGGCGCCATCGCGACGCCTCGCATCCTCTCGCCGACCGAGGTGCTGGCGCCGATGGCGGCGCGTGTCGACGACGTCACTCTGTTCTTCAACGTGCTTGCCGGTTCGCACCCGGAGGATCCCGGCTCGGTAGATCTGCCCGCGGACGATGGGCGCCCAGTGCGCGCCTTGCGCATTGCCTACAGCCCGCGCTTCGGGCTCGACGTGCCGGTCGATCCCGATGTCGCCACCGCCATCGAGGCCGCCGTGGAAAAGCTGCGCGCCGCCGGCCTGTCGATCGAGCAATCCGATCCGCTGTGGCCGGAGGGCGCGAGCGAAGCCGGCATCGCGCCGATCCAGCAGGCAGGCCTTGCGGCCGGATGGGGCGATGCCTGGCGTGTCGATCCGACCCGCTTCTCGCCCGCCATTGCCGCCCAGATCGAGCGCGGTCTGGCTCTCGATGGTCTCGCTCTCGCCCGCGCCTATGGGCTGAGCCAGGCAATCGCCGGCGCGGCGGCACGCTTCTTTGCACGCGGGTATGATTTGCTGATCGGCCCGACAACGCCGTGCGTTGCCTGGCCGCATGAGCACTTCGCTCCCCGCGAGATTGACAGAGTAAGAGTTGGCGATCGCGGGCATGCGGTTTTCACGCCGTTCTTCAATCACGCCTTCTGCCCGGCACTTTCCCTACCCGCGGGTCGCGGCCGGAACGATTTGCCGGTAGGTCTGCAGATCGCGGGCCGGCGCCTTTCCGACCGCCAGTTGCTGCGCGCCGCCGCATTCATGGAAGACACCCTGAGCGACCGCCAGAAATAGTGAGAGCGCACATAGATGAGCTGGATCGACTCATCGGCCCTTCGCCGTCTCGAGCAACTCACCATCGAAGTGAGCCAACAGCCGATGACGAGATGAGTGTGGAGGCTGTCGGTCTTATGGTTTCAATCGAGCGGACACCCAATCGCCCGACAAATGCGATGGCGGAAGGAATCAAGCTCGCGCCATAGTGCGCGGGAAAATCATGATGCGTGCGTAACCGAGAGCGGATCCCTGGGCCGTAATCGAGGGTGCACCACGGCTTGCTGCCTGGACCTTCGATGCCGTTTGCTCGCTCTTCAAGGCACGATGCATCATTGCCACCGCGACAGTGTCAGAAAGCCGATCGCGGCGACCATCAATACGCTCAGGCAGAAGAAACCGTTCCAGCGCAGCCCCACCGTGAAAGGGGGCTGGCCGGTTGCCGAGCAAGCGATGGAGAGCGTCGACGTGGCGGGCGAGACCAACAGACCGAGCCCCCAACCGATGAGAGCAGAGAGGATAAGCATCGGCTCCGGGATCACCAGACCCGCAGAAACCGTCGCTTTGACGATGATCGTGGAGCTTATGATCGGATTCAGCCCCAGCAACGAAGTCAGCAAGATCAACAGCGAAATGCTGCAGGCAAGCAACGCGCCCTCCAAGCCAAGGAGGAGCACGAACCCGCGAACCGCCTGCTCCGGCACCATCGCGCCGATCATGAGGCCGAGATAGCCCGCCGAAGCGATGATCGCGATCTCGTTTACCGCAGAGGGCAAGGCCTGGAATGTCAGCCCGCCCAAGCCCTGCAGGGAGCGGCGCGCCGATCTCTCGCCCACTGGCCCGTGGGCCGTGAGATGCCAGCCGGCGGCGACCAGGGGAATGACCACCAGAATTGTGCCCCGGAGAGGCATGCCGGTCACGCACTGCAGCAAGGCCGCCGCCCCGATGATACCCGCCAGAATGCACAGCAACCCCGCCAGATCCCCGGCGCCGCCGCCCCCGAACGTGCGAGAAGGGCGCGGCGGCGGCCGGTCCGCGGCACGATCGAACAGCCAGCCGATGGCTAGGAAAATGAGCGTCGCCGCCAGGCCGTAGGGCGCAAAGTCGAACCATGTCAGGCCCGGGGTCAATGTCAGCATGAGATTGAGGCCCAGCCCGACAGGCGACCAGAAGAGATTGGCGCAGAAGCCTCGCAGAACGGCGGTGGTGATGCCGCGGACCTGCGTCTCGGCCGCGGGGCCTTCGCCGCGCCGGGAGATCGGGCCGCGCAGCGCGACATCGAGAAGGAGCATCAAGCCGCCGATGTTCAGAAGAACGCCGAAAACCTGCCCGCCGATGGCAAGGAGCCCATAGCGCCGGTTCGGCGGCTGGTCGACGATGAAACGCCCCGCCTCCCTCACCATCTCGCTGTCCCTCGCGACGATGCGCAGCGGCACGAGAACGGTGATGAGCGCCGGCAGATAGACGGCCTGTCGTGCCATCAGCACGAAAGCGTCCATCGAGCCGCCGGACAGGATGTACAGCCCTGTTACGAGCATGGCTGCGGCCAGCATGCCCCGGGCCGAGACCGCCGTTCCCCCGAAGGTCAACAGGATGTAGGCGCCGATCAAGCCGATGGAGGCCAAGGGCCAGAGACGCGAAGGCGCGGCGGTCGCCACGCACGCGGCTACGGCGGCCACGAGCAGACACATGCCCGACAGCACTCTCATATTCATAAGGGCACGCACTTCTCGCTGGAAAAAGGACCCACCCAGGCGCTCAGGCTCGGCGGCGTGGTGCTCGCATGGGCCGGTCTCCTACGGATCGAGGCTTGCGCTAATGCTCTCCGCCCCAGTGGCGAGCCGCCCGCACCGGCTGTTCAAGTCCGTCCACCGCCACCATGCGCCCGTTCACCCAGTTGGCGCGCGCCGAGGCCAGAAACACCACGACATCGGCCACCTCCTGCGGCGCGCCGAGACGCCCCATGGGGAACGCCTCTTCGACATAAGCGTCGAATGCCTCGCGATGGGCATCGCGATAGGTCGCCCATCCGCTTCCTTCCTCAAGAATGGCGCCGGGCGCGACCGTGTTCACCCGAACGCCATGTTTCTGGAATTCGAGAGCCCAGCGTTCGGTGTCGAAGATCAGTGCGGCCTTTGATCCGCCGTACTGGCCGCTGCTGGCAAGTTGCGGTACCCAGCCGGAAATCGACGCGATGTTGACGATGGCGGCCGCGCGGTGCCGCATATGCGGCACGGCGAGGCGCATCAGGCGGACGGTCTGGACCACGTTCATCTCGAAGGTGCGGCGCCAGTGGTCGTCGGTGCTGTTTTCGATCAGGCGACCACCGACCGCACCGCCAACATTGTTGACGAGCACGTCGATCGCGTCATGGCGTTCGACCACCGTGCCGATCAGCCGCGCCGCATCGTCCGGATCCGTCACGTCGCAGGCCACCGACAGAACCGAGGCTGCCGTCTCCGGAAGACGGTGCGCGGCGGCGCGCAGTCTCTCCTGCGTGCGGCCGACCAGCACCACATGCGCCCCTTCGCGGGCGAATTCGCAGGCCGTCGCCAGGCCGATGCCGGCGCTCGAACCGGTCACGACGACCACCTTGTCTTTCAGCAGCAAATCCATGGCGGGTCTTGGCGCCTCATTCGCCGACTGCGGCACGGGCGCACGCGCCGCCGTGCCGGAGTTCCTCGTGCAGATAGGTTTCAAAGGTCCCGGAAATCAGCTCGATATCCGCGTCTTGCATCGGTGTGGACAGGCACATCATGCCGCTCGTTTGCATCAGAAGCCCCCCCGCGGCGAAGTGCGCGACGAGGCGTTGGATGGCGCCGCGCTGTGCCGGCGTCTCGACCGACTGGCGATAGTCGGTGGGTGCCGCGCCCTTGGCGTGTACCCGCAGCAGCGAGGCGGCGCCGGTGATGGAGAAGGGCAGGCCGCTCGCCGCGATCGCGATCCGCAACGCGTCCCTCAGCCGGTCGCCCATTGCCTCCAGGCGCGCGAAGGCGGACGGCGTCAGGGCCTGCATGTTGGCGTGGCCGGCCGTCATCGATATCGGATTTGCCGAGAAGGTGCCGCCCTGCGGCACGAGCGCGGGACCGCCGCGCCGCGCGAACACTTCCATGACGTCGGCCCGTCCGCCGATGGCGCCGATCGGGAAGCCGCCGCCGATGATCTTGCCGAGCGCCCAGAGATCGGGCTTCAGGCCCAGCTGCGCCGATAACCCGCTATAGCCCTGGCGAAAGTTCAATACCTCGTCGGCGATGATCAGGATGCCGTTGCGCCGCGCGGCGGCCTGCATGACGGTGAGGAAATCCGGCGTGGCCCCGATGAGACCCAGTCGGCTCGGCATCGGATCGATGACAATGGCGGCAAGGTGCGCGGCGTGACGCTCGATCAGCCGCTTCGCCGCCGGCGCATCGTTTATTCGCAAGGTAACCACCTCGTTCACGACGCTGTCGGGCATGCCGCGATAATAGGGCACGCTGGCGGGTTGTGCATCGCTCCCCCAGTTCGCTGGTCCGCTGGTCTGGCTCACCTCGATCCAGTCATACGCGCCGTGATAGGCCCCTTCGATCTTGGCGATACCGCTGCGGCCGGTGATGGCCCGGGCCGCCTTCACGGCGAACATGACGGCTTCGGTGCCGGTATTCACAAAGCGCAGCCGATCCATGCCCGCAATGCGAGCGCATAGCAGCTCCGCCAGAGCGAGTTCGCTCTCCGTCGGATTAGCGAAGCAACTCCCCTTGCGGAGTTGTCGCGTCACCGCCTCGACGACGGGCGGGAAGGCGTGGCCGTTGATCAGCGAGGTGAAATTGCCGTGCAGATCGAGGAAGCGCCGTCCATCGAGATCCTCGACCCAAGCGCCCTCTCCACGTTCGATATAGACGGGGCAGGGATCCTTCTCGATGGTCACGCGCGCGGTCCCATCCGGAAACACGCGCTGGCCGCGCTGGAAGGCACGAAGCGACTGCGCGGTATCGTGACGGCTCACGACAGGCTCCTTGTCTCTGCGGACGCAATTCGGCTGGGGAAGAGGCGTGCCGCGAAATCGGGAACGGCGGCCGGATCTTCCGGCCAATAGCGGGGCCGCTTGCGGAACGGGAAATATCCGGGCACGTAATTGGTCATGCCCGGCGTGTCGACCGACACGCACGGACCAAAGGAGCGGAAGGCCGGTTCGAAATGAAAGCCGGACTTGCAGACAACCACGTCATAGGCCGCCGGGTCCTCGCCGTGACTTAGAAAGGCCTGCGGATCCTGGCTGAGACCCGGCCGGCTGGTCGCCAGAACGGTCAGCCGGCCGCACTGCAGCACCGCGGTCGGCCCCATGTCGGCCGGCTCGCCGGCCAGGAACGGGCCGGCCTGCACGAAACGACCCTCCCCCAGCGCCTTGACCCGCCAGCGCCCGGCCACCGGCATTTCCCCCGGCGTCAGCGCACCGCCCAGCATCAGGTCCAGATCGGCGCCGACACCCGCCTTCCGCGCCGCATGGACCGCGTCGGGATCGGTGACGGGCGCCAGAATACGAAGGTCCGGCCGGCACGCCCGCGCCGTGGCGATGATATGGGTGCCGTCGCCGATGCCGCCGCCGAGGACGCGATCTCCATGATCGCCGAGGATGACCGGCCGGCCGGCCTGCGGCACCAGCCCGGCGATCACCGGTTCCAGCGCGGGACGGTCCACCCCGAAACGGTCGCGACGCGCCCACACCGCGCGCGCCAGGGCCTCGACGGCCGCCTGCGCCGCCGGAGCCCTGTCGTCGCACGCGACGGCGGTGATGCACTGCCCGGCTTCGGCGGCATCGAGAAAGGCGTAGGTGTTGTAAAAGGACATGTCCGCAAGGTGCTCGGACCGCTCCAGCGCACGGCGCATCGCGTGCAATTCCGCCAGCGGGCCGCGTTCGGTGGCGAGCTGACCCAGCAGAAGAGCGGGCAGCCAGATCGCGCATGCCACCGGTTTCAGGGCGCCGGACAGCGTGTCGAGCAGCAACTGGGCCGCCCGTTCGCCGGTTTCCGAACAGTCGACATGCGGGTTTTTCTTATAGCCCACCCAGAGCGGCGTGGCGTCCAGCATGGCCCGAGTCATCGAGGCGTGCATGTCGAGCGCGACGGCGATGGGGACGCGAGGTCCGACGAGCCGTCGCAGGGCCTGCACCAGATCTCCCTCCGCATCCTCGATCTCGGTCGTGGCCATCGCGCCGTGCAGGTCGAGGAAGATGGCGTCCGGCCGGGTCGCAGCCACCGCATCGAGCAACTGGGTCCGGAGCGCGAGATAGTCCTCATGCACGGCAAGCCCGCCCGGTGGCGCGACGGCCGAAAGGCCGGGCAGGATATGGGCGCCGCCGGCCCGCAGCCGCCGCGAGCCGCCGGCAAGGGCGGTATCGGAGGTTTCCAGTCTCTCGATGAGGGCGGGACCGCGCGTGACGACGAAATCGGCAAGCGCCGTGTGGCGAGGCGTGAAGCTGTGCGCCTCGAGGAACAGGCCGCCGACAAGGATGCGGGGAGCGTGCATATCTGGTGTGCCCGGGACGTGGAAAAGCGCCATCGACGCCGCCCAGTCATCGCGATCGCTCTGCCTGAAGTCAATGAATATTTTTCATCAAACTAAATTTTTTTCAGTTGTTTGCGTAACGTCTCTCCCGCTATGACACGCCGGACGGGTGCCGCAACCCTTCGCCAGATCTCACGCGTGGGCGCTCAGACACCCCCGCGCCGGGCGGCCGCATCCGCCGGGACCACCGGGGCGGCGCCGCATGCCGATAGAGCACAGGAGAACTGTCCGCCATGCCCACCGCGCACCCGGTCCCCATCGGCGAGCCGGCCGTCCCTGGCGACGAGCTGGCGCAGCTGTTCCTCCGGGCCGGCCTCACCGTGCCGGACCTGATGATGGCGGATCTCCAAGCGAGCTTCGCCGCCTTGCGGCGGCAGCTCGCATTGCTTCATGCCCCCTGTCCGCCGGAGCTGCCGCCGCTCTATCTCGGTTCTCCCCTGCGCCCGGTGCGCCGTGACCTCTGAGCTGCACGCACTGTCCATCGCCGAACTGGGCAGCGGCCTGCGCGCGCGGCGCTTCACGGCGGAGCAACTGGCGCGCCACCAGCTCGCGCGCATCGCAGCCCATGACGGCACGTTGGCGGCCTTCGTGCGGGTCTGCGGCGAACGGGCGCTGCGCGAGGCGCGCGCGGCCGACCGGGACTTCGCCGGCGGCGTGGATCGCGGCCCGTTGCAGGGAATTCCATATGCGGTGAAGGATCTGTTCGACAGCGCCGGCATGCCGACTGGCTGCAATTCCAGGTTGCGCTCAAACCATATCGCCCGGGAGGACAGCGCCGCCGTGGCGCGCATGAGCGATGGCGGCGCGGTCCTGCTCGGCAAGCTGCAACTGCAGGAATTCGCCACCGGCGGCATGGGGCCGGATTCCCCGAACCCGCCAAGCCGCAACCCGTGGCACCCCGGCCATGCCACCGGCGGCTCCTCCTCGGGCGCCGGCGTCGCGGTGAGCGCGGGTTTCGTCCGGATCGCCCTCGCGACGGACACCGGCGGCTCGATCCGCCAGCCGGCGGCCTATTGCGGCGCCGTCGGGCTGAAGCCCACCTATGGCCGGGTGAGCCGGCGGGGCGTCTTCCCGCTGTCCCATTCGATGGACCATTGCGGGCCGATCACCCGCAGTGTCGAGGACGCGGCGCTGGCGCTGCAGGTTCTCGCCGGCTTCGACCCGCACGACCCGGCCAGCGCCGATGTGCCGGCCGCCGACTACGCCGCACCGCTGCGGGCGGGAGTCGCGGGGCTGCGCATCGGCGTGCCACCGGGGCATATGGGGCTTGAGCCGCGGTTCGATCCGGCCGTCGCCGCCAGTCTCGCCCAGGCGACCAATGCGCTGGCGCGCGGCGGCGCCGTGGTGAGCCGCGTCGCGCTGCCGGACTATGACGCATTCTATGCGAGCGGCATGGCCATCATGCTGGCCGAGGCCTATTGCGTGCATCAGTCGGACCTTCAGGCGCATCTTCCGCTCTATGCGGCAAAGACCGCCGAGCGTCTGCTGCTGGGCGCGGCCGTCACGGGCGCCGACCTCGTCCAGGCCTTCCGGGTGCGGCGCCGCCTGACCGAGGCTCTCGACACCATCTTCGACGGCGTCGACGCGATCCTGACCGCGAGCGCCATCCATGGCGCCCCGCCGCTCGACGGCGGCGACAACATGCTGGCGGTACCGTTCCAGATTCCCGCTCTTCCCTTCAATCTCACCGGCCATCCCGCCCTTCATGTGCCGACCGGCAGGGATGGGCGCGGGCTGCCGATCGGCGTCCAGCTCATTGGCCCGCGTTTCTCCGAGGCGACGCTGCTGCGGATTGCCGCGGTCCTGGAGGCGGCGAGCGGCTGGAAGGAAATCCCGCTCCCCGCGCTCACCGCGGTGTGAAATTCCGTCACGTTTCTCAAATTATTTGAGCCAACCGACGGCGACCGGTATGGTCCGGACCGAACAGGACATCTCGGCAAGGGGCAATCGTGGCAAGACAGGCAAAGGCGGGGCAACCGGTAGCGCCGGAAGGAGGGCCCGCCCCCTCGCCGACCAGCGGGATGCTGGTGTCCAATCTCGGCGCGCTCATCCGCCGCGAACGCCAGAAGCGCGACATGACCATGGTGGAACTGTGCCAGGTCGCCGCCATCTCGCCGGCGTTCCTCTCGCTGGTGGAGCGCGGCAAGTCCACGCCATCACTGGGCACGCTGGGCGGCATTGCCAAGGCGCTCGGCCTGTCGACCTCCTCGTTCCTGCAGATCGGCCTACCGCCCGATTCGGTGACGCGGGAGGGGAGCCGTCCCGAATTCGCGATCCACGATTCGCCGGTCCGCTATGAGCGCATGTCCACCGTGTTCTCGGGGCAGATGCTCAACGCGGTGATCATGCACATCCCCGCCGGTTACAGATCCAAGACCATCACCAATATCGGCGAGGAGTGGATCTACATCCTCAAGGGCGAATTGCTGCAGGTCGTTGACGATACATCCGTGCTGCTGCGGCCGGGCGACACCTGCCATTTCCGCGGCGACAGCCCCCATTCCTATATGAACAAGGGACGCGTCCCCGCCAGGATCATCTGGGTCGGCACGGTCTCGCTGTTCGGCGACCTTCCCGCCGCCGCCGATTGAGCGAGTGGCCTGCCGGACGTCCCTCAGCAGCCGCGTGAGGCCCCGGCAGCGTAAAGCTCGCGGGCGTAGGGACTGGCGAGCTCGCCCGTCTTGAAGCGCGTGACCTCGGCGATCTCGACGATCCGGCCTTTCTGCATCACCGCGAGCCGGTCGCAGAGGAAGGACACCACGGGCAGGTTGTGCGTCACCATCAGATAGGTGAGGCCCTGTTCGCGGCGCAGCCGTTTCAGCAGGTTGAGAATTTCCGCCTGCACCGAAACATCGAGCGCCGAGGTCGGCTCGTCCAGAAGCAGGATGCGCGGCTCCGGCATGAGCGCGCGGGCGATCGCCACGCGCTGGCGCTGGCCGCCGGAGAGCTGATGGGGAAAGCGGAAGCGCAGGCGCGCGTCGAGCCCGACCGCCGCCATCGTCGTCTCGACGCGCCGCCCGTCATCGGGGATGCCGTGGATCGCCAGGGGTTCCGAGAGCGCGTCGTCCACGGTCTTGCGCGGATGCAGCGAAGCGTAGGGATCCTGGAACACCAGCTGGCATTGCCGCGCACAGCGGCGGTCGATCCGGTGGCTGCGCGGCACCCCCTCGACGGCGATGGCGCCAGTCCAGTTCGTCGCCAGCCCGGTGATCGCCTTCAGCACCGTGGACTTGCCGGAGCCGCTCTCGCCCACCAGCGCGACGCTCTCGCCCTCGGCGATATCAAGCGTGAGGTCGTGCACGACCTTCGTCGCGCCGTAGAAGATATCGAGATTGCGCAGGGAGATGGCGGTCATGGCGTGGTCCATGCGCGGCGATCGAGCACGGGCAACTCGTCGCGGGTTTCATCGATGTGCGGCATGGCGGCCAGAAGGCCGCGCGTGTAGGGGTGGCGCGCGTCGGCGAGCGCGTCGGCCCGGCATTCTTCCACCACCTCGCCCCGGTACATGACGAGAATACGCTCACAGTAGCTCGCGACCATGTTGAGGTCATGGCTGATGAGGATCAGCCCCATGCCCTTGCTGGTGATCTGCTCGTTGATGATGTCGAGCACCTGGGCCTGCACCGAGCCGTCCAGCGCCGAGGTCGGCTCGTCGGCGATGAGGACATCGGGCTGCGGGATCAGCATCATCGCGATCATCACCCGCTGGCCCATGCCTCCCGATACCTCGTGGGGATAGAGCGCGGCGACGCGGTCGGGGTCGTCGATGCGCACCGCCTCGAGCATGGCGACCACGCGGGAATGCAGATCGACGCGCGACACGCGCTCATGGGTGAGCACCGCCTCCGCGATCTGAGCGCCGATGGTCATCACAGGATTGAGGGAGAATTTCGGGTCCTGCATCACCATGGAGATGCGGGCACCCCGGATCAGCCGCATGCGGCGTGGGCTCTGGGCCAGCAGGTCGATGCCATCGAAGTGCAGCCGGTCGGCCGTCACCCGCCCCGGCGGGCGCACCAGCCTGAGGATGGCACGGCCTGTCATCGACTTGCCCGAGCCGCTTTCGCCGACAATGCCCAGCCGCTCGCGCCCGAGCGCGAAGGACAGGCCGCGCACCACATCGACGGGCCCCGTCGAGGTGGGAAAGGTGACGCGCAGGTTCTCGATATCGAGGAGCGGGGCGGTCATGGCTTGCCTGCCTGTTTGGGATCCAGCACGTCACGCAGGCCGTCGCCGAGAAAGCAGAAGCCGAGCCCGACGGTGACGATCGCGAGGCCGGGCATGGTCGAGACCCACCACTGGTCGAGGATGAAGTTGCGGCCGCGCGAGATCATGGCGCCCCATTCCGGCAGGGGCGGCTGGGCGCCGAGGCCGATGAAGCCGAGGCCGGCGGCAGTGAGGATGATGCCGGCCATGTCGAGCGTGACGCGGATGATCATCGACGACGCGCAGAGCGGCAGGATGTGGCGCAGGATCACGCGCGTCGCGGAGGCTCCCTGCAATCGGATCGCCGAAATGAACTCGCTATGGCGGATGGTCAGTGTCTCCGCGCGGGCGATCCGGGCATAGCTCGGCCATGTGGCGATGGCGATCGCGATGATGGCGTTCTGGATGCCTGGACCGAGCGCGGCCACGAAGGCCAGCGCCAGGATCAGCTTGGGCATGGACAGGAAGATGTCGGTGACGCCCATCAGGATGCGGTCGCACCAGCCGCCGAAATAGCCGGCGACCGCGCCGACCACGAGGCCGAGCGGCGCGGCGATGATCGCCACCAGCAGCACGATCGTCAGTGTGATCCGCGAACCGAACACGGTACGCGACCAGATGTCCCGGCCGAGCTCGTCCGTGCCCATCCAGTGCGCGGCACTCGGCGGCAGCAGCCGCCGCGCGAGATCCTGCGCGACCGGATCATAGGTCGCGATCAGCGGCGCGGCCAAGGCCGAGACCAGCAGCAGCGCGACGATGATGAGACCGATGACGGCGAGCGGATTGCGCGTGAGGGCGAGCGCGACGCGGGCATGGCGGCCCAGCCGCGCCTGCAGCCGGGACGTCGGCGTTTCGTCGAGGAGCCAGTGAAGCAGGGTGGCCAAGACGGTTCTCCTAGCGTGCGCGGGGATCGAGGAGGCGGTAGAGCAGGTCGGACATCTTGTTGATGCCGATGAAGATCGCTCCGACCACCAGCGTCGACCCGAGGACGGCGTTCATGTCAGCGTTGAGAAGAGCGGTGGTGAGGTAGTTGCCGATGCCCGGCCACGCGAAGATGGTTTCGATCATCACCGAGCCTTCCAGCAGGCCGGCATAGGAGAGGCCGACCACGGTGATCAGCGGCACCCGGATCGGCTTGAACGCGTGGCGCCAGATCACCCGCCATTCCGGCACCCCCTTCACGCGGGCGGTGGTGATGAACTCCTGGCTGAGCTGATCCAGCATGAAGGAGCGCGTCATGCGGCCGATATAGGCGAGGCTGAAGAAACCGAGCACCGCCGCGGGAAGCAGGATGTGGGAAAGCGCGTTGCCAAATACCTCGATGTCGCCGGCAAGCAGGCTGTCGATCAGCAGCAGGCCGGTCCTCGGCTCCACCGCGCCGTCGAAATAGACATCGATGCGCCCGGGCCCGCTGACCCAGCGGTAATGGGCATAGAAGACGGCGAGGCCCACCAGGCCCAGCCAGAAGGCCGGCACGGCATAGCCGAGCAGGCCGACCACGCGGATGAGCTGGTCCGTCAGTGACCCTTGCCGGCTGGCAGCCAGAACGCCCATCGGCACGCCGAGCAGGACACCGATGAGGATTCCCAGCGTCGCCACCTCGAGAGTTGCCGGGAACACCCGCCGCAGGTCGGCTGCCACGGTATTGCCGGTCGATACCGACAGGCCGAGGTCGCCGCGCGCGACATGGCCGACATAAGCGGCGAACTGGACGAGCAGCGGGCGGTCCAGCCCCATCTCGGCACGTGCCTTCTCATAGACGGCCAGGGGCGCGCGATCGCCGACGACGGCCACGACCGGATCGATCGGCACCACGCGGCCGATCACGAAGGTAATGGCCAGAAGCCCCAGAAATGTCAGCGCGAGAGCAACGAGAACGCTGCCGAGATCGATCGCGGCGGCGCGGGCGCCGCGCCGGAGCGCCGCCGGGGACCGACGCGGGGCGTGGGGAGGTTCGGTCTGTGGATCCTGGCTCAAGCGGACAGATTCCTCTCTCAGGACGCGGCGCATGGGACGACGTTCTGTTACTGAAAAAACATCTTGTATCATACATATTTTTTTGTAGGATTTAAAAAATTTTAGTGACCCGAGCGGTATGGCTCCGCTGTCACACGACATAACTTCCAGTAAAAAAGGGAACAATATGAGCCTCTTACGAGCCCTTCTCATTGCCGGGGCGATGGCCCTTCCGGCCAGCTTGCCGACCGGTCTGTCAGTGGCGCTGGCAGCGACGCCGCCAAGTGTGCTGGTTGTCGCCCAGAACATCGACGACATCGTCGCCATCGACCCGGCACAGTCGTTCGAGTACTCCTCGGGCGAGTATGTGGCGCAGGTCTATGACCGTCTCATCCAGTATGATGCGGAAGACACCAGCAAGCTGGTCGGCGCCCTGGCCTCCGATTGGACGATCGACGAGGCGGCGAAGACGATCACCTTCACGCTGCGCAAGGGCGTCACCTTCCATTCCGGCAATCCGCTGCGTCCCGAGGATGTCCTTTATTCGTTCAAGCGCGTCGTCGCGCTCAACAAGGTGCCATCCTTCATCCTCACCCAGCTCGGCTGGACCCCTGAGACCATCGACGCGATGGTGACAGCCGACGGCCCCGACAAGGTGGTCGTGCGCTACACCGGCGACTTCTCCTCCGGCTTCGCCCTGAATGCGCTGGCGGCCCGCCCGGGTTCCATCATCGACGCCAAGACCGTGCAGCAGCATGAGGTGAATGGAGATTTCGGCAATGGCTGGCTCAATGCCAACTCGGCCGGTACCGGGGCCTTCAAGCTGAGGACCTATCGCCCCGGCGACATCCTCGTGCTCGACGCCAACCCGGCCTATTTCCGCGGCGCGCCGATCATGAAGCAGGTGCTCATCCGTCATGTCGCCGAAGCCGCGACCCAGCAATTGCTGCTGAAGTCGGGTGATGTGGACATGGCGAAGAACCTGACCCCCGATCAGATCGCCGGGCTCGGCGCCAGCGCCAAGGTTGTCGCCTATCCGCAGGCATCGGTACACTTCCTGTCCTTCAACCAGAAGACCGCGGCGCTGACCCCGCCGGCCGTATGGGAGGCCGCACGCTATCTCGTCGACTACGAGGGCATGACGTCGACCTTTCTGAAGGGTCAGATGCAGGTCTATCAGAGCTTCAACCCGAAGGGCTTTCCCGGAGCGCTGGAGGCGACGCCGTACCATTACGATGTGGAGAAGGCCAAGAAGATCCTCGCGGAGGCCGGCATCAAGACGCCGATCAAGGTCACACTCGACGTGATCAACTCCTCGCCCTTCACCGACATCGCGCAGTCGCTTCAGGCTTCCTTCGCCAAGGCGGGTATCGAGTTCGACATCCTTCCCGGCACCGGCAGCCAGGTGATCACCAAGTACCGCGCCCGCGCGCATCAGGCGATGCTGCTCTACTGGGGTCCCGACTTCATGGACCCGCACTCCAACGCCCAGGCCTTCGCCTTCAACGACAACAACGCCGACGACCACTACCAGTCGACCACGACGTGGCGGAACGCCTGGAAGGTGCCGCCGGAGCTGAACGCGGAAACCAAGGCCGCGCTGGCCGAGCCCGACCCGGCCCGGCGCAACGCTCTGTATGTCGATCTCCAGGCCAAGGTTCAGGCGCGCTCGCCCATCGTGGTCATGTTCCAGGCGGAGAGCCAGATCGCCATGAACCCGAAAGTCACCGGCTACGTGAACGGTGCCCTGTCGGACTTCGTCTTCTACCGGCTGGTCGACAAGAAGTAAGCCGAGCCGTCCTGCTGCCCGGCAACATTCTCCGGGCAGCAGGCGCGCCGCAACGGACGTCGCGGCGGGCCGAGGGTCGCCCTGTGGTTCGGCTCCGTGCGCGCGCGCCCCATCCGATCCCCCCCTTTTTCGGAGACATTGCCATGAGCGGGCCAACTATCCGCACCGCGCGCCCCGAGGACGCCGCCGACCTCGCCGCGATCTATGCGTTCGAGGACGTGGTCGCCTACACGACCCAGCTGCCGCATCGCGACACGCGCTTCTGGCAGGATTTCTACAAGACCCGTGATCCGGAGAATGTGGAGCTGGTTGCCGTGCTCGAGGGCCGCGTCGTCGGCCATCTCGGCATGCTGCTGAACCGCGCGCCCCGCCGCAAGCATGTCGGCACGTTCGGCCTGTGCGTGCACCCCGACGTCCACGGTCGTGGGATCGGCAGCGCCCTGATGACGGAGATGCTCAACATGGCCGACAACTGGCTGAACCTGTTGCGGCTGGAACTGGGCGTCGCTTCCGACAACGCGCGCGCCATCGCCCTCTATGAGCGCTTCGGCTTCACCCGGGAGCGCGAATCCCGCTTCGACCTGTTCACCCGAGGCCGCTTCGCCAGCACCACCCACATGGCCCGCTTCCATCCGGCCGGGGCGCAAATGCTGCAGCTCGCCTAGCCATGCGCCCACGCGCCGCGCCGTGCCAAGCGAACGGAAACGGGAACGAGCCTAGATGATGTACACGCCTCAGCCGGCGGCCGGGCACGCAACCGCCACGGTGAAGCTCTATTCCGACACGCTCACCCTGCCCTCCCCGGCGATGAAGCGTGCCATGTTCGAGGCGGAACTCGGTGACGAGCAGGCCGGCCTCGACCCGACGGTGAACGCGCTGTGTGCCCGTGTCGCGGCCCTGCTGGGAAAGCCGAGCGCCATGTTCCTGCCGAGCGGCACGATGTGCAACCAGATCGCCATGCTGGTGCACGCCCGGCCCGGCGACGCCATCCTCGCCCACAAGGACTCCCACATCATCGCCCATGAAGCGGGAGCCGCCGCGGCGCTGGGGGGTGGCTTGGTGACCGGCCTGGCCGGTGAGGCCGGGCAATTCGGCCCGGACGACATCCGGGCCGCGCTGCGGGCGGCCAGCCGCTACGCGCCGGAACCGCGCCTGCTCGTCGTCGAGCAGACCGCGCATCTGGGCGGGGGATCGGTCTGGGCGCTCGACCGCCTGCGCGCGGCGGCCGACGAGGCGCGCGGCCATGGCATGGCCACCTACATGGACGGCGCCCGGCTGATGAACGCCGTGGTGGCCAGCGGCGTCGGCGCGCGGGATATGGCATCACAGGTCGACAGCGTGTCGCTGTGTTTTTCCAAGGGGCTTGGCGCCCCTTTCGGCGCCGTGCTGGCCGGATCGCCCGATTTCATCGATCGCGCCTGGCGCTGGAAGCAGCGGCTGGGCGGCGCCATGCGACAGGTGGGCATGTATGCCGCCGCCTGCCTCTTCGCCCTCGACCACAATGTCGATCGCCTCGCCGAGGATCATCGCCACGCGACCCGGCTGGCCGAGGGGCTCTCGTCGCTGCCGGGATTGCGCATCACCCCGCCGCAGACCAACATCGTGCTGTTCGATACCCTCGCAACAGGCATCACGTCCTTTGAACTGCGCGATCGTCTGGCGATGCATGGTGTGTCCATAACAGCCATGGACCGCTATCTGGGGCGCGCCGTCACTCACCTTCATGTCGACACCGACGCGATCGAGCGGGCCATCGCCGCCTTCCAGGATGTCCTCGTCGCCTAGGTGTTCAGTCCCGGCATTTGATGGATTGGATCGAGGATGAATGGTGAGGATCTGAAGTCCAGCATTTGCAGATGAACTCGTAGGGCGTCAGGCCTTTTATGGTCTTTAGACGGCGGCCGAAATTATAGGCATTTACGAAGTCATGGAGGTGCCTGCCGAGCTGTGCGTGGTTATCGTAGTGGTAGCGTTTGACGGTGGCGTCCTTGATGGTCCGGTTCATCCGCTCCACCTGCCCGTTCGTCGGGGAAATGGTCCACCGGACCATTTCCTGATCCTCCTCACTGCAGGGATGATTGATCTTGGTGAACCGGTGCTCGATGCCATTCTCACGGCAGCGCATCGCGAACATGTGGGTGATGTAACGGGCGGTCGGGCCGTTGGCGTAGCGCGGGGCAAAGCGGAACTGGATGCCGCTATCGGTCAGGATCGTGTGAGCCCTGTAGGGAACAGCCGCGATCAGGGCGACCAGGAAGGCCGAGGCCGTCTCCCTGTTTGCACTCTCCACCAACTGCACGAAGGCGAATTTTTTTGTCCGATCAATGGCGACAAACAGATAGAGCTTGCCTTCAGCCGTCTGGACCTCAGCGATGTCGATGTGGAAGAAGCCCGCTATCGGCGATGCTGCGCATCGCCTGTCGGGCAGGGGATCGGGTAGGACTTGAACCTTTTCTTCGGCTCCTTGTCGCCCTCGATCTCGGGCAGCCGGCTGATGCCATGCCGTTGCAGGCATCGGTGCAGCGACGAGCGCGTCAGATGCCGGATTGTCGCCTGCAGGGCATAGAGGCAGTCATCGAGCGGCAGCAGCGTATGGCGCCGGAAGACGACGATGATGGCCTCCTCCTCCGCCAAAAGGACCGTCGACTTTGGCTCTCTTGGGCCGGTCGGCAGATCGGCGACAGAGGCCCGCCCCTTCCACTTCGCGACCGTCTTCTGGTTCGGCGGGAAAACGATTCACCGGATCGTTTTCTTGCCCGCCTCACTCCCGTAGCGCTTCGCCAGAGCCCTCAGGCTCTCTTGACTATGTTGTATCGCCCGACGGACCGCCGCTGTCGTCGTGGCGCTCCCGTGGTGAACCTGGCCCATAGCGCATCCTTCCAACTCAACAAAAAGACTGCACCATCAAATGCCGGGATCAAACAATTCGCCAGCGTTGGCAGGCCGACGCTCGGCGTCTGGTACGGGAGAATGAGCGCGGCGCCTACTATCAGGCACAGCGTCTGGCGGCACGGGCGCGGGCTGAGGGCCTCGGCGGCGAGTTCGTGCACTGGTCCAAGGTCGCGGCGGAGGTGGCGCGGATATCGCCGCGCGCGGAGATGAATTTCGTAACCGTACAGGTGATCGTTGACGAAGGCTGCTGCGAAGCGGCAGGACGTAGGCGGCGTCGCGCCGGAAGACGGCGCGACAGGGACCATCAGGGAAGGCGCGGCAGCGGCGCCCCCGGCGAGACGTCTCGTTCTGGAGACGGCAGCGACCAACGGGAAGCAGCCCAATCCCGTTCTTCTGCGATGTCTCCTGGTCCGGTTCCGGATCTCCGTCGATCAACCCGCTGGCGGGGTCGGCTACGCAAAGCGTGCCGCCGCTGCGGCTTCGCCTACGCGGTGATCGCGACCGGCCCCGGCCCATTTGGGGGAGCCATCGAGCGGGAATTGCCCCGCTCCCCGATGGAGCCTTCATCATGTCGAACGACCTTTCCCTCGCCCAGAACGCCGCCTTGCAGCTCTCCCGCACCCTGATGGTCCCGGTCTCCCTGTTCGAGGTCGACGGCGCCTACGGCGTCCTGCCGGCCGACGAGCTCGACGGCGACGATGTAACCGTGCTTTTTGAGTACGATCCGTTCTCGGGTGGGCGGTGACGTTGCCCCCTATTTGCCCTCGTTCATAACTGGACTCTGTTCTCGCTGTGGTCCGTTTTGGACCGGGTTGCAAACTCGTTTGGGGTGAGGCCGCCAAGGCTCGTATGCGGCCGGTGTGTGTTTCGGCGTGCAAGTTTGGCTCTGACGCAGATTTGGTGGTGTGGTGCTATGCCGGCGCGACGAGGCGAGCCTCCAGCAGGTCGAGTTTGCCGCGACCGTACATCTGGCGCTT
>NZ_JAUSVR010000017.1 GCF_030814815.1 Ancylobacter amanitiformis | reverse complement strand
GACGCTCGCTCAGCAGGAACAAATCACCCATGCCAGCCTCCTCAAGGGAGACTGTGAATCACAACTCAAGGCAGATTAATAGGTCCTGAGCCTAGCACTACCCGATCCGCCCGCGACCGAGGCCGCCGCGAACCGGTTTGCGGCGGCCTCGCGCGTTCACGCCGCCCGCCGTCGCGCGTGGCGCGCCATCATGCCTCGTCGCGCCAGATCACCCCGGGACTGATATCCGCCAGCCGGGCGCAGCCGGTCAGCGCCATGGCGATCTCCAGTTCGCAGCGTAGCAGGTGCAGAACATGGGCGACGCCGGCCGGCCCGGCCACCGCGAGCCCGTAGAGGCACGGCCGCCCCACCAGCACGGCGGCCGCGCCAAGCGCCAGCGCCTTGAGCACATCCGTACCGCGCCTCACCCCGCCATCCATCAGCACCGGCACCCGGCCGGCCACCTGCCGCACCACGCCCGGCAGCGCTTCAAGGCTCGCCGGCACGGTATCCAGCACCCGCCCGCCATGGTTGGAGACGATGAGCCCATCCGCCCCGTGCCGCAGCGCCAGTTCGGCATCCTCGGGCGCGAGGATGCCCTTGAGGAGGATCGGCAGGCGGGTGAGCCCGCGCAGCCAGGCAATATCCTCCCAACGCGCCGCGACATCGAGAAAGCCACGGAACATCAGGCTCTCGCCGAGTGCCGCCTCGGCGACGTGGCGCGTGTGCAACCCACGCAGATTCGCGTGCTGCGAGAGCTTGGGCGCGCGATAGCCGGCGCGCTGTTCACGGTTGCGCAGCGCGTGGACCGGCGCATCGACCGTCACCACCAGCGCGCCATAGCCCGCCGCCTCGGCCCGGCGCAGCAGATCGGCGGTGAAGCCGCGATCATGCTGGATATAGAGCTGGAACCAGAGCGGCGCCGCCGAATGCCGGGCGACCCCGGCAATCTCCTCCAGCGTCACATCCGCCTCCGTGCTCACCACCATGCCGGCGCGCGCGCCGCCGGCGCCGATGACGCTGGCGATCTCCGCCTCCGGCAGGGCGAGCCCGTGATGGGCGGTGGGCGCCATGAGGATGGGGTGCTCGAAGTGCTGGCCGAACAGGTCGAGCCCGGTGCCGCCGCCGCGCGCGAAATCAGCCAGCACGCGCGGGCGCAGCTTCAGCCGCTCGAACGCCGCGCGGTTCCAGCCGATGGTGATCTCATCCGCCGCGCCGCCGCTGTAATAGGCATAGGCCTCCGGCGAGAGCCGCTCGCGGGCAAACGGTTCATAATCCTCCACCGCCACCACGCCGGGCGGCACATCGAATTGTCTGGTCACGACCGCGTCGGACATCAACCCTCTCTCGCCCCGGCCCTCGCACGCCCCTGTTCGACGCTCCCGTCGCGCTTCATAGTCGCCTGAGCCGGCACGTCCAGCGCCAGCGAGGCCGCGAGCGTGCCAAGGGATCCGCCAACGGCACATTAACCGGCCTCCGCTAGGCTGGATGCGCGAACCGGCGCACGATGGGCACCACCATTCGAGCCCGCGCCGATCGGATGGCAGCGCCGTCGGATCGGGTCACGCGGTCTCTCTCTCAATCGCCTAGAGTCGGATCGACGGTGCGCGGGCCACGACACGCCCACAGGAGCGGGGGATGGACGAGAACGACCGCCTTCGCGGCGAGATGCCGCCCCCCTCGTTGCGCGAGGCGATCCGCGCCGCCCGCATCGAAGCCGCCGAACGCTCGGGCGTGATCGTGGAACTGCGCGATGCCAGCCTCGCGCGCCTCTCCATGCTCAACGAGATGCTCGACCCGATCTTCGCCGACGTGCCGCTGGAACATGCCGACCTGTTCGACCGTGGCCTGATGCCCGGCGAGACGCCGCGCCTGTTCATCGACATGGTGGCGCATGTCTGCCTCGCCCGCGACCGCCGCACCTACCGGTTCCTGCAGGACAGCCGCGCCGGACGGCGGGTGCTGGTGGAGAGCACCAACCCGCACGATGTGCTCGACGCCGTCACCCGGTATGTCGCCCGCCGTCTCATCGCCCGCGAGCAGGCCATGGTGGCGGCATTCTACCCGGCCGAGAATACGACCGATCCGCACCCCTCCCCCCATCACCCCGCGCCGCCGGCCACCGCCCCGGCCGCACGGCCCGGCCGCCTCGCCGTGTTCATCCTGGGCCTCGCCGCCGGCGTGCTCGGCGCCATCGGCGTGGCGGCGCTGCTCGGGGTCGAGGTCAGCCTCCGCTGAGCGCGGTGCTGAGCACGCGCACCGTGCGCGTCTCGACCGCCGTGTCGCCGCTCCCGAAGCCGCGCGCCTCCAGCGTGCAGCGCCAGGGAAAGCGCGCATCCTCCACCCGCTCGATCCGGTAGAGATGATAGCCGCCCGGCCAGTGCCGGTCTTCCGGCCCGGCGGCGAAGGACGGCGCCTCCACGACCGGGATCAGCCCGCCATTCGGCCCCGGCAGCATGTCCACCATCTGCACATGATCATGACCGCAGATGACGAGTTCGGCCCCGTGCCGGGCGAGCAGCTCACGCACCGAAGCGGCGTCGATCAGCCGCTTGTGGCCGGCGCGCTGGCCGCAGGGCGGATGATGGATCAGCACCACGCGAAACAGCCCTTCCGCCGCCAGCCCGTCCAGCACATGGCCGAGCCGCTCGCGCTGCGCCCGCCCCACCCGGCCGGTCGCCATGAAGGGATGGGTCGGCACCGCGGTCGACACGCCGACCAGCGCCACGCCGTTCCGCCGGCGCACGAAGGGAAAGGCGCTCTCCGCCGTGACGTCGGCATTCGCCCCGTCGCCGCGCATGTAGTCGCCCCAGTTCAGCAGCGCGTGATGCGCGGTCGATCGCATGTAGGCGTCGTGATTGCCGGGCACCACGGTCACGTCGCGACCCTCGCCCAGCGTGCGCAGGAAGTTGAGCGCGGTGACATATTCGGCGGCGAGGCCGACATTGACGAGGTCGCCCGTCACCGCGATATGGTCCGGCGCCATCGCCTTGATGTCGGCCACCAGCAGGTCGATGGTGGCGATGTTGAAACGGTGCTGCCGGCCGCGCCGCCAGTTCAGCACGCCCAGCGCCCGCTTGCCGGCAAGCTCGGCGAAGCGCGCGCGCGGCAGCGGTCCCAGATGGGCGTCGGTGAGATGGGCGAGGACAAACACGGACAACTCCCTACCAGCCCCGCCGCCTCGATGGAATCGGCTCCGGCGCGCTTGGCCGTACAAAAGCACATTGGCGCGCGCCTCATCACCCGCCTCATCACTCGCCTCATGCACCGCTGGAGCCGGCTCTCCCGCGGGATGACGCTGGGCGTGAAGGGCGTGGTGATCAATCCGGCCGGCGAGATCCTGCTGCTGCGCCACAGCTACGTTCCCGGCTGGCACCTGCCGGGTGGCGGTGTCGAGGTGGGCGAGACCGCCGGGCACGCCCTCGCCCGCGAACTCGCCGAGGAAGCCGCGTTGACTCTGACCGGCCCGCCGCGCCTGCACGGCCTGCTGCTCAATCTCAACCTCGCCCGCCGCGACCATGTGGCGGTCTTCGTGATCGAGCATTTCACGCAGGGCCGCCCGGACGTGCCGAACCGCGAGATTCGCGAGATCGGCTTCTTCGCGCCGCAGGCCCTGCCCGAAGACACCACCGGCCCGACGCGCCGGCGCATCGCCGAGGTGCTCGGCGCCGCCCCGCCAGCGGCGCATTGGTGAGGCGCAAGCCCATGCGGGGCGGCGCGCGCAGGGCCCCGCCGGCACGCTTGCCGTGGGAAAGCGTGCCGGATCCGCATCTGGCGCCTTGACACCGTCCGGCCCGGTTCCTTATATCGCGCCACTCTGCGAACCGGCCGCCGCGCCGGCTTGCCGTGGCGGGGTAGCTCAGCTGGTTAGAGCACGGGAATCATAATCCTGGGGTCGGGGGTTCAAGTCCCTCTCCCGCTACCATGGCAACCTGATCCTGCCGGCTGGGAGCCGGCAGTCGGGCTCATCGCTCCAGACAGGATCCATCGCTCCAGACATAACGGTTATGCGGCATCGGCCCGGCAGGGTTGATGGCTTGCAATTGGCAGCCCGGTCGTCGGCTCGCGTCTCGATATGGGGCCTCCAGCGCCACCCGCCCCGCCTTTATGTGCACTATTGCGCATTCAGGGTGGTGGCGGGGTGCTATGTTCGCGGCAGATCGCTGGTGTGCCCCTGGAGCCCAGCTCTGAGCCGGAGCAGCTTCCCCGGTGGCGTCGGACCCTTGTCGGACGGAGCGGAGGCTTGATGATGAACAGCAATGTGGAACATCGCGCGCGTGCCCTTTGCGCGATCGACGCCCAGATGGCGGCCGTCCCGTCGGACGAGATACCAGCCCTCGTGGAACGGCTCTGGCCGGTCGCCGCACTTGAGATGAGCGGCGGCGCGGTCGAATCCGACACGCCCCCGCCCGCCGATCTCGCCGAGCGGATGAGCGAATACCAGCGGCTGAAGCGCTGAGCCGGACGAGGCGCCCGGCCGCGGGCCAGCCTTCGCCATCACCATCGCCATGTCGGCCGACCTGTCGGCCCACCAGTCGGCCGACTGGTCGGCCGGCTGGCCCTTCCGCCCGCTCCGCCCGGGCGCGCCGCTCTCGAGGCGGCCCGGGCCGGGCTCTCACCCCGCCGGCAGATAGAGCTGCCCGGCCTCGCGGTATTTCGCCGCCATCGCCGCCATGCCCTCCTTCTGCGCTTCCGCCCTTATGTCGTGCGAGATGCGCATGGAGCAGAATTTCGGCCCGCACATCGAGCAGAAATGCGCGACCTTGTGCGCCTCCTTCGGCAGCGTCTCGTCGTGGAAGGCGCGCGCCGTCTCCGGGTCCAGCGACAGGTTGAACTGATCCTCCCAGCGGAACTCGAAGCGCGCGCGCGACAGCGCGTCGTCGCGCAGCCGCGCCGCCGGATGGCCCTTGGCGAGGTCGGCGGCATGTGCGGCGATGCGATAGGTGATGACGCCGGTCTTCACATCATCGCGATCGGGCAGGCCGAGATGCTCCTTCGGCGTGACGTAGCAGAGCATCGCCGTGCCGAACCAGCCGATCATCGCCGCGCCGATGCCGGAGGTGATGTGGTCATAGCCCGGCGCGATGTCGGTGGTCAGCGGCCCGAGCGTGTAGAACGGCGCTTCGCCGCAGATGGCCAGCTGCTTGTCCATGTTGGCCTTTATCTTGTGCATCGGCACATGGCCGGGCCCCTCGATCATCACCTGACAATCCTTGGCCCACGCGATCCGCGTCAGTTCGCCCAGAGTCTCCAGCTCGGCGAACTGCGCGGCGTCATTGGCATCGGCGATGGAGCCGGGGCGAAGCCCGTCGCCCAGCGAGAACGAGACGTCATAGGCGCGGCAGATGTCGCAAATCTCCGCGAAATGCTCGTAGAGGAAGCTCTCGCGGTGATGGGCGAGGCACCACTTCGCCATGATCGAGCCGCCGCGCGAGACGATGCCGGTCACGCGATCCACCGTGAGCGGGATATAGGCGAGCCGCACCCCGGCATGGATGGTGAAATAGTCCACGCCCTGCTCGGCCTGCTCGATGAGCGTGTCGCGGAACACCTCCCAGGTGAGATCCTCGGCGATGCCGCCGACCTTCTCCAGCGCCTGGTAGAGCGGCACGGTGCCGATCGGCACCGGGGAATTGCGCAGGATCCAGTCGCGGATGTTGTGGATATTGCGCCCGGTGGAAAGGTCCATCACCGTGTCGGCGCCCCAGCGGATCGCCCACACCATCTTCTCCACCTCTTCCGCCATGGAGGAGGTGACGGCGGAATTGCCGATATTGGCGTTGATCTTGACGAGGAAGTTGCGGCCGATCGCCATCGGCTCGGCCTCGGGGTGATTGATATTGGCGGGAATGATCGCCCGCCCGCGCGCCACCTCCTCGCGCACGAATTCCGGCGTCACGAAATCGGGGATCGCCGCGCCGAAGCTCTCGCCGTCGCGCGTCCGCGCGCCCTGCATGTGCTGGCGCCCGAGATTCTCGCGGATGGCGACGAACTCCATTTCCGGCGTGATGATGCCGGCACGGGCATAGGCGAGCTGCGTCACCGCCCGCCCGCCGGTCGCCCGCAAGGGCCGATGGCGCACCGGGAAGGCCGGGGTCAGCCGCTCCGCCGAGACGAAGCCGTTATCCGCCGGCTTCACCTCGCGCCCCTCATGGGCGGCGACATCGCCCCGCGCCGTGATCCACCCGGCGCGCAGACGCGGCAGGCCCTGCTCCAGCACGATGCGGGCGGACGGATCGGTATAGGGGCCGGAGGCGTCATACACCGTCACCGGCGGCTCCCCGGCGCTCGCATGCAGCGCGATCTCGCGCATCGGCACGCGGATGTCGGGGTGCAGCGCACCGGGCTTGAACACCTTGGTGGAAGCGGGCAGCGGCCCGGTGGTGACGGTCGGGGGCGGCGCGACCGTCGTCTCAGGTGTCGTGATCTTAAGGGTCGTGGTCTCAAGGGTCGTGGTCTCAAGGGTCGTCATGGGTCGAGGCTCCTCGCGAAACGCATGGAGACCCAGCTCTGACGGGAAGATGTTGGGAGGACTCCCCGCTCATGGGGGAGAACAGGTCGCGCTCACGCACGACGTACCCGCACCGTCCCTACGCCAGTATGAACTGGATCAGGTTCAACGGGTCACTGCGCCGCGACGCCCCTGAGGGAGCGCACCTGGCAGTATCTCAGCCCCGTGTCGGGACCCCCCTGGTGAATGCGCGAAGCCTGCGCACCGGCGCGCGCCTTGTCAAGCCGGGGTCGAGCCCACCGAGGCAGCGGGCCGACGCGCGCGCCATGGGGACGCACGGGCCAGGCGAAGCACGCGCCATCGGGGAAAGCGCGCGCCGCCGTGCCATCCCGGTTTCTATCCGTCCGGAACCGGCGTAGGAAAACCGCTGAAAGCGTGTTTCCAGGGTTCAGAAGAGGCCGAAATGTCGATCGAAAAAGTGGCGTTGATCACCGCAGGCGGCAGCGGCATGGGCGCGGCAGCGGCGCGCCGGCTGGCGGCGGACGGCTTCAAGGTCGCCATCCTTTCCTCCTCCGGCAAGGGCGAGGCGCTGGCCGAGGAACTGGGCGGCCACGGTGTGACCGGCTCCAACCAGTCCAACGAGGACCTCCAGCGCCTGGTCGACGGCACGCTGGCGCGCTGGGGACGCATCGACGTGCTGGTGAACAGCGCCGGCCACGGCCCGCGCGCCCAGATCATCGAGATCACCGATGAGGACTGGCACAAGGGGCTCGACACCTATCTCATGAACGTCATCCGTGCCACCCGACTGGTCGCGCCGGTCATGCAGGGCCAGAAGTCGGGCGCGATCATCAATATCTCGACCGCCTGGGCCTTCGAGCCGAGCGCCCTGTTCCCCACCTCCGCCGTGTTCCGCGCCGGGCTGGCCGCCTATGCCAAGGTCTTTGCCGACACTTATGCGCCCGACAACGTGCGGATGAACAACGTTCTCCCCGGCTGGATCGACAGCCTGCCCGCCACCGAGGAGCGACGCTCCAGCGTGCCGCTGCAGCGCTATGGGACGAGCGAGGAAATCGCCGCCACCATCGCCTTCCTCGCCTCGGACGGGGCGGGCTACATTACCGGCCAGAACCTCCGCGTCGACGGCGGCCTTACCCGCTCGGTGTGAGCGCCCATCCGGCACCGGCGCGGTCCATCCACATGCGAGGACGGCCCTTTTACCGCTTCGCATGGAAAAAACCGGCCGCGCCTATGCAACGGATCGCATTGCGCTCAAGCTGCAACGATCAAGCTGCGGCGCGGCGGCGGTTCCGACCTGACGCGCCGCGGGACAGGTAACGGACCGGTGCCGCGTATCGCATCGGCCGCACAGAAGGACATTCCCATGCCGAACGCCGCAACGCTTATCGAGCTCGATGAACGCATCGCCATCCTGCGCGCCAACCTCTCGGAACTCACCGAGCAGGCCGCCGCCTATTCCGGCGCCGCCGACGAGGATCGCGCCGCCGATCGCATCGCCGCACAGCAGGCGCAGCTCGACGAACTGGTGAAACAGCGCGAGCAGCTGGCGCGCTGACCCCACGCCTCCTCCGGGCGGCCGCCACGCGCCGCGGAGCGGGCGCGAAGGTCCTGCCGCCGCGCGGCTTGATGTTCATCGCGTTTGTCGCATTATCTGTGAAGTCATTTCACAGCGATGGTCGGCCCGATGGATAATCGCGTAGGCGAGATGCAGGTCTTCCTGCGGGTGGTCGAGGTTGGCAATTTTTCCGAGGCCGCCCGCCTTCTGATGATGACGCCGTCCACGGTGAGCAAGCTCATCGGGCGCATCGAGACCCGGCTCGGCGTGCGCCTGCTGGAGCGCTCCACACGCCGCCTGTCGCTCACCACGGAGGGGCAGATCTATTACGAGAAAAGCCTCGCCCTGATCGGTGATCTCGACGAACTGGAAAAGAACCTGTCGCGCGGCGCGGCCACGGCCGGCGGCACGATACGGGTGAACGTCTCGGTGGCCTTCGGGGTTCTGGGTCTGGAGCCGCTGCTGCCCGCCTTCTGGGAGGCCCATCCCAACATCGTGGTCGACGTCTCGCTCTCGGACGAGATCATCGACCTCTATCTCGACCGCACCGACATTGCCTTCCGCGTGGGCCCGCTGCAGGATTCCACCATGATCGCGCGCCGGATCGGCGCCGCCCGACGCAAGATCGTCGCATCACCCGATTATCTGCGTCGCCATGGCGAGCCGAGGACGATCGACGAACTCGCCCACCATAATTGCCTCGGCTTCAATTTCCGTCGCAGCACGCCGGTCTGGCCGTTGAAAGAGAGCGGGCGCATCGTGGACCGCGCCGTCAGCGGCTCGCTTCTGGCCAATAATGGCGAGACCGTCCGGCGCATGGCGGTCGCCGGCGTCGGGCTGGCGCGGCTCGGTGACTATCACGCGCGCCCTGATATCATCGCCGGCCGTCTGGTCGAGGTGCTGTCCGAGGCAATGGGAGGCGATGACGAACCGATTCACGCGCTTTATCTCGGCGGGCCGCGCCTGCCGCACCGCGTGCGGATCTTCCTCGATTTCATCTGCCCGCGAATGCAGGCCTTTCTGGAGGACGGGGCGGACGGCGCGTGAACCGCCGACCGGGATATCGGCTTGAGGTTCCGTCCCGGCTGATGCATTCCAGACCGGCAGGCTGAAGAACCGGGCAGGTATGTGAACATGCGTGTTGCCATCGTCGCGTCGACATCGGGGTCGGTCTACCGGTTCGCGAGCCGGGTTCCGTTCGTGCGGGAGCAGATCGCGCTGGTCGTCTCCGATCGCGAGTGCGGCGCCCTCGCGGCGGCCCGGCAGTTGGGCCATCCCACGGTGATCCTTCCCCATGCGGGCGGACTGGCCTTTTCCGATGCGCTGCGCGAACTGGCGGACGCGCAGGGCATCGACCTGATCGTCAGCTTCTACACCCGCCTGTTTCACGGCCCGCTGCTCGATGCCTATGAGGGGCGGCTCATCAATTTCCATCCCTCCATCCTGCCCGCCTGCCCGGGACGGGACGGGTTCGGCGACACGATCCGCGCCGGCACGCGGTTCATCGGCAGCACCGTGCACCTGGTCGATACCGGCATGGATACCGGCCGACCGCTGATCCAGGCCAGCGCGCCCAATGATCCGGCCCTGCCGCTGGCCGAGCGGCGCCACCGTGTATTCGTGCAGCAATGCCGATCGCTGGTACAGGTGATCCGCTGGTATGCGGACGGCCGGGTGCGGCTGGATGCGCAGGGTGTGAACGTTGCCGATACGCGTTTCGATCTGGCGGAATTCGTGCCGAACCTCGACTGCATAGAAGCGATCGCGTTTGACGCGCCCTTTCCCGGTTGATCCCGACGAGTGAATTCAAGGTTCAAGACATGCCCGCCCGCTGAGGACACATTCGGAAATATCGCTGGATGCGCGTACTCTAGATCGGAAAACTTCCATTCTGCAGGCAATAGCTTCACCGAGTCGGTTTACTCATTGAATTGCCCATATCACCAGTATAGTCCCAGCCCGCCTGCGGCACGGCTATGCCCGGTCGGGGGAGGAGTGCGGGTCAATGCAGATGAGATGGCCGTTCGCCGGAAGGTCGGCTCGCCAGCCCGACGTGCTGTTCGTCGATGACGCGGTTCCCGATGTGCGGGCGGGGGCGGGTCAGCCGCGGGCGGCGCTGATCGTCGCCCTGCTCGCCCGCTCGGGCGCGCAGGTGCGGGTGCTGGCGGCCTCGGGGGCGACTCCGAACGGCGACTCCTCGCGCGAGGGGAGGCAAGCTTACGCCAACAGCCTTGAAAGGTCATTTCGCGAGCAGGCCCGCCAGGCCGACATGGTGATCATTTCGCGCCCCCACAACATGGCCCGGTTCCTGCCGCTCTGGAATGCGCGCCGGCGCCCGCGGGCGCGGCTGGTCTATGATGCGGAAGCCTTGTTCTCCAGCCGCGAGCGGATCCGGCGCAAGGTGCTCGGCCTTGCCGACGGCCCCGATCTCGACGAGGAGATGAGCCGGGAGCTGGCGCTGGTGCGCCATGCCGATGTCGTGCTGGCGGTCAACTGGCAGGAGGCGGCGATCTTCCGCAATGCCGGCCACAAGGACGTGCGCGTTCTTGGCTATGCATCAACCTACCGGGCGACGCCTCCAAGCTTCCACGCACGCAGCGGCTTCCTGTTCGTCGGCCCCATCTACGATCCGTCAACCCCCAACGGCGACAGTATCCGCTTCTTCAGCGAGCACGTATGGCCCTCGGTGCGTCGCGCCCTTCCCGAGGCGGGGTTGACGCTGGCAGGGCGCGCCCATGCCGACATTCCCACCAATGACGATGGGGTGGTGAAGCTCGGCGCGCTCGATGACCTCTCCAGCGTCTACCGGGAGGCACGGGTCTTCGTGGCACCCACACGCTTCGCCGCCGGCATACCGCTGAAGGTGCTCGACGCCGCCTCTGCCGGCGTGCCGATCGTCATGACCTCGTTGCTCGCCGAACAGCTCGGCTGGCAGGACGGCGTCGAGGCACTGGTGGCGGATGCTCCGGAGGATATCGCGCGGGCCTGCATCCGCCTCCATGGCAGCGAGCCCTTGTGGACCTCCATCCGCGCGAAGGCGCTGCAGCGGGTTGAGGCAAGCCACAGCGCCGAAGGAATAGGTCAGACCGTGCACGACCTGCTGCGGGCGATCTGACCGCGGCAGGTCGTGCACCGCCCGGCAGGCCGGGCCCGGCGAACCGGGCCCGTTCCGCGCGCCGTTCAGGAAGCGTCAGCCATAGGGCGACACGCATTGCTGGCGCGGGCCGTTATAGGGCTGGAAGCTGTTATCCGAGGCGCGATAGGAGCGATACTGGCTCGCGCACCACTGGTAGTGAGCATTGCCGGCGGGCGCGACCTGACGTGGCGCCGGCTGGGCGGCGATGGCGCCGCCGATCAACGCGCCAGCGGCAAAGGCCCCGGCGGGGAACCACCAGCCATTATACTGGCGATAGCCGGGCCGGGCATAATTGTAGCCGCGATGGCCGTTATAATAATAGTTGCCCCTATTGTTGTAGAAGCCCTGCCGGTAACCCTGCCTCTGGCCCTGGCGATACCCCTGCCGATAGGCCGGGCGGGACTGATAGCCGGGGCGATATTGAACGCTCTCGACCATCGGCGCGGGGATCGCGATTGCGCTCGCGCTCACCGGAGCCGACAGCGCGGGAAACGCGCTTGTGGCCATCAGGGCGGCCGCCGCCGTCATCACCATGACCGTCTTCTTCATCGGGCTCTTCGTCATCGGCACATCCTCCAGGATACGGTCCAAACCGACCCCACCGGCGGCGGGAGCCGTCGGCAAGCGCGTGGGTCGGGCCGGGGGCCCCTCCTGGAAGGCATCGTACGCCCTGACGGGCGCGATGCCGGATGATCCATCCTTCCGGGAGGCGCAGGGGTCATAGATTGCCGTCCGGATGGACGGGCTGAACCCAGGGGAAACGCAATAGGGCGCCCGACGTTCCCGCCGCGCGCCCTCACGATTTCGTTGGGGAAGAAGACCGGGAGGGAAAACCGATCAGTCGGTGCCGGGATCGGCCTTGAAGCCCGCGGCCTCGATGCCGGCCATGGCCGCCGCCTCGTCATTGTCCGAGGTGTCGCCGGAAATGCCGACCGCGCCGATGACCTCGCCGGCATCGTCGCGGATCAGCACGCCGCCGGGCACCGGCACCAGGGCGCCATCCACCACATGGCTTACCGCCGCCACGAAGAACGCCTGTTCCTTGGCCCGCTTGTGGATGGAGCGGGAGCCCATGCCGAGCGAGAGCCCGCCATAGGCCTTGCCATGGGCGACCTCAAACCGCTTGAGGCTGGTGCCGTCCTCGGCGGCGGAGGCCTTCACCGCCCCGCGCGCATCCAGCACCACCACCGCCATCGGCTTGAAGCTGCCCTTGCGGCTGTGGTCGAGCGCGGTGGTGAGAATGGTCTGCGCGGCTTTCAGGCTGAGCGTCATGGGCGTTAACTCTCGCTGGCGGCCAGGCCGTTCGAGGCTGAGCCCGTGCCGCGGATCAAGTCGATGAGCCTTCCGATAAGCGTCTCGAACAACAGGATCAAGGCCGGCGTGGCGATGGCACCGCGATCAAGCCTGTGCGGCATGAACGCGGGGATGCGGAACGGGCTCCGACAATGGCGGCGAAGATGATTCCGGCGATGATTCGGGAACCTTGCCAATATTGCGCGACCGGACACTCTGGAGACGAATCAGGTCGCAGGCGCCCCGCAGGGGGTGCGACCCGTCTGGAGGGGTCACCGCATGCGTTGTCGGGTAGGGCCATCATTCCCCGTCGCGGCCTGCGCGACAGGCTTACGCGCGGCGCCCTCGAGACCGGCGACAAGATCTCCGAACCCGGCGCCGCGCACCCGGTTCGGCATCTCCCGCACGCCGCTGCGCGAGGCGATGAAGGTACTGGCCACTGAGGGGTCGGTCATCCTCTCGCTCACTCGCGGCGCCAGCGTCGCACCCGAGGAGGTGAACGAGTTGTTGCCCATCATCGCAGCGATGGAGGCGCTGGCCGGAGAGGAGGCCTGCCAGCACGGGCGATGGCGAAAGCGCCAGGGTGCAGGCAGGCATCGCTCATCGCCACTGGCCCGAGCCGGGCGTCCGCGTGTCCCGCCCTCGATCAGGCCGCGTGCAATTCGCCCGCGCGGACCAGCGCGCCGTTCAGCGCTGCGTCGCGCCGGCCCCGCGCGATGCCGTCGGCGCGGATGAATTCCGGCGCGATGCCGATGAAGCCGAAAATCCATGTCAGATAGGTCTCGGCATGCTCGGCCGCCTGCACGAAGGCCGGATCCTCGAGCACCCCGCCGCGCGACAGCGCCACGATCACCCGCTTGGCCCCCTTGAGCCCCCTTGAGCCCCTTCACCGTGCCATCCTCGCCATAGGCGAAGGTCTTGCCGGGCACGGGAATGCGGTCGATCCAGGCGCGCAGCTGGGTGGGGATGGAGAAATTGTACATCGGCGCGCCGATGACGACGATGTCCGCGGCGAGAAACGCGTCCAGCGCCTGCTGGCTCGCCTCGTCGCCCTTGCCGCCCGACAGCGGATGGTCCGCCGGCATGCTGGCCGGGGTGGCGTGCGGCAGCGGATCGGCGGCGAGGTCGCGATAGACCGCGCCAGGCGAGGGATCGAGCGCGGTCAGGCGCGCCACGATGGCCGCCGTAACCTGCCGGCTCACCGAATGCGGGCCGAGGATGGGAGGCCTCCGTAGCGCGAGCCACGGGCCGCGCGGCGTGTGAAGGCGGCGCGCCTTGCCTGACTCACTTCCGCAGCCCCTGCCCGCAAGGGCTTGAGGTGATTCCGGTTTTCGCAAAGGCAGCGCTCCGCGCGCGCGCCAAGCCCTCGGGCGCCCTCCCGATGTGACGTGGCAAAGCCCTCCCGCAAGTGATTGGCAGGACTCGCCGGACGGCCGGCGCGTGGCGGGATTCGCGGCGGCAGAGCCCGCCATCACGTGGATGGCCCACCTCCCCTCTCCCCTCTCCCATCGACGCGTGCGATCGGCCGGCAGCGTTCTCTGTGCCGGCCACCGCCGTGGTGGCGGCAAGGTCTCCCGGCGAGCCCGTCCGGCCGGATTTTGTCCGCGGCCTATAGCTGCGGCGAGCACGTCCCGCCGGGGAAAACAGAAAAGCCGGCACTCCCGCCCCCGGGGTGCCGGCTTTCTGCCGTCAGCCGTGCCGGCCGCTCAGCGGATCGGCGGCGCGTACTGGATGCCGCCGACGCTCCACAGCTGGTTGATACCGCGCGGAATGCCGAGCTTGGAGTTCGCGCCGATATTGCGCTCGAACACCTCGCCGTAGTTGCCGACACTCTTCACGATGCGCACCGCCCAGTCCTTGCCGAGGCCCAGCTGCTCGCCGTAATTGCCTTCCGTGCCGACAAAGCGCTTCACGTCCGGCTTCTCCGAAGCCAGCGCCTGGTCGAGGGTCGCCGTGCTGATGCCGAGTTCCTCGGCGTTCAGCAGCGCGAAGAAGCTCCACTTGACCACGTTCAGCCAGCGATCATCGCCCTGCCGCACCACCGGGCCGAGCGGCTCCTTGGAGATGACGTCGGGCAGCACGATGTGATCGGCCGGCTTGGCCAGCTTCAGGCGCAGCGCATAGAGCTGCGACACATCGGTGGTGATCACGTCGCACTTGCCGTCGGCATAGGATTTGACGACATCGTCGACGCTCGGCAGCTCGATCATCTCCAACTGCAGATTGTTCTGCCGGGCGTAGTCGCGCGCGTTCAGCACGCTGGTGGTGCCGGCCTGCACGCAGACCTTCGCGCTGCCCAGTTCCAGCGCGCCGTTGATGTTGCGGGCGATCGGCACGAGGAAGCCCTGCCCGTCATAATAGGAGACGCCGGCGAAGATCAGCTTGAGATCGGCCTCGCGCGACAGCGTCCAGGTGGAGTTGCGCGAGAGCAGATCGATCTCGCCCTTCTGCAGCGCCGGGAAGCGCGCCTCGGCCGAGAGCGGCACATACTCCACCTTGCCGGCATCGCCGAGCACCGCCGCGGCCACGGCCCGGCACATGTCGACGTCGAAGCCGGTCCACTGGCCCTTGTCGTCCTTCGCCGAGAAGCCATCCAGCCCCTGGTTGACGCCGCATTTCAGCGTGCCGCGAGCCTTCACCTCGGACAGCGTGTCCGCCTGCGCGAGCGAGGCGGACATCAGGGCGCCGGCAACCGCCAGCGCGAAAGCAAACTTTTTCATGTTTCCCCCAGTCGAGCCCGGATCACGTGTCCCGCCATTGGCACCGTGCCCCGGATGTGCAGACCCCTGCCCCGGCGCAGACCCGTGTCCCATTCCCTCGTTTCGCGATCGCCATCAACCTGCCGGCCGAACCGGCGGTGCAGCGGCGATCGCAGCGCCGTGCCCGGCGTCAGAGCGCCGGCGCCTGGCGGATGATGACCTTGGTGCCCACCGGCACGCGGCTGAACAGGTCCGCCACGTCCGAATTGACCAGCCGGAAGCAGCCCGACGATACCGCCATGCCGATGGTGCTGGGCATGTTGGTGCCGTGGATGCGATAGACGGTCTGGCCGAGATACAGCGCTGCCGCGCCCATCGGGTTGCCCGGACCGCCCGCCATCCAGCGCGGCAGATAGGGCTGGCGCTCGATCATTTCCGGCGGCGGCGTCCAGTCCGGCCACTCCGCCTTGCGGCTCACCTTCTGCAGGCCGGCCCACTGGAAACCGTCGCGGCCGACGCCGATGCCGTAGCGCAGCGCGCGGTTGTCGCCCATCACGAGATAGAGGAAGCGCTCATCGGTGTGGATGATGATGGTGCCCGGCGGCTCGGTGGTGCGGAAATAGACCGGCTGGCGGCGATATGCCGGATCCAGCTGCTCCTCGTCCGGCGACGGGACATAGCCCGGCTTCTCCGGAACATCGACGATTCCCGCGCTGCCCACGCCCGCCGCGGGCCGCATCTGGGCATTCGCCGCGGACAGGGAAAGCCCGGCCATGACGGCCAGTGCGATCCCGAAGACGCTCAGACGCATTCTCGTTCCCTCTCAAGGCCCCGCGCCGGCCGCCGGTCTGCCACCGCGCCCGGCCGGAAGTGAATCCGAGGGGACGCGCGGGCGCCAGCGATCGGGCGCGATTCAGACAGTCGCTCCCGGAGCCCGATCGAACGGGGGAAATGCCCGTAAGTCAATCGCAGAAGTCGAATGTGAAAAAGGGCCTCCCGCGCCGGCATGCGGGGTGCCGGTGCGGGAGGCTCATTTGCGCCGTTCAGCGCAAATAGCTGACCGCGAGCGCCTCAAGCCGCTCCTGACGGCCCGAACGCGGCTGCGGATCGAGATTTTCGGCCTCCACGCGCGCGGCGATGGCATCGAGCGAGGAGCCCTGCGCGAGCATCGCCTGGTTCTGCGGTGCATCCCAGCCGGCATAGCGCTCATTGACCGCACGCTGCAGCGCGCCGTCCTCATACATGTCGGCGGCCACGAGAAGCGCGCGCGCACACACATCCATCGCCGCCGCGTGGGCGAGGATGAGATCTTCCGGATCGATCGACTGGCGCCGCACCTTGGCGTCGAAATTGGTGCCGCCAGTGGTGTAGCCGCCCGCCCGCAGGATCTCGTAGAAGGCGAGCGCGGTGTCCTCGACATTGGTCGGGAACTGGTCGGTATCCCAGCCGGACTGCGCGTCGCCCTTGTTCATGTCGATCGAGCCGAAAATGCCCAGCGCCGCCGCCATGGCGATCTCGTGCTCGAAAGAGTGGCCCGCCAGCGTAGCGTGGTTCGCCTCGATGTTGAGCTTCACTTCCTTTTCGAGACCCGCCCGGCACAGCAGGCCATAGACCGTGCTGACGTCGAAATCATACTGGTGCTTGGTCGGCTCCTGCGGCTTGGGCTCGATCAGGATGGTGCCCTTGAAGCCGATCTTGTGCTTGTGCTCCACCACCAGGTTGAGGAAGCGACCCATCTGGTCGAGTTCGCGCTTCAGATCCGTGTTGAGCAGCGTCTCGTAACCCTCGCGACCACCCCACAACACGTAGTTCTCACCGCCCAGTTCGTGGGTGATCTCCAGCACGTTCTTCACCTGCGCGGCGCCATAGGCGAAGACATCCGGATCGGGATTGGTCGCGGCGCCGGACATGAAGCGGCGGTTGGAGAACAGGTTCGCCGTGCCCCAGAGCAGCTTGGTCTTCGAGGTCTCCATCTTGCGCGCGAAGATGTCGGCGATGGCGCGCACATTCGCGTTGCTCTCCTTCAGGCTTGCGCCTTCGGGGGCGATGTCGCGGTCATGGAAGGCGAAGAACGGCACGTCGAGCAGATCGAACAGCTCGAACGCCACATCCGCCTTGGCGCGGGCGAGCGCCATGTCGTCGGAACCGTGCATCCATGGGCGCAGGAAAGTCTCGCCGCCGAACGGGTCGCCACCCGGCCAGGTGAAGCTGTGCCAATAGGCGACGGCGAAGCGCAGATGCTCCTCCATCCGCTTGCCGAGCACCACGCGGTCCTTGTCGTACCAGCGGAAGCTGAACGGGTCGCGGCTCTCGGGGCCGGCATATTTCAGCGGCTCGCTGACGGGAAAGAAACGAGTGGGGGCAGTCATGACGTCACTCCCTTCAATGCGGGGTAGAGCGCGCGGTAGAGCGCGTGCCGTTCCGCATAGGCTTGTTGAAGAACAGGGTCGGGATGGATGGTCTCGATGCGGCGCGGCGGCAGGCAGATCGCGTCCGGCGTCTCGCCGGTCGCCGCCATGCGGGCGAGCCGCGCGGCGCCGAACGCCCCGCCCCGCTCGCCGTCCTCGATGCGGTTGAGCGGCAGGCCCAGCACATTGGCCAGCACCGCGATCCAGAAGCGCGAGCGCGAGCCGCCGCCGATCACATCGGCCTGCGTCAGGCGGGTGCCGGCGGCACCGAGCGCGTCGAGGCAGTCCTTGAAGGCAAAGGCGACGCCCTCCAGCACCGCCTGCGTCAGCGTCTCGCGCGAGGTGTCGTGATCGAGGCCGATGAAGGCGCCGCGAATGGCGGTGTCATTGTGCGGGGTCCGCTCGCCCGAGAGATAGGGCAGGAAGGTGACGCGCGAGGGCGCGGCGGGAGCCTCGCCCAGCGGCGCCAGCAGGTCGCCGGGCGACACCTTGGAGACCTCGGACCACCAGCCCAGCGCCGAGGCGGCGGACAGGATCACCCCCATCTGGTGCCAGGTGGCGGGAATGGCATGGCAGAAGGCGTGCACGCTGGATTCGGGGTTGGGCGCGTAGCGGTCCGTGGTGGCCCACAGCACGCCCGAGGTGCCCAGCGAGACGAAGGCATCGCCCGCCTGGATGGCGCCAAGGCCGATGGCGCCGGCGGCATTGTCGCCCGCCCCGCCCGCCAGCACCGGCGGGCTCGCCATGCCCCAGCGCGCCGCCAGTTCCGGCGTGATGCGCCCGGCCGCCGCGCTGCCCTCGACCAGGCGCGGCATTTGCGCGCGCGTCAGATGCGTCGCCGCCAGCGCCTCGTCCGACCAGTCGCGCGCGCCGACATCGAGCCAGAGCGTGCCGGAGGCATCCGACATTTCCTCGACCATCTCGCCGGTCAGGCGGTAGCCGACATAGGCCTTGGGCAGCAGCACCTTCGCGGTGCGGGCGAAGATGTCCGGCTCATGGTGGCGAACCCACAGCAGCTTGGGCGCGGTGAAGCCGGGAAAGGCGAGATTGCCGGCGGTGGCGTGCAGCGCCGGAAAACGCGCCTCCAGCTCGCGGCACTCGGCGAAGGCACGCCCGTCATTCCACAGGATGGCCGGCCGCAGCACCGCGCCGGCGGCATCGAGCAGCACCGCGCCGTGCATCTGGCCGGACAGGCCGATACCCTGCACCGCCGAGAGCGCGGCCGGCGCCTCCTGCTTCAGCGCATCGATGCTGGTGAGCGTGGCCTGCCACCAGTCCTCCGGATTCTGTTCGCTGAAGCCCGGCTGCGGGCGGGAGATGGCGAGCGCCGTCTCCGTGGTGGCGACGACCTTCTGGTCGCCATCGACCAGCACCGCCTTGACGGCGGATGTACCAATGTCGAGGCCGAGAAACATGCCTCAGATTCCTTGCTTTATGTACGGGTTTGGGCGGGTCACGGCAGATTGTCCCGCAGGAAGATGTCGATGCGGATACGCTCCTGCTCGCTGAGCAGCGGCTCGCCGGCGCAATGGGACAGCAGCACGCGGGCCGCCGAACGCGACTGGTGGCCGGCATCCTGGTTGATCACCGCGTCCATCACGCCGCGCAGCAGGAAGCGGCTGGTATCCTCGGTGAGGTCATGGCCGATGAAGATGAGGTCGGACGCGCGATTGGCCGCCGAGATCGCCGCCGCGATGCCGCGATTGCCGGCGCCGACATTGTAGAGGCCGACAAGGTCGGGCGCCTCGCGCAGCAGGCGGGACGCGATCGCCTCGGTGCGCTCGTCCTCGTCCAGGCTCTCCTGCGCCGCCAGCACCTTGAGGGCCGGGTATTCGCCGGCCAGAACCTGGGTGAAGCCGAATTGCCGCTCGGCATGGTCGCGCAGCGCCGGCGTGCCGACGATGAGGCCGACCGCGCCGCGCCGCCCGGCGGCGAAACGGCCGATCAGCGTGCCGGCGGTCCGCCCGGCGGCGATGTTGTCTATGCCGACATAGTGCAGCCGGTGCGAGGACGGCACGTCCGACACCAGCGTCACCACCGCGATGCCGGAGGCGGTGAGGTCGTCGATCGCCGCCCGGACGCGGGGATGGTCGAGCGCCACCACGGCGACGCCGTCATAGCGCCCGATCAGCCCCTCCAGCGCCGAGGCCAGCGTCTCGGGCGCGAACACGTCGACGCGCAACGTGTCGATATAGGCGTTGTTGGTGGCCAGCCAGTTCGCGGTGTTCGCCACCTGCTCGGCCAGCATGCGCATGAAGACATTGGCGCCGGCCGGCAGCACGAAGCAGAAACGATAGGTCTCGCCCCGCGCCAGCCGTGCGGCGGCAAGGTTCGGACGGTAGCCGAGCCGGGCCACCGCATCCTTCACCCGATCGGCGGTAGCGCCGCGCACGCCGGCCCGGCCGTTGAGCACACGGTCGGCCGTGGCCAGCGAGACACCGGCCTCGCGGGCGACATCCTGCAATGTGATGCGCGAAACACCTCTGGACATACGGCAAGGATGCCCTCAAAATCTGAGGTACGCAACTCAAGACATGAAGCGCCTGTTTACAACCAAAAGCGAAGGGTCAAGGCGCGGCATATCTGTTAATTCTCGCCCGCTTACCGATTTTTCGGGGTTTTCAAAAGGCCTGTCGATCTGTGAGGATCGGCCAACAAGTCGATGTTCCGGCTTCATTCTGAGGTTCGGACATCAGAAAACGGATCACGGCAGCGCCTCACCTGGCGCAGGCCGGGCGCAACAACCCGTGGCATCCCTTGGGAGGAAAAGCATGACGTCGAAACTGACCCTTACCCTCGCCGCGCTGGCGACGGTCGCCACCATCGGCGTGGCCCGCGCGGCCGACACCGTGGTCGGCGTGAGCTGGTCGAACTTCCAGGAAGAACGCTGGAAGACCGACGAGGCCGCCATCAAGAAGGCGCTCGCCGCGGCCGGTGCCAAGTACATCTCGGCCGACGCGCAGTCGTCCGCCTCCAAGCAGCTTTCCGATGTCGAGGCGCTGATCGCGCAGGGCGCCAACGCCCTCATCATCCTGGCGCAGGATTCCGACGCCATCGCCCCGGCGATCGCCAAGGCGCAGGCCGAGGGCATTCCGGTGGTCGGCTATGACCGGCTGATCGAGATCCCGTACGCCTACTACATCACCTTCGACAACAAGGAAGTCGGCCGCCTCCAGGCCGCCGAGGTGCAGAAGCTGAAGCCGAAGGGCAACTACCTCTTCATCAAGGGCTCGGCCTCCGACCCCAATGCCGACTTCCTGTTCTCCGGCCAGATGGAACAGCTGAAGGCCGCGATGGACAAGGGCGACATCAAGAATGTCGGCGAGGCCTATACCGACAGCTGGCTGCCGGCCAATGCCCAGCGCAACACCGAGCAGCTGCTGACCGCGAACAACAACAAGGTCGACGCCGTCGTCGCCTCGAATGACGGTACGGCCGGCGGCGCCATCGCGGCGCTCGCGGCGCAGGGCCTTGCCGGCTCGGTGCCGGTTTCCGGCCAGGACGCCGACTTCGCCGCGCTCAACCGCGTGGCGCTCGGCACGCAGACGGTTTCGGTGTGGAAGGACAGCCGCGAACTCGGCAAGAAGGCCGCCGAGATCGCCCTCGCCCTCGCCAAGGGCACCGACGCCAAGGCGATCCCCGGCACCGCCACCTTCACCGGCGGCCCGAAGAAGCAGGCGATGAACTCCACCTTCCTCAAGCCGCTGCCGATCACCAAGGACAATCTCGACGTGATCATCGAGGCCGGCTGGGTGCCGAAGGCCACCGTCTGCCAGGGCGTGAAGCCCGGCACCGTGAAGGCCTGCAACTGAACGACGCAACGCGCGGCGGCGGGCATCGTCCCGCCGTCCGCCCTGTGAGCGCACCGCGCGGCAAAGCGCGGGCAGAAGGAGGACGCTCATGAGCGACACCACGACGGCCCCCCCGGCCCCGACTTCGGCGCCAAAGGGCGCGCCGGCCACGGCGCCGACGACATTCGTCGGGGCGCTGGAGATCGACATCCGCTTTCTCGGCATGATCGGGGCGCTCGCCGCCATCTGGATCGTGTTCGATTTCCTCGCGGACGGCACCTTCCTGACGCCCCGCAATCTCTGGAACCTCTCGGTCCAGAGCTCGTCGATCGCGGTGATGTCCACCGGCATGGTGCTGGTGATCGTGATGCGCCACATCGACCTGTCGGTGGGCTCGATCCTCGGCGTCACCGGCATGATCATGGCGGTGTTCCAGGCCAGCTACCTCATGCCAACCTTCGGCTTCAACAATCCGGCGGTGATGGCGCTGACGCTTGTCGCCGGCATCGCGGCGGGTGCCGCCATCGGCGCGCTGCACGGCTTCGTCATCGCCTATCTCGGCGTGCCGGCCTTCATCGTCACGCTGGGCGGGCTGCTGGTGTGGCGCGGCGCGGCCTGGGCTGTCGCGCAGGGCAAGACCATTCCCCTCACCGACGACAATTTCAAGCTGCTCGGCGGCGGTGCCGACGGCTCGATCGGCGCCACCTGGAGTTGGGTCGTCGCCGCCATTGCCTGCCTCGCCATCGTGTTCGCCGCGATTCAGGCGCGCCGCCAGCGCCAGCGCTTCCACTTCCCGCTGAAGCCGCTCTGGGCCGAAGTCGTCACCATCTCGGTCGGCTGTCTCGCGGTGGTCGCCGCCACGCTGGTGGTGAACGCCTACACGCTGCCCGCCAACCTCGCCCGCCGCTATGCCGAATCCGCCGGCCTGACCATTCCCCCCGAAGGCATCTCCATCAGCTTCGGCTATGCCGTGCCGGTGCTGGTGGCGGTCGCGGTCGGCATCGTCATGACCTTCATCACCACCCGCACCCGCTTCGGCCGCTACGTGTTCGCCATTGGCGGCAACCCGGAGGCGGCTGAACTGGCCGGCATCAACACCAAGCGCGTCACGCTCACCGTCTTCGCGCTGATGGGCGCGCTCGCCGCCATCGGCGCCGCCATTTCCACTGCGCGGCTCAACTCGGCGACCAACGCGCAGGGCACGCTCGACGAGCTCTATGTGATCGCCGCGGCGGTCATCGGCGGCACCTCGCTGGCCGGCGGCTCGGGCACCATCGCGGGCGCGATGATCGGCGCGCTGGTGATGCAGAGCCTGCAGTCGGGCATGGTGCTGATGCGGGTCGACACGCCCTACCAAAACATCGTCGTCGGCATCGTGCTCGTTTTCGCGGTGTGGATCGATACCGTCTACCGCAAGCGCTTCAAGTGAGGGCCGGCAGATGAACAACCTCGCCTCGTCCCCCGTCGCCACGCCCTCCGCCCGCACGGGCACCCCGCTGGTGGAAATGCGCGACATCCGCATCGCCTTTGGCGGCGTCCACGCCGTCGACGGCGTCTCCGTCGATCTGTATCCCGGGGAGGTCGTCGGCCTGCTCGGCCATAACGGCGCCGGCAAGTCGACGCTCATCAAGATCCTCGCCGGCGCCTACCGGCCCGATTCCGGCGAGATCCGCATCAATGGCGCCAAGGCCGATATCGGCAACCCGCGCGATGCGAAGCGTTACGGTATTGAGACGATCTACCAGACCCTCGCGCTCGCCGACAATGTCGACGCCGCCGCCAACCTGTTCCTCGGCCGCGAGTTGATGACGCCCTGGGGCACGCTCGACGACGTGGCGATGGAGGCGGCGACCCGCGAGGTGATGGGCCGGCTCAATCCGAACTTCCGCAAGTTCAAGGAGCCCGTGCGCGGCCTCTCCGGCGGCCAGCGCCAGTCGGTCGCCATCGCCCGCGCCATCCACTTCAACGCCAAGATCCTGATCATGGACGAGCCCACCGCCGCGCTCGGGCCGCAGGAAACAGCGCAGGTGGCCGAGCTGATCAAGCACCTCAAGGCCGAGGGCATCGGCATCTTCCTCATCAGCCACGACATTCACGACGTCTTCGACCTCGCGGATCGCGTGAGCGTGATGAAGAACGGCAAGCTGGTGGGCACCGCCTCGACTGCCGACGTGACCAAGGACGAGGTGCTGGGCATGATCATCCTCGGCAAGAGCCCGCCCGGCGCCGTGGCCGGGCCCGGCGCCTCCAACTGACGGCAGGACGTCGAGAGACCTCCGGGGGGCAGCGGCACCGCGCCGCTGTTCCCCGCCCTTCAGGCCCGTGCTACAGGCTGGTCAGGGGAAAGCCGCGACAATGAAGACCACCGACCGCCACACGCTGCGCCGGATAGTGATGGCTCTCGCCGTCGCCTATCTGCTCGTGTTGCAGTCGCTGCTCGGCGGCGCGGCTTCCGGCGCGCACGCGGGCAACCTCGCCACGGTCGATGCCTTCGGGCAGGTGCTGTGCCTCACGGGGCACCAGACCCCCGCCTCGCCCCCCGACTCGCCCTCCGCCCCCGCCCACCACGCGCCCGATTGCTGCACCACCGGCTGCCAGATATCGGCGCTGGCCGCCCTGCCGCCGGCAGCGGCGGGTATTGCCGCTCCTCGCCCGGTGGTCGCGGAGCGCGCGCTGCTGCCGGCGGATGCCGCCGTCGCCGCCGGGCTCCAGCGCTCGCCGAAAAACGCCCGAGCGCCTCCCCTCGCCTGACACGCCGCCTGCAGGCGGTCCTTTCATCCTGTCAGTCGAACCGCGCCGGCCGCTGCCGCGATAGGCATGCCGGCACTCTGGGAGTGCTCTCCATGATTCGCTTCGCCTTCACGCGCGTGCTGCGCCACGCCGAGGACCGCATCGGCTTCCTCATCCTCGCCACCGCCCTCGCTTTGTTCGCCATCCAGCCGGCCTTCGCCCATGGCTTCAAGATCGGCGAGCTGGAAATCGGCCATCCCTGGGCGCGGATGACGCCGGCCGGGGCCAAGGTCGGCGGCGGCTACCTCTCCATCGAGAACGAGGGCAAGGAGGCCGACACGCTGGTCTCCGTCACCGCCGAGGCCGCCGGCCATGTCGAGATCCACGAAATGGCGGTCAAGGACGGCATCATGACGATGCGCCTGCTGCCCGATGGCATCGCCATTCCGGCTGGCGGCGAGGTGAAGCTGGCGCCCGGCGGCTACCATCTCATGCTGATGGACCTCAAGCAGCCGCTGAAGGAAGGCGACAGCTTCAAGGGCACCCTCACCTTCGCCAAGGCCGGCACGGTGAACGTGGTGTTCAAGATCGAGGGCATGGGCGGGCCGAAGGGCACAGAGCCCGCGCATGGCGACCACACCATGCCGATGCCGGCCAACTAGCCCTATCTCCTAGCCCCATCTCCTAACCCCATCCCGACGCGCCAGCACCGCCGCCCGGAGCCTCTCCGGGTGCCGCGACAGCGTGCGCCCAAACCCTCTTTTCCGGATGCCCTTTCCGATGAGCGCTACCCCTTTGCCTGCCGCCGACACGGCCGAGCACGCGGCCAATCTCTACCGCGCCGTCTGGCGCTGGCACTTCTATGCCGGCCTGCTGGTGCTGCCCTTCATGATCCTGCTTGCGGTAACCGGCGGGCTCTACCTCTTCCGCGACGAACTGGACGGGCTGTGGCACCGCGACCTCAAGCAGGTCGAGGTGCGGGCGACGCCGGTTGAAGTGCCGAGCGCGTGGCTCGATGCCGCGCTCAAGGCCCATCCCGGCACCGCGCTGAAGATCATCACCCCCGCGACACCGGCGGCCTCGGCCGAAGTGGTGATCAAGACCGCGGACGGCGCGCGCCGCTCGGTCTATGTCGACCCCTATGATTCGCGCGTGCTCGGCGATCTCGCCGATCGCGGCACCGTGATGTGGCTGGTGCGCCGGCTGCACAGCCTCGCCGAATTCGGGGCGATCGCCAATGGCATCATCGAGATTGTCGGTGGCTGGGCCATCCTGCTGGTCGGCACCGGCTTCTATCTCTGGTGGCCGCGTCGGCAGACCGGCGGCGTGGTGAGCGTGCGCGGCGCGCCGCGCCAGCGCCTGTTCTGGCGCGACCTGCACGCCGTCACCGGCGCCTTTGCCGGCGTCGCCATCGGCTTCATGGCGCTGTCGGGCATGCCGTGGTCCATCCTGTGGGGCGAGAAGGTCAACGAGTTCGCCAACAGCTCGAATTACGGCTACCCCGCCGGCGTCTATACCGACGTGCCGATGTCGGACGAGCATCTCGCCCATGCCAACGGGCCGACCGCCTGGTCGCTGGAACAGGCGAAAATGCCGGAATCGATCCCCGCCTCCGGCACCGCCGCAACCGCCCTGCCGCCGCCCATCGGCCTCGATGCCGCCGCCGCGACCGTCGAGCGGCTCGGCATCTCCCCCGGCTACACGCTGAGCCTGCCGGGCAAGCCCACCGGCGTCTATTCGGCCGCCGTCTATCCCGACGACCTGTCGAAGCAGCGGGTGATTCACCTCGACCAGTATAGCGGCAAGCCCCTGATCGACATGAGCTATGCCGATTACGGGCCTGTCGCCAAGGCGATGGAATTCGGCATCAACGTGCATATGGGCCAGGAATTCGGCCTCGCCAACCAGCTCTTCATGCTGGCGCTGTGCCTCGCCACGATCCTGATGTCGGTCTCGGCCGGCATCATGTGGTGGAAGCGCCGGCCGAAGGGCTCGCTCGGCATTCCCCCCGCGCCGGCCGATCGCTCGGTGATGCGCGGGCTGATCGCCATCATGGCGGTGGTGGGGCTGATCTTCCCGCTGGTCGGCGCGTCGCTGCTCGTGATGGTGCTGCTCGACCTCGCCTTCGCCTACCGCCGCCGGTCAAGCGCCCGCGTCGCCTAACGGCCCGCGCCGCGCGAGCAGCCTTCCCCGTTCCTGCTGCGCGCCTCTTGCCCTAACATCACGGGCGGGAGGCGCGCCCCGCACGGGATGCGCAGGATTGGCGGCACGATGGCTCCGACAGATATCGACGACATACCGGGCCGGCCCGCGCGGGCGCGCGACGGCCTGTTCATCCGGGTCTATTTCGGCGACGGGCGCCATATCGGCCCCGGCATGATCGATCTGCTGGAGACCATCCGCCGCGAGCGCTCGATCCTTTCGGCCGCGCGTCACATGGGCATGAGCTATCGCCGCGCCTGGCTGCTGGTGGATGCCATGGCCCGCACCTTTCGCGAGCCTGTCGTCGAGACCCATCCCGGCCGGCGCGGGGCGGGCACCAATCTCACCGCCTTCGGCGAGCGGCTGATCGCGCTCTATCGCGGCATCGAGCAGAGCAGCGCCGCCGCCAGCCGTGCGGCGATGGAGGAACTGCGCGCGGGCCTTGCCCCCCTCCCGGTCGCGGCGGAGGCGGAAGTGGCGACGAACGAGGGGTAGGAAGGAACCTTTCGCCGGGCTCGACGGTTCTGGGGTAGCATCGGAGGCACCATGCAGACCCTCATCATCATCATCCTCATTCTCGTGCTGCTCACCGCGACCGGCTATTTCGGCCATCGCGCCAATGGTGTGCGCGGCGTGATCATCGCGCTGGTGATCGCCCTGCTGGTCCTCGCCGTGGTCGGCTTCTTCAGCGACGAGTTCGCCATCGGCCCCGGCGTCGCCCCCATCATGGAAGCGCCGAAATAATCAGCCGGGCTCCCCGAAATCCGGGCTGCGGCTCTCCACCGCCACCGATTTGACCATGGCCCACACCGCAAGGCCGGGGCGGAGTGTGAGCCGATCCACGCTCTCGCGGGTCACGGTAGCGGCCAGACGCACCTCTCCGACCACGAGTTCGATGTCGGCATAGGGCCCTTCCTGCTGCCGCACGGCTTCGATCCGCGCCGCCAGCAGGTTCGAGACTGAAACGCCTTCAGGCCTTGCCAGCGCGAGAGCGACATCCCGCGCGCGCACCCGCGCCCGCACCGCGCTGCCGATCGGCATCGCCACCTGCGGCACGCGCAACTCGCCGCCGGCAAAGCTCAGCGTGGACAGCGCGTAGTCCCCATCGTGCCGGCTGACCACGCATTCCAGCAATGTGCCGACATCGAAACGTCCGATGACCGGCAGGATCTCGGGGCGCGACATCACATCCGCCACCGGGCCGATGGCGAGCGGGCGCCCGTCCCGCAGCGCCACAACCACGTCGGCAAGGCGCAGGACTTCGTCGACGGCATGGCTGACATAGAGAATGGGCAGGCCCATCGCGTCGCGCAGCCGCTCCAGATAGGGCAGGATCTCCGCCTTGCGCGCCTCGTCCAGCGCGGCGAGCGGCTCGTCCATCAGCAGCAGGCGCGGCTGCGAGAGCAGCGCCCGGCCGATCGCCACACGCTGTCGCTCGCCCCCCGACAGCGAATGCGGCCGGCGGCCGAGCAGATGGCCGATGCCGAGCAGGTCGACCACGGCGGCAAAGCCGATCGGCTTGAGCGCCAGCCGGCTGCGGCGCTCGCCATAGCGCAGGTTGCCCTCGACCGACAGATGAGGAAACAGCCGCGAATCCTGGAAGACATAGCCGACCCGCCGCCGCTCGATGGGCAGGTCGATCCGCGCGGCGGCATCGAAATATACCTCGCCCTTCACCACGATTCGCCCGCCATCGGGGCGCACCACCCCGGCCACCGCCTGGATGATGGTCGTCTTGCCCGCGCCCGAGCGGCCGAACAGCGCGGTGATGCCGGCATCCGGCGCGGCGAAGGCCGCCTCCAGCGTGAAGCCCGGACGGCGCAGGCGAATGTCGATCTCGATCATGCGCGCCCGATCATCGCCCGGATGCGCCGGTCCACCAGGCTGGCCAGCAGCAGCGCGCCGAAGGCCAGCACGATCGACACCAGTGTCAGCCTCAGGGCCATGGCGTCGCCGTCCGGCATGTGGGTAGCGCTGTAGATGGCGAGCGGAATTGTGCGGGTCTTGCCCTCGACATTGGAGACGAAGGTAATGGTCGCGCCGAATTCGCCCAGCGCCGAGGCAATGGCGAGCAGCGCGCCGGAGAGCACGCCCGGCAGCATCAGCGGCAGCGTGATGGAGACGAACACGTCCAGCCGCGACGCCCCGAGCGTGCGCGCCGCCGTCTCCAGCCCGCGATCCACCGCCTCCAGCGCCAGCCGGATGGCGTTCACCGTCAGCGGAAAGCTGACCACCGCCGCCGCCACCGTGGCACCGGCGGTGGAGAAGATCAGCTTGATGCCGAACCACGCGTCCAGATATTGGCCGATGAAGCCCCGCGCGCCGAGGGTGAGCAGCAATATGTAGCCCACCACGACCTTGGGCAGAACCAGCGGCAGGTAGATGAGCCCGTCGAACAGCCCCCTGCCGGGAAAGCGCGTGCGCGCCAGCAGCCAGGCGGTGAGAATGGCGAAGGGCAGGCTCCAGAAGGTCGCCCAGAAGGCGACCTTGAGGCTGAGATAGACGGCGGTCCATTCGTCCGGGGTGAGCAGCACATCCATCGAAACGTCGTCATCCCCGCCTGGAAACTGTTGCCGTCATCCCCCGACCGAGCCAGGCGAGAGCCGGGACACGGGCCATCATTGTGCACGCGATCTCGAATGCGGCCTACACCCTCGCGAGATGCCGCCGCTCGGCTGCCCGCGAGGGTGCAGGCCAAGCGCTTGACAACCAAGCGCTTGACAACCGAGTGCTTGACAACCGAGTGCTTGGTTCACTTCACGACGAAGCCGTACCGGGCATAGACGGCTTTCGCCTGCGGGCCGACGAGGAAGGCGAGCAGCGCCTTCGCCGCCAGCGTGTCCTGCCCCTTCACCAGTTCGAACGGATATTCCACCGGCGGGTGGCTGTCGGCCGGGAAGGTGGCGACGATCTTCACGTTCTTCGCGATGGCTGCGTCGGTGGAATAGACGATGCCGGCAGTCGCCTCGCCGCGCTCCACCAGCGCCAGCGCCGCGCGCACGCTTTCCGCGCCGACGATGCGCTCCTTCACCGTGTCCCACTGGCCGAGACTGGTGAGCGCCGCCTTGGCATAGATGCCGATCGGCACGCTGTCGGTCAGGCCGGTGGCGATCTTGCCGTCCGTGCCGAGGAAGGCGAGCCAGTCGAACGTCCTGTCGATCGTCACGGCCTTCGCCTCGTCCGCCGGCATGATGAGCACGAGGCTGTTGCCGATCGGCGTGACGCGTGTGGCCTTGAGCGTCAGGTCCCGGCTCTCGGCATAGTCCATCCACTTGGTGTCGGCGGAGGCGAAGATCGCCGCCGGCGCGCCCGCTTCCAGTTGCTTGGCCAGCGCCGAGGAGGCGGCAAAGGAGAACGTCACATCCCCGCCCGCCTGCACCTTGTAGAGCTTGCCGATGTCCTGCAAGGCATTGGTCAGGCTCGCGGCGGCGAACACCGTCGGCGCCTCCTGCGCGCGCGCGCCGGCGGAGGGCGCGGCGACCAGCGCGGCGAACGCGACTGCCGCCGCCGCACAGCGAAGGAAGAGACCGCGTGATGTCGGCAATCGCAGGGACGTGAGGCGCAGGGACGTGAGGCGCAAGAACACGGCGGGGCTCCCTTTACGTATATCCACCCATATACATGTATCCATTCATATACAGGAAGAGATAGGTAATGCCAGCCCAAAACCCCACCACGGGCCGGTCGAGGATCGGCAGCCCGGCCTTGATCGGGCACGGCAAAGGCAGACGGGGCCGCGCGACCGTCCTTCCGGTCGCTCAGCCCCGCCTGTCTCGATGCTCTGCCGGTTATGGCCGTATCTGCGCGATGCTCAGTCGATGACGCCGGTCTGGCGGGCCGTGTCGGCCGCGACGCGCTCGGCCGCCGCGACCAGATCCCAGGCCGGCACAGGATCGCCGCAGCCGAACACGATGGACGGGCCGCCGGAGACGACGCGCCGCCCGCAGCCGTCATCGACGACGGCGAATTCGTAGATGTGATACGCGGTTCGATGCATGACACGCACGGTGGAAGGCGAAAGCGTGACCACGTCAAAATCGGCGTGCGGCATGACCATCCTCCCTGTGTTGTCCCGGCGTTCGCCGCCGGAAGCTGCCGGGCGAAACAGCCCCGGCGTTGATTGCCGCCCCGCGAATGTGGCGTGCGGAATGACAAATGGAACTTTCGTTCAATTGCGGCGTTGAGACAACGGAAATCTGTCCGGAATGGGCGCAGCGGCGACATTTGGAGCCAGTCCAACACGACACGGCAGGTCCGCAATCGCCGCCGGATATCCGGCGCAGGACCGCAACGATACCGGCACCGCGCAGCCTCGCACCGTCCAGCCGATCTCCGCAGCAGCGGCAGGCAGGAGATGCACCATGAGCCGCACGACAACACTTGTCATCGCCACCGCCGCGTTTGCCCTCGGCGCCTTCGTGCTCATGCAGGGCATGGGGGGCAGTTCCCTGCACATGGCTGCCGACACGCACCCGCCGCCGATCGTCGAGGCGGATACGGGCGGCGTCACGGAGAGCGACACCGCCGGTCCTACCGGCATTGACGAGCCGGACCGCGAGCCGCTGGATGACCCCGCGCGATTCAGCTATTCGCGCCGCGTTCCCGTGCCATGGCGTTGAGCGCCGCGACCGCCCGCGGTTCGCTCATCACGCTCTGAAGGCTGTGGCCAATCCGCCGCCGCCAGTTGGGCCGTTCGCGGTCCGTCCCCGGCAGGTTGACGGCCACCGTCTCGCCGGCGAGATCGTCGAGCTGCGCCAGCGCCAGCGCGGATCGGGTGCGCGCCACATAGGCGTGCAGCGCCGCGACGAAGGCATCCGACAAAGCCGCCCCCGGCTCCGGCGCGGCGGCGATGAGCCCCTCGCCCAGCAGCGCCGCGGCAAGCTCGGCCTTTTCCACCGCCCGCGCGGCAAGCGCCGTGGCCAGAGAGGCGTCATTCTCCAGTCCCAGCACGTGACGCTCGGCGAGGTCGACGCCATCCCACCAGCCGGCCAGCGTCGGCAGGTCATGAGTGGACACGCACGCCGCCGCCAGCACGGGATAGTCCTCCGGCGGCAGGAAACGCGATCCCAGCCGCTCGAACCACAGCACCCGGTAGGACAGCATGCGCTCGTCACTCAACTGCTCGCGCATGCCCGCCGGCACTGTGCCGAGATCCTCGCCCACCACGAGGCAGCGGGCGCGATGGCTCTCCAGCGCCACCTGCCCGGCGAGGTCGTCGAACGGCATGGCGAGATAGGTCCCCTCCGTCCCGCTGGCGCCCTCGGGGATGAGGAACAGCCGGCGCAGCCCCATCACATGGTCAATCCTGAGCGCGCCGGCATGGCGCATATTGGCCGCGACCAGCCGGGCGAAGCCCTCATAGCCCTCGCGTTGCCAGGCCAGCGGATCGAACGGCGGCAGGCACCAGTTCTGCCCTTCCGGCCCCAGCGGGTCGGGCGGCGCGCCAATGTTCACGCCCGACATGAGCTGCGCCGCCTCGGACCACGCCTCCGCCCCGTCCGGCGCGGTGCCCACCGCGAGGTCGCGATAGAAACCGAGCGACAGTCCCGACTGGCGGGCAAAGCGCGATGCCGCCGCCAGCTGCGTGTCCGCCACCCATTGCTGCCACAGGGCGAAGCGCACCTCGCCGGCATGGGCGCTCGCAAAGCTCTCCACCGCCGCGCCTGTCGCATCACTCAAGCCCTCCGGCCACTGGCGCCAGCCCTGTTGCGGATGCGCCGCCGCGATGGCCTGGAAAATGGCGAAGCGGCGCAGCGTCGGCCCGCCCTCCGTGACGAAGCGGGCGAAACCGGCATCGGGCTGCTGCTCGAAAGCGGCGAAGGCCGCGCGCAGCGCCGCCTCCTTCATGTCCCACACGGCGCGATAGTCCACCGCCGGGCGGGCCGCGAGCGCCGCGAAGCCGGAGACATCGGCACCCAGCGCCGCGACATCAATATAGATCGGGTCGAGGAAGCGCCGGTCGGAGGGCGAATAGGGGCTCGCCCGCTCGCGATCCTGCGCGAACAGCGCGTGCAGCGGATTGAGCCCGATCACATCCGCGCCGCGCGCGGCGGCGAGTGCCGCCAGTTCGCCGAGCGCCGTGAAGTCGCCGATGCCCTGGTCCTCGTGCTGCCGCCGTAGCATGTAGAGATGGGCACCGACACCGAAGCGGCGTCCGCCCTCCGCCAGTTCGGGCGGCACGTAGCACGCGTGCGGCGCCACGGTGAGGCGGCATTCATCCGCGCCCAGCACCAGCGTATGACGCCCCACCGGCAGTTCGGGCAGGTCGATCGTGCGGGTCAGCCCCCGCCGCCCGTCCGGACGCATGACGTGCGTGCGATGCCCGTCCTCCGGTCGCACGGCGAAATCGATCTCGCCGCCATCCTCCAGCCGGATAACCAGATCGAGCCGGCGCACCGCATCGGCCGCGTCGGCCGAGAGCGCCAGGGTCTGCGCCTGTCCGCCCGGCAGCCCCTGCCGCAGCACGCGGGCGAAGGGAACCGCGCGGCCGAAACGCTGTTCGGAGAGCGTCGCCAGGCTGTCGCGCACTTCGCCCCTGCTGGCGGCCGGCAGCCGCAAGGCCCCGAGCAGGGCGCGCTTGGTGTCGTCGCTCACAAGGTGATGCGTGCCTTCGACATCCCACCATTCGTGAGTGATGCCGGCGGCGGCAGCGAGCGTCTCCAGCAGCGCCGGATCCGCCGGCCGGCGCAAGGCACCCGGTGCCGCCACCTCGGCAAGGATGAACGCGGTGCGCGCCGGCAGCGTGCCGCCGGCATCGCCCTCGCGCTCCGGCTGGCCCGTGTCGGCCGCGAGCCGCCAGGCAAAGCCGTCGCGCGGCTCGGGCAGCACCAGTTCCATGGGCCTCGCCGAGGCGTTGAGCGCCACCGCCACCCGGTCCGCCACCGCGTCATCCCGCGCCGGCGCATAGAACACCGCCACCAGGCAGGGGGCGGAAGGATCATCCCAGGCCGGAGAGCCGCCCGAGGGCGCCCGCCATTCCACATCGGCAATGCCGCTGGCGTCGAGCGGCAGGCCGGTCAGCGGCGCTTCCAGCCGCAAGGCACGATGCGCGCGGCGGAGCTTGACCAGCCGCGCCGTGAAGGCGGTGAGAGCGCCGTCCAGCTTCGACCAGTCCAGCCAGGTGAGTTCGTTGTCCTGCGCATAGGCATTGTTGTTGCCGGCCTGCGAGCGCCCGCATTCGTCGCCCATGGTGAGCATCGGCGTGCCGCGCGCCGTCAGCAGCGTTGCCAGCAGGGCGCGGGCATCCCCCCGTCGCGCCGCGATCAGCGCCGGGTTGTCGCTGGGTCCCTCGACGCCATGATTCCAGCTGTGGTTCTCGCCCGTGCCGTCGCGATTATCCTCGCCATTCGCCTCATTATGCTTGCCCGCATAGGAGACGAGATCGGCGAGCGTGAAGCCGTCATGGGCGGTGACGAAATTGATGGCGCGCGAGAGTGGCCGCGTGCGCCGCGCGAAGACATCCGCCGAGCCGGCGAGCCGCGTGGCGAGTTCGCCCGTCAGGCCCGCATCGCCGCGCCAGAAGCGCCGCACGGCATCGCGGAACTTGTCGTTCCACTCGCCCCAGCCGGAGGGAAACTGGCCGACCTGATAGCCGCCCGGGCCGATATCCCAGGGTTCGGCGATGAGGGCGAGATCGCGCAGCAACGGGTCCTGCTGCAGCGCCGCGAGGAAGGGCGCCTCGGGATCGAAGCCGTCGACGCGCCGGCCGAGCGTGGCCGCGAGATCGAAGCGGAACCCATCCAGACCGGTGGCCGCCCAGCGCCGCAGCATGTCCATGCCGAGCCGCAGCACTGGCGGGCGCTCCAGCGCCAGCGTGTTGCCGGTGCCGGCATCGTTGAGCAGACGGCCGGCATCGTCCCGCGCGTGCCGGTAATAGGTCGCGTTGTCGAGGCCGCGCAGACTGAGCGTCGGCCCCAGCGCATCGCTCTCGCCGCTATGGTTCAGCACCACGTCCAGCACGACCTTGATGCCCGCACCGTGCAGCGCCGCCACCGCGCGCGCCACCTCCTCGAAGCCGCCGGGCGCGAGGCGCGGATCGGGAGCGCCGAACACGACCGGGTTGTAGCCCCAGTAATTGCTCAGCCCCAGCGGCGGCAGGTGCCGCTCGTCGATCCAGGCCATGGCCGGCATCAGTTCGACCGTGGTGATGCCGAGATTGACGAGATGATCGAGCGCCGCCGGCTCGGCCAGCGCCGCGAACGTGCCGCGCAGCGCAACGGGAATGCCCGGATTGAGCATGGTGAAGCCGCGCACATGCAGCTCGTAGAACACCTCGTCATCCCAGCGGAAGGCCGGCCCCGCCGCACCGGATGCGACTCTGCTCCTCTCGACATGGGGCACGATCGCCGGGGTGACGATGGCCTTGGGCACCGCGGCCGCGCTGTCGGTCTCGTCGCGCTCAAGCCCACGGGCGCGCGCGTCGAACATCGAGCCATCGAGCCGAAACGGCCGATCGAGCCGGCTGGCATAGGGATCGACCAGCAGCTTGCAGGGGTTGAAGCGGTGCCCCTCCCCCGGCGCCCACGGGCCGCCGGCGCGCAGGCCATAGCGCGCGCCGGGCGGCACGCCGGCAATATGGCCGTGGAAAACGTCGCCGAGCCGCGCCGGCAGGGCGAACCGGGCCAGTTCGCGCGCACCCGCCGCGTCGAACAGGCAGAACTCGATGCGAGTGGCATGGGCGGAGAACACCGCGACATTGACGCCGCGTGCATCCGCTGTAACGCCGAGCGGCTCGGGCGCGCCGTCCGAGACCCGCCACTCGCTCACGCGCCACGCTCCGCGACCAGATCGCGGAACAGCCGGTCATAGTCGCGGGCGGCGCGCTCCCAGGACACGTCCGTCGCCATCGCGTTGCGCTGCAGCTTCTTCCACAGCACCTTGTCCTGCCAAAGCCGATGCGTGCGATTGAGGGCGAGGTGCAGCGCCGAGGGCGTCACGGGCGAAAACTGCACGCCCGTGCCGACCCCGACCGAGCGAGCCATCTCGTTGACATCGATGACCGTGTCGGCCAGCCCGCCCACCCGCGCCACCACCGGCAATGCGCCGTAGCGCAGGGCGGAAAGCTGGGTGAGGCCGCAGGGCTCGAATCGCGAAGGCACGAGCAGCGCGTCCGCCCCCGCCTGCACAAGATGGGCCACCGCCTCGTCATAGCCGAGCCACACGCCGATCCGCCCGGGATGGGCCTGCGCCGCGCCGGCGAAGCGGCCGGCAAGATCGGGATCGCCGGTGCCGAGCAGCGCCATCTGCGCGCCGAGGCCGAGCAGCGTGCCGATATTGTCGGCGATGAGATCGAGCCCCTTCTGCCAGGACAGCCGGCTGACCACGCCGAACAGCAGCGCGTCCGGGTCGGGATCGAGGCCGAAGCGCCGCTGCAGTTCCACCTTGTTGGCGGCGCGCGCCTTCATCCGCCGCGTGTCGAAGCGGGCGGCGATGAGCGGATCGGTCGCCGGGTTCCACGCCGCCGTGTCGAGCCCGTTGAGAATGCCGGAGACGACGGAACTGCGGTCGTTCAGCAGCCCCTCCAGCCCCATGCCGCCCTCCGGCAGCAGAATTTCCCCGGCATAGCCGGGCGAGACGGTGGTGATGCGGTCGGCGAATTTCAGCCCGGCCTTGAGATAGCCGACCGTGCCATAATACTCGATGCCGTGGATCGAGAAGGCATCGGCCGGGAAACCCAGCACCGGCGCGAGTTCGGCGTCGAACTTGCCCTGGAAGGCGATGTTGTGGATCGTCATCACGGAGCCGGGCCGACGCCCGCCGGAATAATGCAGATAGGCCGGCGTGAGGCCCGCCTGCCAGTCATGCGCATGCACCGTGTCGGGCACGAAGGCCGGCACCAGGCCCAGCCCGAGGCCCGAGCCCACCGCCCCCAGCGCCGCGAAGCGCACGGCGTTGTCCTCCCAGTCGAGCCCGTTCGGCCCGACATAGGGCCCGCCCGGCCGGTCGTAGAGATGGCCGGCCTCGATGACGAACAGCTTCAGACCCGCCGCCTCCGCCGCCAGCAGGCGCGCCGGGCCGCCGAACAGATGATCGAAATGGTGGACCGGCTCGGCCTTCTCCAGCCCCCCCATCACGGCGGGATAGCCCGGCACCAGCGTGCGCATCTCGATGCCGTGCGGCACCAGCGCCGCCGGCAGCGCGCCGACCACATCGGCCAGGCCGCCGGTCTTCACCAGCGGATAAATCTCGGAAGCGACCGATAGTACCTTCAGATCCGTCACCAGCCCCGTTGCCCCTGTTGCCTTGCCTCGACCCAGCCCACCCGCGCGCCCGCCTGGCCCAAGCCGACCGGCATGGCCCCTGCCAGCCGGAAGCAACCTGCCCCGTCCGGACGCGCCATTCGGACGTGCCCCTGAAACCTGCGTCGGGCTAGAGTTCGAGCCGGTTGATCATCGATTGCGTAATGAGACAGATTCCCTTGTCAGTCCGACGAAAGCGCCGCGCATCCTCCTCGGGATCCTCGCCCACCACGAGCCCCTCGGGAATGCGCACATGCGCATCGATCACCACGTTCTTCAGCCGCGCCCCGCGACCGACCTCGACATAGGGCAGGATGACGCCGTTCTCGATCGCCCCGTAGGAATTCACCCGCACGCCGGTGAACAGCAGGGCGCGGCGCAGCGAGGAGCCGGAAACGATGCAGCCGCCGGAGACCAGCGAGGAAATGGCCTGCCCGCGCCGGCCCTCGTCGTCATGCACGAATTTCGCCGGCGGGGTGATCTCGGCATAGGTCCAGATCGGCCAGTCGCGATCATACAGGTCAAGCTCCGGCACCACGCCGGTGAGGTCGATATTCGCCTCCCAATAGGCGTCCACCGTGCCGACATCGCGCCAGTAGGGCGCGGTTTCCATGTCGGAGCGCACGCAGGAGCGGGCGAAGTGATGCGCGTGCGCCTTCCCGTGCTTGACGAGGTAGGGAATGATGTCCTTGCCGAAATCATGCGTCGAGAGCGGGTCCGCCGCGTCGCGCCGCAGCTGGTCGATCAGGAACTTGGTCTCGAAAATATAGATGCCCATCGAGGCCAGCGCCTTGTCCGGCTGGCCGGGCATGGCGGGCGGGTCCTTCGGCTTTTCGAGGAAGGAGATGATGCGGTCGCTGGCGTCGACATGCATCACGCCGAAGGCGCTGGCCTCCAGACGCGGCACTTCGAGGCAGCCGACCGTGACGTCGGCGCCCTTGTCGACATGCTCCTGCAGCATGATCTCGTAGTCTTGCTTGTAGATGTGGTCTCCGGCCAGGATGATGATGTGCCGGGTGTCATAGGCCTCCACGATGTCGAGGTTCTGGAACACCGCGTCGGCCGTGCCAAGATACCACATGGTTTCCGAGACGCGCTGGCTGGCCGGCAGCACGTCGAAGCTCTCGTTGCGCTCGTGCCGGAAGAAGTTCCAGCCGCGCTGCATATGGCGGATGAGGCTGTGCGCCTGGTACTGCGTCGCCACCCCGATGCGGCGGATGCCGGAATTGAGGGCGTTGGAGAGCGCGAAATCGATGATGCGCGACTTGCCGCCGAAATAGACCGCCGGCTTGGCGCGACGATCCGTCAGCTCCATGAGGCGGCTACCGCGGCCACCGGCCAGCACATAGGCCATAGCCGTTCGCGCGAGGGGGGCGTTCTGGACCGTCGGCCGTGCCATGTGGCGTCTCTCCCTAGTTTGTCTGCTTGCGGACCGTGCGGCGCGCCTTGGCGAGCGGCGGCTCTGCAGGGCCCGGTTCCCATGTGAAGTAAAGCGTTGCCAGCGGGGGCAAAGTCACCTCCGCACTCGCCGGCAGGCCGTGCGCAGGCGCGTTGGCGGCCGTCACCGACCCGAGATTGCCCATCCCCGAGCCGCCATAGATTTCGGCGTCAGTATTGAGCATTTCCCGCCAGCGGCCGGCCAGAGGCAGGCCGAGACGGTAGTTCGGGCGCGGAACCGGGGTGAAATTGGCGATCATCACCACCGGCGCATCGCCCTCCCGGCCGGTGCGCAGCCAGGCGAAGATCGACTGCTCCCGGTCGTCCACCACGATCCAGCGGAACCCTTCCGGGTCGCAGTCGCGGGCATGCAGCGCGACGGTGTCGCGATAGAGCTGGTTGATCTCGCGCACCAGAAGCTGCGTGCCGCGATGGTGCGGGCCCATGTCAATGAGATGCCAGTCGAGCGAGCGCTCCTCGCTCCACTCGCCGCGCTGGGCGAATTCCTGGCCCATGAACAAGAGCTTCTTGCCGGGATAGGCCCACATCATCGCGTAATAGGCACGCACCGTGGCGAAGCGCTGCCAGTCGTCGCCGGGCATGCGGGTCAGCACCGTGCCCTTGCCGTGCACCACCTCGTCATGGGAGATCGGCAGCACGAAGTTCTCCGAGAAGGCATAGACCAGCCCGAAGGTGATGCGGTCGTGGTGCCAGCGCCGGTACACGGACGAGACCGAGAGATAGTCGAGCGTGTCGTGCATCCAGCCCATGTTCCACTTGAAGCCGAAGCCGAGGCCGCCGGCATAGACGGGCTGCGACACCCCGGCCCAGGAGGTGGATTCCTCGGCGATCACCACCGTGCCGGGATGCTCGGCATAGATGGTCTCGTTTGCGCGCTGCAGGAAGGCGACCGCGTCCTTGTTGTCGTTCGAGCCGTCCGGGTTCGGCGCCCACTCGCCATCGCGGCGCGAATAGTCGAGATAGAGCATCGAGGCCACCGCATCGACCCTCAGCCCATCAATGTGGAATCGGTCGAGCCAAAAGAGCGCGTTGGCGATCAGCATATTCGCCACTTCGCGCCGGCCGAAGTCGTAGATCGCCGTATTCCAGTCCGGATGAAAACCGCGCCGCGGGTCGGCATGCTCATAGAGCGGGCCGCCATCGAAATGCGCGAGACCGTGAATGTCGGTGGGGAAATGCGCCGGCACCCAGTCGAGGATCACCGACAGGCCGGCCTGATGCGCGCGATCGACGAAGCGGGCGAAACCGGCGGGCTCGCCGAACCGGCTGGTCGGCGCGAACAGGCCGATCGGCTGGTAGCCCCAGGAAGCGTCGAGCGGATGTTCGGAGATGGGCAGCAGTTCGATATGGGTGAAGCCCATCCACGCGACATAGCCGATGAGTTGATCGGCAAGTTCGTCATAGGTGAGGAAGCGGTTGCCCTCCCCGCGCCGCCATGAGCCCAGATGCACCTCGTAGATGGACATCGGCTTCTCGCGCGCCGCGCCCTGGCTGCGCACGGCGATATGCGCGGCGTCGTTCCATTCGAAGGTGTCGGTCCGCGCCACCACGGAGCCGGTGGCCGGGCGGAACTCGCCGCGAAAGCCGAACGGATCCGCCTTCAGCGGCAGCAGTCGGCCGTCGGCAGCGACGATCTCGTATTTGTAGATGCTCCCCTCGCCCACGGCCGGCGCGAAGATCTCCCACAGGCCACTGTCGATGCGCTTGCGCATCTGGTGGCGGCGCCCGTCCCACTGGTTGAAATCACCCACCACCGAGACGCGCGAGGCATTCGGCGCCCACACCGCGAAGCGCACGCCCTCCACGCCCTCATGCGTGCAGGGATGCGCGCCGAGCCGCTCGTAGAGCGCCCTGTGCGTGCCCTCGACCAGAAGGTAATCGTCCATCGGCCCCAGCACCGGGCCGAAGGAATAGGGATCGTCCAGTATCCAGGTGCCGCCGAGATTGCCGGCGCGCAGCCGATAGCGCGCCCATGCCGGGCGGCCGGGCACCAGCCCTTCGAAGAAGCCCGCATCGTCGCGCCGCGCAAGCTCGACGATCACGCGGCCATCGGCCTCGATCGCCTCCAGCGTGGCGGCATGCGGCACGAAGGCGCGGATGACCAGCCCCTCCGCCGCCTCATGCGGCCCCAGCAACGCAAACGGGTCGGGATGACGGCCTTCGACCAGTTGCTCGACCTCACGATCGGGCGCCTGCCACTCACACATGTCACCAACCCTCTGCGCCGAGCCGCCACCTTCAAGGTGGCCACCATCAAAACCCACGCGCCGTGAAGGTTCCTTTACCGTCGACCAGAAGTCCACAATCGGCGTTCACTCAACCACGGTCAGGCAACGCGGGAAGGCCGCCCGGGGGCATGCCGGGCGGCCCGTCGGGTTCAACGGACCGGCCGGACCGGCACGTTCCAGATGTCGGTAGCGTATTCGGTGATGGTGCGATCGGACGAGAACCAGCCCATGTTGGCGGTGTTGATCGCGCTCGACGTCCACCACTGCGCGCGCGCGTTCCAGCGCTGGTCCACCTTGCGCTGGGCCTCCCAGTAGGCATCGAAGTCGGTCGTCACCAGGAAATAGTCATGGTGGCGCAGCGCATCGACCAGCGGCTTGAAGCGGTCCGGCTCGTCGGGCGAGAACACGCCCGATTCGACCGCGTCCAGCACTTCCGCGAGCAGCGGCGAGCGCTGGATGGTGCCGTATTCGTCGATTCCCGCCGCGCGGCGCTCCTCCACCTCCTGGGCGGTCAGGCCGAAGATGAAGATGTTGTCGTCGCCGACATGCTCCTTGATCTCCACATTGGCGCCGTCCAGCGTGCCGATGGTGAGCGCGCCGTTGAGCGCCATCTTCATATTGCCGGTGCCCGAGGCTTCCATGCCGGCGGTGGAGATCTGCTCGGAGAGATCCGCCGCGGGAATGATCACCTCGGCCAGCGAGACGTTGTAGTTCGGCAGGAACACCACCTTGAGCAGGTCGCGCACGGTGGGGTCGTCGTTCACGATCTTCGCCACGTCATTGGCCAGCTTGATGATCAGCTTGGCCATATGATAGCTGGCCGCCGCCTTGCCGGAGAAGATCTTCACCCGCGGCGCCCAGTTCTTCGCCGGGTTGGAGCGCATCGATTCGTAGAGCGCAATGGTCTCCAGCACGTTGAGCAGCTGGCGCTTATATTCGTGGATGCGCTTGATCTGCACGTCGAACAGCGCGCCGGGATTGACCTTGATGTCCAGCCGGTCGCGGATGAGGCGCGCCAGCGCGACCTTGTTCTGCCGCCGCACCGCCGCCAGCCGGTCGTGCAGCGCGCTGTCGCCGGCATTTTCAGCCAGTTTCTGGAGATTGGCCGGGTCGTCCAGCACGGCCGGGCCGCACACGTCCACCAGCAGGTTGGTGAGGCCGGGATTGGACTGGTAAAGCCAGCGGCGGAAGGTGATGCCGTTGGTCTTGTTGTTCATCCGGTCGGGGAACAGCCGGTAGAAGTCCTTGAATACCGTGGTCTTCATCAGCTCGCTATGCAGCGCGGCGACGCCGTTGATGGAATGCGAGCCGAGGAAGGCGAGGTTGCCCATGCGCACGCGCCGGCCGTGATCCTCCTGGATCAGCGAGACGGAGGAGAGCAACGCGTCGTCGCCGGGGAACTCGGCGCGAACCCGCTCCAGATGCTTGGCGTTGAGCAGATAGATGATCTGCATGTGGCGGGGCAGCACGCGCTCCATCAGCGGCACCGGCCAGGTCTCCAGCGCCTCCGGAAGCAGCGTGTGGTTGGTGTAGGAGATGGTGCGCACCGTGATGTCGAACGCCTCGTCCCACTCGATATCGTTCTCGTCGACAAGGGTGCGCATCAGCTCGGCGACCGCGATGGAAGGGTGCGTGTCGTTGAGCTGGATGGCCACCTTGTCGGGCAGCGAGCGGATATCGCCGAAGCTGTCGACATGGCGGCGGATCAGGTCGCGCAGCGAGGCGGCGGTGAAGAAATATTCCTGCCGCAGCCGCAATTCCTGGCCCGCCGGGGTCGCGTCGCTCGGGTAGAGCACCTTGGAAATGGCCTCGGCCTTCACCTGGTCGACCAGCGCGCCGACATGGTCGCCCTGGTTGAAGGTGTCCAGCCGGAGCGGATCGGCGGCACGCGCCGACCACAGGCGCAGCGTATTCACATGGCGCCCGCGCCAGCCGACGATCGGCGTATCATACGCCACCGCCTCGACCGTCTCGCTGGGGTGCCAGACCTGCTTCTTACGGTCGCTGCCGACCGCGACCGCCTCGACCGAGCCGCCGAAGCCGACATCGTAATAGACCTCGGGCCGCTCGAACTCCCACGGATTGCCGAAGGACAGCCAGTCCTCGGGAAATTCCTGCTGCCAGCCATTCTTGATCCGCTGGCGGAACAGGCCGTTCTCGTAACGGATGCCGTAGCCGTAGGCGGCGACGGAGAGCGTCGCCATGCTGTCCATGAAACAGGCGGCCAGACGGCCGAGGCCGCCATTGCCCAGCGCCGCGTCCGGCTCCACCTGCCGCAGCCGATCGAGATCGACGCCGAGATCGCCCAGCGCGGAGCGGGCGGTTTCCAGCATCTCGATATTGGTCAGCGCATCGAACAGCAGGCGGCCGATGAGAAATTCCAGCGAGAGGTAATAGACCCGCTTGCGGCCTTCCGAATAGGTCTGACGGGTGGACGTGATCCAGCGATCGACGATCCGGTCGCGCGTGGCAAAGGCGGTGGCGAGAAACCAGTCGCGGTCGCTCGCGGCAGCCGGATTTTTGCCCACGGCATAGGTGAGCTTGGAGATCACCGCCGCGCGAAACTTGGCGACGTCGTCCCCCATGGCAGCAACGGCGGGGCGGGGGGTGGCCTCCGGCTTTTCCAGCATCTTGTCTTCGACCTCGACTGACATCCAGCTCTGCTCCCGTTGCGGCCTCCCGCCTCCGTCCCTGCCGGAGAAGCGGTGCCGTCTGTAGTCATGCAACCTTTTGGCCAACTCAGGCCGAACGGCCGCCCCGCTCGAAGGCGGCAAGCCCCAGCACCAGCCACCCGAAGATCAGCATAGTGCCACCGATCGGGGCGGCCATAGGAAAAATGATGATGCCCCAAAGGGCTCGCGCCGCCAGTGCGCCGCCGAACAGCGCCGCCCCGAGCGCGATCACCGACCCGCCCGCATCGGCGAAGGACAGGTGCGGCCCCCGCGCGGCCGCCAGCGCCGCCGCGCCCGTCGCGCCCGCAGCGCCGAGCATGAGGAAATAGGCCGCGGTGGTCAGGTTGGGGTCGGCGTTCACATGCGCGCCGGCCGCCGCGGCGGCGACACCGACCGCCCCGATCAGCCCGGCACCCAGAATAAGGAGACGCCGCAACCCATTCATGACCCACTCCAGTTCACACTCACGCTCACGCTCACACTCGCGCCCCGCCCGCTCACTCGCGGGCAATGGCGTGAAAGAAGGTACCCGAGACCAGGCCGCGACGCGCGCCCGCCGGCCCCATCTCCCTGCCCTGCCCGTCGCTCAGCGCGACAAGCGGCGCATCTTCGCCCGGCGATGTGACGCTGGCATAATGGAACTCGTGGCCGCGCAGCCGCATACCTTCCGGGCCGAGCGGGGAAGCCGCCAGCGTCACCGCCCGGCGGTAGCCCAGATTGAGCCGGCGCCGGGCAAAGCTGGTGGCGTGGCCGAGCAGGCCGAGCATCGGGTGGCGCACCCCCTCGGCATCCTCGATCGACTGGCCCAGCACCATGAAGCCCCCGCATTCGCCATGCACCGGGCGGGTTTGCGCGACACACCGCACGCCGGCGAGAAAGGTCGTGGCCGCCGCCAGCCGACCGCCGTGAAGCTCGGGATAGCCGCCCGGCAGCCAGCACGCATCGCAGCTCGGATCCGGCGCTTCATCGGTCAGCGGCGAGAAGGGCAGGATCTGCGCCCCCGCCCGCCGCCAGCCCGCGATGAGATGCTCATAGGCGAAGGAAAACGCCACGTCCTGCGCCAGCGCGATGCGCTGGCCCGGCGGCGGCAGGGCGATGGATGGCGGGGCGATGGGCGGGAAAACGTCGTCCTGCGCTGCGAACGGCGCGGCCAGCGCGACCAGCGCGTCGAGATCGACATGCGCCTCGGCAAGCGCGGCGAGGCGTGCCAGATGCGCCTTCAGTTCGGCATGTTCGCCGGCCTGCACGAGGCCGAGATGTCGCTCGGGCAGGCTGGTCGAGGCATCGCGCGGCAGGCTGCCCAATATCTGGATACCCAGCGCCGCGATCGCCTCGCTCGCCTGCAGCCGGTGGCGCTCGCTCGCCACCTTGTTGAGCACCACGCCGGCGATGCGCACGGCCGGGTCATGCGTGGCAAACCCCCGCACCACAGCCGCCGCCGATTGCGACTGGCCGGAAATGTCCAATACCAGCACCACCGGCAGCGCGAGCCGGGCGGCGAGGTCGGCCGCCGCGCCGCTGCGCCCGGGCTCGCCGGATATGCCGTCGAACAGGCCCATCGAGGCTTCGATGATGACGAGATCGGCGCCCGCCGCCGCCTCCCCCGCCAGCGCGTCGACGAGGGCGGGCGGCATGGCGAAACTGTCAAGGTTGAGCCCCGGCCGGCCCGTCGCGGCGGCGTGGAAGGCGGGGTCGATATAATCCGGCCCGGACTTGGCCGCCCGCACCCGGAGCCCGCGCCGCGCCAGCGCCGCGGTCACGCCCAGCGTCAGCGTGGTCTTGCCCGAGCCGGAGCGCGGGGCGGCGATGATGAGGCCGCGCGCGCTCATTCCCGCCCCCGGAAGCGGCGCTGATAGGCGGCATCGTACAGCGCGCTCTCGCGAAACTGCGCGGCCGCCAGTGCCCGCCCCACCAGAATGAGCGCGGTGCGCTCCACCGGCTCGGCCGCGACCAGAGCGAGGATTTCCCCGAGCGTTCCGCGCATCACACGCTCGCTCGGGCGCGTCGCCTCCACCACCACCGCCACGGGGCAATCGGCACCGTAGAGCGGGGTGAGATCGGCCACCACCTGATCCAGCGCATGGATGGCGAGATGGATCGCGAGCGTCGCCCCCGTCGCCCCGAAAGCCCTGAGCGTCTCGCCCTCCGGCATGGCGGAGGCGCGGCCCGAAACGCGCGTGAGCACCACGCTCTGCGCCAGCCCCGGCACGGTCAATTCGCGCCCCAGCACCGCGCTGGCGGCGGCGAAGGCCGGAACGCCGGGGGTGAGCGTATAGGCAATGCCGGCCCGCTCCAGCCGGCGGACCTGCTCGGCCACCGCGGAATAGATGGACAGGTCGCCCGAGTGCAGCCGCGCCACGTCCTGCCCGGCGGCATCGGCCGCCACATATTCCGCCTCGATCTCGTCCAGCGACAGCGGCGCCGTATCGACGATGCGCGCACCCGGCGGGCACCAGGCGAGCACCTCCGGCGGCACGATGGAACCGGCATAGAGGCAGACGGGACAACGGCTGATGAGGTCGCGCCCGCGCAGCGTCATCAGGTCCGCCGCGCCGGGTCCCGCGCCGATGAAATGAACCGTCACGCCACCTCGCCTCCCGGCTGCGCTTCCCGTGCCAGCGCGCAGGTCACCGGCCCCAGCACGAAGCGCGGGCCGATCAGCGTGGAGCGTCGCCCGGCCACCGCCAGCGCCGCGGCCTCCGCCACCGAGGGCAGGCCCATCAGCGCCACCACCCGCTCGGAGCGGGTGACCGCGCGCGCGCCGGCCGCCTCCAGCTGCGCCTGCGGCACCATGACCAGCAAAAGGCCGAGATCGAGCGCCGCCTTCAGGATGCCGGCCTCGCTGCCCTTCATCGCCGGCGTCGCCATCAGCGAAACCTCGCTCAGCTTCACCTGATGGCGCGCCAGCGCCCCGCGCACGGCGGCGCAGACTTCCTCCGCCGTCACGCCGCGACGGCTGCCGACCCCGGCGACGATCATGCGGGCGTTCCCTTCACGGCTTCACCCGGCACACCGGGCTTCACCCAGCTCCCGGGCTTCACCCAGCTCCGGGGCTTCACCCAGCTCCATTGCGTTACCGGCATGGCGGCACGCCAGCCGGAGAGCCCGCCCACCGGCGCGGCGCGGGCGAGCGACAGGCGAACGAGGTCGCCCCCGCGCGCGGCATGCTGCGCCAGCAGCACGGCCTCGGTCTCCAGCGTCACCGCGTTGACCACCAGCCGCCCGCCGGGCTTCAGGCACGCGAGCGCCGCTTCCATGACACCGGCGTCGCCCGCCCCGCCACCGATGAAGATCGCATCCGGCGCCGGCAGGCCGGCCAGCGACGCGGGCGCGCGCCCTTCCACCAGCTGGAGCCCCGGCACGCCGAGCGCATGGGCATTGCGACGGATGCGCGCCGCGCGGTCCGCCCGCTCCTCGATGGCGATGGCGGCGAGCGAGGGATCCGCCAGCATCCATTCGATGGCGACCGACCCCGCCCCCGCGCCGATATCCCACAAGAGCTCGCCCCGGCGCGGGGCGAGCGCGGACAGCGTGACCGCGCGGATCTCGCGCTTGGTCAGCTGGCCGTCATTCTCGAACCAGGCGTCCGGCAGGCCTGGCGCGCGGGGAATGACGCACGCGCCGTCGTCCGCCTCCACCGCGATGCCGACGAGGTTGAGCGGATCGACATCGGCGAGCGCGAAGTCGCCGGCGACGGTGCTGCGCAGCCGCTCGCGCGGCCCGCCCAGCGCTTCGCCCACATGCAGCGTTGAGCCGCCGAAGCCGCCCTCCACCAGCAGGCGCGCGATGGCGCCGGGCCCATCGGCATCGGAGGTCAGCACCAGAAGGCGGCGGCCGGGATGGAGATGCGCGCGAATCAGGGCGAGGTCCCGCCCATGCACGGTGAGGCACGCCACCTCCCCCAGCGCCCAGCCGAGCCGGGCGGCCGCGAGACTGAACGAGGACGGCGCGGGAAATACCCGCATCTCCTGCGCCGATACGTGCCGCGCCAGCGTGGCGCCGACGCCATGAAGGAACGGATCGCCGGAGGCGAGCACGCAGACGCGTTGACCGCGCCGCGCCAGCACCGAATGCAGCCCGCGCTCGAACGGCGTCGGCCACGGCTCGCCCCGCCCCCTCACCGCCGCGCCCGCCAGCGCCAGATGACGCGCGCCGCCGAACACGATATCGGCCGCCTCGATGGCGGCACGCGCGGCAGGGGAGAGACCGGCGAGACCGTCTTCGCCGATGCCGACAATGGACAACCAGCGCGCTTCCGGGGCATCGTCGCGGCGCGTTCCCAACGGGGCCACCGAAGAAGTATCCAGGGACGCGCCCTGTGGTGTCGCCGATTCCGGCGCGATGGATTCAGCCTGCGACATGAACCCGCCTTCTCCCGGCCGGGAGGCCGGCGCCCCGCGCCTGCTCATCCTCGGCGGCACGTTGGAAGCCCGCGAACTGGCGGCGACGATTGCCGCGCAGGGAGGCTATGACGCCAGCCTGTCGCTTGCCGGGCGCACGCGCAACCCGCACGGTCAGCCCCTGCCGCTGCGCTCGGGCGGATTCGGCGGTGTCGAGGGGCTTGTCGAGCACCTGAAGGCAGAACGCATCGACGCGCTGGTCGACGCCACCCATCCCTTCGCCGCCATCATCTCGCGCAATGCCGCGGAGGCCGCCCGCCGCGCCGGCGTGCCGCTGCTCGCCCTGGTGCGCCCGGCATGGGAGCGCCGCGCCGGCGACATCTGGACCGCGGCGAGCGATATTCCCGAGGCTGTCGGCAAGCTGGGCGCGCGTCCCCGCCGCGTGCTGGTGACGCTCGGGCGCAATGAGGTGCACGCGCTGGAAGCCGCGCCGCAACATGATTATCTCGTGCGCAGCATCGATGCCATCGAGCCGCCGCTGGCGCTGGCGTTTGCCCGCTATATCGAGGCGCGAGGCCCGTTCGAGGAAGCCGGGGAACGGGCCCTGCTGGTGGACAACCGTATCGACGCCATCCTCTCCAAGAATAGCGGCGGCGCGGCGACCTATGGCAAGATCGCCGCCGCCCGCGCGCTGGGCATCGAGGTGATCATGGTCGCCCGGCCCGCCCGCCCCGACGTCGCGACGGTGGCGAGCATCGCGGCGGCCATGGCGTGGCTGGCGCGGATCGCGCGGGAGAACGCCTGACGCGAGCGGCGGCCCCATCACGCATCCCCGGCCCGGCGCGGCGTGTAGACCAGCGCCGGCAGGCCGGGGCGCTCGACCATGCGTGTCTCCGGCGAGCCGACGATGATGCAGGTCGCCATGTCCGCCATGTGGCCGCGCGCATTGGCCAGCGGCACCAGCCGCATGCGCTCGTCCGGCCGCCCCACCGCACGGCCGAAGATCACCGGCACGGTGCCGGCGAGTTCCTCGCGCAGGACGTCGAACGCCCGGTCGAGCTGGTGCGGGCGAGCCTTCGACACCGGATTGTAGAAGGCCATGGCGAAGCCCGCCTGCGCGGCGAGGCGCAGCCGCGTCTCGATGACCTCCCACGGCTTCAGATTGTCGGAGAGCGAGACGGCGCAGAAATCATGCCCGAGCGGCGCCCCCGCCCGCGCCGCCACCGCCAGCATCGCGGTGATGCCCGGCACGATGGTGAGGTCGAGCGCGCGCCATTCGGCCGGCCCCGTCTCGATCGCCTCGATCACCGCCGCCGCCATGGCGAACACGCCGGGATCGCCGCCCGAGACCATCGCCACCCGGGCGCCGGCGGCGGCGTGGGCGAGCGCGGCGCCGGCCCGCGCCAGTTCCTCGCGATTATCCGAGGCGAAACGCTGCTGGCCTTCGCGCACCGGTACACGCTCCAGATAGGGCATGTAGCCATAGAGCGCCTCGGCCTCCTCCAGAGCGGCGCTGGCCTGCGGGGTCAGGAAGCGCGCCTCGCCCGGGCCGAGGCCGACGACGGCGATTTTTCCGGGGGCGATCTTTCCGGCCATCGGTTTCCCGTCCGTGGGATTGCCGCCCGTCAGGTTGCCGATCATGCCCGCTCTCTCCATCCCGGCACCAGCACGATGGCGAAATAGGGCGCTGGTGCCTCGCCCCGCGTCGCCAGCCGCTCGCACAGGCTGCCCGTCATCGTGCCGCGCTCCACATAGAGCGCGCGTTCCAGCCGGCCGGAGGCTTCGAGCGCCCGCCGGATCTTCGGCAGGTTGCGCCCGACCTTCATGATGACCGCCGCATCCGCCTCCGCCAGCCGGCGCGCCAGCTCGGCCTCGGGCAGCGTGCCCGGCAGCACGCTCAGCACATCGTCGCCCTGCGCGATCGGCGCGCCGGCCTGCGACCAGCAGCCCGACATGCCGGTGACGCCGGCAATGACCTGCGTGGGGTAGCGCTCGGCGAGGCGCACATGCAGATGCATGTAGGAACCATAGAAGAGCGGGTCGCCCTCCGACAGCACCGCCACCGTGCGCCCGGCATCGAGATGGGCGGCGACACGGGCCGCCGAGGCATCGTAGAACGCGGCGATCGCCGTGCGATAGGGCGCCTCGTCCTTCGGCATTTCCGTGGTCACGGGATAGCCGAGCGGCAATTCGTGAATGCCGGGACGGAAATGGGCATGGGCTATGGCCCGGGCATGGCTGCCATTGCCGAGCTTGGAGAAATAGGCGACGACATCCGCCGCGCCGAGCGCGCGCACCGCCTTCAGCGTCAGGAGTTCCGGATCGCCCGGCCCGACGCCGACGCCGATCAGCCGGCCGCAGGAGGGTCCCGTCATAGGCCCGGCCTCGCCAGCGCGTTCACCGCCGCCGCCGTCATGGCCGAGCCGCCGAGCCGCCCGCGCACCACCAGCCATGGCACGCCATGGTCGCCGGCGGCGAGCGCATCCTTGGATTCCGCCGCGCCGACGAAGCCGACCGGAATGCCCAGGATCGCCGCCGGCCTCGGCGCGCCGGCATCGATCATTTCCAGAAGCCGGAACAGCGCGGTCGGCGCGTTGCCGATGGCAATGACCGCGCCGCCCATGGTCTCGCGCCACAATTCCAGCGCCGCGGCCGAGCGCGTGGTGCCGAGCCGTTCGGCAAGGCCCGGCACGGAAGGGTCGCGCAGGGTGCAGATCACCTCGTTGCCCGCCGGCAGCCGCGCGCGGGTGATGCCGTGCGCCACCATCTGCGCATCGCACAGGATCGGCGCGCCGGCCTTGAGCGCGCCGCGCGCCGCGCGCACCAGATCGGGCGCGAAATCGATGGCGAAGGCGGCTTCCACCAGCCCGCAGGCATGGATCATCCGCACCGCCACATCCGCCTCATCGGGCGTGAAGCGGCCGAGATCGGCCTCCGCGCGGATGATGGCGAAGGAGCGCTCATAAATCGCCGTGCCGTCGCGCACATAGTCGAACGGGATGGACACTCAGGCCAGATCCTTCATCGTGCAGCCGCCTTCCTCACGTATTCGCCTTCCGCAGGCCGTCCGGCACCGCGTCCCGCAGCTGCGCCACGGGCACGATGCGCACCGGCAAGGTCGCCGCGAGAATGTCGCGCGGCGTGCCTTCGACCACGAGACCCGCCCCTTCGTCCAGCCCCACGATGGTGAGCGTCGCCACACGGGGATGCGCGCAGCCCTTGACGCAGCCCGACACATGCAGCGTGCCGCGCGCCAGGAGCGGGGCCATCTGCGCTGCCAGCACATGCGTTTCCAGCCGGGCGGAGGCGCAGGCGGGCCGCCCGGCGCAGGCGAAGACGCGCCGGCGCGGATCGGCCGGATCGGTGATGAAGCCCAGCGCCGCCGCGCCGCGTTCCAGCCGCTCCGCCGCCTCGGGCGCGAGCCCGACCAGCAGCAGCGCCCGCCCCGCCGCCGGCTCGACATGGCGCACTCGGGCGCCCCGCGCCAGCGCCGCCAGCGCCGCCAGCGTCTCCGCGCGCACCTGCCCGAAGGCGAGGCCGAGGCCCAGCGCCACGGTGCCGTCCGTCAATACATGTCGCCCCACCGGCTCGGCACCCGGCCGTGTCGCCTCCTCGCCCGGCGGGGCCGGCAGGGCCTCGAGGCCGAAATCGAGGCCGAAATCGAGACTGAAAACACCCGAGCCGCCGACCTCCCCCGCCATCAGGTCGCCCATGCGGGCGGCGGGCCCGTGCGCGGCGAGGCGCTCCATGAGATGCATCACCAGCCGCCCGGCATCCGCCTGCGCAACGCGCCCGACCGTCCGCCCCGCCAGAACCACACGCCAGAGCTGATTCGCGTCGGCCGCCAGCGCGATATCCGCCGTGAGCGCGCCCGCGTGGAGCGCCCCGCCGCCGTCGACCACCAGCGAGACCTTGGGCGCGAGGCGCGCCACCAGCCCCGCCGCCCGCTCCGTGAGGGCGCGGGCGAGCGGGCGCGGATCGGCCCGCTCGGCGGGATCGAGCCCGGCCAGCGCGCTCGTCTCGACGGGAAAGCCGGTGGGCACCTCGATGCCCAGCCCCGCCACTGCCGCCGGAAGCCTCTGCGCGCTCGCCTCGGTCAAACCACGCAGCTGCAATTTTCCGCGCGCCGTCACCTCAAGGATGCCGTTGCCGAGCGTGGCGGCGAGGCGCGCCAGCCCTTCCAACTGGTCCACCGACACTGGTTCCACCGGCGGGATCCGCGCCAGCAACCCGTCGCCGGTCGGCATCGGCCGGGGCAGCGTCGGGCAGGCCCCGCGCCGAAGATGTGCCGCGCTCATTCCGCCGCCTCCCCGGAAAGGGTGGCGAGATCCGCGCCGATATCGTTGCGGCGGGGATGCCAGAGGCCGTTCAGCCGCGCCCGCTCGAAACGGGCGGCAACGAAGCGCGCGGCCTCCGGCGAGGCGGCGCGCAGGAAATCGCGCACGCTCTCGTCGCCGACATAGGCTTCATGCAGCGCGTCGATGAGTGCGCCGGGCACCACGCGGGTGGCTTCCGCGAAGCCGATCAGCCGGTCCACGGTCTCGGCGATCTCGGCCGCCCCGCGCGGACCGTGCCGCATCAGCCCCGCGATATAGTGCGGGTTGGTGCGCCCGCGCACGAGGCGGGCGATGGCCTGGCCGAGCGGGCGGGCGATGGGGCGGGCGGGATCGGACGTATCGAGCACGACCAGATCGGGCATGCGCCCCAACCGTTCGGCCGCCGCCGCGAAACCGCCGATGAAGGCGAGGTCGGCATCGCCTTCCAGCAGGTCGCGGCCGGGATCATCGGCGCCGTGCACCAGCAGGTCCGCCGCCGCCACCCGCGCCGCGAAGGCCGCGCCGGCCTCAAACGCCGAACCTTCCGCACCGCCATAGGCGTGCGAGGCGCTGGCGAGATAGGCCTCGCCCAGAGCCTCGGGCGCGATGCCCTCGCCGGCCCGGTCGAGCCCCGCGCCATAGGCGCCCGGCGCACTGCCGAAGATGCGCGGCGCGCCCTCGCCATGCGCGCGCAAGGGGTTCTCGTCCGCCGTCTCCTCGCGCCGCGCCACCGCCCGCAGCGCGGCGTCGAGCAGCGCGATCTGCGCGGGGAACAGGTCGCGGAACAGCCCGGAAATGCGGAACGTGACGTCGACACGCGGGCGCCCCAGCACAGCGGTCGGCAGCACCTCGACCCCCGTCACCCGGCCGGTGGCGGGGTCCCAGAGCGGGCGCGCGCCGATCAGCGCCAGCCCTTGCGCCATCTCCTCGCCGCCGGTGCGCAGCGTGGCGCTGCCCCACAGATCCAGCACCAGTGCGCGCGGCCAGTCGCCATGCGCCTGCGCATAGGCGCGCAGCACTTCCTCGGCCGCCAGCCGGCCGAGATCCATCGCGGTCGCCGTCGGCAGGGCGCGCGGATCGCTGGCGAACAGGTTGCGCCCGGTCGGCATCACATCGGTACGCCCGCGCCCCGGCGCCCCGGCCGGGCCCGCCGCCACGCGTCGCCCGTCCAGCGCGGCGAGCAGCCCGCCCCGTTCCGCCGCTCCGCACGGGCCGCGACCATAGACATGGAAGCCGTCCTTGAGGCGCATCTCCTTGATGTCGCACAGAAAGGCGTCGATCTGCTTCAGCGCCTCGTCCGCCGTCGCATCCGTGGAGAGCCCGGCGTCACGGGCAAAGCCGGTGCGGGTGGTCTCCTCCACGATCAGCCGCGCCAGCCGCTCGCGGCGGCGGCGGTCGAGCCCGTCGGCCTGCGCATATTCATCGACCAGCCGCTCCAGCTCGCGCCCCTCGCCAGTCAGCCCGGCCTCCAGCGTGGGCGGCGGCAGGTGGCCGAGCGTGACGGCGGCGATGCGGCGCTTGGCCTGCGCCGCCTCGCCGGGATTGGAGACGATGAAGGGATAGGCCACCGGCAGGCTGCCCAGCACCAGTTCGGGGAAACAGCCGCGTGCAAGCGCCACATGCTTTCCCGGCAGCCATTCCAGCGTGCCATGCGCGCCCATATGCACCAGCGCCTCCGCCTCGCGCCGCAGCCACAGGCCGAAGGCGAGCAGCCCATGGCGCGGCGGCAGCGCCGGGTCATGATATTGCGCCCGCCGCTCGGCGCGTGCGCCGCGATCGGGCGCGATGGCAACGGTGAGGTGGCCGAAGCGGGCCGCGCGGAAGCGGAAGGCGTCCGCGAAGAGGTCCGGATCGTCCTCCGGCTCCCCCCACGCCGCATGAACAGCCGCAACGGAAGCGAGCGGCAGCGTCGCCAGATGGGCGCGGTAATCGGTGAGGGAGAGAGCCTGATCGTCGGCAAAGCCCTCTCCTCCGTAGGGAGAGGGCTGGGTGACGGGGATGGCCGGTGTGGTGCGGAGAGCGCCCCTCACCCCATCCCTCTCCCCGCCGGGGAGAGAGAGCCTTCCCTGCACCGCGTCCAGCAGCGCCCGCTCATTCCCCGGGGCGCCCTCCACGCGATAGCCCGCCGTGCTGAGGTCCGCCATCAGCGCCAGAACGCTCGCCGGCACGTCGAGCCCCACCGCCCAGCCGGTGCGGCCGGGCGCGCCAGCATATTCCGGCATGAGCACGGCGATGCGACGGGCGCCACGCGGCATGGCCTGCAGCCGGACCAGCGCGGCCACCCGGTCGGCCACCTGCTCCACCCGGTCGGGCTCGGGCCGGTTGACCAGCGCGGTGAAGCCCGGCACAACGGCGACGTCGGCCGGCGCCTTGAAGGAGAGCGCGCCGGCCAGCACACGCCCGTCAAGCTCGGGCAGCACCACATGCATGGCGAGATCCGCGCTCACCAGCCCGCGCACGCCCTCCGCCCAGGCCGCGCGCGGCGTGGTGGCAAGGATGGCCTGCAGCACCGGCACGCCGGGCGCGTCGAGCACGGTCTCCTCGCCCGGATCGGCGGCGGCGAAGGCGGTGAGCGTGACGATGGCCGCCGGGTTCATCTCCACCAGCGCGGCGCGCAGGAAGGCGACGGAGGCCGGCTCACGCAGCGAGGCGACGAAGATCGGGTGCGGCGCGAGCCCGCGCGCGGCCAGCGCGGCGCACAGCGCCTCGACCGGCGCGGTATCCCCCGCCAGCCACATGGAGCGGTAAAAGATGACGGGAATGGCGGGGCGAGCGGGTTCGCCCTCACCCACCCCTCGCCCCGCTGGGGAGAGGGCTTCGGCAGAGCCAGCGCCGGAATATTCCATCCTCTTTCCCAAGGGAGAGGGAGTGGAGAAGGCGGCCCGATTCGCGAAAGCCCTCTCCGCCTCGGGGAGAGGACGGGGTGAGGGGGAAGCGGTGCGAAACGGCCGCGAAGGGGCTTCACCCGCCCATTCATAAAATCCCGCCAACGGCACCGGCTGCGGCGGGGGGGCGTCGAGGGCGTGCCCCGCATGCCGGGCCAGCCGTCGCAGCAGCGCGCGCAGGTTCGCCGGGCCACCGGCGCGGAAATAGCCGAGCAGCGCGTCCAGTTCCTCGCCCGGCAGGGTCGAGGCGGCGGCAAGGCGCGGGTCGTCGCGGTCCTCGCCCGGCAGCAAGGCGAGGCGGATGCCCCGCGCGCGCGCCACATCCGCCAGCCGCTCCACGCCGTAGCGCCACCAGTCGAGCCCGCCGAGCAGGCGGACAACGATGACGCGCGCCTGCACCGCGCTGCGGTCGATCCACAGATCGACCGACATCGGGTGCCGTAGATCCCGCAGGTTCACGAGACGCAGGCTCGGCAGTCCCTCGCGGCCAGTGCCCTCCGCCCGTTGCTCCGCCTCCGCATGTGCCCGCGCCGAGGCCAGCCCCACCAGATCGCTGTCGGTGAAGGACAGCACCACCACCTCGCCCGGCGTCTGGCCGAGATCGACCGGCTCGACGAGGTCGTCGAGGCTGGAGGAAGTGGTGGTGAGAATGTGCATGCGGCGTCGGCGCTCCTGTAATCGTCATCCCGGCCGAAGCGGCGGGCAGAGTCGGGAACCGCTGCCATTCGCGATCGGGCGGGCGATCCCGGATCGGCCTGTCGGCCGTTCGGGATCACGGGTTGGCTCATGCGGCCGCCAAGGCTCCGGCGAGGATCGCCTCCACCTTCGCGCGGTCCAGCCCCTTGAGACCGATCGCCACCAGCCGGCCGCGGCGCGGCTCCGCGCCCCATGCCCGGTCATAATGATGCGCCACGCGCGGGCCGACCGCCTGCACCAGAAGCCGCATCGGCTTGTCGGCAACCGGCAGGAAGCCCTTCACCCGCAGCACGTCCGCCTCCTCGGCCGCGCGGGCGATGCGGGTGGCGAATTCGGCGGGGTCGGCGATTTCCGGCACCTCGACGATGAAGCTGTCGAAGTCGTCGTGGTCGTGGTCGGCCTCATCGTCGTGATGGGTGCGGCGGTTCTCGATATCGTCCTCGGTGCCCACCCCGAGGCCCATGAGGATCGCCGGATCGATCACCCCGCCCGTCACCGGCACCACGCGCACGCCCCGCGGCAGCTCGGCGTCGAGCGCGGCGCGGGCGCGGGCCTCGCCGGCTGCGTCGATGAGGTCGCCCTTGGTGAGGATGACGAGATCGGCGCAGGCGATCTGGTCGTCGAACACTTCCTCGATCGGGTCGTCATGGTCGAGCGAGGCATCGGCCGCACGCTGTTCGGCCAGCGCGTCATGATCGTGGGCAACCCGGCCCGAGGCCAGCGCCTCCCCGTCCACCACGGCGACGACGCCGTCCACCGTCACGCGGCTCCGGATCGCCGGCCAGTGGAAGGCCTGCACCAGCGGCTTGGGCAGGGCAAGGCCCGAGGTCTCGATGAGGATATGGTCGACCTTCGGCTCCAGCGCGAGAATGGCATCGAGCGCGGGCACGAAATCATCCGCCACGGTGCAGCAGATGCAGCCATTGGCCAGCTCGACGATGTTCTCCTCCGGGCAGGTATCGATGCCGCAGCCCTTCAGGATCTCGCCGTCGATGCCGACATCGCCGAACTCGTTGACGATGACCGCGAGGCGCTTGCCCCGCGCATTTTCCAGCACATGGCGGATGAGCGTGGTCTTACCCGATCCGAGAAAACCGGTGACGATGGTGCACGGCACTCGCGAAAGAACGGTCGAACTGGTTGCGGCGGCGGACATGCGGCGTCTCCACGAAAGCCCAAGAGGTTCATGGGATGCGCCGGTCGCGGAACGGAATTCCGCGCGAAGCCGCGCCGGTGGAGCGCCGCTCTGCCTGCTGCCGGGCACCCCGCCGGCGGACAAGACCGAACCGTCGGCAGGTCTCCTGGCTCGCGGGTCACGGCCCGGTCTCCGCCTTCCCGGCACGAGGCCAGTGGCTGATGGAGACGGGCTCGCCGCTTACAGTTGCGGGGGCAGCCGCGGAATTGGAACACGCCGCCTGAAGGCCCGCTCCGCACCGCATTCCCTTTTCGTCCCTCTCCGGAAAGAGAGAACCGATGGTCGAGGCCACTTAAGGAGCGTCCGCAGGGAATGTCAAACCGCACGCCCGCCCCCATCCCGCTTTGCCGGACCATTGCGGCGAGGCGATTGGCGGCTATAGTCGCGAGCGTCGTCGGTTCCCGTGAGACGCACGGGACGCAAGACGGGAACGCGGTGGGGCGGAGAGATCCGCCGAATCCGCGGCTGCCCCCGCAACTGTGAGCGGCGAGCCCTCCTCCATCAGCCACTGGCGCCCGCGCCGGGAAGGCGGAGGCCGGGCCGCGACCCGCGAGCCAGGAGACCGGCCGGCGACGGAAACCGCAACGGCCCTCGGGTGGAGGGCCAAAGGAGACTGTCATGACGACCCGGAACGGCCAGAATCTGGCCGCTGCTCACGATTCGCTCGCCGCCCGCGCGGTGGCCATCACCTTCGCGGCCCTCATCGGCGTGGTCGTGCTCGGCGGCGTGGGGTTCTCCCATGTCAGCGCCATGCACAACGCGACGCATGACGTGCGGCACGCCAACGCCTTCCCCTGCCACTGACCGTGCCGGGGGAACCTCCATGTCGCTTTTCAGGACGATTCTGTTCGTCGCCGCGCTTGCCGGTATCGGCACCGGGCTGGTGGGCGCCGCCCTCCATCTCCTCACCACCGTCCCGCTGATCCTCAAGGCCGAGACCTTCGAGCAGGCGGAAGCCGCCGCGCCCGCGCATTCCCATGCGGATGCCGCCGCGCATACGGCCGGCGCGCAGGAATCGGCTGCGCACGAGCATGACGACGAGGCCTGGGCACCGGCCGACGGGCTGGAGCGCAACGGCCTCACGCTGCTGTTCACCGTGCTCACCGGCTTCGGCTTCGCGCTGCTGCTGGTGGCGGCGAGCGAGATCGCCGGCGGGTTGCAGAACTGGCATCAGGGCGTGATCTGGGGGCTGGCGGGCTTTGCCGTCTTCACTCTGGCGCCGGGGCTCGGCCTGCCTCCCGAGTTGCCCGCCATGCCCGCCGGCGACCTCGCCGCCCGCCAGATCTGGTGGGTGGGCACGGCAGCCGCGACCGCCGGCGGTCTCGCGCTCCTCGCCTTCGGCCGCTCGCCCCTGCTCGCATTGACCGGCGTCGCGCTCATCGTCGCGCCCCAGCTGATCGGCGCGCCGCAACCCGAGAGCTTCGAGACGGCGATTCCGGAGGCTCTGCACCACAATTTCGTGGTGGCGAGCGTGGCGGTGAGCTTCGTGTTCTGGACGCTGCTCGGCGGCCTCGCCGGCTGGCTGCGCCCGCGCCTCGCAGCGCCCGCGGCCTGACGGGCGATGAGCCTCATCTTCGTTCTCGGCGGCGCCCGCTCCGGCAAGAGCCGCCATGCCGAGGAAATCGTCGAGCGCCTGCCGCCGCCGTGGATCTATATCGCCACGGCTGAGGCCTATGATGCCGAGATGACCGAGCGCATCGGCCTGCATCGCGCCCGCCGGGGCGAGGGCTGGCAGACGCTGGATGCCCCGCACGATCTCCCGGGCACACTGGCCGGGCTCACCCCCGGCCAGCCGGTGCTGGTCGACTGCCTGACATTGTGGCTCACCAACCGCCTTCTCGCCGAGGCGGACCTTGCGGCCGAATGCGCGGCGCTGGTCGACGCGCTGGGCGCCCATGACGGCCCGGTCGTGGTGGTCTCCAACGAGACCGGCCTCGGCATCGTGCCCGACAACGCGCTGGCCCGCCGCTTCCGCGACGCGCAGGGCCGGCTCAACCAGATGGTGGCGGCCCACGCCGACACGGTGATCTTCATGGTCGCCGGGCTGCCGATGAAAGTGAAATGATGACCGACATTTCCGATGAGGATGCCGCCCGCCATCGCGCCAAGATGGAAAAGCGCAAGGCGGTGCAGGACGCCGAAGTGGCGGGCAAGACGGTGGAGAAGGGTCTTCTCATCGTCCATACCGGCGCCGGCAAGGGCAAGTCCACCGCCGCCTTCGGCCTCGCGCTGCGCACGCTGGGCCACGGCTGGAGGGTCGGCGTCGTGCAGTTCATCAAGGGCGCCTGGCAGTCCGGCGAGCGCGACGCGCTGGCGAGCTTCGGCGACCGGGTCGACTGGCACGCCATGGGCGAGGGCTTCACCTGGGAGACGCAGGACCTCGCCCGCGACATCGCGGCCGCGCGCCGGGCCTGGGAAAAGGCCCGGGAATTGATGGCGGATCCGACCATCGGCCTCGTCATTCTCGACGAGCTCAACATCGCGCTGCGCTACGACTATCTCCCGCTGGAGGAGGTGATCGGTGCGCTCGCCGCGCGCCGGTCGGGGCTGCATGTCGTCGTGACCGGACGCAACGCCAAGTCGGCGCTGGTGGAAGCCGCCGATCTCGTCACCGAGATGAGCCTGGTGAAGCACCACTTCAAAGCCGGGGTGAAGGCGCAGCCAGGCATCGAGTTCTGACGCCGTCCCGATGCCTTTCCGGTGAGGAATTGAACCGTGCGCTCTCACAATTTGCCGATGACATTCCTATGTGATGAGAGACGCCGAAACTCGCGGCGTGACCCATCTACGGAGAAACGCCTCGATGCGTTCCACCCCTGTCGCCTACCTGTTCTGGTTCTTCTGCCTGATCGGCGTTTGCGGCATTCATCGCTTCTATGCCGGGCGCTACTGGACCGGCGCGCTGTGGCTGCTGACGCTCGGCCTGCTCGGCATCGGCCAGCTGGTCGACCTGTTCCTCATTCCCGGCATGGTGCGCGAAGCCAATCTGGAACGCCGCATCGATTATCTCGAAGCGCGCAGAGGCTGATGTCGTTGCGGAATGAGGGCGGGCGGTGACAACGCGCGCCCTCATGTTCCAGGGCACCGGCTCGGATGTCGGCAAGTCGCTCATCGTCGCCGGCCTTGCCCGCGCCTTCACGCAGCGCGGGCTCCGAGTCCGCCCGTTCAAGCCGCAGAACATGTCGAACAATGCCGCCGTCACGCCGGATGGTGGCGAGATCGGCCGCGCCCAGGCGCTGCAGGCCCGCGCGGCAGGCGTGCCGCCTTCCGTCCACATGAACCCCGTTCTGCTGAAGCCGCAGAGCGAGATCGGCGCGCAGGTCGTGGTGCAGGGTCGCGCGCGCGGCAACGCGCGGGCGAGCGAGTATCAGGCGCTCAAGCCCGCCCTGATGGCGGCGGTGCTGGAGAGCTTTGAGACGCTGCGGGCGCAGGCCGACCTTGTGCTGGTGGAAGGCGCGGGCTCGGCCTCCGAGATCAATCTGCGTGCCGGCGACATCGCCAATATGGGCTTCGCCCGCGCCGCCAACGTGCCCGTGGTGCTGATCGGCGATATCGACCGCGGCGGCGTGATCGCCAGTCTGGTCGGCACCGGCGCCGTGCTGCCCGAGGATGACGCTTCGATGATCCGCGGATTCCTCGTCAACCGTTTCCGCGGCGACCCCGCATTGTTTGCCCCCGGCATGGCGGAGATCGCGCGGCGAACCGGCTGGGAGCCGCTCGGCCTCATTCCCTTCTTTCCCGACGCCCGGCGCCTGCCGGCCGAGGACGCTCTCGCCCTCGACGCCCCCGCCCGGCCCAAGCCGGATGCGACGCTGCGAATCGCCGTGCCGATCCTGCCGCGCATCGCCAATTTCGACGATCTCGACCCGCTGGAGGCCGAGCCGGCGGTGGAGGTGATGCGCATCCGCCCCGGCGGCGCGCTGCCGGGCGATGCCGACCTCGTCATCCTGCCCGGCTCGAAATCCACCATCGCCGATCTGGAAGATTTCCGCCGCCACGGCTGGGATATCGACCTCCTCGCCCATGTGCGGCGCGGCGGTCAGGTTCTCGGGCTGTGCGGCGGCTACCAGATGCTGGGCCGCACCATCGCCGACCCGGATGGCATCGAGGGCCAGCCCGGCAGCGTGGCCGGCCTTGGCCTGCTCGATGTGGAAACGGTGCTCTCCGGCGACAAGCGGCTGGTCGCCATCACCGGCACCGCCGCTGACATCCCCTTCGCGGGGTATGAAATGCATATGGGCGTGACGCAGGGGCCGGGCCGGACCCGCCCCTTCGCGCAGATCGACGGGCCGGACGGCCCGATGCCGGAGGGCGCCGTCTCCGCCGACGGGCGGGTGATCGGCACCTATGCGCATGGCCTGTTCGCCGACGATCGCCAGCGTGCCCATTGGCTGGCGCGACTTGGCGCGGCGCCGAGCCCGCTCGCCTATGAAACCGGCGTGGAGGAGACGCTCGACGCGCTGGCTGCGCATCTGGAGCGGCATGTCGACCTCGACCGGCTGCTGGAATTGGCGCGTTGATCGCCCTCCGCGACCGTCATCGCAGCCGAGCGCCGAGATGAGCCGAGATCGCTCTCCGGTTTGCGCGCGATCCCGGAGCGGATAAAGCCAGAAGAGGCGCGCAGCGGGCATCTTTCCTTCCCTCTCGCCATCGGGGAGAGGGGGCCCGCGACGCGGGTCGGTGAGGGGCGACGCGATGGCCGAGTGTTGGTGATCCCCTCACCCCAGCCCTCTCCCCGTGGGGGAGAGGGGGATTCCCCGCTCTCTCACAGCGCCATCGCCAGCGCGCCGGCCGCCAGCAGGGCGAGCATCACGCCATCGGCCGCGCGATAGAGCGCGAGCGAGCGGCGGATATCGTCGGCGGTGCAGTCGCGCCGGCCGCCCTCGCCCATCACCCCATCGGTGGAAAGCTTGCCGCCATAATAGCGCGGGCCGGCAATGCCGATGCCGAGCGCGCCGGCCAGCGCCGCCTCCGGCCAGCCGGCATTGGGCGAACGGTGCTTGGCGGCGTCGCGCAGCATGGCCCGCCACGCACGGAGGGGCGAGGCGCCGCGTACGAATACCGCCCCGGCCACCATCAGCACCCCCGCGAGGCGCGAGGCCGGCAGGTTGACCAGATCATCGAACCGCGCCGCCGCCCAGCCGAAGTGAAGGTGGCGGCTGTCGCGATGGCCGATCATGCTGTCGGCGGTGTTCACCATCTTGTAGGCGACCCCGCCCGGCAGCCCGCCGACCACCATCCACAGGGCAGGCGCGACGATGCCGTCGGAGAAATTCTCCGCCAGGCTCTCGATGGCGGCACGCGCCACACCCGCCTCGTCCAGCCGCTCCGGGTCGCGCCCGACAATATGCGACACCGCCGCGCGCCCCGCTTCCAGGCTGGCGTCGAGCCCGTCCGCCACGCGCGCCACGTGATCATAAAGGCTGCGCTGGGCGAAGAGCGAGGAGGCCACCAAAGCCACGAGCAGTAGGCCGAACGGCAGTCGCAGCAACAGGTTCTGCACGCCGGCACCCGCCGCCAGCGCCACCAGCAGGAGGATCGCCAGCGCCGCCACGCCGGCAAGCCGGCGCGTGCGGGGGCTGTCGCTGTCACGGTTGATCGTGGCGTCGAGCCCGCCGATCAGCCGGCCCGCCCACATGACGGGATGGCCGATCGCCTTGAGCAAAAGCGGCGGATAGCCTAAAGCGGCCTCGAACAGCAGCGCGACGAGGGTTAAACCAAGGGTCAGTTCGAGGGCCATGGCGAGTGATTCTCTGGCGGGCTCGCGAATCCGGTCGGCGAGCGGCCCCACCATTTCCGTCTGCACGCCAACCTTCAAGGGTCCGAACGCCACCAAGGGGCACGCATCCACGCGATGAACATTTCCGTTCCCCCCACGCCGGGCCAGCACACCCCAGGTTTGCACACCCCAGGTCTGCATCCCCCAGGTTTGCTGCCGCCGGAAATCGAGGCGATGAAGCGCACCCGGCTGGCGGAGGTGTTCGGCTTCGATCGATTCCGGCCGGGCCAGCAGGATGTGGTGGACGCGGTGCTGGCCGGCGTGCCGACGCTGGCGGTGATGCCCACCGGCGCGGGCAAGTCGCTGTGCTACCAGCTGCCCGCCCTGGTCTTTGGCGGGCTCTCCATCGTCATCTCGCCGCTGATCGCGCTGATGGACGATCAGGTCAACGCGCTCAAGCTTCAGGGCGTCGCCGCCGAGGCCATTCACTCCGGCAAATCCCGTGACGACAATGTCGCCATCTGGCGCCGTGTCGCGGCGGGCGAGATAAGCCTTCTCTATCTCGCGCCTGAGCGGCTGATGACCGAGCGCATGCTCGCCGCGCTCTCCCGCCTCACGCTCGGCCTGGTGGCGGTGGACGAGGCGCATTGCATCTCGCAATGGGGCCATTCCTTCCGCAACGAATATCTCGGCCTCGGCCGGCTGCGCGAAATCTTCCCGGACGTGCCGCTGGTCGCGCTCACCGCCACCGCCGACAAGGCGACGCGCGACGACATCGTGGAGCGGCTGTTCGGCGGACAGGCGCGTGTCTTCGTTTCCGGCTTCGACCGGCCGAACATCTTCATCGGCGTCGAGGACAAGAAGGATCCGGCCCGGCAGATCGAGAGCTTCGTGCGGGCCCGCGAGGGGCTGTCGGGCATCGTCTACCGCATCTCGCGCAAGAAGGTGGACGAGACCGCCGAGCGCCTTTCCGCCGCCGGCATCCGCGCCCTGCCCTATCATGCCGGCCTGACGCCCGAGGTGCGCGGGGCCAACCAGGAAGTCTTCCTCGCCGAGGACGGGGTGGTGATGGTCGCCACCGTCGCCTTCGGCATGGGCATCGACAAGTCCGATGTGCGCTATGTGCTGCACGCCGATTCCCCCGGCACGCTGGAGGCCTATTACCAGGAGATCGGCCGTGCCGGGCGCGATGGCCAGCCGGCCGAGGCGCTGCTGCTCTATTCGGCCGGCGACATCGCCACCCGCCGCCGCTTCCTCGATGAGGAACCCTCCGCGCCCGAGCGCAAGATGGTGGAGGCCCGCCGGCTCGACGCCATGGTCGGCTTCTGCGAGGCCGTGACCTGCCGGCGCGCGGTGCTGCTCGGCTATTTCGGCGAGCGGGCCAAGCCCTGCGGCGCCTGCGACGTGTGCCGCGATCCCCCGAAGGTGGTGGATGCCAGCCGCGACGCCCAGCTCGTGCTGCGCATCGTCCGCGCGACGGGCGAGCGCTATGGTGCGGCCTATGTCGCGGGCATCGTCACCGGCCAGCGCACCGATCCGGTGACGGCGCGGGGCCATGACCGGCTGGCCGATTTCGGCACGGGGGCGGACAAGCCGGCGACCGAGTGGCGCGCGCTGCTGCGCCAGCTGGTGGCCACCAACGCGCTCCACGCCGACCCGCAGCGCTATGGCGCCCTCACCCTCACCGAGGCCGGCCTCGCCGTGCTCGCCGGCACCAAGGCCTTCACCCTGCGCGCGCCCGCCAAGCGCGAGCGCAACCGCTTCGCCCGCTCCGAGCGCGGGGCCGAACTTGCCCCGGCGGAGAGCGCGCTGCTCGGCAAGCTCAAGGCGCTGCGCCGCGAACTCGCCGCCGATCGCGGCGTGCCGGCCTATGTGGTGTTTGCCGACAAGACGCTGGAGGAAATGGCGGTGGAGCACCCGCGCAACCGCACCGAACTGGCCGGCATCAAGGGTGTCGGCGCCGCCAAGCTGGAGGCGTTCGGCACGGCATTCCTGAAAATACTGAAAGAATTCTCTTAAGATTCTCTAAGAATTCACGGTCGCTATTTTTCGCCGCGTGGAGAGTTCACGAACGTCGATTCTGTCCCTAGATTAGTTCCCAACGGACGAGAAAAGTCCGCAACGAACCCTGTCCGGGATGGAAACGATGAAACTTCAGCTGTTTGCCGCGGCGCTGGCCGCCACCTCGATGATTGCCGCCGTCGGCGCCGCCTCCGCGCATGGCCCGACGCGGCAGAAGGTCTCCGAGAAAATCGAGATCAACGCCACGCCGGAAAAGGTGTGGGCGGTCGTCTCCAATTTCCAGGACGGCGGGTGGATTCCCGTGGTCGCCAAGACCGAGGGCACGGGCGGCAATGCGCCCGGCGCCAAGCGCACGCTCACGCTGAAGAACGGCGCGACCGTGGACGAGGAAGTCGCCAAGCTCGACCCGGAAAAGATGACGCTCATGTACCGCATCGACAAGGTGGACGTGAAGGTTCTGCCCGTCACCAATTACTCCTCCTGGCTGATCGTGACGCCGACCGGCGACGGCACCAAGTCCGAGGTCGAATGGCGGGGCGCGTTCTACCGAGGCTTCCCCAATAACGATCCGCCGCCGGAACTGAACGACGACGCCGCCATCGCGGCCGTGACCGGGCTCTACAAGGCCGGGCTCGACGGCCTGAAGAAGCAGATCGAAGGCGGAAACTGAGCGGTGCGCATGCCGGCCCTCGCTCCCTCTCCCCGGCGGGGAGAGGGTTGGGGTGAGGGGGAACGCCGTCCGCCGATCCGCCGCAGGGCCATGGATGGCGCCGGCCCCCTCACCCGGCCCACGCCCTCGGGAAGAGGGCTTCTGGTCGTGCTCATGGCGACGCTTGCCCTTTCTGGTACCCTCCCCGCCCGGGCGGACGAGGCCTTCATCACCTCGCAGCCAGCGGAAATGCTCTCCATTGTCGATCTCGCGAGCCGGAAGGTCGTCGCCACACTGCCCATTCCCGGCAAGCCGGCGGGCATCGCCGTGTCGCCGGATGGCGCCCGCGCCTTCGTCACCTCGCCGGATGGCAAGGCGCTCACCATCGTGGATGCCGCCAGCCGCACCATTACCCACCGCGTCGAGGTCGGCGGCGGGCCGCTCGGCGTCGCGGTGCACCCGTCCGGCAGCCCCGCCTATGTCGCGGACTGGTACCAGCACCGCATCGTCGCCGTGGACGCGGCGAGCGGCGCCGTCACCGGGGAGGTGAAGGTGGGCAACTCCCCCTCGGGCCTCGCGGTCACGCCCGACGGCGCGCTGCTGCTCTCCGCCGACCGCGTTTCCGATGCGGTGAGCGTCATCGACACATTGACCCTCACCCGCCTCGCCTCGATCCCTGTCGGCGCGCGCCCGTTCGGCGTGACCATCGATGCGGCGGGCCGGCGCGCCTACTCCGCCAATGTGGCCTCGAATGATGTGAGCGTGATCGACATCGCCGCCCGCAAGGTGATCGCCACGGTGAAGGTGGGCCAGCGCCCCTATGCGGTGGCGCTGGCCGGCGGCCGCGCCTTCGTCACCGACCAGTATGATTCCACGGTCAGCGTGTTCGATGTGGCGACGCTGGCGACCCTCGCCACCCTTCCGGTCGGCGACTATCCCGAAGGCATCGCGGCGAGCGAGGACGGGGCCTTCGTCTATGTCGCCAACTGGGAAGCCAATACGCTGAGCGTGATCGACACCGCGACGCTGAAGGTTGTCGACGACATCGCGGTGGCGGACGGGCCGCGCGCCTTCGGCGCCTTCATCCGGCGCACCGGGCGCTGAGCGCGGATCGCGCCCCACGCAGACCGGCCATTTGAACCCGCCGCGCCATCGGCCTATGCAGAAGCAAGGCCGGGACGACCCGGCCGCACCGCCATGTTGGCTCGCAGGAGGGCCGCGCGATGGAACCTGAGTTCTGGCACCGCAAATGGGAAAGGAACGAGATTGCCTTTCACCAGGCCGAGACCAATCCGCTCCTGCTGCGTCATGTCTCCGCGCTCGGCCTCGCAGCGGGGGCGCGCGTGTTCGTGCCGCTCTGCGGCAAGAGCCGCGATCTGCACTGGCTGCTCGCGCAGGGACATGAGGTGGTCGGTGCCGAACTCAGCCGGCTGGCGGTGGAACAGCTCTTCGCCGAGTTGGCCCTCCCCCCGCGCATCACCCATGAAGGCACGCTGAAGCGCTTCGAGGCGGAGCGGCTCACCGTTTTCGTCGGCGACATCTTCGATCTGGACCACGCCACGCTGGGCCATGTGGATGCCGTCTATGACCGCGCCGCGCTGGTCGCCCTGCCCGAGGCGGTGCGCACGCGCTATGCCGCGCATCTGGCGGCCGCCAGCCGCCACGCGCCGCAACTGCTCATCACGCTCGATTACGATCCCTCTCTCGCCATCGGCCCGCCCTTCGCGGTGAACGAGCACGAGGTGCGCCGCCTCTATGGCGCGGCCTATCACGTGGCCGGCATCGAGACGCGCGCGCTGACGCAGGGGTTGAAGGGTGTCCATCCCGTCCGCGAGAGCGCCTTTCTCCTCACCGCGCGCTGACGCGCCGGCCGGATGGAGCGCGATCGGGCGGGGAATCAGATCGCGTATTCGCCGGTCTGCTGCGCGGAGGGGGCGCGGCAGTCGACGCCGGGCCCGCCGCTGGCGAACAGCCGGGCGCGGTCCAGCCGCACCGCCACCGGCTCGCCGATCGGCACGCGAACGGTCGGGGCGATATCGGCCTCGAACAGCGCCGAGCCGACACCGATCTCCACCCGGCGGATCGCGCCATGGCGCCGGAAGGCGCGCACCTCGCCCTTGAGGCCCGGCGTTCCCGGCAGGCCGAGCGAGACGTCGTGCGGGCGCACATAGAGCAGCCCCGGCCCGTCGGGAACCGGCTGGGTGGCGGCGGCGATGGCGGTCGTGCCGGCATGGGCGACGCCGTCCTTCACCTCGACCTCGATCCGGCTGGATTCGCCCATGAAGCCGAACACCGTGGCGCTGGCGGGCCGGTCATAGACATCGTCGGGCGTGCCCACCTGCTCGATCCGGCCTTTGCCCATCACCACCACGCGGTCGGCGAGTTCGAGCGCCTCCTCCTGGTCATGGGTGACGAACAGCGTGGTGTGGCCGGTGCGGTCGTGCAGTTCGCGCAGCCATTTGCGCAGTTCCTTGCGCACCAGCGCATCGAGCGCGCCGAACGGCTCGTCGAGCAGCAGAACCTTCGGCTCGATGGCCAGCGCGCGGGCAAGCGCCACGCGCTGGCGCTGACCACCGGAAAGCTGCGCCGGGAAGCGCCCGCCATAAGTCTCCAGTTGCACCAGAGCCAGGAGATCGGCGACGCGCGACCGGATTTCCGTCTCGGTGGGAAGCTCGGCGCGCGGGCGCGAGCGCAGGCCGAACGCGACGTTCTCCGCCACCGTCATGTGACGGAACAGCGCGTAATTCTGGAACACGAAGCCGATGCCCCGCCGACGCACCGGTACCGAGAGCGCGTCATGCCCGTCAAACAGCACGCGGCCGTGGCTGGGCTGCTCAAGGCCGGCGACAATGCGCAGCAGCGTCGTCTTGCCGGAGCCGGAAGGACCGAGCAACGCCACCAGTTCGCTCGGGCGAACCTCCAGCGACACGTTATCGAGGGCGGCGGGGCCGGTGCCGAAGCTCTTTCCCACCTGGTCGATCGTGACGGCGACGGTCATGAATTCACTCTCTTTATATGTATTAAATTCAATTCTCCGCAAGATATCTGAAAATTCGCGGCTGTGAACCCCCGAAACACCCGCGCCCGCGCTCGCGCTCACGCCCGCCCGACACTGCCTTTGCGCTTTTCTCGGTGCCGCGAAGCATGTAGGCCAGCCGCCATGAACGACATCGCCACTACCGCCCCGCACCTCAACCTCAACGGCTATACGAGCCTGCCGCCCGGCAAGATCGCCGCCGTGGTGACCTTCCTTGACATGACCGCCCCGCCCCGCCCCCTGGAGGAGCGCGGCGACGGCGGGCTGACGCTGCACCATGTCACCGCGCCGGATCCGGGCTGGTATCGCGCCCTGTTCCGCCGCGTCGGCGAGGAATGGCTGTGGTTCTCGCGGCTGGCGATGGACGATGCGGAACTGGCCGCGGTGCTCGCCAGCCCGGATGTCTCGATCCATGCGCTGCGGCGTGGCGGGGAAGATATCGGGCTGCTGGAGCTGGACTTCCGCGTGCCCGGCGAGGTCGAGCTGGCATTCTTCGGCGTGGCGCCGGAACTGGTCGGCAGCGGCGCCGGGCGCTTCATGATGAACCGCGCGCTGGCGCTGGCCTGGGCGAGCCGCCCGGCGCGGGTGCATGTGCACACATGCACGCTGGATCATCAGGCCGCGGTCGCCTTCTACATGCGCGCCGGCTTCCGCCCCTATGCCCGCGCCATCGAGGTTGCGGACGACCCGCGCCTGACGGGGCTCATCGCCCGCGGCGCCGGCCGCCATGCCCCGCCGATCGCGGAGTGATCGTCACGCGCCGCGGGATCCTCAGGCACCGACGGCAAGGCGCGCGGCGCGCCCGGCCCGCACGGGGATCTCGACCGGCGCTTCCACGCCGCGCTCGCGCTCGTTGAGCGCCTCGACTTTCTTGAGGTCGTCCAGCGCCCCTTCCAGCTGGACGCTGGCCTCGTCGAGCTGCTGCTTCAGTTCGTCCGCCGAGCGACGCAGATTGTCGCGGCGGGTGGCGGCGGCGCGCGCATAGGTCGAATAGGCGAAATGCTGGGTGTCGGTGATGCCGGAGCGCTGCTCCTCGGCTTCGATCTCGCGGTCGAGGTCACGCGCCATCCGATCGAAATCCGCGATCATGGTCTGGATCTGCGTAAAATGACGGCGCTTTTCGTCCACCTGGAACCGCTTGAGGCGGACGAGCGTATCGAGCGACTTCATGGCCGGCGTTACTCCACTCTGTCGGGCCGACGCACGACAGGGGGCACCAGGGCTGGCACCGACGCGCGTCCGGTCGAGCCGCCCTTTACGCGGCGGCACGCCCATGATCGCCAACAGATGTTGCCGGATCCTTACTCCGGCGGCTTTTGACGGTACTTGCCGACCGATTCGGTGAATCGTCAAGGCGATCGAAACGTTTTGTTTACCGGCCTCGTTAATGATCGGTCCATCGTCCGGTGCGGACCGGCGGCATCTGCCGAAAAGCAGAGTCGCCGGACTCACTTACGGGCACACCTTAAGATTCGACTTGAACTGACGATCTGGCAAATTCTGATTTCCGGCCAGATGCTTGTGGAGACTCGAAGAATTTTCGCGTCTTCGCTTGCGCTCCGGAATCCGCTCTTGCTACCTCTAAGGACCAAGTAAACGAATCGGTGTGCCGGGCCGGGCGCGGGAGGGGTCACGCTCGGGCCGGGAGTTGTTCCGAGTCGAGCGCTGAAACCCCCGGGGCCGTGGCGAGGGAAGGGGATTGGCATGCGCGTCTTGCTTATCGAGGATGACCGCGCGACCGCGCAGAGCATCGAGCTGATGCTCAAGTCCGAGAGTTTCAACGTCTACACGACGGATCTCGGCGAAGAAGGCGTGGATCTCGGCAAGCTCTATGATTACGACATCATCCTGCTCGATCTGAACCTGCCCGACATGTCGGGCTATGATGTGCTGAAGGGCCTGCGCGTCGCGAAGGTGAAGACCCCCATCCTCATCCTCTCCGGCCTCGCCGGCATCGAGGACAAGGTGAAGGGCCTGGGCTTCGGCGCCGACGACTATCTGACCAAGCCGTTCCACAAGGATGAGCTGGTCGCCCGCATTCACGCCATCGTGCGCCGCTCCAAGGGGCACGCCCAGTCCGTCATCACGACGGGCGATCTGGTGGTCAATCTGGACACCAAGACGGTCGAGGTGGCGGGAAACCGCGTGCACCTCACCGGAAAGGAATACCAGATGCTGGAGCTGCTCTCCCTGCGCAAGGGCACCACGCTCACCAAGGAGATGTTCCTCAACCATCTCTATGGCGGCATGGACGAGCCCGAGTTGAAGATCATCGACGTGTTCATCTGCAAGCTGCGCAAGAAGCTTGCGAATGCCAGCCAGGGCCACAATTTCATCGAGACCGTCTGGGGCCGCGGCTATGTGCTGCGCGAGACCGGCGACCAGGAGCAGCGCATCCCGGCCTGAGCCGTCCCTGCCCCTCCCCGCACACCGGGGCCCTCCCGAACTTCAACCCCGCCGCAAGGCGGGGTTTTTGTTTGCCGGCCGAGCCCTGCCCGGCATGCCCGGCACGCGGGGCGCAGCGATGCCGGCGGGTACCGGCACCGCCCCCGCCCCACTATTTCGCGTTCTTGCCCAGCCATGCCTTCAGGAAGGCGATCTCGCTCTCCTGCGCGGCGATGATCGCCTCCGCCAGCTTCCGCAATTCGGGGTCCTTGCCGTAGCGCAGTTCAATCTTCGCCATGTCGATGGCGCCCTGGTGATGGGGGATCATGCCGCTGGCGAAGTCGACATCGGTGTTGCCGGTGAAGGGGATGGCCATGCCCTCGTGCATGCGCGCATTGGCCTCCTCGAAGGCTTTGGTCGAGGCGGCATCGGAGGGTGAGGCCATATGGGCGCTGTGGTCCATCGGCGTGGCGCCATGCGGCATCGGCATGTTCTGCATAGGCATGTTCTGCATAGGCATGGACGAGTTCGGCGCCGCGCTCTGGGCAAACGCGAAGGTACCCGCAAATGAACTGGCACATGAGAGCGTGGCCGCGACGAGCGCCACCCGGGTCAGGTTCGACATGAGTTTTCTCCGTGAGATCGTGAAAAGGCGCGGCGGGACCCACCGCGCGCAGCTATCGACGATCAGACGGCGCGGGGCGGCGGTACCGGCGTCAGCGGCTCGTGACCCGCGAGGCGCTGGCCGGGCCGCAGCACGGGCGGCACGCGGCGCGCCTCGGGGTGGGAAAAGGACGGCGCGGCGTGCGGCGGCGCGACGATCTGGCCGATCACGCAGCACAGGTGCCGGCGCGCCGGATCGGGCAGTTGCACGGAAGGCATGTAGGCGGAGGGACTGGAGGCAGAATACGTCGAGGCGGCGCCGGCCACGTCCCCCGCCGTCTCATGGCAAGGCATGCCCGCTGGCGCCACGCTGCCGCCGATGATCACCATGCTCGCCGCCGCCGGGCCGGCCAGCACGCCACTGAGCGCGAACAAGGCCAGCAGCAGCCGCAGGCCAGCGGCCAGACCGATGCGGTCCCGTCCGCGCATGCCGAACCCTATGGCCCATTCCCGTCTCATGCCCGTCTCATGCCCGTCTCATGCCCGTTTCATGCCCGTCTCACGCCGGCCTTCGTCTCCGCGGGAATCCCTCGCCTGCGGGCCAGACTAGCAGCCGCGCCTCTTGCCGTTGAGGCCGGGCAAATGCCTATGCCGCAGCTGTGATCCGCGCGCCTCAGGCGGCGCGCGCGGGCGTCTGCAGGAGAGCCGCCACCAGCGCCACCGGATCCTGCGCCGGCACCACCGCCTCGAAGCCGGGAGGAAGCGTGGCGAGCGCGGCGGAACTCACGCCGATGCGGCGCGCACGGGTTGGCATGCCCCGGTCCGCGCCCGCGTCATACGCATCGAGATCGAACAGCAGAATGTCGAACCGACCGCCCACCAGCCGTGCCGCGCGGGGATCGTCGGCCAGAGACACCCGGTGGCCCATGGACCGCACGAGATCGCGCAGCCGCGTGCGGGCCTCCCCGGCCGGGGCGGTGAGCAGGATGCGCGCGCCTTCCATCGCCACCGGCGCCGTGGCGTCGGGCTCCAGCAGCCGGTAGCGCCCGCTCGGCGTCACCAGCATGCGTGCCTCGCCCAGCCGCTCGATGCGCCCCTCGGGCGCCAGGCCCACCACTTCGTCCACCGCCAGCGCCTCGCCGGCGCCGCCGAGCAGAAGCAGCATGCGCGGGCCGGCCTCGGGCTGCGATTGTGCAATCGCCCGGATGCCGCTGAGCGAGGCCACGCGCACCGCCTCCAGTTCCGCGCGGCCCGTCCGCACCAGCAGATGGGCGCTATCCTGCCGGTCAGCGCGGGCAGGCGGCGCCCGCCGTTCCGCCACGCCGATGGCAAGGTCGATCACCGCCGCCTGCGCGCCATCGGCAAGTCGCGCCACGCCGCCGATCATGTCCTCGCACGGGCCAAATGCCGCACGCCAGGCGTCGGGCAGCACGGTCACGCGTCCATGGGTGCGCTCGGGAAGGTCGTCGATCAGCAGGGTTGCCCGCACCTTGTCGGCGGTGCCGAACAGCACCAGCGCGCCGCGCTCGGTGCGCGGCGGCTCCAGGCCGAGCCGTGCCGAAAGGCGGATGAGCGGCAGGCCGCTCTGCCCGAGCGTGCCGAGCCTGGCCATCTCCACCATGCGCCGCCAGCGCTCCCCGGACAGCGTCATCGCTTCCAGCACGCGCTCCGCCGGCAGGGTAAAACGCATGCCGTGAAGCTGAAACGCCAGCAGCGCGACCGGTCCGGCCGCTTCTTCGCCCGGAGCCCCCGGCAAGGCGAGGGGGGCGGCCGGAACAGCGCCGCGAGCGGCGGAAGACATATCAGCAGACAACATGAATGACCGGCGATTCGAAACTGCACCTGCGCCCCGTTCGGGACACAGGGCGAGTTTCACCGGATCACGTTAATGTCGTCTGAAGGTAACGCTGCGAAAGCCGATCCATCCCGCTCGACGACGATCGCCACGCCATCACCCTCGACGGCGAGACAGATGCCATAGCCGGTCGCGCGCGCCAGCAGGCCGGTATAGTGCGGCTGGATGGCGTGGGCGTCGACCGAGCCGCCCTCGGAGGCATGGCCGGCGAGCAGGTCGACGAGATGGGGGGGAATGCGCGAATGGCTGCCCTGTGTGGTGAGGCGGAAGCCGCCCTCCTCGCCCTCGCCCGTCGCCACGACGGAAATGCGCCCGCCGCGCGGAATGGTCGAGGCCGCCACCATGATGAGGTTCAGCAGCAGCTTGACCTTGTTCTTCGGCGACAGGGTGCGCGGCACCTGCCATTCGAGGCTGGTGCGGTCATCCTGGATGAAGCCGCGCGCCACGCTCTCGGCGTCGCCCGTGTCGATCTGCGCGCCAGCGGAACCGGCGGCGCCGAAGGCGAGGCGGGCGAACTGCAGGCGGGCGGACGCCTGTCGCGCGCTTTTGGCGATGAGGTCGAGCGCGAACGCCTTCATGCTGGCGTCGTCCTCGTCCTCCAGAACTTCGAGTCCGTTGACGATGGCCCCGACCGGGCTGATCACGTCATGGCACACCCGCGAGCACAGCAGCGCGGCAAGGTCGAGCTTGTCGAGATCGACGGCGGTCGTCATCGGGTCCCCTTCCGAACCTTCGGGACGCAAGCGTCCTGCGGGACAAATACAACGAATCGCCCGCACACGGTGCGGGCGACGCGGGGCATGTGATACACCGCGCCACCGATCGCGCCAACCGACCCGGCACGCTTGGCCACAGCCGAGCGAGCGCCGCCGCGGAGACCAGCACGCCATGACTGAGGCACCAACACCTGAGGCACCAACACCTGAGGCACCAACACCTGAGGCACCAACACCTGAGGCACCAACACCTGAGGCACCAACACCTGAG
>NZ_JAUSVR010000016.1 GCF_030814815.1 Ancylobacter amanitiformis | reverse complement strand
CCCCACCCCGGGGGGGGGTGGGGGGGGGGGGCCCCCCCGCCGCGGGCGGGGGGGGGGGCGCAACGGCCCCAAATTAATAATAATTTTTTTTTTTTAAAATTTTTTCCCCCCCCCCCCCCCCCCCCCCCCTCAAGGCGCGCGTGAGAGCCGCCGCTGGGACGTACTGATGATGAATGCCCGCCGTCAGGCGGAGGATTATGCCAAGGCGCTGCCGCCGGCCGAAGGCTGGCCCCCGTTCCTCATCGTCTGCGATGTTGGCAACTGCTTCGAGCTCTATGCGGATTTCTCGGGGCAGGGGAAGAACTATGCCCAGTTCCCGGACCGGCAGGGCTTTCGCATCTTCCTGCATGATCTGCGCTCGGAAGAGGTGCGCGAGCGCCTTCGCCGGATCTGGACCGAGCCGCACAGCCTCGACCCCACCAAGCGCGCGGCGAAGGTGACGCGGGACATCGCCACCCGGCTCGCCAAGGTGTCGAAGTTTCTGGAGGAGCAGAAAGGCGCGGACGGCAGGCCGCTCTATTCGCGCGAGGCCATCGCCGCCTTCCTCATGCGCTGCCTGTTCACGATGTTCGCGGAGGATGTGGAGCTTATCCCGAAGGAGAGCTTCAAGGGCCTTCTGGAGCGTTGCCGCGCCAAGCCGGAGCTGTTTCCCGCGCTGGTGGGGCAGCTGTGGGAGGCGATGGACAAGGGTGATTTCGCCTATGCCATCGAGGCCAAGGTGAAGCGCTTCAACGGCTACCTGTTCAAGGACCGCGCCGTGCTGCCGCTGCCGCGTGAGGAAATCGGCGAGCTGTTCGAGGCGGCCAAGTCGAACTGGAAGGAGGTCGAGCCGGCCATTTTCGGCACGCTGCTGGAGCAGGCGCTGGACTCCATAGAGCGCCGCAAGCTTGGCGCGCACTACACCCCGCGCGCCTATGTCGAGCGGCTGGTCGTCGCCACCATCATCGAGCCCCTGCGGGCCGAATGGGACCATGTGCGCGCCACGGCGGAGCGCCTGAGCAGCGAGGGCAATGCCGGCGGGGCGCTGGAGGAGGTTTCGAAATTCCACGCCCGGCTGTGTCAGACGCGGGTGCTGGACCCCGCCTGCGGCACCGGCAACTTCCTCTACGTGTCGCTGGAGCTGATGAAGCGGCTGGAGGGCGAGGTGCTGGAGGCGGTGGCGGACCTCGGAGGCCAGGAGGCGCTGGGACTGGACCGCCACACCATCGACCCGCACCAGTTTCTCGGGCTGGAGCTGAACGCCCATGCGGCGGCCATTGCCGAGCTGGTGGTGTGGATCGGCTTCCTGCAATGGTTCTTCCGCACGCAGGGCGGGCAGCCGACCGAGCCCATTCTGCGCGACTTCAAGACCATCACGGCCATGGACGCGGTGCTGGTGACCGATGGCGCGGAGCCGGTGCTGGACGAGGCCGGGCAGCCGGTGATGCAGACGGATGCCGAGGGCCACCGCGTGCCGGTGCTCACCTTCCGCAACCCGCGCCTGCCGGTATGGCCGGAGGCGGAATACATCGTCGGCAACCCGCCCTTCATCGGCGGCAAGGATGTGCGCGGCCGGCTGGGCGATGGCTATGCCAAGGCGCTCTGGGCGGCGCACCCGCACATGAATGAGAGCGCCGACTTCGTGATGTACTGGTGGGACCGCGCGGCCGACCTGCTGACCCGGCGCGGCACGAAGCTGCGGCGCTTCGGCTTCGTGACCACCAATTCCATTACGCAGGAATTCTCCCGCCGTGTCATGGCGGCGCGGATGAAGGCGAAGAAGCCGATTTCGCTGCTGATGGCGATACCGGATCATCCGTGGACCAAGGTGACGCGCGACGCGGCAGCGGTGCGCATCGCCATGACCGTGGCGGCGGCTGGCAAGCACGAGGGCGTGCTGCGGGAGGTGGTGCGGGAGGAGGGGCTGGAGAGCGATACGCCCACAATCGAGTATGCCGACCGCAAAGGCGACATCAATCCTGATCTGACGGTGGGAGCCGATGTGACAGGTGCGGTGACTCTCCGAGCCAATGACTTCATTTCGTCCCCCGGCGTGAAACTGCATGGTTCCGGCTTCATCATCAGCCCGGCCGAAGCCGAAGCTATGGGTTTGGGTAAGCGCGAGGGTCTGGAGGCGTTTGTGCGGCCGTATCGGAATGGCCGTGACCTTGCGGCGCGGGCGCGCGGTGTCCTTGTCATCGACCTGTTTGGGTTGGAAGAAGAGAAAGTGCGCCGGGATTACCCAGAGGTATATCAGCGCCTGTTGACGGTCCGTGCCGCACGAGATGAGCAGTGCCGGCGCTCGAACACGCCCGATGCCATTGAATACGCTAAGCGCTGGTGGGTGTTTGGGAAGCCACGACAAGAGCTGCGAGCGGCAATGAGGGGGTTACACCGCTACGTTGCGACGGTTGAGACCTCGAAGCACCGAGTGTTCCAGTTCCTCCCAAGGGAAATCGTCCCAGACAACATGCTCGTGTGCATTGCCAGCGAGGATGCCTTTGTCCTCGGCGTTTTGTCGTCACGGCCACATGTCGTTTGGTCATTGAGGGCTGGCGGGTGGCTCGGCATCGGGAATGATCCCCGCTACTCGAAGTCTCGCGTCTTCGACCCCTTCCCCTTCCCGGACGTCTCCGAGCCTCTGAAAGCCGACATCCGCGCCGTTGCCGAGGAACTGGATGCCTTCCGCAAGGCCCGGCAGGCGGAGCATCCGCGTCTCACCCTCACCCAGATGTACAATGTGCTGGAAAAACTGCGGGCCGGTGCAACGCTGGACGCGGACGACATCCGCATCCGCGACGAGGGGCTGGTGCTGATCCTCAGAGAGCTGCACGACAAGCTCGATGCGCTGGTGTTCCGCGCCTATGGCTGGCCGGAAAACCTGTCCGACGAAGACATCATCGCCCGCCTCGTGGCGCTCAACAAGGAGCGGGCCAAGGAGGAGGCGCGCGGCCTCATCCGCTGGCTGCGGCCGGATTACCAGAAGGCGCGGGCGGGCATCACCCGCGAGGTCGAGGCCGCCGAGACGCAGGACACCATGACGCTGGTGGTCGCGGCGGAGAAGGAGCAGAAGCCGCTCTTTCCCGCCAACGAGGTGGAGCGCACCGCCGCCATCATGTCCGCGCTCGCGAATGCCTCCGCCCCGCTGGACGCGGCTTCCATCGCGGCCGGCTTCCGGCAGGGCAAGCGGGTCGAGCCGCAGGTGCGCGCCACGCTGGCCTCGCTGGTGCGCATGGGCTTCGCCAGCAGCCGGGACGGCATCGGCTTCATGTTCCGCCGCGTGGCATGACGCGGTGGCATGACGCGGTGGATGGCGGGCGCCGGTAACTTGCTCCGCCGGCCGGCGTGATTTAATGCGCGCCTGTCTGTCCGGGGACGGACGCAGATTTCACGGGCTTCGCCATGGCACCCTGCCGCGCCCCCGGATGCGGCGCTGAGGCGACCCGCTTCGGGCACTACTGCACCACGCACAAGTCCCGCCTGCGGCGGCACGGCGACATCGCTCAGGCGGCTATCAGCCGGGCCGCGCTGGCGCCCTATGTCGCCCGCGTGCGCACCCGCATCGCCAAGAACGCGGCGAGCCCGCTATGGGCGCAATGCGAAGCCCGCTGGACCGCCGTGATGGACCATGCCGGCACGATCATCGCCCGCTATGAGGGCGGCGGCACCGTGATCCGGGATGAACTGCGGGCGGCGCGCGAGGCCGGCCGGCTTGCCGATGTCACGGCGCGGGAGGTGGTGGAGACGGTGGCGGCGCTCTACCTGATGCGCGACGCGGAGCCCCGGCGCTTCCGCTCCGATGCGGCATTCAACACCCAGCTGGTGCGGCGCGTGCGGGGCCTCGCGGAGGTCAACGCGGGAATTTGGTACGACCATGCGAGCGGCCGCATGAAACGCGTCTATCGCGACCTTCCCCCCACCGTGGCCTCCATCCTCGCGCACTGGCTGGTGGAGACGCTTGGCGTGGTGGGTGTGCGACTGGCGGCGCTGGAGCGCAAGGACAGGGACGCGGAAGAGGCCAAGCGCAGTGCCTTCCGCGACGCGCTGGAGGATTTGACGTGAAGACGATGAACATCGACCAGCTTCGCAAGAAGGCCGCTGCCGCAAAGGGCAAGCCCACGGAACCTGCCACGGTGAAGCTGGAGGACATCCGGCGCGACCCGGCGTTTCAGGTGCGGACGGGATTGGACAGCGCCAATGTGCGCCGGCTGATCGGCGCCTATCGATCGGGCACCAAGGTCGACCCCATCGTGCTGGCCTTCTGCGACGATGCGCCAATGCCGGTGATCATCGACGGGCACCACCGTTTCGAGGCGCTGGAGCAGATCAAGCAGGAGGCGGTGGACGCGATTGCGGTCGCGGTCTCCCGTTCCGAAGGCCGCTGGCTGGCCGCCAAGGCCAACGCCCGGCATGGCCGCCAGCTGAAGCGTGTCGAGCTGCGGCGGATGTTCAAGACCTACGTCCAGACGCGCCAGCACGTTCTGCGGGGCGGCTATTCAAAGGATGGCCGGGACCTGACGGGCGCCCTCAAGTCCTATGCCGAGATTGCCGCCGACATCGGCGTGAGCAAGGCGACCGTGCACAAGTGGATGTGGACCGACTTCCGCAAGACAGCCCTCAAAATGGGCGGCGCGGAGGAGTTCGTTGGCCCCGGTGGCTTGGTCGAGAAGAGCCCGGAGCCGCAGCAGGAGATGAGGGCATTTCGCGCCAGCCTCTCGAAGCTCAACACCGCCTTCATCGACGCCGAAGACTATTACGCGCGGCAGGAAATGCTGGAATTGCTGGAGAGCACGCTGGCCAGCTTCCGGCAGCAGCACGCCGCAGAGGATGAACTGAGCACCCATTGGGACGGGCCGGACACCACCGCCGAAGACGCGGGGCATTTCTAGGAATTTAGCATTTGCAGTGGTTCTTGAGCCATAGGCGTTCAAATTGGACGGTCTCTGTCAACGGCTCGGCTTCGGCGGACCTCTGTTTTCAATGAGTTCGGTGCCTCGGGCGGGCTGGTGCGTAAGCGGAGCCGATCAGACATCGTAGCGCGGCACCCGGTTCAACTGATCGGCCAGGAAAGCCGCGCTGGCGTGCTCATAGCTGCGAGCGACGCCGCCGACCGTGTGACCCACGAGGATATCGCGGATCGAGGGCTCGACACCCGCCTCGGTCAATCGGGTCTTGAGCGTGTGGCGCCACGCGTGGTTGGGTTTGACGCGGGGGTCCAGCTTCGCCTCCTTCCGCACCCAGTCCGCCAGATGTTTGGCACTGAGTTCAGCCTGCGGGGTCTTGGCGTCGGCTTTCTCACGGCGCTCGGGGTCGAAGAACAGCGGGCCGGGACCACGCGACCGCACGAAGTCGAGAAAGCCGATATCGATCAGGTGTTGGTGCAGGAAGGCGCGGCGCGATTGACCGGTCTTCACGGTGCCGGCCTCGGGCGTGATGTCGAGCACCCAAATGCCGTCTTCCTGCCGGACGTCCGCACCGCGAAGCTGCGTTATCTCCTGCACGCGGGCACCCGTGTACGCGCATAGCCACGGCACCCAGCGGCGGGTGAAGGCCCGTGTGGGGTTCTCCGGATCGTCCGGGACGGCAAGAGCGGCGGAGAGCACGGCCTTGATTTCATCGGGACGGAAATTCGGCTGCCGTTCCCGAACCCGCTTGGGCACCTTGATGGTCACATCGGCAGCAGGGTTCGATGTAAGGAAGCGCCCGCCCTCATAGCTCATTGCCCAGCCCATGACCGACTTCACGGCGGAGATGTGATTGTCCCGGACGGACTTGGGCGAAAGCCCTTCGACCTTCAGGCGATGTTCAGCCCAGCGCCACAGGTCATCGGACGTGATGTTGCGCACGTCCTTGGCTTCGAGAAAGGCGTCGCACGCGGCAATTGCGGGCGCATAGACCTTCAGCGTGCCGGGCTTCAAGTCCGGGTTTGCGGCCTTCCAGCGCTCGAACAATTGCTGAAGAGTGACCGCATCGGCCGGGCGCGCGGGGGACGCCGGAGCCGATAGCGGCGCTGCTGGCGTCTCCCATGCCGGGAACCGCTTGGGGCGCGCGTCTTCGCGATAGTCGCCGCGCGCCAGCTGGCTGAGGCGGAGATGGGCGGCCTCATATTCTTCTTCCATGGCCTCCATGAACAGGGGCAGAGACTCCGGGGCGAGAGTCACGCCCTCGTTGAGGAAGAACTCGGACAGAAAGCCGTTGTCGTGCAAATGGGCACGCACACGGGCGGCAATCTTCGGCCCCCGCTTGTGTGGGAGGTCGCTCAGGTCGCGCTCATCAAGGACGCCGCCGGTCGCCTCCAGATTGTGGAAGGCCTCCAGCCGGAGCACCCACCCCTCCGGATCGTTGCCGGGGTCATCCTCGAAGCGCGCGATGAACCACTGATACCAGCGGCCGGCGAGGGCGAGCGCCTGCTTGCGCGTCAGGGTGACAAGGCCGGAGGTCAGTTCGGCGAATTTGGCTTCGAGTTGGGCGTGTAGTTCGGCGTTACGGCGGCGCGCGTGGACCGGATCGGTTCCGAGCCACTCGACAACCTCGCCCTTGCCCATCCGCTCCCGCAGGCGCTCGGGAACAACCTTGCGGAAACGCCAGCGACCGGACTTCGGGTCTTGCTTCGGGGGAGGGTACGCCATCCACATTGGACCGCCTCACTGGACCAGAGTGACGGCCGGAACTCCTTGATAATCAACAAACCCTTGGAAACACTTACTCCGCGAGCACCCGTGTCGAGGGGAAGGTGATCTCGACGATGGTGCCGACATCGACCGCGCTGCGGATGTTGAAGCTGGCACGGTTGGCTTCGGCCAGTGCCTTGGTGAGCGGCAGGCCGAGGCCGGTGCCGCCGGAGCCGGCGCTGCCGGAGGTGGCGAGCTGACGGAACGGTTCCATCGCCACGGAAATATCCGCCTCCGACATGCCGATGCCGGTATCGCGCACCCGCATCACCACCTCGCCCGCGTCGGTCAGGGCGGTGGACAGGATGACCTGCCCGCCAGGCCGGGTGAACTTGATCGAATTCGACACGAGGTTGAGCACGATCTGCCGGATCGAGCGCGCATCCGCCACCACGGGCGGCAGGTCCGAGGCGAGCGAGGAGCGGATGATGATCCGCTCGCGGTTGGCCTGCGGCTGCATGATGCCCATGCATTGCTGCACGATTTCGTTGAGCGGCACGCTGGTAAAGGACAGGTCGAGCTTCCCGGCCTCGATCTTGGAGAGGTCGAGAAGGTCGTTGATCAGCGAAACGAGGTGCCCGCCCGAGGCATGGATGTCGCGGAGATAGTCGCGGTAGCGCTGGTTCTCGATCGGCCCGAAGCGCTCCTCCATCATCACTTCGGAAAAGCCGATAATGGCGTTGAGCGGCGTGCGGATCTCGTGGCTGATCTTGGCGAGGAAGTCGGATTTGGCGAGGTTGGCGCGCTCGGCGAGGCGCTTGGCCTCGGTGAGTTCCTCCTCGGCGCGCTTCCACTGCGTGATGTCGCGCAGCACGGCGCAGAATTTCGAGGCGTCCTCACCCACCCGGCCGATGGTCATGAAGAGCGGGATGAGCCCGCCCTCACGCACCCGGCCGATCACCTCGCGCCCGTCATTCAGCACGCTGGCGACGCCGTTCGAGGCGAGCCCGTCGAGATAGTCCACCGCGCCGCGCTGGCTCTCGGGGGCGAAGAGCAGCGTGAAGTTCTCGCCCTTCACCTCCCGCGCGGCGAAGCCGAACAGCGCTTCGGCCGGGTGGTTCATGCTGAGAACCACGCCCTTGGCGTCGATCAGCACCACGCCGTCGGTCGCGGTGTCGAGGATGGCGCGCAGTTCGCGGGCGGCGCCCTCGGCCTCGCGCAGGGCGAGTTCCGCCTGCCGGAGGCGCTCGTCATCGGCCGGCTCGGCACGGCGCAGTACATAGAGCATGGCCGGGCCGCCCTCCCACGGGGTGGAAAGCAGCCGCGCCTCGACCGCGAGCGGCAGGCCGGTGGCGGTGAGCAGGGTGAGGGCGCGCCCGTCGGTGCCATCGCTGGCATGCGGCGTGCCGAACAGGGTGGCGAGCCCGCCGGCCGCCTCGATCGCCTCCAACCCGACATGGCCGGTCCAATCCAGCAGGGCGCGGTTGACATAGAGCAGCCGGTCGTCGCGGAAGGCGACGAGGCCCACGGGCAGCCGATCGAGCACGGGGCGCTCGCCCTCGGCAAGCGCGCGGCGCAGCCCATCCGGCTCCGGCGGCGCGGCCCGCGCGGGCGATGCCGGCTCGATGAGGGTCGGCACGGCGGCCGGCGAGGCGGGAGCGGCGGGAATGTTGACGGCGGGAGTGGCCGGCTCGACGGCGGCCGGCTCGAACGCCGCGGGGTCGGGCGCGGCGGGATTCGGGGCGCGATGCTCGGCCGTTCGCGGGCCGCTGCCCGTCTCATGGGCGTCGTCCAGGCCTTCCAGCCGGGCGCCGAGGGCGCGGGCGATCTCGCGGAAGGCATTGAGTTCCCCGCTCGACAGCCCTTCCCAGGACGAGCGGGCGCTCTCGCGGGCCGGCGCCGAATCCACGCCCGCGCGCAGCGGCACGACATTGGGGGCCGTCGGCACGATGCTCAGCGTCACCCGCACGGAGGACGCAAAGTCGCCCGAGAAGGCCTCGGTAGTGGGAGGCTGGGTGCCGTGAGGTTCGGCCCCGGAGATATCGGAGGCGGGGGAGCCGGATGCGGGCGGCTCCACCGGTGGCGGTTCCCACGCGGGCGGCTCGATCACGGGCGGCTCGATCACGGGCGCCGTCGGAGCGGAGGCGGCCGGGGAAACGACGCTCGGCGGCGTGGGCATGCGGGCCGTCACGCGCGGGGCCTCGGGAGGGATCGGCATCGCGTTCTGCGGAGTCGCATTCCCGGGCGCCGCATTCCCGGGCGCCCCGCTCTGCGGCGCGGTGCGCGCGGACGACACCCGACCGGCCGGCTCCGGCTGGCGGTTGCGCACGATTCCGAAGCCGCGCATGCCCTCGCCGCGGATGGGCGCGCCGCCGAGTTCGACGTCCAGCATCTCGCCACGCGCGGTCGGCAGCAGCACCGGCAGGTGGGTGAAGCTGCGGCCCTCGCTCACGGCGCGATGGGCCGTGCTGGCGCCGAGGCTGTGCCAGTCGCGGCCGGCGATCGCCTCGGCGGTGAGATTGAGCGCGTGGGCGAGGCGCGGGTCGACATGGGTCAGCCGTGCCCGAAGGTCGGTCCGCCAGGTGAAGCGCAGCGGCGACGGGCTGGTTTCCGGTGACGCCGGCACCGGGGAGGTCCGGCCCGCGGCGGCCGCGCGCGCGGTCATCTCGTCTGACGCGGGGGCGGGGGGCGGGGCAGGGGCCGCCACGGACGGTGTCTCCGCGCTCACCATGAGCAGCGCCCGGGTGCCGGCGCTTGCCAGCAGCGAGCAGGCAAAGGTGGCCGGGGTCAGCCGGCCGGGCAGGCGCACCCGCTCCAGCCGCGGCGGGCGATCGGGGCGCAGGGTCTGGGCGAGGCGGGCGGTGGCGGTGACGAAGGCATCGGCAATCGGCGCGCCGGCGAACAGGGCCCGGCCGGCCGCATTGGCGGCGAGCAGCGACCCGTCGACCCGGACCAGCAGCGCCGGCACGGCCGCGCCGAGGGGCGCCGCGGCCAGAGCCCGCAGCGCCTCTTCCGCGCGTGTCGCGGCTGCCGATTGATCCCCGTCCGTCGGTACGCTCATGACAATCCGACAAATGTCGCGGTTCGCTCCTGCAGCCACAGGGCACACGGGACCGCATGTTCACTCCCACAACCATAATGCGGCCCGAGCCTCTGCGCCACGATGCTGGCCCTGCGTCACACGGGCTTCGCGGTTTCCGGTTAACCGGATGCGACCGATCCCGGTTAATCATCGGCAACCTTTGGTCGGGCGCTGACCGTTTTCCGCTTGTATCGCGGATCTGCTATACTACTTTTGTCGTAGGCATCAGCGCCAATAGATTGGCTGCGGCGGGCCGATACGATCAAGCCGCGTACCTGCAGTGGAGGTCCCCATGGCGAATGATGCGAAAATCGAAGTCCCCCCGGAGCTGCGTGCCATCGCCGAGCAAGGCGTCGGTCAGGCGCGCGCGGCGATGGATGGTTTCATGAACGCCGCGCACAAGGCGCTGGACGATGCGGGCCGGCAGGTGGATGCCGCGCAGGACCAGGGCCGTGATCTGCGCCGCACGGCGTTGAGATTTGCCGAGGACAATATCGCCGCCGGCTTCGAGTTCGCGGCCCGGCTGGCCAAGGCCACGACCGTGGACGATTGGGCGCGGCTGAACGCCGATTATGTCAAGGACCAGGCGACGCGTCTGGCCGAGCAGGCCAAGGCGCTGGGCGGTCAGGCGGCGCCGTTTGCCGCGAAGCCGGCGCCGGGCAGCGATACCAAGAAGGTCTGACCGGCGCCCCTCCGGCCGGTTCGCCCCGTTCCTCGGGAGGCGGGCAGCGTCGTCCCCCAACATCGCAAAAAATGCGGCGCGAGGGTTTTATTGTGCATTGCAATATGATATTGCAGTGCACAATTAGAGCGTATCGGACTTGGAAGGGCTCCCTTGAAGCCGCGTCTGCCAAGTCGAAGCACGGCCGCACAGGCGCGGATGCTGCTGGTGCCTTCTTGTTCTGACCCGCGACCCGAGGAGAAAATCATGGTTGACGCCACCGTTACGCCGACCCCGAAGAAGGCTGCCAAGGCGGCCACCGCTGCTTTCGAGTCGGCGATGCCGAAGATGGATCTCACGGCGCTGGAAGTGCCGGCCGTGGTCCGCGAAATGGCCGAGAAGAGCGTGCAGAGCGCGCGCGATGCCTATGAGAAGATGAAGACCAGCGCCGAAGAGACCACCGACGTGCTCGAAGATACCTATACGACCGCCTCCAAGGGTGTCGCCGAATACAACGCCGTGGCTCTCGAGTCGCTTCGCACCAATGTGAACGCGGCGTTCGACTATGTCGGCGCGCTGTTCTCTGCCAAGAGCGTTTCGGAGGCTGTCGAGATTTCGACCGGCCACGTGCGCAAGCAGTTCGACGTGCTCTCCGCTCAGACCAAGGAGCTTTCGGCGCTGGCCCAGAAGGTCGCCACCGAAACCGCCGAGCCGATCAAGGCGTCGGTCGAGAAGAGCATGAAGAAGGCCTCCTGAGCCCGGCGCGGCTGGCCCAGAGGCCGGCTTGAGCCCCGCCTTGGCGATGGGAACCCGCTTTGCGGTCTGGCTTCCGGATGTCTGGAAGTCGGGCCGTCTTGCTCCCGACATTTTTCCCATGTGGAAGAACCCGGCCTGTACGCAGGCCGGGTTTTTTCGTTCCCGCACGGGGCTTTTTCTCGCGCCCACGGTTCTTGACTCCGGAATCCGGGCTGCCTATCTCCGCAGCGCCTTTGGCACTCTCCGTGGAAGAGTGCTAGGATAAGGCCGGAACGAGTTCCCCTGCGCCATGCTGGCGCGCGACCGGAAGACCCGAGGAGCCATAAATGGCCAAGCTTAAGTTTCGTCCCCTGCACGATCGTATCGTGGTGAAGCGTCTTGACGCGGAAGAGAAGACCGCGGGCGGCATCATCATCCCCGATAGCGCCAAGGAAAAGCCCTCGCAGGGCGAAGTCGTCGCCGCCGGTCCCGGCGCGCGCGACGAGGCCGGCAAGCTTGTTCCGCTCGACGTAAAGGCGGGCGACAAGGTGCTGTTCGGCAAGTGGTCCGGCACCGAGGTCAAGATCGACGGTCAGGACCTGCTGATCATGAAGGAATCCGACGTCCTGGGTATCGTCGGCTGAGGCCGGCCGGGGCCGGTTCTCCCGGTCCTCTGCCCTGACGATCCGGCCCGCCCCGTCTGGCGGCGGGCCGCACGCAATCCAATCCAGGAGTGAGCCTCATGGCTGCCAAGGACGTAAAATTCGGGAGCGACGCGCGCGACAAGATGCTGCGCGGCGTCGACATTCTCGCCAATGCCGTCAAGGTCACGCTCGGTCCCAAGGGCCGCAACGTCGTGATCGACAAGAGCTTCGGCGCTCCCCGCATCACCAAGGACGGCGTCACCGTCGCCAAGGAGATCGAGCTCGAAGACAAGTTCGAGAACATGGGCGCGCAGATGGTGCGCGAAGTGGCCTCGAAGACCAATGACCTCGCCGGCGACGGCACCACCACCGCCACCGTGCTCGCCCAGGCGATCGTCCGCGAGGGTGTCAAGGCGGTTGCCGCCGGCATGAACCCGATGGACCTCAAGCGCGGCATCGACCTCGCCACCACCGAGGCGATCAAGGATATCGAGAAGCGCGCCAAGAAGGTGAAGAACACCGACGAAGTCGCGCAGGTCGGCACGATTTCCGCCAATGGCGACGCGTCCATCGGCGAGATGATCGCCGGCGCGATGCAGAAGGTCGGCAACGAGGGTGTCATCACCGTCGAGGAAGCCAAGACCGCCGAGACCGAGCTTGACGTGGTCGAGGGCATGCAGTTCGACCGCGGCTATCTCTCGCCCTATTTCGTCACCAACCCCGAGAAGATGACGGTGGATCTCGAAGATCCCTACCTGCTCATTTTCGACAAGAAGCTCTCGGGTCTGCAGGCCATTCTGCCGGTTCTCGAAGCCGTGGTGCAGTCGGGCAAGCCGCTCATCATCATCGCCGAGGACGTCGAGGGCGAGGCTCTGGCCACGCTCGTCGTCAACAAGCTGCGCGGCGGCCTCAAGGTTGCGGCCGTCAAGGCACCGGGCTTCGGTGATCGCCGCAAGGCCATGCTGGAGGACATCGCGATCCTCACCGGTGGCCAGGTCATTTCCGAAGAGCTCGGCATCAAGCTGGAAAGCGTCAGCCTCGCCATGCTCGGCCGCGCCAAGAAGGTCGTGATCGAGAAGGAAAAGACCACGATTGTCGACGGCGTCGGCAAGAAGAAGGACATCGAGGGCCGCGTTGCGCAGATCAAGTCGCAGATCGAGGAAACCACCTCGGACTACGACCGTGAGAAGCTGCAGGAGCGTCTGGCCAAGCTCGCGGGCGGCGTCGCGGTGATCCGCGTCGGCGGCGCGACCGAAGTCGAGGTGAAGGAAAAGAAGGATCGCATCGACGACGCGCTCAACGCCACCCGCGCGGCGGTGGAAGAGGGCATCGTCCCCGGCGGCGGCATTGCGCTGCTGCGTGCCAAGAGGGCGGTCGAGAAGCTGTCCAACGACAATCCCGACATCCAGGCCGGCATCAAGATCGTGCTGAAGGCGCTCGAGGCGCCCATCCGCCAGATCGCCGAGAACTCGGGCGTCGAAGGTTCGATCGTGGTCGGCAAGGTGCAGGAATCGAAGGACCAGAACTTCGGCTTCAACGCCCAGACCGAACAGTTCGTCGACATGATCGCCTCTGGCATCGTCGATCCGGCCAAGGTCGTGCGCACCGCCCTGCAGGACGCGGCCTCGATCGCCGGCCTGCTGATCACCACCGAAGCCATGGTCGCCGACCTGCCGAAGCCCCCCGCGGCGGCCCCCGCCATGCCGGGCGGCGGCATGGGCGGCATGGACTTCTGAGGACGTCCATTCGCCCCTGCGGTTTCTCGGGACTCAAGCCGGGCGGGCCCGCCGTGAGTGGCGGCATGGACGTCTGAGGACGTCATCCTCGAAAGAACACGAAAGGGCGTGGCGCGAGCTGCGCCCTTTTCGCGTTGAAAGTCCCCGCCGCCGGGCGGTGCCGCCGCGCGATACCGCTCCCCGATTCCTGATATGCGCCCGCGCCCGATCCGGCCCATCCTGTGGCCCGCAACGGGAGGCACTCCATGGATCAACGCATCATCGATCTCTACGACCGGTTCACCCACGGCCATGTCGGACGCCGTGAGTTCATGGAAAGGCTGGCCACGCTTGCCGGCTCCGTCGCCGCGGCCGCGACGCTGTTGCCCCTGCTGGCCAATGATTATGCCCGCGCCGCCATCGTCGAGCCGGACGATCCGCGCCTCGACATTTCCACCGTCCGTTATCCCTCGGGCGGGGCGAGCGTGAGCGGCTATCTCGCGCGGGCACGGCGGGTCGATGCACGGCGCCCGGCGGTGATCGTCATCCACGAGAATCGCGGGCTCAATCCGCATATCAAGGATGTGACGCGCCGGCTCGCGCTGGAAGGCTATCTCGCTTTCGGCATCGATCTTCTCTCGCCCGATGGCGGCACGCCGGAGGATGAGGACAAGGCGCGCGACGCCATCGCCGCGCTCGACCGCCCCGCCACCGTGGCGCGGCTCGTCGATGCGGTCGCCTTCCTCGCCGCGTATCCCGCCTCGACCGGCGCGGTCGGCGCCATCGGCTTCTGCTGGGGCGGGGGCATGGTGAATCTTCTGGCCGAGGCCAGCCCGGAACTGAAGGCGGGCGTCGCCTATTACGGCATGCAGCCCCCGCTCGATCGTGTCGACGCCATCCGGGCGGCGCTGCTGCTGCATTATGCCGGGCTGGACACCCGCATCAATGAAGGCATCGCCGCCTATGAGGCCGCGCTGAAGGCGGCCGGCAAGGATTATACCGTGCACGTCTATGAGGGCGCGCAGCATGCCTTCAACAACGATACCAGCCCCGCCCGCTATGATCCGCCGGCGGCGGCGCTGGCATGGGAGCGCACCGGCGCGTTTCTCGCCCGGCATCTGGGCGCGCCGCCGCCGGTCGAGACCTGACGCGGTGTGGATCGCCCCGGCGGATCAGATCGCCGGCAGATGCAGCCAGCGCGCGGCGGCGCTGAGGATGAGATCGACCGCCAGCGCCGCCAGGATCATGCCCATCACCCGGCTGATAACCGAGGCGCCGCCGCGGCCGATCAGCCGGGCGACCGGCGCGGCGGTGAGCATGATTGCCAGCGTTACCAGCAGCACGAGGGCGAAGATGACGAGGGTGATGACCCGGTCCTGGAAGTCGAAGCGGGAATCGTCGGTCAGCACCACGGCCGCCAGCATGGCGCCGGGGCTGGCAATGGAGGGGATGGCCAGCGGATAGATCGCGATGTCGACGAGATTGGTCTCCGCCGGCGCGTTCGCACCGGTGTGGCTGGAGCCGTGAATCATGGTGAGCGCGAACAGGAACAGCACGATGCCGCCGGCGATCTGGAAGGACTCGATCGACACGTCCATGGCCTGTAGCAGCCAGTGGCCGGCCATGGCGAAGAACACCAGCACGCCGAAGGAGATCATCACCGAGAGCAGCGCCGCCTTGCGCCGGTCGGGCGCGCTGAGCGCCGCCGTGACGGCCAGGAACACCGGCAGCGTGCCGAGCGGGTCGACGACGACCCACAGCGTGACGAATTCCTGAATATGCTCGGACCAGTTCATCCCTCACCCCTCGCTGTCGCGTGCGACCCGGTCGGCGGCCGTTGCGCCGGCTCGGCGGGGCCGGCATGGTGGCGCCGCGACTCAAGGGTACAGTGATCCCGGGCGCGCGTAAGGACTGTGACGCATGGTGACGGCGCGGCAAAAGCCGGATTTTTCAGTGGAGCGGGCGGCCTGGGCGGCGGGGGATGTGCCGGTGGCCGGAGTCGACGAGGTGGGGCGTGGCCCCTGGGCCGGCCCGGTGGTGGCCTGCGCCGTGGTGCTCGATCCCGCGCGCGTGCCCGAGGGGCTGGATGATTCCAAGAAACTGAGCGCCGCGCGGCGCGAGGCACTGTTCGAGGCCATCTGTGCCACCGCCGAGGTCTCGCTGGCCTTCGCCCCGCCGGCGCGGATCGACGGATACAATATCCGCCAGGCCACCCTGTGGGCGCTGGCCCGCGCCTGTGCCGGCCTGCCGCGCGCGCCCAAGCTGCTGCTGGTGGATGGCAACGACCTGCCGCCCGTGCCCTGCGCCGCGCGCACCATCATCGGCGGCGACGCCCGCGTCGCCTCGATCGCCGCCGCCTCCATCGTCGCCAAGGTCACCCGCGACCGCCTGATGGCCTCCCTCGGCCTCGCCCACCCCGGCTACGGCTTCGAGCGCCACATGGGGTACGGCACGCCGGAGCATCAGAATGCGCTCGCCGCACTGGGCGTGTGCCGGCACCACCGCAGGAGCTTCGCGCCGGTGCGGGCGAGGCTGGGGGAGGGGATGACGAATGAGACGGGCTGTTGGCGTTAAGGCCGGCTGTCGAGCCATCGCAGATGTCGGCTAGGTCCGCTCCCTCATGGTTGGCGTGCGCGGCATGCCGGCTTAAGATGCCCCGACAAGCCGCCGGAGTGGGAGGTGCGCGCTACATCACCTTGGCAGGAGAAAAGGCATCCAGTCTCGCTGTTGTCGAGCAACGAAACGCCAGAGTCGGCGTTGTCGAACAATGGGCAACATGGCACATCGCTCTCGTTTGGAAGGTACCGTCGATGAAAGTCTTTTCCGTACTAAGGGTCGGGCTCCTCGCATTGGCAACGCTTGTCGGCGCCGTATCGATGGCGAGCGCGGCTGACGGCTCAATCAGCATCCGTATCGTGAAGGCCGGGTTCGTGGTCGGCGGATCGGCCGGAGACGGCGTTCTGACATTTCAGGGCCGCAAATATCCGCTCTCGGTCGGGGGGCTGAGCTATGGCTTCACCTTCGGCGCTTCAGAGACGCGATTTCACGGAACGGTCAAAAATATCCAACGTCCGTCTGACGTTTCTGGAGTCTATGCCCAGGGTGGTGCCGGCGCCGCGGTCGGAAAGGGCGCGCAAGCTGTCATCCTGACGAACCAGAACGGTGCCATTTTGGAGCTAAGCGGCGAGCAAACGGGCGTAATCGTCAGCCTGGATTTGAGCGGATTGGCTTTGTCGCTGAAGTGAGGATTTCCAGGGAGGATCGAATGTCCGTTCTCCGCGGAGAGCGGAATGCCACATTTGGCGCATCCTGAACGTTCCTCCCTGCTCCTCCTCAATGATACCCTTCTCCCTCGCGCACCTTGCCGCGGAACAGCCAGTACACGAAGGCGATGTAGCCGAGGATCACCGGTAGCATGAAGACCGTGCCGATCAGCATGAAGACCTGGCTGGCGGGCGGGGCGGCGGTTTCCCACACGGTCAGGCTGGGCGGGATGAGGTAGGGGAAGATCGAGATCCCGATTCCGACATAGCCGAGGATAAACAGGCCGATGACGCCGAAGAAGGGCAGGTTCTCGTGGCCCTCTTCCAGCCAGCGCCGCACGAACCAGGCCAGGAGCAGCGTCACGACCGGCACGGGCGCGAGATAGAACAGGTTCGGCGTGGTGAACCAGCGCTCGGCGATGCGGGGGAAGGCGATCGGTGTCCACAGGCTGACCACGGCCATGAAGGCGAGTACCACCGGCAGGAGCAGCTTGGCATGGGCGCGGGCGCGGCGGGCGGCCGCGCCGTCGGTCTTCATCACCAGCCACACGCTGCCGATCAGCGCATAGCCCGCGACCACCGCCACGCCGCACAGCGCCGCGAACGGCGTCGCCCAGTCCAGCGGGCCGCCGGCAAAGGCGTTGTTCTCGACCTTGATGCCCTGCACGAAGCCGCCGAGCAGCACGCCCTGGAAGAAGGCGGCAAGCGTCGAGCCCGCCGCGAAGGCGATGTTCCACAGGAAGCGGCTGTCATCGGCGACATGGCGGAACTCGAACGCCACGCCGCGGAACACCAGCGCCAGCAGCATGAAGATGACCGGCAGGTAGAGCGCCGGCATGACGATGGAATAGGCCAGCGGGAAGGCGACCAGCAGCCCGCCCCCGCCCAGCACCAGCCAGGTCTCGTTGCCATCCCAGAACGGGGCGACCGAGTTCATCATCTGGTCCTTTTCCAGTTCGCTGCGCGCGAAGGGGAAGAGAATGCCGATGCCGAGATCGAACCCGTCGAGGATCACATACATGGCGATCGCCACCGCCAGCAGCAGCGACCAGATGACGGGCAGGTACCAGTCCATGCCGAGGCTGATATCCATGTCTCACTCCCCCGGAGCGTTGATGGCGGCGCGGGTCGCCTCGTGCGCGGAGGCGAGCGGACGGTTCGGCACGCCCGTGGGCGGTTCCACGGCCGGGCCCTCGGGGCCTTTGTTGATCAACCGGTTGATGTAGTAGACGCCGCCGGAGAACACGATGGCGTAGACCAGCACGAACAGCGCCAGCGTGGTCGCCATCGCCCAGCCGGCGACGGGCGAGACGGCATCCGCCGTGCGCAGCACGTTGTAGACCACCCAGGGCTGCCGGCCGACCTCGGTGACGAACCAGCCCGACAGGATGGTGACGAAGCCGATCGGCCAGACATATTGCAGCGGGCGCACATACCAGTCGGTTTCGAACACGCGCCGGCGCCACAGAAGATAGGCACCGAGCCAGCCGATCGCGATCATCAGCACCCCGAGGCCGACCATGATTCGGAAGGCGAAGAAGGGAATGGCGACCGGCGGGCGGTCCTGCGGGGCGAATTCCTTCAGCCCCTTGAACGTGCCGTCCCAGCTATGGGTGAGGATGAGGCTGCCCAGATGGGGAATGGCGATCTGGTAGTCGTTGCTCTCGGTGGTCTCGTTCGGCCAGGCGAACAGCACCAGCGGCACGCCGCCGGTCACGCCATCCGTCTCGCCCCAGTGCGCCTCGATCGCGGCGATCTTCTCCGGCTGGTATTTCAGCGTGTTCTGGCCGTGCGCGTCGCCGATGAAGGCCTGCACCGGCGCGAGGATGGCGATGAGCCCGATCGCCATGCGCATCATGGTGCGCGCATCCTCATGATAGCGGCCGGCATAGACATAGCGCGCGCCCACCGCCAGCACGACGAAGGCGGTGGTGAGGTAGCAGGCCGTCACCATATGCGCGAAACGGAAGGGGAAGCTCGGGTTGAAGATGATGGAGAGCCAGTCCACCGGGTGCGCCACGCCGTCGATCATCTGGTAGCCGGCCGGGGTCTGCATCCAGCTATTGGCGGAGAGGATCCAGAAGGCCGAGAGCGAGGTGCCCGCCGCCACCATCACGCAGGCGAAGACGTGCAGCCCGCGCGGCACCCGGTTCCAGCCGAACAGCATGATGCCGAGGAAGGTCGCCTCCAGGAAGAAGGCGGTCAGCACCTCGTAGCCGATCAGCGGGCCGATCACATTGCCGGCGAGGCGCGCGAAGGGGCTCCAGTTGGTGCCGAACTGGTAGGAGAGCACGATGCCCGACACCACGCCCATGCCGAAGGACACGGCGAAGATCTTGGTGAAGAACCGCGCGATGCGGTGGTAGCGCTCGTGCCCCGTGGCGAGCCACAGCACTTCCAGTGTGGCGATATAGGCGGCCAGACCGATGGTGAACCCGGGAAAGATGACGTGAAAGGAGATGGTGAACGCGAACTGGATTCGCGCCAGGATTTCAGGATCGAATTCCATCAGGCTCCCCCATCTCATCACCGCTGACGATAGGTGACGGGCACCCGAGTATGCCCGAGATCCTCCAGGATGGAACGTCTCAAATGATGACAGGCTGAAGTCTCCCCGGCTCTCGACGGAGCGGGGGACGGATCGGCCCGCGACTTTAGCCGGAGCTTCGCGCCGTCGGCTGCGTGAGCCGGCTCTCGATCGCCAGCAGGTCCCGCCACGCCATGCGCTTGCCGAGCGGCGTGCGCAGCAGGTAGGCGGGATGGAAGGTGGCCATGGCCGGAATGGTGCGCGTGCCGGTGTCATACTCCATCCAGCGCCCGCGCGCCTTGGTGATGCCCTCGCGGATGCCGAGCAGGGTCTGCGCCGAGGGCCCGCCGAGGCACACCAGCACATCGGGATCGGCAAGCTCGATCTGCCGGCGGATGAAGGGCAGGCAGATGGCGGTTTCCTGCGGCGTCGGCGTGCGGTTTCCCGGCGGGCGCCAGGGCACGACATTGGCGATGTAGGCGCTCTCGCGGTCAATGCCGATGGCGGCGAGCATGCGGTCGAGCAGCTTGCCCGAGCGGCCGACAAAGGGCTTGCCCTCGATATCCTCCTCGCGCCCCGGCGCCTCGCCCACCAGCATGAGCCGGGCCTTGGGATTGCCATCGGCGAAGACGAGGCGGGTCGCGGTATGCTTCAGCGGGCAGCCTTCGAAGCGCTCCAGCAAGTGGCGCAACGCTTCCAGCGTGGGCGCATGTGCCGCGGCCTCGCGCGCCTCCAGCGCGGCCTGGTCGGGCGGGGGAGGGGCGGCGGGCGGTACGGCAGCCGGGGCCGCACGTGCGGTGGCGGGACGCGCGGTGGCCGGGCGCGCGGAGGCTGGGGCGGTGGCGGGGCGTGCATCCGGCGCGGAGGCGCGGGGCGCCGCGGCGGCGGGGGCCGAATCGTCTGCGGCCATGGGGCCGCGCCGCCGCGCCGTGGCCCGCTCGGACGCGCTTTCGGCGAAGCGATCCACGGGTTCTTCGCCCAGCGCGATATCGACCCCCGCCTCCACATGGAAGGCGAGCAGCTCGGCGATGAGATCGCGATCGCTAAGTGTCGGCGGCATCGGGCCTTCTTTCCGTCGGAATGATGATCCTATCCGGCGCGGAGACGGTTGTCAGGTTCGGCGGGCCGTGGAACAAGCGTGGAAATGATCCAATAAGCACGTCGCAGTGCCGGAGGGGTTAGCATGAACGCGAACGAGTTGCCCGATCGCGAGGCCATGGAATTCGACGTGGTGATCGTCGGGGCGGGTCCCTCGGGGCTCAGCGCGGCGATCCGGCTGAAGCAGCTGGACGAGAACCTGTCGGTCGTCGTGGTGGAAAAGGGCTCGGAGGTCGGCGCGCATATCCTGTCCGGCGCGGTGATCGACCCCATCGGCCTCGATCGGCTGCTGCCGGACTGGCGCGAGGATGCCGACGCCCCGCTCAAGACCCTGGTCACGGATGACCGCTTCTACCTGCTCGGTCCCGCCGGCGGGGTGCGCCTGCCCAATGTCTTCATGCCGCCCCTGATGAACAATCACGGCAATTACATCGGCTCCCTCGGCAATGTCGCCCGCTGGCTGGCGACCCGGGCCGAGGCGCTGGGCGTGGAGATCTACCCCGGCTTTGCCGCCAATGAGGTGCTGTTCGACGAAGCTGGCGCGGTGGTCGGCATCGCCACCGGCGACATGGGCATCGGGCGCAATGGCGAGATGACCGACCGCTACACCCGCGGCATGGAACTGCGCGCGAAATACACGCTGTTCGCCGAGGGCGCGCGCGGCCAGCTTTCCAAGGAGCTGATCGCCCGCTTCGGCCTGAGCGAGGGGCGCGAGCCGCAGAAATTCGGCCTCGGGCTCAAGGAATTGTGGACCGTGCCGGACGCGCAGCACCGCCCGGGGCTGGTGCAGCATTCCTTCGGCTGGCCGCTGGATTCGAAGACCGGCGGCGGCTCGTTCCTCTACCACATGGAAGACAACCAGGTGATGGTGGGCTTCGTGGTCCACCTGAACTACGCGAACCCCTATCTCGCGCCCTTCGAGGAGTTCCAGCGCTTCAAGACGCACCCGATGGTGCGCGAGACGCTGGAGGGCGGCAAGCGCATCGCCTATGGCGCGCGCGCCATCACCGAGGGCGGCTACCAGTCGGTGCCCAGGCTGGTCTTTCCCGGCGGGGCGCTGCTCGGCTGCGCCGCCGGCTTCGTCAACGTGCCGCGCATCAAGGGCAGCCACAATGCGGTGCTCTCCGGCATGCTGGCGGCCGAGGAACTGGCCCCCGCGCTGGCGGCCGGGCGCCAGCACGATGTGCTGGAGGGGTATGAGGCCAAGTGGCGCGGCTCCGCGATCGGCCGCGATCTCCACGCGGTGCGCAACGTCAAGCCGCTCTGGTCGAAGCTCGGCACCTATCTCGGCATCGGCCTCGGCGGGCTGGACATGTGGGCGAACACGCTGCTCGGCTTCTCGCCCTTCGGCACGCTGGGGCACGGCAAGCCCGATTCCGCCTCGCTGAAACCGGCCGCGCAGTCGAAGAAGATCGACTATCCCAAGCCCGACGGCGTGGTGTCCTTCGATCGGCTCTCCTCGGTGTTCCTGTCCAACACCAATCACGAGGAAGACCAGCCGGTCCATTTGCGGGTGGCCAACCTCGCCCTGCAGAAGGCGTCCGAGCATGACGTCTATGCCGGCCCGTCCAACCGCTATTGCCCGGCCGGGGTCTATGAGTGGGTCGAGAAGGACGGCGACGAGGTCTTCGTGATCAACGCGCAGAACTGCGTGCACTGCAAGACCTGCGATATCAAGGATCCGAACCAGAACATCACCTGGGTCGCCCCCGAGGGCGGCGGCGGGCCGAACTATCCGAACATGTGAGAGAGCGATGCGGAAGGGGCTGCTGGCGGCGCTTCTGGTCTCGGCCAGTTCGGCGGCGGTCGCGCAGGAAGCGCCCGATTACGCGCGCTACCGCGAGGGGCTGTTCCTGCGCTATCTCGATGCCGGGCCGGGCGTGCTCGCCCGCGTGCCGCGCATCGGCCTGTCCTTCGGCGGAGCGGAGCCGCTGAGCGCCGATCTTGATTCCGGCTCCACCGGCATCGTGGTGGCGGCGGCCTACATACCCGGCTTCGACCAATTGCCGTCGCAGGGGCCCGGCAAGCTCACCTATTCCAGCTCCGGCCGTGTCATGGTCGGTCAGTGGGTGGTGACGCCGGTGGCGCTGGTGGGGCGCGAGGGGGCAAGCGTGACGACCGAGCCGCTGCCGGTGCTGGCGGTGACGGACGTGCAGTGCCTCGACCATGCGCGCGATTGCACGCCCGATCCGAGCCCGCGCCACATCGCCATGGTGGGTGTCGGCTTTGCCCGCGAGGCGGACCTGCAGAGCCAGAGCACGCCGGACAAGAACCCGCTGCTGCACATCGCCGGTGGCGACGGCCCGCGCCGGCAGGGCTACATCCTCACGCGCGAAGGTGTGCATGTCGGCCTGACGCGCGCGAACACGCAAGGTCCGTTCCGCTATCTCAAGCTCGCCCGCAAGCCGGACGGCTCGGACTGGCAGCCCGTTCCGGCCTGCATCGCCCTCAACGGCGCGAGCCCGCCGGCCTGCGGCTCGGTGCTGGTCGATACCGGCGTCGGGGTGATGTACACGACCCTGCCGGCGGAGCAGGCGCAGGGGGCCGCCGGCACGCTGCCCGCCGGCACGCAGATGGCGGTCTCGGTCGGCACGGGGGAGGCGGCCTTCCCGCTCTACAGCTTCACGGTGGGCGACGGCGGCCCGCTGACGCCGGGCGCCATCCACCTGCGCGTCGCCCCCGACCGGGCCTTCGTCAATACCGGCTTCCACCTGCTGAACGGCTATGACGTGCTGTTCGACGCGGACGGCGGCTATGTCGGCTTCCGGGCGCGCTGAGGAGCCGCGGTCGTTACGGCGCGGGGGCCGGGGCCGGCGCAGCGGCCGGGGCCACGGCCTGCAGCACAAGCAGCACCTTGTCGACCGTCTCGGCCACGTCCTGCGGCGTGCCGGTGCGCAGCAGAAGGCGCGTGGCCGAACCCGGCGGACTGGCGGTCGGCACGGCAGGGGCGAAGGAAATGACATCCTCCACACGGACATAGACAGGCGATCCGTCGGGGCGTGTCAGCTTGGCGAAGGGCATTGGCGTGCATCTCCGGTGCAAAGAACGCCGAATGCTACTTTAAGTTGAATTCATTCTTCAAGGGCTTTCGCAGAAAACGCGCGTCCTGGCCTAGAACAGGCTCAGCACGAAGGTGAGCAGCAGCACGAACGCGGCCCAGAGGTCCGTGACCATGGCCACGGTCTCGCGCAGGTTGCGGCCGGGCCGGCGCAGATGGTTGAGGCCGGCGAGGCCGAGGAATATGCCGCCGGTGAAAGCGATCGGCGCCACCCAGCCGGCGAACATCATCGAGAACAGGCCGGCGAGGCCGATGGCGGTGTTGGCGAAGCCGAGTTCCTGCGCGAGCACATGGGCGCGCGGTTCGTCGATGCCCAGTATTCCCTTCACGGTGAAGGCTGGCCGCAGGATCTGCGACAGTCCCGCCAGCAGCAGCCGCACGCCCACCGCCCAGAAGGCGAACCATTTGATCGACACCAGCACGAAGCTCGCAATGCCGGTCGTGGTCGATAATTCGGCGGCGATGCTGGCAATGGGCAGAACCACCATGGTGAGCAGGACGATCGCGTAATACATGGGCTCTCCTCGTGACGTGGCCGTGGGGCGCGATACCGGCCGGCACTGCCGATGATCGCCCGTTCACTCATCTGTGAGCGCGGGCGCGGTCAAGTCAACGCAGGCACATCAACACAGGTTCGCCGGGCCGGAGAAAAGCCGGCTTCATGTATATTACGTAAGGGAATATGCGGCCGCCGGGAGCGGCGCCGGGCGGTCATCCACCGCTCGGGGCGAACACCGGGTCGGCGGGTGAAAAACCTGTCCGATCTATCGCTTGCAGGCGGAAGCGAAGGGCCGGGCGCGTTTGCGGGCGTCATCGAAACGTAATGCAACCTTCATCCACGCGTCACCCCGCCCCGATACCCCCAAGCCTGTCTTCAACGGCCCGGCAGGGAAACCCATGGCGGCAGCGCTGCAACTCGACCGCGTCAGCAAGACCTACGGCGCCATGCGTGCCGTCGAGAATGTGTCCCTGACCATCCGGGAGGGGGAGCGGGTGGCGCTGATCGGGGCCTCGGGTTCGGGCAAATCCACCCTCATCCGCCTCGCCTCCGGCCTGATACTGGCGGATGCGCAGGGCGCCGGCACCGGGGCCGTGCACGCATTCGGCATCAAGGTGCAGGAAGGCGGACGCCTCGCCGCCGATGTGCGCGCCGCGCGGCGCAATATCGGCCTCGTATTCCAGCAATTCGCGCTTTCCGGCCGCCTCTCTGTCATGACCAATGTGCTGGTTGGCGCGCTGGGGCGGATGAACGCGCTGCGCGGCACGTTCGGCCTGTTCAACGAGGACGAGCGCCGCACCGCCTATGCCGCGCTCGCCGAGGTCGGCATCGCCCAGCATGCCGCCAAGCGCGCCCGCGAACTCTCCGGCGGGCAGCAGCAGCGCGTGGCCATTGCCCGTGCGCTGGTGCAGGGCGCGCGTCTGGTGCTCGCCGACGAGCCGATTGCCTCGCTGGACCCGAAATCCGCCAAGCGGGTGATGGATACGCTGGTGACGATGAGCCGCGACCACGGCATCGCGCTGTGCGTCTCGCTGCACCAGGTCGATTACGCCACCGCCTATTTCGACCGCGTGGTGGCGATGAATGCCGGGCGCGTGGTGTTCGACGGCCCGGCCTCGCAGATCAACGCCGCTTTCCTGACCGAGCTCTACGGCGCCAGCGCCGAGGAGCTGATCCTGCCGAGCCAGTTCGTGGTGCCGGCGCCGCCGGTCGCCATCTCGCAATCCCAGACCGTATCCTGACAGGAGCGATTTTCATGAAAAGCCTGATCGCCGCCGGCCTCGCGCTGGCCGCCCTCGCGAGCGCCCCGGCGCATGCCGAGGACATCAAGGAGCTGAACTTCGGCTTCATCTCCACCGAGTCCTCGGCCAATCTCGCCAAGAGCTTCGAGCCCCTGCTCAAGGACATGGAGAAGGCCATCGGCATTCCCGTGAAGCCCTTCTTCGTCGGCGACTATGCCGGCGTGATCGAAGGCATGCGCTTCAAGAAGGTCGACGTGGCGTGGTTCGGCAACAAGTCGGCCATGGAAGCGGTGGACCGCGCCGGCGGCGAAGTCTTCGTGAAGACCGCCAAGCCGGACGGTTCCTCGGGCTATTATTCGCTGATCGTCACCAATGTCGATCGCAGCGACATCAATGGCCTCAAGGATATCCTCGACTGCTCGAAGGGCTATAATTTCGGCAACGGCGATCCGAACTCGACCTCGGGCTTCCTGGTCCCCAGCTATTACGTGTTCGCGCTGAACAATGTCGACCCGCAGAAGTGCTACAAGCGCGTGGTATCCGGCAATCATGAAGGCAACCTGCTCGCGGTCGCCAATAAGCAGGTGGATTTCGCCACCAACAACACCGAGAACATGACCCGTCTGCAGCAGACCCGCCCGGCGGAAGCGGCCAAGATCAAGGAAGTGTGGCGTTCGCCGATGATCGCCGGCGACCCGATCGTGTGGCGCAAGGATCTGCCGGCCGACCTCAAGGCGAAGATCTACACGTTCTTCATGACCTATGGCCGTAACGGCACCCCGGAAGAGATCGAGCATGCCCGCGCGGTGCTGGCCAAGACCTCGGACGGCTGGGGCCCCTTCCTCGCCTCTTCCGACGCCCAGCTGATCCCGATCCGTCAGCTCGAACTGTTCAAGGCGAAGGTCAAGGCGCAGAACGACGACAAGCTCTCGGCTGACGAGAAGGCCGCGAAGATCAAGGAGATCGACGCCAAGCTCGCCGCCCTCGAAGACCAGCAGAAGAAGCTGCCCGCCATGTGAGGCCACGGGAGGCCGGTGCGGCTGCGCGCCGCGCGGGCTTCCTTCAGGCTCGGATTATTCCCGGGGCGGCTGCGAGGCCGCTCCGGATCCGTCTCTACAGATCCTCGACAGATATCCGCCGCGCTGCGCACCCCGTGCGGGCGGCCCGGAAGACCAGCGGAGCGACCATGTTCTCAACCGACGCCATCCACCGCGCCGCGACGAGCACCATGCCGCCGCCGCCCGTGACCCCCTTCGCGACCCGCCTCGCTCGTCTCGCCCTTGCCGCCCTTGGCGCCGTGGTGCTGGTCTTCGCGTGGCACGAGGCGGAGATGAACCCGGCGCAGCTGATGCGCGATGCCGGCAACATGGCGACGCTGGGCGCCGATTTCCTGCGCCCCGACTTCACGGATTGGGACGTCTATTCCAGCGCCATGCTGGAGACGCTGGCCATCGCCATCTGGGGCACGCTGCTCGCGGTGATCGTCGGCATTCCCTTCGGCATCCTCTGCGCCGACAATGTCGTGCCGAAATGGGTGGCCTTCCCGGTGCGCCGGATGATGGACTGCTGCCGCGCCATCAACGAACTCGTCTTCGCGCTGATCTTCATCGCCGCGGTGGGCCTCGGCCCGTTTGCCGGCGTGCTGGCGCTGTTCGTCCACACCACGGGCGTGGTCGCCAAGCTGTTCTCCGAGGCGGTCGAGGCGATCGATCCCGCGCCCGTCGAGGGCATTCGCGGCACCGGCGGCAGCTGGCTGCAGGAAGTGATCTATGGCGTGCTGCCGCAGGTGCTGCCGCTGTGGATTTCCTATGCGCTCTACCGTTTCGAATCCAATGTCCGCTCGGCCACCGTGCTCGGCATTGTCGGCGGCGGCGGCATCGGCATGGTGTTCAACGAGACCATGCGCGGCTTCCTCTATTCGCAGGCCGCGGCCATCCTCATCCTGGTGATCGTGACCGTCTCCGTGCTCGACGTGATCAGCCAAAACATCCGCAAGCGCTTCATCTGACGCATGGAAAGGGCCGGGCGCGCCGCTGCCGGCCCGGTCTCTCGTGTGCGACATTTCTGCGAAGGCCATGCCAGGAGCCGCCCGCGAGCCCTGCATTATTGCAAGGGCTGCCTTTCGTCGGCGTCGCTGGCGAGCGGCCTCCCGCCTTCCCAGCTAACTCCCACAAACAGGGAGCGGCGTCCCCCAGCGCCGCACCGCTTGAGGAGAGTTTACGATGATCCGCATGGTTATTGCCGCGACGCTGATCGCGGTTTTCGGTGTCTCGGCGGCGTCCGCCTCCGGTCGCAGCAAGGACGAGCGCGCTGCCTTCTGGCAGACCGTGAAGGAAGGCAAGCAGCCCTGGCGCCCGGCTAAAGCCCCGGTGGGCGCCCAGCCCGCCGCGGCAACCGCGCCCGCCAGCGTCACCAAGGCGCCGACCACCGCCGCAACGGCGCCCTCGGCGGCCAAACCGGCGCAGTGACGGCGACGGGTCCGGCGATCCCGCGCGGATCGATCGGACCGCCCATTCGACAAGGCGCCGGCTTCCCCCCGGCGCCTTTTTCGTGCGCCGGGCGCCGGCAGGACGCATCGCCCGGCACGGGCCTGCACAGCCATTGCGAGCTCGCTTTCCAAAGTTTAATGAGCCGGCCATCTTCTGGCTGGCATTGATCAGCAAGTGTCGCGGATCGATTGCCTTCCCGATCCGGAGAAGCCCCTTGCTGCGCGCCATCCTCTCGCTGCTCGCCGATGTCTGGCGGCTGTCCGTTCCCTATTTCCGTGGCGAGGACAAATGGCGGGGCGGCATCCTGCTCGCCGCCGTGGTCGCGCTGGAAGTCGGCTGGGTCTACGCGACCGTGCTGCTCAACGAGTGGAACAACGCCTTCTACAACGCCATCCAGGAAAAGGACTACGCCGCCTTCACGCACCAGCTCTGGCTGTTCGCCGCCTATGCGGCGGGGGCGATCATCGTCGCGGTCTACCAGATCTATCTCCGGCAATGGCTGGAGATCCGCTGGCGAAACTGGATGACGGAAAAATATCTTGCCGCCTGGCTGGACAACCAGACCCATTACCGGCTGCGGCTGAAGGGCGACATGGCGGACAATCCCGACCAGCGTATCGCCGAGGATATCCGCTCCTATATCGCCCAGACCGTCAGCATCTTCATCGGCCTGCTAAATGCGGTGATGACGCTGGCCTCCTTCGCGGTGATCCTGTGGGGCCTGTCGGGCGATTTCCACTTCACCCTGTTCGGCAGCCAGTGGAACATTCCGGGCTATCTCGTGTGGGCGGCCTTCGCCTATGCCACGGTGGGCACCTATATCGCCCATCTCATCGGCCGGGTGCTGGTGAAGCTCAATTACGACCAGCAGCGCTTCGAGGCGGATTACCGCGTCGATCTGGTGCGCGTGCGCGAGAATGGCGAGCAGATCGCGCTGCTCGGCGGCGAGAGCGTGGAGCAGGGGCGGCTGCTCGATCGTTTCTCGCACATCGTGCATAATTACTGGGGCATCATGATCGCCCAGAAGCGGCTCACCTGGTTCACCTCCGGCTATGGCCAGGTGTCGAACGTGTTCCCGCTCATCGTGGTGGCGCCGGCCTATTTCGGCGGCTCCATCGCGCTGGGCCAATTGATGCAGACCGCCTCCGCCTTCGGCCAGGTGCAGGGCTCGTTCTCCTTCTTCATCAATGCCTACGCGACGCTGGCGGACTGGAAATCGGTGGTCGACCGTCTCATCGGCTTCGAGGACAATATCGCCGCCGCCCGAGCCGCCGCTGCCGTCAGCGCCTATCGCCGCGTGCCGGCCACCGACGGCGCCATGCTGGCCATCGACCAGATGGATGTCCGCCTGCCGGGCGGGCGCAGCGTGCTGATGGTGGACGGCGTCTCGGTGAGCCGGGGCGAGGCGGTGCTGCTCACCGGCCCGTCCGGCTCGGGCAAGTCGACGCTGCTGCGGGCGGTTGCCGGCATCTGGCCTTATGGCTCGGGCGCGGTGGCGCTGGCGCCGGAAGCACGCATGCTGGTGCTGCCGCAGCGGCCTTATGTGCCGGTGGGCAGCCTGCGCGGCGCGCTGGCCTATCCCGATCCGCTGGCCGAGCATGACGACGCCGCGCTGCGCGAGGTTCTGGAGGCGGTGGGGCTCCACGACTTTACCGACCGCCTCGACGAGCGAGCCCTCTGGCCGGCCATCATGTCGGGCGGCGAGCAGCAGCGGCTGTCCATCGCTCGCGCGCTGCTGGTGAAGCCGGACGTGCTGCTGCTCGACGAGGTGACATCGGCCGTGGACGAGCCGGGCGAGGCGGCGCTCTACACCACGCTGCGCGCCCGTCTGCCGGCTACCGCCATTCTCTCCATCGGCCATCGCTCGACGCTGAAGCCGCTGCACAGCCGGCATATCGAGATCACCCGGGAGGCCGACGCGCCGGCACGGCTGGACGGCCGCGGCACGTTGATCGCCCCCGCCGCGTGAGCCGGCGGGGTGGGGCTACCGGTCCTCGGCGGCCGGCATGCCGCTCATGTCCTTGTGCGCGGGCCGGCGCCACCGTCCCCGCCGGGGCGCCGGCTGGCCCTGCGCCTCGATGGCGAGCGTGCGCTCCAGCAGGATCTCGTAGATCGGCCGTCCGCCGAGCGCCTGAGCGGTCATGTTGGAGAGGATCGTGGTGACCATGACCGGCACCAGCATGGAATAGGCGCCGGTCAGTTCCATCACCAGCACCATGCCCACCAGCGGCGCGCCGATCGTGGCCGCGAACAGGCCGCCCATGGCCGCGATGGCGAGAGCGGGGAGGGCGTGGTCGGGCAGTGGCAGCATCGTGCCCAGCGCGGTGCCGTAGCAGAGGCCGATCGTGGTGGCGAGCGCGAGGATCGGCGCGAAGATGCCGCCCGCCACGCCGGTGGAATAGCTCGCCATCGTCATCACGAAGCGCAGCAGCACGATCACCGCCAGCATGGCGAGCGGAAGCTGCTCCCCGGCGAGGTGCACGGCCAGCAATTCGCCGCCCTGCGTCGCCTCGGGCAGGACGAACATGAGGACGCCGACGACGAGGCCGACCACGGCCGGGAAAATGTAGAACGAGGTGCTCAGCCCGAGATTGCGGACATGATCGAGCGCCCAGACCAGCGTGCCGTTGAACCCGACGCCCACCGCGCCCAGCACGACGCCCAGCACCGCGAAGGCCGGCAGCATGCCATAGGGCATGTCCGGCACGTTCATGAGCATGTAGGGAACGTTGCCGGTGAGAAACTGTGTGACGATGGCGCTGGCCAGCGAGGCCAGCACCACGCCGATATAGCTGCGCTGGCTGTAGGGAAACTGCCGCCGCGTCTCCTCGATCACGAACAGCACGGCGGCGAGCGGGGCGTTGAACGCCGCGGCGAGGCCGGCCGCGCCGCCCGCCGCGAGCAGCCCGCGCATGTCCTCGGTCGGCCAGCGCATCAGGTCGGAGGCCGCCTTGGCGATGGAGGCGCCCATGTGGATGGTCGGTCCCTCGCGTCCGAGCACCATGCCCGACGAGAGCGAGAGCAGTCCGGCGACGAACTTGACCGGCAGCACGCGGCGCCAGCGCACCTGCCGCAGTCCTTCCATGGCGCCCTCGATCTCCGGCACGCCCGATCCGCTCGCCTCGGGCGCGAAGCGGCGCACCAGCCAAAGCGACACCAGGGTCATTGCCGCGCCGACCAGCGCCGCCGCCACATAGAGCGGGAGGCCGGTCAGCTGCAGCCCGTCGCGCAGAAAGGCGGGCCAGGCGGCGGTGAGATGCTCCACGCCGACATGGAACGCGGAGCCGACAACGCCGACCGTGGCGCCGACCAGCGCCGCCACGACATGATAGACCCCGTTGCCGCTGCGCTTGTCCATGTTTCGCTCCTCCCACGCCGCCCGCCGAAACCGATGTCTCGGTTAGCATTGCCGCGCGGGAGCGGAAAGGGATGTGCGCGCGAACGCTCCCCGCCCGCCGCGTCTTGGGCGTGCGAATGGGAGCCGGGCGATCCCGGATCGGCCCCCGGCGGGCGCCTGGGCAAGGGGCGATCGCGGCAGACCTTACGGCAGCATCGGCCTTACGGCAGCATCGGCGCGTAGGTCGCCACCGGCTCCACCGTGTCGATCAGCCCGTGCGTCTTCATGAATTCGCCGAACCGCTCATAACGGCCGCTGTCCAGCGCGGCCGGCGCATGGGCGAAGCGGCGCAGCGTGTCGGCCCAGGCGGTGCGGTTGAGTTCGTCGTCGAGCTTGGGATTGGCGGCGACGAACAGCTTCCACGCCTCGTCCGGGTGGTTGAGAATATAGATCGTGGCATCCTCCACCGCCGCGAGGAAGCGCTTCAGGCGGGGATCGCCGATCTTGTCCTTGTGCGCGACATAGATCAGCTCGTCGAAGACCGGCACGCCATGCTCCTCGGGATAGAAGGCCAGGCCCTCCTTGCCCTCCAGCTTGATCTGGGTGAGCTCGAAATTGCGGTAGGCGCCGATGACGGCGTCGACCTTGCCGGCGACCAGCGCGGGGGAGAGGGCGAAATTGACGTTGATCATGGTGACGTCGGTCGGCTTCAGCCCGGCGCTCGCGAGCATGGTGCCGAGCAGCGCGTCCTCCAGCCCGGCCACGGAATAACCCACCGTCTTGCCCTTGAGATCGGCGATCGACTTGATCGGGCCATCCTTCAGCACGACCAGCGCGGTGAGCGGGGTCGAGACCAGCGTGCCGAAGCGCACCAGCGGCAGGCCTTCCTTCACCGAGAGATAGAGGTTGGGCTGGTAGCTGACCGCGACATCCGCCTGTCCGGCGGCGACCAGGCGCGGCGGCGCGGATGGATCGGCCGGCGCCACCAGTTCGACGTCGAGATCGTGGGCTTTGAAGAAGCCCTTCTCCTGCGCCACGATCAGCGGGGCGTGGTCGGGATTGACATACCAGTCCAACAGGACGGTCAGCTTGTCGGCGGCGCTGGCGGGGGCGAGCGACAGGGTAAGCGCGACGGCCGAGGCGGCGAGCGCGCGGGTGATGGACGTCAACATTGGATCTCCTCCCAGTTGGAGATCCGGCGCATGAGCATTCGGGGGAAACCGGCGCGGGCGCCCGCGTGCGACCCCGCCGTCGTTCCGTCCCTTCGCCGGCATGACCCGGATCAGGTTCAAAGGGTCTGGCGGATGCCATCTCAGCCCCTTGATCCTGTGATCGCGGGACACCCCTCGGACACGCGGACGTTAGCAGAGCCGGTATGCCGGGGCAAATGGGTGGGCGGGAGGGGTTGGAACGAAGAGCGACGAAGAGCAACCGCCACGGCTGACTCCCTCTCCCCGACGCGGAGAGGGTGGGGTGAGGGGTAGGGCGGGCTCCAATTCCTACGCCCTCCGGCTCCGAACACGACCGGCGCGGTCGACCTCTCCCCGGCGGGAGAGGTTAGGCGGGCGAACGCCTCGTCGTCAGGGGCGGACCTGGCGCTGTCCTCCACGTCCGGTCCTCCACGTCCGGTCCTCCACGTCCGGTCCTCCACGTCCGGTCCTCCACGTCCGGTCCTCCACGTCCGGTCCTCCACGTCCGGTCCTTCACTCCCCGCGCCAGCCCTCCAGATAGACCGTGCGCTCCACCCCGGCGAAGCGGCCGAGGCGCGCCAGTTCGGCGTCGAGCGCGGTCAGCCGCCCGGCGGAGGGCCGCACGCCCGGCTCCAGCCACAGGCGGCGCACGTCGAGCGTGCCGGCCTTGCGGTCGGCCTTCATGTCGATGCGCCCGATCAGCCGGTCGCCCTCCAGAATGGGGAAGACGTAATAGCCCCAGACCCGCTTTTCCGCCGGCACGAACACCTCGATGCGGTAGGTGAAGCCGAACAGCCGTTCCGCCCGGTTGCGGTCGCGCAGCAGCGGGTCGAACGGGCTCAGCACGCGCAGCCGCGCCGGCGGCGAAGGCAGCGCGTCGAACCGCTCGGCGCTGCCGGCGAGCGCGTGCGAGGCGCGCGGCTTGCCGTCATCGGCCGGGGTGATGGCGACGGGTTCCAGACGATCGCGATTGGCTTCCACCCAGCGCTTCGCCTCCTCCGGCGTCACAAGGTCCCAGAAGGCGGCAATCTCGCCCGACGTGGCGAAGCCGAGCCGTTCCAGCGCGCTTGTGCAGGCCCAGTCGATGAAGGTCTGCTCGCTTACCTCACCGGCGAAACGATGGGCGGGTATGACCCGTGTGGCGAGGTCGTAGACCTTTTGAAAACCCTCGCGGCCGGCAATGGCGAAAGTGCCGGTGCGCCAGTGATATTCCAGCGCGGTCTTTTCCGGGTGCCAGTTCCACCAGCCGCCGGGCGGGCGTTTCTCGGCTTCGAAGTCGCGCGCCATCAGCCGGCCCTCGCGCGTCACCCGCTCCAGGACGTGCTCGATATAGCCCTCGAAACCGTTCTCGTGCCAGCTGCGCCAGCGCTCCACCAGCCGGGCGCGGGAGCGCGCGAAGCGGTGCTTCCAGTAGGGGTAGAAGGCGCTGGGGATGATGGCCGCGTCATGCGTCCAGTGCTCGAACAGGTCGCCGTCGCTCTCCAGCAGCGCGGTCAGGTGCTCGCGCCGATAGCTCGGGTTGCGCGCGAACAGGATGTGGTGATGGGCGCGCTCGACGGTGGCGATGCTGTCCACCTGCACGAAGCCGATGTCGTGGACGAGGTCGAGCAGCCCGGCCTTGGTGAGCGCGCCGCGCGGCCGGCTCAGGCCCTGCGTGGCGAGGAAGATGCGGCGCGCATCGGTATTGGAGAGGGTCAGCGTCATCCGCGCATTGTGAACAGGTTCTTGATTCGTTCCAAGCCTGGATGCGGCCCATTGGCGCCGTTGCGCTTGAGCTTTCCGCCATTCAGCTTTCGGCCGTCTCGGGCGCCCAGGGCAGCAGCCGGGTGAGACCGCGATCCACCAGGGTGAACAGGGTCAGCGCGACCGCCAGCAGGATGGCGAGCGCGGCGAACACCATGTCGGTCTGCATGCGGGCATTGGAATAGATCATGAGATAGCCCAGCCCGGCCGAGGCACCGACCCATTCGCCGACCACGGCGCCGATCGGCGCGACGGCGGTGGCCACGCGCAGCCCCGAGGCCAGGGCGGGCAGCGCGGCGGGGATGCGGATGTAGCGCAGCGTCTTGAACGTGCCGACGCCGCCTAGCCGCGCGAGATCGACGAGCCCCTGCTCGGTGCGCGCCAGCCCGTCATGGAAGGCGGAGGCGACGGGAAAGAAGATGATCAGGCTGGCCATCACGATCTTGGAGGCAAGGCCGAAGCCGAACCAGATCACCAGCAGCGGGGCGATGGCGAAGACCGGCAGCGCCTGCGCCACCAGCAGCACCGGCCGCATCGCCCGCCGCGCCAGCGGCGAGGACGCCATGGCGAGCGCGCATATGATGCCGAGCGCCGAGCCGCAGACGAGGCCGAGCAGCATCTCGCCCAGCGTGATCGCGGCGTTGTGGGCGAGGATGGCGGCGTTGTTCCACGCGGTCACGGCGATTCGCAGCGGGCCGGGCAGGATATAGGCGGGAATCGCCATTAGCCGGACGGTGGCCTCCCACAGGCCGAGCAGAATCAGCGTGATCGCGAGCGTTCGCCCGATGACGGCCATGCGGCAAAATCCTATATCAGGTGCAACACTTATAGTCGGGGGCTACCGTCTGCGCGACGGTAGCCGGGCCGTGTATACCCCAAGCCCGATCTCGGCCCGCGCAACCCGGCATCCGGCGCGCCTTGGACAGAAAAAGGAGTGGAGACGCCCATGATTAAGGACATCCTTGTAAGTCTTCGCATCGGCGAGGGCGCGGACACGGCGGTCGACTACGCCGTTTCGGCGGCCGCCGCGCTCAAGGCGCATCTGACGGGCGTGGCGATCAGCTACGAGATCGACATTCCGCCCATCTACACGGAAGCGTTCTCGACCGATTTCCTTGAGACACAGCGCGCCGAGGGCCAGAAACTGGCGGAGCGTGCCGTGTCCTATTTCGGCGAGGCGACCCGCTCGCTCGGCGTCAACGCGGAGATCCGCTCGATTGACGGCACGCCGGGCGGTGCCGCCGAGCAGGTCGGCATCCTGTCGCGCCTCTATGACCTCACCATCGTCGGACAGGCCGATCCGGACCGTCCCGGCGCCGAGGAGGTGATTGCCGAGGCGGTGCTGTTCGATTCCGGCCGCCCGGTGCTGCTGATTCCGGTGAACCAGCAGAAGCCGTTCTCCGCCAAGCGCATCCTGGTGGCGTGGGATGGCGGGCGCGCCTCGGCCCGCGCGGTGGCCGAGGCCCGTCCGCTGCTCGCCCATGCCGACCTGGTCGAAGCCGTGGTGGTGGATACCGGCCGATCGAAGAAGGCCGATGCGCTGCCGGGCGCCGACCTTGCCCGCCATCTTGCCCGCCATGAGAAGACGGTGGAACTCCGCCGCCTGGTGCCGGCCAGCGGCGAAGGCATTGTCGACGTGCTGCTGCGGGAAGTGGCGGCGCGCGACATCGATATCGTCGTGATGGGCGGCTACGGCCATTCGCGCCTGCGCGAATTCGTGCTCGGCGGCGTGACGCGCGACATGCTGGAGCGCATGACGGTGCCGCTGTTCCTGGCGCACTGACCGGGCACATCGGGAACGGATGCGACCAAGGCCCGGCCATAGGGCTCGGCCAAAAGGCCCGGCCAGGTGCCGGGCCTTTTTCGTGCGGACGAGGGGGCGTCCCGGGCGAGGGGGCGTCGTGGGAAGCGTCCCGACAGCAAAAAGGCCGGGTTGCCCCGGCCTTTCCAACGAATCGGACGATCTCAGCGGGTTCATCCGCGACCGGATGGCCGCGAGGCTCGTCTCACGCAGCCTGCAGGTTGGCTGCCGACTGCTTGCCGGTGCGGCGGTCCGACTGGAGCTCATACGAGACCTTCTGGCCGTCGTTCAGGCCGGAGAGGCCCGCCCGCTCGACCGCGGAGATGTGCACGAACACATCCGGCCCGCCCTGATCCGGCTGAATGAACCCATAACCCTTCTGGGTGTTGAACCACTTCACAGTACCCGTCGCCATGACGAAATCCCTAGAGACAGCATAGATAGTTGACCGCGCGCCTCATTGCGCTGGTCGTGATGACATCGATTTGAGCGGAAGTTCGAAACGGCAAAAAGCCGCCGGCAACGTTCAACATGCAAGATCGATGCATCAAGGATGCCCGAACGAAAGTTCGGCGGCAAGCGTTATGTCGCCTTGCTTTCGGAGGGGCCGGCCATGCCCGGGGCGGACGGGCGGCGGACCATTTCCTTCTTCTTCGGCGCGGCAATCAGCCCTTCGCGAACGGCCTGCTTGCGAGCCGCCTTGCGCGCGCGACGAACCGCCTCGGCGGCCTCGCGGTTGCGGCGCTCGGAGGGCTTCTCATAGGAGCGCCGGGCCTTCATCTCGCGGAAGACGCCTTCGCGCTGCATCTTCTTCTTGAGGACCCGAAGGGCCTGATCGACGTTGTTATCCCTGACCAGTACGTGCAATGCCTATCCAATCGTCTGCAGCTCGGCTGCGGGTTGTGCGGCGCCGGAATCGGTGCCGACGACGTCATATGGTTCAACGAGGCCGGGATTGGAAGGGCGGTGAGGCCATCTTCACCCGCGACGAGGGCGCCACCCGCCATCAACGCATTGAGAGTCGGGGGTGATTCTCTGGTACAGCTGGGTGGGCTCGAACCACCGACCTCCGGTTCCACAGACCGGCGCTCTAACCAACTGAGCTACAGCTGCGTGCCAGAACGGCGCGGAACCTAATTAAGCGGCAGCCGCTTGGCAAGGCCGCATATGCCTCCTTCTGCTGCAATCGGGGACAACAGCCCCTCCATCCCCTGCCGATCCACTCTCGGCACGCGTGATGGCGCCTTTCGTGGCATGGTTTCTGTATGCCTCGGGTGAGGCGGGCGATGTTCCGCGATCGGCACGGGCAAGGCATGACGGGGCAGGGCATGAGCGGGCAGGGCATGAGCGGGCAAGGCATGAGCGGGCAGGGTGACACGGGCGCGGGCGGCGGCGGGGCGGGCAGCGGGGCGGGCGCGCTGCTGGATGCCGGACTGGCGATCGAGGGGCTGCCGCTGGAGCCGGAACTGCGACCGCGCGTGGTGATGCATCTGGCGACGGCGATCGCCATGGCCCGGCTCGTCACCTCCTTTGCGCTGCCCGACGACGCCGAGCCCGCCCCGGTCTACGTGCCGTGAGCGAGCCCGTCATGAATGAGAACACGCAAGCCGCCCGCCTGCTGGCCGGTCCCGCCCTCGCGCTGGCGAACGCGGTGAGCGCCGGGCAGGTGAGCGCGCGCGCCGTCACCGAGGCGGCGCTGGCGCGCATCGCGCAGGTCGACCCGGTGCTGAATGCCTTCACCGATGTCACGAGCGCGCGGGCACGGGCGGAGGCCGCAGCGATCGATGCCCGGCGGGCGGCCGGCGCGGTGCTCGGCCCGCTGGCGGGCGTGCCCTTCGCGGTGAAGAACCTGTTCGACCTTCGGGATCTGCCGACCCGGGCGGGCTCGCGGATCAACCGCGACCGGCCGCCGGCCCCGCGCGACGCCACGCTGGTGGAGCGGTTGACCGCGGCGGGGGCCGTGTGCCTGGGCGGCCTGAACATGGGCGAATATGCCTATGACTTCACCGGCGAGAACCTGCATGACGGCAATTCGCGCAATCCCCACGACACCGGCCACATGTCGGGCGGCTCCTCCGGCGGCTCGGGCTCGGCGGTGGGGGGCAAGCTGGTGCCGCTCTCGCTCGGCTCCGACACCAATGGCTCGATCCGCGTGCCCTCCTCGTTCTGCGGCATTTTCGGGCTGAAGCCGACCTATGGGCGGCTGTCGCGCGCCCGCAGCTTTCCCTTCGTCGCCAGCCTCGATCATCTCGGCCCGTTCGCGCGCCACGTCGCCGATCTCGCCGCCACCTATGACGCCCTGCTCGGTCCGGATCCGGACGATGCCGCGCTGGCGGACAGGCCGACCGCGCCGACGCTGCCCGGCCTTGATGAGCCGGGCCATCTGCGTGTCGCGGTGCTGGGCGGCTGGTTCGCGCGCGCGGGCACGCCGCAGGCCTATGACGCCGTGGCCCGCGCGGCGCGGGCGCTCGATGCCACGACGATCGTGGAACTGCCGGAGGTCGAGCGGGCGCGGGCCAGTGCCTATCTCATCACCATGGCGGAAGGCGCGGCGCTGCACCTTGACCGGCTGCGCGAGCGGCCGGGCGAGTTCGACCCGGCCGTGCGCGAGCGCCTGCTGGCCGGCGCCGTGCTGCCGGCGGCCTGGATCGCCCGCGCGCAGAATTTCCGCCGCTGGTTCCGCGACCGGGCGGTGGAACTGTTCGCCGACTGGGACGTGCTGATCGCGCCCGCCACGCCGGTGCCCGCGCCGCGCAGCGGGCAGGCGACCTTCGTGCTCGACGGGCGCGAGATGCTGGTGCGGCCCAATATCGGCATCTACACGCAGCCCATTTCCTTCGTCGGCCTGCCGGTGGTGGCGGCGCCGATCGCCACCGACAACCCGCTGCCCATCGCGGTGCAGCTGATCGCCGCGCCGTGGAGGGAGGAGGCGGCGCTGCGCGCGGCGCGGGTGCTGGAGCGCGCGGGCATCGCGGTGGCGCCGGAGCCCAAGATGTGAGCGGCAGAGCGGGCGATCAGTCGCGGCGGAACACGATATTGGCGCAGAAGCCGACGGCGATCGCCCCGAAGGCGCAGATGAAGCCGTAAAGCCACGGGTGGTCCTGCGCCGCGCCGGCCACGGCCTGCTCGAAATCGACCTTGGCGACATCGAGCCGCAGCGCGGCCTGCTGCGTCAGGGTGCGGTCGGCGAAGACCTTGACCACGACGTCATAGGTGCCGATCGGCGCCCGCCCGGGGATGGGGAACACCGCGCGGAAGATGTGCGGGGCGATGAACTCCACTCCCGTGTGGTCCTCGACATAGAGCCCCTGCGCCTGCTTCACCCGCAGGAAGGCCTGCCGGAACGGGTCCTGCGCCACCACGTCGGCATAGTCCGACCCGATGCGCTGCAGCAGCCGGTTATTGGCGAAGCCGGCCTGTTCCTGCCGGAGCGTGTCGGCATCGCTCATCAGCGCGGGGTCGCGGTTGCTCAGTACGGCGAGGTAGGAGGGAGCGGCGAGGAAGCTGCGGCTGTCGACATTGATCCACAGGCCGAGCCGGCGCTCCTTGCGACGGGCGAGAAAGCTCTGGTTGGGCCCGCGCACCGTGACGACGACGTCAGGGGCCGGGGAGGCGCCGGGGGAGGCGCCGGTCGCCGCCGCGCCTGCGCCGGGTTCGATGACGCCGAACAGCACGATATTCTCGCCGGCGAAGCTGGAGGTGATGGTGACGCGCGCTTTCGACAGCGACAGCACCAGCCCGTCCGCGCGGGCAACGCCGGGAAACGCCGCGAGCGCGGCGGCGAGCAGCAGGAGCCGCAGGGCGTCCCACCGGGCGCGGGCGCGACGGGCGGCGCTCATGGCGTCCGCTCGTCGATGATGACGGAATAGAGGTCGGCGGGCCGCGCGATCTGGTCCCACGCGACACGCAGGCCGACCGCCAGCACCAGCAGCCCCAGCAGCAGCCGCAGGTTCTCCGCCTTCAGCGTCTGGCCCGCCCGCGCGCCAAACTGCGCGCCGACCGTGCCGCCGATCATCAGAACGAGGCCCAGCACGGCATCCACCGTCTGGTTCAGCACGGCATGCATGATGATGGCCGCGAACATGGTGAAGAGCGTCAGCAGCAGCGACGTGCCCACCGAGGTCACGGTGGGCACGCGCAGCAGGTAGATCAGCGCCGGCACGAGGATGAAGCCGCCGCCAATGCCCATCAGCGCGCCGAGGAAGCCGATCGCGAAGCTGATCGTGACCACCGGGATGACCGAGACATAAATGTGCGATTGCCGGAAGCGCATCTTGAATGGCAGGCGCAGGAACAAGGGATGCGCGCCGGGCCGCGCCACCGGCGCCTTCACGCCGCGCCGCCGGCGGATGACCGCCCCGAGCCCCTCCACCACCATCAGCGAGCCGATCGTGCCGAGCAGCACGATATAGGCGACGGCGATGACCAGATCGAGCTGGCCGAAGCTGCGCAGGATCTTGAAGGTGATGACACCCGCCAGCGTGCCGGCGAGCCCTCCCGCCAGCAGCACGGCCCCCAGTTGCAGGTCGACCTGCCCGCGGCGCCAGTAGGTGAGCGCGCCGGAGAAGGACGAGGCGGCCATGTGGGTGCTCACGCTCGCCACCGCCACCGCGGGCGACACGCCCAGGAAGATGAGCAGCGGCGTCATCAGGAAGCCGCCGCCGACACCGAACATGCCCGATATGAACCCCACCGCCACGCCCATGGCGAGAAGGGTGAAGACATTCACCGGCAGTTCCGCGATCGGCAGGTAGATGGTCACAGGACGCGCCTCGCCACCGGGGAGAATTCCACTCTCCGCCTTAGCAGAATTCGCGCGCCGGAAAATGCCTGCGATCGTCGCGGGTCGCCCGCCTTGGCCATGGGTCTCCCGCGGCAGGTGCTCACGGCAGGTGCTCACGGCATGAATTATAATGAATATATTTTATGCGTGCCGCAGTGTCGATGTAGTATTGGCATGCCACATTTTGATGAAGCCGATCTCTGGTAAGCAAAATTGTCCAGTTTTTTGCCATAAGCGGCATCAGTGCTGACTTATCGCCTGCATTTGCCATGCTAGCGTGCCCGCGCAACGGACCCGCTCGAGGTTCGGCATTCCTAGGAGGAACCCCATGACCAAGAACCCGCGCGGCCAGCGGGCCGGCGCTCTGATGGCGTCGACGATACTGGCCGGTGCCATGGTGCTGTCGGCCGGCGTTTCCGGCGCTCTCGCCCAGTCGACCGACAATCTCGATAAACTGTCCAACTTCCAGTCCACCGGCGCCTCCATGGAGATGGAGACGGTGCCGCAGACCGGGCCGCGCGTCGCCGCGTTCAACAAGACGCTGGCGGGGATCAAGCTGCCGGAAGGCTTCAAGATTTCGCTCTACGCCATCGTGCCGGACGCCCGCGAGATGGCGGTCGGCCCCTCCGCCGGCGTGGTCTTTGTCGGCACCCGCAAGTCCAAGGTCTGGGCGGTGACGGACCGCGACAAGGACCGCGTCGCCGACGAGGTGAAAGTCTTCGCGCCCTCCATCCAGTTCAAGCTGCCCAACGGCGTATGCTTTTCCAAGGACGGCTTCCTCTTCGTCAGCGAGCAGAACCGCGTGCTGCTGTTCCCGGCGGCGGAGTTCTTCTACGAGGGGCCCGATGTCGCCGCCTTTCAGGTGGTCAAGCAGGGTGACCTGATCCCGGTGACGGAGGAATCCTTCAACCACACCGCCCGCGTCTGCCGTATCGGGCCCGATGACAAGCTCTACATAACGCTCGGCCAGCCCTTCAACGTCTTCCCCAAGGAGAAGATGGACCTCTACAAGAAGGTCGGCATGAGCGGCATCGTGCGCATGGATCGCGACGGCAAGAACCGCGAGGTCTATGCGACCGGGGTGCGCAACTCGGTGGGCATGGACTTCAACCCTAGGGACAAGACCCTGTGGTTCACCGACAATCAGGTCGACGGCATGGGTGACGACATCCCGCCCGGCGAACTGAACCGCGCCACCAAGGAAGGCGAGAATTTCGGCTTCCCCTATTTCGGCGGCGGCTCGGTGCGCACGGTCGAATACAAGGACCAGACGCCGCCCGCCGATGCGGTGAAGCCGGAAGTGGAGATGGCGGCGCACGCGGCCGATCTCGGCATGACCTTCTATTCCGGCCAGCAGTTCCCGCAAGCCTATCGCGGCGGCATCTTCTCGGTGCAGCACGGCTCGTGGAACCGCACCACGCCGGTCGGGGCGCGGGTGATGTTCACCACGCTGAAGGAGGACGGCACCGCCGATAAGACCGAGGTGTTCGCCTCGGGCTGGCTGACGCCGAACGGGGAATATCTGGGCCGGCCTGCGTCGGTGGCGCAGCTCAATGACGGTTCGCTGCTGGTCTCGGACGACACGGCCGGCGCGATCTACCGCATTTCGTACGGCGACAATTGAGCCCTCGCATGCGCATCCCCGCGGCCGTCACGGTCGCGGGGGTCTTATCTCCAGGTCCGGGATTACCAGATGAAAGTCGTCTTCTGCGTGCCGCTCCTCGCGGCATCGATGCTGCTATGCGCGCCGGCCATGGCGCAGGATGCCAAGGCCGGGCGCGCCAAGGCATCCGCGCAATGCGCGGTCTGCCACGGCAGCAACGGCATGTCGCAATTGCCCACGGCGCCCAACCTCGCCGGACAGGTCGACATCTATCTCGCGAAGGCGCTGGAGGATTTCCGCGCCGGTCGCCGCGAAAACGAGATGATGACCGTGGTCGCCAAGGGACTGTCCGATGCCGACATCGCCAACCTCGCCGCCTGGTACGCGTCGATCCGGATCACGGTGGAGATGCCACCATCGCCATGAGGTGCGGCCGGTTGAGGTGAGCTTGCCGGTGCTGCGCGACGAGGCGTAGTACCAGCGCTTCCAGCGCCCGCAGCAGGGCCTGGCCCGTCAGGCCGGCGCGGGGATAGGGAATGTGCACGAACACCGCCCGTCGCGCCGGTTCCGCCGCGCGGGCCCAGCCATAGGCGCCATAGGCGAGAGCATTGCAGATATAGCGCCCCGCATCGCGCGACACCCGGGCAGGCGCATGCGCGGCCCGCAGGGCGTGCACGAGATCGACCGCATCCGCCGCGCAGCGCCGCAGGGCGGCGCTCGTTTTTATCGGGCTTTCCACCTGGCCCCCCACTTGGCCCCCCACCGGGCTTTCCACTGGGCGCGCGGCGGGGCGGCGGCGGCGGACATCGGGAAACCCGCCGCTCGCCCGCCGGGCGATCCGCTCCACGCAGATAGCGCGCCGTCGCCCGGCGAGGCCGAGCATCAGCACGATGTCGGGGGAAAGCCGCTGCAGCAGCGCGGGAAAGGCCTGTGCCTCCTCCCACGCCGTCGGCAGTACCCGAAATTCGACAGCGAGCCTGCCGAGACGGCGCGAGCGGGCGAGGGCGCGCGCCAGCGTGCCGGAGGGATTGGCCGGCGCGCCGGGGAAGCGGCCGAAACCGGTGATCAGCAATCGTGGAGACGCGAGGGGGTGTGTCAACGATGGAGCGCTGCCGGGATGGGGCGGGATGGGCACGCCGCCTCGATGCGCGGGCGCGGCGTCAGCCGGGACCCGGCTTGAGCGCCAGCGCCAGAGCGCCTTCGAGTTCGGCCAGTTGGAATGGCTTGGCAAGGGTCGGCCGGTCACGCCATTCGGCGAGCAGGTCATTATCGGCATAGCCGGTCGCGAACACCAGAGGGATGCCGTGGCCGGACACGGCCTGCGCGATCGGGTAGCTGCGATTGCCATTGAGGTTGACGTCGAGCAGCGCGACATCGATCTCCGAATGTCGCGAGGCGATGAAGTCGAGCGCGCCGTTAATGCCCGATTCCGTGCCGACGACCGTGCCGCCAAGCTCCTCGATCATCTCCTCGATCATCATGGCGACCAGTGATTCGTCCTCGACCAGGAACACCCGGCGTCCCGCGAGATCCTGCTTGGTCATGTCGTGCCTCCCTGCGCGCCGTTGATGACGACGCCTTGTTTCGATTGCACGCCTGCTCACGCGGCGGGAGTGTCGGTCCTGCGCGCGCGCCTGTCCACTGCTTTGATGGCCGCGAGCGGGCCTCACACACCCAGCAGCGCGGCGACGCGTGAGGCGCCAAGCGTGGGGGCGAGGCGGCCATCGGCCACCGCGCGCTCGATGGCCGGCACCTCGGCCCGCAGCACGGGGTCCGCGCGCATGCGCCCGCGCAGCCGGTCGTCGAACAGCGTCCACATCCACTTGACCTGCTGCGCGCTGCGCTTGGCCGCGAACGCGCCGGCGAGACGGGAACGCTCGCGATGCAGCAGCACCTGGCTCCACACATCCTCGATGCCCGCGCCGGTGAGGCCGGAATAGGTGAGCACCGGCGGCGCCCAATGCGCCTCGCGGCCGCCGAGAACGTGAAGCGCGGCGCGGTATTCGCCGGCCGCCGCACGGGCGCGCGGGAGGTTCTCGCCATCCGCCTTGTTCACCGCGACGATGTCGGCCAGTTCGAGGATGCCTTTCTTGATGCCCTGCAACTCGTCGCCCGCTCCGGGCAGCATGAGCACGAGGAAGGTGTCGGTCATGTCCGCCACCGCCGTCTCCGACTGGCCGACGCCGACCGTCTCGACCAGCACCACGTCATAGCCGGCCGCCTCGCACAGCAGCATGGTCTCGCGGGTGCGCGCCGCCACCCCGCCCAGCGTGCCGGCGGAAGGCGAGGGGCGCACGAAGGCGCGCTCGTCCATCGACAGGCGCGCCATGCGGGTCTTGTCGCCGAGGATCGAGCCGCCGGTGCGGGTCGAGGAGGGATCGACCGCCAGCACGGCGACGCGGTGGCCCTGGGCCAGAAGATGCGTGCCGAGCGCGTCTATGGTGGTCGACTTGCCTACGCCCGGCACGCCGGTAATGCCCACCCGCACCGCTCGCCCGGTCTGCGGCAGCAGCGCCTGCAGCAGTGCCTCGGCCAGCGTGCGGTGCGCGGCCTTGCGCGATTCCACCAGCGTGATGGCACGGGCGAGCATCGCCCGGCGCCCGGCGCGCACACCGTCGACCAGGGCCTCAAGCGAGGGAAGGGGAGCGGCGTGGATCAAAACGGCGACCTGTGCGTTGTTCACACGATGCTAGCAGCCGAGCCCGTGCCGGCAACCCCATGCGGCGGCGACGCGGATAGGTCGCTCGACAGCTGCGGGCCGGCGCGCCCCTTGCCTGACGAGGCGAGGCACCCTTTGCAACATGGGAGAGCCCCGATGAATTGGGATCGTATCGAAGGCAACTGGAAACAGCTCAAGGGTCAGGTGCGCCAGCAATGGGGCAAGCTGACCGACGATGATATCGACCGCCTGCACGGCAAGCGCGAGCAACTCGAAGGCGTGTTGCAGGAGCGCTATGGCCTGGCGAAGGACGAAGCCAATCGCCAGATCGACGACTGGAGCCGCCGCTTCAAGATGTAGCCGCGCCGCCGGCCCTGCACAGCATGGCGTGTTGCCGCCCCCGCCGGCCGGCGGGGGCGTTTTTCGGCCGGCCGATGGCCGGCTCAGCGGCTCGCGGCACGGGCGGCTTCAGCCATGCGCGAAGTCCCAGTAGAGTTTGCGCGCCTTGCGGAACACCGGGCCGGGCTGCAATTCGCGCTCCTCGACGCGGGTGATGGGCGCGACCTTGGAGTAATTTCCGGTCGTGAATACCTCGTCGGCACTCTTGAAATCGTCCCAGCGCAGTGCGGTTTCCACAACCTCCACCCCGGCCTCGCGCAGCAGCCCGATCGCGCGGGTGCGGGTGATGCCGGACAGGAAGGTGCCGTTGGGCGCCGGGGTGAACGCGACGCCGTCCTTGGCCAGGAAGATGTTGGCGGTGGCCAGTTCGGCGACGTTGCCGAGCATGTCGCACAGCACTGCATTGTCGAAGCCGCGCTTATACGCCTCCGCCAGCGCGCGGCTACCGTTGGGGTAGAGTGCGCCGGCCTTGGCGTCCGTCACCGCGCATTCGATGCTCGGGCGGCGGAACGGCGAGAGCGTCACCGCCAGGCCGCGCGCCGTATCAGGCATGCCGGCCTCGAAGATGGTCAGGCACCACCGGGTGGATTCCGGGTCGGCGTCCACGGTGCGCGGGCCGGGGAACTCGGCCCAGTACATCGGGCGGATGTAGAGCGCGGCGTCGGGTGCGAAGCGCTTGAGGCCCTGATGGGTCAGCTCCACCCATTTCCCGATGGATACGACCGGCTTGAGGCCCATCGCCACCGCCGAGCAGTTGACCCGCGCGCAATGCAGCTCGAGATCCGGCGTCACGCCTTCAAAGGCGCGAGCGCCGTCGAACACCGAGCTGCCAAGCCAGGCCGCATGGGTGCGCACACCCATGATCGGCAGGTTGCCCTCGTGCCATTGCCCTTCGAAGAATGTCCAGGTCTGCGTCCAATGATGCGACATGCCGTTCCCCTCAATCCGCCAGCGCCGCGAGCACGCGGACCCAGCTGCGAATGCCCTTGTGGAACGAGGCGAGGTCGTATTTCTCGTTCGGCGAATGGATGCGGTCGTCGTCGAGCGCGAAGCCGATCAGCAGCGTGTCCTGATCCAGCGTCTTCTTGAAGTGTCCGACGATGGGAATCGAACCGCCGCCGCCGATGGTGACCGCAGGCCGGCCCCACTCGTCCTCCAGCGCCGCCGCCGCCCGGGCAAGGTTGGGGTTGTCGTGCGACACCGCCACCGCTGGCGAGCCGTCGCCGCTGAGGAAGTCGACGGTCGCGTCGGGCGGCAGCTGCGCGCGGATAAAGGCGCGCACCGCGTCCCGCACATGGCGAGGGTCCTGCCCGGCGACGAGGCGGCAGGTGATCTTGGCGGTGGCGATGGAGGGGATCACCGTCTTGCCCCCCTCGCCGATATAGCCGCCCCACATGCCGTTGACCTCGAAGGTTGGGCGCGAGGTGGTCATCTCGATCAGCGAGCGTCCGGCCTCGCCGATCGGGGTGGTGAGGCCGATCGGCCCGAGGAAGCTCTCCGGCGTGAGGCCGAGGCTGGCCCACTGCGCCTTTACCGCGTCCGGCGGCTCGCTCACGCCATCATAAAAGCCGGGAATGGTGATGTGGCCATCCGCGCCATGCACGCTGGCGATGATCTTCGAGAGGACGTGCAGCGGGTTGGCCGCGGCGCCACCATAATAGCCCGAATGCAGGTCGCGATTGGCGCAGGTGATGACGATCTCGTCATGCATCAGCCCACGCAGCGAGATGGTGATGGCCGGTGTGTGCCGGTCCCACATGCTGGTGTCGCAGACCAGGGCGATATCGGCCTTGAGCGGCTCGCGGTTGGCGGCGAGGAAGGGCGGCAGGTTGCCCGAGCCGCTCTCTTCCTCGCCTTCCACGAGGAAGGTGACATCCACCGGCAGCGCGCCCGTGACCTTGAGATAGGCGCGGCAGGCCTCCACGAAGGTCATGACCTGACCCTTGTCGTCCGACGAGCCGCGCGCGACGATGCGCCGTTCGCCGTTCGGCCCCTCGATGAGGGTCGGCTCGAAGGGCGGGTTGTCCCACAGGTTCAGCGGGTCCACCGGCTGCACGTCATAATGGCCGTAGAACAGCACGCGCTTGCCCGCGCCGCCATCCGAGCGGGCGGTGACGACGGGGTGGCCCGGCGTGTCGTTCAGCGTCGCCGTGAGCCCGAGGCCGGCGAGATCGTCCACCAGCCACTGCCCGGCGCGCCGGCAGTCGGCCGCATAGGCGCGGTCGGTCGAGATGGAGGGGATGCGCAGGAAGTCGAACAGGCGCGCGATGGCAGCGTCGAGGTCGGCATCCACCGCGGCGAGGACGCGGTCGAGATCGGACATGGTATGGCTCACTTGCGGCGGTTGGTGGGCGTGTTGCCCGTGAAGTCGTTGAAGATCTGCGCGAAATCGTCGGATGGCGCCGCGCTGGACGAGCTGGAGGCCCGGGTGGCGCGCGGGGCGGAGACCGCGCCGGTGGCGCGCGCGCGCCCGCCCAGCACGTTGCGCAGGATCGCCTTGGTCGCCTGGTTGACCACTTCGCGCGTCACCTGGCGGGCGACCTGCTCGCCAATGGTCATGCGCCCGCGCGTCCGTCCGCCACCGAACAGGCCGCCCAGCACGTCGGAGATCCAGCCGCCGCCCGCGGCATCGGCTTGCGTCGGCGCGGGAGCGGCGGCGTCGCCACGGCCCGGCGCGGGCGGGGCTTCTTCCGGTGCATCGCCCGCCGCGCGCTTGGCCAGCATTTCATAGGCCGACTCGCGGTCGAGCGTCTCATCATAGCGCCCGCGTACCGGGCTGCTGGCGATCGCCACCTTGCGCAGTTCCGGCGTGATCGGGCCGACGCGGCCGGCGGGCGGGGCGATGAGCGTGCGCTCGACGATGGAGGGCGTGCCGTTGCCTTCCAGCATGGAGACCAGCGCCTCGCCTTTGCCGAGTTCGGTGATGACCTGGGCGGTATCGAGCTTCGGGTTGGGGCGGAATGTGTCGGCTGCCGCCTTCACCGCCTTCTGGTCGCGCGGGGTGAAGGCGCGCAGCGCGTGCTGCACGCGGTTGCCCAGCTGGGCGAGCACGCTCTCGGGCACGTCGAGCGGGTTCTGCGTGACGAAATACACGCCCACGCCCTTGGAGCGGATGAGGCGGACGACCTGCTCGATCTTCTGCAGCAGCGCCTTGGGGGCATCGTCGAACAGCAGATGCGCCTCGTCGAAGAAGAACACGATCTTCGGCTTGTCGGGGTCGCCCAGCTCGGGCAGTTCCTCGAACAGCTCGGACAAGAGCCATAGCAGGAAGGAGGCGTAGAGCTGGGGCGAGCCCATCAGCTTGTCGGCGGCGAGGATGCTGATCGTGCCATAGCCCGAGCGCGGGTCGATCCGCATCAGATCGGCGATCGCGAGCGCCGGCTCGCCGAAGAACCGATCGGCGCCCTGGTTCTCCAGCACCAGCAGCGCGCGCTGGATGGCGCCCACGGTGGCCGCGGAGACGTTGCCGTAGGTTGTGGTGAGCCGGGCGGCATTCTCGGCCACGAAGGCCAGCATCGCCCGGAGGTCCTTGAGGTCGAGCAGCAGCAGCCCCTGCTCGTCGGCGATGCGGAAGACGACGTTGAGCACGCCTTCCTGCACCTCGTTGAGGTTCATCAGCCGCGCCAGCAGCAGCGGGCCCATCTCGGAAATGGTGGCCCGCACGGGATGGCCCTGCTCGCCGAACAGGTCCCAGAAGATCACCGGGAATTCATCGGGCACATAATCGAGGCCGATCTCGGCGCAGCGCTTGAGGATCCAGTCCTGGCCCTCGCCGGGCATGGCGACGCCGGACAGGTCGCCCTTGATATCGGCGGCGAAGACCGGCACGCCGGCCCGGGAAAAGCCTTCCGCCAGCGTCTGCAGCGTCACCGTCTTGCCGGTGCCGGTGGCGCCGGTGGCGAGCCCGTGGCGGTTGGCGAGCTTCAAGGTCAGGTATTCCGGCTTCTCGCTTTTGCCGACGAATATCTTGCCGTCGACGAATATCTTGCCGTCAATGCCTGTCGACATGATCGCCTCCCGCGAGCGCACTCAAGGTCCACCTTTAGAGCGCAGGCGGGGGCGGTTCGGCAAGCCGGGCCTGTCCGTCATCCCGGCCGAAGGCGCCGCCGTCGAGCCGGGATCGCCGGAAGGTGAAGGAACGGCGCGCGATCCCGGCGCGCGCCCGTGGCGCGTCCGGGATGACGTTCGACGTGCGAGGCGCTTGCCTTCCGCCCCGTGGCGCGCGATGGGGAGGATGACAAACGCATGACCGGGAAGACCATGGCCGCTCTCGCCCCGCCCACCCAACGCCGTTTCGACGCGCGCGGCCGCCGGCTCGACTATGCCGGGCGGACGCTGGTGATGGGCATTCTCAACGTCACGCCGGACTCCTTCTCCGATGGCGGTCGCAGCGCCGCGCTCGACGACGCGCTCGCCAATGCCCGCCGGCTGGTGGCGGAAGGCGCCGATATTCTCGACATTGGCGGGGAATCGACCCGGCCCGGCCATATGCCGGTGCCGGTGGAGGAGGAGCTTCGCCGCGTGCTTCCCGTGGTGGAGGCGCTGGCCGGGCTGCCGGTGCCGCTCTCCATCGACACCCAGAAGGCGGTGGTCGCCGAAGCGGCCCTCAAGAAGGGTGCCGCGATCGTGAACGACATCTGGGGCCTGATGGGCGATCCCGACATGGCGCGCGTGGCCGCCGCCCATGACGCGGGGGTCGTCGCCATGCACAACCGCAGCACGGTCGATGCGAGCATCGACATCGTCCCGGACATACTTGCCTTCTTCGAGCAGTCGCTGGAGCGGGCGGCGCGCGCCGGCATTGCCCCCGCGCGCATCAGCCTCGATCCCGGCATCGGCTTCGGCAAGACCTTCGAGCAGAATCTCGCCGCGCTCGCCGCGCTTGGCCGGTTCGTGGCGCTCGGCTTTCCCGTGCTGCTCGGCACCTCGCGCAAATCGCTGATCGGCAAGGTGATCGAGACCACGCCGGCCGAGCGGCTGCCGGGCACCATCGCCTCCAACGTCATCGGCATCATGGCCGGCTGCGCGATGATCCGCGTGCATGACGTGGGCGCCCATGTGCAGGCGGCGCGGGTGACGGAGGCGATCCTCCATGCCGCGTAGCACCGCGCCGGACTTCTTCATCCGGCGGCCGCGCAAGGTCGAGAAGCGCGTCGCCTATCTCTGCCTCGGCTCCAATCTGGGCGAGCGCGCCGGCACCATGGCCAAGGCGGTGGGCCTCATCGCCCGCGCCGGGCTGACGATCATCGCCCGCTCCTCGCTTTACGAGACGCCGCCCTGGGGCCCGGTGCCGCAGGGCCCCTATCTCAACATGGTGGTGGCGGTGGAGACCGAGCTTTCCGCCCGCGAGCTGCTCAACCTGCTGCTCGGGGTGGAGCACGCTTTCGGGCGGGACCGCACGCGCGAGGTGCGCTTCGGGCCGCGCACCATCGATATCGACATCCTGCTCTATGGCGAGGAGGTGATCGACGAGCCGGACCTGGAGATTCCCCATCCGCGCATGATGCAGCGGGCCTTCGCGCTCATTCCGCTCGCCGAACTGGCGCCCGATCTCATCGTGCTCGGCATGCCGATCCGCGCGGCGCTGGCGGGGCTCGACCGCGCCGGCATCGTCAAGGTCGATCCGCCGCCAAGCGGGTAAAGGCCAAGCTGGGAAAGGCCAAGCGGGTAAAGGCGACACGGGTGCCTGCGCGAAAGGGGCGGATCGCTCCGCCCCCAGGCAGGGTCACGCTACGTGGAAGGAGAGAAGCCTCAGCGGCACATCCGCACGTCGCGGTAGAAAGGCCGGCCCCAATTATCATAGACCGTCTGGGTCTCGGTCCAGCAGCGCGGCTGGTTATAGTAGTTGTTGGCGGCCGCGGCGGCGATGCCGCCGACCACCAGTCCGCCGATGATGCCGGCCGCCACGGCGCCGCCATTGTTGCGCGGGCCGTAATAATAGCCGGGGCCACGTCCCCAGCCGGGGCCGCCGCCGCCCCAGCCGTGGCGCGGGCCCGGCCCGCCCCAGCCATGGCGGGGGCCGGGGCCGCCATCCCAGCCGCCCGCGGCGGCGGGAACGGTGGAGGCGAGGGTGAGGCCGGCCAGCGCGAGCGCGGCCAGCTTGGTGGTGGTGGCAAAGCGGAACCTGGCAAAGCTGAACATGATGGCCTCGATGAACTCTGCTAATCGCCCGCGGCCGGGATCGGCCGTTCATGCTGGGAAAGCTAGTCCCCGGCGGCTTACGGTGAACTGAACCGTTTGTTGCGAAAGGTTCATCAAACTGAACGCATTCCATCTATCTCATTCACCGCGCATTCATGTCGCGGGCACGGAGGGCAGCGCGTGGTCGACTACGATAGTGAGGGCCTGATCTCGGCATGGTCCTTCGACGGCGCCGGCACGGGCCGCCGCATCGGCTGGGACGAGATACGGCGCGGCGCTCCCTCCGGACGCGGCTTCGACTGGATCAACCTGCAGCAGCTCGATCACCGCTATGGGAAGAACTGGCTGAACGACGAGAGCCTGATCGATCCGTCCATCATTGAATCGCTGACCGCGGCCGAGACGCGCCCGCGTTGCGCGCTGTTCGACAACGGCGCCTTCCTGAACCTGCGCGGCATCAACCTGATGCCCTATTCGCTGCCGGACGAGATGCATTCCATCCGCTTCTGGGTGGAACCCAACCGCATCGTCTCGGTGCGCAAGCGCACCCTGTCGGCGGTGGGCGATTTCGAGGATGCGATCCAGCGGGGCCGGGCGCCGCGCTCGCCGGGCGAGTTCGTCGCCGACCTGTCCATGCGCCTTGTCGACCGCATGGACACGGTCATCACCGCGCTGGCCGAACAGGCGGACGAACTGGAAGAACTGGTGCTCAGCGCCACGCTGTCCAATCTCAGCGTGAAGGTCTCGGAGGTGCGGCGCGTCGCCATCATCCTGCGCCGCTACATCGCACCGCAGCGCGAGGCGCTGAACCATTTCTCGCTGGAGGATGCCGAATGGCTCTCCCCGCGCGACCGCAACCGGCTGCGCGAGGCGGCGGACCGGGTGACGCGCTTTGCCGAGGAACTGGATTCGGTGCGCGACCGCGCCGCCGTCATCTATGACCAGATGGTGGAGCGGCGCGCCGAGCAAATGAACCATTCCATGCTGATCCTCGCCGCGGTGACGGTGGTGTTCGCGCCGATGACGCTCATCACCGGCCTCATGGGCATGAATGTGGAGGGCATTCCCGGCGCGCAGGACCCGAACGGCTTCTGGGCGGTGACGCTGATCGCCGGTTTGCTCGGCGCGGGGCTGGTTGCATTGTTGCGGATGATTCGCTGGCTCTGAGCGGGCGATCCCGTGCGGCGCCGCAGCAGAAAGGAGCCTGCCAATGAGACGCTCATTGCGCATCATCGTCGCCGTCACCGGGCTGGCGGCGGGGGCCGCGCTCGGGGCCGCGCCGGCCGGGGCCTATGAATTCACCGGCACGTTTCAGGGCGGCGACTGCAAGGCGATGGCGGCCAGCATTCCCGCCGCCGATCTGTGGTACGGCCATTTCACCGGCCAGCGCGACGCCTTTGGCGGAATGTACCGCTATGAATGGCGCACAGCCGTGGGCTGCTTCAAGACCCGGGACGCGTGCGAGAACTGGCTCTACCAGTGGCGCTCGGAATATTCGCTGAACTACCGGATGGATTTCTGCGTGAAGGGCTATGTTCCGCGAAAATACGACATTCTCGGCTGACGCTTCCGCCCGCCCGGGCGACATAGAAAGGGGCCGTCGGCACGCTGATCGTGCCGACGGCCCGCGATCCCCGGCAGGGCTGTCAGACCGCCTTGGAATAAAGCTCGGCCACGTAGTCCCAGTTCACCAGATTCTCGACGAACGCCTTGAGGTAGTCCGGGCGACGGTTGCGGTAGTCGATATAGTAGGAGTGTTCCCACACGTCGACGCCGAGCAGCGGGGTCGCGCCCTTGATCAGCGGGCTTTCGCCGTTCGGGGTCTTGTCGATGACGAGCTTGCCGTCCTTCAGCGCCAGCCAGGCCCAGCCCGAACCGAATTGCGTGACGCCGGCCTGAATGAAGTCTTCCTTGAACTTCTCGACCGAGCCAAGATCCTCTACGATCTTCTTTTCAAGCTCGCCGGGAATGGCGCCGCCGCCATTGGGCTTCAGCCAGTTCCAGAAGTGCAGGTGATTATAGTGCTGGCCGGCATTGTTGAAGAGGCCGGGGATCTTGCCGTAGGAGCCCTTGACGATCTCCTCGAGCGACTTGCCCTCGAATTCCGTGCCCTTCAGCAGATTGTTGCCATTGGTGACATAGGCAAGATGGTGCTTGTCGTGGTGGTATTCGAGTGTCTCGCGCGACATGTAGGGCGCGAGTGCGTCGTAGGAATAGGGAAGCTCGGGAAGCGTGAAGGACATGGAATCTGTCTCCGCAAAATGAAACCGGCCGCGCCGCGACGGCGCCTTCCACGGGTGCGCTGGCACCGAGGAGGATCGGCCATGTCTAGATAGGGCCGTCCGTGACGGTCGACAACCGAAAGCATCGCGCACGCCGAAAATCTTGGCATCGGCACGCGCCGATGCCGATGAGGCGTCGTTATCGTCGCAAGTCGACTCCAAAGGGTGCAATCGCCTGGAAATCTTTGGTAAACGCTGTTCGTACATAAAGTTCGTCAGCACGGGGGCCGAAGACGAATCGGTCGAGGGGCGGAGTGAGTGATGAGTGCAATTTTCATCGGCATCGGCGCAGCAATTGCCGTGATCGGTTTTCTGCTCGGGGCGCTCGGGTTCGACGCATCGAAGACGGCGTCGGGCGCGGCAATTCTGACGGCGGGAAGCTTCGGCTTTGTCGGCGGCCTGCTGCTCGTCGCCCTCGGCTACGTGCATCGGGCCCTGGTGGAGATCGCCCACAGGCTCGATGGCGTCGTTCATTTCGAGCCCGAGGACGAGATGCACCCCGTCGTGGACGAGGAACTGGACTTGATGGCGACGGACCTCGATCCGGTCTTCGCGCCGTCTGCGCCCGCGCCGGAAATGGTGCCGCCGCGTTCCAGCGCCCGCGCCCCGGCGCCCGAGGCGCGCTCGAGCGCGCCGGACGCGCGCCCTCTGCCGCCGGAGACGCGGCTTGCGGCGCATGTGGCGGCGCATGAGACCCGCGCCGCCGGTCACGAGCCTGTGGCCGCGCGGCCGCCGGCCCCGATGCCGGCTCCCCCGCCGGCGCCCGTGGCGAAGCCCGTCCCGTCGCGGGCCTTCGACATGCCGGCGGAGCCCGAGCCGCGCTACGAGGAGCCTGAATACGAGGAGCCTGCGGAGCGGACGACCGAGCCGGCGGAGCGCAAGACGGCCCAGCCGCGCAGCATCCTGCCCTCCTGGTTCCGTCGCAAGCGCGAGGCGGAAACCGATATCGTACCGGAGCCGGAACGGGTCGAGGAGCCCGCGCGGGAGCCCGATTTCATCGCCGAGCCGGAATTCGCGCCGGAGCCGGAATTCGTGCCAGAGCCCGTGCCGCGGCCCGTCGCCGAGCCGGCGCCCCGTCCCGCCGCGGAGGCGCCGCGCGAATTGCCGGGCTTCCTGCGCACCCTGCACGGCGTGGCCGCGGAGCGCGCGCCCCCCGCGCCGATGGGCTTCGACGACGGACGGGCCGAGCCCCGCATGACCGAGCCCCGCATCCCGGAGCCCCGCATGGCCGAGCCTCGCATGGGTGAGCCCCGCATCCCGGAGCACCGCATGCCGGAGGCAAAGGCGCCGGAGCCGCGCCTGCCGGATTCCTGGCTCACCGAGACCCGATCGGTCGAGGCCCGCCCGATCGATATCCCGGCGGCCGAGGCCCGGCCGATGGAGCACCGCCCGTCTGAGCCGCCGCGCATCCCGGAATCGCCGGCCCCCGCGCCGGTACTGGCCCCGCTGTTCTTCGATGAACCGCGCCAGCCCGAGCCGCCGGTTCCGGAGCCCGCCCCGCTGGCGCCGGCACGCGAGCCCGGCCCCCGGCCGGAATTCGCCGCCCCGCCGGCGGCCGCGCCGTCCTTCCTCAGCGACGTCGATCTGCTGGCCGACGACGAGCCGCTGGCGCCGGACGTGAAGGTGCTCAAGGCCGGCACCATCGCCGGCATGAACTACAAGCTCTATTCCGACGGCTCGATCGAGGCCGATCTGCCGGATGGAACCGTGCGCTTCGCCTCGCTGCAGCAACTGCGCGATCACGTCTCCGGCGCCGCCGCCCGCAGCGACGCCTGAAGCCTCGGATGCTGGATGCGAAAAGGGGCGCCGTGCGGCGCCCCTTTTTTATGCCGCGAACGCGGGTCTTCTGCCTCAGGCCAGCGGGTGCAGGCCTGCCGGTTCAGGCTGTTCGGCGATTTCCAGCGCGAAGGCATAGACCTGCGCCGTCTCCTCCAGCCGGTCGAAGCGCCCGGCGGCGCCGCCATGGCCGGCTTCCATATTGGTGCGCAGCAGCAGCGGCGCGCGGTTCGTGCGGGTCGCGCGCAGCTTCGCCACCCACTTGGCCGGCTCCCAATAGGTCACGCGCGGGTCGGTAAGCCCTGCCAGCGCGAAGATGGCGGGGTAGTTCCGCGGCGTGACATTGTCATAGGGCGAATAGGCGCGGATCGTGTCGAAGGCCGCGCGGTCGGCGATCGGGTTGCCCCATTCGGGCCATTCCGGCGGGGTGAGCGGCAGCGTGTCGTCGAGCATGGTGTTGAGCACATCGACGAATGGCACTTCCGCAATGAGCCCGGCAAAAAGCTCCGGCCGCATATTGGCCACCGCGCCCATCAGCATGCCGCCGGCCGATCCGCCATGGGCGATGATGCGGTCCGGCGCGATGATGGCCTGCGCGACGAGGTGATCGGCGGCCGCGATGAAATCGCTGAACGTGTTGGGCTTCTTCGACAGCTTGCCTTCACGGTACCAGCGCCAGCCCTTTTCCGTGCCGCCGCGAATATGGGCGATGGCATAGACGAAGCCGCGATCGACCAGCGAGAGGCGCGAGGTCGAGAAACTCGCGGGAATCGAGATGCCATAGGCGCCGTAGCCATAGAGCAGGCACGGGGCCGAGCCGTCGAGCGGGGTGTCCTTGGCGAAGAGCAGCGACACCGGAATGAGTTCGCCGTCTTTGGCCGGCGCCATCAGGCGGCGGGTGACGTAGCGGTCCGGATCGTGGCCGGAGGGCACTTCCTGCCGCTTGCGCAGCACGCGCGCGCGGCTCGCCACGTCATAGTCCCACACTTCGGACGGCGTGGTCATGGACGAGTAGGTGAAGCGGATCTCGGTCTTGTCGAAGCCGTAGCCGGGATCGAAACCGAGCGAATAGGCTTCCTCGGCAAAGGCGATCGCATGTTCCGCGCCGGCAGGGTCCGCGCCATCGCCCAGCGCGCGCACGACGATGCGCGGCAGCCCGTCCTCGCGCTCCAGCCGCACGAGATGGCCGCGCAGCACGCTGACGGAGAGCAGCAGCCGCCCCGGCACATGCGGCACGAGGTCGCGCCAGTGGGCGCGCGAGGGGCTGGCGAGCGGGGCGGCGACGATCTTGAAGTCCTCGGCCCCGTCGGCATTGGTCTCGATGATCAGGCTGTCGACGCCGCCGAGGGAGGGATGGTGCTCCACCCCATAGCGAAGGCCCGGCTCGCGCGGCTCCACCCGCCGCGGCGCGTCGAGCGGGGCCGCGAGGTCGAGCAGCCAGATCTCGCTGGTGTCGTGATCGCCGCAGGAAATAAGGCCGAAGCGACCCGATTGCGTACGTCCGAGCGAGACGAAGAAGCCCTTGTCCGGCTCCTCGTAGATCAGCGTGTCCTCGGCCGGATCGGCCCCGAGCCGGTGGCGATAGACGAAGCTCGGCCGGTGCTCGGCGTCGCGGCGGATATAATAGAGATAGGCGCCGTCGGCGCTCCACAGCACGTCGCCGGTGGTCTCGTCCACCACATCGGCAAGGTCGGTTCCCGCCGTCACGTCGCGCACGCGCAGCGTGTAATATTCCGAGCCGGCCTCGTCGGCGGTCCAGGCATAGAGCGCGTGGTCCGGCGACTGGCGGGCGTCGCCGAACTGGAAATAGGCCTTGCCTTCGGCGAGGGCGTCGCCATCCAGCAGGATGGTCTCGCCGGCGATGGCGCCGGCCGGGCGGCGGCAGATCAACGGATGCTGCCCGCCCTCGCGAAAGCGGGTGAAATAGGCGAACGGCCCGTCCGCCGCCGGCACCGAGGAATCATCTTCCTTGATGCGGGCGCGCATTTCCGCGACCAGCGCGCGGCGCAGCCCGGCATGGGGGGCGAACCACCGCTCGGCGGCTTCATTTTCCGCCTCCAGCCAGGCGCGAATCCCGCCGTCCAGCACGGCTGGGTCACGCATCACCTCGCGCCAGTTCTCGGCGCGCAGCCAGGCATGGGGGTCGACAAGCGTCTCGCCGTGGAAATGGCGGACCAGCGGGGCCGGCATCGGCTGGCCGTTGCTCACGAGGCGGCGTCCTGCACGGCGTCCGCCTTGAAGGAGAGGGCGACGCCGTTCATGCAGTAGCGCATTCCGGTGGGGCGAGGACCATCCGGGAAGACGTGGCCGAGATGAGCGTCGCATGTGGCGCAGCGCACCTCGATGCGGTGCATGCCATAGGAATGGTCATGCACTTCCGTAACGGCGCCGGCGTCGATCGGGCGGAAGAAACTGGGCCAGCCGGTGCCTGATTCGAACTTGGTGTCGGAGCGGAACAGCGGCTCGCCGCAGCACACGCAACTATAGGTGCCCGTTTCCTTCTGCGACAGATAGGGGCCGCTGAAGGCGCATTCCGTGCCGTGGCCGCGGGTGACGCGGTATTGCTCCGGCGTCAGAAGGGCGCGCCACTCGGCATCCGTCTTCACGACTTTGGGTCGGCGAAAGGTCTCGTTCATGGGATTCCCCGGCGGTTTTCCATTGAGATAATAAGCCTTGCCCCGCGCGGCAAGTCGGGGACGGCCTCACGAAGCCGTGCTGCCCCGAGTGAAAAGCATAGCCGGGATCCAGTTGAGCTTGGTACCGTGCCGACTGTGCGTTCAGCAACAGGTGATGTCACGAACAAAATATGCGAACGGCGCGTGAAATACCTTGCGGGTTCTCACGCGGAAGTCTATCTATCCATACGTATCCAAACGACAAATTGTATGCGCTGGCACTGAGCGTATTGTCGTGGAAATAGACGCGTACATGTGGATGCCGTCAATCGGCGTTCCGGTATACCAACATCCTTTGAAGAATGAGCCATGAGCGACACCACGGACGCCGCAACCTATATCGAGCTGGCCGCCGATATCGTCTCCGCTTACGTAAGCAATAATGTGGTCCTGGCCAGTGACCTGCCTGCTCTCTTGACGGAAGTGCACATTGCACTGCAGCGCGTGACGACCGGCGAGGTCGAGCTGACGCCTGAGCCGCTCAAGCCCGCCGTTCCCGTGAAGAAGTCGGTTGCACCGGACTTCATCATTTGCCTGGAGGACGGCAAGAAGTTCAAGTCGCTCAAGCGGCACCTGCGCACGCAGTACAACCTCACGCCCGAGCAGTATCGCGAGAAGTGGGGCCTTCCGGCCGACTATCCGATGGTGGCTCCGAACTACGCCGCCGCCCGCTCCGCCCTGGCCAAGGAAATGGGCCTCGGGCAGCAGCGTCGCCGCACCGTTCGGACCTGAGCCAAGGCGTCCGCCTCGTCGAAGGGATCGCCACCGCATGCTGGCCTGGCTCATCCGCGTGAACCTGCGTTCGTCGGAAATGAGCCAGATGCCGATGCCGATACGGTATCCCTGCGGGATCGCGAATCCGCCGCGCTCGCCTGCGCCCTAACGAAGTTGACGAGGCCGCCCGGCCGCCCGGGCGGCCTTTTCGTTATGCGCTGTCGCGCCCGGGCCGCGAAGCCGGTCCGGTGCAGCCTGCATTTCCGCCATGAGCCGGCGCAGCGCCGCGTGGCGCGAGGCATCGTAGCCATGTCCGCTGCGCGAGGCCCGGCGCTCCTGCCGCAGCAGCCGGAGCAGGGCGGTGCGCCGCTCCTCCACCGTGATTCCGATAAACGGACGCAGCGCCGCCGCCCGCGCCGCGATGGCAACCTCCGGCTCCTCGCTCCGCATGGATCGGATCGCTCGCCTGCCGCGCGTCAATGTCATGGTTCCACCTCGCCGCCTACGCCCGCCAGTATGGGTGCGTGGCGACAGGTGTCGGATAATTTTCCTATACCGTGGGTTGTGTCGCCGGGGGTCGGCGGATCCGGATGTCGCGGTAACGATGCAACTTTAGACGCTTGCACTTGAATAATACCTCTCTAGGTTGTAGGTTGAAATTCCTAGGTACGGAGTTCGACTTCATGGGCAACATCGCGATCCCTTCCTCCGCTCCCACCATGCGGGCAACGTTGCCGCCGCCTCCGGCAACCGGAGAAGCCGCACGCGCGCGGTGCCGCGCGCTTTGCCGGCTGGCGGCTGACCTTGCCGCCGCCGACGCCGACCACCCGGCGGATGCCGTCCTCGGCCGGGCCGGCGGGCGCTCCATCGCCGCCGTGCGCGCCCTCGCCATGTATCTCGCCCATGTCGCGCTCGGGCTGTCGCTCCGCCGGGTGGCCGCGGGGTTTGCGCGCCACCCCTCGACCGTCGCCCATGCCTGCCGGCGGGTGGAGGAGCGGCGCGAGCAGGCGGTCTGGGACCAGCGGATCGCCCGCCTGGAAGACATCATCACCCGCGAGGCCGCCCGCCGGGAGGATCTCCGCCATGGCTGAGCGTCGGCTGGAGCGAGTGGAGGTGGCGGTCGACGGTGTCGCCACGCAGGTACTGGTCGATCTGGAGGAAAGCCCGCTCGGCTGGCTCGCCCGCCGGCGCGGACGCAATGGCAGCGCGCTGGTCGGCGCGGCCCAGCTGGTGGCGGGGGAGCGGCTGCGGGCCGATTTCACCCGCGCGCAGATGATGCCGCGCCTGACGGCGGATTGGGAGGCGGTGGGGCGCAGCGGAAGGCGCGGGCCGTCCGCCGGTCTCACGCCGTCAGAGGCGGCGCTGGCGGCGCGTCAGCGGGTGAGCGCGGCACTGGAGGCCGCCGGCCCGGAATTTGCCGGCCTGCTCACCGATGTGTGCTGCTTCCTGAAAGGGCTGGAGCAGGTGGAGCAGGATCGCGGCTGGCCGGCGCGCACCGCCAAGGTGGTGCTCGGTCTCGGCCTCGACCGGCTGGCACGCCATTATGGCCTCGCCGTCGCCGCGCGGGGCCCCGAGCGTGCCGGGCCCATTCGGGCCTGGAGCGCGGAGGGCCGCCCGTCGCTGTAGCCGAGCGGAAAGTTCAGTGCGCCGGGGTGGCGAGCGCGCGGCGCGCGTCGGCCCGGATGCGCTCGACCATCGAGCGCAGGCCATTGGAGCGCTGCGGCGTCAGATGGTCCTTGAGGCCGATGCGGGAGAAGACGGTGGCGGGATCGGCGGCGAGGATTTCCGGCGCCGTGCGGTCCGAATAGAGCGCCATCAGAATGGCGATGAGACCGCGCACGATATGCGCATCGGAATCGCCGAGAAAAGCGAGGCGGGTTCCCGCGTCGTCAGGGGTCGCGCGGCTCACCAGCCACACCTGGCTGGCGCAGCCCTGCACCTTGCTGGCATCGCTGCGCTCCGCCTCGGGAAAGGGCGCCAGCGTGCGCCCCAGCTCGATGAGATAGCGGTAGCGGTCGTCCCAATTATCGAGAAGCTCGAAATCCTCGATGATGCGGTCAATGCTCGATGTCGTCATGTGCGCCTCGCCGGACGCATATAGGGGCGGCGGGGGGGCGAGTGCAATGGTGGGGCCTTCGCCCGGTGCGCCGGGGCCGCGCTCCGGCGCGCGGTCTGGCCGGAGGCGTGGTCAGGCCGGACGCGTGGTCAGGCCGGTCGCTTGGGCGGCAGCGGCACGGCGGGCGGGGAGGAGGCCGGTCCTGGGCTGCCGGCCGGCACGGATGCCGATGTCTCGTTCGGCAGCCCGCCCGGGGCGATCGGGCCCTGCCATTCCGGGCTGAGATCGCGCGTGGTCAGCGTGTCGCCGCTCGGCGTCCCGGTGGCGCGGGCGGCGGCGCGGCGCTTTTCCTCGCCGATCTGCTCGGCAATATAGGAGATAGCGAAGCGCGCTCCGGCTTCCGCCCGCTCGCTGATCATCTGGATCACCCCGGCGCCGATGGCGCAGGCCTGCGGCTGGCGGGCACAAAACCCACTCGCATCCGCCATGGCCGAGGTGGCGGCCGACAGCGCCTCCATGGCGCCCACCGGCTGGTCCTTCGGGGCGGCGGCGTCATGCAGGGGCCCGCCCGGAATGCTGGGCAGGAGCAGCAGGACGATGGTCAACCAGAATGCGACGCGTAACAAAAAGAACATGGCGCTTCCCGCGGCCTCGCGGAGGATCCTCAAGGCCACAGGATAACGGCATCAGGTTGCCCAACCGATGTCGGCAACGCGTGAAATTGCGCGATTGAGGCAAGCGCTTGTTAAGCAAAATTCCGGCCTTAGGGTTCGCTTAAGCCTCTCGTGGCAGTGTCGGACGACACCGCGCCAGGGGGGCGCGTCGGTTCGGGATGCCATGCCGAGGTCCTACGCAAGCGATCTGCTGGTCGACGAGATCGACCTCGACGGCGAGCGCGTCGTGGCCCACCAGCCCAGCCGGCCGGGGCGGCGCACGTCCGATACGATCATGCTGTTCCTTGCGGCTCTCGCCAGCGCGGCGATTCTCGGCAATGCGCTGGTGATACATGGCGCGCGGCGCGCGGCCCCCGCCTCCGTCACCGGCTCCCTCCCGACCGATCTTCTGGCCGCCGCCGCGGCAGCCGTGGCGGGCGATTCCACCCCGCTGCCGACCCCCGCGCCGGCCGCGCCGCCGCCCGCCCAGCCGCAGGCGCCCGCCAGCCATTCCGATGCGCCGGCCGTCGCGGCGCCGATGAACCTCACGCCCGCACCCGCTGCCGCGCCATTGCCGCCGGCCAGGCCCACCCAGCCGCCGCGCGCGCCGGCTGCCGCGGTTGCGCCTGCGCCAGCCCCGGCTGGCGCCGCGCCGCTGCTGCCGCCCGCCAATGTCGCCGCCGCAGCGCCTGCCGCCGCGGTCGTGCCCCCGGCCGAGGTCGGGGCCTCGCCGCGCGTGATGGAGGTGCAGAAGGCGCTCGCCCGGCTCGGCTACGGCCCGATTCGCGTCGATGGCCGCCCGGGCGAGGCGACGCGCGAGGCGATCCAGCGTTTCGAACGCGACCGCCGCCTGCCGGTGACCGGCGAGATTTCCGACCGCGTGGTGCGCGAGCTGAACGCCATTGCCGGCCTGCAGATTCAATAGGCGGCGGTTGACCGCGAGGGGGACGCCATGCGTCTGAAAAGCGGCATCTGGGTTTCCGCGCTGATCCGCCGGGCTCATGGCGTGGGCGCCTTCGCCGCCGTGCGCCGGCGTGGCGCCGAGGATGCCGGCGCCATCTTCGTGAAGATCGCGACGCTCGACGGCAAGGCCGGATTGTTCGGGCCCGCGCTGCCCTCGCTCGCCGAGGTGGCGGTGCCCGGCGAGCGGCTTTTCGCGCCGCTGGTGCCGCCCGGTTCGCCCGAGAGCGCGGCCGAGGAGCGCATGGCGAAGGAGATCCGCTTCGATCCCGACCTGTGGTTCGTCGAGATCGAGGATCGCGAGGGGCGGCATTTCCTCGAACTCGCGCGCGACTGATCCACCGACGTCGGTGAGCGCGCGATCAACCCTGCTGGCGCGCCTCGCCCGAATCGGAGGCGGTAACGGGGGTGGCGCGGGCGTGGCCATAGCTGCGCATGGACGGGGCGTCCTCCCCCCGCTCGCGCGCCATCCGCCGGCCGCCGCGCCAGCTCGCGACCAGATGTTGCGCGCTGGCCAGCGGCAACCCGTCGAACATGTCGGCCAGCCGGCTCATTTCCGCCGCCGAGCGACCGGTGGCCGGGTGCAGGCGGAACAGCACGCGCGACAGCACGGCGAAGGAGAGACCCAGCGCGCGCGCGGCGACCGCGAGGGCCTGCCCCGTCTCGTCGGCGACGATGCGCGCCGCGTTCTCCCGCGTCACGCCCAGCGCCGCCTCCATCAGGGCGGCGATGCCGGCGGGTTCGGCGGCTTTCGCCAGATCGAGCAGCGCGTCGGTGAAAGTGCCGTCGGCCGCCGCCACCCGCTCGGCCAGCGAGAGAGGCGGCAGGGTGACGAGGCGGGCGACCAGCGCTGCGCGCTCTTCCGGCGAGGCGGCGAGATAGTCGAGCCGCGAAACTGCCGGGGGAGGGGCGATGCGCGGGTCGCCGTCGGGCGCGGCCGTATCGCGCGGTTCACCCTGGTCGGGCGCGGCGGGGCGTTCGGGAAACGCGGCGGCGAGTTCCGAGGCGATGCCGGCGACAATCTCGGCGGTCAAGGCGGCCGTATCGAGCGCCGTCGCGACAGCCGGGTGCGGCTCTCGCGCCGGCGCCCCGGCCCGGTGCATGCGCGCCGCCAGCCGCTTGGCGAGCGCCGGCGAGACCTCGCGACGGGCGCTGATGGCGGCCAGTTGATCCGGGCTCGCCCGGTCCACCAGCGCGGCAAGGTCTTCCTCGTCCAGAACCGGTGACAGGCGCAGCATCGGGCCGGCCAGCGCGATCGGCCCGTCGATGAGGTCGAGCACGAAATCGCGCGGCAGATCGCGGCGAGGTGCCATCTCGCGCAGCGCGCGGGCGGCGGCGGGTGCATCCACCGCGGCGATCAGGTGACGGGCGAGCGTGGCGAAACGGGTCTGCTCGTCGGCATTGTGCGACGGCTGGCGCAGATACAGCCCGACAAGCGCGCGCAGCATGTCCGGCCGGGTGTCCTCGTGCCGGCGACGTGCTTCCTCGATCAGGAGTTTGAGGCCGGAACCGGTCGCAGGGGGCATAGGGATGAAATTGTCTGATGAAATGATTCCGGCGTCGCGCGCCGTTCCGCGAAACCAAGCTAGGCGTGGAACGTTAGAAAGGCGTTAACCATGAACGTCCGTTACGGGACCAATTGGGTTAACCCTGCGGAAAAACGTGCCTTCCCCGCCGATCCGCCCCCGTGACGGCGGGATCGGCTGGCGTGAATCCGTGCAACCCCGCGGAGGGCGAGATGGGCGTGATCGTGCCGTTTGCCATGCCTCGAACGCCGGGCGACGCCTCGCGCGTCCGCAAGCCGCCCCGCGCGCGGGGGAGGGCGAGACGGGTGGCGCCGTCACCGGTGAGGCAGCGACCGGCGAAATCGTGATCCTGCAGGTGATCCAGCGCGTGCGCGCGCAGGTGCCCGAACGGCCGTCCGGCGGTAGCCACGGACCGGCCCCGACCAGCGGCAGCCTATGACGGGCTGTCGCAGCCGGCGGCATCCACCAGCGCCTTGATCGCCTCGCGGGCGCTACGCTCGCGAACCAGTCCGCGAATGAGCACGACGCCCTCGTCGCTGGGTGATTCGACCACCAGACGGTCGGCCACCGTGACTTCGTCATTCTCCGGCAGCGCGGCTTTCTGCTTGGCGTTCATCAAGTCGAGTTCGATGACGCTGCGGCCGGCCGAGCGGTCGTTGATGGCGTAGAACGGCATTCCGTAGCGCGTATAGAAGGAGATGGAAGTGTAGTCCTCGGTCGTCGGCACGCGGATCTTCAGGGGCCCGTCGCCGAGATCGTAAAGGCACACGGCCGAGACGAAGGCGGGATCGCTCGCCGGCAGCACGGCGCCCTCCGAGGACGGGTCGTCGATGGGGGTGACGGTGTTCACGTCGCCGATGGCCGAGAGGCGGGAATAGGCGTCCTTCTCCGCGAGATAGGGCAGGATCAGCACCCCCACCAGATGCACGATGCCGCCCAGCACGAGGCCGGCGAGGATCGGCACGATCAGCCTTTTCATCAAGACCTTCCCCCCGTTGCAAGGCGGGGGACGGGGCGCATTGCGTATTCGCTCATGGGCAGCGCTCCGTCACCAGGCGCGGCATGGCCGGTGCGTCGCTGGTGCGGCGGGCAAGGCCGACCGGCGTATCGTAGAGCCGCAGCGTCAGCACGATGCGCTCGCGCGCGCCGGTCGGCAGCCAGTTGCCCGGCCGGGCGCGCGGGCCCAGCAGCAGGTCGAGCGTGCCATCCCGGTTCCACACCACTTCCGGGCTGGTGAAGCCGCTGCGCTTGGCCGGGTTGTCGATCAGCCGGCCGCGCGGGTCGGTGACGGTGAGCGTCCAGAAGCGCGCCTGCGGCAGGCTGCCGGTAAGGCGGATGTCGCAGCGCCCGTCCAGCGGCATGCCGGCATCGTCCGTGCTGGCGACGAAGGCGAGGCCGTCGGCCAGTTCCAGCGGCAGTTCGCCGGCGCGGGCGAGCGCGGCCCGCGCATAGGGATCGGCATCCTCCGCCCCCGCCTTGGGCCAGGCCTCCCAGGCGCCGGAGCGGATCGACGCCGGACCATAGCCCTTGACCGTGGTGAACCAGGTCAGGCCGAGGCCGACGGCGGCGCCGATGGCGAGCGTCAGGATGAAGAGGAGGGAACGCACGGTTTCGGGCAATCCGATGGAACGCGGGAACGCTCATGCATGGGCACTGGAAGCGGGAAGGTCAATCGGCAAGGTCTCGCGATCGCTCCGCCATCCGGATCGGCACGGCCGTCTTCCTCGGCGGGGCCGTGTTCGCGACATCGTCTCAATTGCTGCCGCTCGCCCCCGCACTGGGCACGGGGGCCGGAATCTGGCCGGGATCGGCGGCGGCGGTGGGCCGGCGGATCGGCTGTCCCGCCGCCTCGCGCATGCGGCTGGAGAGCGTCATCAATTGCCGGGCGGCAGCCGGGGACAGCGTGACGGGGCGCTGCACGCCGTCGACCTGCAGCGCCTCGGCATTCGCCACCGCGCCGTCGAGCTTGGGCACCGGCAGGCCCTCCAGGCTCGGCGGGGGCTTCAGTTCGATGCCCTGATGGGCGAAGGCCATCACCTTCTGCCAGGTCATGGCGGGCAGGGTGCCGCCGGTCATCTTGCGGGTCGGGGCGTAATCGTCATTGCCGAACCAGATGGCGCCGACATAATTGCCGGTGAAGCCGACGAACCAGGCATCGCGATAGGCGTTGGTGGTGCCGGTCTTGCCGGCCACCTTCACCCCCGGCAGCCGGGCGCGCCGGCCGGTGCCGTTCTCCACCACGCTGTTCAGCATCGGGTTGATCATGCCGATGATGTTTTCGGGGATGATCCGGTGCGGCTTGGGGCCGTCGCGGTCGAAGTTCCACACCGGCTCGCCGGCGGGGGTGCGCATGTCGATGATCGTGTGCGGGTCGACCGACATGCCGTTATTGGCGAACACGGCATAGCCGGTCGTCTGGTCCAGCACTGTCACTTCGGCGGCGCCCAGCGGCAGCGCGCGGGTGATCTTCAATTCGCTCTTCACGCCCATGGCATGGGCGAGATCGACGATGCGCCCGCGCCCGATCGCCTCCGCCAGCTTCACCGCCACGGTGTTCAGCGAGCGGGTGAGGGCGGTGATGAGCGGAATGCGGCCGGCATAGGAGCGGCCGTAATTCTGCGGGCACCAGTTGCCGATGCAGATGGGCCCGTCGACCACGATGGTGTCGGGCGTGTATTTGCCGGTCATCAGCGCGGCGGTATAGACATAGGGCTTGAAGGACGAGCCGGGCTGGCGCAGCGCATCGGTGGCGCGGTTGAACTGGCTCTCGCCATAGTCGCGCCCGCCCACCATGGCGCGCACCGCGCCGTTCGGCTCCATCACCACCATGGCGGACTGCTTGGCGCCGTAATCCTTGCCGAACTGCTTGAGGCTGTCGCGGATCGCGAGGTCGGCGGCCTTCTGGATATTGGGGTCGAGCGCGGTGCGCACCAGGAAGGAGCGCTCGGCATAGCTGCGCGGCAGCTTGTCGACGATCTGCTTCACCTGGTCGAAGGCGAAGTCGAGATAATATTCCGGCACGTCGTCCTGCTTGCGGTCGACCGGCGTTGCCGGGTTGCGGCGGGCGCCGAACACCTGGCCTTCGGTCATGAAGCCGGCATCGACGAGGTTGTCGAGCACGACGGAAGCGCGCCAGCGCGCGGCCGGCAGGTTGACATGGGGCGCGAATTTCGACGGCGCCTTGAACAGGCCGGCCAGCATGGCGGCCTCCGCGAGGTTCACGTCGCGGGCGGACTTGCCGAAATAATACTGCGCCGCCGCGTCCACGCCGAAAGTGCCGCCGCCCATATAGGCGCGGTCGAGATACAGTTTCAGGATCTGGTTCTTGGTGAGATGGAATTCCAGCCACAGCGCCAGGAACGCTTCCTTGATCTTGCGCTCCAGCGTGCGCTCGTTGGAGAGGAACAGGTTCTTGGCGAGCTGCTGGGTCAGCGAGGAGCCGCCCTGCACCACGCCGCCGGCGCGCGCATTGGACAGCACCGCGCGGAAGGTGCCGGGAATGTCGATGCCGAAATGGTCGTAGAAGCGCCGGTCCTCGGTGGCCAGCACCGCCTTGATGAGGTGATCGGGAAATTCCTCCAGCGGCACCGTGTCATTGTGGCGGATGCCGCGCTCGCCGATGATGTTGCCGTAGCGGTCCTGGAAAGTGACGGACAGCTCGGCCCGCTTCAGCCAGTCGTCCGAGGTCTCGTGGAAGGCGGGCACGGCCAGCGCCAGCATGAGCACGGCGCCGATCGCCCCCCAGCTCATGCCGGTCGAGGCGAGGGAGATGGCGAGGCGCACCGGGCCCTGCACGTTGAAGCGCTCGGTGAAGGCGACGAACGCATCCCAGAACGCGCGCAGGCCGATGCCGCTGGCATAGATGGTCGAATCGATCCAGGAATCGAGCGCGAGCAGGAAGTTCCGCAGCCGCCGGTTGCCGCGCGGGCGCGGAGCGCGCGGCGGTGTCGGCCCGGCCGGCGGCGGGTCGGGGGAAACATCCTGCGGCGTGTCGCTCAAGCCCGATACTCCAAGGCCGATACTCCAGGGCCGGTCGTCAACTGGCCGGTCGTCAACTGGCCGGCCCCAAAGGCCCGGCACTCGAAAGCCGGATACGCGCCCGGCCATGCCCGGGTGCCCGTCGGCGTCGATCCGGGTATGACTGCCTTATAGCCGAGCCCTCGCGCGGCGACGAGTGGCGCGTGAGGGCTCGCTTCAATGGAAGCCCGACGCTATCTAAGGTTTGATTGCCGGTTGATGAAGCCGCCGGCGTTTTGGTCCGCTTCTCCTGCGAAGGTCGCATGACGTCCGATATTGCCGAGCCGTTCTGGCGCACCAAGTCGCTGGAGGAACTGGATTCCGCCGAATGGGAGAGCCTGTGCGACGGGTGCGGGCGCTGCTGCCTTGTGAAGCTGCAGGACGAGGACACCGAGGCGATCGCCTATACCGATATCGGCTGCAAGCTGCTCGACGAGGATGGCTGCCGCTGCCGCGATTACCCCAATCGGCAGGCGGTCGTGCCCGATTGCGTGCGCCTGACGCCGCAGACCGTGCGGGCCATCGACTGGCTGCCGACCTCCTGTGCCTACCGGCTGGTGGAGGAGGGGCGCGATCTCTACTGGTGGCACCATCTGGTCTCGGGTGACCGCGACACGGTGCACCAGGTCGGGGTCTCGGTGCGTGGCAAGGTCGCCGTGCTGGAAGACGACCTGCCGCTGCAGGATTTCGTCGATCACATGGTGCGCTGGCCGCTGCGCCTGCCGCGCGGGGCGACACGGCGGACGCCGAAGGCCCCGCCCGTCAAGGCAGAGGCGGCGCCGTCGGCCGCATCACCGCGCAAGCGCTGACAACGGCCGGGCGGATACAGGGCCAGTCTCGCCATGGGGCCGTCCGTACCGGCCTCAGAGCGCGAGCACGCTTTTGTCGACCTGGTTGATGTCCCGGGTGCCGGTGAGCGCCATGGAGACGTCGAGTTCCCGGCGCATGATTTCGATCGCCTTGGCGACGCCCGCCTCGCCGCCCGCCGCCAGCGACCACAGGAAGGCCTTGCCCATCATGCAGCCCTGCGCGCCCAGCGCGCGGGCCTTGAGGATGTCCTGACCCGAGGTGACGCCGCCGTCGAACCAGATCTCGCTCTTGCCGCCGCCGATGGCGTCGACGATCTTCGGCAGCGCCGAGATGGACGAGACCGCCCCGTCGAGCTGGCGCCCGCCATGGTTCGACACCACGATGGCATCGGCGCCGGCCTGCGCCGCGATCTTCGCGTCCTCGACGTCCAGCACGCCCTTGAGAATGAGCTTGCCCGGCCACAGCGAGCGCACCCATTCCACGTCCTTCCAGGACAGCGAGGGGTCGAACTGGCCGGCGATCCACTGCGACAGCGTGGTGAGGCTGTCGCTCTCCTTGCGCACCGCGAGATTGCCGAAGGAATGGCGCTTGCCCATCAGCACGCTGAGCGCCCAGGCCGGCTTGGTGGCGATGTCGATGGCGTTGGCCAGCGTCAGCTTGGGCGGAACGGCGAGCCCGTTCTTTATGTCCATGTGCCGCTGGCCCTGGATCTGCAGGTCGAGCGTCAGCACCAGCGCCGAGCACTTCGCCGCCTTGGCGCGCTCGATCAGCGATTCGGAGAACTTGCGGTCCCGCATCACATAGAGCTGGAACCAGAACGGCTTCGACACCGCCGCCGCCACGTCCTCGATCGAGCAGATCGACATGGTGGAGAGGGTGAAGGGGATGCCGGCGGCATGGGCGGCACGGCAGCCGTGAATCTCGCCGTCGCCGTGGAACAGGCCGGTGAGCCCGGTGGGCGCGATGGCAAGCGGCAACGCCACGCTCTCGCCGATCATCGTGGTGGCGGTGGAACGGTCGGACACGTCGATCATCACCCGCTGGCGCAGCGGGATGGCGGCGAGGTCGGCCTTGTTGGCCTTCAGCGTCACCTCGTCATAGGAGCCGCGGTCGGCATAATGGAAGATGGCGCGCGGCACCTTGCGCATCGCGATCTGCCGGAGGTCCTGGATATTGGTGACGGTGGCCATGGGTCGCTTTCCCCTGCGCAGGCTTTTGGGGCAGGCTCATACGCCTCCCCCATCGGACGTCAATGATGGATGCCCCACGGCCCTTGCGCGGGGTGCCCCTCGCCGATCACGGGGCGCCGCTCCCGGCGAGGGGCGGCGCCTGCGGGACGGGTGGGGCAGCGTGCCTCTCCGTTCGCGCTCCCGGCAGGTGGCCCCGGCGAGGGTGGGAGCTTGCGGTTGTGAACATCCAGTCTGGTAAATTCGTTTTACCAGTCAAGTCAATCGGTCTGTGCCTTGGGCTTTGGTCGCACGGTGCCAACAATGCGCGATGTGCGCGGCGCGGAAAAATGGCGTAGGAACAAGGGGCAGGGAGGGGCAGGGGAGGACACCATGGTTGAGCGGCTCAAGACTCCGAAGCTGGCGGAGGCCATTGCCGGGCACCTCGAGCGGCTCATTCTGGAGGGCGTGCTGCGGCCGGGCGAGAAACTCGCCAGCGAGCGCGACCTCGCCGAGCGGCTCGATGTCTCCCGCCCCTCGCTGCGCGACGCGCTCGCGATACTGGAGACGCGCGGGCTGCTGTCGACCGGCCGCGAGGGCACGCGGGTCACGCAGTTTCTCGCCGGCCTCACCGATCCGCTGGCCGGGCTGCTGCAATCCAATGAGGCGGTGACGGCGGACTATTTCGAGTACCGCGCGGCGGTGGAGACGACGGCCAGCGGGCTCGCCGCGATCCGCGCCACCGAGCCGGAGCGCGAGGCCATCCGCGACTGCCTCGCCGAGATGGAGACAGCCCACCGCGCCGAGGACCCCACCCGCGAGGCCGAGGCCGATCTCGTGCTGCACCGGCTGATCTACGCCGCCTCGCACAACCTTGTCATCCTGCATGTGATGCGGGCCTTCTCGGAGATGCTGCGGCGGGACATCTTCTTCAACCGCACCAGCCTGTTCGCGCATCCCGCCTTCCGCGATGACCTCCTGGCCCAGCACAAGGCGCTGGGCCTCGCGGTGATCAACGCCGAGGCGGCGGCCGCCGAGGAGGCGGCGCACCGCCACCTCAAGTTCACCGGCGACAGCGTGGAGAAGACGCGCCGCGACGCCGAGCGGGCGGACCTCGCGCTGCGCCGGCTCAACCGCTCGACCCTGCTCGGGAGCTAGCGCACCTCCGCTGACGCGGAATCCGCCTCGCCCGAAAACGCCCGAGCCGGTACGCGTCCGCGCCGGCCGGGCACCAGCCCGAGCACCAACCCGAGCACCCGCGCGCAGCCGAAGGCGATGGCCGCCCCGCCGGCCATCTGCACGGGCGTCAGATGCTCGCCCAGCAGCAGCGTGCCGATGAGCACCGCGACGCCCGTCACCGCGAATTCGACGCTGATCGCCGTGTCGGGCCGATCGTGGTGATGACGTCCGGCGTGATCGGCCGGACCGGGGCGCTCCACCCCCGGAGGCGGGCGATGAGCATGGAAAACAGCGGGATCATGGCGACCAGTCTGGCCGACATGGCGGTGCCGATCAGCGGCAGGCTGTAGGACAGAAGCGCAAGTTGCCCCGCCACGGCCGTGACGCCGGCCATGATGAGCGGCACGATGCCGAAGCTGAAGTCCAGCCGGCGCCCGATCGCCCTTGCCACGAGGAACAACGTGGCGGAGGCGATGAGCGCGCGGAAGGAGACCGCGCCGGCCCAGCCGAAGGCGGGCACCACCCGGCTGGCCGCGAGAAAGGAGGCCCCCCAGGCGACGGACAGGAATACATAGCTTGCGAGGTCTCCGGGATTGAGGTGTCCGGGATTGAGGTGTCCGGGATTGAGGTCTCCGCGGCTCTTGACGCGACACCAGCGGGAACGCGAAAGCGCAGCCCCGAACGGCCGGATCGCGGCGCGAAACGACGTCGCTGCCCGCGCCTGTCAATGCACGGTTTTGCAGGCTGGTTATTGCCGTCGGCGCGCTCTCGGGTTAAAGAACGGCCATGAAAACGATTGATAGCTTCGAAGACCGCCGCCAGAACTCCGCCGCTGCCAAGGCACGTCTGCTTGACCGCCTGAAGGCCCGGCCGAGCAAGGACGATCCGGCCGTCCTCGCCCGCATGGCCGAGCGCAAGGCCGTGGAAGAGGCCCGCGAGGCGCGCCGCATCGCGCGCGCGGAAGCCGCCGCCGCCGCCGAGATCGCCGCCCGCGAGGCCGCCGCCGCCAAGGCCGCCGCGGACGCGGCTGCCGAGATCGCCGCCCGCGAGGCCGCCATTGCTCACGCCGCTGCCGAGGCCGAGCGCGCCACCGCCGAGGCCGCCGCGCAGAAGGCCAAGCGCGACGAGCGTTACGCCGCGCGCAAGATGCGGGCCGGCGGGCGCTGAGAGCGCACGCCCGCTCTCACTCCGCCGCGCGTTGGCCGGCGAATTGCCCGCCATAGCCACGCTGCGGCACGCCCAGCGTCTGCTCGAGAATCAACTGGCACACCTTCATCCCGGTCCGCAGGCGGATGGGACGGGGACCCAGATTGATGATCTCAAGCTGGATGCGACCGGTGGATCCGGCATGGATGGTGGGCGCGGTCAGATGGACGATGAGCCCGATTCGGGCCAGCGAACTCTTGCCCTCGACGCGCGCGGCGAGCCGTGCGCCGGGATGCAGGTCCACCCGCTCCAGCGTCCAGGCCAGCACCAGCCGGCCGGGATCGAGCACGAAGCCTTCCCCGCCGATCTCGATATCGTCGGCCATCCGGGTGATGGCCTCGCGGAAGCTGTAGCCCGGTCGCGCCGGGTCGATCACCGGGTCCTCGCCCGCGGCCACGGCGCGGTAGAGCGTGAGGCGGCTATCGAGCCGCAGATCCACGCCGTTCGGCGCGTAGAAATCCGCCGGCGGAACCGGATCGATGCTCAGCGCCCCGTCCTTGAGCGCGTCGAGAATGTCGCGGTCGGTCAAGATCAAGGGCGACGGCCCTCCTGCTACGCAACGCCTTCAATCGGTAACACGCTTTGCCGCAATGCGAAACGGCGGATGCGGGCGGGGCCGCCTGTAGTGCAGGATTGCATGATGGACTGTTTGGTTTCAGTCATGCATGGGGAAGATTGCAGGAATGCACGTCCCGGCGCTTGAGCGGCGGGCCTGAACAGCGGAGATTTAGCGTGACGCGCGGCGCCCCCCGGCGCGCGCCTGATGATCTGGAGTTTCGCGACATGACGACCCGCCCCAAGCTTCTCGGCATTTCCGGCAGCCTGCGCGCCGGCGCCCACAGCACGGCCGTGCTGTTGGCCCTGAAGGCCGCGCTCGCGCCCAAGGCCGATCTTGACGTCTTCACGCTCAACGACGTGCCGCTCTACAATCAGGACGAGGACACGCAGACCCCGCCGGCGGGCGCTGCGGCGTTGCGCGCGGCCATCGCGGCGGCGGATGGCGTCATCTTCACCTCGCCGGAATATAATTACGGCACATCCGGCGCGCTGAAGAACGCCATCGACTGGGGCTCGCGCCCCTTTGGCAAGGGCGCTCTGCGCGGCCGGCCGGTGCTGGTCGTCACCTCCTCGCCCGGTTCCACCGGCGGTATCCGCGCGCAGGCGCAGGTGCGTGAATCGCTCGCCGCCGCCGGCGGGCGCGTGGTGGATTATCCCCACCTCGCCATTCCCGGTGTCGCCGACAAGATCAAGGATGGGGTGTTCGTCGACGAGAAGACCGCCGGCTTCCTGCTCGGCGGCGTCGACGCGCTGCTGACGGAAATCCGCCTCCTCGCACTGCACAAGGCGGGCTGAGGCCGACATGCGGCCGGCTCTTTCCGCGCCGGCCTCTTGAGAAGCATGGCGGATCGGCCAGTATGGGCCCGTCCGTCATGCCGGGAGGCAACCATGCCGCGCTATCTGCCTCTTTTCCACCGGCTGACCCTGCTCGGTGCGGCGCTTCTGGCGGGCGGTGCGGCGGCCATCGCCGAGCCGATCCCGCGCGCGCGCGTCGACCCGGCGCTGGCCGGGCTCGACCGGCTGGCCGCGAAGGCGGTGGCGGACGGGCAGGTGCCCGGCCTTGCCATCGCGGTCGTGCAGGATAACGAGGTGGTCTTCCTCAAGGGCTATGGCCTGCGCGAGGCGGGCAAGCCCGGGGCGGTCGATGCCGACACGGTGTTCCAGCTAGCGTCGTTCTCCAAGCCCCTGTCGGCCACGGTGGTGGCGCGGCTGGTCGGCAAGGGCGTGCTCGGCTGGGACAGCACGATCGCCTCGCTCGATCCGTCCTTCCAGCTGCACGACGCCTATCCGACGCAGCAATTGACGGTGCGCGACCTGTTCTCGCACCGCTCCTGCCTGCCGGGGGATGCGGGCAACGAGCTCGAATCGCTCGGCTATGACCGCGCGACGATCCTGGCGAGGCTGCGTCTCGTGCCGCCATCCTCCAGCTTCCGCGCCGGCTATTCCTATTCCAATTTCGGCCTCACCGCGGGCGCGGTGGCGGCGGTGAAGCCGACCGGCAAGCCGTGGGAGCAGGTGGCGCAGGAGGAACTCTATGCGCCGCTCGGCATGGCCTCGACCTCCTCGCGCCACGCCGATTTCATCCGCCATGAGAACCGCGCCGAGCTGCATCTGGGCGGGCCGGGCAGCTGGGCGGCGAAGATCACGCGCGACCCCGATGCGCAGGCACCCGCCGGCGGCGTGTCCTCGACGGCGCGGGACCTCGCGCAATGGCTGCGGCTGGAACTCGGCGGCGGCATGTACAAGGGCGAGCGGCTGATCGCCGCCGAGGCGCTGGCCGCTACGCATCAGCCGCTTATGGCACGCGGCAACAACCCGGTGAGCGGCGCGGCCTCCTTCTATGGGCTGGGCTGGAATGTCGAATTCGGTCGCCATGGGCTGAGCTGGGGTCATGCCGGCGCCTTCAGCGTGGGCGCACGCACGCTGGTGACGATCTATCCCGAAAGCGGCATCGCCATCGTGGTGCTGACCAATGCCTTTCCGACCGGCGTGCCCGAGGGGCTGGCCGATGATTTCTTCGACCTCGCCTTCGACGGCAGGCCGGGCAAGGACTGGGTCACGCCGTGGAACGCCGCCTATGCCGGCATGTTCGCGCCGCCGCTCGCCGCGTCCGTCACGCCATCGGGCGGGGTGCTGCCGCCGGCGCCGCTCGCGGCCTATGCGGGGCGCTATCGCAATGCCTATGTCGGTACGGCCGAGGTGGTGGCGCAGGGCGACCGTCTGGAACTGCGGCTGGGCCCGGAGGGGCGGGCACGTTTCCCGCTCACCCCGCTCAACCGCGACATCTTCACCTATCGGCCGGCGCCGGAACTGCCCGACCTGCCGGAGTCGGTGAGCTTCGCGCTCGGCCCGGATGGGCGGGCGAGCGCGGTGACGATCGAGGATCTCGACGGGTTCGGGCTGGGCACGCTGGCGCGCGAGTGAGCCCCGTTCCATCGCCATTCCGGCGGAGCCGCCCGGCTGCGCGGGGGCGATGGGGGTGAACGGGCCGTGGTCGGGCTTGAGGTCGATCAGCGGCGTGCCGTCGAGGCCATCGAGGCCGCGCACCCGCGGGACGCTGTCCGGTTCGAGCGCGGTGGGCACGCGATGGCGCGCCTCCTCCATCCAGCGCGATGATGATGCGGGAGGCCGTCACCACGGCAGAGGCTTTGCTGCCCTCCTTCGGCCAGGGCTCCGCCGTCTCGTTGGCGATGCAGGAGGTGAGCATCTGCCCGCCCACGACGTCGAGGCGCACAGGGGGGCGCCCTTGATGACCGCGAGAACGGTGCCGGGAATGCGTTGCGGCCCCGGGCGTCGTCGCGGTCTGCGGGAAGGGGCGGTGCCTCATGGAGGGAGGCTGGGCCATGTTTTCACGGGGATCGCAAGGCGACGGTTCGCGCGATCGCACTCGGCGCCCAACCAACGCACCATGCCGCGCCGCCTGATGATTATTCCTAATCTAGGAAAATAGTCCTTGACAGCGCAACGCTGGCCGGGTAGCTTCAGGTCATGCTCCACAGTTGCGTCGATGGGGCGGGTTGCTGACCCGTCAGGTTGCGTGGGCGATGGGCGGCCGGAACAGGGCGCCCCGATCTTCTTTCGACAGCCGGCCTTTGGGCCGGCTTTTTTATTGGCTTGCAGCGTGCGGCGGGGGTGGCATGGCTCAGGATGAACCGGCCATCTCGCCGGCCGCGCTCAGCGAGGCGCGGCGTCTTTATGAAGAGACCGACGCGCCGGTGGCGGAGATTGCCAAGCTGCTCGGCGTCACCGGGCCGGGCGTCTATCGCCAGGCCAGCCGCCGCGGCTGGAAGCGCCGGCGGCCCGCGCGGGCGACGGCCGTTCCGCCCGCCCGTCCTGCCTCGCGCACGCCCGCCGCCCCGGCGGCCCGCACGGCCCGCACCCGGCGCCACCGGGCCGTGCCGCGCGGCCAGCTGATCGCCCGGCTGGTCAAGCGGATCGAGAAGGAGATCGCCGCCGTGGAGCGGCTGATCGCCCGGGTGGGACGCGAGCGCCCGTCGGACGGCGTCGCCGAGACCGAGCGGGCGGCGCGCACCCTTGCCATTCTCGTGCGCTCGTTGCGCGAACTCGCGGCGCTGGAACGCGCCGAGCCTCAGGGAGACGAGGATGACGCCGAGCTGCGCGATGCCGACGCCTTCCGACGCGAGCTTGGCGAAACACTTGAGCGCGTGCTGGCAGCAGGGAAGCCTGCCTGATCTGCTCGCCGCGCTGGAGGCCGACACGGCGGAATGGCTGCTGCACCACTGGCCGCTGATCGGCCGGCCGGCGCAGCATCCCCCTCTCGCGGCGCAGGGCGGCGGCGACTGGCTCACCTGGCTGGTGCTGGGCGGGCGCGGCGCCGGCAAGACCCGCGCCGGCTCCGAATGGGTGCGGGCGCTCGCGCTGGGACTGGGCGGCCCGCTCATGGGCCCGCCGGCCGGGCGCATCGCCCTGGTGGCGGAGAGCCTCGCCGATCTGCGCGAAGTGATGGTGGAGGGTGTGTCGGGCATCCTCGCCGTGCATCCGCGCCGCGAACGGCCCAATTGGGAGCCGACGCGCCGGCGTCTGGAATGGCCGAACGGCGCGGTGGCGCAGGGCTTTTCCGCCGATGATCCCGAGAGCCTGCGCGGACCGCAGTTCGATGCCGCCTGGTGCGACGAACTGGCCAAATGGCGCTATGCGCAGGCGAGCTTCGACATGCTGCAATTCGGGCTGCGCCTCGGCCGTCGCCCGCGCCAGATGGTGACGACCACGCCGCGGCCGACCAGCCTGATCCGCGCCCTGCTGGCGGATCCGCGCACGGCGGTGACGCGGATGGGCACGGCGCAGAATGCCGCCCATCTCGCGCCGACCTTTCTCGAAACCGTAGTCGGCCGCTATGCCGGCACCCGGCTGGGACGGCAGGAGCTCGACGGCGAACTGATTGAGGACCGCGACGATGCCTTGTGGAACCGCGCCGCGATCGAGGCGGCGCGGGTCACCGTGGCACCGCCGCTGGTGCGGCTGGTGGTGGCTGTCGATCCGCCGGCCTCCTCGCAGCGCCATGCCGATGCCTGCGGCATTGTCGCGGCCGGGATCGACCGCGACGGCCTCGTGCATGTGCTGGCCGACGAGAGTGCGCAGGGCCTCACCCCGAATGGCTGGGGCGGTCGGGCGCTCGGCCTGTTCCACCGGCTGGAGGCGGACCGGGTGGTGGTCGAGGTCAACCAGGGCGGGGACATGGTGCGGACCATCCTCGCCGGCATCGACCCCGCCGTGCCGGTTACGGAAGTGCGCGCCACGCGCGGAAAATGGCTCCGCGCCGAGCCCGTGGCCGCGCTCTATGAGCAGGGCCGCGTGCGCCATGCCGGCGCCTTCCCGGCGCTGGAGGACGAATTATGCGATTTCGGCCCGGACGGCCTGTCGAACGGCCGCTCGCCCGACCGGCTCGACGCGCTGGTCTGGGCGATCACCGCGCTGGCGCTCGGCCCGCGTGAGGCGGCGCCGCGGGTGCGGCGGGTGTGACGTGAAACAGATGGCCGTCATGGCCGGGCGGGGATTCGGCCGAAGAGTCCTGCGCTGGGTCCCGGATCGCCGTTTCGCCTGCGGCGTCACTTGTCCGGGACACAGAGAATTCCGTTTCCCGGACCAACTGCACGCAGTGCGGTGCCGATCCGGGACCCAGCGCAAGAATCTGCCGAAGGCACAAGACCTGCCATAGGGCCGCTTTGCCGAGTGAGGGCATCACCCGGCAAGAACCCCCGAATACGCCCTCATCCTGAGGTGCCGCCGCAGGCGGCCTCGAAGGGTGCTCGTCGGGCGCACTTGAAACCCATCCTTTGAGGCTCGCTGCGCTTGCACCTCAGGATGAGGGCGATCAATCGGTCCCCAGGATGGGGGCGATCCTCTTCACACGGAGCCCTTCATGAAGCTCTTTCCCTTCCGCCGCCCGGCAGTGCCGCCGGAGGCCAAAGCCTCGCGCACGCAGTCGCTCATCGCGCTGATCGGCGGGCATCGGCCGCAATGGACGCCGCGCGACTATGCGGCGCTGGCGCGCGAAGGCTACCAGCGCAATGCCGTGGCGCATCGCTGCGTGCGGCTGGTCGCCGAGGCGGTGGGGCAGGTGAGCTTCACCCTGCTGGAGGGCGGGCGCGAGATCGCCGCCCATCCGCTGATCGATCTTCTCGCCCGGCCCAATGCGCGCCTCGGCGGCGCCGGACTGCTGGAGGCGCTGGCGGCGCATCTGATGATCGCCGGCAATGCCTATGTCGAGGCGGTGGCGCTCGGGGGAGAACTGCGCGAACTGCACGTGCTGCGCCCCGACCGCATGCGCGTGGTGCCCGGCGCGGATGGCTGGGCGGAGGCCTATGAATACAGCGTCGGCGGGCGCTCGGTGCGCTTCGTGCAGGACGGCGCGGGGGCTGGCGGGATCGCGCCGATCCTTCACGTGGCGCTGTTCAACCCGCTTGATGACCATTACGGCGCCCCGCCGCTGGAGGCGGCACAGATGGCGCTGGACCTGCACAATGCCGCGGGTGCCTGGAACAAGGCGCTGCTCGACAACGCGGCACGCCCCTCAGGGGCGCTAGGCTCAGGACCTATTAATCTGCCTTGAGTTGTGATTCACAGTCTCCCTTGAGGAGGCTGGCATGGGTGATTTGTTCCTGCTGAGCGAGCGT
>NZ_JAUSVR010000015.1 GCF_030814815.1 Ancylobacter amanitiformis | reverse complement strand
CTACCCGCTATGACAAACGAGACGACAATTTCCTCGCCTCAATCCAACTCGCGTCAATCCGCATCTGGTTGCGGAGTTATGAGTCGGTCTCCTAGAGATGATCGAGGACGCGAACCTGCTGAAGGTACATTGCGAGACTCATGACGACCTCGTTCTCGCGCGAGCAGCAGGCTCCGGAGCCGAGCGGATCGCCGAATATGTGCAGGTGAAGGCAGAGGAGTCCGATCAGCTTTGGACGGTCGCCACGCTCTGCGAGAAGAAGAAGTCGCTCAACAGTTCGCTCTTCGAGCGCTCTCTGGCACGCGACCGCCATTCGGAGACCGCCCGCTTCCGAATCGTTACGCTGCGGCCGCCTGCGAGCGCACTGGAGCCCCTGACCTATCCGGCGGATTCCGAATTTCGGTCCTTAGAGTGCGAAGCGATGAAGGAGCTCCACGAGGAGCTAGGCCGGCGGTTCCCAGGGGCGCAATCTCCAAAGGGAAACGATAGCTCCTATTGGCTCGTCCATTGTCGCTGGGATCCGCGTTACGATCTCCAAACGGTCATCAAAGACAACCAGCGGCGTCTTTTCGCGCTCGGAAACAGGGCTGGCTGCGTCCTTTTGATCGAGCAGATCACGACGCTGCTCGAGGAGTTGCGCACAATGGCGAAGGCGGCGAGCGACCTCAAATGGGTGCCGCATCGAGCCAAAAAGATTATCACACGCGGGTTCATGCTGAACTGGTGGTCCGATAAGCTGCGCGAAATAGTCGAAGGCGCTGCTCAGAAATCCGGTGGCAAGCTAGCCGACAAGCTCGTGGCTGCAGGAGTGTCGGCGGATATCGTCGGCCTCGCGGTCGAGCTGAGACGTGACTACGCGAGCTTGATCCGGTCGCCGCGCTATATGGAATCGGACGAGATTCGCGAGTTCCAAGGGCGCGTCAAGTCCGATGCGCTCACGCTGCGAACCCGGCTGATGTCGGGCGCGCTGAAACTCGATGGCGCGCAATTCCATGCCCGGTGCGTCGAGCAGATGGACCTAATCAACGCAAATCGGCCGGCGGGCTTTCCCGACCAGTCCGCCTTCTTGAAGGGCTGCCTCTACGACATCGCTGACCGTTGCCTGCTGCGTTTCGAGCCGCCGGCATTATGAAATCGCTGTCTCGCCTCGGCACCCAGCCGGCAAGCCTACCTCTCGCAGCAGATGACATTCTCGAATTCCATGCCGCGCGTCTACTGCTCCTCATGAAAGTGTGCGGCATCGCCGGCCGGATCGATGGATTAACCAAGATGGCCAAGCTCGATTTCTTCACACGATATCCAGAATTCTTCGAAGTCGCGCGCGCCGCGATTGCCAAAACACCAAGCGATCGCGACATAACCGCGAACCATCATCAGGCCGTCGAAGCCTCGATGGTACGCCACCATTATGGCCCCTGGGACAAGCGCTATTATCATGTGCTCGCCCATCTCGAGGCCAAGCAGTTGATCAGCGTCGTGAAGGAAAAGAATTCTTATCAGATCAGTCTGACCGCGCTAGGCAAAGAAAGCGCGCAGCGGCTCGCTGAGCGACCGTCCTTCGCGCCCCTCATCGCGCGACTGAAGCAGGTCAAGGCTGCATTCGGCGCCAAATCTGGCAATTATCTCAAGGGTCTGATCTACCGAATATTCGATACCGAAGTCAGCCGGCGCGAAATGGGACGTGTGATCCAAAGATGACGGCAACCTTCCTCTCCATCCTGTCGTTGAATCGCCGCTTTGCAACGAGCGGAAATGAGCGGCTGATATTCAAGGAAGGTGTGAACCTGCTCGTAGGCAGCCCCAACACCGGCAAGACCAAATGGCTACAGACTCTCGACTATCTTCTCGGCGATCCCGGCCCCGATCCATTCGAGGGTGACGAGGACGAAGGTCTCGCTCTCAAATATGATGCCGCCTCCGCGCAAATTCGGATCGGCGAGCAAACCTTCTGGATCTCCCGCCGGTGGAAGGAGCCCGGTGGCAAGGGCAAGATTTATGTCGATCAAGAACCGATGCTCGCGCGGGAGTTTCAGCATTGGTTGCTCGACAAACTCGGAATACCGCTGCTCAATTTTCCCAAAGGCAATCCGATGTCCGGCCAGACATGGCCCGAACTGAGTTTTCGGATGCTGTTGCGCCATATCTATCGGCGTCAAGGATTCTGGACCGATCTCGCCGACCGCCAACCCGAAGCCGAGCAGCTTGCCTGCGTGTTGCAATTCTCAGGGCTCGCCGAGCATGTCTTTAGTCCGGACTACGGCACGCTCGTCGAGTATAAATTGCAGGTCGAGAAGCTAAAGATTCGGCGCGAAAATTATGCGGCAATGCTAAACCAGTTATCGCGGGAGCTTCTTGCCGATGGTGACATCCACCTTGATGTCAGCGTTGTGACGATAGGGTCTGCCAAAATGAGACTGGAAGAGCATCGCACGCGCTTGCTTCAAGAGCGTGATGTCCTTCTATCGACCACAGCGGACACTGTCCTGCCGCCCGGACAGCGGAGCCGAGTCGCGGAACTCGGCGCCTTGCGCGCCGCCACCTCGGTAGGGATCGAGGAATTCAGTCGCCGACAGAAGGAAGCTGCCGAGCGTCTTGGCGAGATCGAACGCTATCGCCGCGACCTTGCAGAAGAGATCGAGCGGATGGATCGAGCCGCCGACGCCGGCGCCGTCCTCGCCGATCTGCGGATCACCCACTGCCCAGCCTGTGATCAGACAGTTAGGCCGACGATCGGGCATAGTGACGATTGCTTCTTGTGCCATCAGCATCTGCCCGCTGATCCGATGATTGAGGGCATGGGCACGGCGAGGCTGCGCTTCGAGCGCGATCGCCTCGTCGGCGAATTGGCGGAAGCGGACGAACTGCTGGCGATGATCGGAAGAGAGGCGGAAAAGCTAGCCGCCGATGGTGCCGCCGCAGAGGCCGAGCTTCGGGCGATCGACCGGGAATTGGTACCGGCGCGCTCCGCCGTTGCGGCGCTGGCGCAGGACAATGTGAGCGCCATCGACCTGATGTTGGGCCAGATCGACGAACGGGGCCGGCAGCTCGACCGGGTCGGTGAGGCGCTGGGAGTTGGCTTGGAGCTCACCCGAGAGATCGCAGAGCTCGAGAAGCTGATCGCACCGCTGGAGGTCAGTGTTGCGGCGTCAACCCGCGCCATCGACTTCGATGTTGCAGCCGAGCAGCTCGAGCTGGGGATGAATGCCTATTTGGAAGCTTTGAACCAGATTCAGCCTCAAACATGGCGGCATAATCCTGTGCGCGTCGAGCTATCGGGCCGTGCATTTCGGGTGCTTGTCGGGCGGCGCCTATGGTCCAAAGCGCTCGGAGGAACAGATTCCCTCTACTTCCTGATGGCCTATCACTACGGACTCCTCACACTTTCGACGGTTCAGGGCTGTCACTATCCCGGGCTCGTGATCATCGATGTGCCCGGTGATTTTCTGGGTGAGAAGATCGGCGATAAGGAAAATTTCATTGTCCAGCCCTTCATCGGCCTGCTGGGCCACGAGGACTATGCCAGAGCACAAGTAATCATGACCGGCGCGTCGTTCGAAGGCCTGGACGGCGCGCATTTCCAGCGACTTACTCACGTCCATATTGCCTGATCGTAGTCGCTAGGCCTGTCAGGCTCTCGATTTTTACGCAATCAAGCGCTACACGGGGTCCGTAGTGTCAGCGATGTTGTCAATCAGGGTAACGGCCGCATCCTTAAAATCTTTTGACTCTCTTAGTTTGTCTTGAACATCTTTTAAGTCGCCAGCCTTCAGCTTCTTGCACAACTCCTTTGTTCCCACGTCGTAAATGTTGCCCGTGATGGCATCGAGTTTCAGGCCCTTGTCGTAGTCGTGCCCATGCAGCGGTGACGGCCAGTCATCGACATCGGTCTTGTGAAATACCCAGACGTAGCCGCCGCTCTTCACCTGTTTTTCGGTCAGGTAGCGCAAAACGTCGAATTTTTCGGCGATGCTATGCTCACCCGTTTCGATGGTCAGCAGCGCCTGGGCGGGCTGATTCTCGGCAAGCATAGAAAGCCCGTAGGCGAACCAGCTTAGCGGGACGATCCAATCTTCGCCGCCTTCGTATTCGAGGTTAAGCTGGACGGTGGAACGGCCATCCTTGAAAGTGTACTCACCTACCTCTTTGCCCCTGTAGGTGATTTTTCCCGTGTGTGGGTCAAATTGAAGCGGCATGGGTGTCCTCATTCGGCATCGGCAGCACTGCTTCAAGCAGTGAGGCCGATTGCATCGTCATGCCGCAACTGCATCAAGCGCGCAACATCCCTGCGGATGCGCCGCAATTCCGGCCACGGGAAATGCCGCCCCTCGGCGCCATCAGCGCCGACAGCAATCAGCACATCGAGCTTGGCTGAGAGGCCACGTAGAGACGTGGCGTCTGTCGCAAAGAGCATCGCAATAAGGCGCTCTTCAGCGGCAGATGCCGTGTTCTCATGGTGCCGGGTGACGGAGTAGCCAATGGCGCGGTCCGCGTCGTCCCACCGCTGCTGATGTGCGCGCAGGGTGGCAGCGACTTCGGCGCGTCGCGCGCGTAGCGACGGCAGATCGGCCGCAAACTCATCGAATTGCATCAGGGAGCTGACCCGCACAGGCGACGACAATTCGTCTGCAACCAGAACCGCATGCGGAAAGCCGATCGTCCTGGCGAGCTCGGACTCCAGTCGCTGCTGCTTCCGACACAGAGCGAGCGTGCGCCGATGCGCGGCGCGCCACGCGTTCCACGCCATGAATGCAGCATCTCTCTCGCCGCGCTCCTGCGGTGCGGCTGCAGCCAAACTGTTGAAGGAAGAGCCGCCGACAGTCGCCAGGGCGGCAGAGAGAAGGTCCCTCCGGGATGGCTGGGACAGACTCATGGTAATCTCAGAATCAGCCATGATCCGAGCTCCACACAGCTAGGGTTGTGGTCAGGCCAAGTGGAGCGTTGCAACCGCTTCGCTTGGCCGCTTCACCGCAGAGCAGCGAAGAAGCCGAGTCTGAATCGCCAAGAAATTATGTCAAGGTATAAATTTGTTAACGTCAGATCAGGTTCGAATGGCGCGTGCGGCGCTGCGATGGGGCGTACGTGATCTCGCCAACCATGCCGGCATAACTGCTGCGACGGTGACACGTATCGAGAACAACTACGCCGCTCACGCGAGCACGCTTTTGGCCATTCGAGCGGCGTTCGAAGCCGCCGGCATCGAGTTTATTCCAGAGAATGGCGGCGGCGCCGGTGTGCGCTTCCGCAAGCCGTCAGCGCCGGAATAGCCCTCCGCGACCGTAATTCCTGCGCAAGGTAGCTGCGGCTTCAGCGCGGTTCGGCCGCAGCTCCTGTGCAGCTTCTCTGCACCGCGACCGACGGCTCCAAGCGGTTCGGCCGCGGGTCATCGACATCCGCTTGGCATCGGGCATGACGATGCATGGCGAACTCGCCGCGCACTTGGCGACCCCTGGACCAGTCAGGCCGCGCATTTCCGGAGAGCTTGACGAGCAGTCGGTAGCTCTAGGGGCCCATGGCGCATTCTCTGTCGCTCTGTCGTAGTATCGCAGCGAAATGACGTGGTCTCTCTTGGGCCCGGCGAAGAGGGGCTAGCTTGAGGGCAGGATAAAAGCTCGCACATTGCGCTGCGGTTGGATGGCTGTTTTTGCAGGATAGTTTCTTGATCGCGACACATTGCGACGCTGTAAAGTAATGTGCGGGCTTCGTGGGAATCTTATTGGCTGAACGATTAGCCGCACGTTGTTGCCGTCTGATGCCGGTCTGAGGACCATTGCCTCTTGGTTTTGGATCGCGAGGCCTGCCACCTCTGGATCGTGGCCGAGAGAAGGGCTTATCGGCAAAAACGCCGCCCCTGACCGAGGCGAGTCGCCCCTCCATAACGTGCCTGCACTGACCGCCGATGCCCCGTACGAGCTTCGCGCGCATGTTGATGAAGTTCTGCCAGCAGCGCGCCACGACCGTCCTGTCGTCCCGCGACGCCGATATCTTCCAGAACTGGCTTCTCGATCTCCTCGCCGCGCGCGTGCCGCCCCTGAAGCACCTCGCCCGGGCCCTTGAAGCGAGCGCGGCCCAGGTCGACGCCACCGCGCTGAATATGTGGCGCCGCGGCGTGAAGGTGCCCCCGCCTCGCGAAGGCTCATGGCACTGGAGCTTATCGAGCGTCGCTACCGCCTCTCGCCCGGCTACTTCCGCTCGAAACTGCCGAACGGAGATCGCTGAACGTCGGCGGGGACCATTGCCGGCATCAGCCGTGCGGAGCGTCGGCGCCTCGCCTGGCACCTGCCGCATGATTTTGATCGGCGCCCGTTGAAGGAGCGGGAGGAGATCCTTGAGTTGGTACAGCGCGTGGTGATCACGGGGGCGACCGACTATCGGCGCTTCCAGGCCGCCGCCATGAAGCAGCGCTACTCGATACGCTTTCCCGACCTGCTCGACCAATCCTCCCGGCCGCGGGGGCTCAACCGGTTTTGCCGGGAAGAGGATGGATCGCTGCCGGATCCGGACCTCGCGAGCGCGGCGCTCGATGCGCCGCCCCAGCTGGCCGAGGAGATGGCCGATCTCATCCGGTTCAAGACGGCGACGCTGACGGCCTTCGGCTACCAGCGCAACGGTGTCTGTGGCGAGGAGACGGCATCCCAGAAGGTCGAGCATCTCGGTCTGGTGTTCGGTGCGCTGGCGGCCTCACCCAGTGGCGCGGTCCATGGCTTCGGCGTGCCGCTAGAGAATCTGAGCTTCAGTCTGCTGGTCTTCCCGATCGTGTGGGACTGGTACATCCTATGGCGGAAGCGTCGGCGCGGCTTCTACACCGCGTGGGAAGTCAACATGATGCGGATCGCCTCCGCGCTCACCCGCGCCGAGACGGGCTGGCTGCGGCAGAACCCGCATTTGGGAGAGCGCATCCGCCCCATTACCAATCTGATCACGGAACGCGACATTTCCGCCGCCCATGCTGACTGGGACGCAGCCTGCGAGCAGATGCATCGCCACGGCCTTGCCCGTGCACGTGAGATCCAGCGTGTGGCCCGCATCCATCGTGATCCCTTCGAGCCGATCATCGCGGTGCTGGAGGCAGAGAGCCCTGTCGCCGAGTATCGCAAGATCACCGAGAAGATCCTGCGGCTGATGCCGGACGAGAAGCGCAATTCGGTAACCGCTCGGACGCGCTGGGCGGTCGACATCGGGACTTGCCTGCCGTTCAAGAGCCCGGGCGGAATGCCAGCTCTTGTTTGGAGCAGACATTCGGCGTTTGCCTGCGAGGTCGCTGTTGCCCTACCGCGCCGCTACGGCTTCAGGCCCATGGACCTGCACGAGAAGTTGTTGAATGCGGCGATCTATGGCGAGGCCGAGGCGACGCAAGTCGCAATGCGTCGCTGACCCGTCTGCCCTTCAAGGTCGTCCCCGCAATGAGGGCGTTGCCATTAGGAGAACCGTTCACGTCAAGAGCAAAGATCTCCAATTTCCCGCTCGACCAAGCGGAAGCGTTCCTTGACCTCTTCGCCCGCATAAAAGGCAAGCATATCCTCCTTAGTAAGTGTCCCCTCGGCGAGGAATTTGATGAGGTAGCGCTGATTGAATTCGGCGAGGAGGATACCTTTCTCGATCTGCGCGAGGATCTGCTTCATATTGTCGATATTGGCGGTGACGAGATGCTTTACCAGCGCCATGTCACGCGCATCCTTTATCAGCCGATTGACGATGATCTTGAGGACATCGGTGTCGAGCTCCATCGTCTTTGAGTTGAGAGCGATGTCGCGCGCGAGCATGTACGCGATGGCAAGGTTGCGATAATCACCCTTCTGGGAATCGATGATCGCGATCAGGCCGATACCGGGCAAGAACTTCAGATCCTGCACCGCAACCAAGATGCTGTTATCGACGAGCGATGCGTCGAACACGATGATGCCAACCTGGCCGTCGCGATTCGCTTGCGCTTCTAGGAGTTGGCTCCAGGCCGTGTCCGCTCTCTTCGTGAAGATGTCCTTGGTCTGGATGTCGCCAAGGCGGATACTCTTGTCGAACTTGCACTCGATCGCGATCCGTTTGCCGCTGTCGCCGGCCAGATGGCATACGATGTCGCCCGTCTTATTCCGACGGATCGCACCGGCGCGGTCGCCGGTCAGCTCGATCCGGTCAGCGATCTTCTGGCGACCGAAAAACTCGGACAGGAAGTCGGCGATGTCGGTTTCAGCGAGCACGCCCTTGACCGCGGACCGATAGAAAAGCTCCTTCTTCATGTCGAAGATGAGCTTCAGGCTTTCGAGCTCAGTGCCGAGCTCGTTCGCGGTTCTCGAAAGGAAGCTCGAGAGCCTGTCCTCCATCAACGCTAGGACGCCTATATACAGCGCCTTGTGAAGCTGCTCGTCGCGATCGGCAGCGGGAGACTTGTTGAAGAACTCGAATAAGATTTTGTTGTCGACTTCGAAGGCACCAAAATGAACGCGAGTATTTTTCTGATCGAGGCTGACAAGAGGCATATTAGACCCGGCTGTACCGATAATGACCCTTGATGGTCGAGGCAAGGAAAGTCCCCTTCGATCCGGCTTGATCGAAGGCCTGGGCAATCTGCGGCGGCACCTCATAATAATGATAGCGGGTGCTGTTGAGGAACTCGACTTCGAGCAGCAGCTGCTCTTCATCGTAGCGGATTGCGGCGATGTTCGACGAGGTGAAGGGAGCGAAATCCTGCCAGGCCATATGTGTTATTCCTTCTTGAGCGGAGTGGGGACCGGGTTCTGCTGGAGCCAGGTCTCGACAAAATAGCGATAGTCCACGGCGATGTGCATTTGCAGGTTCCAACCGCCTGGCGTCATCGAATCCTCGGGCGCGGCTTCGTCACAGATCAGTGGATCCTGACTGTCGGGGCGACGATGGCGAGGTGGCGCCTGGATCATTGTCCGCATTGGGAGCCTTACCGCTTCGCCGAGGATGATGGCTTCGCCGGTGCGAAGCACCGGCAACATGCTGGTCAAACCTTCGAGGTTGTCGGAGAGAGCGCTGGTCACATGTGAGCGGTCGGTGGCGTTGCTCAACCGCATCGCAAAGAAAGTCCCGCATTGTGACAGGATCGTGGGATTGATCTCGGCCGGGCGCTGGCTGACGATCATCGCGCCGATCCCATATTTGCGCCCTTCCTTGACAATGCGCTGGGTCGCGATCGAGGCGGCGCTGCTGCCATTGTCGCCAAGATAGCTGTGCGCTTCTTCCATCACGACGAGCAGCGGGCGTTCGCGCCCGCCCTCCGAGAGGTTCCGCGCCCAGAAGAGACCATCGTAAAGGACACGCAAGATGTTGCCGATGATGTCGTTCGTCACCGTCGAGGGAATGCCCGATAGATCGAGAATCGTGATCGGCTTGTCACTGCCGAGCCATTGCCCGACGAGATCGGCGAGCGTCTTGGTCGTCGTGCCATCGAGCTCGGGATGCCAGCTGCCGGCCTTAAGCAGGAAGTCGTAGCGCGCGACGCGAAGCCGGGCGCCGAGCGCCTCAAGCGGCCCACGGATGTTGAGGACGTCGGGGAGCCAATTGATCTTCTCCGGATCAGAGGCGACATTCTTGACCTTGCGAAAGCGCGGTGGAACCGCGGCCTGCGCATCCCCCACGATCTTCGCGCCCAAAGGATCGCACTCATATGCCCAGGTCGCCTGATCTGACGGGTTCGCGCCGCCGGCGCTGAGATAGGTTCCGAACTCGCGGCAATAGAGGTCATGCCAGAGTTTGTTGAGCGAGAAAGGCACCGGGCTATCGGCGGTGATGCTGGCAGGATTGACACCGGCGATCGGCTGCGCCGTCAGGCTTGCGATCTTGGCTTCAAGTATCTGCTCAAGGATAATGTTGCGCGCTTTTCCATCGGGCGGGAGGCTTCCGAACGTCACCCGCATGAGCTCGTCGAAACTCAGCGCCCAGAACGGTATGCACAGCCGGTGCTCGTTGATGTTGCGGACATCCGGGTTGATCTTAAAGATGTTCGCACGGTCGCCAAGCGCCTTGGCATATTCCCCGTGAAGGTCGAGGACGACGATCCGCGCGGAGGGGAAACGGCTCTCATCCGACAGGACGTTGAGGAGTCCGGCCACCGTCGTCGACTTGCCCGAGCCGGTCGTTCCCACGACAGCGCTGTGGCGTGTGACGAGCTTGTTGACGTCGACCAGGGCGTCGATCGACTCGCTTCCCGCCACATGGCCGACGCGGACAAGATGGTTCTGCTTGTCCGATCGTCCATAGATCGCTTGGAGGTCGGCTTCGGAGACAAGATGAACTTCATCCTCGAAGGTGGGGTATTGCGAGATTCCGCGTTGAAATCTGCCAGTCCGATAGCCTTCGCCGATCAGCTGGACCGTCATCCAGCGTAACCCATTGGGCATGGAGAGCGCCGCCTTTTCCGGCACCGCACTGGCGCCGACCTGCGAGACGATCCCATAGAGATCGACATAGCCGATCGGGATTTTGACGAAGCTGCCGATCTGACCGATCTTATGACCTTGGCCGTGGACAAAGCTTAGGCCCGAGAATCGGTCCGAGGTCAGGGTCACGCTGACCGACGTGCCGCTGACGTCTTGAACCGTTCCGATGACGGTTGCCCGATCAGCGAGCTCAGGCCGCAACATCGCTCATTCCTTCACCTGAGAGGCCACGCAACAAAGTGCCGAGTGCTGCGAAATCTCCGAGCCGCAGTATAACATTGTCGCCATCTTTCACGAGAATGCTGGGCGGCAGCAAAAGATCATCTGACCCGTCGGCAGTCCAATTGCCCAGTGTGCGACCAATGATAGCTTTATCGAAACCTAACAAGCTGAGATTGGGAGTCGACAGCGCGCACTGGCGGGCGAGCTTGTAGTTATCTGAATCAAGTTCGCCGAAAACGCAGGCAAAGACATGTGCGGTCGGATTGGCCTCGAGGCTACGGCAGATCACGTCGTTGATATGCTCATCAGCGAAGGAGTAGCCGCAAATGAACAGTAGCGAGGATGGAGCGAGCAGGAAAGCCTTGAGACGGTCGAGCATCGCTAGATAGGGCATCTTGCGGCTCTGGTCATATTTGAGGTGGGATGGGTAGATCAGATAGCTCTGCTTGTCGGTCTTTTCGTCGGTTCGAACGACATCTGTCTCATTTTCAAGGCGCCAGTTGAGCGAGCCATGGATCTTCAAAAGCCGGGTCCACCGCGGAGGCAACAGGCCCTCATCCTCGACCGCGCCCAAATCAAAGAACGCCTTTCGCGCACCGATGAAACCGTCGAAATAAGGCGCCGAACTTTCCTCAAGCGCTTGCTCCATCAGCAGGTCATAGTTGGTAGTAAAGATATGAACGGGCCGCTCGCGGCGGATCGAACGGCTCCAGATCGCGAGATTATGATAGGGGGTGTCCTTGGTCGGAAGCGAGCGCGTAACCTCTTGCGAGATGACCTTGCAGACTTCAGTATCAAGTGTGGTGAGTTCGGCCTTTGTAAGACCGCGCACATTCCCGCTGCCGGCAACGCTCGCGAACACGCGAATGCGGCTGAGCAGGAACTCAATATTTCCGCTTTCGCCACCGTCTTCTTTAGCGATCTGAACTATTGTATCCCAGCTTTTGGGATCTTTGGGGTTTCCGCTCGACAGGGCCTTGGCGATTACTTTCGTCAATCCGGCAACATCCCAAATCAGCGGATCGGTAACGGTGTTCCCGCCCTCTTCGCGATGATTGACACGGATCGACAGGGGGCAGCCTGCGCCGAGGAAGAAGCCGATCGGCTTTCGGTTCTGCGAAAGGGCTTGCTGCATAAAGCTGATTTGACGAGCTGTATCATGTTTGTGCATCCTACCCCCTTTACAGGCGCTGTCGTCCTGATCGGCATCATTTGCCATTTATCTTCTATTCGAACAACGCTGTTAACTTAAAGCGTATGTATTTTCCGGTCTTCCAAGCCACATACATACCCGCTCCTCATGAGCATTACCAGTGTGGATTGCACAAAGGGGTGCCGGCAACTTGGGGGGGCGACTCAATCGAATGGCCGCTTTTAGGGTTCAGCGCCACTCGGCCGAACTACCGTTTAGGCGGCACAAAGCAGACTTAGCTGCAAGGGCAGGCGAACGCCAAGTATGGGTCGTTGCCGCCAGACCGCTCCACCAAGCGTATCCCGGGAAAGACTCCCGCGCCGCATCTGACAAGTATTTTTGCGCTGCTGCACGCGGTTGTTCTGCGGCGTAGAATCGGCCCCTTGGCCAGTGGGGGGATGCCCTTGATCCTCCGCGCATGCGCCACTCGCGTCCGTTTCATCCGAAGAAAATACTCGGTGTGGGCATCGATGCTCCATCGCCAGCTGCGAGCTTGGCTGGCGCACCACTCTCAAAGATCCCGCACCGTCATGCGCGCGTCATTCGAGACGCTGAGCAAAACCTTGCGCCCGCTGACTCCGTCGAGCATGATTCCAAGGTCGTGCATGTCACCGACGACTGGCCGTCGAACGTTCCGATCACACCTGACGAGGTCGATGTTGTCGAAGCCTTCTTCAGGCGGGAGATTGATGCGCTGCTGAGGTGACGGTGCTGCCGAAGGGACCTGAGGGAGGCGATTGGGCCATGAACGTAACCTTGCCGATTACCAGCCGGGCCGCCCTCTATCTCCGCGTTTCTACCACGCGACAGGCCGACGTTGACCTCTCCATCCCAGACCAGCGCCTCCAGACAGCCGCCTATTGCGAGCGGCAGGGCTGGTCCGTTGTCGCGGAGTATGTGGAGCCGGGGGCGTCGGCGATGGACGACAGCCGGCACGAGTTCCAGCGGATGATTGAACGGGCATCCGATGACGATCGCCCATTCGATGTCATTGTCGTCCATAGCTTCAGCCGGTTCTTCCGCGATGCCTTCGGGTTGGAGATGTACATCCGCCGCCTCGCGAAGCACGGCGTGCGGCTCGTCTCCATCACCCAGGAGCTCGGGGACGATCCGGCCCAGGTCATGATGCGGCAGGTCATCGCCCTGTTTGACGAATACCAGTCCCGCGAGAACGCCAAGCATGTGCTGCGGGCTATGAAAGAGAACGCCCGGCAGGGTTTCTATAACGGCTCCCGCCTGCCGCTCGGCTTCACTCTCGAAGAGGTCGAGAAGCGCGGCCATCGCATCAAAAAACGGATCGTCGTCGACCCCGTGGAGGCCGAGCTCGTCCGGCTGATGTTCGACCTCTACCTGCAAGGAGATGGCACATCGGGCCCCATGGGGATCAAGGAGATCACCAAGTACCTCAACGCCAAGGGCTACCGCACGCGACTCGGAGCCCGCTACGGCGTCGGCACCACCCACGGCATTCTGACCAATCCCGTTTATGTCGGGGAATGGAGCTTCAACAAGCGCAGCTCCAAGACGGGGCAGGTGAAGCCTCAGCACGAGGTTATCCCGATCTCGGTGCCGGCCATCCTGGAGCGCCGCACCTTCGACAAGGTACAGAAGGCACTTAGGGCTAAAAGCCCGCACAACAGCCCGCCACGGGTGATCTCGGGTCCGATCCTTCTGACCGGGCTGGCCTACTGCGCCTGTTGTGGCAGCGCCATGACGCTGCGCACCGGCACCTCGAAGAGCGGCAGGGTCTATCGCTACTACAGCTGCTCGACCTCCGGCCGGGTCGGCAAGTCGGCCTGCAAGGGGCGGACGGTGCCGATGGAGAAGCTCGACGATCTGGTCACACGCCATGTGGCCGAACGCGTGCTGATGCCCGAGCGGTTGGAGGCGCTGCTGCAGTCTGTCGTCGACCGGCGGGTGAAAGCCGATGCCGAGGTTCAGGCGCGAATCGATGAACTCTCGCGCGAAAGAACGACGGCGGAAGACAAGCTCCGGCGGCTCTACCAGCTTGTCGCCGACGGCATCGCTGAGCCGGACGACATGCTCAAGGAACAGATTGCGAATCTCAAGGCAGATCGGGATCGGGCGCATTCAGCGCTGGAGCGGATCGAGAATCAGGGTGCTGCCGCCAGCCGGCTTGATCCGGACAAGCTTGCCCGCTTCGGGCAGCTCATGCGCTCAAACATCACCGAGGGCGAGGTGCCGTTCCGCAAAGCGTATCTGCGCTCGCTGATCGACGCAGTCGAAGTCGACCAGCACGTCGTGCGCATCCACGGATCAAGGACGGTGCTGGAGAGAGCCGTACTCGCCGACCGAGCCACCCAGCCGGGTGTTCGCGGTTTTGTACGGAAGTGGCGCGCCCGAAGAGATTCGAACTCCTGACCCCCAGATTCGTAGTCGGTCCCTGTTTGCTGGCTTTTCAGTAGAATTCAGCAAAACGCCATTGAATACGCCTCCAGAATTTCAATGGCTTAGCATAGACACCGCAAACGAACCAGAGGGTGAAAACTGTCGTCGAGGGCATAGTCGATGACGGCGCACGACGGATCAACAGACCCGGGCAAAGGTCTCTTGCCACGCGCCGAGCGGGACGTGCATCAGCAGATCCTTGATGCCGTATTCCCCGAGGAAGCGGAGCACCCGGCGCCTTTGGCACCGACCGAGCCCCGCAAGAAACGTAAATCGGGGCGCCGACCTCCTGCGAAGGAGCCTTATTCGGGCTGGTTGGCGGACTGCGCGCGGGATGACAAAGGCCAGCCGCTCGGGAACCTCGCGAACGCGGCGCACGCCCTGCGCTGTGATCCCGGCATCGCCCAATTGTTCAGCTTCGACGAGTTCCGCTCGTCGATGATCCTTGAGAATCCCGTTCCGAAGGTTGGTGAGGGCAACGTCCTCCCCGATGATGACTTCGTGCGCCGCCAGGTGTGCGACAACGATGTAAACCGGCTGCAGGAGTACCTGCAGGGCGCCGGCCTGCCGCGCCTCGGCAAGGACACGACCTTTCAGGCCGTCGACATCCGAGCGCATGAGCGGGGCTATCACCCCGTGCGCGAATATCTCGAAGGCCTCCCTTGGGATGGCACCCCGCGCGTCGTGACCTGGCTGCAAACCTATCTCGGCTGCGAGAAGACGATCTACACGTCGCAGATCGGGGCCATGTTCCTCACGGCGATGGTGGCGCGGATCTTTCAGCCAGGCTGTAAGGCCGACTACATGCTTGTGCTCGAAGGCCCGCAGGGTGCGATGAAATCGACCGCCTGCCACATCCTTGGCGGCGACTGGTTCTCCGACAACATGCCGGACGTGACGAGCGGCAAGGACGTGAGCCTGCATTTGCGCGGCAAATGGCTAATCGAGATCGCCGAGCTATCGGCGATCAGCAGGGCCGAGGATGCCGCGCTGAAGGCCTTTCTCACCCGCTCGGTCGAGCGCTACCGGCCGCCCTATGGGCGCATTGAGGTGGAGATGCCTCGGCAGTGCGTGTTCATCGGCACGACGAACAAGGCGACCTATCTGCGCGATGAGACGGGCGGGCGTCGCTACTGGCCGGTAAAAGTGGGCAACATTGACGCGAATGCGCTGCAGCGTGATCGCGACCAGCTCTTCGCCGAGGCACTGCACCTCTTCCGCTCCGGCCGCTCGTGGTGGCCATCGGCCGAGTTCGAACGTACCCATATCAAACCACAGCAGGAGGCACGATTCGAGGCCGACGCGTGGGAAGAGATCATCGCCCACTGGCTGATCGGCAAGTCACGGGTGACGATCAAGGATGTAGCCCTGTACGCCCTTGACATGGACATGTCGCGGATCGGGACAGTCGATCAGCGGCGCATCGCTACCTGCCTCGCTCGGATCGGCTGGGGCCACGTGCCCCGCGGGCCGAACGGAGAGCGCTGGTTCGGGCCGATCGAGGGAGGTGTGCGGTAATGCTCATCGATCCGAAGAAGCTGACGCATCCTGACGCACTGACGCACTCTGACGCAGTTTCCATAAACCCCATGTGTGCGCGCGCACGCGCACGCCCTTTATATAGAGAACTGCGTCAGAGTGCGTCAGTGCGTCAGAGTCCGTCAGGACAGGCTGACGAAGAGATGGGGCGAAGATTGCTCCAGCTGGCGAACCGCGTGCGGCGGTTGTTGCCGAGCCATCGGAACCCCGAAGCGTTCCACGAAGAGAAATCGGAGATCGAGGCGGAGCTGCGGCGGATGGCCGAGCATGCGGAGATATGCGTCCAACGCGGTCAAAAATCCGCGCGGGTCCTCCCCGAATTGGCGCCCGCGGGTCCGGCGGAGCACGAGAACTGGCTAGAGAATGGCGTTTTAGTCCCTAAAGTCTCCGGCTTGAGGAGGGGTTGAGGATGCAAGATTTGCATAGCTCGCCCCTTGGCTCGACCCTGTTCGACGATGCCAGCGCGCACCCCCTGGAAACCCTGTCGAAGAAGGGCTTTGCCGAAGCGATCGGCGTTTCGCCCGGGCGGGTGTCGCAGCTCATCGCCAGCGGACTTCCAGTCGAGCCGAACGGGCGCATTCATGTGGCGCGCGGCAAGGCATGGGTAGCCGAGAACGTCGACCCGAACCGCCGGCGCGCCTCGCTCGACACACTGCCCCTCGCGCCGGCCCTGCTCTCGCCGCGGGCGGTACGCGACACGGCGGAAGCCGAGATCGCCCGGATGAAGGCCGAGCGCATGGGGCGGGCGCTGATCGACCGCGCGGCGACGCTGCGCACCATCGAGACCCGCGCCCGCGTCGAGCGCGACGCCTGGATCGGCTGGGTGAACCGCGCCGCACCCGAGATCGCCGCCGCCGCCGGCGCCGACCTCGCCGTCGTCGTCGGCGCGCTCGATCGCCTGGTGCGCGCGCAGCTCGCCAGCCTCGCCAACCTGCCGATCGGAGATATCGCCCATGACTGATCTTGCCGATGAGACCGTGCAGCTGGTCGATGCCGCGTGGCGCCAGGGCCTGCGCCCCGAGCTGCAGATGACCGTGACCGAATGGGCGGACACCAACCGCGTCCTGCCCAACGCCACGGCCGAGCCGGGCCCGTGGCGCACGTCCCGCGTGCCCTACCTCAAGGACATCATGGATTGCCTGTCGACCTCATCGGCGATCGAGCGCGTGGTGCTGATGAAGGGCGCGCAGACCGGCGGCACCGAGGCCGGGCTGAACGCCATCGGCTACTGGATCGCCCATGCGCCCGGCATGATCCTCGCCGTGTGGCCCTCGATCGACATGGTGCGGCGAAACTCGCGCTCGCGTATCGAGCCGCTGATCGAGGACACCCCTGCCCTGCGCGCCCGCATCGCCCCGGCGCGGGCCAAGGATCCGGGCAACACGGTCGGCATGAAGGAGTTTCCCGGCGGCGCGCTGATCATGACCGGCGCCAACTCCGCCACGGGGCTACGCTCCACCGCGGCACGCTACCTGGTGCTTGATGAGGTGGACGCCTTTCCGGCGGACGCGGGCGGGGAAGGCGATCCCGTGGCGCTGGCCGAACAGCGCACCGTTTCCTTCCGCGGGCGCCGCAAGATCTTCCTCATTTCCACGCCGACCGAGGCGGGCGTGTCGCGGATCGAGAAGGCTTATGCCGAGAGCGATCAGCGACGCTATTTCGTGCCCTGCCCGCATTGCGGCAGCTACCAGCCGCTCGCCTGGCGCGGCATCACCTGGCCGGAGGGCGAGCCGGCCAAGGCCTTTTACGTCTGTCAGGCCGATGACTGCGGCGGCGTGATGGAGGAGGCCGACAAGACCGCCCTGCTCGCCAAGGGCGAGTGGCGGGCGACCGCCACCGGCAATGGACGCACCGCAGGCTTCCACCTCTCCGGCCTCTACTCGCCCTTCGAGAGCTGGGGCGAGATCGCCCGCGCCTTCCTCACCGCCAAGCGCGACCCGGCACAGCTGAAAGCCTGGACCAACCTCAAGCTCGGCGAGCCCTATGAGGATCGCGACCTCGCCCCGCTCGCCCCGGACACGCTTGCCGCGCGCGGCCTGCCCTGCGATCCGCCCTGGACGCAGCTTCTGCCCGAAGGCGTCGCCGTCATCACCGCCGGCGTCGATACGCAGGATGATCGCATCGAGGTGGAGTTCGTCGGCTGGGGACGCGGCGAAGCCTCCTGGTCGCTCGACTATGAGATCGTGCACGGCGACACCTCGCGTCCCGAGGTGTGGGCGGTGCTCGATCGCCTGCTCGCCCGGCGCTTCGCCCACCCCAAGGCGATTGCCGACCTTCCCGTGCTCGCCGTCGCCGTCGATTCCGGCGGGCACCGCACCGACCAAGTCATGCGCTTCTCGGCCGAGCGGCTGAATCGGCGCGTATGGGCGATCAAGGGGCGCGGCGGGCCGGGTGTGCCACCCTGGCCGAAGCGCCCGCCCAAGGCGCGCATTGCCAGCCTCGCGCCCGTGCACATTGTCGGCGTCGACACACTGAAGCACGGGCTGCTCTCGCGGCTGCGCATCGACGATGGCGGGCCCGGCGCCTGCCACTGGCCGGCCGATCGCGATTACCTCTGGTTCACCGGCCTGGTCGCCGAGCGCCCCGTGCGGCGCTACACCCGCGGCGTCGCCCGCATCGAGTGGGTGCCCGATCCCGGCGTGCGCAATGAGCCGCTGGACTGCCGGGTGTATGCGACCGCCGCGCTGCATGGGCTCTACGCCGCCGGCCTCTCCCTCTCCGATCTGGCCGACAAATGTGAGGCTGCTTTGCCGGCCAATACGTCCGCCCCTCAACCCTCATCATCACCGAAACCGGCGGGCGTGCTGCGCTCGCAATGGATGTCCCGGTAATCCGCTGCGCCAGGTGGCGCCGCTCGGCTTCGACGCACCGATCGTCGGCTCGCCGAATTTCGATGCCTTGCGCGATGCCATGGATCAAGGCACCAATCGGGTGAAGGATGCCGGCGCCGAGGCCGGACAGGCCTTCTATGACGCGGCATCGCGCGGGGCGGATCTGCTCGACCAAGCCTCGAGCCGGCTGGAACAGAGCCTGGACGCCGGAGCGGCGCGGCTGGAACAGGGCCTCAGGAACGGCGCCGCGGCGATTTCTTCGGTGAAGGTGCAGGTAGCGGCACCGGCCTCGCCCGCCGCCCGCCCCGGCCCGAACGCCAATCTCGGCCGCTCCATGCCGGATGCCGGGATGCCCGGTTCGGGACGCTGAACGCGCCGTGCCACGAACGAAAAACCCCGCCGGGCGTATCTCGCCGCGGCGGGGCTGGCAGACGGAACATGACAGGCTTATTCGGCCGGCCCAGCGTGAGGATGATGGCCGCGCGAGGCGACGAGATAGACGATGCCGCCGACGACGAGGGCGCCGACCGGCATGAGCATCAGCAGCAGGAAATCCGCAGTGGTCATGGTTCCAGGCTCCCGAGAAGGCGTCTTGCCAACAAATGTAGGGTGACACTGCCCGCGAAGCAAATCACGCTGACGATGGCGATGCCGGCCGCTGGCGTCGAACCGCCATTCAGCACCGAAATCAGCGGCCCGAGCCCGCCCACCGCCATCACGGCAATGGCGACGCCGTTGAGATAGGTGGCGGAAAGCTTGGTGCGCTCGTTGTGGACCAGGCTCACGGTCGACACACCTCGCACCGAGCGCGCGCGGCGGCGAGTTTGCGGGTACGCTTGGCGAAGGCGCGCTTGAGAACCCGCAATTCGCAGCGGCGCCAGCCAATCAGGCGACGCGCCCGGCGCGAAAAGGCATCGCGCTCGTCACCGCCCCGTGTTCCGCGATTGCCCATCATTATCTCCACTCCACTCCGCAACCAGCCGGTCGCGGAATCGCCGCTCCTCCAGCGTCGGCCCCTCGATAGCGCGACGATTGGAGCACATCCAGCAGGAACAGACGGCGAGATACTCGGCCTCATTCTCGGCCAGGCGCGCCGGCTTCCATGGCCGGACACGCCGGGCCTTCGCCTTCATGCGGCAAAGGTCACGGCGTCGGCGGGCGCGTTTGGATTCGGAGGGCATTCGCTCACTCTGGGAACTTCATCTCTGATTGTCGGTCTTGTTGATTCTCATCTGGGGCCCTCTTAGGACGATATGATACGTCCCGATCCATAAGTATTCGAACTTCGTTTTTTATATCTTCTCTAAATCCAACAGGATATTCGGTCTCATTAATAATGATATCAACGTACTTTAGCAAAGCATCTATAAGATCATCCTTAATTTCTAAAATAGAAGACAAATTATTAATTTCATTTATCACACGCCTCGTATACGGAGATGAGCCAAAAGCGCTGCTTTCGATCCGAGAAATAATCTCTGCATTTATCGATCTATCATTAAGCTTCGCCTCCCACTCAATCTGCGCTTTGAGGCTTGGAGGAATTCGCAGCCGGAAATGAGGGTCATCTTTTGCCATGACGCACCTATGGCGCACTTTTCGCTTGACGCCAATGACGCACTGGTGCGCTATATGCCTCACCAGTGCGTCATCGAATTTGATTCATGCCCAGCAAACACCCTCAGATGAGAATTCGCCTACCACCGGGCTTCAAAGCTTTCATCGAGACGCAAGCCTCGCGCAACGGCTCCTCGCAGAACTCGGAAATCGTGCGCTGCATCCGCGAGCGCATGGACTGCCTGGAATCGGGCGCGATGGTCGCGCGGCCGCCGGGTGAGAACATCCTGTTCCGCGACACGCCGCCGACCCGCACGACCTGACCTGATCGCCGCATCACAGGAGAGACCACCATGAGCCACGCCTCGGCGGGGAACGGCCCCACTTTGCCGTCCGATCCGTTCGCCTATTTCCAGACCACGACGTTTCAGACCCTGTTCATGTCCCTCTGCGAGGGGATGAGCCGAGGCGTGATGGTGTCGCCTCGCGACGCTCACGAGCACCTCGGCTGCAGCAAGGAAGAATGGCTCGCCTATCTCGAATCGGTGACCGACGCGAAGGGCGAGGCATGGGTGCATGTCGGCGACGACCAGTACGTCACGATCGAAATGGGCCGGCCGGGCGGCACGGCGCCGACGGCCACGCCGGATATGCTTGCCGCCCTCAGCGGCGATCGCAAGATCGCGCTCGATATTATCATCCCGCGCCTGCGGCACCTGCGCAGCCTTTCGCGCGAGCACCATGTGCATGGCATGGCGCGGCAGAGCGATGGCACCTTCGCGACGCAGATCGAGGACCGGATCCAGCTGCACGAGCTGCACCTCAGCTTCACCGACAAGCCGGAAGGCACCTTTTTCCGCATCGAGCGTGGCGGGCACGGCAAGCCGCTGATTGCCGGCTACTACGACTGCAGGGGGCACACGGCGCGGGCGCATGGCCCCGTCCACATCATCACCTGGCGCCGCGGCTGGGAAGACCGGCTGTTCTGAGGAGGCTCGCATGGGCAACGTCGTCAACCTCATCCCGGCACCGACACTGGCGTGCAGCCGCAAGCGCGAGGAGGCGCTCGGCGTCATCATCCCGCGCCTGAAGCGCCTGCGCAGCACCGCCGGCGCCTATGGCATTGCCGGCCGAGTAACCTTCGACATAGCCACCGTCAACGACCTGACGTGCCACTTTCACGAGACGGCGGAAGGCATCTATTTCCGCGTCGATGCCGACGGCGACCGCCGGCCGCTGATGACTGGCTATTACGACAATCGCGGCCGCACGGCGCAGACCCACGGGCCTGTGCACGTCATGAGCTGGCGCCGCGGCTGGGAAGACCGGCTGTTCTGACAGCCGGCCCCCTTCACAATCGATCGATGGAGACAACGGACATGAGCCGGGACCTTTTCGGAGTGAGTGTGACCGCCGACGTTCTGCGATCGACCCGCCTGCGGCTGGAAATGGTGCCGGGCGATTCGATGCAACCGACCCTGCGCGGCGGCTGGGACTATGTGCTGGTGCAGCCCGTGACGCGCTATCAGGGCGAAGGCATCTATCTCGTCTGTGACGACTTCGGCAGTTGGAAGCTCTCCCGGGCATCCAGCGTGCTCGGGGGCAAGAAGGGGCAAATCCTCCTCTACGTCGACAACAAGCATTATGGCGAGCGCCTGGTGACGTGCGACTGGTTCGAGGAGAACGTGCTCGGCATCGTGGTCGCCGACATCAAGGTACGCGACGATCAGGCGTTGCGCGCGGCGTGTGGGGTGCCGAAGGCGCGGCGCTGGAGATCGCCATGCGCGGCGTGTTCGACCTCCCCAAGACCTCCGCGCAGGCGTGGACGGTTGGCGCCAAGATCTACTGGGATAGCGCCAACGGCCTCGCCACCACGACCGCCAGCGGCAACAGCCTGATCGGCACCGCCCTCGCCGCCGCCGCCAACCCCTCCGCCACCGGCCGCGTCCGCCTCAACGGCGTTACGGTCTAAGGGAGGGCGAGGATATGGCCAGGAGGCCCGCGCTCATTCCTCAGTCGGACGCGACGCGCCTATTCAAGGCCGCGCGCGCGGCGGGATATGCGCGGGCCCGGCTCATCAGCCATCCTGACGGCCGGCTTGAAATCGTGGGCGAGGACGTGGAAACCGCTCCGCTGACCACAGAACTGTCTCCCTTCGAAAAATGGAAGGCGGGCAATGCGAGCTAGGCTCAAAGGCATCAACACAATTCGTCGGAAGCTGGCGACGGGAAAGATTGCCACTTACTACTACCATCGGGCGAGCGGAAAGCGCATCGAGGGTGAACCCGGCTCTCCCGCGTTCATTGCCTCGATTGCGGCAGCCGAGAGCAGCATGCGCACCCGTGCCAGCGGCACGCTTTCCGGGCTCATCCGGGACTTCGAGGAGACCGCGAAGTGGCGCCGGCTCGCCGAGAGCACCAAGGGCGAGTATCGACGTGTGTTCGCCTTCTGGGATGCCAAGTATGGGAGTTGCCCCTACGCGGCACTGGAAGACAAAGCGTTTCGGCGCGACGTACTCAAGTGGCACGACATGTTCTCGGCCGAGAAGCCGAGAGAGGCCGACAACCGCGTCACGATCCTTGCCCGCATTCTTTCATGGGCGGCGAAGGACGGCCCCCTTGATGTCAATGTGCTCGATGGATTCGACCGCGCCTATCAGGGCGATCGGTCTGATAAGATCTGGCTCCCCGAGCATGTCGAGGCCTTCATGGCCGTGGCGACGCCGGAGATGCAGCTCGGGCTGGTGCTAGCGCTCCACACCGGCCAACGCCAGGGCGATCTGTTGAGCCTCGCATGGGGCAACTATGATGGCGTGCGCATCACGCTTCGACAGGGAAAATCACGACGGGCAGGGCGCGAAGGCAGGCTTGTCACGATTCGATGCACCAAAGCGCTCAAGGACACGCTGGACGGCCTCACGAAGCGCTCAACCCTGATCCTCACCACGAAAACCGGGCGCGCCTTCAAGAAGCGTTACTTCGCCGAGCAGTGGGAGGCGACGTGCAAGGCCGCCGGCATTGACGACCTTCACTTTCACGACCTGCGAGGAACGACGGTTACCATGCTCTTTCAAGCCGGTTGCAACCTCGGCGAAATCGTCGCCGTGACCGGTCACTCGCTGCGCCGAGCCCAAGAGATTCTCGACAGATATCTCGCCCGCACGAGCACCATGGCGGACAACGCCATAGCCAAGCTGGAGAACGTCTTGGAAACGGAATTTGCAAAACGGACTGCAAACCGCGAGGTGCAGACCGATGTTAAGTGATGGCGCGCCCGAAGAGATTCGAACTCCTGACCCCCAGATTCGTAGTCTGGTGCTCTATCCAGCTGAGCTACGGGCGCCCGGCTTCCCGTTGGAGCGGGAAGCACGTCTCGCTGCTGTTGTGCAGCGGCGAGGGCCCGTGAGCTACCCCGATTCATCGAACATTGCAAGACGTGCCGACGACTTGTTGCGCTGTCCACAGGCAAAGATGCCGACGGGCCCGGTTACCGTCGTCCGCCGCCCGCTCTTTGCGGGGGCGGACGACACCGGCTTTCGAGTGCCTGTCCTCCTGCCGCCGGGCGGGGTGTGCACGGCCCAAAACCGATCCGCCGCAACGTTTGCAGCTGTGCCACCCTGCGTGAACGATCGCGCCCGCAAAACCGCGCCCGCGATCACCGGCCGGCCGGCGTCAACGCACCTCGAACGGCATGTTGGCGGTTGCCGCCGCGCCGCGGGCGTCCAGGATCTCGACGAAGACGCGATAGCGGCCGGGTGGCAGTCCGGCGATTCGCGCGCCGGTTGGCCCGGCAAGGCGCACCGCGGCGGGAAAGGCGGGCGGCACTGCCTCCGCGTCGCCGCCAATGCCGCGCGAGGCGCTCTCGGCCATCACGCTCCAGCGCACCTCGATCGGGTCGCCGTCGGGGTCGAGCGCTTCCAGCGCGAAAGCCCCCTCCCCGCCCGCCGGCCAGCTGGCGAAGGGCGCGCTGGGATCGCTCGCCACGCGCAGGGAGACGATGCGCGGGGCGTGGTTGCCGCCCGGCACGCGTCCGCCCCAGGCCTCCGCCATCGCCTCCGCGCCTTCGGTCCACTCACCCCCGGGCAGCAGCAGGCTGTGCCAGCCCGGCGTCACTTCCTGCTTCTGCCCCCACAGGAAGACGATCGCTCCGGTGTCGCCCAGCGCCTTGAGATAGCGGCGCAGCTGGATCGCCTTCTGCGTCGAACTGGGCTCGAAGGGCGCGCCCCATGGCGCGTGCGCCGCCTGCCACTGGCCGAGCGCGCCAAGCTCGGTAACGATGATCGGCCCGCGCCAGCCCTGCTCGCGGGCGCGGGCCGTGACGGAATAGAGCGCATCGCCATAGGAATTGAGCCCCAGCACCTCAAGGCTCGGCGCGCGGGCGATGAGCTTTCGCACCTTGTCGGTGCCGGTCTCGGCCAGCACGGCGAGGGTGGGGTGGTCGGGGTCGACCCGCCGCACCATGGCCGCCACTTGCTCGATCACCGGCCATATGGCCGAATCATCGGCGAGGTCGACCTCCACCTCGTTGCCGATGCCCCACATCAGCAGCGCGGGATGGCGGCGGTATTTTTCGACGATGGTCTCCAGATCGGCGAGCTGGCGCGCCGCGAAGGCCGCGTCCCCATAATCGGCGCCCTGGCGCGGCTGTCCCACCCACAGACCGGCAATCACCTTGAGCCCGGCCTTCTGCGCCGCGTCGAGCATGGGGCCGGGATCCCCGCCATAGAGGCGCAGCGTGGTCGCTCCGAGCGCGGCAAGTTCGTCCAGCGGGCCCTCGCCCGCCGCGCCGCGCACCGCGAAGGGCTTGCCGTCCACCAGGATGCCGGTGCCGGCGATCGTCACGACGACGGGTTGATCGGCGGGTTGACGGGTCGTCTGGGCGACGCCGGGTAGCCCCGGCAGGCCAAGCGCGGGCAGCGCCAGCGCCGCGGCGAGGAGCAGGCGAGGCCAGGCGGTGCAGCCCGACAAAGCGGCGCGGCGCGGCTCACCCATGCGAGCGGGCCGCGCGGCGGGCGCCAAGGTCCACCGGCCGATCCGGCAGGCGCAGCTGGAAGGTCGCGCCGATCGTGCCGGGCACCAGGCGGATATCGCCGCCATGGGCCCGCACCAGTTCGGCGGCGATGGGCAGGCCGAGCCCGGTACCCCCGCGCCGCGCCGAGCTCTGGAACGGCTCGAACAGATGCTCGCGGGAGCGCTCTGGCACGCCGGGACCGGTATCGGCCACCTCGATGATGGCGATGGCGCCCTCGCGTCGGCCGGTGATGCGGATCTGGTCGCGGGCCGCGTCGTTGGGCGCGCGGGCGGACAGCGCCTCCATGGCGTTGCGGCAGAGATTGAGCAGCACCCGGAACAGCTGGTCGGGATCGGCATCGACCTTCATGCCGCGCTCGATCGAGGCCACCCAGCCGATGACGGCGCCCTCCTCGCCGAGGCCGAGCGTATCGCGCACCTCGTTCACCAGCGGGGCGAGCGCCACCATGCGCTGCTCGGGCGGGGGCTCCTGCGCGCGGCCATAGGCCAGCGTCTGCTCGCAATAGGCGATGGCACGGTCGAGCGCGGCCTCCAGCTTGGGGGCGAAGCGCTGCACCGCGGGGTCGCGTATGTCGGCCAGGCGGTCGGAAATGAGCTGCACCGAGGCGAGCAGGTTGCGCAGGTCGTGGTTGATCTTCGACACGGCGAGGCCGAGCGCGGCGAGATGATTCTTCTGCTGCAGCGTCTCGCCGATCTGCCGCTGCATGGCGACGAATTCGCGCTCGGCGAGGCCGATCTCGTCCATGCGGGTCTGCGGCTCCACCGCCGCCGCCGGCCCCGCCGGGTTCTCGCGGAAGGCCACCATGCGCAGCGTCAGGCGGCGCATCGGCCGCACGAACATCCAGGCGAGCCCGAGATAGACCAGCGCCCCGGTCAGCGCGGCGATCACCAGCGAGACCAGCAGGATATTGCCGGTGAAGCGCAGCATCGCCTTGCGCAGCGGCGTTTCCCTGAGCACGATTTCGACGAAGCCGCCGCCGCGCGGCGGGGTGCCGACCACGCGCAGAATCCGCCCGTCATGGGCGATGAGCGTATCGAAGGCCTGCGACACCGCCTGCCAGGGAGCGATATCGCGCAGGTCGGTATGGGCGTCGACCTCCGGCGGCATCTCGGTGGAGACCAGCAGGCGCCGTGTATTGTCGCGCTTCAGCGCCACCGTGATGGCACCCACGCTGCCGAGCAGTTCGCGCGTCAGTTCGGGCGAGATCATGCCCTCGGGCGCGGCGTCGAGCACGAGGGCCGCGGTGCGCGCGCCGGACAGCCGGTCGGACAGCCAGTTGATGCGGAAGGCGGCGACCGCCGGCACGATGATGAGCACTTCCGCCAGCAGCACGAAGGCGAGGGTGAACACCAGCAGCTTGCCGGACAGGCCGAGATGACGCGCCGCGGCCGGTGTCCCGGTGGCGGCCCCCATGGCGGCATCGCGGGCGGCAGAATCACGGGCGACCCCCTCGCTCCCCGCCGGCAGGGCGCGCGCGCCATCGCCGGCCGACGCGGGCGCTTGCCTCTCGCCCGGCAACCCGGCCATGCCGCCTGTGCCTTCCAGCCGCTCGTCCATCGTGCCCCTTGCTCGCGCTTTCCGCGCTTCCCCTACGCGACCCGAAAATTGCGGCGGGCCCGCGACGAAACCGCACGATCGCCCGCACCCAATCCCGACGCGCTCGCGTTCACGTGATGTATGGCGCGCGCGGCCAAACGCCAGAGGGCAGCCGCGGGATCGCGCGGCTCGCGCACGGTTCATGTCGCGGGGATGGCCGGCCGCCGCCAACGGCCCGCCATCCAATTGACCGGACAAGTTGGCGCACACACGTTGACTTCGCCCGGCGCGCCTCCTATAAGCCCGCTCCAACCACGGCTGCCCTCGCGGTCGGGTTGCCTCCCGCATGTGCGCTGGACGTCGCGATCTGCATCGTGGTCCGCCGGATGTGGGAAGCATTCCGATCGAGGCAGCGTTTTCGAACTAGCGGAGATAGACCCGTGAAGCGCACTTATCAACCGAGCAAGCTCGTGCGCGCCCGGCGGCACGGCTTCCGTGCGCGCATGGCGACCCGCAACGGCCGCAAGATCCTCAATGCCCGGCGGGCCCATGGCCGCAAGCGCCTGTCCGCCTGATTCCGTTCTTCGGCCCCATATGGCTGGGGCGCGCCGCCCTGCTGCCTGAGGATCGGCGCCCCGCCATGGACCGGATCGTCAAGCGCAAGGACTTTGTGGCCGCAGCCTCCGGGCTGCGCGCCAATTCGGGCGCCCTGCTGCTGCAGGGCCGCGCACGCGCGGATGAACACTGCCCGCGCATCGGGCTTACCGTCACAAAGAAGCACGGCAATGCCGTCGAGCGGAATCGCATCCGCCGACGCCTGCGCGCCGCCGTGCGGGATGCCCTGCCACGCGCGGGCAAGTCCGGCTTCGATTATGTAATCGTCGCCCGGCGCGCCGCGCTCGGCGTCCCCTTTGCCGATCTCATCAACGACATCGAGCGGGGCATCGCCCGCCTTCATTCGGGAAGCCGACGTCCGCCCAGGCCTGCACGCGACAGCGCGGCGCAGCCTGTGGCCCGCGCCGACGGAGAGAAGCTGCCATGACGTCCGAAAACCGCAACATGATCGTCGCCATCGTGCTTTCGATGGCCGTGCTGATCGCCTGGCAGTACTTCTCCGGCATCCCGCAAATGGAACAGCAGCGCCAGCAGCAGACGGCGCAGCCATCCGGTCAGGGTTCCACCGCGCCGCAGCCGGGCGTCGAGCCCGCTCCCGGCACCACCGCTCCCGCCCCCGGCGCCATCGCCGCAAAGCCGGCGACCCGCGAGGAAGCCCTCGCCCGCTCGCCGCGCGTCATCGTCGACACGCCGCGCGTCATCGGCTCGGTGGCGCTCAAGGGCGGACGGCTCGACGACCTCTCGCTCAAGAATTATCGCGAGACCGTGCAGCCCGACAGCCCGATCATCGTGCTGCTTTCGCCCTCGGGCGCGCCCAGCCCGTTCTATGCCGAATTCGGCTGGGTGCCCGGCGCGGGTGCCAGCGTGAAGGTGCCGGACGGCGACACCCTGTGGACCGCCCCGGAGGGCGCCCGGCTGACGCCGCAGGCGCCGCTGGTGCTGACCTGGGACAATGGCGCGGGCCTTCTCTTCCGCCGCACCCTGACGATCGACGAGAACTACATGTTCCACGTCGCCGACGAGGTGGAGAACACGACCGGCGCGCCAGTGGCGCTGCACCCCTACGCGCTCGTCTCGCGCCACGGCACGCCGCACACGCTCGGCTACTACATCCTGCACGAGGGCCTGATCGGCGTGACCTCGGAGGGCGGGCTGCACGAAATCAAGTACCACGACATCGCGGAGAAGAAGAGCGTCACCTTCCCGTCGGTCGGCGGCTGGCTCGGCATCACCGACAAGTACTGGGCGGCGACCGTCATCCCCGACTCGAAGGAGAAGGTTCAGGCGCGCTTCTCCGCCGCGCAGACCGGCAACGACATCACCTATCAGACCGATTTCCTCGGCGATGCCGTCACCGTCGACGCCGGTGCGAAGGCCACGACCGAGGGCCGCCTGTTTGCGGGCGCCAAGGTGGTGCAACTCGTCGATGGCTACCAGGCCAGCTACAATATCGACCGCTTCGACCTGCTGATCGACTGGGGCTGGTTCTATTTCATCACCAAGCCGCTGTTCCTGGTGATCGACTGGATCTACCACTGGGTCGGCAATTTCGGCGTCGCCATCCTGATCGTCACCGTTCTGCTCAAGGGCATTTTCTTCCCGCTCGCCAACAAGAGCTATGCCTCGATGGCGAAGATGAAGGCGGTGCAGCCGGAAATCGCCGCGCTCAAGGAACGCTTCGGCGACGATCGCGTGAAGCTGCAGCAGGAGATGATGGAGATCTACAAGAAGGAGAAGATCAACCCGATCGCCGGTTGCCTTCCTATCCTGATCCAGATCCCGGTCTTCTTCGCGCTCTACAAGGTGCTGTTCGTCACCATCGAAATGCGGCACGCGCCGTTCTTCGGCTGGATCCGCGACCTTTCGGCGCCCGACCCGACCACCATTTTCAACCTCTTCGGCATCATTCCGTGGGATCCCGGCCAGGTGCCGGTGATCGGCCACTTCCTGATGCTCGGCGTGTGGCCGATCATCATGGGCTGCACCATGTGGGCGCAGATGAAGCTGAACCCGGCCCCGCCGGACCCGACGCAGAAGATGATCTTCGACTGGATGCCGCTGATCTTCACCTTCATGCTGTCGTCCTTCGCATCGGGCCTGGTCATCTACTGGGCGTGGAACAACACTCTCTCGGTGATCCAGCAGTCGATCATCATGCGTCGCAACGGCGTGAAGGTCGAACTCTGGGACAATCTTCGGGACACGTTCATCCGCAAGAAGAAGCCCAAGGCCGGCTGAAGCGCCCCTCACCACCCGCCCGGCGTGACCCGGCCGGTTCATCCATCAGGCGGCGCGAACGGCTCTGGAGCGGTTCGCGCCGCTCGTCTTTCAAGCCTGCCCTCCGCCCGCCCGGCACCGCCCGGCTTGCGGAACGCCGCCGGCCGGTCGATAAGCGCTACATGAGCACTCCCGACAAAGACCTTCCCGCCCACGCCCCGGCCGATGCCACGCGTCAGGATTCGGCCCAGGCTTCGGCCCAGGCTTCCGCACCGGCCCCGCCGGAGGACGCGGCGCTGACCGAGGCCGGCCGCAAGCTGTTCGCGGGCGAATGGCAGTTCATTTCCGCCGCGCCCACCATCCCGACCCTTCCCGCCATGCGGGGCATCGAGATTGCGCTGGCCGGCCGCTCCAATGTGGGCAAGTCCAGCCTTGTCAACGCGCTCACCGGCCGCAAGGCGCTGGCGCGCACCTCGGTGACGCCGGGGCGCACGCAGGAACTGATCTTCTTCGGTGTCGGCCCGGACCTGACCCTGGTCGACATGCCGGGCTACGGCTTTGCCAAGGCGCCCAAGGAAAAGGTCGACGCCTGGACCGCCACCGTCCGCGCCTATCTGCGTGGCCGCGCCAATCTCGCCCGCGTCTTCGTGCTGATCGATGCCCGCCACGGCCTCAAGCCGGTGGACATCGAGATTCTCGACGGGCTGGACAAGGCCGCCGTTTCCTATGCCATCGTGCTGACCAAGGCCGACCAGCTCAGAGGCGGCGAGCTGGAGCAGCGCATCGCGGAGACGCAGGCCGGCCTCGCCCGCCGCCCGGCCGCCTTCCCCACCGTCTTCCCCACCTCCAGCCGGGAGGGCAGCGGCATCGCCGAACTGCGCGCCGCCGTGGTGCGGCTCATGGCGGAGCGCGGCATGGGCCCCGCCGCCTGAGACCCGCCGCCTGAGGTCTGCCGCCTGAGACCCGCCGGCTGGCATACGCTGAGCCGGCGATTGACCGGCGTCATGGCGGCTTCCACGGCGTGGCCTATTCTGACGGCTCGTCAACCCGGAGCCTGTCATGCCCAAGATGAAAGCCGCCATCTTCGTCGAGAACGGACGCATCGTTCTCGACGAGAAGCCGATCCCCGATGTGGGGCCGCTCGACGCATTGGTGAAAATCACCACCACCACGATCTGCGGCACGGACGTGCACATCCTCAAGGGCGAGTACCCCGTCGCCCGGGGCCTCACCATCGGCCATGAGCCGGTCGGCGTGATCGCCAAGCTCGGCTCGCAGGTCACGGGATATCGCGAGGGCCAGCGCGTCATCGCCGGTGCCATCACGCCGAGCGGGCATTCCTATGCCTGCCTGTGCGGCTGCGGCTCGCAGGACGGGCCGGGCACCAAGCACGGTTTCAAGGCCATGGGCGGCTGGAAGTTCGGTAACACCATAGACGGCGCGCAGGCCGAATATGTGCTGGTGCCCGATGCCCTGGCCAATCTCGCCCCGGTGCCGGACGAACTGAGCGACGAAGAAGTACTGATGTGCCCGGACATCATGTCCACCGGCTTTTCCGGCGCGGAGAGCGGCGCGGTGCAGATCGGCGACACGGTGGCAGTGTTCGCGCTGGGCCCGATCGGCCTGTGCGCGGTGGCCGGCGCGAAGCTGAAGGGGGCGACGCGCATCATCGGCGTCGACACGGTGCCCGAGCGCCTCGCCATCGCCGCCCGGCTCGGCGCCAGCCATGTGGTCGATTTCAAACAGGGCGACGTGGTCGAGCAGATCCTGGCGCTGACCGACGGGCGCGGCGTCGATGTCGCCATCGAGGCGCTCGGCACGCAGAATACCTTCGAATCAGCGCTCAAGGTGCTGCGCCCGGGCGGCACGCTGTCCTCGCTCGGCGTCTATTCCACCGACCTGCGGATTCCGCTCGGTGCCTTCTCGGCCGGCCTCGGCGACAACAAGATCGTCACCACGCTCTGCCCAGGCGGCAAGGAGCGCATGCGCCGGCTGATCGACGTCATCGCCTCCGGCCGCGTCGACCTCAAGCCGCTGGTGACCCACCGCTTCAAGCTGGACGACATCGAAGCGGCCTATGACCTGTTCGCGCACCAGCGCGACGGCGTGCTCAAGGTGGCCATCACGCCGTAGCCCTCACGCCAGGGCCGCGCCCGGCCGCCCGCTCCCCAACCGGAGAGGGGCGAGCCGCGGCGCGTGCGGACGCCGAAACCCATAAACGGTGGCCGCCCCCCCACGGGAAGGGCGCCATCCGCCCGCGGACTCACACGTCGTTGGCGGAACTCAGCCGCTCGGCGGGGATATAGCCGCCCGCCTGCTTGATGCGCAGGCCGGGCCCGCCGCCGCTGCTCGGCTCGCCCGGCGCGAGAAAATCGATGCCGGCAGCTTCGAGCGTCCGCCGCAGGCGCTCGCGCTCGCTCGCCCCCTCGACGGCGCCCTCCCTTGCGCCATCGCTGAGCTCGCGGCCCTCCTCGAAGCTGCGGAGCCACTCCACGCCGACGCGGGCGCGCTCGGCGAGTTCATCGCCGGCCCAGCCGAGCAGCGCCCGCGCGGCGCGGCACAGTTCGGGCGATAGCGCCGGATTGCCGGAAAGGACGGTCTCAGCCATGGGGAAGTCTCCTCGTCCAGAGCATTTTCGGTGCAGCCCGGCTCACGGCGAATGCTCCGGATATTCAACTCCACCGGAGCTTTTCACGCGAGCCGGTATCCCATTCGCCTGAAAACGCCCAAGGCGGCATCGTCCATGACGCATCAGACGACACATGGGCAGGAGATAGGGCACGCGCCGCCGGATGGTAGCCACCCGTGCGGACCAGCACCGACGCATCGACCGATTCGCCGTTGCCCCGTCCTGCCCCGCGCCGCCCCGCCCCGCGCCGCTCAGGCCGCGTCCGAAGCCGGCGCGCCGGTGAGAATCGCATGGATCGTGGCGGCGTCGCGGGAGGCACGCAGCTTCCTCGCGACTTCCGGGTCGCGCAGCAGCCGCGCCACCCGCGCCAGCGCCTTGAGATGATCCGCCCCCGCCGCCTCGGGCGCGAGCAGCAGGAAGACGAGATCAACCGGCTCGCCGTCCAGCGCCTCGAAATCGATCGGCTTCTCCAGCCGCGCGAACAGGCCGAACAGACGGTCCATCTTGGCGAGCTTGCCATGGGGAATGGCGATGCCGTTGCCCACGCCGGTGGAGCCGAGCCGCTCGCGCTGGTTCAGCGTTTCGAAGATTTCCCGCTCGTCCCGGTGCAGCAGTTCGGCGGCACGGGCGGCCAGTTCCTGCAGCGCCTGCTTCTTGCTGCCGACCCGCAGGGCCGGGAAGACCGCGGGAACCGCCAAAATGTCGTTCAGGGCCATTGCAGGATCCGGGTCGTGGCGAGAGCGGGCGCGCGGGACACCAAAGCGGCCGCACGCCCTTCACGCAGATAGAGGGTCAATGGACGTCTTCAGCCGCGGCAAGGGCCGGCGCATCGACCCAGCCGACATGCCCGTCCGCCCGTCGATACACGACATTGATGCGCCCATGGCTGGCATGGCGAAACACCAGCACCGCGGCGCCGCTGAAATCAAGCTCCAGCACCGCATCGCTCACCGACAGGCGGCGCAGGCTGGTGGTCGATTCGGCGACCACGGTAGGGCTCCAGCCCTCGACCGCCTCTTCCTCGTCGTCGGGGGCGGAGAGCACCGTCAGCGCGGCCTGCTCCGGGGCGAAGACGCCGGCATCGATCCCATTGCTGTCGCCGCTCGGGGCGCGGCGCTTGAAGCGGTCGCGGTAACGGCGCAGGCGCGTCTCGATCCGCTCCACCGCCGCATCGGCGCTGGCATAGGGATCCTGCGCATCGGCATGCGCCTGCAGAATCGTACCGCTATCGAGATGCAGCGCGCAGTCCGAGCGGTAGCCGGAGCCCTCGCGGGCCACCGTGACGTGGCCGGACCAGCCGCCGTCGAAATACTTGCCCATGGCGCCGGCAACGCGGTCAGCAACCCGCTGCCTCAATGCCTCGCCTACGTCGAGATTTTTCCCAGAAACCCGCAGCGGCATCGTAACTAGTCCCTCTGCTGGGGCATGCCCGCGGCGCCCGTTCGCGTCCGCGACCTGCCCGAACCCCCTACTTGCCCGGCCGGTGCCTTAAAGAGGTAGGAGCCGCGAGAGGAAGTGTCAACGAGGGCCGTGGACAGGTGCCATCACACCCCCGCCATATTCTGGCGCCGACCCTGCCATCATACCGCCGCACGGCTGCCGGGAGTCGCTCATGCGGGCTGTGGAACCCGCTCAGCCCGCAGCGGCGGCGGCCTGCTTCTCGCGCCGGCGCTGCACGGAGGACGGGATGCGCATCGCCTCGCGATATTTCGCCACGGTGCGCCGCGCAATGTCGATGCCGGCCTCGCGCAGCCGCTGCACCAGCGTGTCGTCGGAGAGCACATCATCGGCCGACTCCGCATCGATCATCTGCTTGATGCGGAAGCGGACCGATTCCGCCGAATGCGCCTCGCCACCATCGGACGAGGAAATGGAGGACGAGAAGAAATACTTCATCTCGAAGATTCCGCGCGGCGTCGCCATGTATTTATTGGACGTCACGCGCGACACGGTAGATTCGTGCATGCCGATCGCATCGGCCACCATGCGCAGGTTCAGCGGCCGCAGATGCTGCACGCCGAGCGAAAGGAACCCCTCCTGCTGCCGCACGATCTCGGTCGCCACCTTCAGGATGGTGCGGGCGCGCTGGTCGAGCGAGCGGGTCAGCCAGGTCGCCGTCTGCATGCAGTCGGAGAGGAAGGCCTTCTCCTTGTCGCCGCGCGTGGTCTTCTGCACGCGTGCATAATAGGCCTGGTTCACCAGAACGCGCGGCAGCGTCTCGGAATTGAGCTCGACCAGCCAGTTCTCCGGCGCCCCGCGCACGAACACATCGGGCACGATCGGCTGGATCATGCCCGAGCCGAAGGCCAGGCCCGGCTTGGGGTTCAGCCGGCGGATCTCGCCGACCATTTCGACGAGATCCTCGTCGTCCACCGCGCAGACCCGCCGCAGCGTGGCGAATTCACGCCGCGCCAGCAGTTCGAGATGGGCGAGCAGGGCCGCCATGGCGGGGTCGTAGCGGTTGCGCTCTTTCAGCTGGATGGCGAGGCACTCGGCGAGCGAGCGCGCGCCGATGCCCGGCGGATCAAAGGTCTGCACCACTTCCAGAACCTTCTGCACCGTCGCCAGCGGCGCGCCGAGACGCTCGGCGACGGCGGAAAGGTCCGCCGTGAGATAGCCGGCCTCGTCGATCAGGTCGATCAGATGGGTGCCGATCAGCCGCTCCACCGGATCGCTCACCGCGAGCGTGAGCTGGCCCTCGAGATGATCGGCAAGCGTCGTGGCGGCGGAGAGGAAGGATTCGAGATTGTAGTCGTCATCCTCGCGCCCGCCCCCGCCAACGCTGGACCAGTCGGAAGAGCCGGCGCCCTCGCCGGCCGGCTGCAGCCGCGGGGTCTCGCGGCCGGTATCATCGGGAAAGACATTCTCGAGCCCGGTATCGAGCCGGTCCTCGATGGCGCTGCGGCTCATGTCCAGCCGGTCTTCCAGCCAGTCGGCGGTGGGCGCCTCGGTGGCGTCCGCCGTGTGGGCGCGCGGGTCGAGTTCGTGATCCTCGCTGCGCTGCACCACGTCGCCCGGCCCGACCACGGCCTCCACCTCGATGCGCGTGCCCTCGGGCTCGGCCTGACGTTCCAGCAGCGGATTGCGCTCCAGCTCGGCCTCGACATAGGCGATGAGGTCGAGATTGGAGAGCTGCAGCAGCTTGATCGCCTGCATCAGCTGCGGCGTCATGACAAGCGATTGCGTCTGGCGGAATTCGAGACGCGGACTCAACGACATGGCGCGCGACCTCCGGAGGCGGCATCGGCACAGGCAATGACGGGCGGCGGCGAGGGCGCGTCCATCTAGAGGCGGAACTCCTCGCCGAGATAAAGCCGGCGCACTTCCGAGCTCGCGACGATCTCGTCGGGCGAGCCTTCCATGAGCACCGTTCCGGAATGGATGATGTAGGCCCGGTCGATCAGCCCGAGCGTCTCGCGCACATTATGGTCGGTAATGAGAACGCCGATGCCGCGCTCGGTAAGATGGCGCACCAGCGCCTGGATATCGCCCACCGCGATGGGGTCGATGCCGGCGAAAGGCTCGTCCAGCAGCATGAAGGTCGGCCGCGAGGCCAGCGCCCGGGCGATCTCCACGCGGCGCCGCTCACCACCCGACAGCGCGATGGCGGGCGACTTGCGCACATGGGTGACGCGGAACTCCTCCAGCAGCGCGTCCAGCTCGCGCTCGCGCTTCTTGCGGCTCGGCTCCACCGCCTCCAGCACGGCGCGGATATTGTTTTCCACCGAGAGGCCACGGAAGATCGAGGCTTCCTGCGGCAGATAGCCGACGCCGAGGCGCGCGCGACGGTACATCGGCAGGCCGGTGACGTCATGGCCCTCCAGCTCGATACGGCCGGCATCGGCCTTCACCAGCCCGGTGATCATGTAGAAGATCGTGGTCTTGCCGGCGCCGTTCGGCCCGAGCAGGCCGACCGCCTCGCCGCGCCGCACATGCAGGTTGGCGTCGCGCACCACCTTGCGCCCGCCATAGGACTTGGCGAGGCCGATGGCGCTCAGCACCCCCTCGCCCGACTCAACGTCGTCCCAATAGGCATCCTGCGACGAAGCGCCGCCCCCGGCATACGGATCGTCGGGGCCTCGCGATGGCGACGCCGCATCGCGCCGCGCGCCCGTCTCGCCACCCTGGTAGGACGGCTGGCCTTGCGAAGCCTGGCCGCCACGCCCGCTCAAACCCGAGAAAACACCCACGCGCACCCTCCGTGGTGGAGACACCACGACAAAGGTGTAAACGCTCCGGCGCGCTCTGGCAAACCCGCATATGCAAAAAGCGGGCCGAATGGCCCGCTCCGCACGAATGCTGATACATCTCAAAGGGCTCGCGCCCAACGACACCCCGCCGGCAGCGCCGGCAGCGCGCTCAGGGATTCGGCTTCGCAGCCGGCTTGGGCGCAGCAGCCGGGGCGCCGGCGGCGGGCTTGGTGCCGGGTAGATCGCCCTTCATGCTGTTGGGCACGATCAGGCTTTCGATACGGCCGCCCTCGAAGCGCGACGTGCCGCTGGTGAGATCGACGGTCAGCTTCCTGCCGCGAATGACGTTCGGCCCCTGGGTCAGCACCACCGGGTTGCCGGTGAGGGTGATGGTGTTCGCCGCCGTCTCGAACACGCCCTGGTCGCCGGTCGCCGTCTGCTCCTTGGTGGTGACAACCACCGAGCCGTTGATTTCGAGGCGCCGTATGGCGGAGGAGTTGATCGGGCTGCCGGCACCGACCGCGGCCGGCGCCGGCGTGCCGGCGGCAGCCGTCTTGGCCTCGCCCGCCTTGGCCTCACCAGTCTTGCCGTCCACCGCAGTCTTGCCGTCGTAGAAAACCACCAGTTCCTTCGATCGCATGGTGGTGTCGCCCTGCGTCACCACGACATTGCCGGAGAAGATGGCCTTCTTGTCCTGGTCGAGCACTTCCAGGCTGTCCGCATCGATGCGGATCGGCTGGTCGCGGTTGGACGCAAAGCCCTGCAACGCATTCGGCACGCTGCGCGTTTGTGCAAACCCGGCATGCGGGGCACAGACGGACAGGAATATGGCGGCGGCGGCAAGGCGGGGGAGCGCGATCATGACACCATGTCTAGCCGTGAGCGGGCGCGCATTCAATGCTTCGCGTCCAAGCTTTGTCGCGCGCACCCGCTTTGCATCACGGCGAGCCGTCGACCATCGAGCGGCGCAGCGCCGGATCGCCCACCGGCGATGCCGCGTCGCCGGCCTTCCCGTCCGTCGGCAGCTTGAAATAGAGCTGCACCCGGCCGGTCAGCAGCGCGCGCGCGTCCTTCTGCCAGACCTCCATGCGGTCGGCCGTGAGCTTGCCGTCGAGATAGGTCAGCACGACCGGATTCTCGGTCGACAGCCGCCCGCCCTTGATGTCGACGGTGGCGTCCTGCAATTCCCCGCCATAGCCGGAGGAGGTGGAGAAATGCACGCCGTCGCCGAGCGTGATCTGCTCGACCTTGGTGTCGTAGCTGCCGGTCTGGGCGATGAGCCGCGCCCAGCCCTGATCGGTCAGTTCCAGATTGGCGTTGATCTTCTTCAGGTCGATCTTGTTCGGCTGGGTGAGGTCCTGCGCGGCGGTTTCCGCCGTCACCTTGTAGCCGCGATTATCCTGGGTGAATCCCTGCAGCTTGGGAGACTCCATCACCACCTGGGTGCCCGAGAACGAGACGCGCCCGAGCTCGAACGGCAGGTCGACCGACAGGCTGAACGGGTTGAGATATTGCACCGCCAGCACACCGCCCGCCACGAGCAGGACGCCCGCCGGGAGTGCGCGACGCAAGAAGCGCACGCGGCGGCTGTGGCGCCGGGCGCGGGCGAAGTCATCACGCTCGCGACGCGTGAGCCCGGACGCATGCATGGCGTCAGGCTCCGCGGCCGCTTTCGCGCGGACTGGAGGTTCCACGTGGCGATTCATGCGCGACGACACATCCCCGGCAGCCCGGCTCCCTCCGGCCCAATTGCAAGATGGCGGCTTAACACGCCGCATGCAAGCACGCCGCCATCCGGCTGGCGACCGGGCGACGCTTGCAGGCCCGTTTAAGCGAAAGATTGCGGCGACCGTGGGTCCCCGTCCGGGCGGGACCGCGCACGCGGGCCGGAACAGGATCGCCGCGCATCACGAATGCGAGAAAATATCCTGTTCCGGCCAGCCGGCGAGATCGAGCGCGGCGCGGGTCGGCAGAAAATCGAAGCATGACTGGGCCAGCCGGGTGCGATTCTCGCGCTCCAGCATGGCCGCGAGCCGGACCTGGAGCGCGTGCAGATGCAGCACGTCCGACGCGGCATAGATCAGCTGGGCATCGCTCAGGTCCTCGGCGGCCCAATCCGAACTCTGCTGCTGCTTGGAGAGGTCGATGCCGAGCAGCTCCCGCACCAGTTCCTTGAGCCCGTGGCGATCCGTATAGGTGCGCACGAGGCGCGAGGCGATCTTGGTGCACCAGATCGGACCGACGGTGACGCCAAATGCCTTGCCGAGCACCGCGATGTCGAAGCGGGCAAAGTGGAACAGCTTCACGATGGCCGGATCGGTCAGCAGCTTTTCCAGATTGGGCGCACTGCCGGGACCGGCCCCGGCCGGGATCTGCACCACATCGGCCGTGCCATCGCCCGGCGAGAGCTGCACCACGCAGAGCCGGTCGCGATGCGGGTTGAGCCCCAGCGTCTCGGTGTCGATGGCGACGAAGGGCGTGCGCTCGGCACTGTAGCGGGAGAGATCGACGAGGTCGCCGCGATGCAGGCGGATACTCATGGCTGGAGGCTCTCCCGGAGGCGCGCACTGGAAAAGCGGCTCCTTACCACCGCGCGGGCCGCGACGGCAACCGCGATCGGCCGGTCACAGCGGCACGAGGTCGAGCATCATCCCCGCGAACAGCAGGAGGCCGGCATCGCGGTTGGAGCGGAACAGCCGGAGGCACAGCGCCCGGTCGTCAATATCCAGCCGGCGCACCTGCCATCCCAGTTGCAGCGCGAACAGGGCGAGGCCGCCCCAGGCGAACAGGCCGGCACCTGCCGCCCATAGCGCGAGGGCGAACAGCCCCACCGCGCCGGCATAGAACCCCGCCAGCCAGGGATGGGTGTTGCTCTCGAACAAGCGGGCGGAAGACTTCACCCCCACCAGCGCATCATCCTCGCGGTCCTGATGCGCGTAGATCGTGTCATAGCCCACCACCCACAGGATGGAGCCGGCATAGAGCAGGAAGGCGCTCATGGGCAGGCGCTCCAGCAGCGCGGCAAATCCCATCAGCGCGCCCCAGGAGAAGGCAAGGCCCAGCACCAGCTGGGGAATCCAGATGATCCGCTTCATCAGCGGGTAGATCGCCACCACGCCGAGCGAGGACAGCGCCACCCCGATGGCGAAGGGCGGCAGGCACAGCAGCACGGCGAGGCCGACCAGCGCCTGAAGACCGAGAAACAGGAAAGCCCCGGCGAGCCCCACCTGCCCGGAGGGCAGCGGGCGCCCGCGCGTGCGCTCCACCTTGCCGTCGATGTCGCGGTCGAGAATGTCGTTCCAGGTGCAGCCGGCGCCGCGCATGGCGACCGAGCCGAGAGCGAACAACGCCAGCAGCGCGAGCGCATAGCCCGGCAGGGCCGGGTCCTCGCTCATGCCCATGCGCAGGGCCAGCGCGGTGGACCACCAGCACGGAATCAGCAGCAGCCAGCTGCCGATCGGCCGATCGGCGCGCGCCAGCCGCAGATAGGGGCGCAGGAAAACGGGGGCCCAGCGCCCGACCCAGTCGCTGGTGGCATCCTCCGGCACGAGGCCAGAAAGCGGCCCCGAGGCCGGTCCGGGCGAAACGGGGCCTGTCATGCCGGGCGGATCAGCGCAGCGCGTCGCCGGCAAGCGTGTCGAACACGCCGCCCTTGGCCGTGCCGGTCGGCGGCAGGCCGCTCGACAGGCCAAGTCCCGAAGACAGCGCACCCTGCGGCGGAGGACCGCCACCGCCGCCGCTCTTCTCCAGCTGCGCGGCCTTGCAGACCTTGTCGCGAATGCCGGCGACCTGGCCGGAATTCTTCTTCAGGCCGGTCAGCACCTCGCCCGGCACGCCGCACTTGGTCTTGTTCGTGTTGAGATAATTGTAGAATTTCTGCTGGGCCGAAACGAAGTTGCGGAATAGCGGGCACAGTTCCGAGGGAGGAACCTTCTTGTCCGCCGCCTTGCGCAGCGTCTCGTTGCGCGATTCCAGATCGTCGCGCAGCTTGGTCACATTGCTCTGGCAATCGGCGACATCGGCCGCGTTCGGACCGGTCTGCGGAGTCGGCGCCATGCCGCCCGGCGCGGGCGCGAAGCCACCGGCAAAACCGTCCGGCACCGCGCCCGACATGGACGGCGCGGCCGGCGCGACGGCCGGGGGGGCCGCGGGCACGGCGACGCTGGTCGGAGCGGGCAGTTCCGGGGGGGCGGTCGCGGCCGCCTCGCCGGTGCCGCCGGGCGTGCCGATCCACTGCGCGCCGGCCGGAGAGGCGAGAAGCCCGCCGACCAGCAGAACACCGAAGGCCAGCGCGAACGCACCCGCGCGGGTGCGCGCTCCCGCAACAGCAGGCATTCCAGGCAGCGAGAGCGCGGCGCGCTCATCGGAAATCGACCGTCTCATGCAGCTTACCCGCCCGTGCAGCGTCGTTTACCAAGCGTGATACAAAGGCCCCACAGATGGGGCAATATCACGGCGGCTGGCGTTGACCGGTTAATTTGCGCCAGAATGTTCGCCATCATGGCCCGACCTCACGAAGATTCGACCGACCACCCCTATGATTTTCGCGCCCAGCGCCTGTTCGTCGAGGATGATCTCGGCGAAGGCGCGCTTGTGCCGCTCGACCGCGATCGCGCGCATTACGTCTCCGATGTGATTCGCCTCGAGGTCGGCGGTCATCTGCATCTGTTCAACGGGCGCGCGGGCGAATGGCGCGCCCGGCGCGAGGCGGGCGGGCGGCGCGAGGTGCTGCTGCGCTGCGAGGCGCGCCTGCGCGTGCAGGCACCCCGGCCCGATCTCGATTATGTCTTCGCCCCGCTCAAGCATGCGCGCCTCGACTACATGGTGCAGAAGGCGGTGGAGATGGGCGCCGGCCGGCTGCAGCCGGTGATGACGCAGCATACCCAGGCCTCGCGGGTGAATACCGAGCGCATGCGCGCAAATGTGATCGAGGCGGCCGAGCAGTGCGGCATCCTGTCGATTCCCGATGTGCTGGAGCCCCTGCCCTTCACCCGCTGGCTCGCCGGACTGGAAGCCGCGCGCGCCCTGGTCTTCTGCGACGAGGCCGCCCCGCTGGCCGATCCGCTCGCCCCCCTGCGCGCGGCGCTGCCCGGCCCGCTCGCCGTGCTGATCGGCCCGGAAGGCGGGTTCGCGGAAGGCGAGCGCCGCCAGTTGCAGGGCCGCGCGGGCACGATCGTGCTGTCTCTCGGCCCGCGTATCCTGCGCGCCGACACCGCCGCCGTCGCCGCGCTCGCCCTGGTCGAGGCCGCCCGTCAGGGCGCCGCGTCGCCGGCGGACTGAGCCTCTCGGGAACCCTGCGCCGGCTGCCGCGTTGATCGGCGCTCCCCCTTCGCCCCGGCGGGCTGGGTGGGCCTCGTGACGCTTGGTGATCAGGTAACGTCGTCAGTCGATGACAGCAAACGCAACAACAATGCGTCAATTTTCGAATGATGAGCGGGTCATACTCCGGTCTCACTCCGCCATCATCACTCCAGCCGGCTCGGACAGGCCGATTCTGCGTCGGCTAAGCTGCACGCACCCGCCTCTGTTTCGATTCCTTCGGAGAAAGACGCCATGATTGAAGAATACCGCATCGGCATCGAGGAGGAATATTTCATCGTCGACGGCGAGACCAAGGGCACGCTCCGGCACATGCCCACCGCTTTCATGGAGAAGGCGCGCGAGGCGCTCGGCGAACGGGTCTCCGGCGAGATGCTGCAATCGCAGATCGAGGTGATGACCCGCCCCCATGACAGCGCCGCCGAGGCACGGGGCGAGTTGCAGGGGCTGCGCCGCATCCTGGGCGGCGTCGCTGCCGATTTCGACCTTGCCTTCCTCGCCGCCGGCACGCACCCCACGGCCAGCTGGCAGTGTGGCAAGAAGACGCCGACGCGGCGCTATGACGGGCTGATGCACGACCTGCAGATGCTGGGCGAGCGCAACCTGCTGTGCGGCCTGCACGTCCATGTCGAACTGCCCGATCCCGACACGCGCATCGACGTGATGCGCCGCATCATTCCCTTCCTGCCGGTCTTCGTGGCGCTGTCGACGTCCTCGCCCTTCTGGGAATCCAAGCGCACCGGGCTGATGGGCTACCGGCTGGCCGCCTATGACGAGTTGCCGCGCACCGGCCTGCCCGAGCTGTTCGAGAGCGCCAGGGACTACCAGGACTATATCGACGCGCTGGTCGCGGCGCGGGCGATTCGCGATTCGAGCTATGTCTGGTGGACCATCCGCCCCTCGCAGAAGCACCCGACGCTGGAGCTGCGCGCGCCCGACAGTTGCACCCGCGTGGAGGATTCGGTCGCCATCGCCGCGCTGTATCGCGCCGTGGTGCGCCACCTCGTGCGCAATCCCAAGCTGAATGCGGGCATCGACGCCGTCGACCGGGCCATCGCGGTGGAAAACAAGTGGCGCGCCCAGCGCTACGGCATCCATGGCAGCTTCGTCGACCGCGACGCCAAGCAGGCCATTCCCGTGGCTCAGGCCGTGGAGACGCTGATCGACCGCGTGGCGGAGGATGCGCAGGCGCTGGGCAGCCGGCAGGAGCTGGAGCATGTGCGCACCATCCTGGGCGGCGGCACCAGCGCCGATGTGCAGATCGCCATCTATCAGGAGGCGGAGCACCGCACCGGCAATCGCGGCGAGGCGCTGCGCGCCGTCACCAACTGGCTCGCCCACACCTCGGCGCAGTGAGGCGAGCGGGGCGCCGTGAGACGCGCGGCTCCGTACTGCCGGTCGAATCGCTGAGCGTCGCTGGGGGAGCGTGCGCGGCTGGCAGACGCGGCTGGCGCCCCTGACGTGTCGACCCCGCCCGCGTCCGGGACCGCTATATTCCGCAAGGGAATGCACGAATAGGTGTTTTTCGGCGATTTGCGTCGCCGCGCCGCCTGTGTATGGTCGCGCGCCCCAGCAGCCCGCCGGAGTCTTCCATGGCGCGAGACCAGATCGACACGCAGCACATCCAGAGCCGCGACGAACTCGTCGCCTGGTTCGAAGCCGGCTGCAAGGCGCCCTCGAAATTTCGAATCGGCACGGAGCACGAGAAGTTTCCCTTCACGCTGGAAGGGCATCGTCCCGTTCCCTATGAGGGCGCGAACGGTATCCGCGCGCTGCTGGACGGCATGCAGGCGCTGAATGGCTGGGAGCCCATACTGGAGGGCTCCACCCTTATCGGCCTCGCCGACAATATCGGCGGCGGCGCGATCTCGCTGGAGCCGGGCGGCCAGTTCGAGCTTTCCGGCGCGCCGCTCATGACCATTCACGAGACCTGCGCCGAGGTGAATTCCCACCTCACACAGGTGCGCGATGTCGCCACCCCGCTCGGCTTCGGTTTTCTCGGGCTCGGCATGAGCCCGAAATGGACGCTGGGCGAGACGCCTGTCATGCCCAAGGGCCGCTACAAGATCATGACCGACTACATGCCGAAGGTCGGCACGCGCGGCCTCGACATGATGTACCGGACCTGCACCGTGCAGGTGAATCTCGACTTCGCCTCCGAGCCCGACATGGTGAAGAAGCTGCGCGTCGGCCTCGCCCTGCAGCCGGTGGCCACCGCGCTGTTCGCCAACTCGCCCTTCACGGAAGGGCGGCCGAACGGCTTCCTCTCCTACCGCTCGGAAATCTGGCGCGACACCGACAATAACCGCGCCGGCATGCTGCCCTTCGCCTTCGAGGAGGGCATGGGTTTCGAGCGCTATGTCGACTACGCGCTCGACGTGCCGATGTATTTCATCAAGCGCGGCGACCGTTATATCGATGTCGCCGGCTCGTCCTTCCGCGATCTGCTGGCGGGCCGGCATCCCGCCCTTCCCGGCGAGGGTGCGACCGTATCCGACTGGGCCAACCACCTCTCCACCATCTTCCCCGAGGTGCGGCTGAAGCGTTATCTCGAAATGCGCGGCGCCGATGGCGGGCCCTGGGGCAACCTGTGCGCCCTGCCCGCGCTGTGGACCGGGCTCTATTACGACGCCACCAGCCTCGATGCCGCGTGGGATCTGGCCAAGGGCTGGACCACTGACGAGCGCCAGAAATTGCGCGACGACGTGCCCCGCCTCGGCTTCAAGGCCGAAATCGCCGGCCGCTCGATGCTCGACCTGGCCCGCGAGGTCGTCGCCATCGCCCGCGCCGGCCTCGCGCGCCGCGACCAGCGCGACAGCCAGGGCCGCGACGAGACGCGCTTCCTCACGCCGGTGGAAGAGAGTCTCGCCACCGGCCAGACCCCGGCAGAGGTGCTGCTGGCGCGCTATCACGGCGCGTGGGCCGGCTCGGTGGAGCCGGTATTCGACGAAGACGCCTATTGATCAGCCGCCGACATAGCTGCCGGCACGATAGGTACCGATGCTCCACAAATGCCCTTCGGGATCGCGTACGGCGAATTCGCGCGAGCCATAGGGCGTTTCATAGAGTTCCATAACCACCTCGGCATCGGCATCCAGCGCCTTGCGCCAGAGGAAATCAGCGTCGGCCACCACGATATAGACGCCTTGCGTGACCCCTCCCGCTGCGGCGGGGGTACGCATGCGCAGGATGTCATCCTTGCAGCCGCCGATCATGATGGCGCTGCTGCCGAGGACCAGTTCGGCATGGGCGACCCCGCCCGCGCCATCGTCGATCACCATCTGCGCCGCGAAGCCGAAGGCCCGCTGCAGCCATGCGATGGCCCTGCGCGGGTCGGCATAGCGGATGAAGGGGACGAGGTCCCCGGGAACGGGATCGCCCATGCGTCTCTCCATCGGCGAGCGTGCGCCGCGCCCGCCGCTTTGCCAATGATGCCCCAGGCGGACGCGAGGCCGAGCCTCAGCGCCAACCTGTCCGGCCGGCGCAATCAATCCATCTAGCGTTCCATCCTACTCCACTGTGATGGAGAGGTCGCTCTCACTCCGCCGCCATCGAGGTCTCGGAAATATTGTCCAGGCCCTGCACGATATGGGTGGCGAGCGCGTCGGCGAGCAGGGAAGCCTCGTGCCGGTTGCGCAACAGGCCGATGCGGCAGGGCGGCAGCGTGGGGAAACCTTCGGAGGAGCCCAGAACCCGCATGCCGGGGCGCAGCCCCGATTCGGGCAGCACCGAGATGGCGAGGCCCGCCAGCACCGCCGCCGAGACCGCCGTGCTGTTGGATGAGGTGTAGAGGATGCGGAACGGACGGCCGAGCGCCTGCAGCATGGCGATCGCCTCCTGCCGCCAGTTGCAGCTCTGCCGGCCGAGCGCCAGCGGCACGACGTCTTCCAGATGCAGCGAATGGCGCATCGAGCCGACCCAGAGCAGTTGCTCGCGGCGGATGATTTCCGGCTCGCGGTGCATCGTCTCGCAATCGGTGACGATGGCGAGGTCGAGATCGCCGGTATCGATGCGGTCGATCAGATCCGTGGAAGGGTCACACACCACGGTGAGTTCGACATTGGGATGGGTGGCGGAAAAGCGCGCCATGATTTCCGGCAGATAACGGTCGGCGTAATCATCCGGCACGCCGAGCCGCACGCGGCCGGACAGTTCGGCGGAAGCCAGGCTCGCCATCGCCTCCATGTTCAGCTTGACGATGCGGCGGGCATAGTCGAGCAGCCGCTCGCCCTCGTCGGTGAGGCGCGAGGCGCGCCCGTCGCGCGCGAAGATCGGCTTGCCGACGCGCTCCTCCAGCCGCTTCATCTGCATCGACACGGCCGACTGGGTCTTGTGCACCACTTCGGACGCTTTTGTGAAACTGCCCGTTTCGGCAATCGTTATGAATGTTCTTAATTGATCAATATCGAGCAGAACGGTCATGGACGGCCTCCCGGGCGGCTGACATCACTGATGATGATAAGTCAGATCAGAAACATTCGCTAGTGTGATTGGTCGAGCCCCCGCATAAGGATCCCGTCGCGAACGGGTGATGTCGAGAACGGGTGGCTGGCGATGCCGGCCCCGCTCACAAGAGGGACATCGCCGCCGCGCGGCCGACAGATGGAGGGATCAATGTCGTATTTTGGCGAAGCCCGCAGAAGTGCATTTTCGACCGTCGGCGCCGCGGCTGGCGGCTGGCTGGTGAACGGTGTCCTGGGCGCCGTGCGCCTCGTCAAGGCGATCGGCCACCGCCGCTATCTCGTCCAGCTCGGCGAGTTCGACGATCACATGCTCAAGGATATCGGCCTGACCCGCGCCGATCTGCGCGATGCCTCGTCCGGCCCGCTCTGGCACGATCCGACCGCCACGCTGGTGGTGCGCTCGGTGGAACGCCGCGCCAGCCGGCGGCAGGTGTCCCGCGCCAATCTGCGCCTCGTCAGCGCGCCGGCGCCGAAGGACGACCTCATTTCGTGCGGCTGATCCTGCGCCGCCCCGTTCGAATTACCAGCGGTATCGACCCCCTCGTGCCGCTCAACTGAAGCCCGCTGGCTCTGTCCGGCGGGCTTTTTTCTTGGCGCGCAGGGTTCTTGGCGCGCAGGTTTCTTGGCGCGGAGGGTCTCGTTTCCCGGCGCGCAGGGTCTCGCGCCCCCGCTCTCGCACTCCCGTATTTTTCGCGCACGACTCTCATGCCTTCGCGACAAGGCCATGCTCTCCCGCGCGACGCCGGCCGCTTGCACGCGCGAAAGATCGACCTTGCACGGCGGGCGATGCATCCCGCGACGCGCCGGTCCATATGGAGACGGCCGGCGCGATGCCGGTCCGCCCTTGAGGAAAACCGGGATATCCGCGTCATGGCCAAGCATCTTGATTTCGGGCTCGACACCTTCGGCGACGTGATGGCCGATGACGAGGGCCGTCCGCTCACCCAGGCGCAGGCTCTGCGCAACGTGGTGGAGCAGGGCGTGCTCGCCGACAAGGTCGGCGTCGACTTCTTCGCCGTGGGCGAGCATCACCGCGATGATTACGCGATCTCGGCGCCCGAGGTGGTGCTGGCCGCCATCGCCGCCCGCACGCAGCGGGTCCGGCTCGGATCGGCGGTGACCGTGCTGTCCTCCGATGACCCGATCCGGGTCTACCAGCGCTTCGCCACCGTCGACGCCATCTCGAACGGGCGGGCCGAGATCATTCTCGGCCGCGGCTCCTTCACGGAATCCTTCCCCCTCTTCGGCTTCAATCTCGACGATTACGAGACGCTGTTCACCGAGAAGCTCGACCTGTTCACCCATCTCCTGCGGGAGAACGCCAGCGCGGGCGGGGTGAACTGGACGGGCAACCTGCGCGCGCCGCTGGTGAGCCAGCATGTCTACCCGCTGCCGGAAAGCGGCACGATGAAGACGTGGATCGGCGTCGGCGGCTCGCCCGAATCGGTGGTGCGCGCGGCGACCTACGGCCTGCCGATGATGCTCGCCATCATCGGCGGCGGCGCCAGCCGCTTCAAGCCCTATGCCGAACTGTACCGCAAGGCCTTCACGCAGCTGGGCACGCCGGTGCAGCCGCTGGGCGTGCATTCGCCCGGCTATATCGCCGACACCGACGAGGCGGCAAAAGAGGAGTTCTTCCCCGCCTTCAAGGCCAATCGCGACCGCATCGGCCGCGAGCGCGGCTGGCCGCCCATCGGGCGCGAGGAATTCGAGCGCGAGGTGGCGGTGGGCTCGCTCTATCTCGGCTCGCCCGAGACGGTGGCGCAGAAGATCGCCCGCACCGTCCGGGCGCTCGATCTCGATCATTTCGACCTGAAATACAGCGCCGGCCCGCTCGGCCACGCGCAGGCGATGCGCGCCATCGAACTCTACGGCACCAAGGTGATCCCGCGCGTGCGCGAAATCTTGGCGGAGGAGAAGGTGGAGGCATAGGCGAGAGCATCGCCTTCCTTGCAGGCCATCATCGCCGCTCGCAGCCGGGCGCCGGCAGGAACGAGGCGGCACGAAACGCCGTTTCCTCTCCCCATCGGGGAGAGGTGGCCCGCGCAGCGGGTCGGCGAGGGGGAGCACGCGTGCGGAGCGTCGAAGCCCTCTCGTCCCAGCCCTCTCCCCGACGGGGAGAGGGAGCCGAACCCCTCACACGTTCAGCAGCAGGTATTCCCGCTCCCACGGCGAGATGACGCGCATGAACGTATCGAACTCGGTCTGCTTCACCGCCGTGTAGGTCTTCACGAAGGAGGGCCCGAGCACGGTGGAAATCTCGTCGGAATGCTGCATCGCCGCCACCGCTTCCAGCAGGCCGCGCGGCAGCTCGAAATCGAGGCCCTTGGCATCGGATTCCAGCGGCGCGGTCGGCCGCAGCCCCTCGACCAGCCCGAGATAGCCGCAGGCCAGCGAGGCCGCGATGACGAGATAGGGATTGGCATCGGAGGACGGCACCCGGTTCTCCACCCGCCGCGCCGCCGGTGACGAGGGCGGCACGCGCAGGCCCGCGGTGCGGTTGTCATAGCCCCACTGCACATTGATCGGCGCCATCGAATCGCGGGTGAGCCGGCGATAGGAATTCACATAGGGCGCGAGGATCGACATGACCGCCGGCAGGTAGCGCTGCTGGCCGGCGATGAAGGAGAAGAATTCCGGCGTCGGGTCGCCCTCCGCATCGGAAAAAATGTTCTTGCCCGTCTCGGAATCGACGATCGACTGGTGGATATGCATGGCGGAGCCGGGCTCGTCGGCGATCGGCTTGGCCATGAAGGTGGCGTAGATCTTGTGGGCAAGCGCCGCCTCGCGGATCGTGCGCTTGAACAGGAACACCTGGTCGGCGAGCACGATCGGGTCGCCGTGCAGCAGGTTGATTTCCATCTGCGCCGCGCCGTCCTCGTGGATCAGCGTGTCGATCTCGAGGCCCTGCGCCTCGGAATAATCGTACATGTCCTCGAACAGCGCGTCGAACTCGTTCACCGCCTGGATCGAATAGGACTGGCGGCCGATTTCCGGCCGGCCGGAGCGCCCGATCGGGGGTTTGAGCGGGTAGTCGGCATCGACATTGGGCTCGACGAGATAGAATTCGATCTCGGGAGCGACCACCGCCTTCCAGCCCTTCTTGGCATAGAGGTCGACGACGTTCTTCAGCACCTGGCGCGGGGCCAGTTCCACCGGGCGCCCGTCGCGGTGATAGGCGTCGTGGATGATCTGGGCGGTGGGATCCTGCGCCCAGGGCACGATGGCCAGCGTCGAGAAATCCGGCTCCATCACCAGATCCGAATCGACCACCACCGAATCGACGAGGTTGTCATAGGGCGGATAGTCGCCCGAGATGGTCTGGAAGAACACCGAGAGGGGCAGGTTCATCGTCGGGCCGGAGAGGAACTTCGACACCGGCATGATCTTGCCGCGCCCAACCCCGGCAAGGTCCGGCACCGCGCATTCAATCTCGGTGATGCCGCGCGCGGCCATCCACGCTTTCGCTTCCTCGAGGGAGGCGACGCCGCGGGTGGAGCTGACGGCGTCCTTCTCGGTCCGCTTCTTCTTGGCCATGATTTCCGTATCCTGAGGCGCATGGTGCGCCGTCTGGAGGCAACCATGCCCTCATGATAGCCGTCAAGGCGAAGCCAGCTGCCCATTTCCGGGCATGGTAAAATTGTTCGCATTGTGCCGTTGAGTGCCCGCCCGAAGCCGGATAGCGTTCGCGTCAACAGCCGAGCATCCGGCGGGGACAACGGGGCCGACACATGAGCGCAGGCGTCGCCGAAAAGACGCAGAAGACGATCGGCGGCATCCGCCGTAAATTTGCCCCCTGGAATGATCCGAGCGCCGTGCCGCTCATCCGCTTTCAGAACGTGACCAAGCGGTTCGGCGATTTCATCGCCATCGAAAATCTCTCCCTCGACATCTATGAGCGTGAATTCTTCGCGCTGCTCGGCCCCTCGGGCTGCGGCAAGACCACCTTGATGCGCATGCTCGCGGGCTTCGAGGAGCCGAACGAAGGGCGCATCACCCTCGCCGGCGAGGACCTCGTGGGCACCCCGCCCTATCGCCGGCCGGTGAACATGATGTTCCAGTCCTACGCGCTGTTCCCGCACATGAGCGTGTGGGACAACATCGCCTTCGGCCTGCGGCAGGACGGCATGGAAAAAGGCGCCGTCGCCGCCCGCGTCGAGGAAATGCTCAAGCTGGTGAAGCTGGGGCAGTTCGCCAAGCGCAAGCCGCACCAGCTCTCCGGCGGCCAGCGCCAGCGCGTCGCGCTCGCCCGCTCGCTCGCCAAGCGCCCCAAGGTGCTGCTGCTCGACGAGCCGCTCGGCGCGCTCGACAAGAAGCTGCGCGAGGAAACCCAGTTCGAGCTCATGGACCTCCAGATGGAGCTCGGCATGACCTTCCTGATCGTGACCCACGATCAGGAGGAGGCGATGACGGTGGCCGACCGCATCGCGGTGATGAACCACGGCAAGCTGGTGCAGGTCGACCAGCCGGCGGTGATCTATGAACACCCCAACTCCCGCTATGTCGCCGATTTCGTCGGCGACGTGAACATTCTCGATGCCACGGTCGTCTCGGTCGAGCCGGGCCTCGTCACCGTCCGGCCCGTGGCGGCGCCGGACAGGCTCTTCCGCATCGCGCAGGAGTGCCCGGCCAAGGCCGGCGACAGCGTCGCCATCGCGCTCCGCCCGGAGAAGCTGCGGGTGGAACTCGACCCGCCGGCGGATACGAGCGTCAACTGCCTCTCCGGCGAGATCTGGGACATCGGCTATCTCGGTGATCTGTCCATCTATCATGTCGAGCTGCCCGGCGGCTCGCGGGTCAAGGCGGCCAAGCCGAACCTGACCCGCATGGTGGAGCGGCCGATCAGCTGGGAGGACAAGGTCTATGTCTCCTTCTCGCCGGATGCCGGCGTCGTGCTGACGAGCTGAGGGGCAAGGTCATGACGGGCAAGGCGAGAGGGCGATGGCTGGTCGTCGCCATTCCTTATCTGTGGCTGCTGGCGCTGTTCCTCATCCCGTTCCTGATCGTGTTCAAGATCAGTCTGTCGCAGGATGCGATCGCCCAGCCGCCCTACACCCCGGTCTTCGATCTGGCGGCGGGCTGGGAGGCGTTCAAGCAGAGCCTCGGTGAGCTCTCGATCGACAATTACGGCTATGTGCTGAGCTGGGACAACGAGTTCATCGAGGCCTACGGCTCCAGCCTGTGGATCGCCGGCATCTCGACCGTGCTCCTGCTGCTGGTGGGCTACCCCATCGCCTACGCCATGGCGCGGGCGCCGAAATCCATCCGCCCGACCCTGCTGATGCTGGTGATCCTGCCGTTCTGGACCTCGTTCCTGATCCGCGTCTATGCCTGGATCGGCATTCTCTCGCCCGAGGGGCTGCTCAACCAGCTGCTGATCGCGCTCGGCATCCTCTCGCCGGACGCGCCGCTGCAGATCCTCGCCACCGATACGGCGGTCTATATCGGCATCGTCTATTCCTACCTGCCCTTCATGATCCTGCCGCTCTACTCGGCGCTGGAAAAGATGGACGAGACGCTGCTGGAGGCCGCGGCCGATCTCGGCTGCCCGCCGCTTTCCGCCTTCTGGAAGATCACCTGGCCGCTGTCGCTGCCGGGGGTGTTCGCCGGCTGCCTGCTGTGCTTCATCCCGGCGGTGGGCGAATTCGTCATCCCGGACCTGCTGGGCGGCTCCGACACGTTGATGATCGGCAAGGTGCTGTGGACCGAATTCTCGGTGAACCGCTCCTGGACCGTCTCCTCGGCGGTCGCCGTTCTGCTGCTGCTGGTGCTGGTGGTGCCCATCGTCTTCTACCAGAACGTCCAGCAGCGCGAATTGGAGGGAAGGTAGATGCGCAAGGGCCTTTCCTGGTTCAACGTCACCTCGATCGCGTTGGGATTTGCCTTTCTCTACATCCCGATCATCCTGCTGGTGGTCTACTCCTTCAATGCCTCGCGCCTCGTCACGGTATGGGCGGGCTTCTCCACGCACTGGTACTGGCAGCTCTTCCAGAACGAGCAGTTGCTCGATGCCGCCTGGGTGACGCTGCGCGTCGCCTTCATCACCGCCTCCGTCGCCACCGTGCTCGGCACCATGGCGGCGATCACGCTCACCCGCTACGGGCGGTTCAACGGGCGCATGCTGTTCTCCGGCATGATCTACGCGCCGCTGGTCATGCCGGAGGTGATCACGGGCCTGTCGCTGCTGCTGCTATTCGTGGCGGTGAACATCGATCGCGGCTTCTGGACCATCACGCTGGCGCACATCACCTTCACCATGTGCTTCGTCTGCGTCGTGGTGCAGTCGCGCCTCGTCACCTTCGACCGCAGCCTGGAAGAAGCCGCGCTCGACCTCGGCTGCCCGCCGCTGAAGACCTTCCTGGTGGTGACGCTGCCCATCATCCTGCCCGCCGTGATCTCGGGCTGGATGCTCGCCTTCACCCTGTCGCTCGACGACCTCGTCATCGCCAGCTTCACCACAGGCCCCGGCGCCACCACGCTGCCCATGCGCATCTACAGCCAGGTGCGCCTCGGCGTGACGCCGGAAATCAACGCCGCCTGCACCCTCCTCATCGCCATTGTCACGGTGGTGGTGATCATCACCTCCATCATGACCAAGCGGCAGGAAATGGAGCGCCAGAAGGCGGAGAGACTGGCCGCCGCGGGCTGAATTCCGACATGATTGCTGCCGAAGGATGGCGCCCGATGCGCTGTCCTTTTCCGGCCCGAACCGTCTGCGAGCCCTCCCCATGAGCGAGACCGAAACCATCGGCGCCACGCCGGCCCGGCCCGGCGACGCCGGGAAGCGCCCCTCCGGCCGGCTGCGGCGGGCGATGCGGTCGGCGCTGTGGGTTCTTGTCGTCCTGGCCGTGGCGGGCGGCGGCTTTCTCGGCATCGAGCAGTTGATCGGCAATTTCCACACGGTGGTGGCGGGCGAACTCTACCGTTCGGCCCAGATCAGCGCCGACCAGCTGGCCGATGCGAAGGCCCGCTACGGCATCCGCACGGTGATCAACCTGCGCGGTCCCTCGACCCGCGACTGGTATGTCGACGAAGTCAGGGAAAGCGAGCGGCTGGGTCTCAACCATGTCGACTTCAAGCTCTCCGCCGAACAGGAACTCACCCCGGGGCAGGTGGAAGAGCTGGTCGCGGTGATGCGCGAGGCGCCCAAGCCGATCCTCGTGCATTGCAAGGGCGGCGCCGACCGCACCGGCCTCGCCTCCGCGCTCTATGTCGCCGCCATCGCCCGGCAGAGCGAAGCCGCCGCCGAATGGCAGCTGTCGCCGTATTACGGCCATTTCTCCATCCCCCTGTTCCCCTCCTGGGCGATGGACCAGAGCTTCGAGCGTGCCGAACCCTGGCTCGGCTTCAAGGGCTCGTGACCCACAGCCGAAGCGCCCCGCGCGGGGCGCGCGCGCGGGCGGGAGGGTGTAGGCTCATCGCCCTCAGATTCGGGACCCACGATACCTCATGCCGCTGCGCCTCCTGCCCACAACCCTCGTCGACCGCATCGCCGCCGGCGAGGTCGTGGAGCGTCCGGCCGCGGCGCTGAAGGAGATTGTCGAGAACGCGCTCGACGCCGGCGCCACGCGCATCGAGATCATCATCGACGGCGGCGGGCGGCGCCTGCTGCGGGTGACCGACGATGGCTGCGGCATGAGCGCGGACGAACTCGCGCTGGCGGTGGAGCGCCATGCCACCTCCAAGCTCGATGGCGAAGACCTGCTGTCCATCGCCACGCTCGGTTTTCGTGGCGAGGCGCTGCCCTCCATCGGCTCGGTGGCGCGGCTTGCCATTACCAGCCGGCCGCGGGGCACCGACAGCGCGCATGAGATCCGCGTCGAGGGCGGGGTGAAATCGCCGGTCCGCCCCGCCGCTCTCGGCACGGGCACCCGCGTCGAGGTGCGCGACCTGTTCTTCGCCACCCCGGCGCGGCTGAAATTCCTCAAATCCGAGCGCGCCGAGACGGCGGCGGCGGTCGATGCCGTCAAGCGTCTCGCGCTGGCCCGCCCCGAGGTCGGCTTCACCCTCGTCGCCGACGAGCGCGCGCCGCTCACCTGGGCCGCGCGGGGCGAGGATGCGGCGGGGCGGCGCGCGCGCATCGCCGATGTGCTGGGCCGGGAGGTCGGCGCCAACGCGCTCGACATTGACGGCCGGCGCGAGGGCGCACGGCTCACCGGCCTTGCCGGCCTGCCAACCTATTCCAAGGCCAATTCGCTCTCGCAATACCTGTTCGTCAACGGCCGCCCGGTACGCGACAAGGTGTTGATCGGCGCCATCCGCGCGGCCTATGCCGACCTGCTGCCCTCGGACCGGCACCCGGTGACGGCGCTGTTCCTCGATCTCGATCCGCGCGAGGTGGACGTGAACGTGCACCCGGCCAAGACCGAGGTGCGCTTCCGCGATCCGGGGCTGATCCGCGCGCTGATCGTGCGCACGCTGAGCGATGCGCTCACCGCCGGCGTGCCGCGCACCGCCTCGACAGCGGCCGGCCGGCTCGCGCAGTTCGCGCGGCCCGACCTTTCCAGCAGCTTCCGGCCGGCGCCCTATCCCGGCAATCACGACTGGACCCGCTCCTGGGCGGCACCGGGCGGCACGGCTCCCGACGGGGCGGCGGCGGAGCCGGCCGATAGCGGCCATGAAATGCCCGGCCTGCGCGAGGCGCCGGCGCGCTTCGATTTCGGCGGCCTCGGCCTTGCGCTCGCCCCGGGGGCCGATGCGCGCGCCGCCGCGACCCCGGCCGACCCGGACCTGATGGAGCGCCCGCTCGGCGCCGCCCGCGCGCAGCTGCACGAGACCTATATCATCGCCCAGACCCGCGACGGCGTGGTGGTGGTCGACCAGCACGCCGCTCATGAGCGCATCGTCTACGAGCGGCTGAAGGCGGCGATGGAGCGTGACGGGCTCAATCGCCAGCTGCTGCTGGTGCCGCTGGTGGTCGAGCTCGACCCCTCGGACGCGGCACGGCTCGGCGAGCGCGTCGAGGCGCTGGCCGGCCTCGGTCTCGTCATCGAGCCGTTCGGCCCCGGCGCCGTGCTGGTGCGCGAGGTGCCCGCGCTGATCGGCGAGGCGGATGTCTCCGCCCTGGTGCGCGAGCTCGCCGAGCACGCGGCGGAATGGGACGATGCCCTGCCGCTGGAGCGGCGCCTCTTGCACATCGCCGCCACCATGGCGTGCCATGGCTCGGTGCGCGCCGGCCGGCGGCTGCGGGTGGAGGAGATGAACGCCTTGCTGCGCGACATGGAGCAGACCCCCAACGCCGCGCAGTGCAATCACGGCCGGCCGACCTTCGTCACCCTGGCGCTGGCCGACATTGAACGCCTCTTCGCGCGGCGCTGAAGATTGGCATAGAGTACCCCCACGATGGCGTTCGACACCGATCACCCCAACAGCTGGTACGCCGCCACGGCGCACAGGCTTCCGCCCTTTCCCCAGCTCAACGGCACGGCGCGGGCCGATGTATGCATCATCGGCGGCGGCTATACCGGACTGTCGGCCGCGCTGCATCTGGCCGAGGCCGGCTTCGACGTGGCGCTGCTGGAAGCATCGGGCGTCGGCACGGGCGCCTCGGGCCGCAATGGCGGGCAGATCCATTCCGGCCAGCGCCGCGATCAGGACTGGCTGGAGGCGCAGGTCGGGCTCGAGGACGCCAAGAAGCTCTGGCGGCTGGCGGAGGACGCCAAGGCGCTGCTGCACGATCTCATCGCCCGCCATGGCATTGACTGCGACCTGCGCCCCGGCCTCATCATCGCCGACCACAAGCCAGCCTATGCCGCGCATAGCCACGCCTATGCGCGCAAGCTGAACGAGGTCTATGGCTACGATCAGGCCGCCCCGCTCTCGCGCGAGCAATTGCGTGAAATGGTCGGCACCGATGCCTATTGCGGCGGCATGATCGACCATGGCGGGGGCCACCTGCACCCGCTCAACCTCGCGCTCGGCCTCGCGGAAGCCGCCTGCCGGGCGGGGGCGCGCATCTTCGAGCATTCGCGCGCGCTTGCCATCGAGGAAGGCGCCAAGGTGCGGGTCGTCACCGTGTCCGGCGCGGTCGAGGCGGATTGGGTGCTGGAATGCGGCGACGGGCTGCAGGACGGCCTCGACCGACGGCTCGACGCCTATGTGATGCCGATCGCCAACTACATCGCCGCGACCGAGCCGCTGGGCGCGCGGGCGAAGGACATCATCGCCAATGACGCGGCGGTGTCGGACAGCCGCTTCGTCGTCAACTATTACCGCCTGTCGTCCGACGGGCGGCTGCTGTTCGGCGGCGGCGAGAGCTATACGCGCCGGCTGCGCCCCAATCCCGGCGCCTTCGTGCGCCCCTACATGCTGAAGGTGTTTCCCCAGCTCGCCGATGTGCGCATCGATTACGGCTGGGGCGGCATTCTCGGCATCACCATGAGCCGCATGCCCTTCGTGCGGCGGCTTTCCCCGCGCGTGCTCACCGCCGCCGGCTATTCCGGCCATGGCGTGGTGCTGGCCCCCTATTTCGGCAAGCTGCTGGGCGAGGCCATCGCCGGGCAACTCGGCACGTTCGATCTGCTGGCCGGGCTGCCCGTGCCGCCCTTCCCCGGGGGGCCGCTCATGCGCTGGCCTCTGCTGGTCGCCGGGCTGAGCTATTACGCGCTGCGCGACCGGCTGTGAGGGCGGACCGGTGATCGAACTGGAAGCCTATGCGCGCGATGCGCTCGCCTTCGTCGAGGCGCATGCCCACTGGGCGCCCTATATCGCCTTCGGGTTGGCCTTCGGCGAATCCTTCGCCGTGCTGTCGCTGCTCTTTCCCGCCACGATCGTGCTGATCGGGCTGGGACCGATCATCGAGGCCGGCGGCATCCCCTTCCTGCCGGTCTGGGCGGGAGCCGTGGCGGGCGCCTCCTTGGGCGACGCCATTTCCTACTGGATCGGCCACGCCTTCAAGGACCGCGTGCGCGGCGCCTGGCCGCTGCGCAACCACCCCGAGGCGATGGCGCGCGGCGAGCGCTTCTTCCACCGCTTCGGCTCGTCGAGCGTGTTCCTCGGCCGGTTCTTCGGCCCCCTGCGGGCCTTCGTGCCGCTCATTGCCGGCATGTTCGCGATGCCGCATTTCCTGTTCCAGATGGTCAACATCGCCTCCGCCATGGCCTGGGCGCTGCTGCTGCTGGCCCCCGGCGCGGCAGCCGTGAAGGCGCTGGGCTGGTGAGCCCACTTGCGATTCCTCAAGGACCGCAAGCCTCGCTTGGCCGACACAGGGCGGGAGAAACGGTTCACGACGGAGGAATGACCGATGGCGAAGATTCATGAGGTCGAGGGCGACATCCTGCTGAGCGGCGCCGAGGCCATCGCCCATGGCGTGGCGCCGGGCGATCATTTCGACACCGGCCTCGCGCTGGCGCTGCGCGAGCGTTTTCCCTCGCTGGCGAAGGATTTCCGCCATTATGGCCACCTCCAACACCCCCGGCCCGGCACCCTCTGGGCGTGGGGCGGCGTGAGCGCGGAGGGCCACGCGGTGCGCATCGTCAGCCTGCTCACGCAGGAGCCCGCCGAGAACGCCACCGGCCGCCCCGGCAAGGCGACGCTGGAAAATGTCGGCCATGCGCTGCGCGCCCTCGCCCAGCACGCCAAAGCGGAAGGCCTCACCAGCCTCGCCTTGCCGCGCCTCGCCACCGGCATCGGCGGGCTGGACTGGGCCGACGTTAAGCCTCTGGTCGAGCGCCATCTCGGCGAGTTGGGCATCCCGGTCTATGTCTATGTGGTCTATCACGCGCAGGTGAAGGCCCGCGAGCCGGGCTTGACCGCGGCGGTGTGAGCGCGGGCACAGCGCCTGATACGGAAAGGGCGACCCCGGGGTCGCCTTTTTGCGTTGAAACGGGTGAGTGGCGCGTGACCTATTCCGCTGCTTCCTTCGGCGGCTTGCCACGGGCCGTGCCGTCGCTCGCCGTCTCGGCCGGCGCCGCCTTGGCCCGCGCCACCTCGCGCCGAGCCTTGGCGGGAAGCACCAGATCGAATTCGGCGAGTTCTTCCGCGGTGGGCCAGGTCATGTCCTTGTCCCACGCCCAGTGCGCACGGATTTCCTCGTCCGACATGGCGTCGAACGTCGACCAGTCAAATTCCTTTGCGAGACGATCCGCCTCTTCCAATTGCTTCTTGGTAGGCACGCCGTTCACTCCGATTGGCGACCCTTAGCGAGATAAGGCGACGACGCGCATCTCTCCAATGCCAAACGCAGAATAACATGCGTCCCTCGACTTCGGCCATGGTTTCGAAGCGCGCCTCGTCCAATGGTGATTTGTCGGAGATGTCTTCCGTCTTTTCGCGGCCGTCGAACATCAGCGCCGCAAAGAGGAGCGGCAAACCGCGATTGGCACGGTTTGCCGCGTCCTTGTCATCGTCCCATTCGAAGTCGTCCGTCTCGCCCATCATCAAAACCTGTTTGCTGATAGGGAGAATTTAACTCCGGTAAGGCCGCCACACTACATGTAGTGTCCAGTTAAATACCGGTTGACAGCCTGCAACGCGTTTGATTCGTCAGTTCTTCGCCTTGTCGACCAGCTTGTTCTTGCCGATCCACGGCATCATGCCGCGCAGCTTGGCGCCGACTTCCTCGATCTGGTGGCTGTCATTGATGCGGCGGATGCCCTTGAAGCGGGCGGCGCCGGCGCGGTATTCCTGCATCCATTCCGAGGTGAACTTGCCGGTCTGGATGTCGGTGAGCACGCGCTTCATCTCGGCCTTGGTCTCGGCGGTGATGATGCGCGGGCCGGAGACGTATTCGCCCCACTCGGCAGTGTTGGAAATCGAGTAGTTCATGTTGGCGATGCCGCCCTCATAGATGAGGTCGACGATCAGCTTCACTTCGTGCAGGCACTCGAAATAGGCCATTTCCGGCGCGTAGCCGGCTTCCACCAGCGTCTCGAAGCCGGCGCGGATCAGTTCCACCAGACCGCCGCACAGCACGACCTGCTCGCCGAACAGGTCGGTCTCGCACTCTTCCTTGAAGGTGGTCTCGATGATGCCCGAGCGGCCGCCGCCCACACCCGACGCATAGGACAGGCCGAGGTCGAGCGCGTTGCCCGAGGCGTCCTGATGCACGGCCACGAGGCACGGCACGCCGCCGCCCTTCTCATATTCGCCGCGCACGGTGTGGCCGGGGCCCTTGGGCGCGATCATCAGCACGTCGACGGTCGACTTCGGCTCGATCAGGCCGAAATGCACGTTGAGGCCGTGGGCGAAGGCGATGGCCGCGCCGTCGCGGATATTGGGGGCGATCTCGTCGCGATAGATGTCGGCCTGCAATTCGTCCGGGGTGGCCATCATCATCAGGTCCGCCCATTTGGCGGCCTCGGCGACGGTCATCACCTTGAGGCCGTCGGCCTCGACCTTCTTGGCGGTGGCCGAGCCGGGCTTCAGGCCGACGGCGAGTTCCGTGGCGCCGGAATCCTTGAGGTTCAGCGCATGCGCGCGGCCCTGGGAACCGTAGCCGATGATGGCGACCTTCTTGCCCTTGATCAGGTTGAGGTCGGCGTCGCGATCGTAATAAACGCGCATGGGTGTCTCCTTATGTCACGCGTGGATCGTGGGGCGGCGGGGAGCATTGTCTCCCGTGCCGTAGAGAGCGAGAAACTGGTCGGTGGCGCGCGCCGCGTCGCGCTCGATCTCCGGCCCGGCCAGGTCGAGCGTGTCGCCGAGCAGCAGGCGGATCTGCACGTCCCGCCCGACCAGGCCGATAAAGGTGCGGAACGCGGTCTCGGTATCCGTGAAGGCGATGAGCCCGGCCTCGCGGCCGGCCTCGAAGACCGGCCTCAGACGTTCGCCAATGGCGAACCGCCCATTCGCCAGCACGATGGCGCCGAGATTGCTGGCGCCCTTGTCCCCCTTGCCGCCCTGCGCGATGGCAAGGCGGTTCAGCGCGATGGAGGTCGGGCTGGAAATGACCGACAGCCAGTTGGCGGCGAAGCGGACCAGGCTGTCGCGCAGCGCCGAGACGTCGAGCCGCTGGCGATCATAATTGCCGGCGCGCACCTTCGAGGCCTGCCAGCGCACCGTGGCGGTCAGCAGCCCGTCGCGGTCGCCGAACCATTTGTAGAGCGTTTCCTTCGAACAGCTCGCCCGGCGCGCCACCGCCGTCATCGTCAGGTCGCCGCCCTTCTCGACCATCAGCGCGAGAACGGCATCGAGAACGGCCTGCTGCCGCTCTGTCAGCGCCTCGCCTTGGGAGTCGTGCTGCGTCGCCATGGGCTTGAAAACACCGTACCGTACGTTACGGTTCTCCTACAGGAGGTCGCGCCGCCCCGCAAGCGCGGCCTGCAAGCCGGGGCTGCCGATTCACCGCCGTTTCCACGGCAATCCGCCGCGCCAAGGCAGCCGCTGGGCGGAAGCGAGCGCCACGCCGCCTGCCGCCAGCGCCATGCCGGCCCAGGCGAGCGGGGGCATCCTCTCCCCCAGCAGCAGCCAGGCGATGACCGCCGAACAGGGCGGCACCAGGAAGAACAGCGCCGACACGCGGGAGACTTCCCCCGCGCGGATCATGGCGAGGTAGAGCGAGATGGCGACCAGCGAATTGCCGATGACCAGGTACGCCAGCGCCGCCACGAAGGGCAGCGACCAGTCGACATGCCCGTCATCCAGCATCAGCGCGAGCGGCAGCGTGAAGACGAAGCCGACGACATATTGCACGCTGTTGGCCACCAGCGGATGCTGGGCGACGCCGAACCGCTTCTCGTAGAGCGCGGCGGCGGACATGGCGAGCAGGGCGCCGACGGCGAGCCCCAGCACGCCGGGTGAGGCCGTCTCGATCGCCGCGCGCGAGACGATCACCAGCGCCGCCCCGCCGAGACCAAGCACCAGCCCGGCCCAGCGCAGGGCGTTCACCCGCTCGCCGGCGATGAGCGGGGCGGCGAGCCCGACCACGATCGGCTGCATCGAGGCGATGAGGGCGAGCGTGCCGGCCGATATGCCGTAGCGGAAGGCGAAATAGCTCAGGTCGAAATAGAGCACCTGGATGAGGAATCCCACGACCACGAGGTTGAGCCAGGCCCGCCGCGTGCGCGGCAGCGCCGGGCGAAACCAGGCGAGAAGCGGCAGCAGCACCACCAGCACCAGCCCGTAGCGCAGGGCGAGCAGGGTGAACGGCCCGGTCGACAGGATGCCGATCTTGCCGACCGCGAAACCGCCCGACCAGAGCAGCAGGAACAGGAACGGCGCCGCCCGCAGCCAGAAGGGCTTGCCGCGGGCCATCGCCGGCGCGGCCATGCTGCGTTCACTCAACGACGTCGCGCTCCCCGCCCCGCCTTCCAATCCCGCTCCCGCGGGCCCGGCCGGGCCCGCACCTCGCGCTCACATGGCGTCGGGCCCGCGCCCGATGGCGGCGACGCCGGTGCGCGACACTTCGACAAGGCCGAGCGGCTCCAGCAGCGAGACGAACTGGTCGATCTTGTCCGGCTTGCCGGTGATCTCGAACACGAAGCTCTCCAGCGTCGTGTCGACGGTGCGGGCGCGGAAGCTGTCGGCGATCAGCAGCGCCTCCTGCCGGATCTCGCCCTTGCCGCGCACCTTGATCAGCGCGAGTTCGCGCTCGACCGCCTTGCCGATCACGGTGAGATCGACGACGCGGTGCACCGGCACCAGCCGGTCGAGCTGGCTCTTGATCTGCTCGATGATCATCGGCGCGCCGGTCGTGACCACGGTGATGCGCGAGCGCCGGGAATCGTGGCTGACCTCGGAGACGGTCAGGCTGTCAATATTGTAGCCCCGCCCGGAGAACAGGCCGACGATGCGGGCGAGAACGCCCGGCTCGTTGTCGACCAGCAGCGAGAGGGTATGGCGTTCGGCAGGCTCTTGGATGGGGGGCATGGGTCACTCTGAAGGCTGGGTCTCGGCACGCCAGATCCCCTCTCCCCGCCCGAACCCGGCTGTTGCCGCGTTCGGTTGCTCAGGGCCGAAGCTGGAATATCCGGCTTCGGGGGAGAGGGGTGGGGCGAGGGGTCACTGGCGCATCGCCCCTCACCCGACCGCTGCGCGGTCGACCTCTCCCCGATGGGGAGAGGTTAAGGTGCCTCACACCAGCATCTTGCCTTCCTCGGAAATCGCCTCGTCCAGCGCCTCGGGATGATCGGGCATGATCATCTCGTTATGCGGCTTGCCCGAGGGGATCATCGGCAGCACGTTCTCGGTCTTGTCGACCAGGCAATCGAACAGCACGGGACGGTCCACATTGATCATCTCGGCGATGGTGGCGTCGAGATCGGCCGGGTTCGCGCAGCGCAGGCCGACGGCGCCATAGGCCTCGGCGAGCTTGACGAAATCGGGCAGCGATTCCGAATAGGAATGCGAGTAGCGCCCGCCATGCAGCAGGTCCTGCCACTGGCGCACCATGCCCATATATTCGTTGTTCAGCACGAAGATCTTGACCGGCAGGTTGAACTGCAGCGCGGTGGAGAGTTCCTGCAGGCACATCTGGATCGAGGCCTCGCCGGCAATGTCGATGACGAGGCTGCCCGGATGGGCCACCTGCACGCCGATGGCGGCGGGCAGGCCATAGCCCATGGTGCCGAGGCCGCCCGAGGTCATCCAGCGGTTGGGCTGCTCGAAATGGAAGTGCTGGGCGGCCCACATCTGGTGCTGGCCGACTTCCGTTGTGATGTAGACGTCCTTGTCCTTCACCTGGTCGTACAGCGCCTTGATGGCCTGCTGCGGCTTGATGATGCGATCGGACGCGGTGAAGGCGAGCGACTTGCGGGCGCGCCACTTCTCGATCTGCACCCACCAGTCGGCGATGGCGCGCCGGTCCGGCTCGATCTTCATCGCCCGCCAGAGCGTCAGCATATCCTCGAGGACGTGCTTCACGTCGCCGATGATGGGCAGGTCGATCTTGACGTTCTTGTTGATCGAGGACGGATCGATGTCGATATGGATCTTCTTCGAATGCGGCGAGAAGGCATCCACCCGGCCGGTGATGCGATCGTCGAAGCGCGCGCCGACGCACACCATGACGTCGCAATCATGCATCGCCATGTTGGCTTCATAGGTGCCGTGCATGCCGAGCATGCCGAGCCACTGCTTGTCCGCCGCCGGATAGGCCCCCAGCCCCATCAGCGTCGACGTGACGGGATGGCCGGTGAGCCGGGCGAGTTCGCGCAGCAGGCGGCTCGCCTCCGGGCCGGAATTGATGACGCCGCCGCCGGTGTAGAACACCGGCCGCTTCGCCCTGGCCAGCAGTTCCACCGCCTGGCGGATCTTCTCCGGGTCGCCCTTGAGGCGCGGCTTGTAGGTCTTGTGCTCGATGTTCTCCGGGCCGACATACATGCCGCGCGCGAACTGGATGTCCTTGGGGATGTCGACCACGACCGGGCCCGGACGGCCGTTCTGCGCGACATAGAAGGCCTCGTGCAGCACGCGGGCGAGATCGTTGATGTCCCGCACCAGATAATTGTGCTTGGTGCAGGGCCGCGTGATGCCGACCGTGTCGCATTCCTGGAAGGCATCCGTGCCGATCAGGTGCGTCGGCACCTGGCCGGTAATGCAGACCAGCGGGATGGAATCGAGCAGCGCGTCGGTGAGGCCGGTGACGGCATTGGTCGCGCCGGGGCCGGAGGTGACGAGCACGACGCCGACCTTGCCGGAGGAGCGCGCATAGCCTTCCGCCATGTGCACCGCGCCCTGCTCGTGGCGCACGAGAACGTGACGAACCTGGTTCTGGTGGAACATGGCGTCATAGATCGGCAGCACGGCGCCGCCGGGATAGCCGAACATGTGTTCGACGCCCTGATCGATCAGCGCCTGCATCACCATTTCGGCGCCGGTCATCTCGCGCATCATGGTCGTGTTCCTCTGAGCTTTATTCGGTCTTGGCCGTTGCGGGGGTCCAGAAAATCAAAAGGCCCCGTAAGGGGCCAATTTCGCGCGTCACCGTTTGGCGGAGCAGCCCTCAGGCAAGCTCCGCGGCGACGCGCCATCCTACGATAAGGGTAATTTTATTGCGCATTGCGGCGCCGCTCCTTCAAAAAGTTGCGCGACCTGTACAGGCGCCAACGCCTGACGTCAAGCCATGGGCAGATCATCGCGCAGAATGAGCAACGATCAAGCACTTTTCGTGACACCGGAACGCCGCTATACGCCGTTGGGAGCGGAGAGAGATCACGGACATGACGCAGATGCGGCTCGTTGTCGTGGGTGCGGGGGGCCGTATGGGCCGCACCGTCATCCGGGCCATCGCGGAAGCGCCCGACCTCGTGCTGTCGGCCGCGATCGATACCGCCGGCGCCGACACGATCGGCCGCGATGTCGGCGAACTGGTCGGCCTGCCGGCCTTCGGTGTGCCGGTGAGCGAGGACGCGCTCACCGCCTTCGCCGCCGCCGAGGGGGTGATCGACTTCACCATTCCGCAGGCCAGCATCGCCTATGCCGCGCTGGCCGCGCAGGCCCGTATCGCCCATGTGATCGGCACGACCGGCCTCACTGCGGAAGATGAGGCGAAGATCGACGCGGCGGCGCGGCACGCTCCGATCGTCAAGTCCGGCAATATGAGCCTCGGCGTCAATCTGCTCGCCGCGCTGGTGAAGCGCGTGGCGCGCACGCTGGACGAGGATTTCGACATCGAAGTGGTGGAAATGCACCACCGCGCCAAGATCGACGCGCCCTCGGGTACCGCGCTGCTGCTGGGGCGCGCGGCGGCGGAGGGACGCGGCGTCGACCTCGACACGCAGGGCGTCTTCACGCGCCACGGCCACACCGGCGCCCGCCGCCCCGGCGATATCGGCTTCGCCACGCTGCGCGGCGGCACGGTGGTGGGCGAACACAACGTGATCTTCGCCGGCCCCGCCGAGCGCATCGAACTCGCCCACAAGGCGGAAGACCGCGGTATCTTCGCCCGCGGCGCCATCGCCGCCGCGCGCTGGGCGCGCGGGCGCAAGCCGGGACTGTATTCCATGGCCGACGTGCTCGGCCTCAGCGACATCTGACACGGACCCTTCGCCACCAACCGCCCGCCCTGCAGGAGACCGACACGATGACCGAACGCCTTCTCGTCCTCGTCCGCCACGGCCAGAGCGAGTGGAACCTGAAGAACCTGTTCACCGGCTGGCGCGACCCCGACCTCACGCCGCTGGGCGTCGAGGAGGCGCTGAAGGCCGGCCAGCGGCTGAAGGCGGATGGCTACCAGTTCGACATCGCCTTCACCTCGGCGCTCTCGCGGGCGCAGCGCACGCTCGACCTCGCGCTCGGCGAACTCGGCCAGACCGGCCTGCCCATCATCCGCGACCAGGCGCTCAACGAGCGCGACTATGGCGACCTCGCCGGCCTGAACAAGGACGATGCCCGCGTCAAATGGGGCGAGGAGCAGGTGCATGTCTGGCGTCGCTCCTATGACGTGCCCCCACCCGGCGGCGAGAGCCTCAAGGACACGGTCGCCCGCGCCCTGCCCTATTACGTCACCGAGATCCTGCCCAAGGTGCTGCAGGGCAACCGCGTGCTGGTCGCCGCGCACGGCAATTCGCTGCGCGCGCTGATCATGGTGCTGGAGAGGCATAGCCCCGAGAGCATCATGAAGCGCGAACTCGCCACCGGCGTGCCGGTGATCTACCGGCTGAAGGCCGATTCCACGGTGGAGAGCGTGGTCGACCTCGCGGGTTGACGGGGTTGCCCAGCGAGCCGGAAACCGATCCGTGCCATGAGAGCACGCCGCCACGAAGCCTCATGCCCGTCCCGCGAACGCTCTGTCAGCGGACAGGCATGGGGGCGTGACCCGTCCGGGTAACGGCCCGGACGGGCGGATGGCCCTCATCGCCTTGGCGGGGTTGTCTTGTCGATCGGCCGATGTCTCGACAAGGGGCAAGGCGTGAGCGTTACCGCCGGAGGGGCTGCCCGTGAGTTTGTTCGCTACCTATATCGTGCTTCTGATCGCCATCGCCGCCGAAGTTGTCGGCACCACCGCCATGTCGCGCTCGGATGGGCTCACCAAGCTGGGGCCGAGCCTCATCACCTTGGTGGGCTATGTCATCGCCTTCTGGTGCCTGTCCATCGTGCTGCGCACCATTCCGACCGGCATCGCCTATGCGGTGTGGGCAGGCCTGGGCATCGTGCTGATCACCGCGGTGGCGTGGATCTTCTATGGCCAGAAGCTCGACACGCCGGCCCTGATCGGCCTCGGCCTCATTGTTGCCGGCGTGCTGGTGATCAACCTGTTCTCGAATTCAGTGGTGCACTGAGCGGACGGCGTGGGCGCCCGGAGCATTCCAGTTCACCGGAATGCTCCGGGTTCTTGGCTTGGCGCGAATTCATCACGCGAACCGGAATCCAGTGCGTTTGAGGACGCTCTAAAGCCCGCCCCACGCCTTGCACAGCCGGCCGGCCTCCCAGCCCAGTATCGCCCGCTTGCGGGTGAGCCCCCAGTGATAGCCGGTGAGGTCGCCATTCTTGCCGATCACGCGATGGCACGGCACGACGAAGGAGATCGGATTCTTGCCGACCGCCGCGCCCACCGCGCGCGCCGCCTTGGGCCGCTCGACACAGCCGGCGATGCTGGAATAGGTGGTCGCCTTGCCCATGGGAATGCGCATCAGCGTCTCCCATACCTGCACCTCGAAATCCGTGCCGATGAACACGATGCGCAGCGGATCATTGGCGCTCCAGGCGCGGGCGTCGAAGATGCGCGCCGCGTAGGGCGCCGTCGCCAACGGATCCTCGATATAGATGGCGTTCGGCCAGCGCCGGCGCATGTCGGCCAGCGCCGGCTCCTCCTCGCCCTCGTCGGCGAAGGCGAGACCGCACAGGCCGCGCGGCGCGACCATGGCCAGCGCCTTGCCGAACTGCGAGGCATGGAAGCCGTAGCGGATGACCAGGCCGGCGCCGCCGGTCTTCCATTCGCCGGGCGACATGCTCTCATGCACGACGAACAGGTCGTGCAGCCGGCCGGGACCGGACAGACCAAGCTCATAGGCGGCGTCGAGCACATTGTCGGACTGCGACAGCACCCGGCGGGCGGCGTCGATCGTCACCGCCTGCAGGAAATCCTTCGGCGTGAGGCCGCACCAGCGGCGGAACAGCTCGGTCAGCGCGCGCGGAGGCACGCCTGCGGCGCGGGCGATCTCCTCCACCTCCGGCTGGTCGCGGAAGCGCAGATTCACGTATTCCACCGCCCGGCGCACGATCTCGTAATCGGCGGCAGCGATCTCCAGCGGCTGGGCGGCGTCGAGATTGGGCGCGAGCACGGTTGTTCTCCTCCTGATTGCCCCATCCGACCATGCCGTGCCGGCCGGGGCCACCCGATTTCGACGCACGCGCGCCGCCATCCTCACGGCGCGGAGCGCGATACCCCCCGCTTGGCCGTGCTCAGCGCCAAGGACAGTTCCAGCGCAAGCTCCTCGCGCTGTGCCGTGTGCAGGAACGCACCCACCACGACCGGCACCCCGCGCGAGAACAGCGTGAGCTTCTGCACGCCGTAATCCTCGTGCAATTCCTTGTCGAGGCGGGTCCAGAGCGGGTTCATCCGCGCCTCGCGCGCCGCGCCATCGGCTTCCACCTGCCGCACCCGGATGAGGCTGGGCGTGACGGTGATCTCCTCCACCGCGCGGGCCTGTCGAAAATTGATGCGGAAGGCCCACCAGATCGCCAGCACGTCGAGCCCGAACAGCCCGAACACCGGCCACGCCCCCATCAGCAGGAAGGCGGTGCCGCAGACGAAGCTGATCGCCACCACGATGATCATGACGATGAGAAAGCCGCGCTGGTCGAGCGAGCGATAGGGCGTCAGCCGCGCCGAGAACAGCGTCGGCTCGTCGTCGGACGCCGGGTTGCCTGTCATGGGATCGGAATTGGGATCGGTATTGGCAGCGCTCATGAAGCGGCATTATAGGTCGAAAATGGCGAATGCGGACAAGGATTCGGCGCGGCGGCGCGGCGCGGGCGGCTCGGCTTCCCAGGGAGCGGCGGCCGACCACGATACGGGTAAGGCCGCCGTGCGGCCGGCGGGGCCCGGCACGGCTACCGCCGTCAAGGCCGTAACCGCGAGCAAGGCCGGAACCGCGAGCAAGGCCGCCAGGACAGCGAATTCCAGCAAAGCGACGCCCGCAAAACGCGTGGCGCCGGCGCCGGCAGCGCTTCCCGAGCCCGCGGCGCCTCGCCCGGCGCGCCGGCGCGCGGTGGCCAATGCCGCGGCGGCGGCGGTCAGCGGCAGCTTCAGGCCGTGGACCCCGGCCGAGGTCGAGGCCGCCTTCGCCCGCTTCGCGGCGGCCGATCCCGCGCCAAAGGGCGAGCTCGACTATGTCGACCCCTACACGCTGCTGGTCGCGGTGGTGCTTTCCGCGCAGGCGACCGATATCGGCGTGAACAGGGCGACGCGCACGCTGTTCGCGGCCGCTCCCACGCCTCAGGCGATGGTCGCGCTCGGCGAGGAGGGCGTGGCGCAGCACATCCGCACGCTCGGCCTGTATCGCGGCAAGGCCAGGAACGTCGTCGAACTCTCGCGCCGGCTCATCGCCGAGCATGGCGGCACTGTCCCGGCCGACCGCGCGGCGCTGGAAGCGCTGCCCGGCGTCGGCCGCAAGACCGCCAATGTGGTGCTCAACATCGCCTTCCAGCTGCCGACCATCGCCGTCGACACCCATCTGTTCCGCGTGGCGAACCGCACCGGCCTCGCGCCGGGCCGCACGCCGCTTGAGGTGGAACTCGGGCTGGAGCGGGAGATACCCGACCGCTTCAAGCTCCACGCCCACCACTGGCTGATCCTGCACGGGCGCTATGTCTGCAAGGCGCTGAAGCCGGACTGCCCGCGCTGCCTTATTTCAGACCTGTGCCGCTGGCCGCAGAAATCCCCCGCTTAGCATAGGAGCGCGAGCGGGTGAGCCGCTTGTGCAGCCGCACCATGAAGATGGTGGCGAAGACCGGGGTGATGAGGTTGAGGATCGGGATCGAGACCAGCACGGCGATGATGAGCCCGCCGAAGAAGATGGGCAGCGCATGATGCCGGCGCACCAGCGCCACCTGGTCCTCGTCACGATAGCGCATCGCCGCGAGCGAGAAATACTCGCGCCCGAGCAGATAGCCATTGGCCACGTAGAACACGATGATGTTCACGCCCGGCACCAGCAGCAGCAGCAGGGCGACGAGGTTGACCGCGATGGCGACGCCGAAGAAGCGCAGCGAGAGCAGCAGCGAGCGGCCGAACGGAATCGCCCTTCCCACGCTCTGGTCGGCGAACTCGGTCGCCTCGACCCGCTCCGCGACGTCATCGAGGAAGAAGCCGGCGACCAGCGTCGTGACCGGCGGCACCAGAAAGATCGCCCCGACCGCGATGCCGAGCGCGCCCAGAATGTCCAGCGTGAGCTGCGCCCATCGCAGATCGAGCGCGACAAAGCTGGTCAGCGCATAATGCGCCCCGATGGCGAGCGCGATGAGCAGCCCGACCGCAAGCCCGACCGAGAGCAGCAGCACGCGCCGATACTCGCGGGAGAAGGTCAGGACGAAGGCACGTTGTGCGTCTTGCAGCATGCTGATTCGAGTTTCGAACAATTCCATATAAGCACGGATACGCACTGTCCGCAAAACAGACACACGGTTGAGCACGACGCTTGGGGGGCCGAAAGGTTCCCTGCGCGCGAAGAAATTCCGCGAAAAACATTCGGCGCTTGCCTTTCCCGATTCGCCGAGCGAGTCCCGATTCGTTCCAACGCGAACAAATCATGATTCGCATCAGCCACTTAGCCGGCGTCTTCGCCCCTGCCGCCGGGTGTGCTAGCTTTTGCGGGCTGCCTCCGAGGTGTTCGCCCGCATGAACGACACGCCGCCCCTCCCCGGCCCGACGCGGCTTTCGCGCGGGCTGACCCGCCGCCGGCTGATCGCGGCCGGGGGCGCGGCGCTCCTCGCGCTGCCAGCCTTTCGCGCGGCTCACGCCCAGGCGGGCGCGAGCGATGTCGACGTCGCCATTGTCGGCGGCGGCGCGGCCGGCATCGCCGCCGCGCGCGCCCTTGCGAGCGCCGGGCGCAGCTATGTGCTGCTGGAGGCCGGCGAGAAGCTCGGCGGGCGGGCGCGGACCGACACGGCCTTCGGACATGTCTTCGATCTCGGCGCCTCCGGCTTCGCGCGCGGCGTCGAGACGGAAGGTCTGGCGGGTGCGGCCATGGCGGCCAAGCTGCCGCTGGCGAACCTGCCGAGCGGACGGCGTCTTTTCCTGGATGGCCATGAGGTGCGCGAGGGCGGGTATGACGCCTTCCTGGCCACGCTGGGGCGTGCCCGCCGGGACATTCTCGCCGCCAGCGACGCCGGCAAGGATGTCGCCTGCGCCTCCGTGCTCACCGCGCCCGGCGACTGGTCGGCGAGCGTGGCCGCGCTGCTCGGCCCGCTCGGCGTGGGACGCGGTCTGGCCGAACTGTCGACCGTCGACCTCGCCATGCGCGCCGTGCCGGCGGATGATACCACGAGCCCGATCGGCATCGGCGCGCTGCTGGAAGCGCTGGGCGCCGGGCTGAACGTGCAGACCCATGCGCAGGTGACGCTGATCACCAATGCCGGGCGCCTGCACATGCTGAGCATTGCCGGCCAGCGCACGCAGATTCGCGCCCGTGCCGTCGTGCTCGCCGTGCCGGCTCCGGTCATCGCCAGCGGAGCGCTGCGCTTCAACCCGCCGCTGCCGCTACGTCTCGTGAATGCCTTTCGCGCCTTCCCGGCCGGCACTCTCGAACAGGTGGCCTTCCTGCTGCCGGGCAATCCGCTGCGGCTCGAGCATGACGAGACCGTGCTGCCCAAGGTCTCGGGCGCGCCCAACGCGCCTCCGCCGGCCCTGCTGCGGGCGCGGGTGAACGGCTCGGATCTTCATGTACTGAGTTTCGGCGGCGCGCCGGCGCGGGAGATCGCGCAGAAGGGCGAGGGCGCCGCGCTACGCCTGTCTCGCGCCTTCCTTGCCGCGGCGTTCGGCCCGCAGGCGGCCGCGGCGGTGCACGAGGTGGTCGCCTCGCGCTGGAGCGCCGATCCGCTGATCCGCGGCGCGGTGGCGCTCGCCCTGCCCGGCCAGGGCGCCCAGCGCCGGCTGTTCACCGAGCCGGTGCAGGGCCGCATCTTCCTCGCGGGCGAATATACCGCGCTGGACAGCTGGGGCACCCTTTCGGGCGCCTTCGCCTCGGGCGAGGTCGCCGCCGCCAAGGCGCTGCGGCTGGTGGGCGGCGGGCCGGCCTGATGCCCCTCACCCCCGGGCCGCGCCCGGGGATGCCATCGCGGTGCCGCGCCGGCCTCAGCCGCGCAAGGTGGCGCCGGTCTTCTTCGACACCTCGGCGACGATGCGGGCCGCCACCGCCTCGATCTCGGCATCGGTGAGGGTCTTCTCGCGCGGCTGCAGCGCGACCGAGAGCGCGACCGACTTCTTGTCGGCATCCACGCCCGGCCCCTCATAGACGTCGAACACGTTGACCGCCGTGATGAGCTTGCGATCGACACCGGCCGCCGCCTTCACGATGTCGCCCGCCGCGACGGAGCGCGCCACCACGAAGGCGAAGTCGCGCTCCACCGGCTGGAAGGCGGAGAGCTCCAGCAGCGGCTTCACGCGGGTCGGCTTGGCCTTGGGCTCGGGAACCCGGTCGAGCAGCACCTCGAAGCCGACCAGCGGGCCATCGGCGTCGAGCGCTTCCAGCACGCCGGGATGCAGTTCGCCGAAATGGCCGATCACATTGGCGCCCAGGCGGAACGTGCCGGAGCGGCCGGGATGGAACCAGACCGGCGCGTCGGTCGAGATCTGCAGATTGGCCACCGGCGCCCCGGACGCGGCGAGAATGGCGAGCGCATCCGCCTTGGCGTCGAACGCGTCCACCGGCGTTGCCTTGGCCGCCCAGTGCCGCCCTGCCCCGGCGGGCCGCGCGAGGGCGCGGCGGATGCCGCTGGCCGCCATGAACTGGTCCTGCGGGCGATCGCCCTTGAACACCTGGCCGACCTCGAACAGCGCGACATCGCCGAGGCCGCGATCGGCATTGGCCTGCGCTGAACGGATCAGGCCCGGCAGCAGGCTCGGGCGCATGTCGGAGAGATCGGAGGCGATCGGGTTGGCGAGCGCCAGCGCGGCGTTGCCGCCGCCGAACAGCTCGGCCTGCGGCTTCGACACGAAGGACCAGGTGACCGCCTCCACCAGCCCGCGCGTCGCCAGCGCGCGCTTGGCCTTGCGCGTGCGCAGCTGCAGCGTGGTGAGCACCGGCTTGCGGGCGGTCTCGTCGCGCGGGAAGGGCGTGGACGGCACGCGGTCGAGCCCGACAATGCGAATGACCTCCTCCACGAGATCGGCCTTGCCCTCGATGTCGCCACGCCAGGACGGCGGGGTGACGCGAACCGTGCCGGAAGTGCCTTCAACGGTGAAGCCGAGCCGGCCCAGCGTCTCCACCTGCTCGGCGTCGCTGGCCACCAGTCCGGTGAGCTTCTCGGTCAGCGCCAGCGGGAACTCGATCACCCGTGTGGTGTCAGGGATCGCGCCGGCCAGCACCACGTCGGAAGGCTCCCCACCGCACAGGTCGAGAATCAGCCGGGTCGCCAGTTCGATGCCGGGCATGGTGAAGGCGGGGTCGATGCCGCGCTCGAAGCGGAAGCGCGCATCGGAATTGAGGCCGAGCTTGCGGCCGGTGGAGGCGATGTTGATCGGCTCCCACAGCGCGGATTCCACCAGAACGTCGACCGTGTCGGCATCGCAACCGGATTCCTCGCCGCCCATCACGCCGGCGAGCGATTCCACGGCGCGGTCGTCGGAGATGACGCAGATCGAGGGATCGAGCGCATAGGTCTTGCCGTCCAGCGCCAGCAGGCTCTCGCCCGCCACGGCGCGGCGCACGACAAGATGGCCCTGCACCTTGGCGGCATCGAACACATGCAGCGGGCGGTTCTGGTCAAAGGTGAGGAAATTGGTGACGTCGACCAGCGCGTTGATGGGCCGCAGGCCGATGGCGCGCAGCTTGGCCTGCAGCCAGTCCGGCGAGGGGCCGTTGCTGACGCCGCGAATGAGCCGCAGCGCGAAAGCCGGGCACGGCGCGTCCGGCGCGAGGGTGACGGAGACCGGGCAGGGATAGGCGCCTGGCACGGGGACGATGGCGTCCTCCACCAGCACGCCGACACCGGCCGCGGCAAGGTCGCGCGCCACGCCGTGAATGCCGAGGCAGTCGGCGCGGTTGGGCGTCACGGCAATCTCGATCACCGGATCGTTCAGGCCGATCCAGTCGACATAAGGGACGCCAACCGGCGCGTCGTCCGGCAGTTCGATGATGCCGTCATGATCCTCGGAAAGTTCCAGCTCGGCCGCCGAGCAGAGCATGCCCCGGCTCTCGACGCCACGGATGGTGCCGATGCCCAGCGTGATGTTCTTGCCGGGAATATAGGTGCCGGGCGGGGAGAACACGCTCTTCAGCCCGGTGCGGGCATTGGGCGCGCCGCACACCACCTGCACCGGCTCGCCCGCGCCGGTATCGACCATGCACAGGCGCAGCTTGTCGGCATTGGGGTGCTGAACGGCGGAGACGACATAGGCGATGGTGAAGCCCCGGAGCTTGGCCGCCTTGTCCTCGACGCCCTCGACCTCCAGCCCGATGCGGTTCAGCGCGTCGGTGACGTCGTCGAGCGTGTAGGCACCGGACAGGTGCTCGCGCAGCCAGGAGAGGGTGAATTTCATGGGAGAGCCCTACCGTTCCGCTTGTTCATATGCACCGACAGGGCTGGCCTACCGGTAACCCTTCTCATCCGCCCCCTCGCCCGACCAGGCGAGAGCCGCATCATCGGCGGCGACAAGGAACTCGATGCCGACATTGCGCTTCTTGCCGGCGTCCTCGGGCGAGATGCGATAGTCGAGGATCTTGCCCTGACGGTAGGACGGCTCGGTTCGGGACTTGTGCAGCGCCAGCCTGGCACCGGACTTGACGGCCCGGATGACCTCGTCCTCGGGCACGATCCAGAATCCGGTCCAGAAGAAGCCCTCGCCATCCATGCTGACGCCGCGGTCGTTCTCGCAGACGAAGTGGAACGCGCTGACGCCATTGCGGGTCACGCGCTTGGCCACCGTCGCGCCGCCAGACGACGTTCTTCCCGATGACGTCGCGCCGCGGATCGCGGGGCCGCGCTCGGCCAGCACCTCCTCGCATTGGGCGGCGAGGTCCGAGGCGCCACGCTTTTCGGCATTGGCGAGAAGCTGCTTGAGCTGCGGCGTTTCCATCGCGCGTAGACGATCGATGGACCAGTCGGGTGTCTTGATCACGCGCTCAGCCCCCCGGCCAGAGTGGGGAAGTCGAGCGGGCGGAAACCGTAATGGGCGAGCCACCGCGCATCGGCCTCGAAGAAGGCTCGCAGGTCCGGCATGCCGTATTTCAGCATGGCGATGCGGTCGATGCCCATGCCCCAGGCGAAGCCCTGATACTCCTCGGGGTCCAGCCCGCAATTGCGCAGCACATTCGGATGCACCATGCCGCAACCGAGGATCTCCAGCCAGTCCGCGCCCTCGCCGAAGCGGATCTCGCCCGGACGGGAACGGTCGCACTGGATGTCGACCTCCATCGACGGCTCGGTGAACGGGAAGAAGGACGGCCGGAACCGCATCTTCACGTTGTCGACCTCGAAGAACGCCTTGCAGAACTCCTCAAGGATCCACTTGAGGTGGCCGAGATTGGAGCCCTTGTCGATGACGAGACCCTCGACCTGATGGAACATCGGCGTATGGGTCTGGTCCGAATCGGAGCGATAGGTGCGACCGGGGCAGATGACGCGGATCGGCGGCGCCTTCGACATCATGGTGCGCACCTGCACCGGCGAGGTGTGGGTGCGCAGAACCATGCGCGACCCGTCGTCCCGGGTCGGCAGGTAGAACGTGTCGTGCATCTCGCGCGCCGGGTGTCCGGGCGGGAAGTTCAGCGCGGTGAAATTGTGGAAGTCGTCCTCGATGTCGGGCCCTTCCGCCACCGAGAAGCCCATGTCGGCGAAGATGGCGGTAAGCTCGTCGATCACCTGGCTGATCGGGTGCAGGCGGCCAAGCTCGGCCGGCGTCTCGCGCACGGGCAGCGTCACGTCGACCCGCTCGGTCTCCAGCCGCACCGCCAGCGCAGCCGCCTTCAGCGCGCCACGACGGGCGACCAGTGCCGCGTTGAGGCGGTCGCGCAGGCCGTTGATGGCGGGCCCGGCGCTCTTGCGCTCCTCCGGGCTCATGCCGCCAAGGCTCTTGAGCAGCTCGGAAACAGAGCCCTTCTTGCCCAGCGCGGCGACACGGATCGCCTCCAGTGCCGACTCGTCGGCGGCCTCGGCGATGCCGGCATGGAGCGCGCGCTCCAGCGCGTCGAGATCAGGAAGGGCGGCAACGGGCATGACGGCTCCTCGGGCGGAACGGGTTCGGCGGCGCCGCGTCTTCCCGGCGAGACCGGAGGAAGGCGCGGCGGACAGGCGGGGCGCTTATAGCCGGGGGGGACCGTGAGGCAAAGCCACCACGCTCGCGCGTAAGCGCCATGAACGCGAAAAGCCCCAACGCTCGCGCGCGGGGCTCCTCGCATTTTGGTCCCGACAGGGCGGGAAGGATCAGGCGGCCTGCGGCTCCGGCGCGGATTTCTCCAGCGCGGCCTTGGCCTGCTCGACCAGCGCCGCGAAGGCGGCGGGTTCATGGATGGCGATATCCGAGAGCACCTTGCGGTCGACCTCGATCCCGGCCTTGCCGAGACCATCGATAAATCGGCCATAGGTGAAGCCGAGTTCGCGGGTGGCGGCGTTGATGCGCTGGATCCACAGGGCGCGGAAATTGCGCTTCTTAACCTTACGGTCACGATAGGCGTATTGCTGCGCCTTCTCGACCGCCTGCTTCGCGACGCGGATGGTATTCTTGCGGCGGCCAAAATAGCCCTTCGCCGCCTTGAGCACTTTCTTGTGCTTGGCGTGAGAAGTTACGCCGCGCTTGACACGTGCCATGGGAGTTCTCCTCGGAACTGGCTAAGGGGTGGCGTCAGCCGTTGGGCAGATAGAACTTGCGAACGTTGAAGGCATCACGCTCGGACATGACCGTGGTGCCGCGCTGATCGCGGATCTGCTTGTTGGTGCGCTTGATCATGCCATGGCGCTTATTGGCCTGGGCCATGATCACCTTGCCGGTGCCGGAGAGCTTGAAGCGCTTCTTCGCTCCGGACTTGGTCTTCATCTTGGGCATTTGGCTCGGTCTCCACGGGCACGGCATTCCTCTCGCGAGGCATCCGGCCCAATCTAGTGTGAGCGTTCGAACCGCCACGGCAGCCCTTGTAGCCGGGCGGTTCTTGAAGGAGGCACCCTTTAGCGGAGCGGCCGGCGAATTTCAAGCCCGCCGGCCGCGACAACGCCAGAAGTGAGGCCGATGGCGACACCGGCCGGTCCGCGCGGGCGGGCCGGCAGGCGTCTACGTCACCGCTCCTGTTGCGGGCAGCCCGGGGAGCGCGGCTGGATCACGCACCGATCCTGCTGGCCCTGCGGGGAGGCCTGAGGGGGCTGACGTGGCGGCTGGGCCTGCTGCTGGGGCGGCGGACCGCCCTGCGGCGGACGCCCGCCGCCATTGTTCCAGTTGGGGTTGCCCTGCTGCGGCGGCGGGCCACCCTGCGGCGGACGGCCATTATTGTTCCAGTTCGGGTTGCCCTGCTGCGGCGGCGGACCACCCTGCGGGGGACGGCCGTTATTGTTCCAGTTCGGATTGCCCTGCTGGGGACCATTGGACCAGCCCTGACCGGGAGGCGGGCCATAGCCACCACCGGGAGGCGGGCCATAACCGCCACCGGGCGGGGGGCCATAGCCGGGACCACCGGGCGGGGGCGGGCGATAGCCGCGCGGCGGCGGCGGGCCCCAGCGGTCATTGTTCGAGTACCAGGAGCGCCCGCGATAATTGTTGCCCCAGTATTCGCCAAAGCTGAAACCGATGATCGGCACGCCAATGGTCGGCGCGTAATCGTAGAATTCGACCTGACGGCCGCGATATTCGTAGCCGAGATAGCGGGCCGCGACCCAGCCGCGGTTGCCGCGCCAGTTCACGTCGCACCAGGTGTAGTCCTGCAGGCAGCCATAGATCCGCAGCGGCGTCCCCGCCTCAAGGATCACCACCGCCGGATAGGCCGTGCTGGGCCCCGCGCGCAGGTTCACATTCGTTGTCGCATACCCCCGCTCCTGCGCCAGAGCGGCTCCGCCGAGCGCCAGCAACAAGGCGACGCTCGCCAAGATTCGTTTCATCCGTCATTCCCCCAACGCTGCACGTTCCTACAACGCCGACCGCCGCCAAAAGGAGGCATGGTCTTTGGCGGATTCGTGTTGCCAAAGTGTTGAGAGGGCGGTGGCGGGCGGAAATCTTACCCAAGGTCGGCCGGCGCGCCTTGCGCCGCCTGACCTAGCGTGACGTTGATTGTGGCGGGCGAAGCAGACAGGATGCGCCGCCCGTCTGCCGGGCCGTGGTCGACTGTCCCGGTCACCCGCCCGCCGGGTGCCCGCCCGGCATGCGGAACGCCCGGTGCCGCCGGCATCTCTATCCCACCCACCCTGTGCCTTGGCCACCCCTTCCGCCGCCTCCCCCTCCAGGACGGACCCCTTCATGTCGTTCGGCACCCTGCTCGAAGCCTTTTTCCTTGGCCTTCTCGAAGGCTTCACCGAGTTCCTGCCGGTCTCCTCGACCGGCCACATCCTGCTCGCGGCGCATTTCATCGGCTTCGAAAGCCAGGGCAAGGTGTTCGAGGTGCTGATCCAGCTCGGCGCCATCCTCGCCATCGTCACCGTGTATTTCGGCCGCTTCTGGCAGGTGCTGATCACCCTGCCCACCAGCGCCCGCTCGCGCAATTTCGTGCTGGGCCTCATCATCGCCTTCCTGCCGGCGGCGGTGATCGGCGCCTTCGCGCACGGCTTCATCAAGAGCGTGCTGTTCGAATCGCCCGCGCTGATCTGCACGACGCTGATTCTCGGCGGCATCGTGCTCCTGTGGGTCGACACGCTGAAGACCCGCCCGACGCAGATCGACGCCATGGCCTTTCCCAAATCGCTGGCGCTCAAGATCGGCTTCGCCCAATGCCTGGCCATGGTGCCCGGCGTGTCGCGCTCCGGCTCGTCCATCGTCGCGGGCATGCTGATGGGTGCCAGCAAGCCGGCAGCGGCCGAATTTTCCTTCTTCCTCGCCCTGCCGACCATGGCGGGCGCCTTCGCCTACGACCTCTACAAGAATCGCGACGCGCTCTCGATGGATGACGGCGTGCTCATCGCGGTGGGCTTCATCGCGGCGTTTCTCTCGGCCGTCTGCGTGGTGCGCACGCTGCTCGCCTTCGTCTCGCGCCATGGCTACACGCCGTTCGGCTGGTGGCGCATCGCGGTGGGCGGCATCGGCCTGGTGGCGCTGGCGCTGGTCGGCTGAGCGGGAGCCTGGATAACGAAAACCCCGCCGGACAGAACCGTCCGGCGGGGTTTTGATTCAGGGGAAGCCGAAAGCCTCCGGGGAAGCCGAAAGCCTCAGGCGGCTTCCGTCCGGGCGAACTGGCCCGCCTTGCGGTAGCGCCAGAGATAGGATGGCAGGATCGCGCCGAGCGCCGTCGGGGCGATGCCGAGCCCTTCCAGCGTGCGCCCTTCCGCCTGCGCGGCGGCGGACACCACATTGTCATAGCCCAGCAGCTTCACCTGGTCGCGGGTCAGCAGCGGGCTCGGCAGCATTTCCAGAAGGCGCGCCTGCAGCGCGGCGATCCCGGCCGGCACCGGCAGCAGCAGCCGCGTGCGGTCGACTTCCCGCAGCATCAGCTCCATGAGTTGCTTGAAGGTGAGCACCTCCGGCCCACCCAGCTCATAAACCGTGCCGGGCCGGGCCTCGCCGTCCACCGCTTTGGCGACGGCGGCTGCCACATCGCCGACGAAGACCGGCTGGAAACGCGTTCCGCCGCCGCCGATCAGCGGCAGCACGGGCGAAAGGCGCGCCATGGCGGCGAACCGGTTGAAGAACGCGTCCTCGGGGCCGAACACGATGGACGGCCGCAGGATGACGGCCTCCGCCACCGCCCCGAGCGCCGCCGCCTCGCCGGCCGCCTTGGTGCGGGCATAGAGCGAGGACGACTGGGCATCCGCGCCGATCGCCGAGACATGAACCAGCCGGGCGCCGACCTGCCGGGCGGCGAGCGCCACCTGCCGGGCGCCGAAATCATGCACCGCCGCGAAGCTCTGGCGCCCGCTCTCATGCAAGACGCCGACAAGATTGATGACGACTTCCGCGCCTTCGGCCGCCCGCAGCACCGAGGCGGGATAGCGCAGATTGGCCTGCACCGGGTTGATCTGCCCGACCGCGCCGAGCGGCTGCAGATGGCCGGCGAGATCGGGCCGGCGCACCGCGGCACGGATGCGCCAGCCGCGGCGCGCGAGCGCGCGCACGACATGGCGGCCGAGGAAGCCCGAGGCGCCATAGACGGTGACGAGCCGCTCCATCGGCGCGGCTCTTTTCAGCAGCTCAGCCTCGTTTTCCAGCGGCAGCTCGTCGGATGTGGCGGCGTCGACCATCGGCTCTCCTCCCGGCCCGGCAATGGGGACTGAGCGACGATTAGCGCGCCGCCGCCCCAGCGTCCAGCGCGTGTATACCACGCAATGGCGCTCCCGCGCCGAAACCCGGCAATGGCGCTCCCGCGCCGAAACCCGCTCGGGGGTGTCGGCGGCTTCGCGATCCCGCCCATGCCCGGCACACGCCCGGCCCCTTCATGCGGGTCAACGGCAACAACCGGGTCGCCATCACCGGCGACACGCCGTTCCGGCGCCGGCCTGCCGGATCCAGCCAACATGCCCGCCCCGGCGGCGTCCCCGCAACGGAAGGGGGAGGCTGAAAGACGCCAGCATGTGAATAACTCGCGCAGACCGAGGCGACATCATCAAAGCCTCGTTGACAAGACCAAGGGTCCCCGACTATCTCTCCCCGCCATGGCCGACAGGCTGTGCCCAGGTGGCGGAATTGGTAGACGCGCTGGTTTCAGGTACCAGTGGGTAACACCGTGGAGGTTCGAGTCCTCTCCTGGGCACCATCAGGCCTTTCGACAAGGGCCGACGACTTCCAAAAAACGTTGAAAATGCTGGATTTCCTGAGCCGATAGGTTTCGGGAAGATCCGGCTTTTTCCGTTGGAAGCCGGCACATTTGGGGTTTTTTGGGGGGTATTGCCGAGAAACCTCATCTAAGGCCCGATGCCCCGTGGCGCTTACCGAAGTCGCCATCCGCGCGGCAAGGCCGTCGCGAAAGGACGCGGCCAAGGCCAAGGCCGCGAAGCTGCGCGATTATCCGAGCCAGGAGCAGATACGCGCCGCCCTTGCCGCCAGGCCGGCGGAGACGGTGATCGAGCGGCGCAACCGCGCCCTCCTCACCTTCGCCATCCTCACTGGCATGCGCGACCGCGCCGTGGCGTCACTGTCCCCGCGCGACCTCGACCTCGCCAAATCCCCGCCTCTGGTGCGGCCACAATCTCGGCCACGAGAACATCGCCACCACCTTCAGCAGCTATGGCCGGATCGACCCGCACCGGCAGGGCGAGGTGATCGGGGCGATGGCTGGGGAAAGGCCGCAAAGCGAGGCGCTGGCGCGGGAAATGGCGGCATTGTGCGCGCGCCATGGCGGATGGCGTGGCGGAGGAGCCCTGCGCCATTGCTTACGCGGCCGGACTTGGATTTTATCCGGCCATCGGCGGGCATCGGAACGACTCGCCGCCCATCAGTGCTTCACGGGGCCAATAACGCGAATGACGGACCAGCCACTCAACGACGCGCTTCTCGCCAAGCTCACCGAGCTGGGCGGTTCCGCTGGCAACGGCCGGTTGCGCGAGGCGCTGCAATGGAGCGAGCCCACCTACACGGCAGTGAAGGACGGGCTGGTGATGCAAGGCCTTCTCCTGCCAGGGCGCGGACGCGGTGGCTCGGTGGCTCTCCCCAACCAGCCGGAGAGGCCCCGCACGGCGGAAGCGGAAATGACTGACGCACCCGCCGCGCCACGGCCTGCGAAGCAGCCCGTACGAATGGCAACGGCAAGGGCGGCGATCTCGGCTTCGAGGCGGAACTGTTCAAGGCGGCGGACAAGCTGCGCGGCAATATGGAGCCGTCGGATTACAAGCATGTCGCGCTCGGCCTGATCTTCCTCAAGCACATATCCGACAGCTTCGAGGCCAAGCGCGCCGAACTTCTCGCCGACTATCCCGAGGGCGCCGAGGACCGCGACGAATACGCCGCCGACAATGTGTTCTGGGTGCCGCCAACGTCGCGCTGGTCGCACCTTCAGGCCAACGCCAAGCAACCCTCGATCGGCAAGATGATCGACGAGGCGATGCTCGCCCTTGAGAAGGACAATGAGAACCTCAAGGGCGTTCTGCCGAAGGAATATGCCCGCCCCGCGCTGAATGCGGTGATGCTGGGCGAGTTGATCGACCTCGTCTCCAACATCGCGCTCGGCGCGCAGAAGGGCGAGGCGCGCGACGTGCTCGGTCGCGTCTATGAATATTTCCTCGGCCAGTTCGCGGGCTCGGAGGGCAAGCGCGGCGGCGAGTTCTACACGCCGCGCTCGGTGGTGCGGGTGATGGTGGAGATGATCGAGCCCTATAAGGGGCGGGTCTACGATCCCTGCTGCGGGTCCGGCGGCATGTTCGTGCAGTCGGAAAAATTCGCGCTGGAGCATGAGGGGCGCATCGGCGACATCGCCGTCTATGGGCAGGAGTCCAACTACACGACGTGGCGCCTGTGCAAGATGAACCTCGCGGTGCGCGGCATCGATGCCGACATCAAATGGAACAGCGAGGGCAGCTTCCACAAGGACGAGCTGCGCGACCTGAAGGCCGATTACATTCTCGCCAACCCGCCCTTCAACATTTCCGACTGGGGCGGCGAGCGGCTGCGGGAAGATGCGCGCTGGGCCTATGGCACGCCGCCGGCCGGCAACGCCAATTTCGCCTGGGTGCAGCACATCGTGCATCACCTCGCACCCGCAGGGGTGGCGGGCGTGGTGCTGGCCAATGGCTCCATGTCGTCGACGCAGAACAATGAGGGCGCCATCCGGCAGGCGCTGATCGAGGGCGTGAAAGGCGCGCCCGGCGTGGTGGACTGCATGGTCGCGCTGCCGGGCCAGCTGTTCTATTCCACGCAGATTCCCGTCTGCCTGTGGTTCCTCGCCCGCGACAAGTCCAACGGCATCGCCCGCAACGCCAAGCTGCGCGACCGGCGCGGCGAGATGCTGTTTATCGACGCGCGCAAGCTCGGCCACATGGTGGACCGCACGCGCAAGGAATTCTCCGACGCCGATATCGACCGCATCACCCGCGCCTATCACGCCTGGCGCGGCGAGGCCGAGGCGGGCACGTATGAAGACGTGCCGGGCTTCTGCAAATCAGCCACGCTGGAGGAGATCAAGGCGCACGGCTATGTGCTGACGCCGGGGCGCTATGTCGGCGCGGCGGATGCCGAGGATGACGACGTGCCTTTTGCGGAGCGGTTTGACGGCCTCAAGTCAATACTCGATCAGCAGATGAATGCGTCTGAGTTGTTGTCTAAATCCATCCGCGCTCAACTGACGAGAGTAAGCGCCGATGGCTGAGTGGCCAATCTACACTGTTCATCAGCTCATCGAATTGGGAGTGATTGAGCGTCCAATGGACGGCAACCATGGTTCAATTCATCCCAAGACAGCTGATTTCGTTGAGTCTGGCATCCCATTCATAATGGCATCAGACCTTAAGGGCGGACGGGTCGACCTAATTAACTGCGCCTTCATATCGGAGAAGCAGGCAGGCCAGTTAGCCAAGGGTTTTTCAATACCCGGCGATGTTCTGCTATCTCATAAGGCGACGCTGGGAAGAACTGCAATCGTTCAAGATTGCAACTTCCCATTTATTATGCTTACGCCACAAGTCACTTATTATCGGATCAAAGACGAGAATCGGCTAAACAATCGCTTCCTAAAATACTACTTCAACTCTCGTCCTTTCCTGGACATATTTGAAGCGTGGGCTGGCGGCGGCTCCACGCGGTCATATTTGGGGATCACGGCTCAGAGGGATTTGCCAATTCCCATGCCTCCCATAGAGGTTCAGCTAGCTATTGCTGAGTTGGTCGGCCCATTAGACGACAAAATCGAGGTGAACCGGCGGATGAACGAGACGCTGGAGGCGATGGCGCGGGCGATCTTCAAGGATTGGTTCGTCGATTTCGGCCCGACCCGCACCAAGATGGCCCTGCGCGGCGAAGACCCGCAGAAGGAAAACGTCGCGCGCGCGCCCTACCTCGCTCCCGATATCTGGTCCCTCTTCCCCGATCACCTCGATAACGACGGCAAGCCGGAGGGGTGGGGCGAACAACCGCTCGATCAAATCGCTGACTTTCTCAATGGGCTCGCCCTTCAGAAATACCCAGCAAATGGCGGTTTATCTCTACCAATTATCAAAATCTCTCAACTTCGTGCGGCCAGTATCGCTTCGGCTGACATTGCATCAGCAGATATTCCAACGAGCTATGTTGTCCAGAATGGAGACGTGCTTTTCTCTTGGTCTGGGAGCTTGATTCATCGAGTTTGGACGGCCGGTCGAGGTGCGTTGAACCAGCACCTTTTCAAGGTGACATCCAAGCATTTCCCGAAGTGGTTCTTCTTCCACTGGATCGCGGAACATATGCCCTCGTTCCAGGCCACGGCTGCGTCCAAGGCAACGACGATGGGTCATATTCAGCGGCACCACCTTACCCAGGCCATGACCTTTGTCGGCCCCCCCGCCGTCATGAAGGCAGCCGACGAAATTATCGGCCCTCTGTTCGATCGGCAGATAGCCAACGATCTGGAATCCCGCACCCTCGCCGCCACCCGCGACCTCCTCCTCCCCAAGCTCATGTCCGGCGAAATCCGCGTGCGCGACGCCGAGAAGCTCGTCGAGGCGGTGGCATGAGCGCTGTCACGGTTTGCAGCTATGGCGGCGGGCGCGGCGCGAGGGTGCACATTTTGCCAGCCTCTGGCTTCAGCCACTCCCTCCCGAGCATCGCTTCCAACATCGACAGGGCGGAACACTCATGATCGACCGCTCAACGCTCAAGAGCGCGGCTGAACTCGCGTTGAACCTTCTGGGCGAGGAGCATCCGATCAAGCATCAGCCTTCCAAGGGCGCGCGCTATGTGCTGCGGACGCGGTCGGGGGCCATGGAGTTGATGCTTGAGAAAAACATCGATGTCCCCACGAATATATGGATGCATCAGGACCAGGCGGCGGGCCTGATCGGCAAAGGTGTCGCTCACAAGTTATCCTCGGCCAGGAAATTGTACAAAGTGCTGGGAGCCAACGGCAAGCTTCGATACGGACGCCATAGCGCACTTGAGGACATGCCGGAGCTTGGAACGGCCGATCTCGTCTACTTCATACCGAAGACTTTCACAGAGCTTGGGGTCGTTCTCGATTATCTGGTGGGGTTGTAATGGCCTATCTCTCGGAAGCCGCGCTTGAACAGGCCGTGCTCGGCTATCTCGGCGGGCTCGGCTATACGCTGGCGAGCGATGCCGGGATCGGCCCCGACGGCAAGGCGCCCGAGCGCGAGGCTTACGCCGACGTCATTCTCGCCCCCCGCCTGACCGCCGCCATCGAACGGCTCAATCCCGCCATTCCGCCCGAGGCGCGCGGCGATGCGCTGCGCAAGGTGCTGGCGACCGAGCGCCCCTCCCTCATCGAGGAGAACCGCCGCCTGCACAGGCTGATGGTCGAGGGAGTCGATGTCGAGTTCTATGGCGAGGATGGCACCATCCGGGGCGACAAGGTTCGGCTGATCGACTTTGACGATGTGACCGCCAATGACTGGCTGGCCAGCGGCCAGTTCACCGTGATCGAGGGCGGCGCCAACCGGCGGCCGGACGTGGTGGTGTTCGTCAACGGCCTGCCGCTCGGCGTCATCGAGTTGAAGGCCCCCGGCGGCGAAAACGCCACGCTCACCGGGGCGTTCAACCAGCTGCAGACTTATAAGGGACAGATTCCGTCGCTGTTCCGCACCAATGCCGTGCTCGTCACTTCCGACGGCATCACCGCCCGCATCGGCTCGCTGACCGCCGACCAGGAGCGTTTCATGCCCTGGCGGACGACGGACGGCAAAGTCGTCGCCGCCAAGGGCCAGCCGGAACTGAAGGTCCTGATCGAGGGGGTTTTTGCGCCCCGCCGCCTGCTTGACCTGCTGCATGACTTCACCGTGTTCGGCGAGACAGGTTCCGGGCTGGCGAAGATCATCGCGGGCTATCATCAATTCCACGCGGTGCGCCATGCGGTCGACAAGACCGTCGAGGCCTCAGCCCCGCAGGGCGACCGCAAGGTCGGCGTGATCTGGCACACGCAGGGTTCGGGCAAGAGCCTGCTGATGGCGTTTTATGCCGGGCAGCTGGTGCGGCGCACCGAACTGGAGAACCCGACCATCGTCGTCATCACCGATCGCAACGATCTCGACGACCAGCTTTTCGGTACCTTCTCCATATGCCGCGACCTGATCCGGCAAACACCGATCCAGGCCGACAGCCGGGGGGATCTGCAATCGGCCCTCAGCCGCGCTTCCGGCGGGGTGATCTTCACGACCATTCAGAAGTTCTCCCCCGTCACGGGCGAGACAACCTACCCGATGCTCTCCGACCGCCGGAACATCGTCGTCATCGCCGACGAGGCGCACCGGAGCCAGTACGGATTCAGCGCGCGGATCGAGCCGAAGACCGGCGAAATCGCCTATGGCTTCGCGAAATATCTACGCGACGCGCTGCCCAACGCCTCGTTCATCGGCTTCACCGGAACGCCTATCGAACAGGACGACGTCAACACGCCTGCCGTGTTCGGCGAGTATATCGACATCTACGACATCAGCCGGGCGGTGGAAGACGGCGCGACCGTACCGATCTACTACGAGAGCCGCCTCGCCCGCATCGAGCTTCCCGAGGAGGAGAAGCCCAAGATCGACAGCGAGGTCGATTATCTCACAGAAGACGACGCACTGACTGAACAGGAGAAGTTCAAGCAGCAGTGGTCCACCGTCGAGAAGCTCGTGGGCTCCGAGAAGCGGCTCGACTTGATCGCGGCCGATCTGGTGCGGCATTTCGAGGATCGCGTCGCTGCCTTGGACGGCAAGGCGATGATCGTCTGCATGAGCCGCCGTATCTGCGTGGCTCTCTATGACAACATCGTGCGGCTTCGGCCCGAGTGGCACAGCGACGATGACGCTTCCGGTGCAATCAAGGTGGTGATGACCGGCTCCGCATCCGATCCGCAGGGGTGGCAGCCGCATATCGGCTCAAAGATGCGCCGCGACCTTCTGGCGAAGCGCGCGAAAGACCCGAAGGACGCGCTGAAACTGGTGATCGTCCGGGATATGTGGCTGACCGGCTTCGACGCTCCGTCGATGCACACGATGTATGTCGACAAGCCGATGAAGGGCCACGGCCTGATGCAGGCGATTGCGCGCGTGAATCGCGTGTTCCGCGACAAGCCCGCAGGCCTCGTGGTCGATTATATCGGCATCGCGCAGAACCTTAAGAACGCGCTCGGTCAATATTCCGGCTCGGATCAGCGGCAGGCGGGCATCGACGAGGCCGAAGCTGTCGCCGTTCTGCTCGAAAAATACGAAGTCGCGAAGGCGATGTATCACGGCTTCGACCATGAGCGTGGCTTGGCAGGCAGCCCCCATGAGCGCCTCGTGGTCCTTGCCGAAGCCATCGAATGGATATTGGCCCGCCAGCACGAAGCGGCGGCGAGGGAAACCAGCGAAGACGCCAAGCGCCGCGAGAACCGCCGCTATCAGGACGCTGTCCTGGCGCTCTCCAAGGCGTTCGCCCTGGCATCGGCAAGCGACGAGGCCCGCGACATCAGGGACGAGGTCGGCTTCTTCCAGACCGTTCGCGCCGCGCTCGTGAAGTCGGCTGATGGAACAGGCGGAAGCGCAGCCGATCGGGAATTCGCTATTCAGCAAATCCTTGATCGGGCTGTCGTTTCAACCGAAATCGTCGACATCCTCGCCGCCGCCGGAATAACGACGCCCGATATATCGATTCTTTCGGACGAGTTTCTCGCCGAGATCAACCAGCTTGAAAAGAAAAACTTGGCACTGGAGGCGCTCCGCAAGCTGCTGAACGATGAAATACGCTCGCGCAGCAAGACAAACGTGGTTGAAACCAAACGCTTTTCAGAGCGACTAGAGGCGGCGATCGCGCGTTATCACACCAACGCCATCAGTACCGTGGAAGTGCTGCAGGAGCTGATAAACCTCGCCAAGGACCTGCGCGCGGCCCGCAGGCGGGGTGAAGATGAGGGTCTCTCTCAAGACGAGATCGCCTTCTATGACGCACTCGCTGAAAGCGAGAATGCTGTCGAGCTAATGGGCAACGATGCCCTCAAAGTCATCGCGCACGAACTCCTTGTCCGCCTCAAGGGGAGCGTCTCGGTCGACTGGTCGCATCGCGAAAATGCCCGCGCGAGGATGCGCGTGCTGGTCAAGCGGGTGCTGCGCAAACACGGCTACCCGCCCGACCTTCAGGATGCGGCCGTGCAGACCGTTCTTCGGCAGGCGGAAGCGCTTTCCGCAAGCTGGGTGGTCTGAGAGGCTGCGCGATCAGCCGAACGAGAGCGGCCTGGCGCCATTCATAAAGGCAGCACGCATCGGTTGGCGCCCTCCCCTGCCGGATCCTTCGGCTGGGGCTTCCGCCCATTTTTGGGTGTGCCGGGATTGTTGAGTTGCGCTGTTGGGGGTGTTGTTACGAACGAAAACCCCGCCTGG
>NZ_JAUSVR010000014.1 GCF_030814815.1 Ancylobacter amanitiformis | reverse complement strand
GTCAGGTCAAAGCGAGCCATCTCAACCTCCAGGGCTGAGATCAATGAATCAGAACCCCGGCCCGCGGGGAAGCCCGTTTATGGGTATGTCTCCTAAAGCACCGTGGGCAAGGAATGGGCCCACGCCATGAGTGAGGCTTGAGCGGAATCGCCATCCGCGGCCGTTGGCGGATGGCGATTACCTTTGCAAGATCGACATGCGCGTGCGGGGGGGGCCTTGACCTTCGTGGCGAATGCCGGCTTCCAGCGATCCACCCTATGGGTTCGGATCGATGACGCTCCGGACCCGCCCTCAGGCCGAAGGAGATCCGGGGCGGAGGTCATGATAGACGAGCGTATGGACGCACGCTTTACCCTCGTTGAACTCGCTCTGCGCCAGCAAGAGATCAAGAAGAGCCGATTCGTGGCGATCGCCGGCCCCGTCGCCGACGAGGCGGCGGCGAAAGACTTCATCGCGGCACAGTCGGATCCGGGCGCCAATCACAATTGCTGGGCATGGCGCGTGGGGCAGAACTACCGCTTCAACGATGACGGGGAACCCGGCGGCACCGCCGGCAAGCCGATCCTTGCCGCCATCGACGGGCAAGGCCTCGATCGCGTCGCCGTTGTCGTGACGCGCTGGTTCGGTGGGATCCTTCTGGGCAGCGGCGGCCTGATCCGGGCCTATGGCGGAACGGCGGCCCTCTGCCTGCGCGACGCCGAGAAGGCGGCGCTCATCGCGACCGTCTCCGGGACGGTGACATGCGGGTTCAGCGATCTGGCACTGGTTCAAGTCAGGTTGGGCGCGCTACCGGGGGTGCAGGTGGGGGTTCATGCCTTCACGGATAGCGGCGCGATCCTGTCGATGACGGCGCCGAAATCCGACGCCGGCGGCGTGGAGCGGCTGCTGACGGATCTGACCAGCGGACGCTCGACGATGCGATGGAGCCAATAGTCATGGCAAAGCGTCCTTGCGCCAAGCTGGACGAATGATGCGGCGGAGGCTGTCCGGACAGGTTCATGGCGCGGCACCGGCTTCGAGCTTTCGTGAGGCGAGCTTTCGTAGCGATTGCCATACGGGCTTCGTCCCGGGCCGCAGCGGGGAGTTGCCGCCAGCGGCACGCAATGTCTTCCGCAACGGAATGCAATATGTTTCGTTGCTTCGCTATCGCCCTACGGCGACGATCGCGCCCGAATGAAGTCGATGAACGCGCGAAGCGGTGGAGGGACCAGCCGCAGACCCGGATAATAGAGAAAAGGCCCGGAAAAACGTGGCCACCAGTCCGCGAGAACCGGCTCCAGCGCGCCGCTTTTCAGGAACGGCGCGATCCAGGCTTCGAAGAGATAGATGACCCCCGTACCCGCGATCGCCGCCTCGACCGCGAGATCGATCGCCGGTCCCATGTTGACGAGCAGCGGGCCATCGCCCTCGATCATCACGCTCTCTCCCTCCCGCTCGAACTCCCAGGCGGGGGTGGCCCCACTCGAGAAGCGTCCACGCAGGCAGGCATGGCCCAGGAGGTCGCTGGGATGGCCGGGCCGGCCTCGCACGTCCAGATAGGCGGGCGCGGCGGCGCAGGCGAACCGCTGGATGCGCGGGCCGATCGGGACGGCGATCATGTCCTGTTCAAGCCGCTCGTCATACCGGATGCCGGCGTCGGCTCCCGCGGCCAGCACGTCCACGAAACTGTCCTCCGCCGTGATCTCCAGCCGGATGTGCGGATAGGCCGCCAGGAAGGCCGGCACGAGATCCGGCAAGACGAGACGCGCGGCGCTCACCGGCACGTTCAGGCGCAGGGTTCCGGCCGGCTCGTTGCCAAGCCGCCCGACCCCGGACAAGGCGGCGTCCACCTCACTAAGTGCCGGTTCCAGCCGGGCCATCAGCCGGGCCCCCGCCTCGGTCAGGCGGATGCTTCGCGTCGTCCGATGCAGCAGGCGCGCGCCAAGTCGGCCTTCGAGCCGTCGCACCGCATCACTGAGTGCCGAGGCGCTTGTGCCCCCGCTCCGGGCCGCGTTGCGGAATCCCCGCGCCCGCGCGACCGCGACGAAGGCGTTCAGGTCCGCGAGGTCATGCGCCATTGTTCGCCATCTCGCACAGGTTGTTCGGATTGTGGGCGATTATCGCTCACCGCCGCAAGGTCTAGATGTCTGGCGTCCTCAAGGAGAGCGACCATGACAAACTCGACCTATTCCTTCGCCGGCCAGACCGTGAACCGACTGGGCTACGGCGCCATGCAACTGGCTGGGCCCGGCGTGTTCGGCCCTCCCAGGGATCGCGACGACGCCCTCGCCGTCCTGCGCGCGGCGCGTGACGCCGGTGTCAATCACATCGATACCAGCGACTTCTACGGCCCGCATATCACCAACCAGCTGATCCGGGAGGCGCTTCATCCCTACCCCTCGGATCTGCTCATCGTGACCAAGGTCGGCGCCGTTCGCGGGCCGAAGGCCGAGTGGCTGCCGGCCTTCTCGCCGCAGGCCCTGGCGGCAGCGGTCCACGACAACCTGAAGAACCTGGGCGTGGATGTGCTGGATGCGGTCAACCTGCGCGTCATGTTCGACGTCCACGAGCCCGCCGAAGGGTCGATCGAAGCTCCCCTGACGGCGCTCGCCGAGCTTCAGCAGCAGGGCCTGATCCGACATATCGGCCTCAGCAACGTCACGCCCACACAATATGCGCAGGGCGCCGCCATCGTTCCGATCGTCGGCGTGCAGAACCAGTACAATCTGGCCCACAGAAGCGACGACCTCTTCATCGACCAACTGGCCGCCGAAGGGGTCGCCTATGTGCCGTTCTTCCCCCTGGGCGGCTTCTCGCCGCTCCAGTCCCAGGCCCTGACGCAGGTCGCGACCGAACTCGGCGTCTCTCCCATGCAGGTCGCCCTTGCCTGGTTGCTGCGCCGCTCGCCGAACATCCTGCTCATTCCCGGCACTTCCTCGACCGTCCACCTCGCCGAGAACCTCGCGGCGGCCCGCCTTGAGATCCCCGACGCGGCCATGACGGTGCTGGGCGCCATCGGGGCCCCGGCAACATCCTGATCATCCGCGAAGGCGGCGAATTCCTGCCGCCGGCCGGGGCGCGGGCCGGAGCGCGGGCTTGGCCTCCCGGTTCGGGTTGAGCCGATTCCGGGCGGGCGTATTGCCCTCACGGCCGGTCGCCGCCGGTGCGTCCGCGACTGTTGAGCCGGCGCGGAAGCCGGCCGGCACATCGCCCGCACCCGCGCCATCGATGCGCCATCGATGCGCCGGCAGTCCGCGTCACGGCGCCGCGAGGGCGGTCTGCAGGGCGGCGCGGGCGGCTCGTATGTGCCGGCGCATGAGGATTTCCGCCAGTTCCCCGTCGTGCTGGCCGATCGCCTCGGTGATGCGCAGATGCTCCCTCCAGGCCTCGCGGCCGCGACCCTGCACGGTGCGGTGTAGCCGCCGGCAGAGGCGCAGGCGCGGGTAGAACTGTTCGCACAGCAGGTCGGCGAGGATGGGGTTGCCGCTGCCGCGGGCGATGCGCCGATGGAAGTCGGTCTCCGGATCATCCTGCAGATAGGCGCCGAGCGGATTGCGCTCGATCTCGCCGCGATGGCCGGCGACGAGGGCTTCCAGCGTGGCGACCTCGCTCGCCTCCATGTGGGTTGCCGCCAGCCGCGCGGCCATGCCCTCCATCGCCTCGCGCACATCCAGCAGGGCGAGGAACTCGGCGGCGCTGGGCTGGGCGACGCGGGCGCCCTGGTTGACCGCATAGGTGACGAGCCCACGCTCCTGCAGCCGGCGGATCGCCTCGCGCACGGGCGCGCGGCTGGCGCCGAAGGAGCGGGCGATGGCGGGCTCCGAGAGCTTTTCCCCCGGGGCCAGCGTGCCGGCGAGAATGGCGCGCGTCAGATCGTCGTACAGGCGCGCGGCGAGGCCGCTGCCGCCCAGCGAATCCCCTGCCGCTTCCGTCTCGTCCGCGTTCAACATGTCGACACCTTTTCCTCGTCGCTCGCGTGCCGGCGCGCATTTGCCTTCGTTATAGCTGATTTCTCGCGCGATGCGCCTTCCCCGGCCGCCATGCGCTCGGAACATCTCATCGCCAAAAGTGTCGACATAGAGTGCGACGCAGCGCAAGTTTCGTTTGTTTTTTGTCGAGTTTCGGCTAAAATTGTCGACACCATAAGCAAGACGGCGATGGCAGTCGCCTCGAAAATGCGCCCAAGGGAGACGTTGAGAACGCCATGTCCAGCCACAGCAACAATGAACGCCCGGCCCCCGATGGTGTCCTCGTCGATATCGCCGACTACGTTCTCAACTATCGTGTCGACAGTTCTCTCGCCTATGAGACCGCCCGCAACTGCCTGATCGATACGCTCGGCTGCGGGCTGGAGGCTCTGGAATATCCGGCCTGCACCAAGCTGCTCGGGCCGATCGTGCCCGGCACCCTGGTGCCGAACGGCGCGAAGGTTCCCGGCACGCCCTATCAGCTCGACCCGGTGCAGGCGGCGTTCAACATCGGCACGATGATCCGCTGGCTGGACTTCAACGATTGCTGGCTCGCCGCCGAATGGGGGCACCCCTCGGACAATCTCGGCGGCATCCTCGCCGTCGCCGACTGGCTGGCCCGCAACGCCGTTGCCACGGGGCGCACCCCGCCGACCATGCGCGACGTGCTCACCGCCATGATCAAGGCGCACGAGATCCAGGGCTGCATCGCGCTGGAAAACGCCTTCAACAAGGTCGGCATCGACCATGTCGTGCTGGTCAAGGTGGCGTCGACCGCCGTGGTCGCCGGCCTGCTCGGGCTGACGCGCGACGAGATCATCAACGCCCTGTCGCTCGCCTTCGTCGATGGGCAGGCGCTGCGCACCTATCGCCACGCCCCGAACGCGGGCTCGCGCAAGAGCTGGGCGGCGGGCGACGCCACCAGCCGCGCCGTGCGCCTCGCCTTGATCGCGCAGACCGGCGAGATGGGCTACCCCTCGGTGCTGACCGCGCCGACCTGGGGCTTCTATGACGCCTCGTTCCGCGGCAAGCCGTTCGCCTTCCAGCGGCCCTACGGCTCCTATGTCATGGAGAACGTGCTCTTCAAGATCTCCTACCCGGCGGAGTTCCACGCCCAGACGGCGGTGGAAGCGGCGATGACGCTGCACCGCACGCTGACTGAATCGGGCCGCAGCGCCGCCGACATCGCCTCGATCCGCATCCGCACGCATGAGGCGTGCATCCGCATCATCGACAAGAGCGGACCGCTGCATAATCCGGCCGACCGCGACCACACCATCCAGTACATGGTCGCCCTGCCGCTGCTGTTCGGCCGGCTCACCGCCTCCGATTACGAGGATGCGGTCGCCGCCGATTCGCGCATCGATGCGCTGCGGGCGAAGATCACCTGCGTCGAGGATCCGGCCTTCACCCGCGACTATCACGACCCGGAAAAGCGCTCGATCGCCAACGCCATGACCATCGCGCTCACCGACGGCACGGTGCTGCCGGAAGTGCTGGTGGAATATCCGATCGGCCACAAGCGCCGCCGGGCGGACGGCATCCCGCTGCTGGAGGCCAAGTTCCGCACCAACCTTGCCCGCCGCTTCGTCGAGAAGCGCCAGCGCGCCATTCTCGACGTCTCGCTCGACCAGGCGCGGCTCGAGGCGATGGCGGTCAACGACTATGTCGATCTCTACGCCAACTGAAGGCCGCGCCCCATGCCCTATCTGGTGAACAGCGATCTTCCCACGGAGCCGGCTGGCCGCCGCTTCCGCGCGCGGGTGGAGGCGGGTGGCATCGTCGAACTTCCCGGCGCGCATAACGGCATGGCCTCCTTGCAGGCCAGGGAGGCCGGCTTCCAGGCGCTCTACCTCTCCGGCGCCGCGATGACCGCCTCGATGGGCCTGCCCGATCTCGGCATCATCACCGTCGACGAGGTGGCCTTCTTCATCCGGCAGATCGCGCGGGCCAGCGGCCTGCCGCTTCTGGTCGACGGCGACACCGGCTATGGCGAGGCGCTCAATGTGATGCACATGGTGCGCACCTTCGAGGATGCCGGCGCCGGGGCGGTGCATATCGAGGACCAACTGCTGCCGAAGAAATGCGGCCACCTCAACGACAAGAAGCTGGCCGATGCCCATGACATGGCCGCCAAGGTCGCCGCCGCCGCGCGCGCCCGGCGCGACCTCTACATCATCGCCCGCACCGATGCCGCCGCCAGCGAGGGGCTGGACGGGGCGCTGGCCCGCGCGCGGCTCTATCTCGACGCCGGCGCCGACGCGATCTTCCCGGAGGCGCTGACCAATGCGGAGATGTTTCGCGCCTTCGCCGAGCGCATGCCGGCCGGCGTGCCGCTGCTCGCCAACATGACGGAGTTCGGCCGCACGCCCTTCTTCACCACCTCGGAATTCGAGGCGATGGGCTACCGCATGGTGATCTGGCCGGTCTCGGCATTGCGCGTCGCCAACAAGGCGCAGGCAACGCTTTACCAGGCGATCCGCAACGACGGCGGCACGCATCGGATGATCGAGGCGATGCAGACCCGCGCCGAACTCTACGATCTGATCGGTCTGCACGCGTATGAGGCGCTCGACGCCTCGATCGTGCAGACCGTCATCCCGAACGGGCAGCCCCAGCGCGGAGGGGCGGCCTGAAGCGGCATCTGCCCGCGCCATCTGCCCACGAGATTTGACCACGAGATTTGCCCACACCACGGCGGCATCGCCGCGCGAGACCTGAAAGCCGGCAGCCCGGATCCTCCGGGCAAGACACGGCGAAACCGAATGAGGAAACGACATGCCCAACGCCAAAATGACCGACGCGACCCCGCGGCTGAGACGGCACCTGCTCCGCGCGACACTGGGACTGGCGGGCGGCCTCGCGCTCGCCCTGTCCGGCGGTCTCGCCCTCGCCGATCCGGCCAAGGTGCTGATTCCCGCCAATCCCGGCGGCGGCTGGGACGGCGCCGGCCGCCAGACCATGGCGGCGATGAACCAGGCGAAGATCTTCACCGATGGGGTGAACTTCACCAACAAGGGCGGCGCGGCAGGCACGATCGGCCTTGCCGAATTCGTGCGCACCGCCAAGGGCGACGACAATGCCCTTCTGGTGACGGGCGTCATCATGGTGGCGGGCATCATCACCAACAAGACGCCGGTCTCGCTCAACGACACCACGCCGCTGGTGCGGCTGACCAACGAGTACAACGCCATCGCCGTGCCGGCCGATTCGCCGATCAAGACGCCGCAGGACTTCATCGCGGCGCTGAAGGCCGATCCCGGCGCGCTGTCGGTGGGCGGCGGCTCGGCGGGCGGCGCCGACCATGTGATGCTGGCCATGCTCGCCAAGCATGCCGGCGCGCCGGTGAACAAGATCAACTTCGTCGCCTTCTCCGGCGGTGAAATTCTCGCCGCGCTCGGCGGCGGCAAGATCAAGGCGGCGATCTCCGGCGCCTCGGAGTTCCGCCAGTTCGCCCAGTCCGGCCGCATCCGCATCATCGCCGTGTCGGGCCCCACGCGGCTCGAAGGGCTGGATGTGCCGACGCTGAAGGAGGCCGGCATCCCGGTCGAAATCGGCAACTGGCGCGGCTTTGTCGGCGCACCGGGCATGAGCGAGGCCGGCAAGAAGGCCTGGCTCGACCGCTTCGCCAAGCTGCACACCAGCGACGCCTGGAAGGCGACCCTGAAGAACCAGGGCTGGGAGGACGCCTATCTCTCGGGTCCCGAATTCCTCGCCTTCCTGAAGAGCGAAGAGACCAACTGGGCGCAGGCGCTCCGGGAAGTCGGCATCGTCCAGTGACGGGATGCCCGCGGTCCTCCCTCTCCCCGACGGAGAGAGGGTCGGGGTGAGGGGGCTTCAACGATCCAAACCGTGTCGTCCCTCGCCGACCCGCTTCGCGGGCCACCTCTCCGCCAAAGTCGGATCCATCCGGCTTCGGCCTCGCCAGAACCGAACTCGGCAGCAGCCGAGTTCGGGCGGGGAGAGGCGATTACCAGCCAGCCACGTCAGGCCATGGAGCCAGCGCATGCCCCCCATTGACGAAGCTCGCGTCGGCGCGGCTCCCCCCCGGCCATGGTGGATCGGCCTTGCCGTGCTGGCCATGGGCCTCGTGTGGATCTATGGCGCCACCAGCATCCAGTCGACCACGGCCTTTGTCGGCATGGGGCCGGAGGTCATGGTCGCGGCCGTTGGCGCCGGTCTCGTCGTGCTCGGTGTCCTTCTTCTCGTGCAGATCCGGCAGGGCGTCACGTTCCGCCCGCAGGAAGAGGAAAACGCCGATGCCGACGCGCCGCCCTCGCGCCGCGCGTTCCTGTTCTCGCTGGCCGGCGTCGCGCTGCCGCTGGCAACCATCCGCTGGCTCGGCTTCCCGCTGACGGCGGCGATCGGCTTCACGCTGGTGACGCACGCTTTCGGCTCGCATCGCACCCTGTTCGATCTCGCGGTGGGTGCCGCCCTCGGCGTGGGGGCGTGGTTCATGTTCTCCAAGCTCGGCATCGACCTCGGCCCGTTCCTGCCGCTGATCCGGTGACATCATGATGGACACGCTGACCCAACTCATCGCCGGCTTCGCCATCGCGCTGCAGCCGATCAACCTGTTCTGGGCGCTGGTCGGCTGCGCGCTCGGCACGGCGGTCGGCGTGCTGCCCGGCATCGGGCCGGCGCTGACCATCGCGCTGCTCATGCCCGTCACCGCGCAGGTGGCGCCGGAATCGGCCTTTATCATGTTCGCCGGCATCCTCTATGGCGCGCTCTATGGCGGCTCGACCACCTCGATCCTGCTGAACACGCCGGGCGAGAGCGGATCGGTGATGACGGCGCTGGAGGGCAACCGCATGGCCCGCACCGGGCGCGGCGCGGCAGCGCTGGCCACCGCCGCCATCGGCTCCTTCGTCGCCGGCACCTTCGGTACCCTCGCGCTGACCTTCCTCGCCCCCGCCATCGCCGAGCTCGCCTTCATCTTCGGGCCGGAAGACTATTTCGCGCTGATGATCCTTTCCTTCACCTCGGTCGCGGTGGTGATGGGAACCTCGCGCGTGCGCGGCTTCACCGCACTGTTTTTCGGCCTCGCGCTCGGCACGATCGGCATCGACACCCAGACCGGGCAGAGTCGCATGGTGTTCGGCACGCTGGAACTGCTCGACGGCATCTCCTTCACCGTCGTCCTCGTGGCCCTGTTCGCCGTGGGCGAGACGCTCTATGTCGCCAGCCGGAATGCGCAGGTTCATGCCGTGCTCAACCCGCTCTCGGGCGGCGTGTGGATGACCCGCGAGGACTGGAAGCGCTCGTGGAAGCCGTGGCTGCGCGGCACGCTCATCGGCTTCCCCATCGGCTCGCTGCCGGCCGGCGGCACCGAAATACCGACATTCCTGTCCTATACGCTGGAGCGCCGGCTGAGCCCGCACCCGGAACAGTTTGGCGAGGGCGCGATCGAAGGCGTCGCCGGGCCGGAAGCGGCGAATAATGCCGCGGCGGCGGGCATATTGGTGCCGCTGCTCACGCTCGGCCTGCCCTCGACCGCGACGGCAGCGGTGCTGCTGGCGGCTTTCCAGAATTACGGCCTGCAGCCGGGGCCGCTGCTATTCGCCACCAATCCCGGCCTGCTCTGGGGCCTCATCGCCTCGCTTTATATCGGCAATGTCATCCTTCTGGTGCTCAACCTGCCGCTGGTCGGCATCTGGGTCCGCCTGCTGCTCATCCCGCGGCCCTATATCTATGCCGGCATCGTGGTGTTCGCGCTGGTCGGCGTGTGGGGGCTGTCGACCTCGTGGATGGATATCGCGCTGATGGTCGGGCTGGGCCTGATCGGCTACATGGCGCGGGTCTACGACTTCCCGATCGCTCCGGCGCTGATCGGCCTCATTCTGGGGCCGCAGGCGGAAATCCAGCTGCGCCGGGCGCTGGCGGTGAGCCAGAATGACTGGAGCGTGCTGGTCTCGACCCCGATCTCCGCGACGCTGCTCGCCATTGCCGCGCTGGTGCTGGTGCTGCCGCTGCTGCTCCGGCGTCTGCGGCGGGCCGAGCGGCGGATCGAACAGGAGGCGGCGGCCAAATAGCCGCGTCCCGCGTTGCCTGCACATTGGCGGCAGCCTCGGCAGGCTGGCGTCAGGACGAGACGCTGCGCAGGGCGTGAGCGAACAGCGTCGCGGCCGGGGAGGGCATGCGGGCGCCGCGTTCCACCAGCCCGACCACCCGCCGTGCCTGCAGATCGTTCACCGGCAGGAAGCGCAGCGCCTGGTCGTTCGGCTGACCGCACAGGCGCGGCAGCAGCGTGACGCCGACATCCGCCTTCACCAGCGCCAGCAGCGACAGCACGTTGCGCACCGTCACCTGCGCCTGCCCGGCAATGGCACGGAAACGCTTGTCGCGGATTGCCCCATAGCCGCGATGGGCGAGAAATACCCGGCCGGCGAGGTCGTCCCAGGAAATCGGCCGGTCGAGGGCGGCAAGCGGATCCTCGGCACGGCAGACGAGGTCGAGCGGGTCGCTGAACAGCGGCGTGAACTGCCCGCCGGCCATCTGGCTGGCGCCGTTGGCGACGCCCACATCGACCACGCCCGCGACCACCGCCTCCGTCACCGACACGCTGTCCATGTCGCGCACCTCGATCTCGATCGGGCGCGGCGCGCGGCGCAGGTGGCGGATCACTTCCGGCAGCAGCGCCACCGCCACCGAGGGCACGCAGGCCACGTGAACATGGCCGACCTCATTGGCGCTGTAGGCGCGGATCGCCGCGCAGCTGCGCTCGTAATGCTCCAGGAGGTCGCGCGCCTCCTCATGCACCAGCCGGCCGAGCGGGGTGAGCCGGTTCTTGCGGTCGCCCTCGAAGAGCGGCGCGCCCACCGCCTCCTCCAGCTGCTTGAGCGTCGTCGAGATGGTGGAGACGGTGCGCCCCAACCGGTCCGCCGCGCCTTTTATGCCGCGTGCCTCGACCACCGCGACAAACACCTTCAGCGCGAGGAAGGAATACATAGGCGGCACTCCATGTTCGGTTTAGTCTAACAAACATACGACGGTTTCTGATTGACCGAACCCCTTCCCGGGCCCGAAATGGCGTCACCAGGGAAGGTTTTCATGGATATCAAGGCCAATTACATCGGCGGCGCCTGGCACGGGTCGGGCGAGGCCATCGAGAACCGCAGCCCGTCCGACACGTCCGATCTGGTCGGCCTCTATGCGCAGGCCTCGCGCGCCGATGTCGATGACGCGGTGGAGGCGGCCGGGCAGGCGGGGCCGCGCTGGGCGGCGACGCCGCTGGAGGCCCGGCTCGGCGCGCTCGACGCCATCGGCCAGGAACTGATCGCCCGCGCCGAGGAGCTTGGCCGCCTGCTGTCGCGCGAGGAGGGCAAGCCGCTCAATGAGGGCATCGGCGAGGTGCGCCGCTCGGGCCAGTTCTTCACCTATTTCGCCGCCGAAGTGCTGCGCCAGCTGGGCGAGAGCGCCGATTCCGTGCGCCCGGGCATCGAGATCGACGTGCGCCGCGAGCCGGTGGGCGTGGTGGCGATCGTCTCGCCGTGGAACTTCCCGATGGCGACCGCAGCATGGAAGATCGCCCCGGCACTCGCCTTCGGCAACACGGTCGTGTGGAAGCCGGCCAACCTCACCCCCGCCAGCGCGTTTGCGCTCGCCGAGATCATCTCCCGCCAGTCGCTGCCGGCCGGCGCCTTCAACCTCGTCATGGGCCCGGGCGGGCGCATCGGTGGTCATCTGGCGGCGCATGCGGGCGTCCGGGCCATCAGCTTCACCGGCTCGCTGGAGGTCGGCCGCTCGGTCGCGGTGCGCGCCGCCGGCCATCTCGCCCGCGTCCAGCTGGAAATGGGCTCGAAGAACCCGCTTCTCGTGATGGACGATGCCGATCTCGACCTCGCCGTCACGCTGGCGCTGAATTCGGCCTTTGGCGGCAGCGGACAGAAATGCACCGCCGCCTCGCGGCTGATCGTCCACCGCAAGGTGCACGACGCCTTCGTCGAGAAGCTGCTGGCCCGCCTGCCGGAATGGCGCGTCGGCCATGCGCTGGAGCCGGGCATCGCCATGGGGCCGGTGGTCAGCGCCGGCCAGCTCGCCGCCAATCTCGACTATGTCGCGCGCGGCACGCGGGAGGGCGCGGAATGCGTGGCCGGTGGCGAGCGGCTGGAGCGCCCCACCGAGGGGTTCTACATGGCGCCCACCGTCTTCATCGGCACGCGCAACGACATGGCGATCAATCGCGAGGAAATGTTCGCGCCCATTACCTGCGTCATCGCGGCGGGCAGCTATGAGGAGGCGCTGGCGCTCGCCAATGACAGCGAATTCGGCCTCACCGCCGGCATCGTCACCCGCTCGCTGGCGCGGGCGAACCATTTCCGCCGCCATTCGAAAAGCGGCTGCGTCATGGTCAACCTGCCGACCGCCGGCACCGATTATCACGTGCCGTTCGGCGGCATGAAGGCGTCGAGCTACGGGCCGCGCGAACAGGGCCGGCACGCGGTGGAATTCTACACCCAGAGCAAGACGTCCTATGTCTTCGCGGGCGGGGAGCTGGACCCGTGAGCGCGCGCGCCATCCTCGTCGACGGCCTGCAATATGGGCGCTGGTCGCCCGCGCTGTTCCAGCAGATGCGCGAGGGCGGCGTCAGCGCCATCCACGCCACCGTCGCCTATCATGAGAATTTTCGCGACTGCGTCGAGCATATCCTCGCGTGGAACCGCCGTTTCGCGGACCATGCCGACCTCATCCTGCCCGGGCGCGATGCCGCCGACATCGAGCGCGCGAGCCTTGAGGGGCGCACCGCCGTGTTCTTCGGCTCGCAGAACCCGTCCGTGATCGAGAGCGACCTGCGGCTGGTCGAGGCGCTCTATGCGCTTGGCCTGCGCTTCCTGCAGCTCAGCTACAACAACCAGTCGTTGCTGTGCACCGGCTGGCGCGAGGCGGAGGATACCGGCCTCACGCTCATGGGGCGCGAGGTGGTGCGCGAGATGAACCGGCTCGGCATGGTGGTGGACATGTCGCATTCCAGCGAGCGTTCCACGCTGGAGGCGATCGCCGCCTCGCAGCGGCCCATCGCCGTCACCCATGCCAATCCGCGCTGGTGGCGCGACACCGCGCGCAACAAGTCCGAGCGCGTGCTCGACGCGTTGGCCGAGAGCGGCGGCATGGTCGGCCTGTCGCTTTATCCCGCCCACCTCAAGGACGGCTCCGCCTGCACGCTGGCGAGCTTCGTCGACATGGCCCGGCGCCTCGCCGACCGGATCGGCGTCGAGCATATCGGCATCGGCTCGGACCTGTGCCAGGATCAGCCGGACGAGGTGGTGCGCTGGATGCGCGTCGGCCGCTGGACCTTCGGTGATCCCGACGCGATGGGTCTGGGCAAGGCGGCTTTTCCCGCGCAGCCGGCCTTCTTCCGCGACAACAGGGATTTCGCCACCCTGCGCGCGGGTCTCCTCGCGGGAGGATTCAGCGCGGACGAGGCCGATCGGCTGCTCGGCCTCAACTGGCTCGCCTTCATGCGCGCGAGCTTTGGTGCCGCCGCAACGCCCATTGTTCCCAGCCGGAGCGTGGCCGCGCGATGACCGATGCCAGCCTTCGCATGACCCGGCAGGAAATCGTCGACCTCGCGCTCGGCGCGCTGCTCGATCATGGCGCCAGCACTGCCCAGGCGGGCCCGCTGGCCGCCGCCATTGCCGCCGCCGAGTGCGACGGGGTCGCCTCGCATGGGCTGATGTACCTGCCGGTCTATTGCGAGCATCTCGCCTGCGGCAAGGTGCGGGCCGATGCCGTTCCCAAGCTGGAAGAGGCGGCCGATGCCGTCATCTGCGTCGACGCCGATTGCGGCTTTGCCCACCCCGCCATCGCGCTCGGGCTGCCGGCGCTGGTCGCTCTGGCGCGCCGGCGCGGGCTGGCCGCCATGGCGGTGCACCAATCCTATAATTGTGGCGTGCTCGGCTATCATACCGAAGAGATCGCCCGCGCCGGGCTGGTCGGCCTCGGCTTCACCAACGCGCCGGCTTCCATCGCCCCGGTGGGCGGAACGCGGCCGGTGCTCGGCACCAATCCCTGGTCGCTCGCGGTGCCGGACGGGGCGGGCGGCGCGGCCTTCGTCATCGACCAGAGCGCCAGCGTGGTGGCCAAGAGCGAGGTGATGAAGCGCGCCCGGGCGGGCGAGCCGATTCCCGAGGGCTGGGCGCTGGATAAGGAGGGCCGGCCGACCACGGATGCCGCGGCCGCGTTGGCGGGCAGCATGGCGCCGAGCGGGGGCTACAAGGGCGTCGGCGCGGCGCTGCTGGTGGAGGTGATGGCGGCCTGCCTCACCGGCGCGACGCCGGGCATCGCGGCCAGCCCCTTCTCCGGCCCGGCCGGCGGGCCGCCGCGCACCGGCCAGTTCTTCCTCGCCATCGACCCCGTGGCGACCTCGGACGATGCCTTCGCCGCGCGCCTTGCCATGGTGCTCGCAGCGATGGACGAACAGGGTGCCCGGCGCCCCGGTGCGCGCAAATCCGCCGCGCGGCGGCGGAGCGAGGAGGCCGGCGTCGCCGTGAACGCCGCGACGCTGGCGCGCTGCACCGCGCTGCTGACGCCACGGGACGGGGGAGAGGCCGCGTCGTGAACCGCCCCATTCCCGAGCCCGCGCTGGCGTTGCGGGCGCCCGACGAAGTGATGCGGCTGGAGTGCCTGGGCGCCTCGCATCCCACGCGGCTGAGCTTCCTGCGCACGCTGATGCGGCGGGCGGCGCGCGAGGGCTGGCGCTTCACCCGTCCGCTCTGGGAGATCGACGCCGAGGGCTATGGCCGTGCCCTCTATCAGGTGGATACCGGCGCGCGGAGCTACTGCCTCGTCGCGTTCTCCCACTACCTGCCCGAGGAGCGCCGCACCGACCGGGTGATCGCCGAGGCATGGGACACGTCCTACGCGCTCTATGACGGCGTGCCGGACCGCGACGAACTCGACCGGCTGGAGGCCAATGTGCCGCGCCAGGAGGCGGGGCGGTTCACGGCGCGTGAACTCACGCTCTCGCGCGCCAACAAGAGCGTGCGGCTGTTCGACAGTCTGGTGGCGACACTGGCCAGCGGCGTGGCGCCGGGCCGGGCCGCGATCGACGCGGTCGGCTATCTCATGCGCACCACCGCCGTCTATGGCAATGGCAAGTTCGGCATTGCCGATCGCGATGTGCTGCGCGACCGGCCCGAACTGGGCGGACCCTTTCAGGCCGAGATGCTCACCGTCTGGCTGATCCGCTCCTTCACCCTCGACCTGGCCGAGCACTGCGCCCGCGCCCTCGGCGGCGACCGGGCGGTGCCGCTGGAGCCGGATTTGCGTCGGCGCATCGGCGTGGGCAATTCGACCGGCCTCGGCATGGCGCCGTTTCTCGTGCGCCATCCCACGCTGCTGCATGCCTGGATCCATGCCCGCGAAACGGCGCTGGCGCGGGTGCGCGCCTTGCCCGACATCACGCCCGGGCAGCATGGCCACCTCCTCGCCGCGATCGACCGCGCGCGGGAAGTTGCCGGCCGCTGGACCACCATCGATGCCGTGCAGAGCGCGCGCATCGCCGGGTTGCGGGCGGATCTCGACCGCCTGCACATGGCAGCTGTGAGCCTCGACCCGGGCGTCGATCATCCCTGCGACCGGCTCTATCGCTTCGCGCGCGTGGCGCTCGGGCTTGAGGCCCGCGAATATGCGGCGGCGCTGCTGATCGAGCCGTTCGGCGCGCTGGTGGACGATCTCGCGGATACGATGGCGGTGGACGAGGACGCGCTCTGGCGCATGGACGGCACGCTGCCCGCACATGCCCTGCTGGCCCGCATCGACGACGCCTATGGCTGGGCGGCAGCGATCGACTTCGCCGATCCCGCCAGCGATGCGCGCTTCTGGTATGTCTCGGCGGACAAGCTGGAGCCGCGCCTCGGCGAGCGCCGCGAGGAGCCGGGCGCCGATCGCGAGCAGCCGCTTGCCATCGCTCGCGACGTGATGCGGCTGCGCGCCCATCTCGCCACGCTGCCCCCCGAGCGCACCGTGGCCGAGATCGTGCTGGAGCGGCCGGACTGGCGCCATGTCGTCCAGCGGGTGCTGCTGCTGTCGCGCGACCATCTCTATGGCGAGGTGCGCGACAACCTGCTCTCGGCGGCGCTGCGGCCCATCGACTTGCTGCGCTGCAAGCTGGCCTTTTTCGGTGCGGATCAGTTCGATCCGCGTTCCGACCGCTGGCTGCGTATCTCGATGTTTCGCGGCGCGCCCTTTCCCGAGGAATTGTCGGCGGGGGAGGCGGCATGATGGATCTTTCGCTCAACGAGGTGGAGACGCTGGCGGCCAAGGCGGCGCGCGGCGCCGGCTGCAGCTGGGGCGAGGCGGACGAGATGGGCCGCGCGGCGCGCTGGCTCGCCCATAGCGGCCTTGCCTTTGCGCCGACGCTGATCGCCTTCCTGGAGGCGCGGGGGACACTCGCCCGTCCGCGTGCGGTGGATGGGCAACTGGAAGCTCCCGGCCCGGCCTGCCCGCTCGCCACCGGCTGCTGGCTGGTGGACGGGGCGGGCGCGTGGACCATGGTCGATCTGCCGGACGTGGCGTTTCCGCTTCTGCTGCTGCCCTTCGCCGCCCGCGCCGCGCATCTCGCCGGCCGGCCGCTGCGCTTCACCTCCCGCGAGGGCGCGTGGACGCTGACGGCTTTGGGCGAACTGAGCGGCGATGAGCCTGGCGGGGTGAGGTCGGAGGGCCAGTCGCGCGTGGCCTGCACCGGTGATGTTCCCTCGCCCGCACGGCCCGTGCATCGCCGCGCCGCGATGGAGGCGGCGGATCTGCGCGTGCTGCAGACTTACGCGCTCAACACCTGCGTGCCGGAATCGGAGGGCTCGCGCAGCCGTGGCGCCGGGGGCGGCGGCACGGATGACGATTGAGCCGGGCGGGTCCGCGCCGTGCGGATCACGCCTTGCGGATCACCATGAAGCAGTGGACATAGTCCATGGCATGGCCGGCCGGATCGGCGGCGACGGCGTCTTCATAGGCGCCATAGAAACGGTCGATGATCGTCCGCCGCTCCTCCAGGGCGCGCGCGGGGTCCAGCGCGCTGAAGAACGTGCTTTCCGACCAGGAGCGCAGCGTCGGCACATAGGCGCGGGCGAAGGCGCGGGCATCGCCGTGTCGCTCGAAATCCGCCCGGTAGGGACAGGCGGTGACGCGTGAGAAGATCGTCTCCAGCCTGAGCCCGGCGCGGCGCACCGCCGATTGCGGGTCCGTGAAGGGCGCGGCGAATTCCTCCTGGGTCTTGTAATATTGCTGGAACGCGGCCGCGCGATATTCGTCCGCATTCAGCGTGCCGTCCGCCGCCAGCGCCCGCCAGTGGGCGGCGAAGCTGTCATGCATGTTCACCCCGCCGGTCCAGCCGAGATAATGGCCATTGGCGTCGATGCTGAAATTGGCCATGACCAGCACGCCGCCGGCGGCCAGTTCGCGCGCGCGGGCCAGCAGGATGGTCTCCCAGTCGGCCAGCGACTGCGCGCGGTTGGCTTCCTTCTCCGCCGGGCTCGCGCCGACGGCGTGGGTGTGATCGGCGATGAGGCCCGGCGAGCGGCTCAGCCAGTGCATGGCGGTGGCCGAGAAGCCGAAATGCAGCGCCCCGTCCGGCACGATCTGCCGGTAGAAACTGGTGCCGCTGGCGAAGGCGAACACGCCGGGTTCGCGCCCCAGCCCGTCCTCGGCCTGCAGCATGCCGAACAGGGCGGAGAAGTCATTGCCCGGCAGGTCGGTATAGGTGAGGGCGATCGGCAGGCCGGCGGACCGGCCGCGCAGGGCGCCCACCACGCGGCGCATCAGGTCCAGCGAGGTGCCGCCATCCGCCGCGCCGAAATCGGCGATGGAGAACACCCCCGGCCCGGCCGGCAGGTCCATGCCGGCAATGCCTTCCAGCGCCAGATCCGTGGCGGAATCGATGACGCTCTTCGCCCCCGCCGTGTTGCTGCTGTAATAGCCCGCGCCACGCATGGCGATGAGAGGGGACTTCACTGCGCCAGCACTCATGATGTCCATCCCGGCCACGTCGCCATGAAACGCTGCCGTCAGATTAATCAGTGCCGCTTGCGTGGCCAGAACGAAACGGCGCAACCGCCTTTCGGTTTCCTCGAACCCCGCGCGACGGGAGGTCGCGCTCCCGTCGCGCGGGTGCGGGCAACGCGCCGTGCTCAGGCGCGCCGCTGGTTGTAGACGTCGAGGCAGACGGCGCCGAGCAGGACGAGGCCCTTGATGACCTGCTGGTAGTCGATGCCGATGCCGAGAATCGACATGCCGTTATTCATCACGCCCATGATGAGCGCGCCGATCACCGCGCCGCCGACCTTGCCCACGCCGCCATAGGCCGAGGCGCCGCCGATGAAGCAGGCGGCGATGACGTCGAGTTCGAAGCCGAGGCCGGCCTTCGGCGTCGCGGTGTTGAGCCGCGCGGCGAAGACGAGGCCGGCCAGCGCCGCCAGCACGCCCATGTTGACGAAGGTGAGGAAGGTGAGGCGCTCGGTCTTGATGCCCGAGAGCTTCGCCGCCTTCTCGTTGCCGCCCACCGCATAGATCTGCCGGCCGATCGTGGTGCGGGTGGTGAGGAAGGCATAGAGCGCGATCAGCGCCACCATGATCACCAGCACGTTCGGCAGGCCGCGATGGGAGGCGATGAGATAGGCGAAATAGAGGATGATGCTGAACAGAAGCAGGTTCTTGCCGAGGAAGAAGCCGTAGGGCTCCGTCTCGATATGGTGGGCCTCCTGCCGCGCGCGGCCGCGGAAGTTCAGCCACACCATGGCCAGCGCCAGCAGGGCGCCGATGGCCAGCGAGGTCGGGTAGAGCGCGCCGGCATCGGGCACCATTTCGGGGATGAAGCCGGAGGAGAGCTTCTGGAAGGTGGGCGGGAAGGGCCCCACGGACTGCCCGGCGAGGATGGCCAGCGCCAGCCCCTTGAACACCAGCATGCCCGCCAGCGTGACGATGAAGGAGGGGATCTTGAAATAGGCGACCCAGTATCCCTGCGCCGCACCGATGGCCCCCCCGAGCACCAGGCAGATCAGCGTGGCGGGGATGTAGTGGATGTTGAACTTCACCATCAGCACCGCGGCCACGGCGCCGACGAAGCCGGCCACCGACCCGACCGACAGGTCGATATGCCCGGTGACGATGACCAGAAGCATGCCCAGCGCCATGATGACGATGTAGCTGTTCTGCAGCACCAGGTTGGTGAGGTTGAGCGGCCGCAGCAGCGTGCCATCCGTCACCACCTCGAAGAAAATCATGATGGCGAAGAGGGAGATCATCATCCCGTATTCGCGCAGGTTGCTCTTCAGGAAGCCGGCGTGCTGCGGCTTCTCCTTCAGCGCGGCTTCGCTCATGCAAGTAACTCCTTGGGACGTGTCTCGCCCTTGCGCATGATGGCGCGCATGATCTTCTCCTGGGTGGCCTCGCCGCCGGCGAACTCGCCGACGAAGCTGCCCTCATTCATCACGCAGATGCGGTCGCAGATGCCGATGAGTTCGGGCATCTCCGAGGAGATCACCACGACGCCTTTGCCGGCATCCGCCAGCTCGTTGATGATGCAGTAGATTTCATATTTGGCGCCGACATCGATGCCGCGCGTCGGCTCGTCGAGGATCAGCACTTTGGGATCGGTGAACAGCCATTTCGACAGCACCACCTTCTGCTGGTTGCCGCCGGAGAGCTTGCCGGTCTCCTGGAAGACGCTGTGGCAGCGGATGCGCATGCGCGCGCGGTAGTCGGCGGCGACGCGCAGTTCCTCGACATCGTCGATCACCCGCGCCGGGGCGATCGCCCGCAGGTTGGCCAGCGTCACGTTCTTGCGGATGTCCTCGGCCAGCAGCAGGCCGAGATGCTTGCGGTCCTCGGTGACATAGGCGAGGCCCGCGTCGATGGCGCGCCGCACCGTCGACAGGTCCGCCTCGCGGCCCTCGATCTCGGCGCGGCCGCTGATCTTCTGCCCCCAGGCGCGGCCGAAGATGCTCATGGCGAACTCCGTCCGCCCGGCGCCCATCAGCCCGGCAATGCCGACGATTTCCCCGCGCCGCACCTCGAAGTCGAGATTCTTGATGACCTGCCGGTCGGCATGCTGGGGATGGTAGGCCGACCAGTTCGACACCTTGAAGATCGGCTCGCCGCCGGCGGGGCCGGGAGATTTGGGCTCTCGCTTGGGGTAGCGGTGCTCCAGGTCGCGGTCGACCATCTTGGCGATGATGCGGTCTTCCTCCACGGCGCCGTCATGGCAATCCATGGTGTCGACCGTGCGCCCGTCGCGCAGCACGGTGATGCGGTCGGCGACCTTCGACACCTCGTTCAGCTTGTGCGAGATGAGAATGGAGGCGATGCCCTGCGCCTTGAACTCCAGAAGGAGGTCGAGCAGGGCGGCGCTGTCCTTTTCCGACAGGCTGGCGGTCGGCTCGTCCAGGATGAGCAGGCGGACCTTCTTCGAGAGCGCCTTGGCGATCTCCACCAATTGCTGCTTGCCCACCCCGATATTGGTGACGAGCGTGTCCGGCGATTCCTCCAGCCCGACCTTGGCGAGCAGTTCGCGGGTGCGCCGCTGCACCGTGCCGCGGTCGATGATGCCGAACCGGCCCGGCGGGTTGGCGATGAAGATGTTCTCGGCGATCGACATCAGGGGAATCAGGGCAAGTTCCTGATGAATGATGATGATGCCCACCGCTTCGGAATCGGTGATGTCGCGGAAACGCCGCTCCTCGCCGTCGAACACGATCGCCCCGTCATAGGAGCCGTGCGGGTAGACCCCGCTCAGCACCTTCATCAGCGTGGACTTGCCCGCGCCGTTCTCGCCGACAAGGGCGTGGATCTCGCCCGGTCTGACGGTGAAACGCACATCGCTCAGCGCCTTCACCCCGGTGAAGTTCTTGCTGATGCCCTGCATTTCGAGAAGAGCGTTCATCGCTGCGCTCCGTTGCGAAGGGACCCGCGCCGGACCATGGGTCGGCGCGGGTCGCGATATCGGGTTGAGGATCAGTTGATCTGGCCGGGCTTGTAATAGCCCGAGCCGACCAGCACGGCTTCCCAGTTGCTCTTGTCGACCACAACCGGCTTCAGGAGATAGGACGGAACGATCTTCTTGCCGTTGTTATAGGTCTTGGTGTCGTTGACCGTCGGTTCCTTGCCCGAGAGCGAGGCGTCGACCATGTCGGCCGTCACCTTGGCCAGTTCGCGGGTGTCCTTGAAGATGGTGGAATACTGCTCGCCGGCGAGGATCGACTTCATCGAGGGCACTTCCGCGTCCTGTCCGGTCACGACCGGCATCTTCATGCTGCCGGAGCCGTAGCCGACACCCTTGAGCGAGGACAGGATGCCGATGGACAGGCCGTCATAGGGCGAGAGCACGCCGTCGAGCTTCTTGTCGGTGTAATAGGCGCTCAGAAGGTTATCCATGCGCGCCTGGGCGGTGGCGCCGTCCCAGCGCAGGGTCGAGACCTTGTCCATGCCGGTCTGGCCGGAGGCGATCTTCAGCGTGCCGTTGTCGATCAGTGGCTTCAGTACCGAGAGCGCGCCATCATAGAAAAAATACGCGTTGTTGTCGTCCGGCGAGCCGCCGAACAGCTCGATATTGAACGGGCCCTTCTTCTCGGGATAGCCGAGGCCCTTGAGCAGCGATTCCGCCTGCAGCACGCCGACCTGGAAATTGTCGAAGGTCGCGTAATAGTCGACATTCGGCGTCTCGCGGATCAGCCGGTCATAGGCGATCACCTTGATGCCCTTGTCGTGCGCCTGCTTGAGCACGTCGGACAGCGTGGTGCCGTCGATCGAGGCGATGACCAGCACCTTGGCGCCCTTGGTCACCATGTTCTCGATCTGCGAGAGCTGGTTGGGAATGTCGTCTTCGGCATATTGCAGGTCAGTGGTGTAGCCGCGCTCCTTCAGCACCTTCACCATGTTGTCGCCGTCGGCGATCCAGCGGGCGGAGGATTTGGTGGGCATGGCGATGCCGACCGTGCCCTTGCCCTGCGCGGCGGCGGGAGCGGCGAAGGCCAGCGCGCCGAGCGCGAGGGTAGCGAGTGTGGCGGCAAAGGTCGTCGTCAGGCGTTTCATGTAGGTCTCCCGTGGGTGGATCGGTGGCCGCGCTTGCGTGCCGGTTTCTTGGCGGGCCTCGCCGGAGCGGGCGCCGCTGGTCGTGGGACGCGCCTCAGCTGGGGGCGTGCCGAATCTCCGTCGGTGTCTGCGTTGGCGCGGGACAGGCCGCGTCATAGGCGGCGATGATCGCGCGGGCCCTGGCGCGCACCTCGTCGGCGCCGGCGCCCGGCCGGTAGAGGCTGGAGCCGAGGCCGAAGGTGCGGATGCCGGCGCGCGCATAGGCGGCGAATTCGTTCTCGCCGACCCCGCCCACGGCGCCTACCACGGTGCCGGCCGGCAGCACCACGGTGATCGCCTGGATGATCGAGGGCCCGAGCAGGTTGGCGGGAAAGAACTTGAGCGCCGAGGCGCCGGCTTTCACCGCGGCCAGCGCCTCGGTCGGGGTCAGCACGCCGGGCATCGTCACCATGCCGTGGCCGCTGGCCCGGGCGATTACGTCGCCATCGACATTCGGGCTCACCATCAGCCGGCCGCCGGCGGCCGCAAGCCGGTCGACATCCGCGCTCGTGAGCACCGTTCCCGCGCCGATCAGCACGCCGGACGGGGCGAGCCGGGCGGCCGTCTCGATGGAGCGGAACGGATCCGGGGAGTTGAGCGGAATCTCGATCGCCTCCAGCCCTTCCTCGATCAGCGCGCCGACGATCGCCTCGGCCTCAGGCGGAGCGATGCCGCGCAGAATGGCGACAAGCGAGCGACGAAGGCCCGGCCAGGCAATGCGGGCGGGGGAGGCAACCGAGGAGGGGGTAGTCATCGAGAAACCCTTTCGAGACGGAAGGCGATCAGCGCGGCCTCATGCAGTCCACGGCGCACGCAATCCTCGGCGTCGAGTTCGTCCGGCACGGCGAGGCCGGCAATCGCCAGTGCCTGCCGATAGAGCGCGGCACTGGGCCCGGAAGCGATCAGCGTCACCGCCGCGATCGCGCCGAGCCGTTCGCGGGCGCCGGCGATTTCCAGCCCGATCAGCAGGCCGGACAGGCGCGCCAGCGCGGCATCGGCCGGCCGGTCGGCCAGCAGCCAGCCTGCCCGCAGCGCGAACAGCGCGTTGCCGATCGACGCCGGCGCGGCCAGCGCATCCGCGACGCCCGCACTGAAATCGGGCGAGCTCGGATCGACCGGCGCGCCGCCCTGCAGCGCCGGCGCCAGCACCGAGCGCTCGCGCAGCAGCTGGAACAGCTCGCCGGTCATGAAGGTCACGAACCGCGCCACCGCGCCATCCGTGAGCTGGACCCATTTGCCATGCGTGCCGGGCAGGCAGGCGAGGCCGTCATGGCCGCGCCGGGCCAGCGCCAATAGTTGCGTTTCCTCGCCACGGATCACGTCGGGATGGATGGGATCGCGCTGGGCGATGCCGGGCAGGATGTGGATCAGCCGGCGGGCGGAAGGCACATGCGTGCCGCGGGCCGCCAGTTCGTCGAGCCGCACGGGCGCGTCGAGATAGGCGGCCTCGACCCAGCCGCTGCGCGAGCCGACCATGCCGCACATCATCACCGACACGCCATCGCCGATGCCGAGCGCCGCGAGGTGGGATTCCAGCACCGCCTCGAAACCTTCCGCCGCCGAAGCGGCAAGCCCCTGCGCGCTGCGCCGCTCGCCGAGCACATGGCCCGTGCGGTCGAGCGCCCAGAGCCGGAAGCTCGACGTGCCCCAGTCGACCACGACATGCGAGAGCGTGCCCATCACAGCGCCCCCAGCCGCACGCGCGGTTCGGCCCGCCCGCGCGTGCCGATATCGAGGATAAAGGTGCGCCCGTGCTGCGGATCGGCGGCGCGCGCGGCCTCGTCCATGCCCTCGAAGGCGGAGGTCACGAGTACGCGGTCGAAGCCGGCACCGACGAAAACCGGGCAGCTCGTCTGGCGCGCGGGGGTCGCGATGGCGCGCACCAGCCGCCCTTCCGGGGAATAGGCGTTGAGCCGCGATCCGCCCCAGATGGCGCACCAGATCAGCCCTTCGGCATCGGTGACGGCGCCGTCCAGCCCGCCCTCGCCGGTGTGGAGATGCAGCACCGCCGGCGCCTCCAGCGGCAGGCCGGTCGCCGGATCCAGCCGCACCCGGTGGAGCCGGTTCGCCGCCGTGTCGGCGAAATAGCCCATAAGCCCGTCCGGCGAGAAGCAGATGGCGTTGGGAATGGTGATGCCGGGAAATAGCGGTGTCACCGCGCCCTCCCGAAAGGCGTAGATCGTGCCGGCCCCCGGCTCGGCATGCCGGCCCATCGTGCTGAACCACAACGTGCCGCTCGGATGCACGCGCGCATCGTTGGAGCGCGTCGCGGCATTATCCGCCTCGACCGGGGCGAGCATGTCGAGCCGCCCGCTGGCGATGTCGCGCAGCACCAGCCCGTCCTCGGTGACGAGCAACTGGCGCTGCGCGTCGACGCTGGCCAGCGCGCTCGCCATGCGAGGCAGGGCGTGGACGTTGATCGCGCCCGTGTCGAGATGCGCCTCGAACAGCTGCCGCTCCAGAATGTCGAACCACCACGCGGTGTCGGTCGCCGCGTCATAGCCCGGCCCCTCGCCGAGATGGCAGCGCTGGCCGCACAGCATCATGGCGATCGCCGGCTCCGGCATGGCGTGAGGGGGCGCGGTGCTAGTGATTGTCACGCGGCATCCCCTTGGTCTGGGCGATGCGCTGGTAGCGCACGGCCGGTTCCAGCACGGCGCCGGTCTCCAGCTGGCCGACCAGCGCGCGCTGGATCTCCTGCCAGGGCGTCTGGCTTTCCGGATAGGCATAGCCGCCCGCCGCCGCCAGCGCCGCGCGCCGGGCCGCCAGTTCCTCCTCGGGGACCAGCATGTCGGCGCTGTTGCGCCGGAGGTCGATGCGCACGCGGTCGTCGGTGCGCAGCAGAGCGAGCCCGCCGCCGACCGCCGCTTCCGGCGAGGCGTTGAGGATGGAGGGCGAGCCCGAGGTGCCGGACTGCCGCCCATCGCCGATGCAGGGCAGCGCGTGGATGCCGGCCTTGATGAGGTAGTCGGGCGCGCGCATGTTCACCACCTCGGCCGCGCCGGGATAGCCGACCGGGCCGGCCCCGCGCATGAACAGGATGGTGGTTTCGTCGATCGCGAGCGCGGGGTCGTCGATGCGGGAATGGTAGTCCTCCGGCCCGTCGAACACCACGGCGCGGCCCTCGAAGGCCTCCGGATCGGCCGGGTTGGACAGATAGCGGTCGCGGAACTCGGGCGAGATGACGCTGGTCTTCATGATGGCGGAAGAGAACAGGTTGCCGCGCAGCACGCGGAAACCGGCCTTCTCCTTCAGCGGCTTGCCATAGGGGCGGATCACCGCCTCGTCCTCGATGACCTTGCCCTTGCAGTTCTCGCCCAGCGTACGCCCGTTCACCGTGCGCGCGCCCTCGGCGATAAGTCCCTGTTCCATCAACTGGTTGACCACCGCCGGCACGCCGCCGGCATGGTAATAGTCCTCGCCGAGATACTCGCCAGCGGGCTGGAGATTGACCAGGAGCGGGATGTCCTCGCCATGGGTCTGCCAGTCGTCGATGGAGAGTTCCACGCCGACATGGCGGGCGAGCGCGTTGAGGTGGATCGGCGCATTGGTCGAGCCGCCAATGGCGGAATTCACGCGGATGGCGTTGAGGAAGGCGTCGCGGGTGAGGATGTCGGAGGGCTTCAGGTCCTCGCGCACCATGTCGACGATGCGCAGCCCGGTGCGGTAGGCGATTTCCTGCCGGTCGCGATAGGGCGCGGGAATGGCGGCCGAGCCGGGCAACTGCATGCCCAGCGCCTCGGCCAGCGAGTTCATCGTGGTCGCCGTGCCCATCGTGTTGCAATAGCCGGTGGAAGGCGCCGAGGACGCCACCAGCTTCACGAAGCCGGCCTGGTCGATCTCGCCCGCCGCCAGCAGTTCGCGGGCCTTCCACACGATGGTGCCGGAGCCGGTGCGTTCGCCCTTGTACCAGCCGTTCAGCATCGGCCCGACCGAGAGCGCGATCGCGGGGATGTTGACGGTGGCCGCCGCCATCAGCAGGGCCGGCGTGGTCTTGTCGCAGCCGATGGTGAGGACGACGCCGTCGAGCGGGTAGCCGTACAGGGTTTCGACGAGGCCGAGATAGGCGAGGTTGCGGTCGAGACCGGCCGTGGGGCGCTTGCCGGTTTCCTGGATCGGGTGCACCGGGAATTCGATGGCGATGCCGCCCGCCTCGCGGATGCCCTCGCGGGTGCGCTTGGCCAGCTCGATATGGTGGCGGTTGCAGGGCGAGAGGTCGGAGCCCGTCTGCGCGATGCCGATGATCGGCCGGCCGGACTGCAATTCCTCCTGGCTCAGCCCGAAATTGAGATAGCGCTCAATATACAGCGCCGTCATGTCGATATTGGCCGGGTTGTCGAACCAGGCCTTGGAGCGGAGCGGTCGGTCGGTCTGCGGTGCCTTGCCGTGCATGCTGGTTCCCCTGGCGGGCCCCCGGAATTCAGAGGGTCGAGAAGCGGTAGAGCGAAACGTGGCGATAGGTCTCGCCCGGATCGAGGCGGGCCGAGGGGAAGTCCCCCCGGTTCGGCGTGTCGGGCCATGCCTGCGGTTCCAGGCAGAAGGCGTCGGACTGGCGGTGCAGCCGGCCGAACTTTCCTTCCGCCGTCCCGTCGAGGAAATTGCCGGAATAGAATTGCAGCCCCGGCTGGTCGGTGAGCAGTTCCATCACCCGGCCGGAGCCGGGATGCTCGACCCGGGCGACGAAGCGCGGGGCGCGCGTGCGGCCCCCGCTCAGGCAGTAATTATGGTCGTAGCCGCGCCCGAGCCGCAGCTGCTCCTGCGCGGAGCGGATATCCGCGCCGATCGCCTTGGGGGTGCGGAAGTCGAACGGCGTGCCGGCCACCGGCGCCGGCCCCCCGCGCGGAATGGCGAGGGCGTCGACCGGAAGGTAGCTGTCGGCGGCCAGCGTCAGCACATGGTCGAGCACGTCGCCGCCCTCTGCCACGCCCGCGAGGTTGAAGAAGCCGTGATGGGTCAGGTTCACCAGCGTCGGCCGGTCGGTGGTCGCCTCGAAGGCGATGGACAATTCGCGCGGGCCAGTCAGCGCATAGGTCAGGCGCACGGCCAGCGTGCCGGGAAAGCCCTGGTCGCCATCGGGCGAGACGAGGCCGAGCGTCACCGACGGCGCCGGGCCATCCGTGATCGCCTCCACGCTCCAGACCCGGCGGTCGAAGCCGTCCGGCCCGCCATGCAGCGCGTTGGGCCCGTCATTGGCGGGCACGTGGCAGGTAATGCCGTCCAGCGTGAAGCTGCCGCCCTGGATGCGGTTGGCATAGCGCCCCACCGCCGCGCCGAAATAGCGCCGGTCGCTGGCATAGGGGGCGAGGCTGTCATGCCCGAGCACGATGTCGGCGCTCACGCCGTCGCGGTCCGGCACATGCAGCGCCTGCACCGCCGCGCCGAAGGTGAGGATCGCCACTTCGAAGCCGGCGTCGCCGATCAGGCGCAGCCGTTCGATCGCGGTGCCGTCGGCAAGGGTGCCGAAGGGTTCGCGCCGCAGGCGGGCCGTCCGGGCCAGATCCGAGTCCAATTCCAGGTCCGAGTCCGAGTCCAGATCCATCATCAATACTCGAAAGGCTCGACCTGCGCGCGCCGGCCAAGCAGGAAGGCGTCGGCGACGAGGGCGAGCGGGGCGAGGTCGACATCGGACGCGCCGCGCGCGATCAGGTCGACGAAATGCCGGTAGATGCCGGCATATTCGGCTTCCTTCTCGTCGACCAGCGTGGCGCCTTCGTGAAACAGCTTCGCCCCGCCGGAGGACAGGGTGAGGAGACCCTCATCCGTTTCCACCCGGATGTCCCAGGTCTGCGGGCCGGTCTGCAGGAAATCCAGCTCGGCGCGGATCGGCAGGCCCTGCGCATCGGTGAGATCGAGTTCGGCGGCGATCGGGGCGTCGCGATTGGCCGGAAAGGCGAGATGCGCCGATGTGACGAAGACCGGGCGCGGCAGGATGCGGGTGAGGATCGACAGCGCGTTGATCGCGGGGTCGAACACGCCGAGCCCGCCGGGCTCGAAGATCCACTCCTGCCCGGGATGCCACACGCGTACATCCTCTTTCCACTCGATCGTGACCGAGCGCAGCGTGCGCCCGGCCAGCAACGCGCGGGCCGGCTCGACCGCCGGGGCGAAGCGCGAGTGCCAGGTGGCGAACAGCGTGCGGCCGGAAGCCTGCGCGGCGGCAATGAGCGGCCCCAGTTCGCTCACCGTGGCGCCGGGGGGCTTTTCCAGCAGCACATGCTTGCCCGCCTCCAGCGCGGCCTGCGCCTGCGCGCGGCGCACCTGTGGCGGGGTGCAGAGCGCCACCGCGTCGATCGCCTCGCCGCTCGCCAGCAGCTCGTCCAGCGTGGCGAAATGGGCGACGCCCTCCAGCGCCGCGTTGCGGCTGGCAATGGCGGCGAGCGCGATGCCCTCCGTCTTCGCGATGGCGGGAATGTGCTGGTCGCGGGCGATCTTGCCGAGGCCGACAATGGCCAGACGTAGGGGGCTCATGAACGCGGTTCCCGTGGCGTTTCCGGCACGCCGTCAAGGAGGCGGGGGAGGTTGAGGGGGTTGCCGTCCCGCACGGCGGCGGGCAGCAGCGCCTCCGGCAGATCCTGGTAGCAGACCGGGCGCAGGAAGCGGCGGATGGCGAGCGTGCCGACCGAGGTCGAGCGCGGATCGGACGTGGCGGGGAAGGGGCCGCCATGCACCATGGCATGGCACACCTCGACACCGGTCGGCCAGCCATTGGCGAGGATGCGCCCGGCTTTTTCCTCAAGGATCGGCATGAGCCGGGCGGCGAGCGGGTGATCCTCCGCCTCCAGATGCAGCGTGGCGGTCAACTGGCCCTCGACGGCCCGGGCCACCGCCAGCATTTCGTCCGCATCCTCGCAGCGCACCACCAGCGAGGAGGCGCCGAACACTTCATGCGCCAGCCCCGCCGCGCCGATGAAGGCGTTCGCATCCGTGACGAACAGCGCCGGGCGGCAGGCATTGGGCCCACCCTCCTGGCCACCACGGGCCAGTTCGGTGGCGCCGGCCTGCGCAAGCGTGGCGACGCCTTTGGCGTAGGCGCCGGCAATGCCGGGCGTGAGCATGGTGGCGGAGGGAGCGGCCTCCAGCGCGGTGCCGGCGCTGGCGAGGAAGCGGTCGAGATCGCCGCCGGCCAGCGCGATGACGAGGCCGGGATTGGTGCAGAACTGGCCGGCGCCCAGGGTGAGCGACCCGACAAAGGCGGTGCCGAGCGCCTCGGCCCGCGCCTTGAGAGCGCCGGGCAGCAGGAAGACCGGGTTGATACTGCTCATCTCGGCATAGACCGGAATCGGCACCGGGCGGCTATTGGCGATGTTGACCAGCGCCAGCCCGCCGGCGCGCGAGCCGGTGAACCCGACGGCCATGATGCGCGGATCCGCCACTAGCGCGCCGCCCAGCGCGTTCGAGGTGCCGGAAACCAGCGAGAACACGCCCTCCGGCAGGCCGGCCTCGGCCACCGCGGCACGAATGGCGCGGCCGACCAGTTCCGATGTGCCGGGATGGGCGGGGTGGCCCTTCACGATCACCGGGCAGCCGGCGGCCAGTGCCGACGCCGTGTCGCCGCCGGCCACCGAGAAGGCGAGCGGGAAGTTCGAGGCGCCGAACACCGCCACCGGCCCGATGCCGATATGGCGCAGGCGCAGCTCCGCGCGCGGCAGCGGCTTGCGCTCAGGCAACGGTGAATCGAGCCGCGGCTCGTCCGCCCCGCCCGCGCGCACCCAGGTAGCGAACAGGCGCAGCTGGCCCGTGGTGCGGGCGCGCTCACCCTGCAGGCGCGCGGCGGGCAGTCCCGTCTCCTGCGCGCCGCGCTCGATCAGGGCATCGCCGATCGCCTCGATCTTCAAAGCGATCAGGTCGAGAAAGGCGGCGCGCTGCTCCGGCGTGGTGGCGCGGTAGAGCGGAAAAGCCGTGGCGGCGAGAGCGGCGGCGGCGGCGACTTCGGACGGTCCGGCCTCGGTGAAGGTCGGCGCGAGGGTCTCGTTGCGCGCGGGGTCGACGGCGCGAAAGGTCGTCTCGCCCGCCACGTCGCGGGAGCCGATGAGCGCGGCACCGGTCAGCATGTTCACGGCTCCTGTCTCCATCTCGCTCATCACTTCCCCCATTTCAGCACGAGGGGATCGAGCCGGCGGGCGAGTTCCAGCAGCCCGGCGCGTGTGGCGGGGTGAACCGGCGGCAGCGGCGCGCGCAGCGTGTCATGGGCGATGATGCCGCCTTCCTTCATCAGGATCTTGGCGGTGGCGAACCCGGCCTGCCGGTTCTCGTAATTGATCAGTGGCAGCCAGCGCTCATAGGCCTTGAGGGCGGCCTCGCGATCCCCGGCAAAATAGGGATCGATGATCGCGCGGATGCCGTCGGGACAGCCGCCCCCGGTCATGGCGCCGGTCGCCCCGGCGTCGAGATCGGCCATCAGGGTGATGGCTTCCTCGCCGTCCCAGGGGCCGATGATGGCATCGCCGCCGGCCTCGATCAGCGCGCGCAGCTTGTTCGCGGCCTGCGGCACCTCGATCTTGAAATAGGCGAGGTTCTCGATCTCGCGCGCCATCCTCGCGAGCAGCGGCACCGAGAGCGGCGTGCCGGCGACGGGGGCGTCCTGCACCATGATGGGGATGGAGATGGCATCCGAGACGGCGCGGTAGAAATCGATGATGGAGGCTTCCGGCACGCGGAAGGTGGCGCCGTGATAGGGCGGCATGACCATCACCATGGCCGCGCCCATCTCCTGCGCGCGCTTCGAGCGCTCGGCGCAGATATGCGTGGCGAAATGGGTGGTGGTGACGATGACCGGCACGCGCCCGGCGACATGTTCCAGCACGGTGCGCATGACCAGATCGCGCTCGTCATCGCCGAGCACGAACTGCTCGGAGAAATTGGCGAGGATGCACACGCCGTGCGAGCCGGCGTCGATCATGAAGTCGATGGCGCGCGTCTGGCCCTCGAGATCGAGCCGGCCTGTCGCGTCGAACACGGTCGGGGCGACCGGGAAGACCCCCTGGTAGGGACCGGCGGCGGAAGTGGTCGTCATCATGCACCCTTCGTGGAAGTGGGCCGTGAAGTGGGCCGTACGAACTGGTCCTGAACCAGGGATGGAGACCGCGTGACCCGACCCGATTGCGCGGCAATCCGATCGGCGCGGGCGCTAGTGATTGTCGCGGGGGACCGGCGAGCCGGTGCGCCCCACGAGGAAGTCGAGATCGGCGCCGCGGTCGGCCTGCAGCACATGGTCGATGTAGAGCCGGGCATAGCCGCGCGTCGCGTGCGGGGCGGGCGGCACCCATTGGGCGCGGCGCTCGGCCAGTTCGTCGTCGCCGACATGCAGGTGGAGCGCGCGGGCGGGCACGTCGAGCGTGATGAGGTCGCCGTTCTTCACCAGCGCGAGGGGCCCGCCGGCGGTCGCTTCCGGGGCGACATGCAGTACCACCGTGCCATAGGCGGTGCCGGACATGCGGGCATCGGAAATGCGGATCATGTCGCGCACGCCCTCGCGCAGCAGCTTGGCCGGCAGCGGCATGTTGCCGACCTCGGCCATGCCGGGATAGCCCTTGGGCCCGCAATTCTTCAGCACCATGATGCAGGAGGCGTCGATGTCGAGCGCCTCGTCATTCACGGCGTGGTGCATGTCCTCGACGCTCTCGAACACCACGGCGCGGCCGGTATGCTGCATCAGATGCGGCGAGGCGGCGGAGGGCTTGATCACCGCGCCGTCCGGCGCGAGGTTGCCCTTGAGGATGGCGATGCCGGCATCCGGCTTGAACGGCGCCTCGAAGGAGGTGATGACCTCGCGGTTCCAGTTGGGCGCCTTCTCGACATTCTCCCACAGGGTGCGGCCGTTGACCGTGAGCGCCTCCTTGTGGAGCAGGCCGCGCTCGCCCAGCGCCCGCAGCACGGCGGGCAGGCCGCCGGCATAGTAGAAATCCTCCATGAGGAAGCGGCCTGACGGCATCAGGTCGACCAGGCAGTGGATGTCGCGGCCCAGCCGGTCGAAATCGTCGAGCGTGAGGTCGACGCCGACCCGCCCGGCAATGGCCAGAAGGTGCACCACCGCATTGGTCGAACCGCCGATGGCGGCCAGCGTGCGGATGGCGTTTTCAAACGCGGCGCGGGTGAGGATGTCGGAAGGCTTCACATCCTCCTTCACCAGATCGACGATGCGCCGCCCGGCCATGCGGGCCAGCAGGTTGCGCCGCGCGTCCACCGCCGGGATGGCCGCGTTTTCCGGCAGGCCGATGCCGAGCGCTTCCACCATCGAGGCCATGCTGGAGGCGGTGCCCATGGTCATGCAACTGCCCGAGGAGCGGTTCATGCCCGCTTCCGCCTCGTGGAACTCCTCAAGCGTCACCTCGCCGGCGCGCAATTGCTCGCTCATCGAGATGATGTTGGTGCCCGAGCCGATGATCTGGCCGCGATAGACGCCGCGCAGCTGCGGCCCGCCGGAGACACCGATGGTCGGCAGGTCGGCGGAGGCCGCGCCCATCAGCAGCGCCGGCGTGGTCTTGTCGCAGCCCATCAGCAGCACCACGCCGTCGAGGGGATGGGCGCGGATCGCCTCTTCCACATCCATCGAGGCGAGGTTGCGGAACAGCATGGCGGTGGGGCGCATCGTCACCTCGCCGAGCGAGGAGACGGGGAATTCCAGGGGATAGCCGCCCGCATCCAGCACGCCGCGCCGCACATGCTCGGCGAGGTCGCGGAAATGGATGTTGCAGGGCGTCAGCTCGGACCAGGTGTTGCAGATGCCGATGACGGGGCGGCCGTCGAAGCGGTCCTGCGGCTGGCCGCTGTTCTTGAGGAAGGAACGATAATAGAAGCCCATCTTGTCCTGGCGGCCGAACCAGGCCTGGCTGCGCAGCTTCTTCGTGTCGTCGTGGCTCGAACCGTCGTCGTTCATCGGGGCACCCATTCAGCCTGCCGCGCCGTGGCGGCGCAGGCCGTTGAAGATCACGTTGGTCATGGCGGCGGCGGCGGCCTGCGCGTCCGCGTCGGCGATGGCCTGGACGATGCGCTCATGCGCGGCCACCGCGATCTCGTGCTCGCGCGCGTCGCCCGGCGCGGAAAGCAGGAAGGAGGAGCGCAGCGCCGCCTCGATCACCGCGCCGATGGAGCGCATGAACGGATTGCCCGAGGCGGTGGCAATGGCGACATGCAGCGCGAGGTCGGCCTCGGCGAAGCCGTCCGAGGCACCCGGCTCCTGCCGCATGCGCGCGACCGCCTGGCGCATCAGGGCAAGGTCCTCCGCGCTGCGCCGCTCGGCGGCGAGCGCGGCCGCGCGCGGTTCCACCGCGAGGCGGATTTCCGAGAGATCGCGCAGGAAGCGCTTGTCGATGCCGGCGTCGAGGTGCCAGGCGAGCACGTCGGGGTCGAACATGTTCCACGCGGCGCGCTCGCGCACCACCGTGCCGACCCGCGCCTTGGTGGACAAGAGGCCCTTGGCCACCAGCGTCTTCACGCTCTCGCGCAGTACTGGGCGGGAAACCCCGAACAGCAGGATGAGCTCGGCATCGCCCGGCAGCTTGGCGCCCTCGCCATAGCGCCCGGCAATGATGTCGATGCCGATGCTGCGTGCGATTTCCGCGTGGTTGGAATGGGCGCGGCGGGCGGGAATGACGATGATCTGCGACGTCACGGCCGGACGACTCCCTGTGCGATGGCCGCCGGAGGCGGCGGAGACGGCCGCCCGGAGCGGCGCGCCGGACGACGGGCGAGGTGGAGCGTGATCTGCTGGAAGGCGATGAAGGCGAAGAGCAGCAGGCCGGTGGCGATCTTCGCCCACCAGCTCGACAGCGAGCCGTCGAAGCTGATGTAGGTCTGGATCAGGCCCTGGATCAGCACGCCGACAAAGGAGCCGAACACGAAGCCATAGCCGCCCGAGAGCAGGGTGCCCCCGATCACCACCGCGGCGATGGCGTCAAGTTCCACCCCCACCGCCGACAGCGAATAGCCCGAGGATGTGTAGAGCGAGAAGACGATGCCGGAAAGTCCCGCCAGCACGCTGGAGAGCGTGTAGATCAGCACCGTGGTGCGCGGCACGTTGATGCCCATCAGCGCCGTCGCCGCGCGCGAGCCGCCCAGCGCATAGACGTTGGCGCCAAAGCGGGTGAGGTGCAGCAGCACCATGCCGCCGATCACCACCGCCAGCATGATGATGGCCGGAACGGTGAGCCGGGCGCCGCTGCCGAAGCGGATCGCGTGGTCGGAGAGGTGGGCATAAAGCTCGGCGTTGATCGGGATCGATTCGGTGGAGAGCAGGAAGCTGACGCCCCGCGCCAGGAACATGCCCGCCAGCGTGACGATGAAGGCCGGCAGCTCGAAATACTGGATCACCGCGCCCATACACGCGCCGAAACCGGCGCAGATGACGAGGATCAGCACGAAGGCCAGCAGCGGGGGCACGCCCCAGCGCTCGATGGCCAGTGCCAGGAACACCGTGGTGAAGCCGATCACCGAGCCGACCGAGAGGTCGATGCCGCCGGAGATGATGACGAAGGTCATGCCCACCGCGACGATGCCGAGAAAGGCATTGTCGGTCATCAGGTTCATCACCACCCGCATCGAGGCGAAGTTCGGGTAGACCAGCGAGCACACCAGGAAGCCGGCGAGGAACACCGCCGTGGTGGCGAGGACCGGCATCAGGCGGGCGAGCGAGCGGATCATCCAGGCCTCCTCACGCTTTCCGGAGGCCGAGCAGAACGCCCAGCCCCGCCAGATGGGTGCCGAGCCGCGGCGACTGGGCGAGCAGCACGGCGAGCACCACCACCGCCTTCACCACGAGATTGGTCTCGGGCGGCAGGCCGGACAGCAGGATGCCGGTATTCATCGCCTGGATGATGAGCGCCCCGACGACCGCGAGGATGATGGAGAAACGCCCGCCGAACAGCGAGGTGCCGCCGATCACCACCGCGAGAATGGCGTCCAGCTCCAGCCAGAGCCCGGCATTGTTGGCATCCGCGCCGAGGATGTCGGCCGCCGCGACGATGCCGGCCAGCGCGGCGCACAGCCCGCTCCACACATAGACCGCCAGCGTGATGAGCTTTGTGCCGATGCCGGCCAGCGCGCTGGCGCGCGGGTTGCCGCCGCTCGCCTCGATCATCAGCCCCAGCGCCGTGCCGCGCACCACGGCCAGCGTCAGAGCCAGCATGGCGAGGGCGAGCACGATCGGGGTCGGCACGCCGAGCACCGAGCCACCCCCGAGAAAGGCGAGATCGGGCGAGGTGAAGGTGACGATGCGCCCCTCGGTGATGAGCTGGGCGATGCCGCGCCCCGCCACCATGAGGATCAGCGTCGCGACGATAGGCTGGATGCCGAGCACCGCGACCAGGAAGCCGTTCCACAGCCCGCACAGCAGCCCCGCGCCCAGCGCGGCGGCCAGAACCACCGGCAGGGAATGGCTGTCGGCAAGGCTGGCGGCGATCGCCCCCGAGATGGCCATGACCGCGCCGACCGAGAGGTCGATGCCGCGCATGGCGATGACCAGCACCATGCCGAGCGAGAGCAGCGCCACCGGGGCGCCGCGGTTCAGCACGTCGATCAGGCTGCCGAACAGCCGCCCGTCCTGCAGGCGGATGTCGAAGAATTGCGGCGATACCACCCAGTTGGCGGCGAGAATCAGCGCCAGGGCACCGATCTGCGCGGTGCCGACGCGCGGCAGACGAAGCCCCATGGCGGCCTCCCTCACGCGTGGGCCGCCGCCGGCGCGGCGGGCGCGTCGGCGATGGCGGCAAGGATGGCGGGAACGTCGACGGCATTGCCGGTCAGCCGGGCGACATGCGCCCGGTCGCGCAGCACGATCACCTCGTCGGCATAGGTGACGATCTCCTCCAGCTCCGAGGAGACCACCAGCAGCGCCATGCCCTCCGCGCAGAGCGAGCGGATGAGGGCGATGATCTCGGCATGCGCGCCCACATCGATGCCGCGCGTCGGCTCGTCGAGGATCAAGAGGCGGGGCGAGGTGGCGAGCCAGCGGGCCAGCAGCGCCTTTTGCTGGTTGCCGCCGGAGAGCAGGCCGATGGGCCGCTCGGGGTCGGGCGGGCGGATGTCCAGCAGGCGGATGAAACGGGCGGCGATCTCGTCCTGCTCGCGGCGCGGCAGCGGCGCCAGCGCCCCGCGCTGGGCCTGAAGCGCCAGCACGATGTTCTCGCGCACCGTCAGGTCGGCGACGATGCCCTCGGTCTTGCGCTCTTCCGGGCAATAGCCGAAGCGCAGCCGCATCGCCTCGCGCGGCGAGCCGATGGCGACCCTGCGCCCATCCACTTCGGCCGTGCCGCAATCGGCCTTCTCCGCGCCGAACACGAGGCGCACCGTCTCGGTGCGGCCCGAGCCGAGCAGGCCGGCCAGCCCGACCACATGGCCGGCGCGCAGCGTGAGATCGAAGGGTGCGACCTGGCCTTCCTTGCCGAAGGCCGCGAAGGTGGCGACCGCGGCTCGCGCGGCGCCCTCCACATGAGGCGGGCGCTTGGCGGTCGCCTCGCTGAGTTCGCGCCCCAGCATCAGGCGCACCAGATCCAGCCGCGGCAGGTCGGCGATCGGCGCGGTGCCGGCCAGCCGGCCGTTGCGCAGCACGGTGATGCGGTCGCAGACCGCATAGACCTGATCGAGGAAATGGGTGACGAACACGATGCCGATGCCGCGCGCCTTCAGTTGCCGCAGCACGGCGAACAGCACCTCGACCTCATGCGCGTCGAGGCTGGCGGTCGGCTCGTCGAGAATGAGCACGCGCGCCGACTGGTCGACCGCGCGGGCAATGGCCACGATGTGCTGGATGGCCACCGAATAGCTTTCCAGCGGCGCGCCCACGTCGATCGCCAGCCCGAATTCCGTCAGCAGCGCCGCCGCGCGCCGGCGCATCTCGCGCTCGCGCACCAGCCCGAACCAGGTCGGCTGGCGACCGAGGAACAGGTTCTGCGCCACGGAGAGATTGGGCGCGAGGTTGACCTCCTGGTAGACGGTGGCGATGCCCGCCTTCACGGCTTCCTCGGCCGAGCGCGGGGCGATTTCCGCGCCCTGCAGCCGCATCGTGCCGGCATCGCGCGTCACCACCCCGGTCATGGTCTTGATCAATGTCGACTTGCCGGCACCGTTCTCGCCCAGCAGCGCATGGATCTCGCCAGCCCGCAGGGTGAAGTCGACCCGGTCGAGCGCGACGAACCCGGCAAAGGACTTGGAGAAGCCTGCGAGGCTCAGCAGCGGTGCATCGTCCGTGAGGGGCATGGTGGTCTCGGCGGAACCGTTCTGTGCGGGGCTTGTCTATGCAGGGCTTGTCTGTGTGGGGCTTGCCGGCAGGGCAGCGGGCCGGCGGCTGCTGGGGTGTCTGCTGGGGTGTCTGCCTCCGCCGCTGTGGACAGGCCGGTGGATAACCAGTGGCGATCCACAGGGAAGAGGGCGCATCCCCCGATATCGTCATCCCGGCCTGCGGCCGTCCGGGATGACGTGGGTTGGTGGAAGGCGGAGCCGGGGGCCGTCGCATGCGACGGCGTCCCCCATGCCGCCGCCTGGGCTTCGGCTCACGGGCCTCGGCTCACGGGCTTCGGCTCAGTAGCCAAGATCCTTCTTGGCCTCATAGACCGCCTTGGGATTGTCGGCCTGGGTATAGAGCTTGGATTCGGTCTGGATCCACTTCGGCGGTACCGTGCCCTTGTCCTTGTAGGCGATGACCGCATCGAAGGCGGGCCCGGCCATGTTGGGCGTCAGCTCGACCGTGGCATTGGCCTCGCCGGCCGCCATCGCCTTGAAGATGTCCGGCACGGCGTCGATGGAGACGGTGAGCACGTCGGTGCCCGGCTTCAGCCCGGCTTCCTTCATCGCCTGGATGGCGCCGACCATCATGTCGTCATTATGGGCATAGACCGCGCAGATGTTCTTGCCACCGCCCTCGGCCTTGATGAAGCTCTCCATCACTTCCTTGCCCTTGGCGCGGGTGAAGTCGCCGGTCTGGCTGCGCACGATCTTGACATTCGCGTGGCCGGCAATGCCGTCCTCGAAGCCCTTCTTGCGGTTGGTGGCGACGGAGGCGCCGACCGTGCCCTGAAGCTCCACCACGTTGCACGGCTTGGTGCCGACGGTCTTCACCAGCCACTCGCCGGCGACCTTGCCTTCGTGCACGCTGTCGGAGGTGACGGCGGTAAGATAAAGTTCCTTGCCGGCGGGGTCGATGTCGCGGTCGAGCAGCACGACCGGGATCTTGGCTTCCTTCGCTTCCTTCAGCACCGAATCCCAGCCGGTGGAGACGACGGGCGCGAGGAAGATGGCGTCCACGCCCTGCGCGATGAAGGAGCGGATCGCCTTGATCTGGTTCTCCTGCTTCTGCTGGGCGTCGGCGATCTTGAAATTGATGTTCCGCTTCTTGGCCTCGGCCTTGGAAACGGTGGTCTCGGCCGCACGCCAGCCCGATTCCGAGCCGATCTGCGAGAAGCCGACCGTAAGCTCGGCGGCCTGGGCATGGGCGGCGAACAGCGCGCCGGAGACGGCGGTCGCGAGCAGCAAAGCCTTGAAATTCATTGGCGTTTCTCCCGTTGGTGTCGCCGTCGCGCCTCTGGCGGGAGCGCTTGCCGGCCGGAAATCTATGCCACAGGAGTCGACGGCTGAATAGTCATACTGTTTGACTTTTTTTGCGACGGCCGCCTGCCCGCATCGGCGCATCGCCTGCGACATCCACGGGGCATCACATGCCTGACAGATCCATCCGGCATTCTCCGGGCCGAGGAGGTGTTCGCAGGTCAGCAACGGCGCGGATGGCAGCGAACGATGTTGAAAGATTCCAAAAGATGCCCCGCCAATATAGCGTCGTCGGGCCATCCGCCCGGATCGGCCACCGAAGAGACCAGCTTAGCTTAACGACCTGTCCACGAAGATGGCGTTATACATTCGAATCGGACCAACTGCTCCAGTGTCAAGACGTCGGACAACGCTGACGTCCTGCATGGGATTGCGATCGAGAATCATGCGAAGTATGTCTCGTGCGCGATTCTGCAGGGGCGGCCGACTTTGCATTGCTTGTTGGCGGGACGTGATTCTGGTGCACACGAAATGAGCGTTCAGCCGACTCCAGAAGTCGATATCAAGCCGCCGCTCTGGATCCCCAAGCTTATTGGCGAATCCAGTCCGTGGTGGGGGCATGTGCCGTTCGCTTTCTGGCTTGTCGAGGCCGTGCAGCCTCGCATCCTGGTCGAGCTCGGGGCTGGCCGCGGCGTCGCCTATGCCGCTTTCTGCGAAGCGGTCGCTCGCGCGCCGCTTGCCACGCAGTGTTTCGCGGTGGATGGCGGGCGCCAGGACGGGCCGGGTCCGGGTGGCGACGAGGCGCATGACGCGCTGCAGCGTTTCAATGCCGACCATTACGCCGCTTTCTCCAAGTTGATCCGCAGTTCATTGGACGCCGCGCGCGAGCAATTCGCCGATCAGTCGATCGACCTGCTGCATGTTGGCGGCGATATGGACGCTGCCCAGGCCCGCCGCCTTGCCGAAGCCTGGGGTCCCAAACTCTCCGCCCGCGCGGTCCTGTTGATCGACGGCACCAATGCCCGGCGCGGCGAGGCCGGAATCCGGACGCTGTTCGAGGAACTGGCGGGCGTCCATCCCAGTTTCGAATTCCTTCATGCCGACGGGCTGGGCATCGTGGCGATGGGGGCCGAGCCTCCGGCGGCCATGCGCGCGCTGTGCGCGCTTGCGGGCGCGGATATGGCCGCGGTGCGCCGCAGCTTTGCCGATGTCGGCGCGGTCTGGGCCGGGGTCAGCGAGGTTCATGCCGAGAGCCTGCGCCGGCGCGCGCGGATCGATGATCTCGAACGCACCCTGTCGGCACGCGAGGCCTCGCAATCCGTGCTGGAAGACGAGCGCGCGCGGCTCGACGCGCGCTGCCGCGTGCTGACCGGGGAGCGCGACAACCTCGCCGCGCAGGGTCGTTCCATTGCCGCCGAGCGTGACGACGCGCGGGTGCGGCTCGACGGGCTGCTCACCGAGGATAGCAGCCTGCGGGAAGAGCACGCGCGCGCGGTCGCCAAGGCGGAGCGGCTGCAATATCACAACAATGAACTCTGGCTGGTGCTGGAGACGGCGGAACGGCTGATCGCCTCGATCTCCCAGCGCTATACAAGAGCGGTCCGCGACAACACGCTCCTCCAGCTGCGGCAGAAGCTGGCACTCGCCTTCAGGAAGCTGCCCGTCCGCCGCGGCCGCTACCGGATGATCGTGAATTCGGTGTTCTTCGATCCGCAATACTATCTGGAGAGCAACAAGGATCTGGCGCCCGGAACCGATCCGGTGGTGCATTACCTGCAGCATGGCTCGCGCGAGCGGCGCAACCCCAGCCGGGACCTGTCCGAACGCAAATATCTGGAACTGCACCCCGATGTCGCGGCGGCCGGCTTCAGTGCGGTGGAGCACTACGAGAAATTCGGTCGCCGGGATGGCAGTCCGCTGCTGCTCGATCTGACGACCGCGGGGATGGCGGGTATCGCCGGCAATCATCCGGGCCGCCTGCTCGCCGGCGGCGCCCCGGCCGACGAGGCCGGCAGCGCGCCGTCGGACGCCCCGCCCCCCCGCGCGCTGAGCGTCCAGCCGTTGCGCGCCCTGCCGCCGGACGCTGCCGGTTCGGGCCGGCCGATGGTGCTTTACCTCACCCATGTGCCGCCCTGGCCGGTGCGCGCCGGCAATGAATACGGCACCCAGCGGATGATGGCGTGGCTGGAGCGTCGGGGCTTCGATGTCGTGCTGGTCTATTGCCCGTTGCCGGGCGAGGGGCCGGATGAGGCGCGGCTGCGCGAACTCATGGATTACTGCCCCAATCTCATCTGGATCTCGCGCGAGAACGAGCTGCGCCATGCGGTCGCCCGTCCCGATCTGGCGGCGGCGCTGGCGCAGCTGGATGGCGCGCCCGGCCGCGTCGACGGCGCGATCGATCCCACCGGCCGCTGGGCGGAGACGCTGCGCACCTTCTGCCCGGATGCGCTGGTAAAGGTGGCGCAGGCGCTCGACAGCGCGGTCGAGCCGGCCATGGTGATCGCCAACTATATCTGGACCAGCCGCAGCCTGCGCCATCTGCGCCCGGGCGTGCTGAAGGCGATCCAGACGCATGATGTGTTTTCCTCGCTCGGCGGCAAGGTGCTCGAATTCGGCATTTCGCATGGCCTCGCCATGGCACCGCAGGAAGAGGCCCTGATGCTGGAGCCGGCGGATCTCGTGCTCGCGGTTCAGCCCGAGGAGGCCGCGGAACTGCGCCGCATCGTCTCCGGCCCCACGGTCCTGCATGTCGGCATCGACATGGATGTGGTGAGCGAGGCGCGCACGCCCGAGCGCCCGACGGTGCTGCTCATCGGCTCCGGCAACGCCATGAACGTGAAGGGCCTGCGCGATTTCCTGCGGTTTTCCTGGCCGCTCATCCGCGAGGCGGTCCCCGCGGCGGAGCTGCAGGTTGCCGGTTCGCTGGGCCGCGCCGTGCCGTTGGGCACGGAGGGCGTGCGGGCGCTGGGCTTCATCGACGACCTGACGCCGGTCTATGCCGGGGCGCGCCTCGTCATCAATCCGGCGGTGGCGGGCACCGGAATCAAGATCAAGACGCTGGAAGCGATGGCCCATCTGCGCCCGCTGGTCACCTGGCCCTCGGGTGTCGATGGCGTGGCGCCGGAGCTGCGCGCGCTGTGCGATGTCGTGACCGACTGGCACGTCTTCACCGCGGCGGTGATCCGCCTGCTCGATGACGACACGGCCGCCAAGCGCGTCATCGCGGCGAAGGATGTGGTAACGCGCATCCTCTCGCCCGATTCGGTCTTTCATGAACTGGCCCGGGAGCTGGACAGGCGCCTGGGCGTGCCGTCGCCGGGAGGCGTCGCCGAATGAATGCATGGGTTGACCAACGCACGGCGCCGGCCATGGACATCGTGATCGGCGTCCCCGATGGCGGATCGCCGTTGGCGCCGTGGCTGGAGCGCTTCAGGAGCCGCACCGGCATGGTCGCCGAGGAGCGGCGCCTATGGGTCGTGGCCGGGTCTGGCAAAGGCGAGGAGCCGTGTCCGCCGCCCTTCCTGCGGCCGCCCGGCACCGGCGGCAGCATTCTGGCGGCGGCGCTGCGCCTGGCGGCCGCGCAGCGGCGCGGCCTTCTCGTGGTCACGGGCGATGGCTTTCCCGGCGACGAGGTGGCCGCCGCCCTGGCCAAGCTGCAGGGCGTCGATCCGATGATCGGTGTGGTGCAGCCACGCTTCGCCCATCCCGACGGCACCATCTTTCCGCTCACCGGCCAGCGGGGCCGGCCGCCCCGGCGGTTCCATCGCAACGCGCTGGCCTGCCTGCCGGTGACGCAGCTGGCGCCGGAGCAGTCCGCGCCGCTGCTGCTGATCACCCCGCAGGCGGCGCTACTCGCGCGTGTCGACGAGAGCCTCGATTTCGCCGAGGCCCTGCGCCGCCTGCTGACGCAATTGCGGCGGCTCGGCTACCGCACGCTGGTCGCCAACCGCATCGTCGCCGAATATGCCGGCAGCGCTGCCGACATCTATCCCGAGGCGCCGCGCATCGAGGGCGATTCGGAGACTGTCTGGCGTGATCAGGCAGCCCATGCGCGGGGCTGGCTGTCGGACACCGCCGGCCAGAAATTCGAGACCCTGCTGGCGGATGCGTTCCTGGCGGACGGAACCGCCCGCATCCTGCTCGATTGCCGCAACCTTCAGGTCGGCTTCAATGGCACCTCGCAGGCGATGCTCGGCTATCTCCAGGGGTTGCACCAGCTCGCCCCCGCCGGCCTCGCCTTCACCGTGCTGGCGACGCCCAAGGCGGCCCGCTTCCACGACATTGCCGCCCGATTCCCCGGCATGGACGCTCAACTGGCCGATGACGTGACGGGCGAGCGGCGCGGCTATCTCGCGGCGCTGCTGCTCGACCAGCCCTGGCAGACGGCGACGCTGCTGGAGCTGCACCGCAGCGCGGTGTTCACCGCCGTCACCATGCTCGACACCATCGCCTGGGACATCCTCGCCCCCGGCACGTCGCAACTCGACGCCGTCTGGCACGCGCTGCCCCGGATGGTGGACGGGCTGGCCTTCAACTCGAATTACTCGCGCGAGCGTTTCGCCGCGCGCTTCGGGCCGCTCGGCACCGCTCACGCGGTGACGCTGCACAGCCTCGATCCGGTGGAGACGGCGCCGCCCAGCGACTCGCCCTCCGGCATGGACGAGCCCTATATGCTCGTCTTCGGCAACAGCTACGACCACAAGCTGGTGGACCCGACGCTGGCCACTTTGTCGGACGCCTTCCCCTATGCCAACATCGTGGCGCTCGGGGGCTCGGTTGCGCCGACCCCGCGGGTACGGCTGATGAAGAGTGGCATGATCGAGCAGGCGACGATCAACGCGCTTGTGGCCAACGCCGCCGTGCTGGTCTTCCCGTCCTGCTACGAGGGGTTCGGGCTGCCGGTCGTGCATGGCCTCGCCCATGGCCGCGTCGTCGTCGTCCGCCGCTCGCCGCTGTGGAACGAGATTGCCGATCACGCACGGTTGCCGGGGCGTCTCGTGCCGTTTGAAGATGAAATCGAGCTGGTGAGCGTCGTGGGCGAAACATGGCATGGACGTCCCCCGGAGGGGCTGACGATGGGCGGCGCGCTTCCGGACGGCGGCGCGGCGCCGCGCTGGCGCGATTGCGCCGACCGGCTGGTCGATCTCATTCGCGAGATGGCGGCCAGCGGTGACGGACAGGGATGGATCCGTCGCGAGGCGGTGATCGAGGTCTGCGGCGGGTCGCGCGCATCATGAGCCTTCGCATCGCCGTCCTGATGGCCCGCCACGGTGCGGTCGACCATGCCAACGCGCTGGACGACCTGAACCAGTACTACGCCACGCAGATGCCTGGCGTCGAAAGGCAGCTGGTCGTGTGCGACAACACGCTGCCGCCGGGCTACGCTGCCGAGATCGCGCCCGGAACCGTGCTGATCGGCGCGGCCGACACGGCGCGCGAATTCTCCTCGCTCGATGCCGGCATCGCCTTTCTCGGCGCGGGGCTGATGAATTTCGATTACGTTCACCTCACCACCTCCGCCTTCCGGCAGCTCTACACCGCCTATATCGAGCGCATTTCCCTCGCGGTGCTGCATGCCGTGCGCGGCCGGGGCGTCGCCATCGGCCATATCGACCGCTACAACGAGCCGACCCGCCTGTTCGGCCGCAGCACGCAGAGCTGGCTGCGCTCGTCCTTCGTCTTCCTGCCGCCGACCGAGTTGCGCCTGCTGGGCTCGCTTGTTTCGGTGACGCGGGCCTCGGACATCTTCTCCGGCGATCCGGCCAACCCGTTTCGCGCGGATGCGCCGCTGGACGCGAACCTGCGCGCCAACATCATCGGCTGGCTGACCGGGGCGGGAACCGGGCAGGGCGTGGAGTGGCACAGCCGCTTCGCGCTGACGCCGCAGACCCTGCCGACCTTCGAGGCGAAGACGCTGGCGATCCTCAACGAATTGTCGTTCAGCATCCGGCTGCGCGAGCAGGGATGCCTGCCGGTGGATGCCACCTGGCTGGCCGGCGCCTTGTCGGGGGCGAGTCTGGGCGACGTGTTCGCCGGCGTGTTCCCGCCCTGGCAGGTGCAACTGGCCGAGCGGCCGGTGGACGCGGTGCCGCTCGAACCGGGCTGGTAGCGCCGATGTCGGGCGGGGGGGCGTCGCGGGGAGCCGCACCCATCGATTCCGCCAATCGCCACATGACGTCTTTTGATGAGCGCGGCGGGCGGGATGAGCTATGTTCCGCTCTTTCCCGCGCCATCGAAGGGCCGTCCATGTCCGCCTCCGCCGACCCGCTGTTTTCCGCTCCCTCGCTGCTCGATCACATCCGCCCGCAGGCGCTCGCCCTGCCGGAGAGCGGCATCGTCGAGGTGATGAATTACGGCCGCAAGAGCGAGGGGATCATCCCGCTCTGGGCGGGGGAGGGCGACCTGCCCACGCCCGCCTTCATCAGCGAGGCGGCGACCCGTTCGCTGGCGGCGGGCGAAACCTTCTACACCTGGCAGCGCGGCATCCCCGAACTGCGCGCCGCCATCGCCCGCTACATGACGCGTCTCCACGGCGTGCCGGAGGATCCCGAGCGCTATTACGTGACCGGCTCGGGCATGCAGGCGATCCAGATCGCGCTGGCGCTGACCCTGTCGGCGGGTGACGAGATTCTCATTCCCTCGCCGGTCTGGCCGAATGCCGCCGCCGCCGCCGAGGTCATCGGCGCCCGCCCGGTCTTCATGCCGCTCTCCTTCGACGAGGCGCGCGGCTTCTGGCTCGACCTCGACCGGCTGGAGAGCGCGGTGACGCCGCGCACGCGGGTGATCTTCATCAATTCGCCGGCGAACCCCACCGGCTTCGTCGCCTCGCGCGAGGCGCTGGCCGGCGTGCTCGACATCGCCCGCCGGCACGGGCTGTGGATCGTCGCCGACGAGATCTACGGGCGCTTCTTCTATGAGGCCGGCGAGGGCGGGCTGGCGCCCTCCTTCCATGATGTCATGGAGCCGGAGGACCGCATCCTGTTCGTGCAGACCTTCTCCAAGAACTGGGCGATGACCGGCTGGCGGCTCGGCTGGATCGAGGCACATCCCTCGCTCGGCCCGGTGCTGGAAAACCTGATCCAGTATTCCACCTCGGGCGTCGCCGCCTTCATGCAGCGGGCCGGAGTCGCCGCGCTGGAGCGCGGGGAGAGCTTCGTCGCCCACCAGATCGAGCGGGCGCGGCGCGGGCGCGACATTGTCGCCCGGGGGCTGGCCTCCTCAAATCGCGTGCGCTTCGCCACGCCGCCGGGCGCTTTCTACATGTTCTTCGGGGTGGATGGAGAAACCGACATGCGCGCGCTTGCCCTCAAGCTGGTCGACGAGGCCAATATCGGGCTGGCGCCCGGAACCGCCTTCGGGCCGGGTGGCGAGCGCTACATCCGCATGTGTTTCGCGCGCGGCGAGGCGCAGATGCTGGAGGCGACCGACCGGCTCGTGCGCTGGTTGCAGAAATAGCGGCGGGGTCGTAATTGTCCGTATGGACGGCTTGCGGCTGGCCGGGCGGCGGAGCACACTGAAATCATGCGTGATTTCAGTTCCTCGCCCGGCCTCCCGGAATGCGCCACTGTATCGGAGGCGCGTCTGCTGTCGGTGCTGGATACGGCGGCCGATGGCATCATCGTCATCGACGAGCGTGCGCGCATCCTGATCTTCAACAAGGCCTGCGAGCAGATGTTCGGCATTGCCTCGGTCGAGGCGGTGGGCCAGAACGTCAAGATCGTGATGCCGATCGAATATGCGTATGATCACGACAAGTATGTCGGCAGCTATATCAGCACCGGCGTCAAGAAGATCATCGGCATCGGCCGCGAGGTGCGTGGCCGCCATGCCGACGGCACGGTGTTTCCGCTGGAACTCTCGGTCGGCGAGGCCGCGACGCCGGACGGGCGGCAGTTCATCGGCATCCTGCGCGACCTGCGCCCGCGCAAGGAGAGCGAGCAGCGCCTCGCCGACCTGCAGAGCGAGCTCGTGCATCTGGCGCGTGTGTCGGCCATCGACGAAATGGGCGCGGCCATCGCCCATGAACTGAACCAGCCGCTCACCGCCCTCATGCTCTATCTGCAGGCCATCCGGCGTGCCCATTCCCGGGGCATGGACATCAATGCCATGGTCGGCGACATCCTCGACAAGGCGGCAGCCGAGGCGGAGCGGGCCGGCCACATCATCCAGCGCATGCGTCAGTTCGTGGAGAAGCGCGAGCCGGTGCGCTCGGTGCGCGACATCGACCCGATGGTGGACGAGGCGGTCGAATTGACCCTGCTCGGCCAGCGCCACCGCATCCGTGTCGAGCGGGAGTTTGCCGGCGACCTGCCGCCCGTCGCCGTCGATCCCGTGCAGATCCAGCAGATCGTCGTCAATCTGGTGCGCAACGCGATCGAGGCCGCGGCGCCCACCGGCGATCCGGCGATCCGCGTGCGCACGCGCCTGCGGGACGGCAATGTGGTGATCGAGGTCCACGATAACGGGCCGGGCATCGCCGCGCCGGCGCTGCCGAAGCTGTTCGAGGCCTTCGCCAGTTCAAAACGTCGCGGCATGGGCCTCGGGCTTGCGATTTCGCGGACGATCGCCCAGAACCACGGCGGCGATCTTCTGGTCGATCCGGGCGGTAACGGAAAGGGTGCGTGCTTCTCGCTCGTTCTGCCCGTTGCGCCGCCGCCGGTGCCGTCCGAGGTCGGGTGAGGGGGAGCCGTATGGCGCAGTTGGATGAAGTCTTCATCGTCGACGATGATTCGGCGGTCCGCGATGCGCTGTCGCTCGTGCTGAGCCTCGAGGGCTACCATGTGCGCGGCTTTTCCGACGGCGCGGCCTTCCTCTCGGTGGCGCGCCATCATGTGCCGGCCTGCATCGTGCTCGACGTGCACATGCCCGGCCGCTCCGGCCTCGACATCCTGAAGGAACTGGAGGCGGATCGTTATCCCGCCCCGATCTTCATCATTTCCGGGCAGGGCGACATCCCCATGGCGGTGGATGCCATCCGCCACGGCGCGCTCGACTTCATCGAAAAGCCGTTCAACGCCGAAACGGTGGTGGAGCGCGTGCGCGACGCCATCGCCGCGCACCAGCGGCGCTCCAGCGCCGAGCCCGGCGACCTGCTGACCGCGCATTTCCCCGGCCATGACCTGCTGACCCCGCGCGAGCGCGAGGTGCTGGTGCAGATCGCCTCGGGCGCCTCCAACAAGGAGGCCGGGCGCCTGCTCGGCATTTCGCCGCGCACCATCGAGGTGCACCGCGCCCGCATCATGGAAAAGCTGGGCGCCAAGAACGCCGCCGATCTCGTGCGAATCGTGCTCAAGGACATGCGCGCCTGACCGGCGGCAAACGGCAACCCCCTCTGGCTACGCATCCCTACGAATTGCTCACCGTGCCTCGCTTGACCAGTTTCGACTGAACAAGCGGGAGAACGCCGGTGCGGGTTCATGTGGTTGAGGACGATGCGGGGGTGAGCGATTCGCTCAGCCTCATCCTTGCAAATCTCGGTCACGACGTGATTTCCTATCCCGACGCGGAAAGCCTGTTCCGCTCCCCCCCGCCCGATGGCTCGGACACGGTGATCGTCGACCTGACCCTGCCGGGCATTCCCGGCGCGCAGGTGGTGCGCTGGCTGCTGAAGATGGCCGCCGTGCCGCGCGTCGTGGTCATCACCGGTCAGTCGCAGAGCGCCATCGATCACCAGTTGCGCGGGCTGGCCCCGGCCGGCGTGGTGCGCAAGCCGCTCACCGTCGAGGCGCTGGCGCGCGCGCTGCCCGCGAGCTGACCGCCGCGCATTTCCTTCCTGTCGGCACGGAGAAACGGGCGATCACGCGCCCCTTCGCGGAGCGTTTCTAGAGCATTTTCGAGCGAAGTGGATTCCGGTTCGTGTGAAGAAAATGCGTCAGAACAATAACCTAGAGCTTTTCCGGTGAACCGGAATTCACCGGAAAAGCTCTAGCCGGTCGATCCGCGACTCAAGGGCTGTGCGGGGCCATTTCGGTCGTGCCTTCCGGAAAGTCCCTTACGCAGCCCACCGAACTGTGGCGGCCCCCGTTGCTCTCTAAGCTTGAGCTACATCAAATCGCGGAGGGCGAGATGCGCCAGATCATCGAAGAACGCACGGGCAGCCATTCGCGTCATCCGGCCTCGAGCGAGCCGCACATCGCTCACATGCGCTTCACCGCCCATGCCACCGTGCTGCACGAGGGCGATCCTGCCCGGCGCATCATGGAAGTGGTCGAGGGCGCGGTGATGCTCACCAAGCTGCTGCCCGATGGCCGCCGGCAGGTGGTGGAACTGCTCGGGCCCGGCGACGTGTTCGGCCTTGCCGCCTGCGACGTCTATGCCTGCTCGGCCGAGACGCTGACGGCCGCCATCATCACCACCCACGAGCGCGGCGCGCTGGATCGCGACCCGACGCTCGCCGCCCGCCTGCTCCGCCGCTTCGAGGCGCAGCTCTGCGCCATGCATTCCCACGCGCTGGTGCTGGGCCGCATGTCGGCGCTGGAACGCGTCGCCTTCTTCCTGCTGCGCCTGACGCCGGAGAGCGTGGTCGGCAGCACGCTGCATTTGTCGATGACCCGGCAGGAGATTGCCGATTTCCTCGGCCTGACCCTTGAGACCGTGAGCCGCGCCTTCTCCGAGCTCAAGCGTCGCGGCCTGGTGGCGCTGCTGCGGGCGGACGAGGTGAAGATCCACGATCACGGCAGCATGCGCCGCCTCGCCGGCGCCGCCTGACGCGCACCGCGCCGGGCACATCACGGGCGTCCCTTCGCAGGCCTCCGGCGCTCCGGCCTCCCGGCCGGGCGCTTCTTCGTGCGGCGCGCGGGGCTGGGCGCCGCCGGCTTGATCCGTCCTACACCGCTACCGAATGGCGCACCGTCCCGCTCTGCAGCCGGGCGTCGAGCGCGGCGGCGGCGAGGCGGACGAAGGGGCGGCCCTCCGGGGTCATGGTCACATGCCGTCCCTCGATGGCGATCAGCCCATCCGCGACCAGCGTGGCGAGGCGGGGAGCGGCCTCGTCAAGGGTGGCTGCATCGAGATCGACCGCGAGGTCGCACATCAGCCGCTCGATCAGCGCCCCGCGCTGCACGTCCTCGCGGGTGAAGGCGACACCGCGCACGGTGGCGAAGCGCCCGGCGTCGATCGCCCTGATATAGGAGGCCGAATCGGCGGCGTTCTGGGTGAAGCCCTGGGGAAACCGACTGATGGCGGACGCGCCGAGGCCGATGAGCGCATCGGCCTGGTCCACCGTGTAGCCCTGGAAATTGCGGCGCAGGCGGCCGGCGGCGGCGGCCCGCGCCATCGGGTCCTCCGGCCGGGCGAAATGGTCCAGCCCGATCGCCACGTAACCGCTCGCCAGCAGCGTGGCGCGCGCCGCTTCCGACTGGTCGAGCCGCTCGGCCGCGCCGGGCAGCGCGGTCTGGTCGATCAGCCGCTGGTTGCCCCGCACCCAGGGCACATGCGCATAGCCGAACAGCGCGAGCCGTTCCGGCTTCAGCAGCGTCGCCATCTGCGCGGTGCGCCGCACGTCGCGCTCGCTCTGGTGCGGCAGGCCGTACATGAGGTCGAGATTGACGGCGGCGACGCCGGCCTCGCGCACCAGCCGCACCGCGCGCTCCACCGTGCCGAAGGGCTGCACCCGGCCGATCGCGCTCTGCACATGCGCGCTGAAATCCTGCACGCCGAAGCTCACCCGGTCGACGCCGATCACCGCGAGCGCCTCGGCGATGCCCTCGTCGGTCTCGCGCGGGTCGAGTTCGATGGCGTGCTCGGCGAGCCGGGAGAGATCGAAGCTGCCGGCCATCCGCTCATAGAGGCGCTTGAGCGCCTCGGGGCCGATCAGGCTGGGGGTTCCCCCGCCCCAGGCGATGTGGGTGACGGGGCGCCGGCCGGCGCGCGCGGCGATCCGGTCGATCTCGCGCTCCAGCCGGGAGACATAGGCGGCGACCGGCGCGGGGCGTCGCGTCGCCTTGGTGGTGCAGCCGCAATAAAAGCACAGCGACGGACAGAACGGGACGTGGAGATAGAGCGACAGGGTCGCGCCCTCGTCCAGCGCGTCGAGCCAGGCGCCATGCCGTTCGGCCCCGACCTCCGGCGTAAAATGCGGCGCGGTGGGGTAGGATGTGTAGCGCGGAACGGCGCGTTCCGCATGAAAAAGCGCTGAGCTGAGCATGGGGATGGTTTGACGCGAGGCGGCAGTCGTCGCATTGATCCGCCGCAAATCTACGTGTTGCACCGCATTCCGTGTGGCTCCCCTTCCGCCAGCCGCGTCTCGCCTCATGTCGCCTTTCTCTTCCCTCGTGCGTCGCCTGCCGCCTCCCCGGAGCCTCGGCTGGTGGGCCGCGTCGCTGGCGCTGGCCTTTGCCGGCGGCGCGGCCTTCGCTTGGGCGGGCATGCCGGCGGGCTGGCTGTCGGGTGCGCTGGTGGTGACGGCGGTGGCCGCGCTCTGCGGCATGCCGGTGGGGGTCGAGAGCCATGTGCGCACCGCGACCTATGTCGTGCTCGGCACCTCGATGGGCTCGGCCATCACGCCGGAGACGCTGAACGGCATCACCAACTGGCCGGGCACGATGGCGGTGCTGGCGGCGTCGATCCCCGTCATGATGGGGGCGGTGATGCTCTATCTCGTCGGCGTCGCCGGGTGGGACCGGCGCAGCGCCTTCTTCGGCGCCGCGCCCGGCGCGCTGTCGACCATCCTCATCATGGCGGAAGGCTCGGGCGCGGATCTGCGCCGCGTGGTCCTCAGCCAGTCGCTGCGGCTGTTCGTTCTGGTCGCGCTGCTGCCGCTGGCGCTGGGCGGGCTCGGCCACCAGCCGGCGGGCACGCTGCCGATCAATCCCGTGGTGCCGGACGTGGCGAGCTTCCTCATCTCGCTCGGGGTCGGCATTCTCGGCGCGTTCCTGGCCGAGCGCCTGCGCCTGCCCGGGGGCACCATGGTCGGCGCCATGCTGGCGAGCGGCATCGTGCACGGCATCGGTCTGATCGAGGGTCGGCTGCCCGATGCGCTGCTGATTGCCGGCTTCGTCATCCTCGGCGCCAATATCGGCAGCCGGTTCGCCGGCACGCGGCTGGAGACGCTTAAGCGTTTCTTCATCGATTCGCTCGTCGCCCTGTCGCTGGCGTCGGCGGTCACGGTGATATTTGCCTTGATCGCGTGCTGGCTTTCCGGGGAGCCGCTGGCGAAGCTGCTCGTCGCCTATTCGCCCGGTGCGCTGGAGGCCATGATCATCATGGCCTTCGTGCTCGGCATCGATCCGGCTTTCGTCGCCGCGCACCATCTGGCGCGGTTTCTCCTGCTGTCGCTGCTCATTCCGGTCATCGCGCGCCTCATCTTCGGCTCCATCGCCACGCCCCTGCAGGCGCAGGAGAAGGACAAGGACACGGGCGAGCGGAAGGACTGAGCCAGACGGCGAGGGAGCGAGCGCAGGGGCGGGGAAGCCGGCCGCTTCCCCCGGTTCCGTCGCCTATTCCGCCGCTTCCGCCCGCGCCACGAAGGTGAGGCCGAGCCGGGTCCACACATCGGTGAGCGCGTCGGCGAGCCGGGCGATCAGCGCATCGTCATGGAACGGGCCGGGGGTGATGCGCAGCCGCTCCGTGCCGCGCGGCACGGTGGGGTAGTTGATCGGCTGGATATAGATGCCGTGATCGGCCAGCAGCATGTCGCTCGCCGCCTTGCAGGCCTCCGCATCGCCCACCATGATCGGCACGATATGGGTCTGCGTGACGATCTGCGGCAGGCCGGCGAGATCCAGCGCGCGCTTCACCTTGGCGACCTGCGCCTGCTGGCGGGCGCGCTCCACGCCGGAGGCCTTGAGGTGGCGTACCGAGGTGGCGGCGGCGGCGGCCACCGCCGGGGGCAGCGCGGTGGTGAAGATGAAGCCGGGCGCATAGGAGCGGACGGCATCGATGACCGCGCGCCCGGCGGCGATGTAGCCGCCGACCACGCCGAACGCCTTGCCGAGCGTGCCCTCGACCACGTCGATCCGGTGCATCACGCCGTCGCGCTCGGCGACGCCGCCACCGCGCGGGCCATACATGCCCACCGCGTGTACCTCGTCCAGATAGGTCATGGCGCCGTATTTCTGGGCAAGGTCGCAGATCGCACTGAGAGGCGCGACGTCGCCATCCATCGAATAGACGCTCTCGAACACGATCAGCTTGGGCCGCGCGCCGGCCGTCCGCAGCAATTCCTCGAGATGGGCCAGGTCGTTATGGCGGAAGACCTGCTTGTCGCGGCCCGCCTGGCGCACGCCCTCGATCATCGAATTATGGTTCAGCGCGTCCGATAGGATCAGGCAATCCGGGATGAGGCGCGCCAGCGTGGCGATGCCGGTCTGGTTCGACACATAGCCCGACGTGAAGACCAGCGCCGCGTCCTTGCCGTGCAGGTCGGCGAGTTCGGCTTCCAGCTCGACGATGGCGTGGCTGTTGCCGGAAATGTTGCGCGTGCCGCCCGCGCCCGCGCCGGCCTCGCGCGCGGTGGTGCACATGGCGTCGACCACGCTCTCATGGCAGCCCATGCCGAGATAGTCGTTGGAGCACCAGATGACGATGTCGCGCTCGCCCTGCGGCGAGTGCCAGACCGCGTGCGGGAAACGGCGGGTGTCCCGCTCGATTTCGGCAAAGGTCCGGTAGCGCTGCTCGTGCTTCAGCGCATCGACGGCCTGCTGGAAGAAGCTCACATAATCCATCGGCATCCACTCCGGCCCGCAGGAGGGGGAGCGGGCTCGTTGTCGGGCACCATGAACTTTGGATTGGTTCCGATCAACCCGCGAAAGCACGAACGCGGCGATCGGGCGCGCCTATTGAAAAGGCCGCCCGCTCACGTCTCCGCGAGGGTGCGCACCTGCGCCAGCGTCATCGGCACGGCGCCGCGGCCGTCGAAATAGACGAAGCGCAGCTGCCGCCGGCGCGAGGCCATGGCGCCGGGCAGCGGATCGTAGCGAGAGCTTCCGCCGCCAAGATGGGGCATGACGGAGCCGACATCGGTCGCCTCGCTGGTCTCGACCCGCAAGAGGCTGACGCGCATGCCCTCCGCCGTCACCGCATCGAACGGCACCCGGGCGAGGCGCAGGAAGCTGGTCGGATCGCTGGCGGTGCGGAAACTCTCGACGAAGGCCGTCTCGACCAGATCGAGATCGGGCTCGCCCGCCGGGTGATCCTGCGCCTCGGGCGCCTCGGGCCGGTGCGGGGTCTGCCACTGCGCGCTCTTGCGCGGTCCGTGGCCGTGATTATGGCCCGAATGATCGTGCGCGTGATCGTGGTGATGATGGCCGTGCGCGTGGGAATGGCCGCCGGCGCCGTGGTGGTGATGATCGTGATCGCGGTGCATCGAAAATTCCCTGTCATTCCTCTCCCCGTCGGGAGAGGTGGCCCGCGAAGCGGGTTGGTGAGGGGCCCTGCGATCGCGGAGCGTTGAAGGCCCTCACCCCGACCCTCTCCCCGAGGGGGGAGAGGGAGTTCTGTCGAGCCCTTCAGAAGCTCACCGGCTTGTCGATCATGTGCTTGTGGCTGCCGAGCTTGCCATGGGCGACCATGGAACCGAGCGCCTCCACCACCACGCGGGTGCCGAACAGGGCGGTGATGTCGGACGTGTCATAGGGCGGGGACACCTCCACCACCTCCAGCCCGCACAGCCCTTCCGCGGCGACCAGCCCGAGGATCTTGAGCGCCTCGCGCGGCAGGAAGCCGCCGGGCTCGGGCCAGCCGGTGCCGGGTACGAAGCCGCAGTCGATCGAATCCACATCGAACGAGATATAGACCGCGTCGGCATCCTTCCAGGCGAGTTCGAGCGCGATCTCGGCGGTCTTTTCCAGCCCGATCTTCTCGATATCGTCGATGGTCAGCACATTGGTGCCGCGCTTCCTCGCCTCCTGCACGCCGTAGCGCGGCACCTGCCAGCCGCCGATGCCGAGCTGGACGAGGTTCTTGGGCGAGACATTCGGCAGGTTGGTCGCCCAGTACCAGGGCGTGGTGTGCATGCGCTCGTCGAGATCCTTCTCCTGGATGTCGATGTGGCGGTCGAAATGGATGATGCCGATGCGCTTGGAGGTGCATTCGGCGATGCCGCGCACGCAGGGAAAGCCGATCGAATGATCGCCGCCCAGCATGACGGGGAGCGCGCCCGAGGAGAAGACGTGGCTGACGCCCTTGGAGATCTGGTCGAAGCTCTTTTCCAGATTGGCCGGAATGGTGAACACGTCGCCGGCGTCGCAGAGCGTCATCTGCTCGCGCAGGTCGATGCCCAGCTCGTAATTATAGGGCGTGTAGAGCGCGGAGATGCGGCGGATGCCCTGCGGCCCGAAGCGGGTACCGGGGCGATAGGTGGTGCCGCTGTCGAACGGAATGCCCATGACGGCGGCATCATATTTGCCGACATCGCGCACGTTCTCGACATAGGGCGCCTTGAGGAAGGTGTTGATGCCGGCGAAATGGGGCAGTTCGCCGCGCGCGAAGGTGGGGATCGACTTGTCGTTGATCGAATCCGCGCCGGGCAGGCCCATGTCGAGCGCCCATTGCTGCTCCTTGCGCCAGCCATGCTCGGAAAGGCCTTCCTCGGCCTCCAGGGCTTTCCAGCCCTGCATGTCCTTGACGTTGAAATTCGGGTGGTGGCGGCGCCGGCGCTGGCGATCCGGCGCGGGGCCGGCGATACGGGTGGAGCGGATCGGGGTCGGACGCATAAGGTCACTCTCCTCGCTGGTCACAATCTGCGACGGGCGTTCGGGAAAGGACCCTGGGCGGCGAAACGGGGCCTCTTCCGCGAACGCGTCGCGCGAGCCTCCCGGGCTTTTATCCCGCCGTGCACCCGGCGAATGTCTCGCCACCGGGCTGTCCCTCTCGGCCCAGACACGCCGAACATGGCGCCGGAACCCTAGGGACAGCAGCAGGATAGACGGCGCTTTGGCGGAGCGAAAGCCCGGATTCGCGGCAGATCGAAGCCGGTGCGCCGAAAGTTTCGGCGGAGCCTGTGCAAGGGGCAGGCGCCGCCGCCAGCCTCACTTGGTGCCGAAGATGCGATCGCCGGCATCGCCGATGCCGGGCACGATATAGCCATGGTCGTTGAGGTGGCTATCCACCGCCGCCGTGTAGACGGTGACGTCGGGATGCGCCTCGTGCAGTGTCCTGAGCCCCTCCGGCGCGGCGATCAGGCAGACGAACTTGATCGACTGGCAGCCTGCCGCCTTCACTTCGGAGACGGCGGCGGCGGCCGAATTGCCGGTGGCCAGCATCGGGTCGAGCACGATGGCGGTGCGCTCGGAAATGTCGCGCGGCAGCTTGAGATAATACTCCACCGCCTGCAGCGAGACCGGATCGCGGTAGAGCCCGACATGGCCGACGCGCGCCGCCGGCAGGATTTCCAGCATGCCCTCCAGAATACCGCCGCCCGCCCGCAGCACGGACACCAGGCACAGCTTCTTTCCCGCCAGCACCGGCGCCTGCATGGTCGTGAGCGGGGTCTCGATCTCGATCAGTTCGGTCGGCATGTCGCGCGTCACCTCATAGGCGAGCAGCATGCTGATTTCCCGCAGCAGCAGCCGGAACTCGTTGGCCGGCGTGCGCGAGCGGCGCATCAGCGTCAGCTTGTGCTGGATCAGCGGGTGCCCCACCACGACGGTGGTCGGCGGCAGATCGGCGGGCATCTCGGCGGGCGCGGGGGCGAGGGGAGCGTTCATGAGGGGCGAACTCTGTTGACCGTGGGGCGGCGAGGGCGGCGGCGCGCTGCGCGGGAAGAGGCGCTTTGCTGCCGGCCGGGCCGGTGCTCGTGTGCCGCCAGCTTCCCACAACCGCGCGGAAGGCGGGAGGGGCAATACAAGAATCGGACCGTTTCGTCCGATTTTTCGCGGGCCCTGCGTGATCCCCCTTGCGGACGAGGCAAAATGGCGCTCACATTGCGTGCTTCCGATGAACCGGCCCGCCGGCCGGACGAGAAGCGAGCCAATCATGTCCGTCAATGCCAGTGCAGGCGGTCGTTCCCGCAATCACATCGTGCTCACCTCCCACGGCGCGCCGACCGGCGTCGCCGCCGACGGCCCCACGCTGAACTGGGGGGCGCCCAGCGCCGCCGAGCGCGGGCCGGTCGTCGCCACGCTGACCGACCCCAAGCGCCGCAACGCCATCGGCTCCCATGCCGGCAGCTATGCGATCTATCGCGCGCTCGCCATCGCCGCCGGCGCCCTGCCGGCCGATTTCAGGGCCGACCTCACCAACACCGCCCCGTCCGACACGATCGGCCCGCATCCGCAATGGGGCGACGCGGGCAAGATCGTCTCGCTCGACCCGTATGGCCACATGATCGGCGAGGCCTTCCCGGAGGCCATTGCCGGCGGGCTCGACGTGCGCCCCTCCATCGCCATCACCCGCGCCCGTATCGACATGCCGGAGATCCGCGACGCGCTCAGGGCCGGGCGGCTCGCCGTCGATGGCGACATTATCGGGCCCAAGGGCGACGTGCGCGTCACCAAGGCGGCGATCGAGCCGGTCTGGTACCTGCCCGGCATTGCCGAGCGCTTCGGCGTCACCGAGGGCGCGCTGCGCCGGGCGCTGTTCGAGCATACCGGCGGCATGTTCCCCGAACTGGTGACGCGCGGCGACCTCAAGGTGTTCCTGCCCCCCATCGGCGGCATGACGCTCTACATGTTCGGCGAGCCTTCGCGGATCGGTGACGGAATCACCCCGCTCGCCTGCCGCGTGCATGACGAGTGCAACGGCTCCGACGTGTTCTCCTCCGATATCTGCACCTGCCGGCCCTATCTCGCCCATGGCATCGAACTCTGCGTGGAGATGGCGCAGAAGGGCGGCGTCGGCCTCGTGGTCTATAACCGCAAAGAAGGTCGCGCGCTGGGCGAGGTGACGAAGTTCCTCGTCTACAATGCCCGCAAGCGGCAGGAGGGCGGCGACCTGCCGGAAACCTATTTCAAGCGTACCGAATGCGTCGCCGGCGTGCAGGACATGCGGTTCCAGGAACTGATGCCGGACGTGTTCCACTGGCTGGGCATCCGCCAGATCGACCGCTTCGCCTCGATGAGCGACATGAAGTTCAACGCGCTCGACCGGGCGGGCATCCGGATCCTCGAGCGGGTGCCGATCCCCGACGATCTCATCCCGCAGGATGCCCGCGTCGAGATGGAGGCGAAGGTGTCGGCGGGCTATTACAATGTCGGCTTCCAGAGCCAGTATGACGTCACGCAGGGGCGCGGACTGGAGGAATAGGCCCGCTCCGGCCGTTTCCTCCCGCCGTTGGGGAGAGGTGGCCCCGCGCGCCGGGCCGGAGGGCGGAGCGGCGATGAAACGTCGGTTCGCCCTCGCCCCACCCCTCTTCCGGGGAGGCGGGAGCCGGTTGCCGTCCGGTTCCTCCCGGTGCTCACGATCCAGTCCGCACGATGAAATCTGCCCGATGAAAGCCGAAGCATGACCTCGCCCGACAAGACCTCGCCCGACAAGACCTCGCCCGACAAGAACTCGCCCGACAAGAACTCGCCCGACACGACCTTGCCCGACATGATATCGCCCGACATGACATCGCCTGTACCCGCCCCGCCCGAACTTGCCGCGCTGCGCTCGCCGGCCGCCGTCCGTGCCCGTTGCCACCTCGTGCTCGATCACGTGCTGGCGGGTCACTCGCCGCATTTCACCGTCGAGGAGGGCGCGCTCGGCGCCGTGGCCGACTATGTCGCCGCGGTGACGCGGCAGGACTATCCCACGCTGGACATCCCCTATCACAGCCGCTGGCGGCATTTCGATGCCGGCGGGCTGGACCGCTGGGGCGCTCTGGCGGCGGGGCTGACGAGCACCGAGCCGGCCGAGCGCGCCCGCATCATGATCGATCTCGCGGTGGTGAGCGTGCTGCTGGACGCCGGGGCGGGGGATGCCTGGCGCTATCACGAGGAGGCGAGCGGGCTCACCATCGGCCGCTCGGAAGGGCTGGCGGTGGCGAGCTTCAACATGTTCGCGGCCGGCGTCTTCTCCTCCGACCCGACCAACCCGCTGCGCGCCGACGCGCCGGCGTTGATCCGGCTCGATGCGGGCACGCTCGCCGCTCATTTCCAGGTGAGCGAGGCCAACCCGCTGGTCGGGCTGGAGGGCCGCGTGCGGCTGGTCAACCGGCTCGGCGCGGCGCTGGCGGCGCGGCCGGACCTGTTCGGTGACGGCGTGTTTCGCCCGGGCCATCTCTATGACGCGCTGGCGCCGCAGGCGCGGCTCGGCCGGCTGCCGGCGGCGCGCATCCTTGAGGCGCTGCTGGACGGGCTGTCGGTGATCTGGCCGTCCGGGGTGAGCGTCGACGGTGTGGCGCTGGGTGATGTCGGCCGCCATCCCGCGGTGACGGTGCCGGACCGCTCGAACGGCATCGTGCCGTTTCACAAGCTCTCGCAGTGGCTGACCTATTCGCTGCTGGAGCCGTTCGAGACCGCCGGCCTCGCCGTTACCGAGCTCGATGCGCTGACCGCGCTGCCGGAATACCGCAATGGCGGCCTGCTGGTCGATCTCGGGCTGATCGTGCCGCGCGCGCCGATCGATCCGGCGCAGAAACATGCCGTCTCATCCGAGCTGGTCGTGGAGTGGCGGGCGCTGACCGTGGCGCTGATGGACCGGCTGGCCGACGAGGTGCGCGGGCAGCTGGGGCTCGATGCCTCGCTGTTCCCCCTCGCCAAGCTGCTGCAGGGCGGCACCTGGACGGCCGGCCGGCGCATCGCCGCCGAGCGCCGCCCGCCCGCCGGCCCGCCGCCCATCGCCATCGACGCGGACGGCACGGTGTTCTGAGGCCAGCCTGGCGCGACCGGGCGTGCCGAACCGGCCAAACTCCCCCTCCCCCTCGGGGAGAGGGAGTTCAATGACCGTGCGGCGCCTTCGTCAATCCAGCTGCGCGCCGGACGCCTTCACGATCGGCGCCCATTTGGCGAGTTCCTTCTTGACGTGCTCGCCGAGTTCTTCCGGCGTCGAGCCGACCGGCGTGGCGCTGAAATCGGCGAGGCGCGCCTGCACCTTGGGGTCGGCGAGCGCCTTGTTGGCCGCCGCGTTGAGCTTGGCGACCACTTCCGGCGGCGTGCCGGCCGGAGCGAACAGCGCGTTCCACGTATAGGTCTCGTAGCCCGGCAGCACCTCGGCGATGGCCGGCACGTCCGGGAAGGACGGGGCGCGCTGGGCCGTGGTCACGCCGAGCGCGCGCAGCTTGCCCGACTTGATGTGGCCGGAGGAGGAGGGGAGGTTGTCGAACATGATCGGCACCTGGCCCGATATCACGTCGATCAGCGCCGGCCCGGCGCCCTGATAGGGAATGTGCTGCATGTCGACGCCGGCCATGCTCTTGAACACCTCGCCGGACAGATGCAGCGGCGTGCCGTTGCCCGAGGAGGCATAGCTGTACTTGCCGGGGTTGGCCTTGAGCAGCGCGATCAGCTCCTCCGTGGTCTTGGCCGGGAATTCCGGGTTCACCACCAGCACGTTGGGTACGATCACCAGCAGCGACACAGGCGCGAAGCTGGTCACCGGGTCATAGGGCATCTTCTTGTAGAGCGCGGGGTTGAGCGCGTGGGTCGCGACCGTGCCCATGAGGATGGTGTAGCCGTCCGGACTGGCCTTGGCGACCTGCGCGGCGCCGAGATTGCCGCCCGCCCCGCCCTTGTTCTCCACCACCACGGTCTGGCCGAGTTCGGCGGTCATGCGCTCGGCGATTAGCCGGCCGACGAGATCGGTGGAGCCGCCGGCGGCGAAGGGGATCACCATGGTGACCGGCCGGGTCGGAAAATCCTGTGCGAGCGCCGGCGACAGCGTCAGCAGCGCGGCCGCCGCGGCGGCGAACATCGTACGTAACATGAAGGCGTTCTCCCGATTGTGACCCATTGGCGCGAGCCGCCGCCCGGGGGACAGGCAGTCGCGCGTGATGTCCTAACGTGAGCGATTTGCCGCCATCGCTCAATGTCCCCGGCATAGGACAATGGGCCAAGGGGCGGCCGAGGGGCGATTTCGAGCGATTTTCTGGCGCGATCGGCCGTCATCACCGCGCGGCACGGACACATTGGATACTGAATTATCGATAATTGTATCCAATATGAGCAATCGGTGCATGCCATGCCCAATTGCTGTGCGTTCTCCCTGCATGTCCGGCGCGCAGTCACCCGCCGCCCGCCCGCACTCTTCCCGGCCCGCGCGGTTTCGCCTGTGCGCGGCGCGGTTGGCATAGCGCTTGCGAGGACCCTGGCGGTCGGACATGCGGGGAGTTGCGGCGGCAAGATGAGCAAGGGCGCCGACATTGAGCTGATCCACGTCACGAAACGCTATGGCACGGCACTCGCCGTGGATGCCGTTTCGCTGAAGATTCCGGCCGGCACCTATTGTTGCCTGCTGGGCCCCTCCGGCTGCGGCAAGACCACCACGCTGCGCATGATCGCCGGCCATGAGAGCATCAGCGAGGGCGATGTCCGCCTCGGGCCCACCGTGGTCACGGACCTGCCGCCGGCCAAGCGCGGCACGGCGATGATGTTCCAGAGCTACGCGCTGTTTCCTCATCTCGACAGCGTCGACAATGTCGCCTTCTCGCTGAAGATGAAGGGCGTCGACAAGCTCACCCGCCGCGCCAAGGCGATGGAGATGCTGAAGCTGGTGCAGCTCGACCACCTCGCCGAGCGTCGTCCGGCGCAGCTGTCGGGTGGCCAGCAGCAGCGCGTGGCGCTGGCGAGAGCGCTGATCACCGATCCGCAGGCGCTCCTCCTCGACGAGCCGCTCTCCGCGCTCGATCCGTTCCTCAAGATCAAGGTGCGGCAGGAACTGAAGAAGCTGCAATTGCAGCTCGGCATTTCCTTCATCCACGTCACCCATAGCCAGGAGGAGGCGATGGCGCTCTCCGACCTTGTCGTGGTGATGAATGGCGGGCGCATCGAGCAGGCGGCAACGCCGCGCGAGGTGTTCAATCGCCCCGCCACCGCCTTCGTCGCCCGTTTCATGGGGGATCACAACGTGATTGCCGGCCGGGTATCGACCGTGGCGGGCGACACCGCGACCTTCGAAGTGCCGGGCGGGGCATCCTTCACCACGCCGGGCGCGGCCGGGCTGGAGCCGGGCGCGCCGGTGGAGATCGCGGTACGTACCGACCGCGTGCGGCTCGCCGACAGCGTCGTGCCCGGTTGCGGGCTCACCGGGCTGGTGCAGAATATCGAGTATCACGGCCAGAAGGTGCAGATCGCCCTCGCGGCCCCAGGTGTCGACGAGTTCTCCGTGCAGGTGCCGGAGACCGCCTTTTTCGAGGCGCCGCTCAGCGTCGGCGATGCCGTGCCGCTCGCCTGGACCTCGCAGGATGTCCACATCCTGCAGCCTTCGCCTTCCGCCTGACATCAGCGACATGCAACGCCGGCTCACAGACCGGCCAACGCTCGGGAGACTTCGATGAGCAAGAAGACCACGGATACGAGCGCCGCGGGCGCCGCCACGGACGTGAAGTCCGGCCTGTCGCGCCGCAATGTGCTCAAGGGCGCGGCCGTGTTCGGCGGCCTTGCCGGCTCGGGCGCGGTGACGGGCTTCCCCACCATCTGGGCGCAGAACCCGATCACGCTGCGCCAGTTCGGCACCGGCGTGTCGAATCTCAACGCCATCGCCGAGAAGTGCAAGGCGGATCTGGGCATCACGCTGCAGATGACCGCGCTCGATTCCGACGCCGTCTCCCAGCGCGTGGTGACGCAGGCCAACTCCTTCGACATCGCCGACATCGAATACTGGATCTGCAAGAAGGTGTTCGCCGCGGGCACGCTGCAGCCGATGGATGTGAAGAAGATCAAATATTACGACGACATCGTGCCGATCTTCACCACCGGCAAGCTGACCCCGGAATCGAAGATCGCGCAGGGCACCGCGCCGAGCACGGTCGGCTTTGTCGAGGGACCGGAATCCAAGACCTTCGCCAAGGCGCCCACCCAGTGGATGACGCTGATCCCCACCATCTACAATGCCGACACGCTCGGCATCCGCCCCGACCTCGTGGGCCGGCCGATCAAGAACTGGAAGGACATTCTCGACCCCGCCTTCAAGGGCAAGACCTCGATCCTGAACATTCCGTCCATCGGCATCATGGACGCGGCGATGATCTGCGAGAGCGCCGGCATCATCAAGTATGGCGACAAGGGCAACATGACCAAGGCGGAGATCGACGCCACGATCGATTTCCTCATCAAGACCAAGAAGGCCGGCCAGTTCCGCGCCTTCTGGAAGACCTTCGACGAGAGCGTGAACCTGATGGCCTCGGGCGAGGTGGTCATCCAGTCCATGTGGTCGCCGGCGGTGGCGGCGGTGCGCTCCAAGGGCATTCCCTGCGTCTACCAGCCGCTGGAAGAAGGCTATCGCGCCTGGGGCGGCGGCCTCGGCATCGCCCGCCACCTCAAGGGCGCGCAGCTGGACGCGGCCTATGAATATATCAACTGGTACCTGTCCGGCTGGGTCGGCGCCTATCTCAACCGTCAGGGCTATTACTCGGCCGTGCTGTCTACCGCCGAGAAGAACATGACCCCCGAGGAGTGGGGCTTCTGGATGCTCGGCCAGCCGGCCAAGACCGACATTCTCTCGCCCGAGGGCAAGGTGATGTACACGGCCGGCGCGGTGCGTGACGGCGGCTCCTTCAAGGAGCGCATGGGCGCGGTCGCCTGCTGGAACTCGGTGATGGACGAGGACCGCTACATGGTGCGCCGCTGGAACGAGTTCATCGCGGCGTGAGGATGAAGATGGGGAGCGAGCGCCGTTGGCTCCCTCTCCCCGCGGGGGAGAGGGGTGGGGCGAGGGGCCTTCCTTCGCGTCCGGCCGCTCGCCCCCTCACCCAGCCCTCTCCCCCGCGGGGAGAGGGCTTCGGCCTCGCAGCGGCCCCAAGGTGCGCGCCATGACCCTCTCCCGGATCGCTCCCTACCTTCAGGCGACGCCGCTGACGCTGATCCTCGCGGCGTTCCTGGTGCTGCCCATCGCCACCATCACCATGGTGAGCTTCTGGGACTATGATTCCATCCAGATCTTCCCGGCCTTCGTCTTCACCAATTACGAGGAGACGATCACCTCGCCGGTGACGTGGAACACCTATATCAACACGCTGAAATTCACCGTCATCGTCTGGGCGGTGACGTTGCTGGTCGGCTTCTGGGTGGCCTACTACCTCGCCTTCCACATCCGCTCGGCGACGGCGCAGATGGTGCTGTTCCTGGTCTGCACCATCCCCTTCCTCACCTCGAACATCATCCGCATGATCTCGTGGATCCCGTTCCTGGGGCGCAACGGGCTGCTGAACCAGACGCTGATGCAGCTCGGCATCATCAACCAGCCGCTGGAATTCCTGCTGTTCTCGGATTTCGCCGTCGTGCTCGCCATGGTGCACCTCTACACGCTGTTCATGGTGACGCCGATCTTCAACACCCTGATGCGCATCGACCGCGCGCTGATCGAGGCCGCGCGCGACGCCGGGGCGAGCGGCTGGCAGATCCTCACCAATGTGATCATCCCGCTGGCCAAGCCCGGCATCGCCATTGGCTCGATCTTCGTCGTCACGCTGGTGATGGGTGATTTCATCACCGTGCGCTTCATGTCGGGCGGGCAATCGGCTTCGGTGGGCCTGATGATGGCGAACCAGATCGCGCTGCTGCAATACCCGGCGGCGGCGGCGAACGCGGTGATCCTCCTGATCCTCGTGCTACTGCTGGTCGGCGCCATCCTGCGCATCGTCAACATCCGCAAAGAGCTGTGAGGGCGTCATGAATTCTGAAAGGCGCGGCCCCGGCTTCTACGTGCTCACCGCCTTCTTCGCGCTGTTCGTGCTGTTCCTGTACGGACCGATGACGACCATCTTCATCCTGTCCTTCCAGGGCCCCAATGGCGGCCTCACCTTCCCGATGAACGGGACCTCGCTGCGCTGGTTTCGCAACCTCTTGTTCGAGCAGCAGGCGGTGGGTGATTTCGGCGGCGCCTTCACGCGCTCGCTGGTCCTCGGCATCATGACCATGCTGACCACGGTGGTGGTGTCGCTGCTGGCAGGGCTCGCCTTCCGCCGCCGCTTTCTCGGGTCCGGTCCGCTGTTCTATCTCACCATTGCCAGCCTGATCGTGCCCTCGATCCTGATCTCGCTGGGCATCGGCCTCGCCTTCCAGGTCTTCGGGCTGGAGCCGGCCTGGTACTCCTCGGCGTTCGGCGCGCATCTCACCTGGACGCTGCCCTTCGGCCTGTTGATCATGTTCGCGGTCTTCAACCGCTTCAACCCGGCCTATGAGGAGGCCGCGCGCGATCTCGGCGCGACACCGTGGCAGACCTTCGCCCATGTGGTGCTGCCGATCATCCTGCCCAGCCTGGTCGGTGTCGGCCTGTTCGGCTTCACCCTCTCCTATGACGAATTCGCCCGCACGCTGATGACCTCCGGCACCTTCAACACGCTGCCGCTGGAAATCTACGGCATGACCACCAACGTCACCACGCCGGTTCTCTATGCGCTCGGCACCGTGACGACCCTGTTCTCGATGGGGATCATCCTCCTCGCGCTCGGCACGATCGCCGTGCTGCGCAAGCGGCGGGCCCGCCGCATCGCGGGCTGACGACCTTCCGTAGCGGAAATCATCTGGCGGGTTAATGACTTGGTCCGGACGGAGCGCGCGTGCCTCCGTAGGGAACCGGATGGATCGTGGCGTGTTGACGTCCAAAATGCGCCCATCGGTCGACCGGGTTCGCAGCAGGCTGCGCCCTGCGCCGCACCCGATGGAGCGCGACAGCACGGGAGCGAGCGCCATGAACATCTGCACCACCGACCGCAGCATCTGCGACCTTCTCAAGGAAGTGGCGAAGGACGATGCCAAGCACGCGCTGACCATCAAGCTGCGCAGCGGCGACCTGATCACCGCCTATGGACCGATCGAGGTGGCCGACCGATTCATGCTGTGCCGGCTGCACGACACCAATTATCAGGGCAGCCAGCTGATCGCGCTGGACACGATCGAATTCATCCGCTGAGGCCTTTGACGGCCGCGCCGGCCATTTTCTTGGCCGTGAGGTGTTCCACCTGACGGCAAAAGGCTCTAGTTGCGCTGCAACACCATTGCAGGGCTCCCGCGCGCATGATCCGGCTCGATTCCATCGGCAAACAGAACGGCAAGCAGATCGTCTTCATCGAGGCCTCGGCCACGCTTCTCAAGGGCGAGAAGGTGGGGCTGGTGGGGCCGAACGGGGCGGGCAAGACGACGCTGTTCCGCCTGGTCACCGGTGAGGAAGCGCCGGACGAGGGGCAGGTGTCGGTCGATCGCGGCATCAGCATCGGCTATTTCAGCCAGGATGTCGGCGAGATGGCGGGCCAGTCCGTGCTGGCCGCGGTCATGGACGGGGCGGGCCCGGTCAGCGCCATTGCCGCCGAGCTGCGCGCGCTGGAGGGCGCCATGGTCGACCCCGACCGGGCCGACGAGATGGACGCCATCATCGAGCGCTATGGCGAGGTGCAGGCCCGCTTCGAGGAACTGGACGGCTATTCGCTGGAGGGGCGGGCCGCCGAGGTGGTGGCCGGTCTCGGCTTCAGCCAGGAAATGATCGACGGCGATGTCGGCAAGCTCTCGGGCGGCTGGAAGATGCGCGTCGCGCTCGCCCGCATCCTGCTCATGCGCCCGGACGTGATGCTGCTCGACGAGCCCTCCAACCATCTCGACATCGAGAGCCTGATCTGGCTGGAGGCGTTCCTGAAGAATTTCGACGGCGCGCTGATGATGACCTCGCATGACCGCGCCTTCATGAACCGCATCGTCAACAAGGTGGTCGAAATCGACGCCGGCACGCTCACCTCCTATTCCGGCGATTACGAGTTCTATGCCCAGCAGCGCGCGCTGGCCGACAAGCAGCAGCAGGCCCAGTTCGAGCGCCAGCAGGCCATGCTGGCCAAGGAGATCGCCTTCATCGAGCGCTTCAAGGCCCGCGCCTCCCATGCCGCGCAGGTGCAGAGCCGGGTGAAGAAGCTCGACAAGATCGAGCGCGTCGAGCCGCCTCGCCGCCGGCAGGTCGTGGCGTTCGAGTTCCAGCCCGCGCCCCGCTCGGGCGAGGACGTGGTGGCGCTGAAGAACGTGTCCAAGGCCTATGGCGCCCGGCGCATCTATGAGGGGCTGGACTTCCATGTCCGCCGGCGCGAGCGCTGGGCGGTGATGGGTGTCAACGGCGCCGGCAAGTCCACGCTGCTCAAGCTTGTCACCGGCTCCACCGACCCGGATGCCGGCACGGTGGCACTCGGCGGCAGCGTCAAGATGGCTTATTTCGCCCAGCATGCCATGGAGGTGCTGGAAGGCGATCGCACCGTGTTCCAGACGCTGGAAGACGCCTTCCCGCAGGCGGCGCAGGGCTCGCTGCGCTCGCTCGCCGGCTGCTTCGGCTTCACCGGCGACGATGTGGAAAAGCGCTGCCGCGTGCTCTCCGGCGGCGAGAAGGCGCGGCTCGTCATGGCGAAGATGCTGTACGATCCGCCCAATTTTCTCGTGCTGGACGAGCCGACCAACCATCTCGACATCGCCACCAAGGAAATGCTGATCGCGGCGCTGGCGAGTTATGAGGGCACGATGCTGTTCGTGAGCCACGACCGGCATTTCCTCGCCGCGCTGTCGAACCGGGTGCTGGAGCTGACGCCGGACGGCATCCACCAATATGGCGGCGGCTATGTCGAATATGTCGCCCGCACCGGGCAGGAAGCGCCCGGCCTGCGGCATTAGGCGGATCGGTCGATCCGCCTCGGCACGCGCCGACCGGATGGCGCCGTCCTGCGCCGCGTCATGTTTCCAGCCCATTCGCGCACGGCCCGGCTCCGGTTGCCGCGACAACGCCATGTGCCGGCACGGGACGCGGCGAGCCTCCGCCCGCGGCCCCGGTTCCGCCGCCGGGTCGCATGGCCATGCTGTGGAACACAACGAAGGACGGCCGGGAGGGGGCGGCGTGCCCTGTCCCGGCCGTCCTTCGTTTCCTCGGGCGGCGTGTGGCGCCCGCCGAGTCCGTCAGGCCGCCTGGTTCAGCACCAGCTCGACATTGCCGCGGATCTCCACCTCGATCTCGAGGATCGACAGCGGCGCGCCGCGCTCGAGCCGCACCTTCACCGTGTCGCGGTCGCAGGGCACGCGCTTGGCGACCGCGGCGAGAATATCCTCCCGCAGGCTCGCGAGAAGATCGTCGCCGCCCACCACCTGGCGTTCATGCGAGAGCAGAATCTGCAGGCGCTCACGCGCCTGCGGCGCGCTGCTGGCACTGGAGAACCACTTCTTCCACAGGGTCATGCTGCCCTCCTGAGGAACTTGCCGAAAAAGCCGAGGCGCGGCTTGCCCGGAATTTCCATGGCCACGGTTTCGCCCTTGAGCCGGCGGGCGGCGTCGACATAGGCCCGCGCCGGCGCGCTCTCGGGATCGTGAATGGAGACCGGCACGCCGAAATTCGAGGCCCGCAGCACATCGTGGCTTTCGGGCACGATGCCGAGCAGCGGCAGCGAGAGGATTTCCAGCACGTCCTCGGTCTTCAGCATGTCGCCGCGGGCGGCACGGATCGGGTCGTAGCGGGTGAGCAGCAGGCGCTTGTCCACCGTCTCGCCGCGCTCGGCCTTCAGCGTCTTGGCATCGAGAATGCCGACGATGCGGTCGCTGTCGCGCACCGAGGAGACTTCCGGGTTGGTGACGACGATGGCGATGTCGGCATGGCGCATGGCGAGCGTGGCGCCGCGCTCGATGCCGGCCGGGCTGTCGCAGATCACCCAGTCGAAATGGCGCGAAAGGTCGCCGATGACCTTGTCGACGCCTTCTTCGGTGAGCGCATCCTTGTCGCGCGTCTGCGAGGCCGGCAGCAGGAACAGCGTTTCCACCCGCTTGTCGCGGATCAGCGCCTGCGGCAGCCGGGCATCGCCCTGGATGACGTTCACGAAATCATAGACGACGCGCCGTTCGGCACCCATGATGAGGTCGAGATTGCGCAGGCCGACATCGAAATCGACCACGACCACGCTGTCGCCCGTCCGTGCGAGCGCAGCGCCGATCGCGGCGGTCGTCGTGGTCTTGCCGACGCCGCCCTTGCCCGATGTGACTGTGATGATCTTCGCCATGCCTCGCTCCTAAAGTGCGGCAAGCCGCAATGCGTCGTTTTCGATCCAGACCTGGACGGACTGGCGCCGGAAGGCGTCGTCGATGTTCTCGGCCGTGCGGTACACGCCGTCGATGGCGAGCAGTTCCGCTTCCAGCTTTCGGCAGAAGATGCGCGACTTGGCGCCGAAGGTGGCCCCGGCAATGGCCCGGCCGGCCAGCGTGCCGTAAACATGGATCGACCCGCCGGCGATGATCTCGGCGCCCGCGCCGACCGAGCCGACAATGGTCACGTCGCCTTCCAGGCAGACGATCGACTGGCCGGAGCGCACGCGCTGCTCGACCAGAAGGTTGACCGGCTCGACCGGGGCGGCCGGCTTGGCCGGCTCCGCGACAGGCGCGGAAATTTCGTCGGGAATGGCCAGGGTGGCGTCCCGGCCCCCGCGCAGCACCGGCGGCATGGCGGCATCGACCATACTGGGCTTGACGCCTTCAAGACCGATGAGCCGCACGCCGCGGCTCGCCAACTCGCGGATCCAGCGCTCCACCTCGGCCCGGTTGGCGGCGGTGCCGGCGAGATCCAGCACCACGGTGCGGCCGGTGAAGAAGCCGGGCGAACGCTGCAGCCAGATGTCGAAATCGGTGAACCACGTCTCCATCGGCACGTCGGCGACCAGCGTCATCGCGAGGAAGGAACGCCCGCGAAAGCGGATGGATGGCCCCGATTTGCCGATTACGCTCACCGCACGAATCTCCTCTGCTTTGGAGAAGTTTGGTTAATCTTGGTTAACGACTGGTTAAGAGCCGGCGCCCATCCTTCGTGGTCCACCGCTGGATTGCGGCGGACACGCAGGCCCGGGTAACGCAGGCCCCGGGTAACGCAGGTTCGGGTAACGCGGGTCCCGGGAATTCAGGTCCGGGCGCGCGCGGATCCGGCGAGCTTCCACCGGAGAGGCAGCCTCCCGGTGAATCCCCCCGCAGGCGGACAGCCGCGTGACCCCCATCGCCGCGGCGAGGGCGCTGGCTGGGGAAGACGCAGGCTCATGAAGATGGAAGATGGTTCCCTGTCGGGAGATGGTGCTGCGAGAGAGGATTGAACTCTCGACCTCTCCCTTACCAAGGGAGTGCTCTACCACTGAGCTACCGCAGCGCCGCTGCCGGGCGGATGGAGCCGCCGAAGCGGGGCGACGTTTGCCACAGCGCGCCGGCTGGTGCAAGCGTCGGGCGCGGAATTCGCACCATCCCTGTGCATGCCGCCTGTGCAGGAGTGGTCAAGGGCTGCCGAACCGTCCCCTGCCACGCGCCCCTGCCACGCGCCCCTGCCACGTGCCCGTGGCTCCGGTGCGGCGCTCGCCATCCGGGCGTCGGGCCGCCCTTGGCAGCCCCGCTGTGGCAGGTCCTCTATCGCGAGATCGCGCATCGGGGCATCCAGCCTCTTTCGTTCCCCTCCGGCGGGCCTTATGGCAAACGGGCGCGGTCGGGCGAGCGCTCTCGCGGCTGGGAAGCGACGATGCCGGGCGAGGGGAAAAGCGCCATGAAGGGAACAACGCCATGAGCGGCCCGGATGATACCGCGCGCGCGGAGCGTCTGGCGGCGGCCCTGCGCGCCAATCTCAAGCGGCGCAAGCAGCAGGCGCGGGGACGGCAGGCGGATCCGACTGCCGGTGAGTCGGCCAGTGAGCCGCCCGGTGGCGGTGCGCCGGGCGAGGCGCCGGCCACCCCCACACCGTCTCGGCCGGACGAGGCGTCCTGATCTACTGGGCGTTGTCTCCCCTCGCGACACGCGCTAGACGTCATGGGGACAGGGATGGACCTCGCCACGAATCGGCCCCATCGCGCCCTCATTCCCTGACGGTACAGGTGCCGCGTGCCCGTCCCGGCGTTTCCCCGGCCGGTCGTGCCGGTGGCCGTGCGTCTCGTCAGCTTCCGAGTTAAGGAGAGCAGAACCTCATGGACCGTATCCGCGTCATCGGCGGCAATCCGCTCAACGGGACGATCCCGATCTCCGGCGCCAAGAACGCCGCCTTGCCACTGATGATCGCAGGCCTGCTCACCGACGAGAAGCTGGTGCTGGAAAACGTGCCGCGCCTCGCCGACGTCGCGCTGCTGCAGCGGATCCTGGGCAATCACGGCATCGACATCACCGTCAACGGCAAGCGGCGGGGCGATGGCGCCTATGCCGGGCAGACACTGGAAATCGACGCGCGGCTGATCGTCGACACCACGGCGCCCTATGAGCTCGTGTCCAAGATGCGGGCGAGCTTCTGGGTCATCGGGCCGCTTCTGGCGCGCATGGGCGAGGCCAAGGTCTCGCTGCCCGGCGGCTGCGCCATCGGCACGCGCCCGGTCGACTTCCATCTCGATGCGCTGCGCGCGCTGGGTGCCGAGCTGGAGATCGACGGCGGCTATGTGCTGGCGCGCGCGCCCAAGGGGCTGAAGGGCGCGCATATCGTGTTCCCCAAGGTCTCGGTCGGCGCGACCCACACCGCCCTGATGGCGGCGAGCCTGGCCGATGGCGAGACGATCCTCGAGAACGCCGCCTGCGAGCCGGAAATTGTCGATGTCGCCGATTGCATCAACGCCATGGGCGGGCGCATCGAGGGGCAGGGCACCTCCACCATCCGCATCCGTGGCGTGCCACGCCTCAATGGCGCCCGCTACGCGGTGCTGCCCGATCGCATCGAGACCGGCACCTATGCCATGGCGGTCGCCATGACCGGCGGCGACGTGATGCTGGCCGGCGCGCGGGCCGACCTGCTGGATTCGGCGCTGGACACGCTGCGTGAGGCCGGCGCCGAGGTCACGGTGTCGAATGAGGGGCTGCGGGTCCGGCGCAACGGCGCCGGCATTTCCCCGGTGCACGTGTCGACCGCCCCGTTCCCCGGCTTCCCGACCGACCTGCAGGCCCAGCTGATGGCCCTGATGACGCGCGCGAGCGGCACCTCGACCATCACCGAGACCATTTTCGAGAACCGCTTCATGCATGTGCAGGAACTCGTCCGGCTCGGCGCGCGCATCCATCTCGATGGCGAGACCGCGACCATCGAGGGCGTGGAGAAGCTGACCGGCGCGCCCGTCATGGCGACCGACCTGCGCGCCTCGGTGTCGCTGGTCATCGGCGCGCTGGCCGCCGAGGGCGAGAGCATGATCCACCGCGTCTATCATCTCGATCGCGGCTTCGAGCGGCTGGAGGAGAAGCTCTCCGCCTGCGGCGCGCAGATCGAGCGCATCGCGGGCTGAGCGAGGGGGGCGAGGGTAGCGGAGGAGACGATCATGCCGCATGAGGTGATTCTGGCGCCGGTGCCGCTGGTCCATCTGGAATCGGCGCTGGCCATCGCGGCCGGGCGCCGTGTGGCGTTCAGCACCAGCCAGGCGTCCTTTCCTCCCCAATGGGAGGGGCGCCACGTCTTTTTCTATGCCTCCGCCTCGGGATATGCCGGTGGGTCGGCGGATATTGGCAAGGTGCCCTTTCGCGGCGTGCTGGTGCGGCACCTGCCGTCGTCCTCGGGTTTCTATGGTGGTGATGCCGTTCGGCCGGCATCGACCGCGACGGATAACGCCAGCCTCGCCTTTTTCGAGGTCGCCGATTTCGAGAAGCTCGCCAAGCCACTGCTGATCGGTCAGTTCGCCAAGGCTGACGGCGGCAAATATGCCGCGGGGTTCACGCCGCGACGCCCGATCGCCTCCCGTTTACCCGAGTAGGCCAAGCAACACTCCGCAGCGGCGCGTTTCCCCCTTGCGGCACGCCATGGGGCGCGCCATTTGCCTCGCAGACGGCCAGCTCCCGGTGGCGAGAGGGCAGCACGGGATGGCGCTGGCCCGCACGGGAGCCGGGCAACGGAGTTAAGGGACATGGGCAAGGGCCTCAAGCTTATCGCGCTCGACGCGGAAGATCTGGCGGTACTGTCGATGCATCTGCAGGACGCGGTGCTGGCGGTGGGCGACATGACCTTCGTGCCGAAGGAGCGACGCTTCGTCCTGCTGGCCAGCCGGTTCGATTGGGAAAAGGCGATCCAGGCCGAGGCGATGGCGGAGGTCGGCACGCCGACGGGCGCTGCCGCAGCGGCTGCGGGTCCCTGCGTGCGCCGGCATTCCGGGCTGCGCTTCGAGCGCGTGCTGGCCGCCCGGGTGCGCGGCATCGATCTCAAGAAGAAGCAGGGCGTGCTCAACCTGCTGGCGATGAAGTTCGAGGCGGGCGAGGCTCCCTCCGGCACGGTCAGCTTCCTGTTCTCGGGCGGGGGCGAGGTGCAGCTCGACGTCGAGTGCCTCGAAGTCGCCCTTGAGGATCTGGGCCCGGCCTGGGACGTCAAGGGCACGCCCTGCCACGACGTGGGGTGAGCGCGCGCACGGGTGCCGGCCATTGCCGCGTGCCGCGCCCCGGCAGCGGTGTTGCCACCGGCCTTCTTCCCGCTTGTCTTCGGGCGGCGTGGTTGCGATAGGACACGGGTCACGTGCCCGCAGGATCCGCCATGCCGCTTCGCCTCGATACGTCCTCGCCCGATTTCGCCGCGCGCTTCACGGCCTTTCTCGGCACCAAGCGCGAGGTGTCGCAGGATGTCGCCGACGCGGTGGCCGGCATCATCGCGGATGTGCGCGCGCGCGGCGATGCGGCGCTGATCGATCTGTCCCGGCGCTTCGACCGGGTCGATCTCGGCGCGCTGGGCATCCGGGTCTCGGAAGCCGAGATTGACGCGGCGGTGGCGGCGGCCGATCCGGCCACGGTGGAGGCGCTCGCCTTCGCGCAGGGTCGCATCCGCGCGCATCACGAGCGCCAGCTGCCGGCGAGCGGGCGCTATGTCGACGCGGCCGGCGTCGAGCTTGGCCATCGCTGGACCCCGGTCGATGCGGTCGGCCTCTATGTGCCGGGCGGTACCGCGGCCTATCCCTCATCCGTGCTGATGAACGCGGTGCCGGCCAAGGTGGCGGGCGTCGGGCGGCTCGCCATGGTGGTGCCCGCGCCCGATGGCGTGCTCAACCCCTTGGTGCTGGCGGCGGCGCGGCTTGCCGGCGTCGATGAGGTCTACCGTGTCGGCGGGGCGCAGGCGGTGGCGGCCCTGGCCTACGGGACGCAGACCATCGCCCCGGTGGCCAAGATCGTCGGGCCCGGCAATGCCTATGTGGCCGCCGCCAAGCGCCACGTGTTCGGCACGGTGGGCATCGACATGGTGGCCGGCCCCTCCGAGGTGCTTGTCATCGCCGATGGCGCGCAGAACCCGGACTGGATCGCCGCCGACCTGCTGGCGCAGGCCGAGCACGACACCGCCGCGCAGTCCATCCTGATGACCGACGACGCAGACCTGGCCGATGCGGTCGCGAGCGCGGTGGAGCGCCAGCTGGAGCTTCTGCCACGCCGCGACATCGCCGGTGCCAGCTGGGCGGAATTCGGCGCGATCATCACGCTCGCCAGCCTGGAGGAAGCGCCCGCGCTGTCCGACCGTATCGCTCCCGAGCATCTGGAAATCATGACCGCGGATGCCGAGGCGCTGGTCGCGCGCATCCGCCATGCCGGCGCGATCTTCATCGGCGCCCACACGCCGGAAGCCATTGGCGACTATGTCGGCGGTTCCAACCACGTTCTGCCGACCGCGCGCTCGGCGCGCTTCTCCTCCGGCCTCAACGTGCTCGATTTCATGAAGCGCACCTCCATCCTCAAATGTGGGCCCGAGCAGCTGCGCGCGCTCGGCCCGGCGGCGATCGCACTCGGCGAGGCGGAGGGGCTCGGCGCCCACGCCCGATCGGTGGCGATCCGCCTGAACCTGTAGCGGCGGCGCGATGGCGGATGGCGAGGACCCACACGCCGACACGCGCCGCCTCTCGGCGGTGACGCTCGACGCCCGGTCGATCGGCCGTTCCACCCGCGATGTGGAGCACGAGCGGGCGGTCGCGATCTACGACCTCATCGAGGAAAACAGCTTCACCCCGATCGGCGACACCGAGCCCGGCCCCTATCGGCTGTCCATCGCGCTGGCCGACGGCCGGCTGCTGCTGGAAATCACCCGCGAGGATGGCGCGCCGGTGGTGCAGCATCATCTCTCGCTCAGCCCGCTGCGGCGGGTGGTGAAGGATTATTTCATGGTGTGCGAGAGCTATTATTCGGCGATCCGCACTTCGAGCCCCTCGCAGATCGAGGCCATCGACATGGGCCGGCGCGGCCTGCACAACGAGGGCTCGGAGGTGCTGCGCGCGCGGCTGAAGGACAAGATCGCCCTTGATTTCGGCACGGCCCGGCGCCTGTTCACGCTGGTCTGCGCGCTGCACTGGAAAGGCTGAGGCGTGGACGGGCGGTCCGGCTCCGACGCGCTGTCGCCCGGCTGGGTACCCGGCAAGCGGCGCGAGCGGCCGCAATCGGTGCTGTTCATGTGCGGCCAGAACAGCGTGCGTTCGCCCATGGCGGCGGTGCTGGCCCGCCATCTGTTCGGCCGCTCGCTCTATGTCGGCTCGGCCGGGGTGATGAAGGGCGAGAGCGACCCTTTCGTCGTCGCCGCCATCGACGAGATCGGCCTCGACCTGCATCGCCACCGGCCGCAGACTCTGGAGGAACTGGAGGAGAACGAGGGGCTCGGCTTCGATCTCGTGATCACTCTCTCGCCCGATGCCCATCACCGCGCGCTGGAGCTGACCCGCACCAACGCGATCGACGTCGAATACTGGCCGACACCCGACCCCACGCTGGTCAGCGGCAATCGCGAGCAGCGCCTCGATGCCTATCGCGCCGTGCGCGACGAGCTGGAAACGCGCATCCGCGCCCGCTTCCGGTTCTGATGACGCGGCCGCGCGGCGTAAAAGCCGTTCAGTTTTTAAGGAAGTTGCACTAGCGTGCCGCCGCGAATGACCGGCGGCCCGTCATGTCCAATGGCCGGCGGAAGAGGAGTATACGAGTGAGCGCCCGCCCCCTTTTGGTGCTGGCCTCGGGCTCGCCGCGCCGGCTGGCGCTGCTGGCCCAGGCCGGCATCGAGCCCGACGCCCTGCTGCCCGCCGATATTGACGAGACGCCCGAGCGCGGCGAGCTTCCGCGCCGCCTCGCCCTGCGCCTCGCCCAGCAGAAACTCGCCGCCGCCGATGCCCGCCGCACCGCCGACGGTGCGTATGAGGGGGCCTATCTCCTCGCCGCCGACACCGTGGTCGCGGTGGGGCGCCGCATCCTGCCGAAGCCCGAGATCGGCGAGGAGGCGGCCGATTGCCTTCGCCTGCTCTCGGGCCGCGCCCATCGCGTCTATACCGGCATCGCCCTGATGACGCCCAAGGGCGGGGTACGCACCCGTCTCGTCGAGACGCGGGTGCGCTTCAAGCGCCTGTCGCGCGAAGAGATGGACGCCTATGTCGCCGCGCGGGAATGGCAGGGCAAGGCGGGCGGCTACGCCATTCAGGGGCTCGCCGGCACCTTCGTGATCAAGCTGGTCGGTTCCTATACCAATGTGGTCGGCCTGCCGCTGGCGGAGACGGTGACGCTGCTGGCGGGCGAGCGCTATCCGGTTCGCCAGCGCTGGGGTCATCCGGCGTGAGCAGGGGAGCGTCCCATGGCCTCGGGTGAGGACAAGACGGGTGGCGCGGCGGCCCGTGGCTGCCCGATCTGCGGTAAGCCGGCGGTGGAAAAATACCGCCCATTCTGCTCCAGCCGCTGTGCCGATATCGACCTCAACCGCTGGCTGGTTGGCGCCTACGCCATTCCCGTGACCGAGGAAGACGACGAGGACGGCGAAGAGCCCTCGCTCGCCCCCGCGCCGCCGCCGCCCCCGCCGCGCCGGCGTTGAGCCGGCCGCGGGCCCGGCTATGGCAGGGGGGAGGGTGTGCGGGGCGTGGTCTCGGGGCCGGGCGATGGGCTTTGGCAGATGAGGGTTCGCGCTTCTGCCCCTCGGCTTCATGCGCCTGCAGGGTCTGCGCTTTCGCGAGTCGCGCCGTCCGGGCTCGGAACCTTTCGCGCCCAGAACCTTCCGGGCTTGGCGCCTTCCGGGCTTGGCGCCTTCCGGGCTTGGCGCCTTCCGGGCTTGGCGCCTTACGGGCTCGGCGCCTTCCGGGTTCCTCCGGCTCCGCGCCAAGACATTCCGCGTTCCGGCGCTCCCCGATCCGGGCCGGCCGGGATGGGGGGAGCTCCGGCGCTCGCTCGGGCTCGATCGACGGCCCGGTCCGCTTCTCGATCGTTGCCCTCCCACGCCCGGATGCATGCGGTTTGCGGGCCTTTCCGGCGTGGGCGCGCACGGTATGGGCGCCTCGGGATGGGCGCGCACGGGAATATGCGCGATCCCGCACCCATCCTCCCTCCACCGGCGCCCCCTTCGGCCGCGCGTGCTGGATATCGTGCGACCTCCACAGGTGACGCTTCGGTGACGACAGGCTGGGGAAAGGCCGATTTTCCCGTGGCGGGCATATGGACAGGGCGAGCCCGAAACACTATAAACCGCCCGCTCCACACGGCTTCAAGCCGTTGTCGGCATGCCCAGGTAGCTCAGCTGGTAGAGCATGCGACTGAAAATCGCAGTGTCGGCGGTTCGACTCCGTCCCTGGGCACCATTTCCCTTTCTCCAGCGGGTGCGAGACGTTTTAGTTCGTCTCATATCGTGTTGAGAATACAGGGAAAAATGGCCTGCCCGACCTAATTCGGTCTCGCTCTGTGTCGCTTTGTCTCTCCGCATCTCGCGGATTTGTTGGCCTTGCTGTTGGCCCCAGAGTGTCGTCTGTTGGCCTCGGAAAGCCAACAAGGGCGAATGTCATGGCTCTGTCAGATACCGCTTGCCGATCCGCCAAAGGCAGGAACAGCGAATATAAGCTCTCGGACGGGGGAGGGCTTTACCTCCTAGTGAAACCCAACGGCGCGCGGCTGTGGAACCAAGCCTATCGATTCGGGAACAAGCAAAAGAAACTGTCGCACGGCGCCTACCCGACAGTTGGCTTGGCGGACGCTCGACGATTGCGTGACGAGGCCAAGAAGCTGTTGGCCTCGGGTATCGATCCTTCAGCCGACAAGAAGGTCCGGAAGATCGCAGCGGCCGTCGCAACGGAGAGCACCTTTGGCGGCATCGCTGCGGAATATCTGGCGCGCATAGAGGACGACGGCGCGGCTCCGTCCACTCTGACGAAGAACAAATGGATGTTGCAGGACCTCGCGGGTCCATCGTTGGGTGCGCGGCCTATCGCAGAAATCACCGCAGCCGAGGTTCTGACGCTTCTACAAGACATCGAGAGAAGCGGTCGGCGCGAAACGGCCCGCAGGCTGCGCAGCCTAATTGGTACCGTTTTCCGGTTGGCTGTTTCGACGCTTCGCGCCACGAACGATCCAACCCAAATGCTGCGAGGCGCCTTAAAGGCGCCCAAGGTGCAGCACCGCGCGGCGATTACCGACGAAAAGCGGCTAGGCGCGCTGCTAGCATCGATCGACTTGTATGATGGCTGGCCGACATTGCGTTGCGCGCTTCAGTTCACGGCTCTGACGTTCGCCCGTCCGGGCGAAGTGCGAGGTGCCACTTGGGACGAGTTCGATCTCGAGGGGGCCGCCTGGCACATCGACGGGAAGCGCACGAAGGTGCGGCGGCCCCACGATATTCCGCTATCCCGACAGGCCATGAATGTGCTCCGCGAGGTGAAAGAGGTCGCGCGCGCCAGCAAACTCGTCTTCCCGTCGATCCGTTCGAACGTTCGACCCTTGTCGGAGAATGCCATGAACGCTGCGTTGCGGCGAATGGGTTTTACGCAAGAAGAGATGTCCGCCCATGGTTTTCGCTCGGCTGCTAGCTCCATCCTGAACGAGCGCGGGCACCGGTCAGATGTGATCGAGGCCGCGCTTGGCCATCAGGAGCAAAACGAAATTCGTCGTGCCTATAATCGGGCGACCTATTGGCCAGAGCGGGTCGAACTCATGCAGGTATGGGCGGACGAGCTCGACCGCTATAAGCGTGGTCCGACGAAGAGCGGCAGCCTGATCTTCGACTAGAGGCTGCGCGTAGGCGCAAAGGCCTTGCTGCATGCCTCACCTCGGTAGCACCGGCCGCGGTGAGGGCCACTCAGCCGGATTTGGCTGGTTTGCGGAATCGGACCCCGGCGCCGCCACCATTTTCCGTAATGAACTCTATGCCTGCGGCTTCCAAAGCCCGACGCAGGGCGTCAATCGTCACAGCGTTCGCGACAACCGGGCCGGACAGCGGCTCAATTCGTTTGATGGTTGCGAGAGATACTTTGGACGCCCGAGCCAATGCCTTCTGATCCCATTTGAGTAAGGCCCGCGCAGCTCGGATTTGGTCACTTGTGAGCATCATAAATTAGGCCGTTGGCATCATATGATGCTAAAAGAATTGACACATGTTACTCTTGCGTTAGCCTCTTATGAGGCTGCCTTCGCTCGGAAGACACCCGAGACGGCTGTGCAGGGTGGTAGGACACCCCACACAGCCTGACCACAACCCAAGCTGTCTGGAGCTCGGATCATGGCTGATTCTGAGATTAGCACGAGTCTGTCCCGGCCATCCCGGAGGGACCTTCTCTCTGCCGCCCTGATGACGATTGGCGGTACTTCCTTCAACAGTTCGGCTCCGGCCGCGACGCAGGATGATGGCGCAACGGATGCCGCTGTCCTCGCGTGGAAAGCATGGCGCGCCGCGCATCGGCGCACACTCGCTCTGTGCCGGAAGCAGCAGCGCCTCGAGTCCGAACTTGCGCGGATGATTGGCTTTCCGCAGGCGGTTCTTGCTGCAGTCGAACTGCCGTCGCCCGTGCGGATCGCCTCTCTGCGGCAGTTCGACGAGCTTGCGGCCAGTCTGCCTTCGCTTCGCGTTCGGCGCGACGAAGTCGCCGCAAGTCTGCGCGCCCATCAGCAGCGCTGGGACGACGCGGATAACGTCATTGGCTACTCCGTTGCCCGACGGGAAGAGGCGGCAGCATCCGCTGATGAAGAAGGGCTGACTGCGGGGCTATTTGCGGCAGACGCCACCTCTCTGTGGGGGCTCTCAGCGAAGCTTGACGTGCTGATCGCGGTAGGCGCCGGTGGTGCCGAAGGACGGCAATTCCCTTGGCCAGAGTTGCGGCGCATCCGCGATGATATTTTGCGACTGGCGCAGTTGAAGAAGTAGGATCGCGAACCGATGATAGGCGCACTCATTGGACGGTCGTTGGCCGGTGCGATCATCATGGGTGGGATTGTCGTGCCCTTCGACCTTATGCCGCCTCCTGAAGGTCAGCCCATTCTGCCTCTTCGCCCTGCCACCTCGGGCACTAAGCGCACATGAGCGATCCTGGCCAGCGCCACCGGAGGGCTTCGATTCAATTGCCAAGATTCAATGCGACGGCGTTCAACCCCGGGGCGAGATGTTTGAGCAGTGAGGTTAGCGGCACCGTCGACTGCCCGATAAGTGCGGCTCGGATCGGACGTGTGGCAACGACTGACGACTGGCGCGACTATCGCGACAAGTATAGTCGTCCCTTGGAGCGTTGGCTGCGCCATCGCGAGCACGAGCGGCCACAATTGACGTGATATCGGAGGGCGGATGACCATCACCTCGAAACAGCAAGAAGACATCGACCGCGCGCGGGCCACCTCATCGCAGACCCTGCGGCCGACCGTTCCGGCAATGGAAGAGCTACTATTCCAGTCGACAGCCGTCCTCGATCACGGCTTCCTGCGGGTTGTTGACTACATGGGCGACGACAGCTCCGTGGTTCAAGCGGCACGCGTCTCATATGGACGTGGCACGCGAAAAACCAGTGAGGATGCCGCATTGATCGCCTATCTCATGCGGCACTGGCATTCAACACCGTTCGAGATGTGCGAGATCAAGCTCCATGTGAAGCTCCCGATTTTTGTCGCCCGCCAGTGGGTGCGCCACCGGACGGCCAGCATCAACGAGTATTCTGCTCGGTATTCGGTCCTTGACGGTGAGTTCTATATTCCGTCGCCTGAGCATCTCGCTGCGCAGTCTTCTACGAACCGCCAAGGTCGGGATGCGGTGCTATCTGGCGACGAGGCTCAGGAGGTTTTGCACCTGTTACGGAATGACGCCGTACGTTCATACGAACATTATGGGTGGATGCTTAACGATGGCACTGCCGACCAGCAAATTGACGGCGGCCGCCTCGGCCTGACCAGGGAGCTGGCACGGATCGGGCTAAGCCTAAACACTTACACGCAGTGGTACTGGAAGACAGACCTTCACAATCTCTTGAGGTTTTTGAGACTTCGGGCAGACTCTCACGCCCAGTATGAAATTAGAGCATATGCGGAGCTGATGCTCGATATCGTGCGTCAGTGGGTTCCTCTAACTCATGCCGCATTTTTGGAGCATCAGATGCATGCAGCCACATTCTCTGCGAGCGCATTAGCTGCTATCCGACGCATGATCGCTGGTGAGAGCGTGAATGCGCAGAATTCCGGCTTATCCCGTCGAGAATGGGACGATCTGCGTTCGGCTCTCGAGCTCAGCGGGAGTTGACGTGTGCGTTCGCTTGCGAAGGCCTCTACGCTCATCATATTGTGCAATGATTGCCGCTCTCGCGGTGGGTTTCCTCTGAAAGGAGACGATTGATGCCGAACGAGCTCAGGTTTGCCGGGTCTGGCGCCTTTTACGACAGCGCGCGTCGTGGCAAGCCTAGCCAGAGCGCGTCGGCGCTGCCCGGACGCATTCTGGCCGAAATGTCGAAGGCGCACGGTGCCGGTGCAGCGGCCAAGGAGATCGCAGAAGCGATCGGCGCGAATGTCGTGGAAGTGGCTGAATCGCTAGGGGCTCTGGAGAATCTTGGCTTGATTGTGCCACGAGATCCTTCGCCCAGCAATGTACGATACATTCTGTCACCCGCAGGTCAGCGCGCGCACGAGCTTGCGTATCTGGCGATCGCGTAACGCTGACTGGCGTCATGTTAGATGAGTACGTGCTCTGGGCTGGAGTGGGGATGGGAGGTGCTCGCAACCGCAGCTCCTTGGGCGCTGGTGGCATTGATCGGAGCCGTGTTCGGTGCGACCGAATTGATCGCTCGCTACAAAGATCAACCGTTCGCAACGTTGAAGAGTCGTGCCGCTTTGACTTATGTTGGTCTCAATGCAGGCGCGGCGTTGCTTGCACTTCTCTTGCTCGACACTTTCGACGTTACGTTTGGGGCTCAGGAGCAAGCTCAGATCAACGCCTATCGGGTGATGGTTGCCGGGCTAGGTGCGATGGCGTTCTTCCGGGCCGGGCTGTTCAACGTGAGGGTCGGGTCGTCGGACATCTCTGTCGGCCCCAACCTGATCCTCGAAACTTTCCTGCAGGCTCTCGATCGGCGTTATGACAGGGAACGCGCGGCGCCGCGCGCGCTTGATGTATCGCGGCTTATGAAGGGTGTCGTATTTGAAAGGGCCAAGGAAGCGTTGCCGCTTCTGTGTTTCAACCTAATGCAGAACGTCTCTGACGCCGAAAAGGCGGAGATTGGAGACGAAGTCCGGCAGCTTGGCGAAGCGCCCGGCATGAGCGATGAAGCCAAGTGCAATGTGCTTGGGTTGATCCTGCTGAATGTGGTGGGCAAAAGTGTGCTCGAAACTGCGATCTCTTCGCTCGGCGCGACAATCACAGGACTGCCGCCGCTCGATCTTGAGCTCCTGAGCTCCGTAGCGCGGGCCGACGATGCTCTGATCGTTGCGTCGCTTCCGGAAGCATGCTGGCGGCTTGCCGGGCCCGGGCTGACGGAACTTGCCGATGTCGCCGAACTTCAGGACCTTGCTCTACCGGCGCAGGCAAAGGCGATACTTATCGTTCGTAGGCTCGTTCGAGACTATGGTGAGGGAATTGTCGGGCCAGCGCTCGCTGCAATCGGCCAAGCGGGCAGCACCGAAGTACAGGCAACAGCGGCGGACGCCGAGCGGCCTGACGCTGCACAGACCGAAGCGTTAGGTTGAGAGCCGCGGATGGGCCTGAGGATCAGACGCCCGCGAGACGAGTCGATCGAGCAGTTCGAAATCGATTACATATCTCCAGGCTCCCGACACACCGCTTCCAGTGCCGGGTGCATAGGATGCGGTATAAGGATAAATAATGCTGGCTGGCGTGTTCTCACATTCTGCCATGTAAAAAAGAGCAAAGCCGAGCGCCTGAGCCTTGGTCGACAATGGAGAGAAATAAAAGCGGTTCGCCATTTCTAGTTCTAACTGTTCGCGTACCCGGCTTAGCTCGCTCGCAACGGCGAAGGGATCCGAAGCCGATGCGAAGCGCCGCGAGTGCAGCCCCCTTCCCCGCCGCGGGGCGTTAGAGTGCGCTTTCAGAACATTCAGCTGGTACATGTCAGCCTGCAATGACGGCAGGCCGAAAATTTCCACGAGCGTGGCGCCCTCCTTGTCGCTCATGACCTCTTTCAGCGAGAAATCGTCGAAGCCAGGGGCGACAACTAATACTTCTCGTGTTTCGCTACTAGTGTTGAGACCCTGAAAGCCAATCACTTCGCGCGTCTGAAGTACGTCGCCATCATTGAACCGCGTGTTTTCTCGGTCGGCGTATGAGATCGGCTCCGCATAAATGACGTCGAAACGCCTCACGCCCCGGGTCCGAAGCATTTTAGTCAAGAACATCAGGTGAGGACGGATCATGCCTGTAATGTCGACGCACAGTGATATCCTGGCGAGCGATATGCCATCAGCCTCAAGGCCGTCGAGGTATCTCACAATGGCGTCGTCCTCCGAGGTGGCAAGCACGATCCCGCCTTCTGGGAGACTCTCGTCACCTAATCGGTACTGAGGGTGAATCAACCAATCCTTTCGTTCGGCGCTTATGTTGTCATAGACAAAGCGAACGCGACTGGAGTTGTCCCACGACGAAATAAACAAATCCCAATGCCCAGGCCATCTCCCGCCTGGGTCGAGACGATATTTATAAAAATAATCATAGCAAATCATGTTTTTAATCAAATAGTGTTGGCTGATTGAGGTTTAATCTGACGTCCTGCTTGCGTCTACGGCTGCGACCGAAATGGGGGGCGGTCATCTTGTTCGCGAACCCACGTGCAAATTCCTTAAAGGCCTCCTCGTTTTCCGGCGCGAATATGAGGTCGACCGTAGCGGCGTCGAAGCGCGCTACACCGCGACGGGCGATTGGTAAGCCGAAGCGCGGGGCCAGCATGCCATTTAGCTGGAACTTTGGTCGACGCTCACCACCGTTACGGTCTTTCTCGAAATCCGGCAGACGGATCAGAAACGAGCGCTCTTCCGCCATCCTCAGCCGATGGGCGGTCGTCTCCGAGACACTCGATTCTGGAACAGAGAACGCCATCATCGATACCTCGACCGGCTTGTCCGCGTACCGGTTGATCTCAAAGAGACGCGCGATGCGCTCGATCGCTATGCGGAGCGCTAAACCGTGCGCGCCTGGTTTGCGCATTTCCTCAAAGAACCAGTCCGAGGCTTCAGATACGCCTCGGATCTGATCCTTGTCGGTTAGCTTTGTAATTTCTTCATCCGAACCGTCATACAGCGCCCAGGTATAAATGTCCTTTAGGATAGTCATCAGAGACCGGGGAAGGCCGTTTGACATTGCGACGAAGTCGTCGAAGCCGAGATAGGGCACCGGCAGCGAAGCCTCTCTGAACAATTGAGCGATGAGATCCGATTGATAATGCTGCAATTGCCGTGCGTATTCTGGAACTGTGCCTGCATCGTCGAGGAAGGCGCGACACGATGCGGCGATCGAACGGGCGGCCGCAGGCAGGTCCTCCTGCCTGAACCAGCGCTGATACAGCAGCATGATGTTGAGCTTTTCCAAAAGCGGCTCGCCATCGACCGCCAGCTTTGCCATGACCGCTTTTGCTTGCTTCTCGTCTGCAATGCCCGGAGAAGCGCCGGTCCTCAGTCCGTCCATCAATCGATCTAGCAGCTTTTCGAAATGTGGTCCCGTGCCCAGCTGACGCGATCCTAGCCGTCGGTGCAATGCGCCGTCTCGCGCCGTCCAGCAGTGGTCCTCAAAAAGGTCCCGGATCGCTTGGTCGGAAAGCTCGTTTGCACCGGCGTCCGACGACAGCCTTCGCTTGACGAGCTTATAGGCAAACCGCTTCCAAACCTCGCGCAGGCGAGAATCGAGGGGAACCTTGTCAAACTCAGAACCCTCGCGGTTCTCCTCATCAGCGGCCAGCGTCTTGAAAGTACGGATACCGTAGGTGCGCGCGCCGATCCGAAAAGTACAAGGATGCTCACGCTCGCGGATCAATGTCTGCACATAGACTTGTTGCTCTTCCTCAAGCATTTCGAGCTCGTCGAGCTGATAAGAGAATCGTACTTCGCTAAAGGATGGACAACGTCGTGCGATAACTTTAGGAATCCCGAATATAAGACGGCCTCGGGTGACCTTAATGCGTGAGCTGAAAACGCCGTTGAACACGACATTATTCATATCGATATCGAGTGCCCTTTGCTCATCTTTCAACCACAATAGCACGTCCGCCAGTGTCCGAAATCGCGCAGGAGGCCGCTCGTCGATTAGTTCCCAGAGATCGCCGCTGATCGCATCTGCGGCGCCGGCCATTTCGCCCGATGGATCAGCTAGTCCTGCGATTAAGCTCAGAAGCTCACGTGCCAGCCAAAGCTCCATGGTGTATTCAAACAGCGTCTGCCAGCGTTCCTGCGGTTGACCCCGGCCGGTAAACCGCTGTGCGTTCATTGCGCCGAGAAGAACGTAGATGCCGAGATAGCGGTCGCGCCGAATGCCGTCTAGAGCGCTCAGGCCCGCTTCCGCGTGTCGAAGAGCCTGCAGGGGGTACGAATAGTAGCGCATGAGATGCGTCTTACCACTTCCCTTGCCGCCAACAATCAGGACCGGCATTGCTGACGTCGGCTGGAACAGAGCGTCTTTTCCTTTAGCGGTGCCTTTGGTCGGAGCGATCGACTCGACCCAAAGTCGGTCAATCTCTTCGGAGGTCAGATAGACCGCCTTAGTAATGCCGAAGGGATTTTCGTTACGCATCAGGCCAGCTTCCCGTAGCGACGGAATAACGGTCGGAAATTGGGGAGTACGGCGCTCTGGCGTTTCCAGAAAATCGGAAGGCTATCGTCTGGGGTGTTGTGGCTAAATCCGACTGCAAGTTCGGCTTCGCCAAAGCCGAGCGGATGTGGAGGATAAAGGATCCGTCCATGACGCAGGCAGATATCTTTCGCTCTTGCCTTGAGGTCAGAGGCGCCGTCGCCGGTCCAGAAGCGCGATCTCTCGGAGAAGCATCTGAAGTCGTCGCCCAGCTCCATGACGCAGGCGACAGTCGTGTACCTGCCCTCAGCCAAAACATGTCTTAAGCCATCAGTCGTGGCGATTAGAGCAAAGTAGCTGACTTGGGCCTTTGGCGCAGCTCGTCGTAATGTGTCGACGACTGTTGAGGAATAATCGCAGGCTTGGCAGCCAGTGCCGCAGAGGTCATCGATAAACACGTAATGATCAACGTCTCCCGCTACGCCCGCGAAACCAGGCAGCTCGAAGTGATTGATAAACAGGTCGGATGGGAGATCAGCCTCTTGTCGTAGATAATAAAGCAGGTGTGGGCCACTTTCGGAAGGGTTTCCAACACCCAAAAAACGCGTGCGCTTTAGATGCGCTGCGTAGGAATCCTCGATGGCGTCAATGTCGAGTGGGTCGACAAGACTTTGCCGGATACGCTGTATGAGTGGCTGACGGTAAAGCTCGTGATAAAGTGAGGCCAGAAGCTCTCGAACTTCGTGCACTCCGAAATAAGTGAAATTGCTCAACAGGTTCAACATCGCAACTCGATCGGTGGTCTCGTTTGCGCTATTGCTCGTAAAAATCTTCAACCAGGCGTCAACATCGCGACCGGTTGCGCGGTTGTCCCAAACCGCCTCGCTCAATCGCCGGATCTTCAGAAGCAACTGCGCTTCAACGTCCATTGCCGCCGCTCGCCGGTTTTCGTAAAACCAAAATTGTTTCCTCGGCGATATAGCCGACAGAACGGTTGCGCCGTGTGATCAGCCCGCGCGAGCGGATGCTATCGACGAGTTCAAGCTCAATTTCAAAGCCGAGTTCCGTACAGATCGCCGCGAGGTAGCGCGTTGTTGCAAAGCGTTCGCCACACACGATGTTGTCGCCCACCACGAGGATCAGAACTCCTCCCGGTCGGATTGCGGCTTCGATATCAACGAGGGCGCTCTGCATTTCGATTAAAAACTGGGCAGCGATGTGCCGTCTCGTCGCGTTCTTTTTGCCGATGCGCTCGAGCGCATCGGCTGCAAAAGTCAATGATTCTTCAGGGAGGCCACTTGCGACCTCGTTTTTGAGGAAATGCTCTCTGCCGATCGTCAATTTTTCGATCGCCCGAAGCCCGTCGGGCGCGAGTCCGAGCCAGATCAGAGACAGGCTGCTCGATCGCACATATTTCTGCGCGCTGCCATACGGGGGCGAGGTAATGACGAGGTCGGCTCGAAGGCTGCTATCCAGGGAACGTACGTTGTCCAGTATAAGGCTCTTTGCGGTCGACCCGGCCACTGCCTCCAACCGGCCCATCCGGAGCACGTTCGCCGCGACGATCTGATGGAAAATCGCTTCAACGTCGGCGTTGTGTCGTTCTGCTAACCAGCGACGTCGATCGTCCCTTTGGGCGGACGTAAGCGACGCGCGCTCGGGATTGAGTTTTACTGGGACGGAGATCGCCGGATCAGCTAAACAGACCCGGCGGACAACAGCGGAAAAGCAGGCTTGAAGAAAGGTCTTCTCGGTGCAGTCGGGCATGGCGCCGAGCGCCGCGGCAAATCGATCGAGCTCTTTGGCTACCGGCAGGGCGAACCAACGCTCCATGCGTACCGATCCGGTTGGGGGGCCGAAACCAAACCGCGGCCGGCGGGCCAGCAATCGCTCAAAAGCGGCATTGAGCGCGGCGGCAGGTACCGCTGTCGTCTTGGCCGCAGTGATCAGTCGTGCGAGTGGATTGACGTCGCATCCGATCACCTCACACCCGGTGGCCAATCCTTCAACCAGAACAGTGCCGCTACCACAAAATGGATCAAGCAGACGGCTGCCGGTAGTCGCGAAGCGCCCGCAGGACAGGAAGTAGGATGGGATAGCTGGGAGGAGCTTCGCAGGATAGGTGTGGAACAGGTGCGTCAGCCGATCAACGCCAGATCCTAGGCCGGTCATCTCGCGGAAGTTGACAGAAAGCGGGCCGTTGCGATCGTACGCGGCCTTTAGAGCGTCGTAAGTGTAGGCGCCTTCGACTTGGTCGCTCAATCTTTGGAGCATCAAATCACAGCTCGCTATCCCCTAAGATATCTGTTCAGCGATCCGGCCACGCCGAACGATGTGGTGCCCTAAGGTATCGCTGGTCGAAGGCTGCTGCTCAAGCGAGAAAAAGATTGGCGTCGGCGAATTTCGCGGTCGTGCACAGCGGAAGTGCCACCCCAATAGGAAATTCGTGAACGGCCTTTAACGACCGACAAACCGCTACGTACCCCTTGGTTTATCAGGCAGGAAGGTGCGGGCGGAGTGACTTTGAACTAGACGCTGCTTTGAGGGCTGGCTCACGCTGCCATGTCATCGAGGAGTGGACAATAGACACAATCAAGGCCCCCGCACGAGTCGCGACGTACTCACACCGCACGAGTTTCTAGCACAGTGCCGAGTGGACCAAAATCGGAACGGATCTCGATCCACTCAGCGATGGGGGGGAGCAAGGTCACTTTCTATCCACACCACGTTTTATCTCGAACGATCCTCTGCCGATCGTACCCCAGAGCTTCTGTGCCCGGTTGTGATGCTTGCTCTGAAGTTTACCTGCCACCCAGAGCAGCGCGCCGTAGATGACGGCGCGATCGTCGCCGGTCAGTTCGACGACACCCGACTTGACCATGAGCCCACCGAGCTCGATCAGATGCCGCGTGCGCCTGCGGCGCTCCACCTGCCAGTCGCGCATGTCATGCCGCGCCCGTGCCGCCTGATGGCGGTTGCGCGCTGTCTGATTGCGGCGGAGGGCTGACCGGGTCGCCGTCAGCTGACGGTGAAGATCGACGTGCCCTTCCTTGAAAAAACGCCGCGCCTCGTCGCGCCCACGCCTCCCTCCGTCCGGGGTCCTTGGTCTCAGCCAGCACAAGCAGCGCACCGGCGAGTTCCTCGGCGGTGAGCGCGTCCGCGCCGGTGGCAATCACCAGATCGCCCAGCTGTTGCACCTTGCGGGTCTTGAGGTCCTTGGCTTTGTCTTCAAGTGCCTTCAGTTCCGCGTCGAAGTCCCGTGGCTTGCGCATCGTCCTCTCCATCAGCAATCGATGGAGGAATGATAGTTGAGAGGGTTGCGGAAGGCCGTAATGTCGTCGGGACAGACTGGGATGGGCTCGTCGCTCCCGAGATTTTTTCGAGGGAGGGCGCGCTTATACGTCGTTCCGACGTGCGCTTCGCCGTGGTGATGTTCGGATCGCGATGGCGATCTATCATCTTCACGTCAAGGTCATCGGCCGCAAGGCCGGCTCCAGCGCGGTGGCGTCCGCGGCCTATCGTTCGGCCTCACGGCTGCGCGACAACCGGATCGACCGTGTCCAGGACTTCTCCAGTAAGCGCGGCGTTGTGCATTCCGAGGTGCTGCTGCCGGACGGGGCGCCCGAGATATGGGGCGACCGCGAGCGGCTCTGGAATGATGTCGAAGCCTTCGAGCTACGCAAGGACGCCCAGCTCGCCCGCGAGGTCGAGTTCGCCCTGCCACGCGAGATGAGCCGGGCGCAGGGCATCGCGCTCGCCCGTGACTTCGTTGAGACGGAGTTCGTCGATCTCGGGATGGTCGTCGATCTCAATGTGCATTGGGATATGGGCGAGGACGGCATGGCCAAACCCCATGCCCATGTCATGCTCACCATGCGCTCGGTCGATGAGGACGGCTTCGGCCCGAAGGTGCGGGAGTGGAACGCGACCGAGATGGTGGAGCGCTGGCGCGAACGTTGGGCGGTGCTCGCCAATGAGCGCCTCGCTGAACTCGACATCGACGCGCGCATCGATCATCGCAGCCTGGAAGCGCAGGGCATCGCGCTGGAGCCGCAGAGCCAGATCGGCGCGCCCGCGCAACGCATCGAAGGAGAGGGGATCGAGGCCGCCGACCGGGCAGAGGTTCATCGTGAGATCGCGCGCGGCAATGGCGCGCGCATCATCGCCGATCCGGGACTGGCACTGGACGCCATCACTCAGCAGCAGTCGACATTTACCCGGCGGGACATGGCGCGCTTTGCGCATCGCCATAGCGACGGGATCGAGCAGTTCAACGAGGTGATGGGCGCGATCGGCCGCGCGCCCGATCTCGTCGAGCTCGGCAAGGATAGACGCGGCGAGGATCGCTTCACCACGCAACAGATGGTCGAGGCCGAACAGCGTCTGCACAAAGCTGCCGAGCTGATGGCCGAGCGCGAACGCCATTCCGTGAACGAGAGGGACCGCGACGCCGCTTTGGCCCGCACGGTTGAGCGCGGCCTTGTCCTTTCGGTAGAGCAGTCCGACGCACTGTCGCACATCACCGGCACCCGCGATCTCGGCATTGTCGTCGGCTATGCCGGGACGGGGAAGAGCGCCATGCTGGGTGTCGCGCGCGAGGCCTGGGAGGCGGCCGGCCTGGAGGTGCGCGGCGTTGCGCTGTCCGGCATCGCGGCGGAGAATCTGGAGAGCGGATCGGGCATTGCGTCCCGCACCATCGCCAGCCTGGAACATGGCTGGAGCCAGAGCCGGGATATGCTCTCCTCACGCGATGTTCTGGTGATCGACGAGGCCGGCATGGTCGGCACGCGCCAGCTGGAGCGCGTGCTCTCCCATGCCGCGGATGCCGGCGCCAAGGTCGTGCTGGTCGGCGATCCGCAGCAACTGCAATCCATCGAGGCCGGCGCCGCGTTCCGCTCGCTTGTTGAGCGTCACGCCAGTGCGGAGATCAGCGAGGTACGCCGCCAGCGCGAGAGCTGGCAGCGCGATGCCACGCGCGATCTGGCGACCGGCCGGATCGGCGAGGCCATCCAAGCCTATGAGAGGAGCGGCATGGTCCATGCCGCGCAAACGCGGGAGCAGGCGCGGGGCGAGCTGATCGAGCGTTGGGACCGCGACCGGCAAGCCGCACCAGACCGCAGCCGCATCATCCTCACTCACACCAATGACGAGGTACGCTCTCTCAACCAGGCCGCCCGCGAACGCATGCGGGAGGCCGGCGATCTCGGCGAGGAGGTGCGCGTCACCGTCGAGCGCGGCGCGCGTTCCTTCGCCCGTGGCGACCGGGTCATGTTTCTGCAGAACGAGCGCGGCCTCGGGGTGAAGAACGGCACGCTCGGCACCATCGAAGAGGTCAGCGCACAGTCCATGTCCGTGCGTATTGATGATGGCCGATCCGTCGCCTTCGACTTGAAGGACTATGGCCGCATCGACCATGGCTATGCCGCCACCATCCACAAGGCACAGGGCATGACGGTGGACCGCACCCATGTGCTGGCGACGCCCGGCATGGATGCCCATTCCAGCTATGTCGCGCTGTCACGTCATCGCGACGGCATGGAGCTGCATTATGGCCGCGACGACTTCGCGGATGGGGAGCGGCTGGTGCGCACGCTGTCACGCGACCGGGCCAAGGACATGGCGTCGGACTACGCGCGGTCCGACCCGGCACAGGCCTATGCCGAGCGGCGCGGCATCACCTTCCGCCAGCGTGTCGTCGAGATCGTGCGCAAGGTTCCGGAGAAGCTGCGCGACCTTGTCGACACCCTAAAGCCGTCCGTGGACACGGCACGGGAAGCGCCAGCCTTGCGCGAAGAGGCGGGAGCTAAGCCCGAGCCGCTCGCCCAGGAGCCTCCCGAGGATCCGGAGGCAGTGCTGCGGCGGGCGCGAAGCCGCGCGCTCGTCCGGCATGCCCGGGCGTGGGATGCGATCCTCACCAGGGCCGATCCGACCGGCCGGGGCACGCCCGAGCAGATCCGCGAGCTCACCGATGCCCGCAAGGCCTTCGACGAGGTGCGGCCCCAGGGCTGGCGTGATGCGGAAGCGGCCTATGAGAAGAGCCCGGAGCTGGTGCACGAGGCCGCCGACGGCAAGCTCAATCGCACCATCCGCGCCCTCCAGCTTGAAACCGAAATCCGCACCGATTCGGAGCGCCGCGCCGATCGCTTCGTCGAGCGCTGGCAGAAGCTCGACCGACAGCTCCAGCACCAGTACGCGCAAGGCGACTACGCCGGCTACAAGGCAACCCGCAGCCAGATGGGCGACATGGCGCGGAGCCTGGAGCGCGACCCGCAGCTCGAATCCCTGCTCGCCAGTCGCAAGAAGGAACTCGGCATCAGTTTTGACACCGGCCGCAGTCTGGGTCGAGAGCTCGCCCGCAGTCACGGCATCGACTTCGACCGCAGTCGTGGCCTCGGGCTCTAAAACCGTCCGATGTGCGGCCGCCGGTTCGCCATGCCACACCGGCGCCGTTCATTCCCTTGCCGGTTGGCCGCCCGATGCCTTGTCTTGCGCAGGCGCCCTCAGGCGCATCCAGCAGGAGGCAGCACCGCCATGCAGACACCAGAGCGTATCATCCGCCTGAAGACCGTCCTCGCCCGTACCGGCCTGTCCCGTTCCACGATCTATCGCAAGATCGCCGAGGGCACGTTTCCCGCCCAGCTCAGGATCAGCACCAATGGCGCCGGCTGGCGGGAATCCGACATCAACCGATGGGTTGCCGACCCGCCGCGGTGGCGGGCACGGGAGAGGTGCGAGGTCAACGGAACTGAACGCACCTGGCAGGTGGAATAGTTTCTGCTCCGCCTGTTCATTGGTTTTCTAGTAATGATGCGGGGGCCTCACGGTACGCAGGCTGTCGCAGGATGCGGCGCCGCGCACAGCGAAATCCAAAAATCAGTCGATTGACCTAGATACTATGTAAATTATGAAACGATTCACTGAAGCCATTCTTCGCGTTAAATAAACTGCATAAATCATTGCCCGTCGCGAATTAGATTCCTACTCGTGAGCGTACATGTAATTTATTTCAACTTATTTGTTTTTTATAAAAATATAAGAAAAATTTTTAATTATTCTATGATATAATTTCGAGCTTTGTATTTGCGGCAGACTGGAGCTGAGCCAGAGACCCTTTCTGCCCCAATTTAAAAATATTCCAAGCCTTTATGATGATGCTGGCTCGAGTGAGCTCATGAATTCGGCCATTATTATTTGCCTTTTGCGAGTGCAATAGAGCTTGCATTGTATCTATGATTTGATACTTTCCATTCCTATCACCTTTAAGCCATGCTCTAATAAAATCCATTGCTTTTTTGTTATCTGATCTCGAGAAATGATAAATTAAAGCGGCTAGCTGACCCGCCGGATGCGCAAATTGCCTATTAATATCTCTTCCATACTTCAAATAAGGTTCAATATCATTATATTTTTCTTTCGCTAGGCGGAGGACCTCGTCCGGCTGCAAAGTTGAGCGATCGTATGGATCGTTATCTAGTAAGTGCGCCCACCTGATTGCTGCGGCTAATGTGGATGCATATTTATAACCAGCGATATGAAGTATGTCGGCCGGATTTCTTGGTTTTCCGATATCCATTCGGCCAAAAAGAGCTGGATCGATTCCAAATATAACATGGGTTTTGAAGTTTTTTCCAGACTTTATGCATGCTGCAAGTCTATTTTGACCGTCAAGCAAGCGGCCGTCTGTGCCAAATTTTATCGTATCTCCAGTTAAACCCCAGCGGTCAGAACTCATATCTCCTGAAAATTGATTTACTTTGTTCGCCTTTGGCGGACGATTACCCTTATTGCGCTTTTCGAGAACCTCCCTTGCTGTTTTCGGATCAATCTCGATGATGACAGTTGTGGTAGGTGGGTTCTCTAAATACACTGCGATGTCGCTCAGGGCATTCATAAGTCCTATCCCCTCTGTGTACAGAAAAGTACACACAAATTACCGTGGCTGTTTAGATTGGTCAATGGCCGTTGCGGTGTTGTGGTCCCTTATCTCGGGGTTGTCTTGACGCCCCTCGGCTTCGTGCGCGCGGTCCGCATCCTAAGGGTAAAATGTGGATTCAGAGATATGTTGGTGCTTTGGGCTATCGTAGCCTTTGACTGGATTTAGTGAACTGCGGCACTAGGTTGAAAAATTGGATCTGCATCGATTGCTAATTTAAAAGACGAAGTCTAGTATTTCATCGGTCGATGTTAATATTATCCTTCATTAAGCTGATGCTGCATAAGATCTGCTAACTGAGATCCCTCAGGATGACACCTCATCGAGCCGATTTCGTTGGGCGAGGTTCTCCGTCCAGGATGGAGAGGCCGAGCGTCGGGGGGTGCCGACGATCTTTAAAGTGACCTTCTCCAGCCATGGTCAACTGAATGAAGCGGGAAGGCCGATCGCAGTTTTGCTGAACGTCGAGATTCTCTCTTACAAGGGAGGCGTTTGGTTCATGCCAACTGACCATTGACGCCTTGATGGTGTGGGTGACGGTTTTGGATCCCTGTTCGGGAACCAAACTAACGAGTTTTCCCCAAGTCATCGCACTTGTTGGCCTTGCTGTTGGCCCAGCGTCAAAACTAAATGAAAATAATCTTGTAAAATCATATAACTATATAGATTAAGCGATGACGTCCCTGGCACCACTCCTCCCCGCCGGGGGTAACCGGAAGTGCGCTAAGCTACTATAATCAAAGAATTTTCGGCGATCGTCGCATTGACGCGTATCGCCGGGCCTGTTGGCATTTTGGAACGTTTGTTGGCATCCTTCGGTACCAACTCACAGGCCGGGTACCAACAAAATGCCCCTGTCAGATGCCGCCGTCCGCAACGCCAAGCCGAGCGCGAAGCCGCGCAAGCTCTCAGATGGGGGTGGATTGCACCTCCTCGTCACCCCAACCGGCAGTCGTCACTGGCGCCTTCAGTATCGCTTCGAAGGCAAGCAGAAGATGGTGACCTTCAGATCCTATCCCGTCGTCTCCCTTACCGAGGCTAGGGAGAGGCGGGACGCAGCTAAAAAATTGTTAGCAGCGGGACAAGACCCAAGGGTTTGGCGATATTATACATCGCGTACCCAGCGACGCTTAGGTCTCGATTAGTTGCCGTAGGATTGGCAGCGCATCGTCGCGTATCTGGAGCGCGATTGACCGGTGTATCTTCAGCCGGTGGTGCCACGCAGGGGTGTGGGAACGAGTTTTCGAGGCTCTGACCGCCGATCGTGACAACCAGTATCTGATGATCGACAGCACGATTGTCCGGGCCCACCAGCAGGCCGCGAGTGGAAAAGGGGGGCTAAGGATCAGGCGCTGGGGCGTTCCCGAGGCGGACTGACCACCAAGATCCACATGCTGGCTGACGCGCTGGGACGACCTGTGCGCTTCATCATCACGGCCGGCCAGGTCGGCGATGTCACCGCCGCTCCCGCCCTGGTCGAAGGCTTCGCTTGCGGCGCCGTTCTTGCCGACAAAGCCTATGACAGCAATGCTTTCCGACGGCGCGTGACCGAAATTGGCGCGGCGGCCGTGATCCCATCCAATCGGACCCGGAAGATCCTCATCCCGCACGATGCTACGACCTACAAACTCCGCAACCGCATCGAGCGCTGCTTCAATCGCCTGAAGCATTTCCGCCGCTTCGCGACGCGATACGACCGCAGGACCGTTCACTTCACCGGCTTCATTCACCTCGCCGCTGTCATGATCTGGCTTCGGTGAATGTCGATCCGTCCTAGGAGACCGACTCATAACTCCGCAACCAGATGCGGATTGACGCGAGTTGGATTGAGGCGAGGAAATTGTCGTCTCGTTTGTCATAGCGGGTAGCGACGGCCCTGAAGTGTTTGAGTTTGTTGAAGAAGCGCTCGACGGCGTTGCGTT
>NZ_JAUSVR010000013.1 GCF_030814815.1 Ancylobacter amanitiformis | reverse complement strand
CCAGGCGGGGTTTTCGTTCGTAACAACACCCCCAACAGCGCAACTCAACAATCCCGGCACACCCAAAAATGGGCGGAAGCCCCAGCCGAAGGATCGCGCGGGGACGGGGCGGGTGCGCTCGCAGAATCGGCTACTGGCCCGGCATCCAGGGCCAGACGTTCCAAATGCCGCCGCAGTTCGTTTTCCATTCCGGGCACGGACCTTCACCCGCGACGCCGAATCCGTAGAAAATCAGGAATGCTGCGGCGCCGACGGTGGAACACGAAAGGCATTTGGACCAGAAGTCTGAAGATCTGTCAGCATTTCCAATCCAAAAACGCGCCATGAGAAGCAATGCAACCAATCCGGTCAGCGTGCTGATTCTGTCAATCCACCGGCACTCCAAAAGATGACAATGGTAATAAATGGCTTGCCATTGGGCCGTGTCGAACACAGCGTCGAAACCGAGGATGGCAAGCGCTGTCATTCTCCACGCGCGATAACGTAGTGTGCCGACACTCTCTTCATCCATCATCGCCACTCCGTCGGGAAGCCGCATGCAATCGATGATACCTGCTGGATGCGACTCTGCCAGCTAAAGTGGTGTTCGGCCGGAGGGCTCGGAATTCGGACTCGCGAGGGGGTGGGACGCGCCGGGATAGCAAAATCGATGCGGCTGGACATGGATGCCTGGCGAGGTGATCCGACGAGCCAGAATGTTTTTCTTATAGAGAAAATTATATTCCCAAGATTGACGCGCCGACACCCAAGGCCTAGAAACAAGGCAACCACTCCTCGCTATGGAGGCCCCACGAAAATGTGCGGCATTGTCGGCCTGTTTCTCAAGGATCCGAAGCTGGAGCCCGAACTGGGGGCCATGCTGGCGGAAATGCTCGATATCATGTGCGATCGCGGGCCCGATTCCGCGGGCTTCGCTGTCTATGGCGCCGGCGCGCCCGGCTTCGTGAAGCTTACCCTGCGCGGCCCGGCTGGAACGGATTTCACCGCGCTGGGCGCCGCGAGCGGGCATGCCGTCACCCCGCGCGACACTCACGCGGTGCTCAACGTGCCGGTGGGGGAAGAGGCGACGGTGCGCGCGGCGCTCGGCCGGCTTGCTCCCGAAATTCGCGTGGTCGGCGTCGGGCAACGCATGGAACTCTACAAGGAGGTCGGCCTGCCGGCGGATGTCGCCAGGCGCTTCAAGCTCGAGACGATGGCCGGTACGCACGCGATCGGCCACACCCGCATGGCGACCGAGAGCGCGGTGACGACCGAGGGGGCGCATCCCTTCTCCACCGGGCCGGACCAGTGCCTGGTCCATAATGGGTCGCTGTCGAACCATGCCGGCGTGCGGCGTCGTCTGGCGCGGGAGGGATTCCGCGTCGACACCGAAAATGACAGCGAGGTCGCCGCCGCCTATCTCACCTACCGCATGCGCGGCGGCGACACGCTGGGCGAGGCGCTGACCCACTCGCTCGACGATCTCGACGGTTTCTATACATTCGTCGTCGGCACCGAGAACGGCTTCGGCGTGCTGCGCGATCCCATCGCCTGCAAGCCGGCGGTCATGGCCGAGACCGATGGCTACGTCGCCTTCGGCTCGGAATATCGCGCTCTCGCGGGCCTTCCGGGCATTGCCACGGCGAAGCTTTGGGAGCCTGAGCCGGCTAAGGTCTATTTCTGGGATCGTGCAGCATGAACCTCGTTCTTTCCCGCGCGGTGCCCGACGCGGCCACCCATGTCGATCTCGCCACGTCTTCCCTGCGCGATCTCAACTCCGCCCTGCACAAGCTGACCTCCGACACCAACGAGACCCACTGGAAAGTGGCCAACCCGGCTGGCCGGCATGCCATCGCGGCCGGGCTGGACGCGCCGGTGACGGTCGAGATCAACGGGCCGGTCGGCTATTACTGTGGCGGCATGAACAAGCAGGCGCATATCATCATCCATGGCAATGCCGGGGTGGGCGTCGGCGAGAACATGATGAGCGGCCTCATCCATGTGAAGGGCGATGCCAGCCAGTCGGTCGGCGCCACCGGAAATGGCGGCCTGCTGATCGTCGATGGCAATGCCTCGGCGCGCTGCGGCATCTCGATGAAGGGCATCGACATCGTGGTGAAGGGTTCGATCGGCCATATGAGTGCCTTCATGGCGCAGGCCGGCACGCTCGCCGTGCTCGGCGATGCGGGCGAGGCGCTGGGCGACAGCCTGTATGAAGCGCGCCTGTTCGTGCGCGGCTCGGTTGCCAGCCTCGGCGCGGATTGCATCGAGAAGGAGATGCGCGAGGAACACCGCGCCTTGCTGGCGGGCAAGCTCGCGGCGGCCGGCATCCTCGGCGAGGTCGATATCGGTGAATTCCGCCGCTATGGCTCGGCCCGCACGCTCTATCATTTCCACGTCGACAACGTGTCGAGTTACTGAGGGTACGGCGATGAACGACCATAGCCATACGCCGCGCACCAAGCCGCGTTACTCCGCGACCTTCGACGAATACACGCTGTCGGAAATCCGTCGCGCCGCCGCGACCGGCATCTACGACATCCGCGGCGCCGGCGCCAAGCGCAAGGTTCCCCATTTCGACGACCTGCTGTTCCTCGGCGCCTCCATGTCGCGCTATCCGCTGGAGGGCTATCGCGAGCGCTGCGGCACGGATGTCGTGCTCGGCACGCGCTTCGCCAAGAAGCCGATCGCGCTGAAGATTCCGGTCACCATCGCCGGCATGAGTTTCGGCTCGCTCTCCGCCAATGCCAAGGAGGCGCTCGGTCGCGGCGCCTCCGCCATGGGCACGTCGACGACGACGGGCGATGGCGGCATGACCGATGAGGAGCGCGGCCATTCGACCATGCTGGTCTACCAGTACCTGCCCTCGCGCTATGGCATGAATCCGGACGACCTCAAGCGTGCCGACGCGATCGAGATCGTCATCGGGCAGGGCGCCAAGCCGGGCGGCGGGGGCATGCTGCTCGGCCAGAAGATCACCGAGCGGGTCGCCTCGATGCGCACGCTCCCCGTCGGCATCGACCAACGCTCGGCCTGCCGGCATCCCGACTGGACCGGACCGGATGACCTTGAGATCAAGATCGAGGAACTGCGCGAGATTACCGATTGGGAGAAGCCGATCTATGTGAAGGTCGGCGCCGCGCGGCCCTATTATGATACGGCGCTGGCGGTGAAGTCGGGGGCCGACGTGGTCGTGGTCGACGGCATGCAGGGCGGTACCGCGGCGACGCAGGAAATCTTCATCGAGCATGTCGGCATCCCCACGCTGGCGGCCGTGCGCCAGGCGGTGAAGGCGCTGCAGGACCTCGGCATGCATCGCAAGGTGCAGCTCATCGTCTCCGGCGGCATCCGCAACGGGGCGGATGTGGCCAAGGCGCTCGCGCTCGGCGCGGATGCCGTGGCCATCGGCACCGCGGCGCTCGTCGCGCTGGGCGACAACGACCCGCACTATCAGGCCGAGTACGAGGCGCTCGGCACCAGCGCCGGCGCCTATGATGACTGGCACGAGGGGCGCGATCCCGCCGGCATCACCACGCAGGATCCGGCGCTGATGGCGCGGCTCGATCCGGTCGCGGCCGGCCGGCGCCTCGCCAATTATCTCGCCGTGCTGACGCTGGAGGCGCAGACCATCGCGCGTGCCTGCGGCAAGAGCCACGTGCACAATCTGGAGCCGGAGGATCTGGTGGCGCTCACCATCGAGGCAGCGGCCATGGCCAATGTTCCGCTTGCCGGGACCAGCTGGATCCCGGGCAGCAACGGCAATTTCTGATTACTGCTGAAAAACCCCGCGCTTCGGCGCGGGGTTTGCACGTTCAAGCCCTTATATCTTCGCCGCAACGAGCCCCCAAAGGGGCCGAGGAACAGCACGGAACCGGAATGCACCATGGCAAATGACCTTGCCCATGCCGCCCAAGAACTCGGCATCAAGTATTTCCTCATCTCCTATGTCGACCTGTTCGGCGGCCTGAGGGCAAAGCTGGCACCGGCGGCGGCTATCGGCTCCATGCAGCGGGCCGGCGCGGGCTTCGCGGGCTTCGCCACCTGGCTGGACATGTCGCCGGCCGATGCGGACCTGTTCGCGGTTCCCGATCCGGAAAGCCTGATCCAGCTGCCGTGGAAGCCGGAAGTCGGCTGGCTCGCTTCCGATCTCGTGATGAATGACGAACTGGTGGCGCAGGCCCCGCGCAACGTGCTGAAGAGCACGATGCTGGGTGCCGAATCCATCGGCTACCAGATGAAGACCGGCGTCGAGTGCGAGTTCTTTCTCACCAATGCCGACGGCACGAAGATTTCCGACACCGCCGATAACGCCATCAAGCCCTGCTACGACCAGTCCGCCCTGATGCGTCGCTATGACGTGATCAAGGAGATCTGCGATTGCATGCTCGCGCTCGGCTGGGGGCCCTACCAGAACGACCATGAGGACGCGAATGGCCAGTTCGAGATGAACTGGAACTTCGACGATGCGCTGGTGACCGCCGATCGCCACGTCTTCTTCAAGTACATGGCGCGGGCGATCGCCGAGAAGCACGGCCTGCGCGCCACCTTCATGCCCAAGCCCTTCATCGACCTCACGGGCTCGGGCTGCCACATGCACACCTCGCTGTGGAGCGAGGAGGGGGCCAACCTGTTCGCGGACGAGGATGGCGAGCTTGGCGTTTCCGACCTCTGCTACAATTTCATCGGCGGCCTCATCCACTCGGCCGACGCCTTGTGCGCCTTCACCAACCCGACGGTGAATTCCTACAAGCGCATCAACGCGCCGCGCACCGTCTCGGGCGCCACCTGGGCGCCGAATACCGTCACCTATACCGGCAATAACCGCACCCACATGATCCGCATCCCCGATGCGGGCCGGCTGGAACTGCGCCTGCCCGACGGCGCGGCCAACCCCTATCTCGCGCCGGCCGCCGTGCTGGCCGCCGGCCTCGACGGCATCCAGAACCAGCGCGAGCCCGGCAAGCGTCTCGACATCAACATGTACACGGACGGCCACAAGGTGCGCGGCGCCAAGAAACTGCCGCTGAACCTGCTCGACGCGCTGCGGGCGCTGGAGAAGTCCACCGTGCTGCGCAACTCGCTCGGCGCGCCGGTCGTCGATGGTTTCCTCAAGCTGAAGCACGAGGAATGGAACGCCTATGCGCGCCACCTGACACAGTGGGAGCGCGACAACACGCTCGATATCTGAGCGTTCGGCACGGATCATCATCCGGATGAAGAACGGGCGGGCCCTCAGGGTTCGCCCGTTTTCGCGTCTGCGGCTCCGCTCTTGGGCACCAGCGCGGCGAGCAGCGAATCCTTCAGCGCGCTGCGCGAGAAGTGACGACGCGCATAGTCGATGCCGGCCTGCGAGGCCCGCATCCAGGCGTCATCCGCTTCGATCAGGCCAACGATGCTGGCGGCGATGTCGCGCGGGTCCTCGTGGATGGCGGCGATCCGCTCGAGCCCGTCAATGCCTTCCGCCCCCATCGGCGTCGTCACCAGCGGCAGGCCCATGGCCATGGCCTCGATCACCTTGCTCTTGACGCCGCCGCCGAAGCGCAGCGGCACCACCGCGACGCGGGCCTGCCGGTAATAGGCCTGCAGCCGCTCCTCGCTGACCCAGCCCGACACCTCGGTGCGATCGTCCGCGAGCGCACGCACGGCCGGCGTCGGGTTGGAGCCGACCAGGGCAAGGCGAGCATCGGGCAGGCGCTCATGCACCAGCGGCATCACCTCGCTCACCAGGAACTCGGCGGCGTCGACATTGGGCGCGTGGGCGAAGCCTGCCACGAACAGGATGAGCCGGCCCGGCACGGGTGCCGCCCGTTCCTCGAAATGATCGTAGCAGAACGGGATCACCGCCTTGGCCAGCGTTCCCGGCGCGCTGGCCCGGACCAGATCGGCCTCGACCTGGGAGGGGTAGAATACCACGTCGAACTGCCGCCACAGCCGACGTTCCAGCCGCTCGATTTCCTGCGCCTCGGCCATCAGCCGTGCGTCGCCCAGCACCTCGGCCTGCCGCTTCATGCGCAGGAAATGCAGGTCGTGGCCATAATAGCTGAGCCGCGCCGAGGTGAGCGTGATCAGCGCCATCAGCACCCCGCGCGCCACGGCCGGCCGGCTGACCAGCACGTGGTCGACGAACGCGCCGTTCGCCCGCATCCAGTTCTCGAAATCGCCGGGCCAGCGGGCATCGAGCACCTCGATGCCGAGATCCTGCAGCGGCGGCGTGTAGGTTGCGGAATAGAGCCGGTTTTCCGGCCAGAACTTGACGACCCAGCCGGCCTCGCGCAGCGCGATGAGGAAGCTCATCATCGTCCGCGATCCCGCGTCGCGGTCGGGCTCGGGCACGTAATGGTCGACGACCAGGATCACCGGACGGTGCCGGGCGCGGTCCCGCGCGCGGGCGAATTCGGCGGGCGTGGCGTAATGCTCGCGCTCCAGCACGTCCTTCCAGCGGTTCTTCAGCCTTTCGGTGTTGGTGACCTGATAGGCCTTGAGGCCCGAGTTCACGTCCGTGCCGTGCGAGATGCCCTCGAAATGGATCACCACCGATCGCGGTTCGTAGACGACCTTGAGGCCACGCTGGCGGATGCGGAAGGCGAGATCGGAATCTTCGCAGTACGCCGGGGCAAAGGCCGGGTCGAACCCGCCCAGTTCGGCGAAAAGCGCGGCGGCCACCATGATCGAGGCGCCGGATATGTAGTCGACCTCACGCCGGTAATCATATTCCGGCCGGTCGGGATCGCCGTTGCGGCCGACATTCCACCCCGAGCCGTCGCTCCAGATGATGCCGCCCGCCTCCTGCAGGCGGCCTGTGGGGTAGACCAGCTTGGAGCCGGTCATGCCGATGTCGGGGTCGGCGCGAAGCGGATCGACCAGCGCATCGACCGCGCCGGGCATGACTTCGGTGTCGTTGTTGAGAAACAGCAGAAACTCGCCGCGGCTGGCGGCGGCGGCGGCGTTGCAGGTGAGCAGGAAGCCCTTGTTGACCTCGTTGCGGATGACCCGCACGCCCTCGATACCGCGATGCAGCCGCTCGACCTCCGGCCCAGGAAAGGCATCGTCCATGACGATCACCTCGAAGGCCAGGCGCGGCGGATTGGCCGCCAGCGAGGCGAGGCAGCGCATGGTGTAGTCCACCTGGCCATAGGTCGGCACGATGATGCTGACCACCGGCTGTTCGGATGTCGGCACCCGCACCTGGGTTTCCGCGCCGATGGCCGCCAGCGCCTTCTTCTGCTGGATGACCCGACGGGGCGTATTGGGCGTCTCGGCCCCCGGCCCCAGCGCGGGGAACCAGGCGACGCGAGGGTCGCGCTTGTCGGCGGAGCGGCAGAACCGTGCCTTCGTGCGCTTGGAGAAGGGAGAGGCCAGCCGGGCCGCCAGCCGCAGCATCTTCACATGCAAGTCCCGGCGCAGCGACATCTTCACCTTGGGTTGAGCGGGTCGGGTGGGGGCCCGGAGACCCGCGGCAGCGGAGAGAGGGGCGGGGTAGGGAGGGGTGCCGGCTTCCGGGTTCGTGCCGCGGGCCGCTGGCAGGGCGCTGCTGCGGGCGGCAAACCAGTCGCGGCGGAAGGGTGCCGGCTTCTGCTCGGCGATGCGCAGGCGCAGTCGCTCGGCTGATTCGGGCGAGAGGAGGCTGCCCTCGAACAGCAGCCGAAAGCGCAGCACGGCGCGCTCGATCGCCCGTTTCAGCGGGCGCAGCGGGCGTGAATAGGCGCGGCGCAGCTCCTCCGCCAGCCGGTCGCCCGCCGCGGAGACCACCGCCAGACGCTGTTCCGTCCGGCGCCGGCTGGTTTCGCTGTCCCCTGCCTTGCGGCGCAAGGTCTCGATGAGCCGGTGCGCGGCCGCCAGATCCGTCGCCGCGCTGCGCGCCTGCTGCTCCGCGGTCAGGCGGGCCGTCTCCAGCGTCAGGCCGAGGGCGACCGCCTCGGTGCGGAGCCGTTCGCTCTCATCGACGCAGGAGTCAGGCGCCGGCCGCTGTGCAGCGGCCGCCAGCGCGGGGCGGATATGCGTGTCGTAAACGGCGCGGCCCTCGGGAATGGTGCGGCGGGGCGGCGCATCGATGCCGATCCGATCGGCAAATTCCCGCCACCCGGCGGCCGATCCCGGCCTGCCGTCGTCCCAGAAGGCGAACGGAATGCGACAGGCCGCCGCCAGCGTCGCCACCGGCAGCGATGCGGTGAGGACGAAGTCCGCCGAGGCCAGCGCCGCAAGGACCTCGCCCGTCCCGCGCGCGGAGGCGAGGTCCGGCCGCAGCACGGCCTGCGCGCCGGCGAGGGCGCGCAGTTCGTCGTCGCCGCGCGCGTCGTCGCGGGCCGGCACGCAGAGCGCGCTTGCATCCGTCGCAGCGGGCCACGGACGCCGCGCAAGCGGCCGGAACAGCACGGCGAGCAGATCAAGCGACACGAGCTCGGCAAGGTCCGGCCGGGCGCCGCGGTCTTTCCCGGACGCAATCGCCTCACGATGCGGCGGGTCGCCGTTCGTCGTCAATGTGCTCGCCTCCCCCCGGTCGCGGCCTCTTGCCTTCCAGCATCCGGGCGCTCGTCTCACTCTGCTACATGAGAACGTTGATCGCCGCCTTGATGCAACGCGCTCAGAGAATATTCGATACCGTCGACCCGCCATTTGTCAGCGAGACCGGTATTACATTCCCGTCGCCGAACCGGTCGGAGAACAAGGGGCGCAGATTGGGGTCCACCAGGAACAGCACGAACCCGCCGCCGCCGGCGCCCAGCAGCTTGCCGCCCCAGGCGCCAAGCTCCTTGCCCTGCACATAGAGATCGTCGATCGCCGAGTTCGAGACCGACGAACCCAGCTGGCGCTTCAGCTTCCAGCCATGGTCGAGCAGTTCGGCGAAGCGCACGACCGTGTTGAGGTCGTCGCCCTGCGATTCCAGCAGGCTCGCGCCGACCCGTGTCATGTCGTACATCTCGCGCAGGTAGCCCTCGTTGGCGCCGGACTTGGTGCGCTGCTCCTGGTTCTGCAGCACCGCCGAGGCACTGCGCTGGCCACCGGTATAGACCAGCAGCAGCGAGGAATTGAGCAGGGTCAGGCGGCTCGTGGTCAGCCGCAGCGGCTCGATCGAGAAGGAATCGCCGGTGAACTCGTAGCGCGCCAGCCCGCCGAAGGCGGCGTGGATCTGGTCCTGCACACCCACATTCTCCTGCAGGATGTCCTGCTCCATGTGGATGGCCTGCCGCGCCAGTTCGTAGCGCGTCAGCTCGATGCCGCGCATGCGGTTGATGAGGTTGATGAAGCCGACCGTGAAGGCGGAGGAACTGCCGAGCCCCGTGCTGCCCGGCAGATCGGACATGGTGGCGATGTTGAGCGGCGCCGACCAGCCATAGAGCTTCAGCGCTTCACGCACCACCGGGTGCTGGATGTCCTCGATCCGCCGCACGCTCTCCGTGGTACGGTAGGTGACGCGGAACGCCTGCTCGGCGACGGCGGACAGCGGCAGCGCCTGGATGTAGACATATTTGTCGATGGTGCCGCCCAGCACCGCGCCCGGGTTGGAGCGGAAATGGGAGGGGTAGTCCGTCCCCCCGCCCAGAAAGCTCGCCCGCAACGGGGTCTTGCTGATCCACATGTGATGCCTCGGCGTTCGGATCGGAGTCTTGATTAGCTGAAAGTCTCGGTCAGCGAAAAGTCTTGGTAGCTAAAGGTATTGGTCAGATCGATGTCTTGAGCAGTTCCAGCAATGAGCCGCCGTGATAGCGGATGGCGCGGATGCCGGCGGCCTCGGCGGCCGCCATGTCGGCATCGCTGTCGCCGATCAGCAGGCTGAGCCCGCGCTCCACCGGCCAGGCGGCCAGCAGGTCGTTGATCATGCCGGGCCCGGGCTTGCGCCGGTCGCACTCCCGCCGATAGGTCTCGACCGTGCCATCCACATGATGAGGGCACCACTCGATGGCGTCGATATGAGCGCCGATTTCGCCAAGCTGTTCCTGCATCGCCGCGTGGAAGGTCGCGATTGCCGCCTCGTCATAGAGGCCGCGCGCCACGCCCGCCTGATTGGTGACGACGAAGACGTAATAGCCCGCGGCATTGGCATGCGCGATCGCCTCGCGCGCGCCGGGCATCCAGTCGAGATCCTCGACCCGGTGGGTATAGCCGGCATCGCGGTTCAGCGTGCCATCGCGATCGAGAAACAGGGCCGGGCGCGTGCGCACGCGCGGCAGTTCCGTCTGCACGCGGGCGAAGGTCTCGGGCACGCCGATATCGATGAAATAGCTGCCCTCCGGCGCCGTCACGGCACCCACCCGCCGCTGCGCCACGAGGCGCGGCAGGACGTCGGTTTCCAGCGAGCAGGCGATCGCGGGGGGGATGAGGTCGACAATGTCGCGCGTGAGAAGGTAGACGCCGGCATTGATCAGCCCGGCCGTGCCGGCGCGCTCAGTGCTCTTCTCCAGGAAGGCGCTGATGCGGTTGCCCTCCAGCGTCACGCTGCCGAAGCGGGCGACATCGGGCACCACCTGCAGCAGCATCTGCGCGGCGAGCGTGGGGTCATCGGCCCGGGCCGTGCGCCAGGCGCGGGCGAAGCCGGCGATGTCGGCATCGATCCAGGAATCGCCGTTGAGCAGCAGGAATTCCGGTTCCAGCCGGTCGGCGGCGAAGCGAAGCGCGCCGCCCGTGCCGAGCGGGGCGGGTTCCACCACAACCTCGATAGTGGCGCCATAGAGGGTGCGGCCGTGATAGGCGGCGGCGACCTGCTCGCCGAAGCGCCCGGCCAGCAGCACGATACGGGTGATGCCGTAGCGCGCGGTCTGCTGGATGAGATGGTCGAGGAACGGGCGTCCCGCCACCGGCAGCATGGGCTTCGGTGTCGCGGCGGTGAGCTCGCCGAGCCGGGTGCCCAGCCCGCCGCAGAGGATCAGCGCTTGGGAGAGCAAAGGGCGGACTCGACCAGCGCGCAGATGAGGTGCCCCAGGGTGATGTGGGCTTCCTGGATGTGGTTCGTCTGCTTGTGCGGCACCGCGATGAGCACATCCGACAGCGCGGCCATCGCGCCGCCGCCTTCGCCGGTGAGGCCCATGGTGACGATGCCCATCTCCCGCGCCGCCTCGAAGGCGCGCACGACATTGGCGCTGTTGCCGCTGGTGGACATGCCGACCAGCACGTCCCCCGCGCGGCCGATGCCGCGCAGCTGCCGGGAGAAGACGTTCTCGTAGCCGTAATCATTGCCGATCGCGGTGAGCGCCGAGGTGTCCACGGTGAGCGACAGGGCGGCCATCGGATCGCGGTCGAACAGGAAGCGGCCCATCAGTTCGGCCGCCAGATGCTGGGCATCCGCCGCCGAGCCGCCATTGCCGCAGAAGATCACCTTGCCGCCATTGCGCAGCGCCGTCATCCAGGCCTCGGCGGCAGCTTCGATCACGCCGCTGAGCGGCGCGAGGCGCCGGATGACCTGCTCGGTCTCGGCGAGATAGGCAGCGATGACCGCCGTCTTGTCGGTGGAAACCGTCAGCATTCTTTCCCCACGTTCCGCAATCCGTACCGGGATTCGCACGCGATCCTTCCGCCTGACCGCAGCCTCCCTGACATAGCCGGTTCGAAGGTTCCACGCCAGCGCTCTGTTGGAATGATTACAACCTCTGCGGCGACAGATTGAAAATAGATATAAAAGTAAAAATTTAATTAAAATACATTTTCATCTACAAATTACGTTCACACTGAAATATTCTAAAAAGCAACGCGGAGAAATTATACTCAATTGTGAAAATATTATCTTGATTCGATGACTTTTCGTAGCCTCTCAACGATTGTGCGTGGGTGTAAAATCGTCGATCCCAACGCAAAGGCGCGGCGAGAAACGATCGCTCGATGTCGGGAAGCGGCCGCGCATGGGGGCATTCTGCCGGGTGGCAACGAATCATCGCCCCGCATGTGCGCGGGGTTGCCAGAGCGACGTCGTCCTTCCATTTTGGCGTTGCATCCTCCCCATGCGCAGAGAGCTTCAGCGCGCGGCCGATTGCTTCTGGTGCCGCTTGACCAGCCGCTCGCGTTTGAGCCGCGAGAGGCGCTGGATCCAGAAGATGCCGTCGAGTTGGTCGATCTCGTGCTGATGGCAGACGGCGAGAAGGCCGTCGGCCTCCTCCTGCTGAACCTGGCCATCGAGATCCTGATAGTGCACCCGCACGCGGGCCGGGCGCTCCACTTCCTCGGTGAAGCCGGGCATGGAGACGCTGCCTTCCGCATGGCGCGCCATCTCCAGCGAGTGCCAGATGAGGACCGGGTTGGCATAGAGGCGCACGCGCGTGTCCGGCAGTTCCAGCGCGACGAGGCGCAGCGCCACGCCGATATGCGGGGCGGTGATGCCGATGCCCGGCGCCGCCCGCATCGTATCGACGAGGTCGTCGGCGAGGCGGGATAGCTCGGCGTCGAAACGCGTCACCGGCGCGGCGACTTGCCGGAGGCGGGGATCGGGAAAGAGGATGAGGGGGCGAGCGGTCATGCCCCCTGTCTAACCCGGCTGCGCCGCCGCGGGGAGGGGGGCCGCCGGCCCCCGTCACGACGGCGTCTCAGGCGGTGGCGGCGAGGGGTGCCCGCTTCTGCCCCACGGCCCGGCCGGCCGCCGGGGGGGCGGGCAGGCGGGCATGGGCGCCGGCGAGCGGGGCCAGCCGGGAGAGCAGCTCCGCCGGGGCGGGCGTGGCGCGTCCCGCGTGGGTATCGACATGCAGCAGCATGTGCTCGGCGGTCGCGATCTCGCGGCCGTCCGGCCCGGCAAAGAGGCGATGGAACAGGTGCAGCCGCTTGTCGTCGCTGGCGAGGATCTGGCAGGTCGCGCGGAGCGTCTCGCCGAGCTTCGCCTCGCCGAGATGCCGCAGGTGAGTTTCCACGGTGTAGTAGCTGTGCCCGCCTTCGACATAGGCGAGGTCGACGCCGATCAGCCGCAGCAGCGCATCGGTTGCGTCGCCGAAGACCTGCAAATAGCGGTGCTCGGTCATGTGGCCGTTGTAGTCGATCCAGGCAGGTGACACCCGCGTCTCGACCAGCGCGAGCGGCGCCTCGACGTCGATCGCAATGGCCGGCTCGGCCTTGGCCTGCAACCGCCGCTCGAAATCGGCCAGCAGCCTGCCCGCGCCCCAGCCCTCGCCGCCGTTCCCGGCTTTCAGCGCCTGCACGATGCCGACAAGATTCTCGTCGCGGATGCGCTCCAGCTCGCGGATCGACAGGCCCGCCGCCTGCGCGTCCGACTGCGCGCCGATCTTCTCCACCAGCGTCTCGTCGAGGTCGACCACATCGGTGAGCTTGGTCCACGGCCATTGCAGGCACGGGCCGAACTGGGCGAGGAAATGCCGCATGCCGGCCTCGCCGCCGGCGATGCGATAGGTCTGGAACAGGCCCATCTGCGCCCAGCGCAGGCCGAAGGAATAGCGGATCACGTCGTCGAGCGTCTCGACATCGCAGATGTCGTCCTTGATCAGCCACAGCGCCTCGCGCCACAGCGCCTCCAGGAGCCGGTCGCCGACGAAGGCCTCGATCTCGCGGGCGATGACCACGCCCTTCATGCCGATGGCGTCCAGCACCGTCTTCGCCCGCGCGATGGTGGCGGGCGCGGTAGCTTGGCCGCCGACGATCTCGACGAGCGGCAGCAGGTAGACCGGGTTGTAGGGATGGGCGACGAACAGCCGCTCAGGATGCGCCAGCCCTTCCTGCAGGTCGGAAGGCTTGAGGCCCGAGGTCGAGGAGCCGAGCAGCGCATCCGGCGGCGCGGCGGCGTCGATCTGTGCCAGCACGCGGCGCTTGAGGTCGAGCCGCTCCGGCACGCTCTCCTGCACCCATTCGGCATCCGCCACCGCCTCGGCAAGGCTGGCGCAGAAGCGGAGCTGCCCGCGCGGTGGCAGGGGCGCATTGGTCAGCAACCCATAGGCGCGCTCGGCATTGGCGAGCACCTCGCCGACGATGCGCTGCGCCTCGGGGTGCGGATCGAACACCGTCACGTCGATGCCGGCGAGCAGGAAGCGGGCGATCCAGCCGCCGCCGATGACGCCGCCGCCGATGCAGGCGGCGCGGGAGATGGGGGAGAGATGGGTCATGTCGGCCTCCTCAGCGCTTCACCAGCTTGAGCTTCTCGCGCACCTCGGCCGGGCCGATGATGCGCGCGCCCATGTTGGTCACGAGCGTGGCGGCCTTCTCGACCAGTTGCGCATTGGTGGCGAGCTGGCCCTTGCCGGCATAGAGGTTGTCCTCCAGCCCGACGCGGACATTGCCGCCCGCCAGCACGGCGGCGGCAGGGTAGGCCATGGCGTTGCGGCCGATCGAGAAGGCCGAGAAGGTCCAGCTCGCGGGGACATTGTTGACCATCGCCATATAGGTGTTGAGGTCGTCCGGGGCGCCCCAGGGAATGCCCATGCAGAGCTGGATCAGCACCGGGTCCTCGATCAGCCCTTCCTCGGCCAGTTGCTTGGCGAACCACAGATGCCCGGTGTCGAAGGCCTCGATCTCGGGGCGCACGCCGAGCGCCGTCATCTGCCGGGCCATCTCGCGCAGCATGGCCGGCGTGTTGGTCATGACATAGTCGCCGAGGCTGAAATTCATGGTGCCGCAGTCGAGCGTACAGATTTCCGGCAGGCACTCGGCGACATGGGCGACGCGCTCGGTGGCCCCCGCCATGTCGGTGGCCGCGGCGTTGAGCGGAAAGGGGCTCTCGACCCCGCCGAACACCAGGTCGCCACCCATGCCGGCGGTGAGGTTGAGTACCACGTCCACCTCCGATGCGCGGATGCGGTCGGTCACTTCGCGGTAGAGATCGATCCGGCGGGAGGCCGCGCCGGTCTGCGGATCGCGCACGTGGCAATGCACGATGGCGGCACCGGCCCGGGCGGCATCGATGGCGCTGGCGGCGATCTGCTGCGGCGTCACCGGCACATGCGCAGACTTGCCCACCGTATCGCCGGCGCCGGTGACGGCGCAGGTGATGAAGACATCGCGGTTCATCGAAAGTGGCATCGAAACCTCCAACCTGATGCGCCGAGCTTGACGGCAAAGCGCCGATGTGACGCAACTTGTTCCGCAGAGCATTTTTCCTTTTGCGAAACCGCCGTCGCGATCGTGTCTCCATGATCTTCACCCATTCCAACGAGCCACTCGACGTCACGTTGCTGCTCTTCTCCGGGCTGTCGCTGCTCTCGCTGGCGGCGACGCTGGACCCGATGCGCGGGGCGAACCGTGTGCTCGGCCGGCCCGCCTATCGCTGGCGGCTGACCTCGATCGACGGGGCGATGCCGGTGGCGAGCTGCGGGCTGCCGATTCCGGTGGACGGCGCGTTCGACCCTGCCGTGCGCCAGGACGCGCTGGTGCTGGTGGCGGCGTTCGATGTCTCGACCCATGCGTCGGCGCCGGTGCTCAAGGCGATCCGCATGGGGGCCAAGCGCTCGGCCATTGTCGGCGGCATCGAATCGGGATCGTGGTTGCTCGGCTATGCCGGCCTGCTCGACGGGCGCCGCGCCACCACGCATTGGGAGGATCTGGAGGATTTCGCCGCCCGCTTTCCCCATGCCGACGTGCAGCCGGATCGCTGGGTGGTGGACGAGCCGGTCTTCACCACCGGCGGGGCGACGCCGGCGCTGGATTGCATGCTGGCGCTGATCCGCGCGCGGCAGGGCTATTCCGCGGCGCTGGATGTGGCCAGCCTCTACATCTACGAGGAGGTGCGGACCGGCTCCGACGTGCAGCCCATCGTCTCGCTGGGGCGCATCCGCCAGCACGAGCCGCGCGTGGCCGAGGCGATCCGCATCATGGAGACGCATATCGACCAGCCGTTGACCATCGCGGCCATCGCCCGGCGGGTGGGGGTGTCGACACGCAGCCTGGAATCGTTGTTCCTGCGCACGGTGGATGTGGCGCCGGGCGGCTATTACGTCACGCTTCGGCTCAATGCGGCGCGGCGGCTGGTGCTCGATACCAACCTGCCGATCGCCGACATTGCCGAGCGCACCGGCTTTTCCGCCATCGCCTCGCTGTCGCGCGCCTTTCGCCGCCAGTTCGGCCAGCCGCCCTCGGCCGCCCGAAGGGCCCGGCTGTAACCGGGCCCTTTGTTTCACGAGGCTGACTTGCAATTCCTCTCCCCATTGGAGAGAGGTGGCCCGCGAAGCGGGTCGGTGAGGGGAGACAAGCTTGCGGAGCGTCGAGACCCCTCACCCCAGCCCTCTCCCCGACGGGGAGAGGGGGGAGGGCTGCCATCCTCGGCACGACTGGCCGTTGGGTGGCAGCCTCAGAGACCGAGGCCGCTCTTGACCGCGGGGGCGCCGGGCTTGCCTTCCAGCGTGGTGACGCCGGCGAGCCAGCGGTCCACCGCGGCCGGGTTGGCCTTGAGCCAGGTGCGCACGGCGACATCCGCGCTCTGGCCCTTGTCGAGAATGTCGCTCATCAGCTGGTCTTCCATCGCCACGTCGAAGACGAGGTTGGTCAACAGCTTGCCGACATTCGGGCAGTCCTTCACGTAGCCCGGCCGGGAGAGCGTTACCACGGTGGCGCCGCCATCCCGGGGGCCGAACACGTCGTTGCCGTCGGCCAGGTAGGCGATCGGCATGTTGACGTTCATCGGGTGCGGCCGCCAGCCGAAGAACACCACCGGCTCCTTCTGGCGGATCTTCTGCGTGACCTGCGCCAGCATGCCCTGCTCGCTGGATTCGACGAGATCGAAGCCCTTCAGGCCGAACGTGTTGTCCGCGATCATCCGGGTGATGGTATTGTTGGCGCCGCTGCCCGCCTCGATGCCGTAGATCTTGCCCCCGAGCTTGTCGCGAAACTTGGCGATGTCGGCATAGGTCTTGAGCCCCACGTCATAGGCGGCCTTGGAGGTGGCGAAGCCGATGCGCGCGCCTTCGAGATTGGTGGCGACGATGTCGATCTTGCCGGCCTTGACCAGCGGCACCTGCGTCGGCTCCTGCAGCGGCATCCAGTTGCCGAGGAACACGTCGCGGTCGCCATTCTCCAGCGCCTTGAAGGTGATGGCGACGGAGAGCACCGACACTTCGGGTTTGTAGCCGAGCCCGTCCAGCAACTGCCGGGCGATCTCCGTGGTGGCGGTGATGTCGGTCCAGCCGACATCGGAAAAGCGCGGCTTGGCGCAGGCCGCCGGATCGGCAGCGAAGGCCGACGGCGAAAGCAGCGTTGCGGATAAGGCAGCACAGGCCACGAAAAGGCGTGAAATCATTGCTGTTCCCTCGTGTTGGCGATCATGCCGTTGACACCGGCACCGCAAGGAAAAGCCTACCCCCCGCATCGTCAGCTGATTGACTGCATTCGAAGTCCACATGACCGAATGCGCAGCGGGCCGTGCCCCGCCGCGCATTCGGTGCACGCCCCGCTCAGCCGAGCGCCACACCGCGCGGCAGGTCGGGAGCCGCCGGGGCGACCGGCGTATCGCTCAGGCCGAACGCGGCGGCGATGAGTTCGCGCGTATAGGCGGCGGCGGGCGCGCGGAACACCTCGTCGGTCGGGCCCGCCTCCACGACCTGCCCGGCCCGCATCACCATGATCCAGTCCGACAGCGCCCGCACCACCGACAGGTCGTGGCTGATGAAGAGATAGGACAGGCCATGCTCGCCCTGCAGTCGCCGCAGCAATTCCACGATGTCCTTCTGCACCGAGCGGTCGAGTGCCGAGGTCGGCTCGTCCAGCACCAGCACGCGGGGCTTGAGGATCACCGCGCGGGCGATGGCGATGCGCTGGCGCTGCCCGCCGGAAAATTCGTGCGGGTAGCGGTTGCGCAAGCCGGGGTCGAGACTGACATCCTCCAGCGCTTGCACCGCGAGCCGCTCGCGCGCCCGCCGGTCGAGGTGGGGGGCATGAACGCGCAGGCCTTCGGTGATGATCTCGCCCACCGTCATGCGCGGGGAGAGCGAGCCGAACGGGTCCTGGAACACGATCTGCACCTGCCGGCGCAGCGCCCGCAGCGACTGCGTGTCGAGCGCGTTTGCCGGCTCGCCGAACAGGCGGATATCGCCCTGTGCCTCGATCAGCCGGATCAGCGCCCGGCCGAGCGTCGACTTGCCCGAGCCGGATTCGCCGACAATGCCGATGGTCTGGCCCTCGCGCAGCGTGACGCTGACATTGTTCACGGCATGGATGACCAGCGGGGGGCCGGCCAGCAGGCCGCCGCCGATCCTGAAGGTGACATTGAGGCGCCGCGCCTCCAGCACGATGGGCGCGTCGGCCGGCGGGGGCGCCTTGGTGCCGGTCGGCTCGGCGGCGAGCAGCATGCGCGTGTACTCGGCCTTCGGCGTGGTGAGCACCTCGCTCGCCGGGCCTTCCTCCACCACGAGGCCGTGGCGCATCACCGCCACCCGGTCGGCGAAGTGCCGCGCGAGGCCGAGATCGTGGGTAATGAAGACGATGCCCATGCCGAAACGCTGCTGCAGCGTGCGCAAGAGATCGATGATCTGCGCCTGCACCGTCACGTCGAGCGCGGTGGTCGGCTCGTCGGCGATCAGCACGTCCGGCTCGGCGGCGAGCGCCATGGCGATCATCACCCGCTGGCGCTGCCCGCCGGAAAGCTCGTGCGGATAGGCTTCGAGCCGGCGGGCGGGATCGGGAATGCCGACCAGGGTCAGCAATTCCACCGCGCGCTGGCGCGCCGCCCGGCCGCTCAGCCGCAGATGCCGGGTCAGCGGCTCGGCGATCTGGTTGCCGATCGTGTAGAGCGGGTCGAGCGAGGTCATCGGCTCCTGGAAGATCATGCCGATCTTGGCGCCGCGCACCTCGTTCAGCGCCGCTGCCTTCAGGCCGAGAATCTCCCGGCCGCGATAGCGCACGCTTCCCGAGGCGCGGCCGTTCTTGGCCAGCAGGCCCATGGCGGCCATCATGGTCTGGCTCTTGCCGGAGCCGCTCTCGCCGACCACGGCCAGCGTCTCGCGCGCATGAAGCGCGAGACGGATGCCGCGCACCGCCTGAACCTCGCCGTCCGGTGTGTCGAAACCGACCCGGAGGTCGTTGAGCTCCAGCAGCGGCGCGTTGTCGGAAGACGGGTGGTCGGAAAACGGGTGGTCGGAAGAAAGGGTCGCTTCCATCTCAGCGGTCCTTCGGGTCGAGTGCATCGCGCAGGCCATCGCCGAGGAAGTTCAGCGCGAACAGCGTCGATGTCAGGAAGAGCGAGGGGAAGATCAGCAGCCAGTTCGCCGAGGGAATGTTCTTGGAGCCCTGCGCGATCAGCACGCCCCAGCTGGTGAGCGGTTCCTGCACGCCGAGGCCGAGATAGGAGAGGAAGCTCTCCAGGAGGATGACCTGCGGCACCAGCAGCGTCATGTAGACCGCGACCGGTCCGAGCGTGTTGGGCACCACATGCCGCCACAATATGCCGGCGGGCGAGACGCCCATCGCCGTCGCCGCCTGCACATATTCCTGCCGGCGGATGGAGAGTGCCTGCCCGCGCACGATGCGGGCCATGTCGAGCCACTGCACCGCTCCCACCGCGATGAACATCAGCACGAAGTTTCGACCGAAGAACACCACCAGCATGATGACGAGGAAGATGAAGGGCAGCGAATAGAGGATGTCGACGAAGCGCATCATCACATCGTCCACCCGCCCGCCGAGGAAACCGGAGGCCGCGCCATAGGTGACGCCGATCAGCACCGCGGTCAGCCCGGCGAGCAGGCCGATGGCGAGCGAGACGCGCCCGGCGATCAGCGTCCGGGTGAGCAGGTCGCGCCCGGTATTGTCGGTGCCGAACAGGAAATAGTGCCGGGCGACGGCGGCGCTCATGGTCATGCTGAGCCCATCCGGCTCCGTGCTCTCGATGCGCGGGTCGATGAAGCTCGGCGAGCGTTCCAAATAGCGCAGCACGCGCGGATCGACGGCGCGCGCCGAACGCACGGTGACGCTGACGCGCCCGTCCTGCTCGCTCCAGTCGACGAGATCGACCCGCATGCGCTTCACCACATCCTCCAGCGCGCCGGCGATCTGGTCTTGCTTGGGGTAGGGGGTGAGGCTTGGCGGCACGCGCACATAGTCGGTGTAGATGGTCGTGTAGTCGTGGCCGGTCACCAGCGGGCCGACCAGGCAGGCAAAGGTCATCACCACGAGATAGACGGCGCTGACCACGGCGGCGCGGTTGGCGGTGAGCCGGCGCCACGCATCGCTCCAGAGCGAGCGTCCCTTGGCGACCGGCGGCGGCGCGGCGGGGGTGAGGGAGGGCCGGACGGCGGCGCCGTCGGCCGGGGCTGTCATGTCACTCATAGCGCACCCGCGGATCGACCAGCGCATAGGCGAGGTCGACGAGAAGGTTGAAGACGATGACGAAGACCGCGATCACCACCACCGTGCCCATGACCAGCGTGTAGTCGCGGTTGAGCGCGGCATCGACGAAGTAGCGGCCGACGCCGGGAATGGCGAACACCGTTTCCACCACGACCGAGCCGGTCAGCAGCGCCGCGGCGGCAGGTCCGGCATAGGAGATGATCGGCAGCACCGCCCCGCGCAGCGCGTGCTTGACCACAACGGAGAAGCTGCTGAGGCCGAGCGCGCGGGCGGTGCGGATATGGTTGGCCCGCAGCGCCTCGATCATCGCCCCGCGCATGAGGCGGGCGACGATGGCGATCTGCGGCAGCGCGAGCGTCAGCACCGGGCCGATCTTGTTGACCAGCGCGCCCCCGCCCCAGCCGGCCACCGGCACCCAGGCCAGCGTCAGCGCGAAGACCAACTGGTAGAGCGGGGCGATGACGAAGGTCGGGATGGTCGAGCCGGCGGTGGCGAGCGCCACAACGCCATAATCGACGCCGCGATTCTGCCGCAGCGCGGCGAGGATGCCCAGGATCGAGCCGATGATCAGCGCCAGGACGAGTGCGGATGCGCCGAGTTGCATCGATACCGGCAGCCCGACCCGGAACAGGTCGGCCACGGTGAAGTCCGGTAGGTTGTAGCTGGGGCCGAAATCGCCGTGCAGCAGGCCGACGAGATAGTTGAGATATTGCCGCCAGAGCGGCGCGTCGAGCTGGTAGACCCGCTCGAGATTGGCTTTCACTTCCGGGCTCAGCCCGTGTTCCTGGCTGAACGGCCCGCCCGGGGCGACGCGCAGCAGGAAGAAGGAGAGGGTGACGATCAGGAACAGCGTCGGGATGGCGGTCAAGAGCCGCCGCAGGACGTAGCGTGCCACGGGGGTCGTCCTCGTGCTGGCAGGCGAGGCCGGCGGCGCGGGATGGATGATCCCGGCCGCCGGCCTCGCCGCGGAGAGCGGTCAGGCGGTCACTTCGACAGTGATCACTTCGAGATGAAGCGCGAGGGGTGAACGTCCATGACGTTGGCCTGCCAGCCCTTGAGCTTGGGCGATACGATGTCGTGGTAGCTGTAATAGAGCAGCGGCAGGTTGCCGAGCTGGTCGATCAGTTCCTTCTCGGCCTCGGCCAGCTTCTTCATGCGCGCGGCCGGATCACCGCCGGCAGCGGCGGCTTCGTCCATCAGCTTCTCGAAGGCGAGGTCGTTGAAGCTGGAATAGTTGTTGCCGCTCGATTTGCGCGAGATGCCGAGGAAAGATTCGGGGTCCTTGTAGTCGGCGATCCAGCCGGCGCGGGCGAAGTCGAAGTCGCCCTTCTGCTCCAGATGGCCGTAATGGGTCTTGGTGTCGGTGTTGACCAGCGTCACCTCGATGCCGAAGGGCTTGAGCTGCTCCTGGATCGCCACGGCGGTGTTCTTGTGGTTCTCCGAGGTGTTGTAGCGGATTTCCAGCTTCAGCGGCTTGTTCGGCCCGTAGCCCAGATCGGTGAGGATCTTCTTGGCTTCGTCCTCGCGGTCGATCTGCGAGGTCTTGGCATAGTCGGCCTCGGCCGGCGTGTAGCCGTCAATGCCCGGGGGCACCATGGAATAGGCCGGCAGCATGGAGTTCTGCCACACCTTCTCGGCGAGGAAGTCGCGGTCGATCAGCAGCGAGACGGCGCGGCGCAGCTTCGGGTTGTTCCACGGCGCCTTGTCGGTCTTGATGGCGTAGTAGTACGTGCCGAGATACGGGCCGATCTTCACCTGATCGCCGAACTTCTTCTTCAGGTCGGCCAACTGCTCGGTCGGCAGGTCGTCATTGGAATCCAGCTCGCCCGCCTCGTAGCGCTTGATGGCGGTGGAGCGATCCTCGGTGGGAATGTAGTTCACCGCGTCGAGCTTCACCGTCGCCGCGTCATGGAACTTGGGGTTCTTGGACAGCTTGATGTGGTCGTTGGGGACGAATTCGGTGAGCGTGAAGGCACCGTTCGAGACGAGGTTGCCGGGCTTGATCCACTCGGCGCCGAATTTCTCGATCGAGGCCTTGCTGACCGGGTAGGTCGACTGGTGGGTCAGCACCTCGAGAAAATAGGGGGTCGGCGATTTCAGCGTGATCTCAAGCGTCTTGGGATCGATGGCGCGCACGCCGAGCGTCTCCGGCTTGGCCTTGCCGGTGTTCACTTCCTCGCCGTTCTTGATGACATAGAGCATGGAGGCATATTCGGCGCCGGTGGCCGGGTCCTCGAGGCGGCGCAGCGAATAGACGAAGTCCTCGGCGGTCAGCGGCTCGCCATTCGACCAGGTCGCGTCCGGCCGCAGCTTGAAGGTGTAGACGGTGCCGTCGGGCGACACGGTCCAGCTCGCCGCGGCGCCGGGAATGAGATTGGCGGTCGCGTCCTGCATCACCAGACCCTCGAACAGGTCGCGCAGGATATGCGCCTCGTAGACGGTCGAGGTCTTGTGCGGGTCCAGCGATTCCGGATCGGCCGAATTGCCGCGATTATAGACCACATCCGCCGCCGCCGGCAGGCTGAACGCGGCCAGCAGGATGGAGGCGAGAAGGGTGGATCGGAAGCGGGATCGGTTCATTTTGAACTCCCTTTCTGGAAGAGGGGACCGGATTGCTCAAACGTAAAGCATGGCGCCAGATTGAGCGAAAGGCCGTCATCCCCGGCGGCTGCCAGGCTGACGTAGCGTCGAACAGGATCTACCCTCGGTCGGTCTTTCGCAATCGCACGATGCGGCCCTCGCGGGCGGGGCCGGCCTTGTGGAAACCGGGGCTGCGAAAGCTCCCGCCGCGGGACGCGCGGGTTTAGTTCGATTTTCCATGGTATTTTAGTAGCTGATGGCGACGGTGATCCGAGTTGTCGGCCGTCCTTCGATGTCAAACCATGCCGTTCGAACTGGAAATGTAGGTGATTCGATGCGCATCGGCTGCGGAAACTGAAGCCGTGCCGCCGTCGTTTTCAATTCGACGGCTCGGCTCGTGCGCCATGCGGGGCGGAAAGACTGCCGCGCAGCTTTCCCCCAGCCTGAATGCATGGGGAGAGCGTGGCGCCGGACAGCCGCGAGCGTTCGCCGCCATGTCCCTCGGCCGGTCTGCATGCACTGCGGGGCTCTCGCCCTTCCGTGCCCGGCTGCGAAAACCAGGAGCACGGATCATGGAAGACCTTTCCCGCCGCACGCTATTGGCGCTGAGTGCCATGGGTAGCGCGGCCATTGCCTCGGGCACCGCCAGCGCCGCCACTTTCGGCAATCCCGACCAGCCGCCGGAAGGCGCGATCAACTCGACCCCTTCCTCGCTTTCCAACCCGGGCCCGCAGAACAAGGCACTGGAAGCGCAGATTCCCGCGTTCCAGAACCCGCCTGCCACCGATGTCGGCAACATGCCGATGATGTGGTCCTCCTTCAACATCATGCCCAAGCGCATCCAGGCCGGCGGCTGGGCGCGGCAGATCACCGCCACGGAGTTTCCCGCCGCCAAGGAAGTCTCAGGCGTCAACATGCGCCTCAGCGCGGGCGGCATCCGCGAGATGCACTGGCACCTCGCCGGCGAATGGGCGCTGATGACCAACGGCAAGTGCCGGATCACCGTGCTCGACCAGTACGGTCATCCCTACATCGCCGACGTCGGCGCCGGCGATCTCTGGTTCTTCCCGGCCGGCTGCCCGCATTCGCTGCAGGGGCTCGGCCCCGATGGCGCCGAGTTCCTCCTCGTCTTCGACGATGCCTTCCAGTCCGAGTACAACACGCTGCTGCTGACCGACTGGTTCGCGCACACCCCGCCGAAGATCCTGGCGCAGAATTTCGGCGTGCCGGCGGACACCTTCAAGAACATCCCGCTGCAGGACCTGTGGATTTTCCAGGGGCAGGAGCCGCCCCCGCTCGCGGTCGATCAGGCCGCCGTCGCCGGCGCCGGTGCGCCCGCCGAGCCGTTCACCTTCTCACTCACCGGCACCAAGCCGGTGAAGCAGAACGCCGCCGGCATGGTGCAGCTGGCTGACAGCCGCACCTTCAAGGCCTCGAAGACCGTCGCCGCCGCGATCGAGACCATAAAGCCGGGCGGGCTGCGCCAGATGCACTGGCACCCCAATGCCGATGAGTGGCAGTACTGGATCAAGGGCCGCGGCCGCATGACGGTGTTCAACACCGGGCCGCGCGCGCAGACCATCGACTTCCAGGCCGGCGACCTCGGCGTCGTGCCGAAGAGCCAGGGTCATTACATCGAGAATACCGGCGACGAGGACGTGCAGGTCCTCGCGGTATTCCGGACGGCGGAATATCAGGAGGTCGATCTCTCCGACTGGCTGACCCATGCGCCGCCGGAACTCGTCGCCCAGCATCTCAACATCGACCCCGCCGTGATCGCCCGCTTCCCGCGCGGTCAGGTCGGCATCCAGCCGCGCGGCTGAGGCGCCCGTGTGAAGACGGAGCCGCCCCGCGGGGCGGCTCGCGTCACGAACGGCCCGGCGCCGGCGCGGTCGCGAGGGCGCGGTTGTCGGGCTCGACGGAGACGGTGGCGGTGAGGCCGGCCACCAGCCGCGCCGGATCCGGCGTCTCGTCGAGTGCGATCCGCACCGGCACGCGCTGGGCGAGCCGTACCCAGCTGAAGGTGGGGTTGATGTTGGCGAGCAGCCCGTTGCCCACCGTGCGCTCGCGATCCTCGATGCCGGCGGCGATGCTCTCGACATGGCCATGCAGGGGCGTGTCCTGCCCCATCAGGCGGATCGACACCGGCGCGCCGACATGGATGCGCGCCAGCTTGGTCTCCTCGAAATAGCCCTCGATCCGCACGGAATCGGTGTCGACCAGCGCGAGTTCGGCCTTGCCCGCGCTCACATAGTCGCCGGGCCGCAGGCTGAGATTGGCAATCGTGCCGTTGACCGGCGCCTTCACGTCCGAGCGTTCCAGGTTGAGCCGCGCCAGCTCACGGTCGGCCAGCGCCTGGCGATAGGCGGCGGAGGCCTCGCTCTCCGACATGCGCATCTGCTCGGTCTTCTGGTCCGACACCACGTCCTTGAGCTGCTCGTAGCGCTGGCGGTCGCGCGTGGCCTGCTCCAGCGCCGCCTTGCGCCCGTCGAGGACCGCCTCTGCCTGTTCCAGCGCGATGGCGAAGCGGGCGCGGTCGATGCGGAAGAGCACGTCGCCTTGTCTTACAGCCGCGTTGTCGCGCACCCGCACCTCGCTGACGAAGCCGGTGACGTCGGGGGCGACGCCCACGATGTCGGCGCGCACCTTGGCGTCGCGTGTCCACGGTTCGTCCATGTAGTGCGACCACAGCGCGCGTCCCGACCCGAGCGCGGCGAGGACGATGGCCAGCGTGGCGAGGACGCGGAGCGTACCGCGCAGCGAAAGGGTCATGACAGCCACCATTGGGACAGCAGGGACAGGGCCTGCAGCAGGACGACATAAAGGGCGACGTCGAACAGCCCGCGATGCCAGACGAGGGCATAGACGCCGAGAAAGGCCAGCACCCGCCGCACCATCAGGCTCACCAGCAGCGTCGCCAGCATCAGCGCGAGAAGGTTGGGAATGTAGACGCCGTAGAGATCGAGTTCGCCGGTCATCGCGCTACTCCGCGGCCATGAGCATCGGTTCGCCGCGCGGCGCCGGTCGGAAATCGCCGGCCGGGCCCGGCCTGTCGGGAAAGAACACCCGCCTCAGCCCGACCAGCGCGTCGAGCGTGCGCCGGGCTTCCCCGCCCTCACGGGCGGCGGCAAGCCGCAGCGCGTGATCCAGCGCGTCGCACAGTTCGGGCGGAGCGGGCACCATCCGGCGGCTGGCGGCGCGCCGGCGATAAAGCGCGGCCACGCCCGCGAGCACCGCGTCGATCGCCGCGCGGTGGGGCGCCGTGAGGTGAGGCGCCGTGAGGTGGCGCGCGCTCAGGTGGGGAGCGGCCATGGCGCGCCGGGTCTTCTGCAGTTCGACGATGTTGAAGCCGACCCGCACGTCGGCGAACCCGTCCACGCTGGCCAGTTCGCGGTCGTCGATCACCGCGAGGCGCGGAATGAGCTGGCCCAGCCGGTCGAGCAGGCGGCCGGCCAGCCTCTCGGGATCGCCGCGCTGGCGCCCGGCCGCGGTCTGCGCCAGATCCGCCCAGCCGGCGCGAACCAGCCGGCGCGCGGCGATTTCCGCGCCGAACGGGCGGGTGGCGAGCGTCCACACGAAGGCGAAGGTGAGCCCGGCCATGGCCGCCAGCCCCTCATTGGCGAAGCTGCCGAAATCGACGCTGTAGCGGTTCTGCATGGCCACGAAGGAGGCGGTGTTCACCGCCATCAGCATGGCCAGCATGGTCAGCTGCGGGCGGGGGATCATCAGCCCCAGCAGCAGGAAGGGGGGCGCGAAGACCAGAACCAGCATCTCGAAATCATGCACTAGCGGCAGGATGGCGAAGAGGTAGACGCCCGCGACAAGGATGCTGACCCCGCTCCAGATCGCCATGGAGCGGATGAACGGCGCCGGCCGGTCCATCGCCGCGAAGAAGGAACAGGCGACCGCGGTCATCATCACCGCGCCCGCCCCGTTCGCCCAGCCGCTGGCGATCCAGAACGCGCAGACCGCCAGCGTGGCGAGCACGCAGGAGCCGGCGGAAAACAGCATCAGGCCGACATCATAATGGCGCGCCGGGCCGACCACCTTGCGATGGCGGAAGCGCGGCCGCCACGGGCCCGCGTGTCGGCCGCTCTCGATGGCCGCGTGCAGGCAGAGGGTGTCGCTCCACAGGGCGAGGATCTCGCCGAGCCGGTCGAGCGCGCTGGTCCTCATCAGGTCGTTCCAGTCGGCGGGTTCCTGCGGCCGCAGCGCTCCGATGGCGGCGATGAGCGCGTCCACCTGCGCGGGTTCCGCCGTCGTCGGCACGGCGAGGAGATCGGCCGCGCGGTTCAGCAGCGTCCCAATGTCGGGCGGGAGGCGGCCGCCCTGCGCCTTCAGCGCGTGCAGACGGTCGGCGAGGGAGGAGAGCAGCGGCAGCAGCATGAGCAGCCGTCCGCGCAATTCGCGCGCCTGGGGCACCACGTCGCGCGTGGCGGCGTCATAGGACAGCTGGCTGATGATGAGGTCGAGCCCGGCAATGTCGGCGGCGAGCTTCTGGCGGCGCAGCGGCGTCGCCGGCAGCGCGCCTTCGCCGCGCAGGATTTCCCCCGCCCAGGCGGCGGCATCGCCGAGCACGCCGCGCAGGCGCGCGGAAAGCGCCGTGCCGACGCTGGTGGGAAACACCACGGCGCCGACCAGCGTGGCGCAGGTGATGCCGATGATGATCTCCTCGCTGCGTGCCAGAGCGACGTCGAAAATCTGTTCGGGGCTGCCAACGACCGGCAGGGCGATCAGCGGCAGGCTGTAGCCGGCGAGCATGAACACGTAGCTGCGCGGCGTGCGGTCGAGCATGGAGACGTAGAGCAGGCAACCGGTCCACAGCGCCACGACGAGGCAGAGCAGTTCCGGCGCGTTGACGAAGAGCGGCACGAAGAACACCGCCGCGCCCGCGCCGATGAGCGTGCCGAGCGCGCGATAGAGTCCCTTGGAACTCGTCGCGCCGGCCAGCGGATTGGCCACGACATAGACCGCCGCCATCGCCCAGTAGGGGCGCGGCAGGTCGAAGGCGAGGGCGATATAGAGCGCGAGCATGGAGGCGAGGAAGGCTTTGCCGGTGAAAAGCCAGTCGCGCCACGGCGGCAGGGTCACGGCAGCGCCTCTTCCTCGGCAGGGCGGACGGATGTCTCGTCGAACGCGGTGAGCACCCGCAGCGCGGCTTCGAGGTCCGCCCGGTCGAAGCCGGCGAGAACGCGCGCGCGCACGCCGACCAGCATGTCCTCGATGCGCGCGGCGAGCGCTTCGCCGGCGGCGGTGAGCCAGATGGTCTTGGCGCGCCGATCGGTGGGGTCGTCCCGGCGCTCGATGAGTGCGGCGGCGGCAAGTTGGTCGAGCAGCCGCACCAGCGAGGGTCCCTCGATTCCCACATGGCTCGCCAGCGTCACCTGCCGCACGCCCCCGCCCAGCCGGCCGGCCCAGAGCAGCGGCGCGGCGCAGGCCTCGGAGATGCCGTAGGATTCCAGCTCGCGCTCGGCGCAGCGCCGCCAGTGCCGCCCGGCCTGGAGCAGCTGCGCGGTCAAGGCGCGCTGGAGCGCCATCAGATCGGGCGGGGGAAGTACGTTCATGGCTAATTGATAGGAAACGAATTATTTTAAGGCAAGTAGCTTGGCGGCGGTGCCGGCAGGATCACGCGATCGTGTCGCGGGCGATCGATGCCGTGCCGATCTCTGGGGTAAAGCTGTGCCGCCGCGTCCACCGGCGCCCCGCTTCGCGCGGCTGGCTCCCGGGCCGCGGGCTGCCGGCCTGTTTTCCTGTCGATGTTGGTAGAATGTGATGAAGAAGATCGGTTTCCTGTCATTCGGGCACTGGACGCCCTCGGCCAATTCCGGGACGCGCTCGGCGGGCGATGCGCTGCTGCAATCCATCGAACTCGCGGTGGCGGCCGAGCAGCTGGGCGCGGACGGCGCCTATTTTCGCGTGCACCATTTCGCCCGCCAGCTCGCCTCGCCCTTTCCGCTGCTGGCGGCGGTGGGCGCGAAGACGAGCCGCATCGAGATCGGCACCGCGGTCATCGACATGCGCTACGAGAACCCGATGTACATGGCGGAGGATGCCGGCGCCGCCGATCTCATTTCCGGCGGGCGCCTCCAGCTCGGCATCAGCCGCGGCTCGCCCGAGCAGGTGATCGATGGCTGGCGCTATTTCGGCTACGCCCCGCCCGAGGGACAAAACGATGCCGACATGGGCCGGCGCCACGCGGAAGTGCTGCTGGAGGCGTTGAAGGGCGAGGGCTTCGCCCAACCCAATCCCCGCCCGATGTTTCCCAACCCGCCGGGCCTGTTGCGGCTGGAGCCGCATGCGCCGGGCCTGCGCGAGCGCATCTGGTGGGGCGCCGGCTCCAATGCCACCGCCATGTGGGCGGCAAAGCTCGGCCTCAACCTGCAGAGCTCGACGCTCAAGGATGACGAGACCGGCGAGCCGTTTCACCTGCAGCAGGCCGCGCAGATCCGCGCCTATCGCGAAGCCTGGAAGGAGGCGGGGCACACGCGCACCCCGCGCGTGTCGGTCAGCCGCTCCATCTTCGCGCTGGTGGATGATCAGGACCGCCTCTATTTCGGCCGCTCGGGCCAGGAGAGCGACCATGTCGGCTTCATCGACGCCAGCACGCGGGCGATCTTCGGCCGCTCCTATGCCGCCGAGCCCGACCGGCTGATCGAGCAGCTGAAGCAGGACGAGGCCATCGCGGAGGCCGACACGCTGCTGCTGACCGTGCCCAACCAGCTGGGCGTCGCGTATAACGCCCATGTCATCGAGGCCATCCTCACCCATGTCGCCCCGGCGCTCGGCTGGCGCTGAGCACGGGACGGCCGGCCGGCTGGCGGACGGTGCCCTTCACCTTTGCCGCGATCCGCGCTAGAGCGTTTTCGAGCGAAGTGGGTTCCGGTTCGCGTCAAGAAAACGCGTTGAAACAAAGACCTAGAGCATTTCCGGTGAACCGGAGTTCACCGGAGATGCTCTGGCAGCAGGGTCGGCAGGCAAGGGGTGCGATGATGTTCGAGACGGCGGCTACTCCCGAGGCAGCCATCGACCGGCTGGACGCGCTCTACCGGGCGGCACGCGAGGCCCTGCGCGGCGACCTGCAGCGCTTCTTCGAGACCGGGCAGGCCCCGACCCCCGAGGAGCGGGCGCGCTACCGCTACCCGCTGCTGCGCGTGACGCATGAGCCCTACCTCTCCCCGATGGTGAAGAGCCAGCGGGGCTATGCGAAATTCGCGGTGTCGGGCATCCATCAGACCAGCGTGACCCAGCCGGCGGAATTCCGCGCCTACCTGCTCGACCAGCTGACCCCGCTGGTCGCCGAATATGGCGCGCGGATCGAGACCGGCATCAGCCACCAGGAAATTCCCTATCCCTACGCGCTGGAGGGGGGCGACGAGCTTGGCCGCGGCACGGTCACGGCCTCCGATCTCGCCCGGCATTTCCCCACGCCGCTCCTGTCGCTGGTCGGCGACGAGATTGCCGACGGCACGTTCGAACTGGTGGAGGGCGAGCCGCGCCCGCTGGCGCTGTTCGACGCGGTACGCACCGATTATTCGCTGCGCCGCCTCGTGCACTATACCGGCACGGACTGGCGGTGCTTCCAGTCCTGGATCCTGCTCACCAATTATCACCGCTATGTCGACCAGTTCGTGCGCGCCGGCCTTGCCGAGATTGCGGCGGGCACGGCGCAGGCGCTGGTGACGCCGGGCGGGGTGCGGATCGACCGCGCGGGTCTGGACGCCGATGCGGTGGAGCGGGTGATGAGCGCGCCGTGGCACCGCTACCAGATGCCGGCCTATCATCTCGTGCGGCCGGGTGGGCAAGGGGTGACGCTGGTCAATATCGGCGTCGGCCCGTCCAACGCCAAGACCGTGACCGACCACCTCGCGGTGCTGCGCCCGCATTGCTGGCTCATGGTCGGCCATTGCGGGGGGCTGCGGCAGACGCAGGTGATCGGCGATTACGTGCTCGCCCACGCCTATCTCCGGCAGGACGGCATCCTGGACGAACTGGTGCCGCCCGACATTCCGATCCCCGCGCTGGCCGAGGTGCAGGTGGCGCTGCAGCAGGCGGCGGCGGAGGTGACGGGCGAGGTCGGCGAGCAGCTCAAGCGGCGCCTGCGTACCGGCACGGTGGTCACGCAGGATGACCGCAACTGGGAACTGCGCTGGACCCAGGAGCGCCGCCGCATCAACCTCTCGCGCGCCATCGCGGTGGACATGGAATCGGGCACCATCGCCGCGCAGGGCTACCGGCTGCGCGTGCCCTATGGCACGCTGCTCTGCGTCTCCGACAAGCCGCTGCATGGCGAGATCAAGCTGCCCGGCGCCGCCAACGCCTTTTATGAGCGTGCCGTGAGCGAACATCTCAGGATCGGCCTCGCCGCGCTCGACAAGCTGAAGGAAGCCGGCGCCAGCATCCATTCGCGCAAGCTGCGCTCCTTCGACGAGCCGCCCTTCCGTTGACAGCGCCGCTTCACGGGTTCCAGTAGGCGCGGTCGGCGATGGGCGAGACATCGGGCGGCGCCTTGCCGGCCGCCAGCGGATGGATATTGGTGTAGTCCTCGCACAGCGTCATGTACCAGAGGGTGCGCGCGCCGGTCTGCGGGTCGAGGATGGCCCGCACATAGGCGCCGTCGCGCGCGTCGTCATGGCCGGGCGCCGGCGTGAAGCGGGTGCGCGGGGAGATGTCGAAGCTCCCGGCGACCGGGGCGCCGCAGCGCCCGCGCTGGTAGAGTTCGCGGGCGAGATCGGGTGCCGGCCGGCCGCTGCGCGGATGCACCCAGCCCTCCCGTGCCCATTTCTCCCAGCGCGACAGGCCGAATTCGCGGGTCCAGTAGGTCTGCTCCATCTGCATCGTCTCCCCCGGCGAGAGCCCGTCGCGGCTCACCTGCGCGAAATGGCTGGAGACGATGGAGACCAGTTCACGCCCGGATCTGTAGCGCATCGGTGCGACCAGCCAGCTGGTCAGCGCGCGCCGGTAGCGGGTGGGGCAGGTGGCGGAGAGCTGCGAGGCGGCCCCGGTGGCGAGGCGCCCCTCGAACACGCCGAAGCCGGTCGTCCCCACGGCGGGGACCGCCGACGGCCCGATGACCCAGCCGCGGAAGAAACGCCGCGACGAGGTGCTGCCGTCCCGGCACAGCGGCGTCTGGTAGATGGACAGTGCCACCGGGCTGTAGCTGCCCATGATGAAGCCATACCCCTCATCATACCACTGGATCGAGGCCCCCCCGTCACCCGCCGCGCCGGGCCGCCCGCGCGTGCCGGCACAGCCGCTCACCGCCACGTTGAGGGTGGAGGAGACGATACGTATCGTGCCGTCCCGCGCCACCGGCCGGTTGAGCTTGGCGACCGTGCCGCCATCCTCGGTGCAGCCATGGCCGGGATTGAGGAAGTTGCGCAGTTCATAAGGCGGCGTCTCGCCCGGTCTTATGTCGCGGCGGCGCGTGCAGGCCTCGTCGCCCGGGACGAGCCGGGGCAGGATGCGGTCGCCCGCATCGACGCAGACATCCATGATCATGAAATCGGCGATCGGTACCGGCTCGGCCGCGCGCACCGGCGCGGCGAGCGGCAGTGCGAGGCAGGCAATGAGCGCCGCTCCCGAATGAAAGCCCTTCCGCATGATGTCCTCCCTGGCCCCCCACGGACCCCCTCGAACCTTCCGCGGCGGGCGGGGCGTGATGCGTTCACGTCCCGCCCGATAGTGCCCCGATGCCTCAGTCCGCGGACCAGGTCACGTCATTGGTGCGGATGAGCGAGCTGATCATCAGCGCCATGCGCAGGAACTTGGAGAATTCCGTGCCGGGCGCGTTGGCGACATAGACGATGTCGCCGACGCGAACCGGGAAGGCGCGGGCGATGAAATAGCCCGAGGGGTCCTTGAGGTTCAGCCGGTAGATGACCGGCACCGCGCTGTTGCCGGAAAGGTGCGGCGAATCGGGGTCCATGGCGCGCACCACGGCCGCCTGCTCATAGCGGAAGATGAACACGCCGCTGGGGTCGGCCTGGGCGTCGATCAGGCCGCCGGAAGAGCCCACCGCCTCGGCGACGGTGAAGTCCTCGCGGTCGATCGCCACTTCGCCCGCGCCCTTGACCGCGCCGAGCGCGGTGAAGGTCTGCGGCCGGCGGAACACGTAGACCGTGTCGCCGGGCTGCATGAAAATGTCCTCGGCCGGGCTGGCCAGCACGGCGGAAAGCTGCATCGTCGCGGCGCGCGAGCCGCGCGTCACCCGCACGAAGGTCTCGTGCGGCGGGGCCTTGATGCCGCCGGCCTGGGCGATCACTTCGAGCAGCCGGTCGCCCTTGACGTTGAGATTGACCCGGCCGGCGCCGGTGAGGTCGCCGACCACCACCACGGAGGCGGAGGTCTGCTGCGGCAGGGTGACGAGCACCTGCGGCTCGATCGCCTTGCCGGTGAGGCTCTTCTCGATGCTGCTGGCGATCTCGCTCGGCCGCTTGCCCACCACCGGCACCTCGCCGACATAGGGCACCTTGATGCGGCCGTCGCGATCCACCGTCTGCGGCGGCAGGGTCTCGCTGCCCGAGCCCGTCTCGACCGCGCCGCGCCCGCCGAACAGGCCGCCGGAACTGGCTTCCCAGATCGAGACCTGCACGACATCGCCCACGTTCACCCGCGTCTCGGGGGCCGGCTTGCGCACGCCGAAGCTGCTGGCAAGGCTTGCCGAGCGCCACAGGCGCATGGCGTTCACCGCCTCCGCGTCGACATCGACGATTTCATAGTCGATCGGCTCCTGCGGCTTCATGACCTCCTGGGTCGTCGGCCCGGAACCAGGGAAAAACACGCATCCGCCGAGCAGCATGCCCAGCATGGCAAGGCCGGCAATGCGGACCTTTGGACCCCGGATAATCAAACCAATCGATCCTTATGGCTTTCATGCAGCTTAACTAAGCCGGATCGGGGTTATCAATTCTATACTTCAAGGTCAAATCGTCTCGCAAAATCAATATGTGTGATCGTTATGGCACATAAGAAAATGCATGTAATCTTGAAATATACGATAATACCGTCGCCGATATACGCAAGGTAAGGTGCGACTACTGTCACCGGAACGAGCCGGCGCCGGCTGTTCAGGCCGGCGCCGGCCCCTTTGGTCGCTCACTCGGCCGCGAAGATCGCGCCCGCGCCGGTGCTTGCGGCGGTGTTGGCCTGGCGGGCGAAGAAGTTGCGCTCCGCCTTCAGCGCGCGGCGAGCGGCCTGGATGCACTCCTTGCGCTTCTGCACGCTGAGTTCCTTCCACGCGGCCTGGTCGAATTCCACGAGGCGGCGGGCAACGAAACGCTCGAGTTCGCGGCTGATTTCGGGAAGATCGCTCATGTCGGCTCCTTCAGGTTGGGGCTGGGGCATTCCCGGCCGAGGGGGAGGGGGGATTTCAGGCGGGCGGCCCGAAGGGTTCGTCGATCAGCCGCTCCGCTTCGCTGTCCTCATCCTCCAGCGCGTCGTCCAGTTCGGCGGCGGCGCTGGCGTCGAGGGTGCGAAAGAGACGGATGGCGTCGCCGATCCGCTCGAACATGTGCAGCCGGCCCTCGTGCAGCACCGCGCCGATATCGGCGAAGCGGCGCAGCATCTGCGGCGACCGGGAGGTGAAGATGAAGCTGGCCTGGCTCCGGCGCGCCTGCACCAGGTCGACGCAGCGCGCGCGGAAGGCGCCGGCGCCGCCGAACAGCACCTCGTCGGCGAGGTAGATGTCGAACGGCAGCGCATAGGAGGCCGCGAACAGGAAGCGGGCGCGCCGGTCGCGCGTGTAGCTCTGCAGCGGCTGGTCGATCGCCTCTTCCAGCTGGGCGAAGCGGGCGACGAAATCGGCTGCCGCCTCGCCGTCGAAGCCGTTGACCCGCGCCACGAAATGCAGGTTCTCGCGCCCGGTCAGCGCGGCGTGATAGGCCTGCGTCGTCGCCACCGGCGGCGATATCGCGCCATGGCGGCGGATCCGGCCGCGATCGGGCAGGGTGGAGCCGCCGATCAGCCGGATCAGCGTCGACTTGCCGGCGCCGCGCGCACCCAGGATGCCGACCGAGGCGCCGCGCGGAAAGGCAGCGTCGAGATGTTCGAACACGCGGGCCTGCCCGTGCGGGCCGCGATAGCCCTTGGCGACGTCGCGCAGTTCCACCGCCATCATACCAGCCTCGCGCGGAACACGCGTTCGAGCGCCAGCCCGATCAGCAGCGAGACGAGGCCGAAGCCGATCAGGTAGGTGCGGTCGAGGGTCAGCGTGGGATAGGTGAGGTAGAAACCGGAGCGGAACCATTCCAGCCCGTGCAGCAGCGGGTTCCAGCTGATCCAGTAGCGGATGGCCGGGGGCATGAAATCGGGCACGAAGAACACGCCGGACAGGAAGATGAGCGAGCGCGAGAACACGCCGTAGATCACCGCGTAGAGCCGGAAGAAGGCGCCGATCACTCCGTTGATCAACCCGACGCCGATGGCGAGCAGCGCGGTGGCGGCGAACCCCTGGATGGCCAGCATCGGGCGCACCGGGATCGCGTCCTTCACGCCGGTCGCGTAGATGAAGGTGAACAGCAGCATGGCGACGATGAGCAGCGTCGCCGTCTCCAGCAGGGCGCGCGCCACCATGATGTCCAGCGGCTGGATGGGGGTGAGCGCCCGCACCAGTCCGCTCGCGCGGATCGCGCCGGTGGTGCGGCCCGAGACATGGGTGAACAGGAAGAAGGGCAGGATGCCGGTTCCCAGGAACAGGAGCAGGCTGGTGCCGAATTCCGGCCGCCGGCCGATCAGCGAGAAAATGCCCATCATCATGGTGAGCTGCAGGATCGGCTCCAGCAGCGCCAGCAGGTAGCTGAGCCGCGAGTGGACCGAGCGCAGCCGCATCTCGCGCAGCATCAGCGCGAGGATGACGCGCCCCTGCGTCCGCAGGCCGGCCGCGATCTGGGCCGGTCGCAGGCGGCGCGGGGAGGCGTCGAACAGCGGGTTGAAGGTCATGGCGCGCGCGCTTTCCGCTCAGGCGACATGGTCGCGGATGGAGAAGAACACCATCACGCTGACGAACCAGAGGGCGCCGGCCGCGAGGAAGATGATCAGCGTGGTCATCAGCCGCTGCGGGTAGAGGCTGGCCTGCGCCCGCGCCGGCTGTACATAGGTCGCGACATAGGTCTGCTGCGCGGCCGCTTCCGAGCGGGCCAGTTCCAGCGCCGACAAGGTGGTGTCGTAATATTTCTCGGCGAACTGACGGCTGAGATCGACATCCTCGTAGTTCGACAGCACGTCGGACAGCACCGGCGCCGCGCCCGGCATCGTGCTGCCGGTGGCGGGCGCTGCCGCCGTCGCCGCCCCGGCTGTGCCGGCTTGTGCGGCAGGGGCCTGCACCTCGCGGCCGCCCACCTCGCGGTTGGCCACCTCCCGGTTGCCTTTGCCGATTTCGCGCTCGATGGCGGTGATCTGCTTGGCCGTGGCGGCGATGCGGCTTTCCAGCACCTTCACCGTCGGCGCGTTGGGATCCATGTAGGTGCGCAGCGAGGAGAGCTGCGACTGCAGGCCGGCCAGTTCCCCGCGCAGCTTCATGGCAAGGTCGAGCGTGCCGCCGGCGGTGCGCGCCGCATCCGGCGTCTGCTCGGTGTCGCGGAACTGGCGCAGCGCGCCGCGGGCGTCGCGCAGGCGCTGCTCGGCGCGGCTGACGTCGGATTCGGCGAAGCGCACGGCGTCGATGCGCGCGCGGGCCGAGATCTCGTTGATGAGCTTTTCGCTCTGCTTCACCAGCGTTGCGGCGATCGTATAGGCGTCGTCCGGCGTGAAGGCGCGCACCCGCACCAAAGCGAGGCCGGTGGCGAGGTCGAAGGAGGCGTCGATCATCGACTGCCAGTAGCTGACGAGGTTCTCCATCGTGTCGTCGCCGGAGAGACGCGAAAGAATGTCGACGCCGGGCCGGTCGAACATCGCCCGCAGATCGAGGGTCTTGCTCAGGTCCTCCACCGCCTGGCGGCTGGTGAGATAGTCGACGACGAGGAAATTGTCGGTATAGCCGCCCGCCCGTGCCGCCGCGCCGAGCGCGGTGCTGGCGGCGCTGGCGCCGGCCGGTGCGAAATCCTGGCTGCGCACCGCGAAGCGGAATTCCGACAGGTACTGGTTGGAGACGATGAGTCCGTAATAGAGGCCGGCGGCGAGCGTCGGCAGCGCCACCATCAGGAAGAAGGAGGTCCACAGGCCAATCGAGCGGCGTTGCCGGCGCTTGCGCGGCAGCCGCTCGGCGAGAGCGGCCACGTCGAACTCGGGCAGCGCAAAGGCATCGCGCTTGGCCACCGGCCGCGCCGCCGGCTTGGCCCGCGCCCGCACCGGCTCCGGCGTGGCCTCCGTCAGCGCGTGCGGAAGTGGCCGCGCGGTCTTGGCCTTGGCCGGCGCACCGGGCGCCGGCTCCAGCGAGGTGTCCCTCGCCATGCCGAGAAACGGGTGCAGCTTACTCATCTATGCAACCTCCACCGTCAGCGCCGCGGGCCCAACCATGCATGAACTTCGAGTATATTTCGAATATTGGATATATATAGTTCGTATATCGATATTATACCTTCGATCACGATAGTATTTTTACCGTAGATATGATCAGATTGATTGTCTAGTCTCGCTGCATCCTTCAAATGAATACATGAAGCGTGATGTTCGATCTGATCAGTCCAGCCATGACGATATCCATCCCGCTGGTGATGCTGGCCGCCGCCGCAGGCCTGGACCGGCTGGCGACCCCGCGCCATGCGGCGGGAAACCGCGCGCCGGTGGCGGCGTGGCTGCTCGGCGCGGCGGTCGTGCTGTGGCTGTGGCTGCTCTGGCTGGGCCTGTCGGCGCGCCCGCTCTTCGCGGCGGTGGCGACGCTGGTCACGCTCGGTGTGTTCGTGACCATATCGCGCGTCAAATATGCCTATCTGCGCGAACCTCTGGTGTTCAGCGATCTCGGCTTCCTGACGACGCTGATCCGCCATCCCGACCTGTTCTATGTCGATCGCCGGAGCGCAGCCGGCATCGGCCTCGCGGCCCTGCTGCTGCTCGGCGTGATCGCCGGCTGGACATGGTTCGAGCCGCGCCAGTTCGGTGGGCCGGCGCAGATGGGCCTCCTCGCCCTCGCCCTGCTGGTCGCGGCCGTTCTGCCGGCGGCGGCGGGCAGCCTTGCGCGCCTGCTCGCCCGCCTCGCGCCGCCGCTGCTGGAAACCCCGCCCGAGCAATTCGTCGCCAGGCTCGGCCTCAGTGCCTCGCTCGTCGCCGGCTTCGCCCTGTGGCGCCGGGATGGACGGGCGGAGCGGGGGGATCCGCCGGTCGCTCCCGTCGCGGTGAACGGGCGCTACCGGGCGGTGGTGATGCTGCAGATGGAATCCTTCGCCGATCTGCGCCGCCATGGCGTTCCGCTCAGCCTGCCCAATCTCGACCGGCTGCGTGTCCGCGCGCTGGCGCAGGGCCGGCTCGATGTGTCCTGCTATGGTGCCTATACCCATCGCTCCGAGGTGGAGATGCTTACCGGCGTGCCGTTCGCGCGCCAGCGCATGGACCGTTTCGACCCCTATCTGCGGCCCGCGCGGCTCGCCTCCGCGTCGCTGGCCGGGCTTCTCGCGACGGCCGGATGGCGCACGGCCTTCATCCATCCTCACGATGCCCGTTTCTTCCGGCGTGACCGGGCGATCCCGCGTCTCGGCTTCGCGCGGTTCATCGGCGAGGATGCCTTCCAGCCGGCCGACCGCTGTGGTCCCTATGTCGGCGACCGGGCGCTCGGCCGGCGCATCGCCCGCGAGATTTCCGCCGCGGCGGAAGCCGGCGAGGCGCTGTTCCTCATGTCGATCTCGATGGAGGCGCATGACCCTTACGGGCCCGGCCGCCTGCCCGCCATCGACGAGCCGGTCGCCCAGTATGCCCACCACCTCGCCAATGCCGATGCCATGCTCGGACTGGTGGCGGCGGCGCTGGACACGCTGACCGACCGCGCGCTGCTGGTGTTCTACGGCGATCATGCCCCGCTCCTTCCCGGGCACGCGGCGCTGGCTGAGGACCGGGCCACCGACTACCTCGTGCTCGAATGCGGTTGGGCGGCGGCGAAGCCGAAGGAGGGGCGGGCGCCCTCCAGGCGTTCGCCGGCGGAAATCAACGCCCTCGTGCGCTCCGCGCTGGTGGCCGGGCGCCAGGACGGCGCGGGCAGCGGCGCGGGGGCGGGCGCGGCGACGGCCTCGATGAGGCGATCGACGATCGAGAAATGATCCGACCAGCGCGGCATGCGGATATGTTGCAGCGCCTGCAGCTGCACCGCCCGCGCGGTGGAATCCGGCCGCGCATAATCCTCGATCGCCCGCGCCCAGCCGAGCCCGTCGATCGGGTCGAGATAGCGCGGCGCGGTCCCCGCGATGTCGCGGAAAGCCTGCAGGTCGGAGCAGATCACCGGCACCCGCAGCGCCATGGCCTCGAAGAGCGGCAGGCCGTAGCCCTCGGCGAAGGAGGGGAACAGCACGGCCTGCGACTGCTTCATCAGCCGGCGCAGGTGCACGTCCGGCAGCCGGTTGCACTCCAGCACATGGTTGCCGAGCGTCTGGCAGCGCTCGATGATGTCGATGACGTTCTCGTTCTCCCATCCGCGCCGGCCGACGATGATCAGCTTGGGCGCCTTGGGGCCCAGCTTCTCCACCAGCGCGCGCCAGGCGTGCAGCAGCACGAGGTGGTTCTTGCGCGGCTCGATCGTGCCGACGGTGAGGAAGAAGGGGTGGCCCGGCGCCTCCACCGGCGCGTCCATGCCGAACTCGTCCTCGATGCCGAGCGGGCTGACGATGTTTGCCGGCACGCTCATGTCGTTGCGCTCGGCGAAGGATTTCAGCTGATCCAGCGTGTGGTGCGAATTGGCGATGATCGCCTCGGCGGAGCCGAGCACGGTGCGCATGCGCGTCTCGTGCTTTTCCGCGTCGCCCGGCCGGACATATTCGGGGTGGGTGAGGGGAATGAGATCATGCACCAGATAGATCGGCTTGAGCCCGTGGCCGCGCACCATGGAACGCACGCCGTTGATCGAGTTCAGCCCTTCATGGGAGACATTGAGATAGACCGCGCCCTTCGAACTGCGCCGCCGCAGCAGGCGCGGCAGCAGGTTGACCGGCGACAGCAGGCGCTTGAGCGGGGGCATCATGTCCGGCAGCGAAGTGCGGCTCGGCGCGGCGTCGAGATGGGTCAGCACGCCGGGCGTGAGATCGAGGAAGCTCTCGACCGCGATAAGCTCGCGCCGGGTGATCTTGCCCTCCGACTGCTTCCAGCGGCTGGCCAGCGCGTCGACGAAGCCGGCTACCGTCTCCGCATCGAGATACCAGGTGGAAGCGCGCAGGCGGGCGACGAAAGCGGCGTCGTCCTGATAATGGCGGCTGCCGAGCAGGTGACGGGCATAGGCGAGTTCGACCCGGTCGATACCTGTCGGGGTCGACTGCGACGAGCGCCGCAGCAGCCGGGTAATGTCGAGCACGACCTTCATTCTACTCTCCCCACGCTGGCGGAAACGCCCGCGGCGCCTCCTCGCCATCCGCCTCCCCGCCGAGCCCGAGCTCGGCGAGGAAGCGGGTACTCTCGGTGAACGCCTCGGTGAGGAGGCGCACGGTCTGGTCGAGCTGGGCGCGCTGGTGCGCGGCGGTGATGAAGAAGCGCAGCCGCGACGAGCGGTGCGGCACCGCGGGATGGATGATCGGCAGCGCGTTGACGCCGCGCGCCAGCAGCCTTTCCGACAGGAGCACCGCCTTCAGCGAGTCGCCCACCATGACGGGGATGATCGCGTGGCCCTCGGCCGTGCCGGTGGAAAGGCCGGCGGCCTGCACCGCCTCGATGAAATGGCGGGAATTGGCGCGCAGCGCCGCCACCCGCTCGCCTTCGCGCTCCAGCACATCCAGCGCCGCCAGTGCCGCGCCGGCGGCGGCGGGCGGCAGGCCGACGCTGTAGACGAAGCCGGGTGCCGAGGTCTTCAGCACGTCGATCAGCGCCTGCGGGCCGGCAATATAGCCGCCACAGGAGGCGAGCGACTTGGACAGCGTACCCATCCAGATATCGACCAGCGCGGGATCGAGGCCGGCCTGCTCGGCGATGCCGCGCCCCTTCGCGCCGAGCACGCCGACGCTGTGCGCCTCGTCCACCATCAGCCAGGCGCCGAAGCGCTGCTTCAGCGCCACCAGCCGCGCGAGATCCGGCGTGTCGCCGTCCATCGAATAGAGGCCCTCGACGACGATGAGCGCCCGCCGCGTCCGCGTGGAGGCGGGGGATGAGGCGCGCTCGCTCGCCAGCATCCGTTCCAGCGCGGCGAAGTCGTTATGGGGGAAGGAGCGCCGCGTGGCGCGGGCCAGTTCGGCGCCGACGATGACGCTGTTGTGGATCAGCGCATCGTGGAACACCACGTCGTCCGGGCCGAGCAGGCTGCCAATGGTGGTGACGTTGGCGGCATGGCCGGACACGAACACGACCGCGTCCTCCGCCCCGTGCAGCGCGGCGAGCCGGGCTTCCAGCGCGCGGTGGATCGGCCGTTCGCCGGCCACCACCCGGCTCGCCGAGACGCTGGTGCCGTAAAGCTCCATCGCCTCCCGCGCGGCCCCGCTCACCTGCGGGTGGCCGTTCAGCCCGAGATAATCATAGGAGGCGAAGTTGATCACCTCCCGTCCCTCGATGCGGCTGAGCGCGCCGGCCCGGCCCTCATGCGGGCGGAAGAACGGGTTGGCGATGCCCAGCGCCTCGCCGGTGGCGCGGATGAAGCGCAGTTCCTCGAAGCCGGGAAGCGTCTCGAAGGAGGCGTCGTAGAGCGGGCCCTCTTCGGCGGCCGCTCCCTCGCTCGACGTCGGCCGCTGGCGCATGCGCGCGAGCAGCGCGGCCTTTGCCGCGGCGTCGAGGCGGATGCCGTCATGCACCGTCATCGCAACAGGCTCCCGTCATGCCGGCTCTCCGCGCCGATCCGCGCCCGCAGGGCCGTGACGGCCGGGGCGGTGGGCGCCATCTGCAGGTGTCGGTCGATCAGCCCCGTCTCGTCGACCGGCAGGTGGATGCCGGCCGCGGGCGGCGCCTCGCTCTCCACCCGCGTATCGGGGCGCAGCTTGAGCAGCAGCTTGCCCGCGACATCCTGCAGCGTCGCCCCGGCGCCGAGGCCCAGCACGGGCAGGGCGACCTTGTGGCGGCGCTGCATTTCCATGTCGAGTTCCAGCGCCATGAGCGAATCCATGCCGATATCGCCGAGCGGGCGGGCCGGATCGATCGTATCGGCGGGGAGACGCAGGATGCGGCTCACTTCCTGGGTGAGCAGGCGCAGCACGCTGGCCTGCGCCTCGCTGTCGCTCTGGCCCTCGATCCGCGCGGCGATGCCGTCATCGCCCGCGTCCCCGCTCGCCTCATCGCCCTGGCTGCGCAGCGCGGCGAAGGTCGCTCCCCGCATTACCGCCAGCTCGCGCGCTGCCCGCCAGTCGACCGGCGCATGCACCACCACCGGCGGCGTCGCCGCATCGGCGAGGCACGCCCCGAGATGATCGAGCGCGGCGGCGGCGGTGAGCGTGCCGAGCCCGAGCCGGCGGCTCAGCTTCTGTGAGGTCGCGGCGTCGCGGGCGAGCACGCCCACATCGGCAATCGCGCCCCAGGCCATGGCCAGCGCCGGCCGGCCCTGCGCCCGGCGGCGGCGGGCGAGGCCTTCCAGATAGGCATTCGCCGCGACATAGGCCGACTGGCCGGGATTGCCGACCAGCGTCGTCGCCGACGAGAACAGCACGAAGTAATCGAGATCGAGCCCGGCGGTGGCGGCGTCGAGATGGCGCGCACCCTCCACCTTGGGCGCGAGCACCGCCTCCATCCGATCCCGGTCGAGATCGCGGATCAGCGCGTCGTCCAGCACCATGGCGGTGTGCACGATGCCGGCAAGGCGCCCGTGGCGCGCGCGCAGCCGGGCGATGAGATCGGTGCAGGCCGGCCCGTCGCGCACATCGAGCGGTTCGGCGGTGAAGGTGGCGCCCTCCACCGCCAGCGGCGGCTCGATCACGCCACGGCGGGAGGCGACCACGACATGGCGCGCGCCCTGCGCGGCAAGCCAGCGCGCCGTTTCCCGGCCGAAGCCGCTGGTGCCGCCGACCACGAGATGCACGCCGTCCGGCGCGGCTTTGAAACGGGTTTTCGCCGGCTCCGCGGAGAGGGTGGATGGCGGACGGACGAGGATCTTGCCGACATGGCCGGAGCCCTGCATCAGCCGGAAGGCGCTGCGCGCCGCGTCGGCGGCGAATACGCGATAGGGTAGCGGGCGCAGCGTGCCGGCCGCGAACAGCGCGGCAAGTTCCGCCAGCATGGAACGGATCAGCGCCGGCCGCCCGGCGATCAGCTGGTCCGCGTCGACGCCGAAATAGGTGAGGTTGCGGGCGAACGGGCGCAGCCCGAGGCTGGTATTGGCCACGAAATCGCGCTTGCCCAGCTCGATGAAACGGCCGAACGGCTTCAGCGCGCGCAGCGAAAGCTCCATGCCACGCCCGGCCAGCGAGTTCAGCACCACATCGCAGCCGCCCTCCGCCGCGATCTGCGCGGCGAAGGCGGTGTCGCGGGAATCATGCACGACATCGGCGCCGAACAGCCGCGCCAGCGCCCGCTTCTCCGGGGAACCCGCCGTGGCGATGATGCGCGCGCCGCGCGCCCGGGCGATCTGCAGCGCGGCCAGCCCGACGCCGCCGGCGGCGCCGTGGATCAGCACGCTTTCCCCCGCCGCCAGCCGGGCGCATTCCACAAGGCCGTACCAGGCGGTGAGGAAGGCGACGGGAAGTGTCGCGGCGGCCTCGATCGACATGCCGGCCGGCACGTTCAGCACGGCGGCGGCGGGAATGGTGGCATGGGTTGCAAAGGCGCCGGGCGCGAAGGCGACGATGGCGTCACCCTCCTGGATGCCGGTGACGCCGGGGCCGATGCGGGTGACGGTGCCGCCGCCCTCGAAGCCGAGTGTCGGGCCGGCGAAACCCTGCGCCAGCATGTCGTCGCCGATCAGCCCCTGCGCGAACATCACGTCACGGAAATTGAGCGCCGCCGCGGCCACCGCGATCTCCACCTCGCCCGCGCCGGGCGCGCGGCGGGCCTGCGGCCGCCAGGCCAGCCGGTCGAGCGAGCCGGCTCGTTCCATCACCAGCCGCATCGCCGCGTCCTCGCGTGAGGCCGGTTCCGGCGCGGCGGGGGCGAGCCGCACCGCGTGGAGACCCTCCGGACCGACCACCAGTTCGCGCTCCTGCGGCAGATCGGCGATCGCGCGGGCGAGGTCACCCAGCGCGCTTGTGTCCATCACCGGGGACGCGAGGCCGATCAGCTTGATGGCGAGATCGGGATATTCGTTGCTGGCGGCGCGGCCGAAGGCCCATAGCGCGGCCGTTGCCGGCCCCTCGCCAAGCGCTCCCCCATCAAGCGCTCCCCCATCAAGCGGCGCGCCATCGACCAGCAGGTGCAGCGTCGGCGGCGAGGCGAGCGCACGCAGCGTCTCCAGCAGCCCCCGCGCCTCGTCCATCGCCGTGGCGAGCGAGCCCGCACTCTCCAGGGCCGTCAGGCGGTGGAGGAGATGGCTGTCGGGACCGGCGCGGTCCAGCGCCATGCGGTCGGGATCGATCCGGAGCCCGTCGGCGGTGACGAGACACGCGCGGACCTCGGCATCCAGCAGCGCGGCGAGCGCCTGTTCCAGCGCCGGCCGCGGCGTGTTGGCAGCCGGCGCGGCGGCGAGGAGCGTGACGTCCGTCACCGCCCGCGCGCCGTGCAGCCGGCGCCCGCCGCCGGCCGGGGTGGGTGCGTCGGCCGCCAGCAGGCGCGCGAAGCCGCTCCCGGCAAAGGCGAGGCCGACGAGCGCGCCGCCCGGCCGCAGGGCCGGGCCGAGGCGCCCCGTCCTCTCGCCGGCGGGATCGAGCGGCTGGCGCGGGTCGGCGTGAAGGATAAGGTCGGCCGCCGGCAACGTCGTCTCGTCGCAGAGCGTCATGCCGCTGGACGGGCGGATCCGGTCGGCAAGACGCAGCCGCGCCGCCTCATCCGCCGGCAGCACCTGCAGCGTGATGGCGCCGGCATCGACCAGATCGCGCAGCGCCTCCAGCACGGTGCCGTGCCTCTCGACCAGCAGCACCGCGAGCGGAGCCTCGCCGGGGTGGATGCAGGCCGCTGTCAGCGCGCGCGCGTCCTCGGCGAGCTGCCGGGCGGCGGGCGAGGCGCAGTCCCAGTGCTCGGCGAGGCCGGCGGGATGCGTGATGGTGAGTTCTCCGCGCAGGTGCGCCGCGAGATCCTCCGCGAGACGCGCGCCCAGGGCGAGTTCGGCGGCGCGATCGGGTGCCAGCGTCGCGATCTCGGTAAGCAGCGGTCCGGGCGGGGGCAGGTCGCTGTCCGCCAGCACGTGCCAGTTTCCCTCCGCCGTGCGGCGGGCGAGCCCACCTTCGGCGAGCAGTGCCAGCAGCGCGTTCAGGCTCGCGCGCCGCTCGGGCGCGAGGTGGCCGCCCGTGATGAGCGCCGGCAGGTTGATCGAACCATCGGTCGGTAGATCGTCGCCCGCCAGTTCCTTGCCCGCGATGCCGATCACCGCGCGGTGGGCGATGGAATAGGCCAGCGCGTCGAGCAGCAGCGCGTCGTCGGCGGTGGGGGCCTCCTCGCGGCTGGCGAGGAACGTGTCGATCCGGCCATGGGCCTCACTCCGCGCCGGCCCCAGCTGCACGAGGCTCTGGCGGAAATCGTGTTCGAGCGCGTCCTCGACCGCCAGCGCGACGGCGCGCAGCTCGACGCCTTCCAGACGGGCGACCTCGGCGCCCGCGCCGTCCCGCAGCAGCACGTCGAGAGCCAGCGCGCGCGGGCTGGCGCGGAGCACGGTCAGCGTGGCGTGGGCCGGGGGGCTCGTCCCGCGCAGGGTGAGGGCGGCGAAGCGCACCGGCAGATAGGCCATTCCGCCCGCGGCGGGCAGGGCATCGGCCGCCAGAACGAGGCCGTGCAGGGCGGCGTCCGCCAATGTGGGGGGCAGGATGTAGGGATGGTTCGGCACCGTGGCGGGGGCGAGATCCAGTTCGATCGTCGCCCCGGTGCGGCGCGCGCGGCGGACCAGGCGGAAGGCCGGGCCGTAATCCAGCCCGAGCCGCGCCGCGGCGGCATAGAGCGCTTCCGCGTCGAGCCCGCCATCGGGCCTCTCATCGCCGTCGCGGAGCGGGAGCGGCGTCACCGGTTGCGACGCGGGGGCGTTCGGCTCGGCGATCACGCGGCCGCGGGCGTGGAGCACCCATTCCCCGGCGCCGCGGGGGCGGGCGTGGATGAGCACCCCGCCCTCGCTCTCCAGCCGCACCCGCGTCTCGATGCTCTCGCCGGGGGTGAGCCGGAGCGCGGCGAGAATGTCGAAATCCTCCAGCCGAAGCCACGCACTGCCGAACGCCGCATGGCCTGCCGCCAGCGCCATTTCGGCCAGGCCCGTCGCGGGCACCACGACATGGCCGCCCACCTTGTGATCGGCGAGGAAGGGGCGCGATTCGATATCGATGAGGCCGCGCCACTCGCGGCGCTCACCATCGAGCCGGATGCCGAGCAGCGGGTGATCCTCGACGCCCGCCCCGGTCAGGTCGATCGCCTCCGCCGAGCGCGGCGGGCGGATGGTCTGGCGCTGCCAGGGCGTCCGGGGCAGGTCGATGCGGCCGGGCGCCTGCGCGGGGCCGAACAGTTTTTCCTCGTCCATCGCCGCGCCGCTGGCCAGCGCGGCAAGCAGGGTGCGCTCGATCGGGTCCTCGTCGGCGTTGTCCTTCTCCTGGCCGTCCTTCTCCTGCAGCGAGGCCAGCACTGTTGCCGGCCGGCCGGCATCGGCGAGGATCTCCCGCACGAAGCCGGTGAGCACGGCCTTGGGGCCGATCTCCAGGAAAATGCCGATGCCATTATCCCGTGCCGCCGTGCGGATGGCGCCGTCGAACATCACGGGGTGACGGATATTGTCCCACCAATAGCCGGAATCGAGGGAATCATCGGTGATCGGCCCGCCGGTGACCGCGGAGATGAACGGGAGGACCGGCGCGCGCGGCTTCAGGCCGGCGAGCACCTCGATCATCGGCTCGTAGAGTTCGGACATGCCGGGCGAGTGGAAGGGGTAATCGATGCCGAGCCGCTTGCCCACGATGCCCTGACGCCGCGCCAGACGCAGCACGGCGTCGATGCCCGCCGCCGGCCCGGAAAGGGTGACGCCCTTGGGCGCGTTGAAGGCGGCGATGACCACGTCCGGCTGCCGGGCGGCGCCGATCAGTTCGGCCGCCCGTGTGGGGCTCGCCATCAGGAAGGCCATCAGGCCGGTGCCGCGCGTGCGCCCCTGCAGCCGGCTGCGCCAGTGGATGAGGTGGACGGCGTCCGCGAGGGTGAGGGCGCCGGAAATATGCGCGGCGGCGATTTCGCCGACACTGTGGCCGAGAACCGCCGCGGGGCGGCAGCCAGCTTCCATCAGCACCCGCGCCAGCGCAACCTCGAGCGCGAAGATGAGCGGCTGGGCAATCTCGGTGGCGGCCAGCGTCGCCTCGTCGGGCGGGCGCTGGAAGGCGCCGGCCAGCGACCAGCCGGCCAGCGGCTCGAATCGCGAATCGATCTCCTCGACGCTCGCTCGAAAGGCCGCGCTCGCCTGCCAGGCGGCGCGTCCCATGCCGGCATATTGCCCGCCATTGCCGGTGAAGACGAAGGCGATGCCTGTTCCGGCTCCCGGCATCGTGCCGCGCAGCAGCGCACCCTCGCCCCCATTCCGGGCAATCATGCGCAGCTTCGACGCCGCATGGGGGTCGTTCACCGAGACCGCCAGGCGATGGTCCAGCCGCGCGCGGCCATGCGCGGCGGCGTGGGCGAGGCGCCCGGGCGCCGTTTCGGTTTCCAGCCGCTCGGCATAACGCTCGGCCAGCATCGAGAGGGCGGGCGCGCTATGGGCGGAGATCATCAGCACCCGCGCGGCCGGCGCCGGACCGGGGGCAGGCAATTCGTGCGCCTCGGGCAGGCGGATGACCACATGGGCGTTGGTGCCGCCGAAGCCGAAGGAGGAAATGCCGGCCAGCCGCGCCTCGACCGGCAGCGCGAGTGTCTCGGTGGCGGGGGCGAGGTTGAGTGCGGCGAAGTCGATCTGCGGGTTCAGCGTGTCCAGATGCAGCGAGGCCGGTAATTGTCCGCGCTCCAGCGCGCCCAGCGCCTTGAGCAGGCCGGCAAGTCCGGAGGCCGGTTCGAGATGGCCGATATTGGACTTTACCGAGCCGATCGGGAGAGGCGAGCGGCGGCGCTGGCCCAGAGCCGCGCCGACCGCGCGGGCCTCGGCCGGGTCGCCGACCAGCGTGCCGGTGCCGTGCGCCTCGACGAAGGCGAGCCGGTCGGGGTCGATGTCGCGCGCCGCATAGAGCTCTTCCAGCAGGCGCTGCTGGGCGCGGCTCTCGGGCATGGCGATGCCGAGCGTGCGCCCGTCGGAATTGGTGCCGCTCGCCACCACCACGGCGCGCGGCGTGGCGCCCATGGCGCGTGAACCTTCCAGCCGCCGCAGGATCGTCACCACACCGCCCTCGGCGCGCACATAGCCGTCGGCCTGGCCCGAGAACGGCCGGCAGAGCCCGGTCGGCGAGAGCATGCCGGCCCGCGCGAAGCCGACGAAATTGAACGGGCTCGCCAGCACGTTGACGCCCGCCACCACGGCGGTGTCGATCTCCCCGGTCTCGATCGCCCGCACCGCGCGGTCGAAGGCGACCAGCGAGGACGAGCAGGCCGTGTCGATGGCGAGGCTCGGCCCGGTGAAGCTGAAGACGTGGGAAATGCGGTTGGCGATGATCGACAGCGCGTTGCCGGTGACGAAATGCGCGTCGGCGGCGGCGATGTCGGAGACGAAGTGCAGCGAGTGGTCGAGCGAGGAGGCGCCGACAAAGACGCCGACCGGCGCGTTCACGACCGACGAGAGCGGAATATTGGCATCCTCGAACGCCTCGCGCACCAGTTCCAGCAGCAGCCGCTGCTGCGGGTCGATCTGCTCCGCCTCGCGCGGGGAGAGGCCGAAGGCGCCGGGATCGAAGCCGTAAATGTCGTCCAGCACGCCGGCGGCGAACGTGTAGGTGCGTCCCGCCACCCCGCGGGCCGGATGCAGGAAACGTTCATGTGCCCAGCGATCGGCGGGAATGGCGCTGACGGCGCATTCCCCGCGCGCCAGAAGCGACCAGAACGCGGCCTCGTCGGGCGCGCCCGGCAGCCGGCAGGAACAGCCGATAATGGCCGCGAGACGGCCAGCCTTGCGGGCCGCGCCGTGCGGCGCCTGATCCTGCGGCGCCTGTGGGGAAGCGGACGGCAGGGGAGCGCCCGCACCATGAACGAAACTATCCAAACGACACCTCATTTGGCTGCGCCGGACGTCGAGGTCCGGCTGTGCAGCGGCTCATCCGCCGCGCGCTGGCGCGCCATCGCGGAGGCGACGGCGCGCGGGCGCCCCGAGAGCGTCCTACGATTGCGATGTCGCCACCGGCGCGGACGGCGCGATCGTGTTCGCCGTCTCCTCGAGCTTGCGACGGCTGCGCTCGATCCGCTCGGCGATCTCGACCGAAATCGCCTGCGTCCAGTTGGTGAAGTCGTATTTGCGCAGCACGCGCTCCTGGCCGGCGCGGGCGCGCATGGCCCTGAGGTCGCCGTCTTCCGCCGCCTGATACATGGCGCGCGCGGCGGCCTCGACATCGGGAATGCCCCACTGGCCGATATAGCCGCGGCTGGCGAGCGATTCCGGCGGCGCCGGGGTCTGCTGCACGGGAACGAGGAAGGCGGTCTGCTCGTCGCAGAAATCCTGCGAGCCGGAATAGTCGGAGACGATCACCGCCTTGTCCGCGAACATCGCGTCGGCGATCACGTAGCCGAAGCCCTCCGAGCGGTGCAGCGACACCATGGCGTCGACCGTCCACAGCAGCGTCCAGTATTCCTCCGGGGTCAGGTTGCCTTCGAGAATGCTGATCCGGTCGTCGCCGGCGATCCGCTCCTCGATTTCCTCCCAGTATGAATCGATGTTGCTCCAGTGGCCGGGCGTGACCTCGCGGATCTTGATGACGAGCCGCACGTTGAGGTCGCTGCCATCGAATGCCCGCTGGAACGCCTTGACCACGTCGAGCGGGTTCTTGCGCACGATGGAGGAGCCGAACTCGGCGGCGGTGAGGAAGATGAACTCCGAGGGGTCCTGCCGGAAACGGTCGAGGAAGGGGGTATAGGCCAGCGGCGCGTGCAGCCCCTTGTCCACCACCTTGACCGGCACCGAGGTGATCTTGGCGTAGGCATCCGCGACATAGTTGCTGGGCGCCCAGATCTCGTCGACGGTCAGCGCGCCCAGCGTGTGGTTGGCCGGCGGCCGGTCGCTCTCCCAGAGATAGAAGCCGATGATGTGGGCGTCCTCGCAGATGCCGGCGAAGCGGGCGATCATCTCCGGCGCGCGGTCGGCATTGATGCAGAGCAGCACCACGCGGGCGCGCACGCCGATGGCCGGATCATAGCCGGTCTCGGGGTTGAGGCAGGCGCCGTCATCGGCGTTGAACACCAGCGGGTTGAAGCCCGACAGCGCCTCGGTGAACATGGCGAGGTTGCGCCCCACGCCTGTCGTGTTGGCATAGCCGATGATCACGAGGTCGCGGCGCGGCACCTCGTCCTCAATGACGGCCGGCGTCGCCTCGATCCGCCCGGTGGCGGACAGCACCGAGAGCTGCGGCGTGCGGGCGTAGACGTCGCTGCGCAGCCGCTCGCTCCAGAAATCCGCCCCGCGCTCGGCGATGGCCAGTTCGGGAGTGGGCGTGTCGGCGATGATCGAGATCAGCGCGAGGTCGAAGCGGGTGAAGGCGGAGGTGCCGCCGGCCCCCCAATAGGCGCGCCAGATATGCGGGGCGAAGGACAGGCGGTCGGGCTGGGTGACGTCGAGCGCGACCTCCTTGAAGCTGGTGAGGCGGACGAAGCCCTCCTCGCGCATGCGGCTGCCGAGCCCCTGGTCCTCCAGCAGGAAGAGCCAGTACCAGCTCCAGGGCAGTTCCCGGTTGCGGTACATGTCGGCCGGGGCCGAGAGCGAGCGCCGCAGGCCTTCCGAGACCAGCTTCACGTTGTTCTTGTCGGAGATATAGGGCGCGGTGGCGAACTTGTACTGCACCAGCCGCAAGCCATCGTCCGTGAAGATGTCGACATGCGGGTAATGCCGCCGCCAGAAGGCGAACAGCGTCAGGCTGATTTCGTGCTTCATCACGCGCCGGTTCATGACCGGTTCGCTGAGCAGCGCGTGGATCTCGTCGGTGAGGCAGAAAACCTGCCGCTTGTACCAGTCCTCGAAGACGTCGGAGACGATCCAGTTGGCCACCGACTGGCCGCCCGAGAGCTTGCCCTGCAGGCCGAGGCGGTCCGCCATGTAGCGCGTATAGGTCGAGGCACGCCACCGCGCCGGCGGCTCGTCGGAGGTCTCCAGCCGCCGCGTCACGTTGGGAATCTCGTGCCACACCAGATGGTGCAGGCGCCCCGCGCGAGCGCTGTCGGCGATGCCGATGATGAAGTTGGCGAGATCCTCGCGGGTCTCGGCGTCGGCCCAGTAGTCCTGCGCGTCGAAGGCGGGGGCCGCGGCGCCCGCGCCGTCGATGGTGAGGCGTATCTGCCGGTGCCCGGCGAGCAGGTAGCCGGTGGGGTGTATCGGCATGAGCGCCTCCGGGGAGGTCGTGCGTTCGAACACGGTCGCCCCGTCCACCACCAGGCGCAGCGTTACCGGCTTCAGCAGGTCGGCCCGGTTGAAGCCCCAGGCGATGCACTGTCCGCCCTCGACGAAGACGCCGCCGACGATGTGTTCGTCATTTGCAATTCGTAAGTAATTGTGGCGCGAATCAGCCAGCTTCCATGCACTCTGAAGTTGATCTTCGGGCCTGCTGTCATCGCCGCTCGCATGACGCTCGCGCAGGTTCTCGGCCAGTGAAGCGAAGCTTGTCTGGCCGAAATCGCGCCCTGTCTGACGTCCGAAGGCTTCGAGATTCATGAGCCACCCGTTTCCTTGGTGGGCGATCTGGCGCGGGAACAGTCTCCGAGTTCAGCCAGATCGCCTTTAGATATTTCGCGAGATGTGCATTGCAGCATCAAAAGCGAAGCGATGTCTAGATGCTATTTTATGTAGTATTTCGTCAATACCTCGCGGAAATGGTATTTTAAGACCATTGTTTTCAAGTAATTGCACTCTAAAATATTAATGTATCGAATTTCGAATGAATTCGATATCGATATAAGATCAAAAAATGATCGGTTGTTGGCCCGTATAGACTCACCACAATGGGGCAACAACGTGGATTTTCGATTGGTTTGCAAAAGGTTCTATAGAAATTTTGTATCGCCCCATTGGGTGGCACCGCGCAGAATGCGCCGTCTGCCGCATCGCAGCATGGCTGCGCAGGTGGCGCGCGCCCGACGCGTAGCCGACATGCGAGCGATGCTGGCGGGAAGGCGGGCGGTTCTGCGCAGGGAGCGGATCCCTGCCGCAAGCGGCGTTCCGGATGCAGGGGATGCGCCCGCGAGCATTCAACTCCCGCGAGGTCCGGAAGTTTCAAAAACAGTAAATAGTTGTGGTGGAGTGGACAGAGGCGAAGAAAATGATCATTCTACTATTCACGCGGCGCCGAATGTGAGGCGATGCGACGTAGATATTTTGAAATTGCTTTAAATTCGTGAGGTAGTATGAAGGCACCGCTGGACGCCATCGTACAGGCCGAGGGCGAGGTGAGACTCGGCTGGGCCGGTTCGACCACCCTCATGGACTATCTGAATTTCGAGGATGCCCTCAGCCCGGTGATGACGGCGATGGTCGGGGGGGTCCCGGTGCGGCGCGTGCCGGCCAAGTCCCGCTCGGTCCGCATGTCGGCGATCGGGGCGATCGGCCACACGTTCGAGGGCGGCGAGGTGCATGTGTGGGGCACCGGCTGCTCGCCCTGGCGAAACCCCTCGGCCCCGGTCGACCGGCGCGTCGCCTTCGCGCCCACGGGCCATGACGGCATCGTGCTGCATGCCACGAGCGGGCCGGTGGCCGAGCGGCTGATGAGCAATGGCGGGCCGCGGCCCGGCGTCTATGGCGATCCGGCCTGGCTGCTGCCGCGCTTCTATCGTCCGCGCATCCGCAAGAAGTGGAAGCTGGGCGTCATCCTGCACCTGTCCGAACTGGTCGACCGCTCTTACGAGGCGCGGCCGCAACCCGCTTTCGTGCGCTATCGCATTCCCGAGGCGTTCCAGGGCGATGTCCATCTCATCACCACCGTCACGCCGCTTGGCGTGCCCGCGCTGAAGGCCAAGCTGGACGAGATCCTCGCCTGCGAGCGGATCGTCTCGATGAGCATGCACGGGCTGGTCGTCGCCGAGGCCTATGGCATTCCCTGCCTGTATTTTCCCCCGCTGTCGGAGCCGCGCGGCCTCGGCCGGCTGGATCTGGATCCGGACGGGCCGGCGGACCTGCGCATGGTGGATCTCTATCTCGGCCTCGGGCGGCGGCACGTGCCCGCCTATTTCCAGGACCGCGGCCTGCCGACCGACTGGCAGGCGGTGATGGATGCGGTGGACCGCTCCTGGGAGCCGGCGCATTTCGAGGCCGACCGGCTGATCGAGACCTTTCCCTTCTCGCCGTCGCCGCTCAAGGCGCCATCGGGCCGGAGCATCTGGGATCATCCGGTCGTGAAGGGGCTGGTGCTGCAGCATGACGTGGCGCTGCTGCGCCAGCAGGACCGCGACGAGGAAGGGGCCCCGATGGTCGAGGCCAGTTCGAACGAGGCACAGTCGAGCGCGACATCCGCCGCTGTTACGGCGCCGGCTAAGGAGTTGAACGGGATGCGGACCGGCGAAACGGTGATACGTCTGGCGGCCTCGCAGCGGGTGCCGGCTGTCGTGGCGGAGGTGAAGGGCGGCTCGCGGGCCATGTCGCCCGAGGTTGCCACCCTGCTGCGCATGAATGCGGACCGAATTTCCATTCCCCTGTCCTGGGCGGCGACGACGCGTGAATCGCCGCACGCCAATCTCGGGGATACGCTGAGCGCGCTGATCGTGGCGGGCATGGCGGGCGTTACCGTGCGGCGCGCCGGCTTCGACCAGCCCATCGAGCGCATGGTGGCGGTGGGCACGATCGGCCATAACCAGCGCAACGGCGTGCTGCATTTCTGGGGCACCGGGGTCGATGCCGAGCGCAACCCGGTTGATCCGCTGGTGCGCGGCTATGTGCGCCCCTCCGATACCGATTTCCATATCCACGCGCTGCGCGGCCCCAACAGCGCCCGCACATTGCGCGCCGCCGGCATGCAGGTGCCGGACGTGTTCGGCGATCCGGTGTGGATGCTGCCGCGATTCTGGCCGATGAAGGACGTGGAGAAGACGCACGATCTCGGCGTCATCCTCCACATCACCGAGCTGGAGGACCGCACGCCCGAGGCGCTGGTGAAGCCCACGCTGAAACGCTACGGCATCCCCGACGACTTCAAGGGCCGCATCCGCCTCATCAACACCCATTGCCCGCCGACCCCGGAGGGCATGAAGGCCAAGGTGGCGGAAATCGTTTCCTGCCGCGCCATCGTCTCCACCAGCCTGCACGGGCTCGTGCTCTCGGAGACCTACGGCATCCCCTGCGCGTGGTTCGCCACCTATGGCGATGGCGAGGGGCGCATGCTGGAACTCGGCAACCCGCAGCATCAGATCGACCATCGCATGCGCGATTTCTATTCCGGCGTCGGGCGCAGCACCCTGTCCTCCTATTGCCTCGACCGCTCCCGCGCCACCGACTGGAACGCCGTGCTGGCCTGGGTGCATGGCAAGTGGCAACCCCTGATCTATGATGACGGCCCGCTGATCCGCGCCTTCCCCATGCCGCTCGCGGTGTCGCCGGAGGCGACCTCCTGGGCATTGCCGCCGGAAATCGTCGACAGGATCGACTATTGAGCCGCGCGGCGGTGAACCGCGTCGAAAGGCCCGACGCCGCCTTCGAGAGGATGGGGCTGCAGGGGGCGGGGCTGCGTGTCGATGCGGCGAGTGACACCCCCGCTGTCGCCGCGCCGGGTCTGGCCGGCCGCTGCTTCCTGTTCCTGCAGGGCCCGGCCTCGCCCTTTGCCTACCGGCTCGCGCAGGCGCTGCGCCGGCGCGGCGCGCGCATCGTCAAGGTGCATCTATGCGGCGGCGATCTGGTATTCTGGCCGGGTCGCGCGCGGCTCTATCGCGGGCGGCTGGAGGATTGGCCGGCTTATGTCGCGCGGCTCATGGCCGAGCAGGGCGTGAGCGATCTCGTGCTGTTCGGCGATTGCCGGCCCTATCATGTGCCGGCCGTATCCGCCGCGCGGGTGCGCGGCATCGGGCTGCATCTGCTGGAGGAAGGCTATTTCCGCCCTGGCTGGATCACCCGTGAGCGCCATGGCGTGAATGCCCATTCCGATTTGCCGCGCACGCCGGAGCGCCTGCGCGCGGCGGCCGGCGAGACCCCCGAGCCGGTGCGCCCGCGCGGGGCGGTGAGCGAGCCTTTCGCCCGCCGCGCCGCCTGGGATGTCGCCTGGCACGCCGGCCATGCCGCGCTGGCGCCGTTCTTCGCGCGCTACCAGCGGCACACGCTGGTGCACCCGATGGTGGATTATGCGGGCTGGCTGGTGCGCTGGTTCAATGCCGCCGCCGCCCGCGAGCGCGACCGTCTGGCGCAGGCGGCGCTGGTCGGGCGCGCGACCTATTTCCTGCTGCCGCTGCAACTGGAAGGCGACTTCCAGATGCGCGTCCATTCCAGCTTCGGCTCGGTGGAGGAGGTGGCGCAACGGGTGCTGGCTTCCTTCGCCGCGACAGCGCCGAAAGCCGCCCGCCTCGTGGTGAAGCGGCATCCCTATGATACGCGCCTGCCGGCCACGCGCCACATGATCGCGCGCCTCATCGACGCGCACGGGCTCAAGGGGCGCGTGCTGTTCCTCGAAAATGGCGACATCGATACGCTGGTGGCGCGCAGCGCCGGGGTGGTGCTGGTCAATTCGACCACGGCGATCGCCGCGCTCCGGCATGGCCGGCCGCTCAAGGTTCTCGGTCGCGCCACCTACGACATGCCGGGCCTTGCCCATCAGGGCGCGCTCGATGCCTTCTGGACCGCGCCGCCGCCGCCCGATCCCGCGCTTGTGCGGGCCTATTGCCGGGTCGTGCTGGCACGCACGCAGATTGCCGGCGGCTTCTTCGCGCCGGAATCGATCGCGCAGGCGGTCGAGGGCCTCGTCGCCCGCATGGCCACCGAGGATCGCGTGGCGGAAGATCGGGCGGCACAGGATGAAGCGGCCGATGACCGGATGGCCGGTGACCGGATGACCGGGGAGGCGCAGCCGGCATGAGCGCGCGCCACATCCTCATCACCGGCGCGTCCAGCGGCCTCGGCGCCGCGCTGGCCCGCCACTATGCCGCGCCGGCCATCGCGCTGGTTCTCATCGCCCGCGATGCGGCGCGGCTGGAGCGGGTGGCGCTGGAATGCCGCGCGCGCGGGGCCACGGTCCGCGTCGTGCCGATGGACGTGCGCGCGAGCGAGGCGCTCGCGCCACTCATTGCCGAGATCGACGCGCGCACGCCGATCGACACCGTCATCGCCAATGCCGGCGTCGAGGCGAGCCTCGGTCGCGAGGGGCAGGCGGAGCGGCTTGACGAGGTGCTGGCGCAGATCCGCACCAATTTCGAGGGCGCGGTGGCGACGGTGCTGCCGCTCATAGACCCGATGCGCGCGCGCGGGACCGGGCGCGTGGTGCTGGTCGCCTCGCTGGCGGGGCGCATGCCGCTGCCGGACCAGCCGACCTATAGCGCCACCAAGGCCGGCCTCATTGCCTTTGGCGAGGCACTCCGCCCGGTGCTGGCGGCCGCGGGCGTGCGCCTCACGCTGGCCTGTCCCGGCTTCATTTCCACCGGCATGAGCCGCGATTATCGCGGCTGGCGCCCGCTGGAATGGAGCGCGGAACGGGCCGCGGCCGCCATCGCCCATGCCAGCGATCGCGGGGCGCGCTCCATCGCGTTTCCGTGGCCGCTGGTCGCCCTCATCGGGCTCGGGCGCTGCGTGCCGGCGATGGTGCGGGACGCCGTGCTGCAACGGTTCTTCGCGGCAAATATTCGGCCGGTTGATGCCGCCTCAACACCCGATGGCGTGCCTATAGCAAAATAGACGCAAGGTATCATTTTGCGTATTGAGTGATTTTTCTTCGAAATTGAGAAATAATAGCTAACAAATATTGGAGTAATTTCAAAAACGACATTTGTGTTGACGTATTTTGTCTCGTGTATACTATCTCGCAAGTGCGAAGTGCCGGTATATGATCAAGTCGATCTACCGAACATCACCTTCCCCCATGTGAGGAGAGCAATCGATGGCCGCTGGCTCCAAGATCGTCCCTGTCATTCTCGCGGGTGGATCCGGCACCCGGCTCTGGCCGATCTCGCGCGATTCCCTGCCCAAGCAGTTCCTGCCGCTCTCGACCTCGGGCGCGACGCTCTATCAGGACACGTTGCAGCGCGTCGCGCCGGGCGAGACGTTCGCCTCGCCGATCATCGTGACCAATGAGGAATTCCGCTTCTTCGCCCAGCGCCAGGCGCGCGACATCGGCATCGAGCCGACCGTGCTGCTGGAGCCGGCGCGGCGCGATTCGGCGCCCGCCCTGCTGGCGGCGACGCTGCTCGCCCAGCGCCTGCACGGAACGGAGGCGACACTGCTGGTGCTCGCGGCCGACCACGTCATCGGCGACACGTTCGCGTTTCACGAGGCCTGCCGCAAGGCGGTCGGTGCCGCCGATCTCGGCCATATCGTCACCTTCGGCATCACGCCGACCGAGCCGCGCACCTCCTATGGCTATATACGCCGCGGCGCCGCGCTGAACGGGGGTACAGCCGCCCTTGTCGAGGCCTTCGCCGAGAAGCCGAGCGTCGAGAAGGCGCGCGACTATATCGAAGCCGGCTATCTCTGGAACTCGGGCAATTTCCTGTTCCCCGCGCATGTGATGCTGGAGGAGGCCGAGAGCTTCGAGCCCGAGATCGTCGACGCGGTGCGCCGCGCCCTCGGCAATGCCAAGAGCGACCTCGGCTTCTGCCGGCTGGGTGCCGATTTCCACGCCGCCCCGAGCCTGTCGATCGACTATGCCGTGCTGGAGCGCACCAGCCGCGCCGCCGTGGTCGAGGGCAGCTTCCCCTGGTCCGATGTCGGCAGCTGGAACGCGATGCGCGAGATCGCCGAGACGGACGCGTCCGGCAATGCCCAGCGCGGCCCGGTGCGGATGATCGACACCGAGAATTGCTATGTCCATTCCGACGGGCCGCTGATCGCGGCGATCGGCGTGAGCGGCCTCTCGATCGTCGCGACGGGCGATGCCGTGCTGGTCATGCCGTCCGAGCGTTCCGAGGAGGTCAAGCACCTCGTCTCCGCGCTCAAGGCCGAGCGGCGCAACGAGGCCCATGAGCACCCGCGGATGCACCGCCCCTGGGGCAGCTACGAGACCATCAATCTCGGTGGCCGCTTCCGGGTGAAGAAGATCATCGTCGATCCCGGCGAGCGCCTTTCGCTGCAGAAGCACCACCACCGCTCGGAACACTGGATCGTCGTGCACGGCACGGCCGAGGTCACGGTGAACGAGAAGGTGTTCATGCTGCAGGAAAACGAATCGACCTACATCCCGCTCGGCGCGGTCCATCGCCTGACCAATCCGGGACGCATCCCGCTCGAACTCATCGAGGTGCAGGTCGGCTCCTATCTCGGCGAGGACGACATCGTGCGCCTCGACGACGTGTATAACCGCGTTCCGGCCGCTGTGGCCGTCGCGCTGACCTGATCAACAGAAGAAGGAACAGCGACGTGCTCCAGCAACCTTCGCTGCGCAGGCAACCTTCGCTGCGCGAGATCGTCCGCGACACCGGCGTCGTGCCGCTGTCCTGGGTGGCCGCCACGCGGGTGCAGAACTACCTGAACCTGGGCGACGCCCTTTCCCCGGTGATGGTGGCCCTGCTTTCGGGCAAGCCCATCATCCACCAGGCGCATGATGCCGCCAGCATCCGCATGTCGGCGGTCGGCACCATCGCGCAGAACCTCAAGGGCGGCGACATCAGCGTGTGGGGCACGGGCTCGTCCCGCTATCTGAATACCGGCGGCGAGGGCGAGCGCATCCCCTTCGTGCCCGATCCGGCGACCCGCTACCGCGTGCACGCCACGCGCGGGCCGGTCAGCCGCGCCATCCTCGGCGAGGCGAACGCGGTCGGCGCGCCGGTCTTCGGCGATCCGGTCTGGGCGCTGCCGCGCTTCTACAATCCCACGCTGGAGAAGAAATACGAGGTCGGCGTCATCGTCCATCTCTCCGATCTGGCCGACCGCTCGCTCGATGCCAAGCCGCGCGAGACCTATGACCGCTACCATATCCCGCCGGAACTGGCCGGCAGCGTGCGCATCATCAACACGCTGACCGAGATCAGCGCCGCCTCGATGCGCGCCAAGCTGGACGAGATCCTGTCCTGCAAGCGGCTCGTTTCCACCAGCCTGCACGGCATGGTGTTCGCCGAGAGCTATGGCATTCCCTGCCTCTATTTCGCTCCGCGCGGCGCGCCGGACGGGCTGATCGGCCGCGTCATGGATCCCGATGACGGCTTCGACCTGCGCATCACCGATCTCTATCTCGGCATGGGCATTCCGCGCATTCCCGTCTATGTGCAGCGCCGCAACAAGCGAACCGACTGGGAGCACCTGATCTGGTCGATCGATACCGCGTGGAAGCCGGTGGAGTTCGATATCGATCCGCTCATCGACGCGCTGCCGATCGATGTCGCCCCGATCGCCGCGCCAAAGGGCCAAACCATCTTCGAGCACCCGCTGATCCGCGACATTCCCTACGCCCATGGCGGCGGCGCGCCGCAGCGCGGGCGGGTTGCTGAGGTCCATGCGGTTGCGGGGTGACGAGGAAGGGCTTGGCGCGCCGCCAGTGGAAGGGCTTGGCGCGCCGCCGGTGATGGAGGGCCGCGCCGGCGGGCGCGGCAGCGTCCTGATCGATGGCTACAACCTCGCTTTGGAGGCGGGTACCGGCGTCGCCACCTATGCCCGCAACCTCAGTTTCGCCTGCGGCGCGCTCGGCTATCGGACGGAGATTCTCTACGGCACGCGCGCCGCGCCCAGCGCCGACCCCCTGCTGCGCGAAATCTCCTTCTTCGACCCGAATGTCGGCTCGCCGTCCTTCCTGCTGGAGGTCGGCCGGCGGCTGGCGCAGCTCTGCACCTCGCCCATGGGCATCCGCGCGCGCGACGTGCCCTTGTCCGGCCGGGTGATCAGCCGCTCCTTCCAGTCGCGGCTGCCCCATTACGACCGTATCTGGAACGCGCCCGAACTGTTCTCGCGCAGCTACTGGCATTTCCGCGCCTACCAGCACTTCCTCACGGTGAGCGGGGTGACGCGGCCGGACCTGATGCACTGGACCTACCCGCTGCCCATCCGCCTGCCGGGCACGCGCAACATCTACACGCTGCACGACCTGGTGCCGCTGCGCCTGCCCTTCACCACGCTCGACAACAAGAAGTTCTACAAGCGCATGATCGAGGGCGTGCTGAAGCGCGCCGATCACATCGTCACCGTCTCGGAGGCGTCCAAGCGCGACATTGTCGATCTGTTCGGCTACCCCGAGGAGAAGATCACCAATACTTATCAGGCGGTGTCGATCCCGAGGAAATACGCCGACAAGAGCGATGATCTGGTGCGCGAGGAAGTCGAGGGCGCCTTCGGCCTTCCCTACAAGGGTTATTTCCTGTTCTTCGGCGCGATCGAGCCGAAGAAGAACATTTCCCGCCTCATCGAGGCCTATCTCGCCTCGCAGGTCAGCGAACCGCTGGTGCTGCTGGGCAAGACGGCGTGGAAGGCGGGCGAGGAACTGCGCTTCCTCAACGAGGGCTCGAACCGCTATCTCGAACAGCTGGACAACCTCACCTTCGTGCGCGACCGCGTGCGGCGCTTCGACTATGCGCCGTTCCCCCTGCTGGTGAGCCTGATCCGTGGCGCCAAGGCGCTGGTGTTTCCCTCGCTCTATGAGGGGTTCGGCCTGCCGGTGCTGGAGGCGATGTCGCTCGGCACGCCGGTCATCAGTTCCAATACCGCCTCGATCCCGGAAGTGGCGGGCAACGCCGCGCTGCTGGTCGATCCTTACGACCCCCGCGCCATCGCCGATGCCATCAAGACCCTGTCGGTCGATGCGGACCTGCGCACCGCGCTGTCCGGGCGCGGGCGGGCGCAGGCCGCACTGTTCTCGGAAGAGCGCTATCGCGCGCGGCTGTCGGCGCTCTACGACCGTCTCATTCCCGAGCCGGCGACGCGGCGCTGAGGCGGGAGACACGCATGTGCGGGTTTGCGCGCGCGTCCGCTCACGCGGTCTCTTCCTCCACCTGCGTCTCGGTCAGCTGCGCCACGCCGCCATTGAGTCGCTCGGCCGCGATATAGCCGAGCGACACCGCGATGAGGCACAGCGCCACCGACAGGACGATGTTGAGCATCGCCCGTCCCGGCGCGCCGGCGCGGATGAGTTCCAGCGTCTGGAAGCTGAACGAGGAAAAGGTGGTGAACCCGCCGCAGATGCCGACCATGACGCCGATGCGCCACAGCTCGGGCGCGGGATAACGCCCGTGCGCGATGGTGAGCGTGGCGAAGAAGGAGATGACGAACGAGCCGACGATATTGATGAGCAGCGTGCCCCAGGGCAGGTCGCGGCTGTAGGGTGCCATCAGCAGCGCGATCCAGAAGCGCGCCACGCTGCCGATCGCGCCGCCCGCTGCCACACAAAGCGTCGCCTGGATCATTCCGCTCATTCCCATGTGCCTGCCTGCGTGCCTGCCTGCCGGGGGACGGCACGTCCCCTTCCGCTGATTCACACCCTTAAGCTGTCTCCCTTCAAGCGGGATGACGATAATCCGTTGGCTTAAGGGACAAGATGCGGGCCGGTGAGGAGGCGGGCAAGACGACGGGCGGTTGGCGTGCCGGGCGTTCCGAGATCGGCAATGATGCTCATATGGTCGGCGCCTTCCATGGTCGATCGCTCGGCCATCAGGCCGGCACCGGCGAGATGGGCCGCGAACGCGTCCGCCTGTGCGTGGAACGGGGGCGTCTCGTGCTCCCCGACCAGCAATTCGACCCGCGGATCGACACGCGGCCCCGTCCCATAGACGCGGCCGAGTGGGCTGAAGCGGGCGACTTCCGCGTCGGTGAGGGCGATCAGATCTTTCAGGAACGAGGCCTGCAGCGGGGCGAGGTCATAGAGGCCGCTCAGCAGCAGCACGCCATCGAGGGCCGCCGGCTGGCGGTCGTCGAACAGAAGCGCGGCCAGATGCGCGCCGGCCGAATGGCCGCTGACCGTCAGCCGGGCCGGATCGCCGCCGTGCTCGCCAATATGCCGGGCGATCCAGTCCCGCGCGCGGCGGACCTGCCCGACCACGGTTTCCATCCGCACGGCGGGCATCAGCGCATAGTCGATGATCACCGCGATGGCGCCCGCCTGCGTCACCGTCTCGGCGACGAAGGAGAAGTCCTCCTTGGCGAACATCCGCCAGTAGCCGCCATGGATGAACAGGTGGACCGCGCCGCTCGCGCCCTGCGGCGGGAAGAACAGGTCGAGCCGCTCGGCCGGGGAGGGGCCATAGGCAAGGTCCGCGCGCATGCGCAGCCGCGCCCGCGTGGCCGTGCTGCGGGTGGCATAGGCGGCCACGTGCCGGTCGAAATCGGGCACGTGGTCGCGGGTGCGGAACGGATCGACCATGGTGATGGACGCGCGGGCTAGAGGCTGGTGGCGATGTATTTTGCCTCCAGGAATTCCAGCACGCCATGGGTTCCTCCCTCGCGGCCGAGGCCCGACTGCTTGGTGCCGCCGAACGGTGCCGCCGGATCGGAGACAAGGCCGCGATTGAGCCCGACCATGCCGGTCTCGATCCGCCGCGACACCCGCAGGCCGCGCGCGAGATCGCGGGTGAAGACATAGGCGGCGAGGCCATATTCGGTGGCGTTGGCGCGGGTTATCGCCTCCTCCTCGGTCTCGAAGCGGCTGATCGCCGCCACCGGGCCGAAAATCTCCTCGCCCCCCATGGCGGCGTCGTCGGGCACGTCCACCAGCACGGTGGGCGGGTAGAAGAAGCCGTGTCCGGCCGGGCGCGTGCCACCGCAGAGCAGGCGCGCCCCGCGCCCCAGCGCGTCGTCCACCAGCCGCTCGATCTTGTCGACCGCCTTCGCGGTGATCATCGGCCCGCACTCGGTGGTCGCCTCCGGCCCGGGGCCCACCCGCAAGGCCGCCATGCGCGCGGTCAGTTCGGCCGCGAAGCGCTCATAGAGCCCGGCCTGCACATAGATGCGGTTGGCGGCGGTGCAGGCCTCCCCCGCATTGCGCATCTTGGCCAGCATCGCGCCTTCCAGCGCCACGTCCAGATCGGCATCGTCGAACACGATGAGCGGCGCGTTGCCGCCCAGTTCCATCGAGCAGCCGATCACGTTCTTCGCCGCTTCCGCCAGCAGCGCGCGCCCGATCGGCGTCGAGCCGGTGAAGGAGAGCTTGCGCACGCGCGGGTCCGCCAGCATCGCCGCCGTCACCGGGCCGGGCGTCGAGGTGGTGAGAACGTTGACCACGCCGGGCGGCACGCCCGCCTCCTCATAGAGCGCGGCGAGCGCATAGGCGGTGAGCGGCGTCTCGCTGGCCGGCTTCAGCACCACCGTGCAGCCCGCCGCCAGCGCCGGGGCGATCTTGCGCGTCGCCATGGCGGCGGGGAAGTTCCACGGGGTGATCAGCACGCAGATGCCGACCGGCTCGTAATCGACGATGATGTGGTTGCCGCCCGCCGGCGAGAGCGCGAAATCGCCGGAAATCCGCACCGCCTCCTCGGCGTTCCAGCGGAAGAACTCGGCGGCATAGGCGACCTCGCCGCGCGCATCGCGCAGCGCCTTGCCGTTTTCCAGCGAGATGAGGCGGGCAAGATCCTCCGACCGCGCGCTCATCAGCTCGAAACAGCGGCGCAGGATTTCCGAGCGACGGCGCGGTGGTGTCGCGCGCCATCCGGGGGCGGCGGCGGCGGCGGCCTCCACCGCGGCGGCGGCCTCCGGCGCGCCGGCATCGGGAACCTGCGCAAGGCGCTCGCCGGTGGAAGGATCGATCACCGCGATGGCGGGCCGGCCGGTCGGCCACAGCCATTGCCCGCCAATATAGAGGCCGCGCGCGCCGGCGGCCGGATCGATGGCCGGGGCGGCCGTGAGGGGGGAAGGCGTTGCGACGTTCATGAGCGTCAATCCTGTGCGAGGACGAGGGCCGGGGCGGTGGCATCGCCGCGATAGGCGGCGTCGAGCAGGCGGGCCATGTCCGCCGGGCCGACCGGGCGCGGGTTGTTCTTGATCAGGCGTTCGATGCCCAGCGCCTGTTCGGCGGTCCAGGCCAGCTTGTCGGCCGGCAGCCCGAGTTCGGCCAGCGTGGCGGGAATGCCGATGGCGGCGAGCAGGCGCGTCACTTCCTCAATGGCGGCATCCGCCAGCGCCGCCACCGAGCGGCCGTGCCCGGGAAGGCCGAGCGCGAGGGCGATCTCCGCCATCTCGTCCCGCGCGAAATCGCGATTGTAGCGCATCACATAGGGCAGCAGGGTCGCGACGCCGAGCCCGTGCGCGGTATGGGTCAGGGCGCCGACCGGATACTGGATGGCGTGTGCCGCCGCCGTTCCCGCCGTGCCGAAGGCGCAGCCGGCCGCCAGCGCGGCCATCATCACGTCCGCCCGCGCCTCCTCGTCGGAGCCGTCGCGCCAGGCGCGCTCCAGGCTGCGGCCCAGAAGCCGGATGGCGAGCAGCGCGAAATGGTCGGTCAGCGCGCTCTTGCCGATGAAGACATGGGTCTGCGCCAGTTCCGCCGAAGGCGGCCGCCGGCCGGCCGTGAAGGCTTCGATGGCGTGGGTCAGCGCGTCGGCGCCGGCTATGGCGGTGAGCGAGGGCGGGCAGGTCAGCGTCAGGTCGGGATCGCAGATCGCCGCTTTCGGAATGAGATGCGGGCTGGAAATGCCCACTTTCAGCGTGCGGTCGGGATCGGAAATCACCGCGACCGGCGTCGCCTCCGAGCCGGTGCCCGCCGTGGTCGGCACGGCGATGATCGGCAGCACCGGGCCGGGAACCTTGAACTCCCCATAATAGTCCGGCAGCCGGCCGCCATGGCTGAGCAGCAGCGCGGCGCATTTGGCCATGTCGAGGCAGCTGCCGCCGCCAATGCCGATGACCAGGTCCGGCGCGAAGGGCCGGGCCTCCTGCGCGCAGTCCGCCGCGCTGTCGCGCGGCACGTCCGGCAGCACGCGGTCATGCACCATCACCGCAAGGCCGGCGGCGCGCAGCCCGTCGAGCATGTCGCCGAACACGACCGAGGCGGACAGGCGTTCGTCGGTGCACAGCAGGACGCGCGAGCCGAGGCGGCGCGCCACGGCGGGCAGGGCGTGGCGCTGGCCCTTGCCGAAGAGGATTTCGGTCGGCAACCGGATCGCGGAATAGGCTGTCACGGTGTTTCATCCGATTGATTGGGCTGCATTTTTCAGCCTGATGAGGATGTTCTGCACGAAATCGTATAGGATATCGTATTGAATGCGGCAGAGGATCGTGCTAGCTGTCGATCATTGTCAAGGGGCAAAACCGTGCGCAGTCCGAAACCTCTCGCCGCCTCCCAGATCGCCGCCGAACCGCACGGTGGCTCGCAGGCCATCCACCGTGCCGCCGGCCTCGCCGAGGAGGTCTACGAGGCGATCTTCGCGCGGCTGATGGCGCTGAAGATCCCGCCCGGCGCGCGCATCACGGTCGACAATCTGGTGCGCGAACTGGCCGTGTCGCAGACGCCGATCCGCGAGGCGCTGGGCCGGCTGGAGGGCGAGGGGCTGGTGGTCAAGACCCATCTGGTCGGCTACAGCGCCGCGCCGCAGATCACCCGCCGCCGTTTTGAGGAATTGTACGATCTGCGCCTGCTGCTGGAGCCGGAAATGGCCGGCCGCGCCGCCGCCACCATGACGGATGTCGCGCTGGCGGAGCTGACCGCCGCCGCCGGCGTCATGTCGCGCAATGGCGGGACGGACGAGCGCGCGCGCTATTCGCAGTTCGCCCGGCAGGACGCCGTGTTCCACGACCAGATCCTGGAAGTCGCGGGCAATGAGCTGATCCGCGAGACGCTGGTCCACCAGCACACCCACTTCCACATCTTCCGCCTGATGTTCCACGCCCGCGTCACCGAGGAGGCGCTGGACGAGCACGCGGCGATCCTCGCCGCCTTCGCCGCGCGCGATCCCGCGGCGGCGGAGCAGGCGATGCGGGTGCATGTGGAGCGCTCGCGCGACCGTCTTCTTCCGGCGTTCGACCTATGAACGCCGCGCCCGTCTCCCAGCCGGTCTCCCCAATGGGGGCGGGCCCCGGCAGCGTGCCGGTGCTGCGCGCCGAGCGGCTCGCCAAGGCGTTTGGCGGAGTGTCGGTGCTGTCGGACATTTCGCTCGACATCCGGCCGGGCGAGATCCACGCGGTCATCGGCGAGAACGGCGCCGGCAAGTCGACGCTGATGCGCCTGCTCTCGGGCTATCTCCGCCCGAGCGAGGGCGCGCTGTGGATGGATGGCGCACCGATCGCCTTCCAGGGACCGGCCGACGCGCAGGCGGCCGGCATCGCGCTGGTGCATCAGGAAATCCTGCTCGCCGAAGCGCTGAGCGTCACCGAGAACATCTTCATCGGCCGCGAGCTCGGCGGTTTCGGCCGGCTGGACGAGCGGGCCATGCGCGAGGCCGCGGCCGCGCAGCTCGCGGAGGTCGGCTGCAAGGTCTCGCCGCGCGCGCGGGTGGGCGACATTTCGCTCGCCAACCGCCAGCTGGTGCAGATCGCCAAGGCGCTACTCGGCACGCATCGGGTGGTGATCTTCGACGAGCCGACCGCCGTGCTCACCCATGACGAGGTCGATCCGCTCCTCGACATCATCGTGAAGCTGAAGCAGCGCGGCGTCGCCATTCTCTATATCAGCCACCGGCTGGACGAGGTGGAGCGGCTGGCCGACCGCGTCACGGTGCTGCGCGACGGGCGCATGGTCGGCACCTATGACGCCGAAGGCCTGACCCCTCACCGCATGGCCAGCCTGATGGTCGGGCGCGAATTCGCCAGCCTCTATCCCGCGCGGGTGGCGCGCGATATTGCCGGGCCCGTGCTGGAGATCGCGCACGCCCAGGTTCCCGGCTTCGTGCACGACGTCTCGCTCACCCTGCACAAGGGCGAGATTCTCGGTCTTGCCGGGATGATCGGTGCCGGCCGGACGGAGCTGTTCGAGGGGCTGCTGGGCCTCCGGCCGGCAAGCTTCGGCGCGGTGCGGCTATATGGCAAGCCGGCGCATTTCGCCTCGCCCGCGCAGGCGGCGGCCGCCGGGATCGGCTACCTGACCGAGGACCGCAAGGGCAAGGGGCTGCTGCTGGGCGAACGCCTCGCGCCCAATCTCACCCTCGCCGCGCTCGACCGCGTGCACCCCCTGGCCGGGCTGGACCTTGCCCGCGAGGGTCAGCTGCTGGAGCGCGCGGTGGCGAGCTACGACATCCGCCTGCGCAGCCGCGACGCGCGGGCCGGCCAGCTCTCCGGCGGCAACCAGCAGAAGCTGCTGCTGGCCAAGGTGATGCTCAACGAGCCCTCGATCCTCGTCATCGACGAGCCGACGCGCGGCATCGACATCGCCAACAAGAGCCAGATCTACGCCTTCATCCAGTCCCTGGTGCGGGAGGGCCGCTCCTGCATCGTGATCTCCTCGGAGATGCAGGAACTGATCGGCCTGTGCGACCGCATCCTCGTGATGCGCTCGGGCCGGATCAACGGCGAACTCTCCGGCGACGCCATGACGGAAAGCAATGTCGCGCTCCACGCCACCAGCAGCAGCGCGGCCCATGAAAAAACCTCAGGGAGAAACGCACATGGCTGACCTTGCCGCCGCGCCGCCGCGCGCCGAGCCGGGCTGGTCGATCGGCTGGGGCGATGCCGGCCCCTTCCTGGCGCTCGCGGCGCTCATAGCGATCGGCTTCCTCGTCAATCCCGACTTCCTGTCGGCCAACAACATCGCCAATGTCGTCACCCGCAGCGCGTTCATCGCCATCATCGCGATCGGCGCCACTTTCGTCATTTCCTCCGGCGGGCTCGACCTGTCGGTCGGCTCGATGGCGGCCTTCATCACCGGCGTGATGATCCTGTTCATGAACTGGGTGGCGCCGAGCGTGGGCACGGCGGCGATCCCGCTGGGCATGGCGGTGGCGCTCGTCACCGGCATCGCCTGCGGGCTGATGAACGGCGCCATCGTCACGCTCGGGCGCATCGAACCCTTCATCGCCACGCTCGGCACGATGGGCATTTTCCGCGCGCTGATCACCTACATGTCCGACGGCGGCACCGTCGCCATCGATCGCAGCCTGCGCGATGCCTACCGCCCGGTTTATTTCGGCGACGTCCTGGGCGTGCCGATCCCGATCCTGGTGTCGCTCGCGGTGGCGCTGGTCGCTGCCTATGTGCTCTACCGCACGCGCTATGGACGGCGCTGCGTGGCGGTGGGCGCCAATGAGGACGTGGCGCGCTATTCCGGTATTTCCGTGGCCCGCGTGCGGACGATGGCCTTCGTCATCCAGGGCGCCTGCGTCGCCATCGCGGCCATCTGCTACGTGCCACGGCTCGGGGCGGCGACGCCGACCACCGGGCTGCTGTGGGAGCTTCAGGTCATCACCGCCGTGGTCATTGGCGGCACCGCGCTGCGCGGCGGCCGTGGCCGCATCTGGGGCACGGTGGCGGGGGCGGTGATCCTCGAGTTCATCGCCAACCTCATGGTCCTTTCCGACTTCGTCTCCGAATATCTCGTCGCCGCGGTGCAGGGCGTGATCATCATCATCGCCATGCTGATCCAGCGCATGTCGAAGAGGTAGCCGGAGCGTCAACCGGCACGCGCGAGGCAGCCGCGACGCGCCGGGCATCAATCAAGACTGCCGCACCAACAGGAGGAAACCATGCTCAGGAAGACCCTGATCGCGTCCGGCGTGACGGCCGCGCTGCTCGCCGCCGGCCCGGCCCTGGCCGCCGAGAAGAAGATTATCGCCGTCTCCATTCCCGCCGCCGACCATGGCTGGACCGCCGGCGTCGTCTACCACGCCAACGCGGCGGCCAAGGAGATCAACAAGGCCTTCCCCGATATCGAGGTCATCGTGAAGACCTCGCCTTCGGCCAGCGCGCAGGTCAGCGCGATCGAGGATCTGTCGGCGACCCGCAAGCTCGACGCGCTGGTGATCCTGCCGCACTCGTCCGAGGAGCTGACCACGCCGGTGAAGGCGATCAAGGACAAGGGCAGCTTCATCACCGTGGTCGATCGCGGCCTCAATGACCCGAAGATCCAGGACCTCTATGTCGCCGGCGACAATATCGCAGTCGGCTTCAACACGGCGAAGTTCCTGGTGGAGAAGATGGGCGGCAAGGGCAACCTCGTCGTGCTGCGCGGCATTCCGACCGTGATCGATGACGAGCGCATCAAGGGCTTCCAGGACGGGATCAAGGGTTCCGACCTCAAGATCCTCGACATCCAGTATGCCAACTGGAACAGCGACGAAGCCTTCAAGCTGATGCAGGACTATCTCGCCAAATACCCGCAGATCGACGCGGTATGGGCCAATGACGACGACATGCTGCTGGGCGTGCTGGAGGCGATCAAGCAGTCCGGCCGCAAGGAGATCAAGTTCGCGCTTGGCGGCAACGGCATGAAGGAGATCATCGCGAAGGTGATGGCGGGCGACGCGGTGACGCCGGTCGAGACCCCCTATCCGCCCTCGATGATCAAGACCGCCATCTACCTGACCGCCGCGCATTTCGCCGGCCACGCCCCGGTGCGCGGCTCGTTCAAGCTCGACGCGCCGCTGATCACCAAGGCGAACGCCGCCGAATACTATTTCCCGGACTCGCCGTTCTGAGCGCTTGCGCTACGATCGGGCCACCGGGCCAATCACACCGAGAATAATCGAACGGGAGGATACGACCATGCCAGGCAAGAAGATCCTGATGCTCACCGGCGAGTTCACCGAGGAATACGAGATCTTCGTGTTCCAGCAGGGAATGGAGGCCGTGGGCCACACCGTCCATGTGATCTGCCCGGACAAGAAGGCCGGCGAGATCATCAAGACCTCGCTGCATGATTTCGAGGGCGGGCAGACCTACACGGAAAAGCCGGGCCACGACTTCGTCATCAACAAGACCTTCTCCGAGGTGGATCTGGAGGAATATGACGCGGTCTATTGCGCGGGTGGGCGCGGGCCGGAATATATCCGCACCGACACGCGCATCCAGGCGATGGTCCGCCACTTCCACGAGACCGGCAAGCCGATCTTCACCATCTGCCACGGCGTGCAGATCCTCATCGCGGTGGATGGCGTGGTGACGGGCAAGCGGGTCGGGGCGCTCGGCGCCTGCGAGCCGGAAGTGCGGCTGGCCGGCGGCACCTATGTCGACCTGTCGCCCACCGATGCTTTGGTCGACGGCAACATGGTGTCGGCCAAGGGCTGGACCGCGCTGGCGGCTTTCATGCGCGAATGCCTGAAGGTGCTGGGCACGGAAATCCGTCATTCCGAGCCCGCGCCGGCCAGCGCCACGCGCGCAGCCTGACGCGCCGCGCCTGCACGCCTCGCGGAACCGGCCGGCGCCCGACCGGCGCGGCCCGGTTCCGCGAAATGCCTGCCGGTTGGGACCGTGGATCAGAAGCCGCTCTTGACGCGAAGATGCGTGTGCTCGTGCGCGGCGCCCTGGTTGTGCACGTGGTGGGACGTGTCCTCGGCGACCGGAATGAGGCTCAGCGCGCCGTGCATGACGCCGCGCTCCAGGAACAGCCCTTCCGCATAGGAGGAGACGTCGACCACCCGGCCGCGCATCACGGTCACGTCGATCGAGGTGCTGTGGTCGAGCGGGATGGACAGCGCCGCCACGGTCTGGTCGTGCCGGTCGAGCCGCCCCTGCGGCACGCGGGCGGCGAGATTGCGCACCGACTGGTCGACGGTGCAGCTGATCACACCGAAACAATGCGCCTGCGTCGGCCCGCTCGCCCGGGCCGACAGTCCCCGCCGCACCAGATCGCGGATCGCCTCGGACAGGCTGGCCGCGCCGGTGGCCGCGATATAGGCATCGAGCTCGGCGGCCAGATCGTCGTCGAAGGCGATGGTGGTCCGCTGCATGGCAACCTCCCTCGAAGGTGCGGGGAGGCTAGGTCGTCGCCCTCGCTTGCGCAAGAAAGTTCAGGCGCCGCGCGTGCCCTGCTCCTCGCGAAACGTACCGGCCTTGCCCAAGTTCACGGGCGGCGCGGACGCTTTCCTCCCGGCTTGCCCTCGCCACCCGGCTTGCCTTCGCGGTCCGGTTTGCCTTCGCGGCCCGGCTTGCCCGCAAACGTGTCCGGCCGGTCCCGCTTGGGCTCGCGCGCCATTTCATGCGCGGGCTTCTCGCGGGCGGGCTTTGCGTAAGCGGGCTTGTCATAGGCCGGTTTGTCATAGGCCGGTTTGCCGAAGGGCGGCTTGTCCCGCGGCGGCTTGTCATATCCAGGCTTGTCGTAACCCGGCTTGCCGTGATGGGGCTTGTCCTTGAGCGGCTGGTCGTCAAGAAGCCTGTCCCGGAAGGGCTTGTCGCGCAGCGGCTTGGCGTGCGGCGCCCTGTCCTGCGGTGCCCTGTCCAGAGGAGGGCCGTCATAACGGGGGCGTTCCGGCGCAGCCCTTTCAGGCGCAGCCCTTTCAGATGAAGGCCTTTCAGATGACGGCCTGGCGCGCATCGGCTTCGCCCGGCCGGGGCGCTCGGAGCGCTCCGCCGAGGGGGCGCCGGGCATCGGCTCGATGATGACGTCCGTGCCATCCGCCTTCTTCGCCGTCTTGCCGAAGCGGTCGGCGGCGGCGAGGCTGACCTCGAAGGCGGTTTCCTCGTCGAAGATGCGGATGATGCCGATTTCCTTGCGCGTCACGTTTCCGCGCCGGCAGATCAGCGGCAGCAGCCATTTCGGATCGGCATTGTTGCGGCGGCCGATATTGAGGCGGAACCACGCGCCGCCGGCGCTGCCCGACGGGCCGCCGAACTCGCGGTCGGCGATGCGGTCGCGCGCGGCGCGCGGCTCGCCGGGATCGGCCACCTCCTCGGGCGCCGGCAGGCCGGCGCGGTAGAGCCGCACCAGCGCGGCGGCCAGATGCTCGGGCGAGTGGGCGGCGAGCAGCGTGCGCGCGGCGCTGGCATCCTCCTCGCTCGGCTCCTCGGTCAGCATCGGGTCGTGCAGCATCCGCTCATGGTCGAGCTTGCGGATGTCCTCGGCGGTCGGGGGGCCAGACCAGGCCGGGGTGATGCCGAGCCCACGCATCAGTTCCTCGGTGCGGCGGCGCCGGAACGGGGGCACCAGCAGCACGCTCACGCCCTTGCGCCCGGCGCGGCCGGTGCGGCCGCTGCGGTGCTGCAGGCTTTCGGCGTCGTTGGGCAGGTCGGCATGGATGACGAGGCCGAGATTGGGCAGGTCGATGCCGCGTGCCGCCACGTCGGTGGCGACGCAGACCCGCGCACGGCCGTCGCGCAGCGCCTGCAGCGCGTGGTTGCGCTCGTTCTGGCTCAGTTCGCCCGAGAGCGCGACCGCGGAGAACTGACGCTCCTGCAGCATGGCATGCAGGCGCCGCACCGCCTCGCGGGTGTTGCAGAACACGATCGCGCTGGGCGTGTCATAGGAGCGCAGCACGTTGACGACCGCATGATCCAGCTCGGTCGGGGCGATGCGGATGGTGCGGTATTCGATATCGGCGTGGCCGCCTTCCGCGCTCGCCACCTCGATGCGCAGCGCATCGCGCTGGTAGCGCCGGGCCAGCGCGGTGATGCCGCGCGGCATGGTGGCGGAGAACAGCAGGCTGCGCCGCTCCGGCGGCGTGGCGTCGAGGATGAATTCGAGATCCTCGCGAAAGCCGAGGTCGAGCATCTCGTCGGCTTCGTCGAGCACGGCGACGCGCAGGGCCGAGATATCGAGCCGGCCGCGTTCCAGATGGTCGCGCAGGCGGCCGGGCGTGCCGACCACGATATGGGCGCCCTGGTTGAGCAGGCGCTGCTCCTGCCGCGGATCCATGCCGCCGACGCAGGAGACGATGCGCGCGCCGGTGGCGGCGTAGAGCCAGGCGAATTCGCGCTGCACCTGCAGCGCCAGTTCCCGCGTCGGAGCCACCACCAGCGCCATCGGCACGGTGGCGGGCGGCAGGCGCTCCTCGGTGCCCAGCAGCGTCTCGGCCATGGCGAGGCCATAGGCGACGGTCTTGCCGGAGCCGGTCTGCGCCGAGACCAGCAGGTCGCGGCCCGTCGCTTCCGGGGCCAGCACGGCGAGCTGCACCGGCGTCGGGTTGTGATAGTCGCGCTCGGCCAGGGCGCGGGCGAGAGCCGGGTTGGTGGTCATGAAGGGCAAGGCTGGTTCCGCCTATCTCGCAATGTCGTCAGGCGTCGAAGGGGAGCCATCGGAAGGGGGTTGGTACATCCCTTTTAATCGAGCCTGTGTCCAGACGCCACGCCTCCCGCGCATGAGGGGCCAGCGCGCGCCGCCGGGCAGGGCACGGCCTCGGCCTCAGGGCCGGAACAGGGCCGCGTGGTGCGGCGGCGGGCTGCGCAGGGCCACCGCCTGATCGAGAATCCAGGAGCGGACCATCTGCACGCGCGCGTCTTCCAGCCGCGTTTCATGGATGAGCAGGTAATACTCGCCCGCGCTGGCGATCTCGCTCGAATAGGGAATGCACAGGCCGCGCGCGCCCTCTTCGTGCACCAGCAGGATATCGGGCACCAGCGCGATGCCGCGCCCCTGCCGCGCCGCGTCGAGCGCCATGAAGAAATGGCCGAATTGCAGGTGCGGGTCGCCCTCCGCCTCAAAGCGCACGCCATTGGCCCGCAGCCAGTCCGGCCAGGCATAGCGCCGCGTGGTGGTGTGGAGGAGCGGATAGGCGGCGAGATCGGCGGCGCAATGCACCGGGCCGGCCAGCAGGTCCGGCGCGCAGACCGGCACCAGCCGGTCGGGAAACAGTTCGTCGGCATGCACGCCGTCCCAGCGCGTCACCATGGGCAGCTCGATGCGCGGCTGCGTGCGGTCATAGCGCCGGCCCGGCAGCCGGCCGACCCGGATGGCGATATCGGCGTCATGGGCCAGCAGGTCCGCCGCCTCGATCGAGGAGACGATGCGCGCCTCGATTTCCGGGTGGCGCGCCACCAATTGGTGCAGCCGCGGCATCAGCCACACCGTGGCGATGGTCGGCAGCGCGGTGATGGTGACGGCCGGATCGCTGCGCCGGCGCGCCAGCCGCAACGAAGCCCGTTCCAGCTCGTCGAACACGCCTTCCACCACGCGGTAGAACTGCTCGCCCTCGGGAGTCAGCTCGATGCGCCGGGTATGACGCACGAACAGGTCCTGGCCGAGATCGGTCTCCAGCTCCTTCACCTGCCGGCTGACCGCCCCCTGCGTGAGATGCAGTTCGGCGGCGGCCCGGGTGAAGGAGAGGTGCCGCGCCGCCGCTTCGAACCCCTTCAGGGCATTCAAGGGCGGCAATCGCCTCTTTCGCATTCAGACCCTCCGTCATGCATGATTCTAGCTCATGCATGAGTGCCGAACAAATCGTTTGTGACAGGCGCCACCGCCCGGCATCGTGGCGACACCCGACATTCGCCGGTTCCGCCGCATCGCCGCACCACCCCATCCCGGGCGCATCCCGCCTCCGGGCGAGGACTCCCCTTATGTCCGCATCCGACGACGCGCCATCCGGCGACGCACCGGCCGAATTTGCGCTTGTCGCCACCGGCATCGCCAAGACCTATGGCGCGACCTGCGCCCTGCGCAGCGCCCGGGTGGCCCTGCGGCGTGGGCGCGTTCATGCGCTGCTCGGCGAGAACGGGGCGGGCAAGTCGACACTGGTGAAGATCCTTGTCGGCGCGGTCAGGCCGGATGCCGGCCAGATCACGTTTGCCGGCGCGCCGGTCGCCTTCGGCTCGGTGACGCAGGCGATCCGCGCCGGCATCGTGCCGATCTACCAGCATCTCAGCCTGTTTCCCGAACTCAGCGTGCACGAGAACCTCTCGGCCTTCGCGCTAGCTGCCGGAGGCGGGCTGTGGACCGGACGGCGGCTTGTCGAGCCCGCCCGCGCCCGTGGCTGGCTGAACGAGGTCGGTCTCGATATCGACCTTGCCACGCCGCTTGGGAGCCTCTCGCTCGGCGAGCGGCAACTGGTGGAGGTGGCCCGCGCGCTCAGCCTCGACTGCCGCGTGCTGGTGCTGGACGAGCCCATCGCCGCCCTCAATGCCGATGAGGCCGACCGCCTCTTCGCCGTGGTGCGCCGGCTTTGCGCGGGGGGAGCGGCGGCGCTGTTCATTTCCCATCGCTTCGACGAGATCGAGGCGCTCGCCGACGAGGTGACGGTGCTGCGCGACGGGCGCACGGTGATCGACGCGGCGCCGATCGGCCGCCACAGCCGCGAGCAGCTCACCCACGCCATGCTCGGCGCCGGCGTCGAGGCGGCTCCCGCGCGCCTTTCCGAGCGCGCCGAGCCGGTGCTGGCGGGGCGGGGGCTCGCGGCGGGCCGGGATGGGCGGGCGGGTATCGATGTCACCGTTCATGCCGGCGAGATCGTCGGGCTGGCCGGCCTCATCGGCTCGGGCGCGCTGTCGCTGGCGGCCACGCTCGGCGGGGCGCAGGCGGGGCCGGGCGAGCTGTCGGTGGGGGATGCCTCCTTCACGCCCGGCGGCCGCCGCCGCGCCGCCGCGCTCGGCATCGCCTATGTGCCGGCCGATCGCCACTCCGAGGGCCTGTTCGGCGCGCTGTCCGCCCGTCGCAATGGCTCGGTCTCGGCTTTGGGCCCGCTCGCGCGGCTCGGCTGGCTGCGCGCGCGGGCCGAGGCGCAGGCGATCGATCCTCTGCTGCGCCGGCTCAAGCTGCATCCCCTGGTGCCGGAGGCGGAAGCCGCGACCTTCAGCGGCGGCAACCAGCAGAAGCTGCTCATCGCCCGCGGCCTCGCCGTGCCGGGACTGAAGGCGATGGTGCTGCTGGAGCCGACGCGGGGCGTGGATGTCGCCGCCCGCGGGGTGATCCACGAAGCCATCCGCGAGGCGGCGGTGGCCGGGGTCGCGGTGCTGGTCGCCACCAGCGATCTCGACGAACTCATGGTGCTGGCCCACCGTTACCTTGTGGTGCGCGAGGGCACGCTTGCCGCCGAACTGCCGCGCGGCGCGGCGCGTGCGGCGCTGCTGGCGGCGCTGTCGGGGAGCGCGGCGGCATGAGGACGAAACGCCTGCCCGACACACCCGGGCTGCCCGGCCGCCGGGGCCTTCCGCGCCTCGCCCGCCCGCCGGCGGTGGCGCTGGTCTGCCTCGGCCTGTTTCTGCTGTGCTGCGCCTTCGTGCCGCGCTTTGCCAGCTTCGGCAATATCGAGAACGTGCTGCGCGTCGCCTCCATTCTCTGCGTCGTCGCCTGCGGGCAGGCCGTGGTGATCCTTCTCGGCGGCATCGAATTTTCCTTCGGCGCGTCCGCCGCGCTGGCCAGCGTGGTGACGGTGACGGCGCTGCCCGCTCTCGGGCCGGTCGGCGGCCTCGCGGCGGGCGGGGCGAGCGTGATCGCCATCGGCGCGGTGAACGGGTTTCTGGTCGGCCGCCTCGCGCTGCCGCCGGTCATCGTCACGCTCGGCACGCTGATGATGGCCTCGGGCGCCGCCGCCTGGCTGGTCGGCGGCCTGCCGATCGACGCGCCGCCCTCGGCCGCCTTTTCCTGGCCGGCGCGCGGGCGCGTGCTCGGGGTGCCGGTGCCGATCCTGGCCGCGCTTCTCGCTTGCGCGGCGCTGCACCTGATGCTGGCGCATGGGCGCATCGGCCGGCTCTGGTACCATGTCGGCGCCAACCCGGTCGCCGCGCGCCTCGCCGGGCTCGATGTCACGCGCATCACTACGCTCGGCTATGCCGTGGCCGGGGCCTTCTGCGCGGTCGGGGCGATCATCCTGACCAGCCGCGTCGCCTCCGGCCAGCCCGCGCTCGCGCCGAACCTGCCCTTCGAGACCATCGCCGCCTGCGCCATTGGCGGGCTGCCGCTCTCCGGCGGGCGGGGGCGGGTGTCGCAAGTGGTCTTCGGCGTGCTCACCGTGGCGATGCTGAACAACGCCGTGGTGCTCATCAACCTGCCGGTGGCCTGGCAGCTGGTGCTGCTCGGGCTTGCGGTGCTGGCCGCCGTGGGCCTGCAGAAGGACTGGGCGGCGCTGGCCCGCCTCGCGCGGAGGAGGGGCCGATGACCCCGCGCTCCACGGGCCGTGCCCGCTTCCTGGTGGCGCCCGCCGCCATTGTCCTCGCCGCCGGCCTGTTCGGCCTCGCCAGCCCCGGCTTCCTCTCGCTCGACAACGGGCTGAGCATGGCCGGGCAGATCTGGATCCTTGCTCTGCTGGCGGTGGGGCAGATGTTCGCCATCGCCGCACGCGGCTTCGACATCTCGGTCGGCGCGGTCGCGGCGCTGTCGGGCACGCTGGGGGCGATGGCCGCCAATGCCGTCGGCCTGCCGGGGCTGCTCGTGGCCGTGCCGGTCGGCCTTGCCTGCGGAACCGTCAATGGCTGGCTGATCGGCCGGGCGCGCTTCCAGCCGATCGTCGCCACGCTCGGCACGCTGCTGGCGGTGAAGGGTCTCGCGCTGCTGGTCAGCGATGACGGACAGGTGGTGCCGCTGGAAGAGGCGGCGCGCGCCGCCGGCCTGTCCTTCGACGCGGTCGCCGGCCTGCCCCCGCTCGGCTGGGCGGCACTTGCCGCGGTCGGCCTCGCCCATGTCGTGCTGCGCCACATGCTGGTCGGCCGGCGCATCCTGATGCTCGGCTCCAACCCCGAGGCGGTGGCGCTGGTCGGCGCGGTGCCGTGGCGCATCGAGATGAGCGCCTACCAGCTGTGCGGCGCCTTTGCCGGCCTTGCCGGTGCGCTGATGACCGCCCGTGCCGGTGCCGGGCTTCCCACCGAGGGCGCGGGCATGGAACTGCAGTCGATCGCCGCCGCGGTCATTGGCGGCACCATGCTGGCCGGCGGGCGCGCCAATGTGTGGGCGGTGCTCGCGGGGGCCACCTTCGTGCAGGTGGTGCTCACCGGGCTCAACCTTTCCGGCGTCTCGCCCTTCATCGCCCAGATCGCCGTCGGCGCCGTGATCATTGCCTCCGGGCTGATGGATGCCGGCCTTCGCTCCTTCCTCACGCGCCTATCCCGCCTCTCCCCACCGAAAGGGACGTTCCGATGAAGCTGTTCCGTGCCGCCTCCCTCGCTGCCCTTCTGCTCGCCGCCGCCCTCGCTCCCGCACGCGCCGCCGGGCCGGTGATCGGCGTTTCCGTGCCCAATCTCGGCTCGTCCTTCTGGATCTCCGTGCTGTACGGCGTCGACACCGCGGCCAAGGCCGACAAGGCCAGGCTGGTGACGCTCAGCGCCGGGGGCGATGGCAATTCCAGCCAGCAGATCTCGCAGATCCAGGACCTTATCCAGCGAAAGGTCGATGCCATCATCGTCGGCGCGACCAATGGCGATGCGGTGAAGGCCATCGTCGAGCGGGCGGTCGCCGCCGGTATTCCGGTCATCGGCATCTCCTCGCCGCCCAACACGCCCACGCTCGCCGCCGTCGTCAGCGCCGATCATTACGACATGGGCAAGTTGCAGGCGGAGTGCCTGGCGAAAGCCATCGGCGGCAAGGGTGAGGTGGCGATGATGGCGGGCCCGGCCGGACAGGCCTGGTCGGACCTGCGCGCGCAAGGGTTCCGGGAAACGCTCGCCAAGGTCGCCCCCAATGTGACGATCGTCGCGGAATCCCGCCTCGCGGACAACCGCAACGCTGCGCTGACCACCGCCGAGGACTGGATCCAGCGCTTCCCGGATCTCGCCGGCGTCTACAGCGCCACCGATGACATGGCGGCCGGCGTGGTCTCGGCGCTGAAGGCGTCGGGCAAGGGGACGGTGAAGGTCTCGGCCTCCAACCTGTCGCCGACCGCGCAGCAGATGCTGAAGGACGGCGATCTCGCCTGTACCTCGATCCAGCAGATCGTCGCGCAGGGCAAGGCGGCGCTGGATCAGGCGGTCGCCGCCGCCACCAAGGGCAAGGTGGACGCTAAGGTGGTGACGCCGGCCGTGCTTGTCACGCCCGACAATGTCGGCAGCATCGATCTCAGCCTCGTCGTCGCCCCGGCCGACTATCGCCCCTGATCGATCTGGAGCCTTCCATGCTGCCGTCCCATGACCGCTTCGCCTATTCGCCCATTTCCGCCCGGCCGGATTTTTCCTGGCCGGGAGGCAAGCGCCTCGCCGTCTATGTCGCGCTGTGCGTGGAGCATTTCGCCTATGGCTCCGGGCTCGGCCTCGCCTATTCGCCCGGGCTCGCCCACCCCAATTCCTATAATTGGGGCTGGCGCGAATATGGCAACCGGGTCGGCGGCTGGCGGCTGATCGAGCTGTTCGAGGAATACGGCCTGCCGCTGACCGTGCTGCTCAACAGCGCCTGCTACGATCATTGCCCGGAACTCGTCGCCGCCCATCGCCGGCGCGGCGACGAGATCGTGGCCCATGGCCGCACCAATTCCGAGCATCCGAATGGCATGGACGAGGCGAGCGAGCGCGCGCTCATCGCCGGGGTGACGGCGCGCATCCGCGCGGAGGAGGGCACGCCCCCCGCCGGCTGGATGAGCCCCGGCGCGCATCCCAGCGCGCGCACCGAGGACCTGCTGGCGCAGGCCGGCTACGGCTACACCCTGGACTGGCCGATCGACGACCAGCCGGTCTGGATGAAGACCGCCGGGGGCCCGCTGCTGGCCATGCCCTATCCGCACGAGGTCAACGACGTGCCGATGGTGGTGCTGCACGATGGCACCGCCAGCGCCTTCGCCGACATGGCGATCGACAATCTGGAGGAGATGCTGGCGCAATCGGAGCGCCAGCCGCTCGTCTACGGCATCACCATCCACACCTTCATCGTCGGCCAGCCCTTCCGCCTGCGGCAGTTCCGCCGGGTGATGGAGGCGCTCGCCCGCCACCGCGACAAGATCTGGTTCACCACCGCGGGCGCCTGCGCGCAGCACTACGCCTCGCTGTTCCCCGCGCCCGACCATCTCCAAACGCCAAATGCTTCCCCCACCCAGGGCCCGCAGACATGAGTTCCCCCCCTACCGAACCGGCGTCCGCGCCCTCGGCCGCTCTCTCCCGCCGGGGCGTGCGGCGCGTCGCCATTGCCGGCCTCGGCGCCGTCGGCCTGCGCATCGCCCGCGCGCTGGATGCCGGCCTGCCCGGCTGCGTGCTCGCCGCCGTTTCCGCCCATGACCGCGCCAGGGCCGCCGAGCGTCTCGCCTCGCTGGCGCACAAGGTGCCCGTGGTGGCGATCGAGGAGCTGGAGGCGCTGGCCGACATCGTCGTCGAATGCGCGCCGGCGGCGCTGCTGCCCGCCATTGCCGAACCGTTCCTGCGGGCGGGCAAGACGGTTATCGTGCTCTCTTCCGGCGCGATCCTCGCCCATCAGGGACTGCTCGATCTCGCCCGCGAACATGGCGGCCAGATCGTCGTGCCGACCGGCGCGCTGATCGGGCTCGATGCCGTGACCGCGGCGGCGGAGGGCGACATCCGCTCGGTGCGCATGATCACCCGCAAGCCGGTGAAGGGGCTGGTCGGCGCCCCCTATCTCGCCCAGCACGCCATCGCCATCGAGGATATCACCGAGCCGCTGCGCGTGTTCGACGGCACCCCGCGCGAGGCCGCCATCGGCTTTCCCGCCAATCTCAATGTCGCGGTGGCGCTGGCGCTGGCCGGCATCGGGCCGGACCGAACCCGGCTGGAAATCTGGGCCGATCCCGCGCTCACCCGCAACACCCACACGATCGAGGTCGACGCGGATTCGGCCAGCTTCACCATGTCGATCGCCAATGTGCCGACCGACAATCCCAAGACCGGGCGCATCACCGCGCTCTCGGTGATTTCCTACCTGCGCAAGCTCAACGCGCCGCTGCGGGTCGGATCGTAGAAAGCCAGCATCATGGATCTCGGATTGAACGGACGCACGGCGCTGGTTCTCGGTGCCGGCGGCGGGCTCGGCCGCGCCATCGCCCGCACGCTGGCGGAGGAAGGGGCGAAGCTGGCGCTGGTCGACATCGACGCGGAGGCCCTCGACGTGACGCGGGCGGAGCTGGACGCGCGGGGCGCGACCTGTCTCTCCCTCGCCTGGAACCTCGCCGATATCGGCGCGGCGGCAGCCCATGTCGCGGCCATCGAGGCCGCGCTCGGCCCGGTCGACGTGCTGGTCAACAATACTGGCGGGCCGCCGCCCAGTCCGGCGCAGGGGGTGGAGCCGCAGGTATGGGAGGCGCAGTTCCGCGCCATGGTGCTGTCGGTGATCCACCTTACCGACTGCGTGGTGCCGGGCATGCGGGCGCGCAAATGGGGGCGCATCGTCACCTCCACCTCGTCCGGTGTGGTGGCGCCGATCCCCAATCTCGCCATCTCCAACACGCTGCGCTCCGCCCTTGTCGGCTGGTCGAAGACGCTGGCGCGCGAGGTGGCGGGGGATGGCGTCACCGCCAATGTCATCCTGCCCGGCCGGATCGCCACTGCCCGCATCCGCTTCCTCGACGAGCAGAAGGCCAAACGGGAAGGGCGCCCGCTGGAGGCCATCGTCGCGCAGAGCACCGGCGCCATTCCGGTCGGCCGCTACGGCACGCCGGAGGAATATGCCGACGCCGTCGCCTTCCTCGCCAGCACCCGCGCCGCCTATATCACCGGCTCGGTGATCCGGGTCGATGGCGGCTACCTGCAGAACATCTGATCGTCGGAGGAACTCCCACATGACCACAACGCCCGACATGCCGGCCCTCTCGCCTTCCTTCTCGCCCGAGCAGAAGGCCGATATCCGCCGCCGCTACCTCGCCGTCGACACCTCCAACGTCGCCGACGTGCTCGACACGCTCGGATTCATGGACCAGAGCCTCGCCGCCGATTTCGCGCCCTATCCGGCGCAGCATGACCGCGTCGCCGGCTGGGCCTACACGATCCGCGGCCAGAAGACGCCCTATCCGCTCGGCGGCGACGCGGAGAAGATGAAGGCGTGCCACGGCGTCGGCCCGGACGAGATCACCGTGTGGAGCGGCGACGGCGAGGGCGTGTGCTATTTCGGCGAGCTGATCGCGCTGGGCATGAAGGAGCGCGGCTGCGTCGGCGCGGTGATCGACGGCGGTATCCGCGACATACGCTGGATCGGCCAGCACGGCTTTCCCGTCTTCGCGCGCTACCGCACCCCGACCCAGTCGATCGGCCGCTGGAAGGTCAATGCCTGGCAGGTGCCGGTGGTGATGCGCGGGGCGACCAGCCGCATGGTGGAGGTCTCCCCCGGGGATTTCCTGCTCGGCGACGAGGATGGGGTGATCGTTATTCCCGCCCAGGTGGTCGAGACCGTGCTGGTCGAGGCCGAGCGGCTCACCCGCACCGAGGAGGCTATCCGCGCCGAACTGGCCAATGGCCTCCCGCTCGCCGACGCGCTGGCAAAATACGGCCACGTCTGACACATCGTCTGACACATCGGTTCGGCCGGCGCCTGCCGCTGGCCGATGCCGTCCCTCATTTGCCGGAGCCGGTCATGGCGGAAACCCTCGATACCCTCGCAGCCGCGCTTGCCACGGGGCGAACCGATTCGGTGCAACTGGTGGAGCGCGCGCTGGACCGGGCGCGGGGATGCGAGAGCGTATTCATAACGCTGATGGCGGAAACCGCGCTGGCCGAGGCCCATGCCGCCCGCCGCCGCCGGGCGCAGGGGCGCCCGCTCAGCCCTTATGACGGCATACCGATCGCCTGGAAGGACCTGTTCGACATTGCCGGCACGCGCACCAGCGCCGGCTCGCGCACGCGCGCCGATGTCGCGCCGGCCACCGTGGATGCCCCTGTCGTCGCGGCGACGCGGCGGCTCGGCTTCATTGCCCTCGGCAAGACCAATCTGAGCGAGTTCGCCTTTTCCGGCCTCGGCGCCAACCCGCATTTCGGCACGCCGACCGCCGATCTGCCGGTGAACGAGCCGCGCATGCCCGGCGGCTCCTCCTCCGGCTCGGCGGTCGCGGTGCAGCGCGGCATGGTGGCGGCCGCGATCGGCACCGATACGGCGGGTTCGGTGCGGGTGCCCGCCGCCTTCACCGGCTGCGTCGGCTACAAGGCCTCGCAGGCGCGGTATGACATGACCGGCGTGTTCCCGCTGGCCGGGAGCCTCGACAGTCTCGGCCCGCTGGCCGGCAGCGTGGCCGATTGCGCCATCATGGACGCGGCGATGCGCGGGCAGGTGGCGGCGCCCCTTGTGCCCGCGCGTCCCACCATCGTGGTCGATGATGTGCTTCTCGACGATCCCGAGATCACCGCCCCGGTGCGGGCGCATGTCGAGGCGGTCATTGCACAGCTGTCGCGGCAGGCGCCCGTCCGCCGCCAGCGCATAGAGCCCTGGCATCGCGCGCGGGAGGCGATCGCGCGGCTCGGCTGGCTCGGTGCCTATGAGGCGCGGGCGCTGCACCTGGAGACACTGACCGGCCCGCAACGCGACCTCATCGATCCGCGCGTGGTGAGCCGGCTCGACGGCGCGGCGCGCATCTCCGCCGAGGCCGCCGCCGAGCTGATGGCGATCCGGGCGCGGGAGATGCGCGCGCTCGCCGCGGCGCTCGACGGGGCGCTTCTTCTGCTGCCCACCGTTCGGCATGTCGCGCCGCCGCTGGCGCCGCTGGAGGCCGATCCGCTGCTGTTCGCGCAGGTCAATGTCGCGACGCTGGCGCTGACCATGGTGGCGAGCTTCCTCGACATGCCGGGCGTTGCCCTGCCGACCGGGCGAACGGCCGACGGGCTGCCATTCTCTACCCTGATCTGCGCCGCGCCGGGGCGGGACGACGACCTGCTCGCCGGCGCGGCATGGGTCGAGCGGGCGCTGATAGCCTGAGCACCCGCCGGCCCGCTCAGCCGGCCGGGCGCGCGCGGTAGGCGCCCTGGCGCTCCAGCATCCAGCCGGGATACTCGGCCGGCAGCGCGCTGGCCGCATCGAGCGCGACGAGATCCTCGGGCGACAGCTGAACCGCGGTGGCCGCGAGATTGTCGGCCAGCTGGTCGGGCCGCTTGGCGCCGATGATCACGCTGGTGACCACGCTCTGGTGCAGCAGCCAGGCGAGCGCGATCTGCGCGACGCTCGCCCCGTGCGCCCGCGCGATCGGCCGCATGGCGTCGATCACGCCATAGCCGCGTTCGCGCTCCACCGGGGGGAAGTCGAAACTCGCGCGTCGCCCCTCGCCGGAGGCCTCGTCGGCGCGGCTGTACTTGCCCGAGAGCAGGCCGCCGGCGAGCGGGCTCCACACCATCAGCCCCAGCCCTTCGGATTTCAGCATCGGCACGATCTCGCGCTCGAGGTCGCGGCCGGCCAGCGTGTAATAGGCCTGCAGCGACAGGATCGGCGCCAGCCGGCGTGCCTCGGCGATGCCGATCGCCTTGACGATCTGCCATGCCGCCCAGTTGGACAGGCCGATATAGCGGACATGGCCGTGCCGCACGAGCGTGTCGAGCGCCTCCAGCGTTTCGACCAGCGGCGTCGCCGGGTCGAAGCCGTGGATCTGGTAGAGGTCGATATGGTCGAGCTGCAGGCGCGTCAGGCTCGCCTTGCACTGGTCGAGAACGTGCTTGCGCGAGGCGCCGCGCGCGTTCGGGCCCTCGCCCATCGGGCCGAGCACCTTGGTGGCGATGACGAGGTCGTCGCGAGCCAGCCCGAGATTGCGGATGGCATTGCCGAGAATGCGCTCGCTCATCCCTCCCGCATAGACATTGGCGGTGTCGATGAAGTTCACGCCGGCGTCGACAGCGGTCTTCACCAGCGCGTCGGCTTCCTCCTGGCGGAGCTGGCCGATCTGGCCCCAGAACCCGTCGCTGCCGCCGAAAGTCATGGTGCCGAGGCAGAGTTCGGAAACGAAAAGCCCCGAGGGGCCGAGTTGGCGATAGCGCATGGGGACGCTCCTTGTGCCGGGATGTCGATACGCCAGAGATAGGCCCCGCACGCCGTCACGGCGACGCGGATCGTCGCAGTGTCTTGCCCGATTGTCGCAATCGCGCGTTTACGCCTTTCCCCGCCCGCGCCATCGGCTACGATTGAACCATGCAGGATAACCCCCTCGATCGCCCCCGCGCGCTGCTGCGGCGGCAATGGCAGCGCTTCGGCCGCGAGCCGCCGCTGGATGGGCTGACGCTGACCGTGGCGCCGGCGCCGTCCGGGCTCATCCATTCGGTCTATCGCGCCTCGTTCTGCGGCGTGCTGCAGGGCGCCAAGGTCAGCCTGCTGGGCGAGCGGGCCTTTCGCTACGACACCGGCAAATGCCTGATCGCCTCGATGGACCTGCCCATCACCGCGCAGATCGTGGAGGCCAGCGCGGCCCGCCCCTATATGGCGTTCGCCCTCGCCATCGATCCCGCGATGATCGCCGATCTCGTGCTGGACATGGCGGAGATGCCGGCGGCCGCCCCGCTTACCTCCATCGCCATCGGCAAGATGGAGGCGGACCTGCTCGATCCGCTCGCCCGGCTGCTGGCGCTGTTCGATACCCCGCGCGACCTTGCCGTGCTGGCGCCGCTGATCCGCCGCGAGATGGCGTGGCGGCTGCTCAACGGGCCGCACGGGGCGATGCTGCGGCAGGTCGGCCTTGCCGACAGCCGGCTCGCCCGTATCGCCCGCGCGGTGGCGTGGATCCGCGATCATTATGCCGCGCCACTGAAAGTGCCGGATCTGGCGGCGCTGGCGGGGATGAGCCTGGCCAGCTTCCATCGCCATTTCCGCGCCGCGACCGCGATGTCCCCCATTCAGTTCCAGAAGCAGATCCGGCTGCAGGAGGCGCGGCGCCTGCTGCTGAGCGCGGGCATGGAAGTGGCCGCCATCGGCTTCTCCATCGGCTATGAAAGCCCCTCGCAGTTCAGCCGCGACTATCGCCGGCTGTTCGGCGAACCGCCCGGGCGCGACGGTGCCCTCATCCGCGCCGGCGTGCTCGCGCCGATGACGCTGTGAGGAAGGACCCTGCCACGATCGGGCTCACACCCCGATCGGCATGCGGGCGGGATCGCGCGACACGGCGCGTGGCGCCACCAGCGCCTTCCAGGTCGACAGCGCGCGGTGCGCGGGGGCGAAGGCCGGGCGCGGGATGAAGCGGCCGCGGCCGGGGCGCGGGGCCTCGTTGCGCCCGGCGCAATAGACCACCTCGCCGCGCGACAGCGTGAAGCGCGGCAGGCCACGCACCTCCACCCCCTCGAACACGTTGTAATCGATGATGGATTTCTGCGTGCTGGCGCGGATGGTCTTGCCCGCCTTGGGGTCCAGCACCACGATATCGGCATCCGCGCCGGGCTGGATCGCGCCTTTCCGGGGATAGAGGTTGAGGATGCGGGCGATGTTGGTCGATGTCACCGCGACGAACTCGTTGGGGGTGAGCCGGCCGGTCTCGACGCCGCTCGTCCACAGCACCGGCAGCCGATCCTCCAGCCCGCCCGTGCCGTTGGGAATGCGGGTGAAGTCGGAGAGCCCCATGCGCTTCTGCGCCGTGGAGAAGGCGCAATGGTCCGTGGCGACGACCTGCAGCGAGCCGGCCGAAAGCCCTGCCCACAGGCTGTCCTGATGGCGCTTGTCGCGGAACGGCGGGGACATGACCCGCTGCGCCGCATGATCCCAGTCGGGATGCTGGTAGACGGCCTCGTCGAGGGTCAGATGCTGCACCAGCGGCTCGCCATAGACCCGCATGCCCTTCTGCCGCGCCCGCCTTATCGCCTCATGTGCCGGCTCGCAGGACACATGGACGATGTAGACCGGCACGCCGGCGGCATCGGCGATCATGATGGCGCGGTTGACCGCCTCGCCCTCCACCTCCGGCGGGCGGGAATAGGCGTGCGCCTCCGGGCCGCGAATGCCCTCATTGAGGTATTTCTGCTGCAGCGCCGCGACGATGTCGCCATTCTCGGCATGGACCAGCGGCAGCGCGCCCAGCGCGGCGCAGCGCTGGAAGGAGGCGAACATCTGGTCGTCATCGACCATCAGCGCGCCCTTATAGGCCATGAAATGCTTGAAGCTGTTGACGCCGCGCGCGACAACGGCCTCCATCGCCTCGAAGATCGGCTCCGACCAGCCCGTGACGCACATGTGGAAGGAATAGTCGGCGCTGGCCTGACGGCTGGCGCGCGCCTCCCATGCATCCAGCGCCCCGATCAGGTTCTCGCTGTCGGGAATGACGAAGTCGACCACCATCGTCGTGCCCCCGGACAGCGCGGCAAAGGTGCCGCTCTCCCAGGTCTCCGCCGCCGTGGTGCCCATGAACGGCATTTCGAGGTGCGTATGCGGATCGATGCCGCCGGGCATGACATAGGCGCCGGAGGCGTCGAGCACGCTGTCGCCCGTGAGGTTCTCGCCGATGGCGGCGATCGTCTCGCCCTCGATGAGCACATCGGCTTCATAGGAGCGGTCGGCGGCGACGATCGTGCCGCCCTTGATGACGATGGAACGTGTCCGGGACATCGCGTGCTCCTGAATTAGGCGATCTGCGCCGTTTCCAGCACCGCGTGCAGCAGCACGTCGGCGCCGGCCTTCGCCCATTCCGGCGTGATCGCCTCGTCCTCATTGTGGCTCAGCCCGTCCACGCAGGGGCAGAAGATCATGGCGGCGGGCGCGACCTTGTTGACCCAGCAAGCATCGTGCCCGGCGCCGGAGACCATGTCGCGATGGGCATAGCCGAGCGCCTCGGCTGCGGCGCGCACGCGCCCCACGAGAACGGGATCGAAGGTCACGGGATCGAAGGCATTGACCTCGGCAATGGCGATGCCGAGCCCCATCCGCTCCGCGATCGCCGCCGCGCCGGCGCGGATCTCCGCCGCCATCCATTCGAGCACGGCAAGCTCGGGGTGGCGGATGTCGATGGTGAACACCGCCCTGCCGGCAATGATGTTGCGCGAATTGGGATGGACATCGATCTGCCCGACCGTGCCGACCGCCAGCGGCGCGTACTTCCACGCCACTTCGTCCACCAGTTCGATGATGCGGGCGGCGCCGAGCCCGGCATTCAGCCGGCGCGGCATCGGCGTCGAGCCGGTATGCGCCTCGCGCCCGGTGAGCGTCACCTCCAGCCAGCGCGTGCCCTGGCCGTGGGTGACGACGCCGATGTCGAGACCCTCCGCCTCCAGGATCGGCCCCTGCTCGATATGCAGCTCGAAATAGGCATGCGCCTTGCGCGCGCCTGCCGGCTCCTCCCCCTTGAAGCCGATGCGTTCCAGCTCGGCGCCGAGCGTCTTGCCCTCGCTGTCGCGCGTGGCATAGGCCGCTTCCAGGCTCATCACCCCGGCATAGACGGCGGAGGCCACCATGGCGGGGGGGAAGCGGGCGCCTTCCTCATTGGTCCAGTTCACCACCTCGACCGGGTGCCTGGTGCGGATGCCGAGATCGTTGAGGGTGCGCACCACTTCCAGCGCGCCGAGCACGCCCAGCACGCCGTCGAACCGCCCGCCGGTCGGCTGGGTGTCGAGATGCGAGCCGATCAGGACCGGCAGGGCGTCCGGGTCGGTGCCCTCGCGCCGGGCGAACATGGTGCCCATGGCGTCAATGCCCACGGTCAGCCCCGCCGCCTCGCACCAGTGCTGAAACAGAAGCCGCCCCTCACCATCGGCATCGGTCAGGGTCTGTCGGTTATTGCCCCCGCGCAGGCCCGGGCCGATCTGCGCCATCCTCATCAGGCTGTCCCACAGCCGCGTGCCATCGGTGCGCCAGTTGCCGCTCGGGGCCGCCATGATCGTCTCCTCAAACCTTGGGCGATGAGGAGACTATAGCTGCCCGCCGCGCGCAACCGGCCGGGTGCCGCGCACACAGGGAGCGCGCAGGGCGCGGGTGATTCAGGCGGTCTCGCCGTCCGTCTCCCTGCCGCCGAGGCGGGCGCGCAGCGTGGCATTCTCGGCTTCGAGCGCCGACAGCCGCTCGCGAAGCGGACGCACCGCCTCGGCGATTTCCGTCTCGGTGAAGCGCGGGGTGATGTGCTGGGGACAATTCCAGTCGAAGGCGTCCAGCCGCAGCCGGAAGATCCGCTCCAGCTTGGCCCGGTAGGGCTGCGGGCTGATGCGTTCCGTCAGCGCCGGGTCGGCATCGAGCGACAGGATCTCGACATGGGCATAGATCTTGAGGCGCGCGCGCCGGGTATAATCCATGAGGAACAGGCAGGCCCGGCTGTCCGCCGCCAGATTTCCGGCGCTGATATACTGGAGATTGCCCCGGTAGTCGGCAAAAGCCAGCGTGCGCTCGTCGACCAGCTTCAGGAAGCCGCGCGGTCCCCCGCGATGCTGGACATAGGGCCAGCCGGTTTCGGAGACGCTCGCCATGTAGAAACTGTCGCGCGCGGCGATGAACATCGCTTCGTTTTCGGTAAAGCGATCGGACGTGCGCTCGCCCTTGAAGTCCTGCCAGAGATGGTCCACCCCCATCTCCGCCTGCACCGCGCGAACGCTGGGCGTCACGGCAATGTCGAGGAAACCATAGGTCATGACGAACCACCCTGCGCCCCGTGGACCGGGCCGCTCCTGTTGCCGCCCCGCATGAGGATCGGGCCTGCGGGGACGGCGATGCAGGGCCGCGAAAGCCGGCTGGACGAGGAGCGCCACCCGCACCGGTTTTGCCCGGTGCAGAATGATGCTGCTTTTTCGCCCACGGCATAACCCTTGCGACTGGAAACCAACCTTCCAGGAACTGGAAGGCGCGCCGGCTCTCCGCTCATATGGCGGAACTGGCCTCCGTTTCAAAGGTCGCGGTCTCCTCCCGCAGCCGCTCGCGCAGCCGGGGGGCGGCGAAATCGAGAAAGGCCCGCAATTTCCGGGGCAGCATCTGCTGGCCGGCATAGACGAGGCTCACCGGCCAGGCGGGCAGTTCATGATCCTCCAGGACGATTTCGAGCTGCCCGGCGCGCCGGGCCTCGGTGATCTGGTAATGGAGCAGCCGGGTGAGCCCCAACCCGGCGACGGCACCGGCGATGGCTGCTTCCGCCGTCGTCACCGTCAGCCGCGAATGCACCGGCACGACCCTATCGCCGCCGCGCGCGGAAAAGCGCCAGGCTTCGGGCGAGGCCAGATTGTCGAAGGTGACGCAGACATGGTTCTGCAGGTCTTCCGGCTGCCGTGGCCGGCCATGGGCCGCGAGATAGGATGGACTGGCGCAGGTCACGCGGCGCATCGATCCGACATTGGAGGCGATCAGGGAGCTTTCGCCCAGATCTCCGATCCGCAAGGCGACATCCACATCCGATTCCAGCAGGTCCAGCAGGCGATCGGCGAGGATCAGCTTCACATCGATGTCGGGATACTGGTCGAGAAAGCCGGCGATGATCGGCATCATGTGGAGACGCCCGAACACGATCGGCGCCGTGATGGTCAGGCGGCCCTTCGGGTGGCTGTGAACGCCCATGGCGGCGCGCTCCGCTTCCTCGACCTGTTCGAGGATGCGCCGGCACGCTTCCACATAGAGCCGTCCCGCCTCCGTCAGGCTGAGATGACGGCTCGACCGGTTGAGCATGCGGGTCTTCAGATGCGCCTCCAGCTCGGCGATCCGCCGGCTCACCGTGGCCAGGGGCACGTCCATCTGCTTGGCGGCGGCCGACAGGGTGCCGGCCTCGACGACCTTGAGCAGGACCACCATCGCGTTGAGCTTGTCCACCGGCCATCTTCCCAGAATCGACAATCAATCTTCTCGGATTTATTGAATTACCGAGAGTCTCGCGATGATATAGCTTCGTACTCGATAAATACACATATAGCCGACTTGGGGGTTCCCAGGAGTTCATGGCAAATGAACCCTTGGGCACGCTCCCGGGATTGGCCGTGGCGGTCTCGGGTGCCCATTGTCCGGCGGCGCCGGTACTCAGCTTTTATTGAATTCCAGCCATTCGCGAGAGGCGGCCATGAGCCCGACATCGGTATATCCCGTGACGCATCACCACACGGCAACGGTCGACGGTGTGAAGATCTTCTATCGCGAGGCTGGCCCGAAGGACGGCCCGGTCGTGCTGCTTCTGCACGGGTTCCCGACCTCCTCGCACATGTTCCGCAACCTGATCCCCTATCTGGCGGACCGCTATCATGTCATCGCGCCGGACTATCCCGGCTATGGCCAGAGCGAGGCGCCCGACCGCGCGACGTTCGCCTACACGTTCGACCGGTTCGGCGAACTGGTGGATGGCTTGCTGAGCCAGCTCGGTATCGCCCGCTATGCCATGTATGTGATGGATTACGGCGCGCCCGTCGGCTGGCGGCTGGCGCTGAAGCACCCGGACGCGATTACCGGCCTGATCATCCAGAACGGCAACGCCTATGAGGAGGGTCTGAAGGAATTCTGGGACCCCATCAAGGTCTACTGGGCCGATGGCGCGAAGGAAAGCCGCGACAAGCTGCTCGGTCTGCTCACGCTGGAGACGACCATCTTCCAGTATACCGACGGCGTGTCCGACAAGACGCGGATTTCCCCGGACAACTGGACGCACGACCAGCCGTTGCTCGACCGTTCGGGCAATGCCGACATCCAGCTGGACATGCTGTACGACTACCGCACCAATCTTCCACTTTACCCCGAGGTGCAGGCCTGGCTCCGCGACAAGCAGCCGCCGGCGCTCCTCGTCTGGGGCAGGAACGACTTCATCTTCCCCGAGCCCGGCGCGCATCCCTACAAGCGGGACCTGAACAACCTCGAGTTCCACCTGCTGGACACCGGTCATTTCGTGCTGGAGGACAAGGCCGACGACGTCTTCCCCCTCATCCACGATTTCCTCGACCGCAAGGTCGCCGGCGCCTAGCGCCGGCCTTCGGGGAAGCGCGAGGCACGCAGGTTTACGTGCCGGCCTCCCGGTGGGGAGCGATCACAGACCCCTCCGGCCCGGCTCTACGCCGGGGAATTCGACCCACGCTCCCGCGAGGGGAGCGTGGGCTGGCGCAGGAACTGACGGTGAGGCTGAACAGCCCGGGCGCCAGCGCCGGCTTCCTCCCGTCGGTGGCGGAACGCTCGGCTTCAGCGAGGCAGCGTCCGGTAGCGGCCGGTCAGGGTGGACCAATTGGCCGGAACGAGCCTGGCCGCCCCAGCCATGCGCATGTTCAGGTCGGTCCCATCGGCAAGCCCAGCGTGATGGGCGGCGATGATGGCGGCGAGCATCGTCCCGAGGCCCGGCCCGTAATGACCCAGCGCGAAGCGCGCTCCGGCGGAGGGCGCTTCGTGGACGGGTCGGATTCGCCCCGGCAAGACTGACGCGAAACGGTAGCTGAGTGCAACCTGCGGTCAGGGCGTGCGCGCCGTCTCTGCCTTTGAGGCCGCGGTATCGCGGCGGCTGTGATCGATCCTCTTGAGCAATTCCGCATCGTCCCGTGCGTGCAGCGCCAGCAGCGCCGCATAGGGGTCGCCGTCCAGACCAAGGGCGCGGGCGAAGGCGGGCTCGGTCTTCAGGCCGTCGCCCCGCAGGACGCGTATGGCGGCGCGGAACGTCTCGCCGCCGAGAGCGAGCAGGCGCTCTTCCACCTCGAAATGCCGCCAGCCCACCTGCTCGCGCACGGGGCGTCTCGATCCGAAGATCTCGAATGGCCAGCCATGGCTGTCGAAGCGGGCGATGACCGCGCGCTCGCCGTGGGTCCACTGGTGCAGGGAGAAAGCCCGCTCCTGCGCGAAATGGCGCCACGCTACCTGTCCGAAGAGGTCCGGATCGGGCGCATGGCACAGGATGTCGATATCGCTGCCGGCGACCGCCACACCGAGCGGCAGCGTGCCCGCGACATGCGGATCAAACGCCGCGAGCCATTGCAGGGCCTGACTGGCGTGGAGCGCATCGAGATAGGTCATTGCAGGAACGTTTCGCGCCAGAGGCCGCCGCGTTGCCGAACGGTCGGCGACGGCATGCGGCAATTGAGCCTACGTGAAAAGATGTATTTACAATACTTCTTTTGGCGGCCTAAAAGATGACTATTGAATGAATCAATTGGAGGGCGTCATGCCATCCTCTGAACTCGATGACGCCGGGATCGCTCGCCTGCTGGCGCTGTTCTACCAGCGGGTTCGCCAGGACCGGCATCTCGGCCCGGTCTTCGAGGGCATCGTCGCCGACTGGGGCGAGCATCTGGTGCGGCTGGAGGAATTCTGGTCGTCGGTCATGCTCACCAGCGCCCGCTACAAGGGCAATCCGGTCGCCATGCATGTCCTGCACTCGGCCGAGATCCGCCCCTTCATGTTCGAGCGCTGGCTCGATATCTGGCGCCAGACCACCGACGACATGCTCGATCCCGCCATCGCCCGGCCAATGCAGGTGAAGGCGGCGCGGATCGCCGAACGGCTGTCGCTCGCCATGCATGGGCCCAAAGCCATTCCTGCCCCGATTTATCGCCCGGAAGCCGACGAGCGACTGGAGCCCTATCGCGTCTCGCCGGCCTTCGACGAGACCACGATCCCGCCGGCGCTGCTGCGCGACCACGCCACCAAGGCCGGGGTCTGGGGAATCATCCGCGTTCTCGACGGCACGATCCGCTACTGGCCGGACGACGCGCGGCAGCCCCTGACACTGGACAGCGCCACGCCGGGGCTGATCCGCCCCGGGCAGCCCCATCATCTCTCCCTCACCGGATCGGTTCGCCTGCAGGTCGAATTCTACGATCGCGATCCGGTCGGGCTTTCGTCCTGACGACCATTCAAGAGGAGCCTTCCATGCCGTCGTCTCTCAGCGAGACCACCATCGCGCTCGTCAAGGCCACCGTTCCCGCCCTGGCCGATCACGGTCCTGCCATCACCAGGGCGATGTATGCCCGCCTGTTCCGCGATGCGCCCATTCGCGACCTGTTCAACCATGCCAATCAGGGAGAGGGCGGCTCGCAGGTTCATGCGCTGGCCGCGGCGATCCTCGCTTACGCGCGCAATATCGACAATCTCGGCGCGCTGACGCCCGTGGTCGAACGCATCGCGCACAAGCATATCGGCTATCACATCCTGCCCGAGCATTACCCCTTTGTCGCGACCGCCCTGCTCGACGCCATCGCCGACGTGCTTGGCGACGCCGCGACGCCGGACATCCTTGCCGCCTGGGGCGAGGCCTACTGGTTCCTCGCCGACGTGCTGAAGGCGCGGGAACTGGACATTCGCACGGACATCGAGGCGCGCGCGGGGGGCTGGAACGGCTGGCGGCGCTTCCGCGTCGCGCAGAAGACGCGCGAGAGCGAGGTCGTCGCCTCCCTCGTGCTGGAACCCGCCGATGGCGGCGCCGTCATCCGCCACCGTCCCGGCCAGTACCTGACCTTCCGGCTCCCTCTGCCGGGCGGGGCGCAGGCCAAGCGGAACTATTCGATTTCCTGCGCGCCCAATGATGTCCGCTACCGCATCTGCGTCAAGCGCGAGGCGGCGGGGCAGGGGGGATCACGCTTCCTGCATGACGAGGTGAAGATCGGCGACGTGCTCGACGCCACCCCGCCGGCGGGCGATTTCTTCCTGCCGGACGAGCCCGCGCGTCCCGTCGTGCTGCTCTCCGCCGGGGTCGGCCTGACGCCGATGGTGAGCATGCTGGAGGCCATCGCCACCAGCTATCCCGATGTCGAAGCCCATTATGTGCATGGTGCGCTCAACAGTTCGACGCATGCCATGGACCGGCATGTGCGCACGCTGGCCCGCCAGCACGGCCGCACGGCGGTTTCGACCTTCTACAGCGAGCCCGGCCCGACCGACGCGATCGGCTGTTCCCACGACCATGAGGGCTTCATCTCGGTGAACTGGCTTGAGCGGAATACCCCTTTCACCGCCAGCGACTTCTACCTGTGCGGGCCCAAGCCCTTCCTGCGCAAGCTGGTGCGCGACCTGTCGCAGGCCGGGGTCGCGCCGGATCGGCTGCATTACGAGTTTTTCGGTCCGGCTGACGAATTGCTCGCGGCCTGAACCCCCTGGCGGCGCGCCGGATGTCAGGAGCGCGCCGCCCCCGAGGGCCGCGGGGTGGATCGGGGCGAGGGGATGGCGAGCCCGAAATCCTCCGGCTTCAGCAGGATGTCGGCCAGCGTGTGCCGATCGAACACCGCGAGGAATGCCGCCAGCGCTTCGCCGACCACCCCCGTCAGCCGGCAGCACGGCGTGAGGACGCAGCGATTTCCCGTCGCAAAACATTCCACCATGGCGAAATCAGGCTCCATCGCGCGGATGATGGCGCCCAGCCCAATCTCCTGGGGCGCGCGGGCGAGCCTCAGGCCGCCGCTGCGCCCGCGCACCGCTGTGAGGAAGCCGTGCCGGGTCAACTGGTTGGCAACTTTCATCAGATGCGTGCGGGACACGCCATAGACGTTGGCGGCCTCCTCGATGGTGATGAGCCGATCCGGGTGCGCGGCGGCAAACATCAGCAGGCGCAGCGCAAAATCGGAAAACTGCGTGAGCTTCATGATCGTGTTTCCGGCCGCGCGCGCTAAAATATAGATTGAATATACATATTATTAAGGCGCGTGGGTGCGCGACGCCCGCCCGCCCGCCGGCGGCACCCTGGATCAAGGTCTAGGTCGACATAACCCCGCCGGCAAAATTCGCAACTCAAGGTCTGATTGTGACGCCGCACCCGGCCGCTAGTCTCGCCTGCACACGGGAGAATGAGCCATGAAGATCGTCGTTGTCGGCGGAACGGGCCTGATCGGCTCGAAGACCATCGCCCTTTTGCGTGCGGCGGGGCACGATGCGCTGGCGGCCGCGCCGAGCACGGGTGTCAACACACTGACCGGCGAAGGGCTGGACACGGTGCTGGTGGGGGCGGAGGTCGTGATCGATCTCGTCAATTCGCCCTCCTTCGAAGCATCCGCTGTCCTCGCCTTCTTCGAGGCGCATGAGGCCAATCTGCTTGCCGGCGAGCGGCGGGCCGGCGTCAAGCATCACGTGGCGCTGTCGGTCGTGGGAACCGACCGCATGCCGGGCAATGGCTATTTCCTCGCCAAGGTCGCGCAGGAGGAGGCCATCGCCGCCTCCGGCATTGCCTATACCATCGTGCGGGCCACGCAGTTCCTGGAGTTTCTCGGCGCCATTGCCGACGGCAGCGAGAGGGACGGCGTCATCCCCATCGCCACCGGCCTGTTCCAGCCCATCGCGGCCGACGACGTGGCCATTCTGGTGGCGGAAGTCGCGCTGGCGCCGCCGCGCAACGGCATCGTCGAGATCGCCGGCCCGGAACGGGCGCCGTTCGACCAGATCATTCGCGACTATCTCGGCCTGATCGGCGACCGCCGCCCGGTGGTGACCGATCACGACGCCGGCTATTTCGGCGGGCGCGTCGAGGAATACTCGCTGGTGCCGACCGGGGAGGCGCGGCTGGGGAAAATCGGCCTGGCCGAATGGGTCCGCCGGCATCCCGCGACGTGAAGCTGCGTCCACGTGAAGCTGCCGCCAGATGTCTGGAAAAAGGAGAGCGATATGAGAACGCTGATCGGCGTCGCGCTGGCTTCGATGATGACATCGATGCCGATGGGCACGACCCCCGCCGCCGCCCATGGCACGGAGGCGGCCAATACGGTTCGGCTGCCCGGATCGAAGGACGCCACCGTGACGGTGGTCTACCAGCATCCGCTGCCGGACCTTCCGGGCAAGAGCCTCAAGGGCGTGCTGGTCGAGTATGGGCCGGGCGGCTATTCGCCCTCCCACACTCATGCCAGGTCCGCCATCATCTATGCGACGGTGCTTGAGGGCCGCGTGCGCAGCAAGGTGAATGACGGGCCCGAGACGGAGTACGAGGTCGGCGAGCATTGGACCGAACTGCCGGGCGACCATCATGGCGTGAGCGCCAATGCCAGCACGACGGCGCCGGCCAAGATTCTGGCGGTTTTCGTCGTCGACACCGACGACAATCCGCTGACCATTCCCGATCCGCAATAGGCGCAGGCTTCCTCTCGTGCCGGCATGGGTGCGCGTCCAAGCGTGAGGTGCGCGCCGGGCGGGTTCCGGGTACCGACGACGAACCCGTCACACGGAAACAGGAACCGGCCGGATCCCCCGGCCGGTTCCTGTCGTTCGAGCGCGGGGCGGCTCTTCTGCCTTCGGGGCCCGGCTCAGGCTGCGTTCTGGGCCGTATCCACCGGGTGGCTCGCGCGCAGGCTGATGCCCATGCGGTTCCACAGATTGATGACGCCGATGGCCAAGGTGAGATGCACCTGCTGGGCCTCCGTGAAGTGGACCTTCAACTCTTCATAGACATCGTTGGGGGCATGGGTCTCGATCACCCGCGTCACCGCTTCGGTCCAGGCCAGCGCGGCGCGTTCGCGGGCCGTGTAGAGCGGCGATTCGCGCCAGCCATCCAGCATGACGACCCGCATTTCGGATTCACCGAGCTTGCGCGCCGTCGTCGCGTGCAGGTGGATGCAATAGGCGCATCCGTTTATCTGCGACGCACGCAGCTTGACCAGTTCGATGAGATTGGCGCCGAGGTCGCTGGCGCCCAGCGCCGTCTCCGCCGCGATCAGGCCTTTCATGACCGCCGGGGCCAGCTTGTACCAGTCTGCGATACGGGGGGTGATGTCCATGTTCGTCCTCATTGGAGAATAAGCGGCTTGGAAGAGGAACGACGGCTCCCGCGCATGGGCGCGGGAGCCGCGGAAACGGACGCCGTGTGCTGAGGGCGGGCGTCGTTCGCTCAGCCCTTGATGAAGGCCAGCAGGTCCGGGTTGAGCACATCGGCATGCGTGGTGAGCATGCCGTGGGGGAATTTCTCGTAGACCTTCAGCGTGCCGTTCTTCAGCAGCTTGACCGACAGCAGCGCGGAGTCAGCGATCGGCACGATCTGGTCGTCATCGCCATGCACGACGAAGGTCGGGACCGAGATGCTCTTGAGATCCTCGGTGAAATCGGTTTCCGAGAACGCCTTGACGCCGTCATAATGGGCTTTCGCGCTGCCCATCATGCCCTGGCGCCACCAATTGTCGACGACGCCGGGGATGGTCTCAACGCCCGGACGGTTGAAGCCGTAGAACGGCCCGGCGGGGATATCGATGTAGTTCTGCGCGCGATTGGCGGCGAGCGCCTTGCGGAACCCGTCGAATACCTCGATGGGCAGCCCGCCCGGATTGGCCGGCGTCTTCACCATGATGGGCGGCACGGCGCCGACGATGATGAGCTTGGCAACGCGCCCTTGCGGCTGGCCGTGGCGCGCCACGTAGCGGGTCGCCTCGCCGCCGCCGGTGGAGTGGCCGATATGCACCGCGTTCCGCAGATCAAGATGCTCGACCACGGCCAGCGCGTCGGCCGCGTAATGATCCATGTCGTGCCCGTCCGACACCTGCGCCGAGCGGCCGTGGCCGCGACGATCATGGGCGACCACGCGGTAGCCGTTCTGCACGAAGAACAGCATCTGCGTGTCCCAGTCGTCCGCCGACAGCGGCCAGCCGTGATGGAACATGATCGGCTGCGCGTCCTTCGGACCCCAGTCCTTGTAGAAGATCTCGACGCCGTCCTTGGTGGTGACGTAGCCCATGGTGTCCGTCCTTTCGGGATGTGTGGCTGCAATGGCGGAAGACAGGCCGAAACCGAGGCCCGAGGGCAGCGCGATCGCCGCCGCGAGGCCGCCGCCGGCGACGAGCACGGCCCGCCTGTCGAGGTGGGAAATGTTCACAGGATCCGTCATCGTGCCTTCCTCGGTTGATCTGTCGGCATGCGTGGATCGACGGCGCGCGCGCGGCTCCGGGGCCGGGCGCGCAGGCATCCGGGTCCGCGTCATGTTCGGCACGTCGCGCAGGCGCTGCGAGAGCCGTCGGACCGATGCGCCCATTCGCGCTGACAGTCCCATCCCTCACCCTTGCAGGTTACTGCGAGGCCTCGACGGGGTCGATCATGTGAGAGATTAGTTCAGCCTATCCCAAGGTTCAGGCGTTTTCTGGCAAGGGACAAGGTGCGTTGTTCTGCCGTGAGTACAGAGGCGGATCGACGTCACACGGAAGCGGCAGGCACCGGATTGTACGGAACGCGCCAGCAACGTGTTCGAACACGCCCGCGTAAAGGGAGACGGATCGCTTTATTATTGTTGAGGGGGCCCGGCCGTTTCATCGCGACTGACGGCATTCGCCCCGCAACAATGCTGCCGAGGGTGCTGAAGGAGATGGTGGGGTTCTGCCACGGGAGGCTGGGCTCATTATCCCCGGCTCGACCGGACATGGTCGATGAAGGCCCGCAGCGCCGGCGACATGAAGCGTTGCGGCGGATAGAACAGGCACAGCCCCTCAAAAGGCGGCGTCCATTTTTCCATCAGTCGGATCAGGTCGCCGCGTCCCAGGGAGGGGCGCGCGAGATCCTCGGGAATGAAGGCGAGGCCAAAACCACCGAGGGCGGCCTGGAGTGCGGTTGAGACATCGCCAACGATAAGGCGGCCGGGCGGATCGAGGCGACTCTCCTCGCCATCGGCTTCGAAACTCCAGCGGTGAAGGGCGCCGCTGGGAAACTGGACCCGGATGCATTCATGGCCGGTGAGTTGCTCCGGTACCATGGGCGAACCACGTCGGGCGACATAATCCGGCGACGCCACGAGCGCGAAGGAGCGCGATCCGCCGACAGGTATCGCCACCATGTCACGCGGCACGGCGCTGCGCAGCCTGAGCCCGGCATCGAAGCCGGAAGCCACGATGTCGACCAGCTTGTCCTCACTCGTGAGAATGAGGGTGATCTGCGGATGGGCTTCAAGAAAGCCCTTCACCAGCGGCAGGATGCGCTGGGCACCGGCGACGGAACTGTTGATCTTCACCTGTCCGCTCGGCTCGTCGCGAAAGCGGGCGATGGCCTCGACCGAGGTGGCAATCCCGCTCAGGCAAGGCCCGACCTGGCCGAGAAAAAGCTCGCCGGCCTCGCTGAGCGCGACGCTGCGTGTCGTGCGATTGAACAGCCTGACGCCGAGCCTGGCCTCCAGACTGGCGATCGTGTGGCTCAGCGAGGAGGCCGCGACGCCCATGTGCCGGGCCGCCGCGCGAAAGCTGCGATGGGCGGCGACTTCGCGTAGCGCCTCCAACTCGCTCAGGCGCAAGTCGATCATGGCCCGACCTTCTCCTTTGTGCCCTCGGCAGAGGCGAACGGCACTTTCGCGACCTGGAACGCCTCCCGCTCCCGGCATGCGGCATCAACGGCGTTCAGAAGGCGGTAGGAGGAGAGGTCGCATCCAAAATCGCGGGCCTTCTGCATCTGCGGGATGAGGCAGGCATCGGCCATGCCGGGCATGTCGGCGAAGCAGAAATTCCATGCGACCGGCCGCCGCGCCAGATCCGCTTCGAGGCTGACGAAAGCCTGTTTCACCCAGTGTCGGTACCAATTGTCCTGCCGGATCTCGTCGGCCTCGAAATGCTCCGCGATGTAGCCGCGGACACGCCGGTTGTTCAACGGATGCAGATCGGAGGCGATGAGTTGCGCGAAGGAACGCACTTGCGCACGCAAAAGCGGATCGCGCGGCAATAGCGCCGGCTCGGGGATCAGTTCCTCAAGCAATTCCATGATCGCCAGTGACTGGGCGAACGGGCGTCCGTCGATTTCCAATACCGGCATGAGCCCTTGCGGATTCATCCGCTGATAGGACCGGGCGTCGATCGAAGCCGCCGCGATGCACTCAAAGGGCAGCTGCTTGAGATTGAGCGCGATCTGCACCCGCTGTCCTGCCGAACTCTCGGGATGTGTGTAGAGGCGAAGTTTCATGTGCCGTGAGCCGCGCGCTTCCGATGGCCTTGCGCGCCGGCGCGGATTGTCCGGATCATCGCATCAATCCGTTCGGACTTGTCCAACTTGTCGCGTCAGGCGCCGCTCCCATATCCGCGCCAGTATTGACCAGGAGAATCCCCCCATGACATCGACCGTTCTGATCACTGGCTGCTCGTCGGGTTTTGGCGCCGCCGCTGCGCGCGCTTTCGCCGGCAAGGGATGGAACGTGGTCGCCACCGCACGCCGGCCGGAGGATGTGCAGGGGCTTGCACGCGAGCCCGGCATTCTCGTCACGCGCCTCGACGTGCAGGATCGCGCCAGCATCGACACGGCTGTTGCCGCGGGTATCGAGCGGTTCGGCCGTATCGACGCGCTTGTGAACAATGCCGGCTTCGGGCTGTTTGGCCTGTTCGAGACGACATCGCGCGAGAAGATCCAGGAGCAGTTCGACGTGAACCTGTTCGGCGCCATGGACGTGACGCGGGCTTTGCTGCCGCATTTCCGCGCCAACCGCGACGGGGTGATCGTGAATGTGAGTTCCGGTGCGGGCGTGTTCGCCCTGCCGATGATCTCGCTCTACTGCGCCTCCAAATTCGCTCTGGAGGGATTTTCTGAATCTCTCGCCTATGAACTCGCAGATCTCGGCATTCGCGTGAAGATCGTCGAGCCGGGTGGCGTGACGACCACGCGCTTCGGTGAGCGAAGTGCCAGCGAGGCTGGGGCGGCCGGCAGCATTGCCGACTATCAGCCCTTCCTTGACAGCGCACATGCCCTGTTCGATCGCCTGCGCCAGTCGCGGGGGCGCGCCACGTCGGAGGAGGTGGCGGAGGTCATCGTCGAAGCGACGCTCGATCGCACAAATCGCCTGCGCTATGTCGCAACCGAGGATATCAAACCGATGGTCGCCGCGCGGCGCGAGACCTCTGAAGACGCATATCGCGCCTTCATGCGCGAGGCTCTCGGCCTCGATCATTCCTGATCGTCCTAACGCGGACCCTCCTTCAGAGCTTCGCGGCATCGATGATCGCTTGAGCGAAGGCTGCCGGGGCTTCCTGCGGCAGGTTGTGGCCGATCCCGCCCGAGATATCCCGATGCTGATAGGGGCCGGTGAACTTCGCCCGATAGCTGGCCGGTTCCGGGTGCGGTGCTCCATTGGCGTCGCCCTCCAGAGTGATGGTCGGCACCGCAATGTCGGGGAAGCTTGCCAGCCGGGTTTCGAGCGGCTCCAGTCGTTCGTTGCCCGGTACCAACCCGAGCCGCCAGCGGTAATTATGGACCGCGACGGCGACGTGATCCGGGTTTTCGAGTGCCTGGGCCGAGCGCTCGAACGTCGCTTCGTCGAACGACCATTTCGGCGAGGCGAGCTGCCAGATCAGTCGCGCGAAATCGCGCGTGTGCATCCGATAACCTGCCTCGCCGCGCTCGGTCGCGAAATAGTATTGATACCACCATTGCAGTTCGGCCTTTGGCGGCAGCGGGATACGTCCACGCTCCTGACTCCCGATCAGATAACCGCTGACCGAGACCATGGCCGTGCAGCGCTGCGGCCACAGCGCGGCGATCACGTTGGCCGTCCGCGCCCCCCAGTCGCAGCCGCCGATGATGGCGCGCTCGATGCCCAATGAATCGAGAAGGGCGATGGCATCGACGGCAAGAACCGATTGCTGGCCGTTGCGCGGCGTGGCGTCGGAGAGGAACCGCGTCGTGCCATAGCCTCTGAGATAGGGCACGATCACACGATAACCCGCCCTCGCGAGCAAACCGGCCGCGTCATCATAGGTATGGATGTCATAGGGCCAGCCGTGAAGGAGGAGGACAGGCTGCCCATAGGCCGGGCCGAATTCGGCATAGCCGACGCGCAACTGGCCCGCATCGATCTGCCTCAGCCCGCTATCGGCGGCGAAGGTGGCGTCCGCTCCCCCCAGGCTCAGTGTTGCAAGTCCGCCAAGCCCGAGCCCGATGGCGGCGCCGCCGAGAAGCTGGCGACGCTGCCGGTCGACGGAACGGATCGGTCCGTCTGGTGAGGTTGTCCGCTCCTGTTCCATGGAGGGCGCCTCAACCGGCCTTGAGACGCTTGACGGTGTCGTCCGTCGTCCAGAGACCATTGGCCATGTAGCGGAAATTGATCAGGGCGGCGAGATAGCCATCCCCTTCGGGGATCTTGGGGGCGGCGACGGCATCGCGGACGACGGCAACTTCGAAGCCCTGTTCGAGAAATTCGCGCAGGTGCGATTCGACGCACATATTCGCCAGCATGCCGGCGAGAACGATCTGATCGACACGCTGCTTTCGCAGCTGCAGCGGCAGATCATTCGCCTGCGGACCATAGAGCTTGTGCGGCGAGGCGATGATGGTCTTGCCGTCCTCGATGTACGGCTTGAATTCCGGCAGAAAGTCCGCCCCGGAATTGCGGAAATCGCTGAGATCGTAAGGTCCCTTGCGATCGAAAATGCCGATATCGTGCTGGAAGAGTTCCAGAGGGCCCTGGACCTTCCAGTTGTGGTCCCATTCGTAGTAATAGTGCGGTGATATCGCGACGACGATGCCGGCGGCCTTGGCTGCCTGGAACAGCCTGTGAAGGTTCGGCACGACATTGTTCTCGGTCACGCTCTCACCGACGGCCGGCCACGCCTTGCCGGTGGGACTCATGAAGTCGATCTGCGGATCGATGACGACGAGGGCGGCTCGCCTGGAGTCCAGCACCATGGAAGAGGCGGGCAGGGCCGGAGTGGCCGGATCGGCGTATCTGGCGGGGTCGGCGTAATTGGCCGGCTGAGCGACCGCCCCCCGGGCCGCTATGGCCGTCGCTGCGACACCGGCTGCAGCACCGGCCATCGATGAAAGAAATCGGCGTCGACCCGAAACAAATGATGAAGGGCACATCGTACCGTCTCCGTTCATTGAAAAATAAAACCGGAGGTTTTCGGAACGTTCTATGCCGATTACCTCTCCTGACCATAAAATGGCGGTAGGCGATCGCGAGCAACCATACGCGGGTGTAGGTTCATATATACCTCACTGCCGATCGGCTTATCTGATCAATCGTGCTCCGTCGGTCCGCATTGACGTTGGTGTTTTGCACGAGCCATCATAAATCAGTCGAAAGACGCTTCAAGGCTGCGCGGATCGCCGCGCCGGCTTCGATGATTCCCTTTGCTTCGGGCGGCTGAGAGGCGATCAACTGGACCTTTGCCACCACCTCGTTCGCGATCTCCGTGCTCTCGACGATGCGACGCAGGATGCTCTGGGCGCGTTCGCGATCGAAGTCCGGCCGGTCGAGCCAGCGGATCAGGGCCTGTCCGTAGGCGGAAATCGCCCCGAGTGGTTGCCGGATTTCATGCACGAGCAAGCTGGCCAGTTCTTTCCGGTCGTCCTGTTCCCCTGAAAGCCCGGAGCCGGCGCGCCGCTGCTCGGTGACATCCAGCGCAATCAGAAAGGTGTTGTCGAGGAGCTCCGGGGGAGCCGGATAGGTGACAAGGAGCAGGACCTCGACGCATGTCCCATCGAAGCGGCGCAAGGTGAACTGGTCGAGATGGCTGAGCGCGCCGGCATACCGGGCGCACATCAGGCGTCCGGCGGCATCCCGGCTCTCGGCAAAGATCGGCTTCACCGATTCCATCAGCCATGCCCGATCCGGAGCCCTGGTCAGCTCCATCGCGGCCCAATTGGCATGCAGAACCCTGACGGTGGACGCGGCAAGATCGATGAGTTCCGGCCGATCCTGCAGATAGGCGGCGAGGTCGCTGATGCCCATCTCGCGCAATCGCGCGAAGATCGCGCCGGGCGGGCGGGCATCGACCTGCCAGAGCGCGATGGGCATCTGCTCGATAAGAGGCGCGCGGGCCATCATGTGCGTTTGCTGTCTGTCGCCTGACGGATCCGCTGCCGATCGATCGACGAACTGGCGCAGCATGTCATTCCAATCGACTTCAGCCATTGGCTTGCCGGCTGGCATCAACGGATGTCGGTGCGATGTGCTCCCGGTCTTCTTCCTCGCCGCATGACACCGGCAGGCGCACCTCGAACACGGCGCCGGGCCCGTCGCGATTGGCGCCGGAGATGGTGCCGGCATGCGCCTCGATGAGCGTGTGGCAGATCGCCAGCCCCATGCCCAAGCCGCCCTCCTTGGTGGTGAAGAAGCCCTCGAACAGGCGCCGCAGGTTCTCCGCCGGGATGCCCGGCCCGGTGTCGCTCACCCGCACCGACACGACGTCGCGGCTATCGAGCGCGGCATGCACGGCCACGCGGCGCCTGTCGAGCGGGAGCGGGGCGACCGCCTGGATGGCGTTCACCAGCAGGTTCACGAAGACCTGCTGCAGTTCGATGCGATCGCCGCAGATCGGCGGCAGGTCCGGGGCGATATCCAGCGCGAGGTCGATCGAGCGTGTTTCGATGTCGTGCCGCACGAACAGCGTCGCCTCAAGGATCACGTCCTCCAGGCGCAGCCGGGCCCGCGAAGGCTCGTGCTTGGTGGCCATGTTGCGGATACGCTGCAGGATCTCGTTCGCATGGCGGGCATTCTCCGCGACGCGGGTGGTGAGCTGCGCCAGCTTCTCAAGGTTCGGCGGCTCCTTGGCCAGCCAGCGCAGTCCGGTCTCGGCATTGGTGATGATGGCGGCGAGCGGCTGCTTGATTTCATGCGCGATCGACGTGGCCAGTTCGCCCAGCGTCGAGATGCGCGCGGCGTGACTGTAATCGGCCTGCATGCGGCGCAGTTGGACTTCGGTTCGCCGACGCTCGGTAATATCCTCGATGAGGATGAAGGTATTGTCCTGAATCTCCGACAGGGTGGGATAGGTGACGGAAAAGATCACGTCGCGTACCCGGCCGTCGAAGGTGATGATCTGTGCCTGTTCCCGGTAGCTGCGATCACCGTTGAAATGGCTGATCATCACCCGCTTCGCCATGTCCGGGGTGCCGGCGAAGAGATAGCGGACCGGCCTGATGAGGTCCTCGCGCGCGGCACACCGGAACAGCGCGGCCGCCGCGAGGTTGGCGTCATTTACCAGCACGACATCCTTGGCGTGCTCGATCAGCTCGGGATGGGCGTCGAGATAGGCGGAGATATCGCTCACGCCCTGCGCGCGCAGAGCCTGGAAGGCGGCGCCCGCGTTTCGCGAATCGACCTGCCAGAGCGCGGCCGGCATGTGCCGGATGAGCTGTCCGTTGCCGTGTTCGCGGGCCAGCCCTTCGGGCGGGCCGGTGCGAACCGGCGCGGCGCTGCTGCCGATCTCCACGATGTCACGCAACTGCCCGCGGCTATCGCGGCGCAGAACGCGGCGCGCCCATATGTCGACCTGAGCGCCTGAGGCGGTGACGCGGGTGAGGGCGCCTTCCCAGCTTCCCGTCTCCAGCAGCGCGGCCCAGTCTTCCCCATGACGACGGGCATCACCGGCCAGTTCCGCGAGCCTGCGGCCAAGCATCTGCGCCGCCGACCAGCCGTAGAGGCCCTGCGAGGCCGGGTTCCAGTAGGTCACCCGGCCATCAAGGTCGCAGGCGACAAGGCTCTCGGAGGCGAAATCCGCCAGTTCTCCCACGCCGGGGACATTCGGCTGGCTCATGGCGGGATCTCTCCGCCCCGCGCGCCCGTGGCGTCGCATTGCACGCCCGCTTCATTGCCGTCGCCGAGGATCGCGGTGAGCTCGCGGATGATCGCTGCGGCGGAAATCGGTTTCAGCAGGATGGCGCGCACGCCGGCCTGGAGGGCCCGCGCGGCCACCGGGCGGGTGATGTAGGAGGTGACGAGAATGAACGGGACAGCGTCGCCACGGGCCAGCATTTCGGAATGGAGCTGCAGCCCGTCGAGCCCGGGCAGCCTCAGGTCGGTGATGATGCAGGCAAAGGCCTGCCGATCGCGTGCCATGAGGAATTGTTCGGCGGATGAGTAGAGGCGGGTGCAATAGCCCAGAACGCCAAGAAGCTCGCTCATCGCTTCGCGAACGGCGTCATCGTCCTCGATCACGGCGAGAAGGGGGACATCGGACACGGTCTCCGCTCCCGCAACGGGTGACACAGGCACATCACCACCAGTCGCGCGAAAAGCACCCGCACGTAACCATACCATGGTCTAGGGCCTCAAGGGCTTCGTGAAGAAGTGCACCGCGCCCGTCTTCATGGCTCGGACGGTCATCGGCACATCGGCATCGGCAGCGAGGAGCACGAGCGGCTTGGTAACACCCTTGCCGCGAGCTGATTCTGCAGATCGAGTCCGCTGAGCCCCGGCATGCGCAGTCAAGAATGAGGCAACCGGGACGATCGGGAAGCCCATTTGACATCGCCTCGGCGTGGAGGCGTGGCCTTCGCATTGAATCCCCACCGAGAGCATGAGCTCGTCGAGTGCCATTCGCATTTTCCGATTGTCATCGGCGACGACGAGAAGCCGGGTGCAGGCGACCCTGCTTGCTCAGGAGAGCCGTTCGATGATCTCGATCATGCGGTCGCAGGCGGCATCCAGATGCTCGGTCGGTGTGGTCGCGATGCCGAGAAGGAGCCCGGAGGTCGTCGTCGAGGGCAGCATCCTCCAGGGAGAAAGAGGAACCGGCGCCAGGCCGAATTTGAGGGCTTCGCGCGCGATCCTGATATCGTCGACGTCGATCGGCAGGGGCAGCAGGGCGGCAAGACCTCCTATCTCGATCGGTCGGCCGCGTCGGGCGAAGGCGTCGAGCAGTGCCGCGCCGCGCGCGCTGTAGACGCGCTTCGTGCGCCGCAGGTGCCGCATGTAGTGGCCCTCACGCATGAATTCCGTCATGGCAAGCTGGACGGCTGTGCCGGGCGCCGGCGCCAGGCAGGTTGCGCAGTCCGCGAACCGGGCAATCAGTTCCGGCGGCACGACGATGAAGCCGAGGCGCAGATTGGGCGTCAGGGTCTTGCTGAACGAGCCCATATGGATGACCCGGCCCGCGCGGTCGAGCGAGGCGAGGGCCGGAGCGGCGCGGTTCTTGAGCTGAAGTTCGCTCAGATAGTCATCCTCGATGATAAAGGCGCCGCTGCTTTCGGTCCACTCCAGCAGCTTCAACCGCCGCGACAGCGACAACGTCGTGCCCAGCGGCGCCTGCTGCCCGGGCGTGAGCAGAGCGAGGGCCGCGTCGGGCGCCTGTGCGATGCCGTAATCGACGTCGATCCCCTCATCATCGACTGGAACGGGAACCAGCGAGAGCCGGCCGATCTCCAGGGCGCGGCGTGTCAGCGGAAAGCCGGGATCCTCCATCCATGCCTTGCGTCCCTCAAGGCCCAGCGCCAGCAGGGTGAGGCCGAGTCCGGCAGCAAAGCCCGCGGTAATGAACACCTGGGATGGTGAGCATTTGAGGCCGCGCGCAAGCGCAAGATGGGCGGCGATCTCGCGTCTCAGCCCAGGCTCGCCCTGCCGGTCGGGATGGCTGGCCGTCAGGCCCGCTTCGGCGCGGATCGATCGCGCGCGGATGCGCGAGAACAGCTTGGCCGGAAAACACTCGTGAGCGGGAACGCCCATCTTGAAGATCATGTTTCCGGCCGCCAGCTCCCGGTACATCATCATGAATGGGCGCGAGGCCGGCGATTCCGTCCTTGTCGACGCGTCCGGCGGCCGCTCGGCGACGCGGGTTCCGTTCGCCGTTGAAGCCACGACTAGTTGCGCGTCGAGCAGCTTTTCGTAGGCGGCGCGAACCGTGCCCCGGGCGACGCCCAGCTGGGTGGCGAGGTCAATCCACGAGGGCAGGCGCGCGCCGGGAGCGAGCACGCCGTTCTCGATAGCGGTCGCAACGGCGCTGCGGATCTGCTCGGCAAGCGATGTCCTCGCGGAACGATCCAGAGCAATTGAAAGCGGGTCGGTCATGGGCCCTGGTACAGTGATTGGGATCGTTCTCGGTGCTTTCCCGTGACGGGAAGTTCGCCATCCTGTCAGGCGACGGAAGCGCAGTGTCGTCGCCGAAGATTTCCACATTTTGGGGCGACCGCAACTGGAAACCGATCGCATCTTGGCGGGATGACCGACATGAATCAGCTTCATCCTCCGCTTTCGCGTGCCCGTGGAGTGGCGTCGGCGCCCGACCGCCCGCTTGTCCTTGTGGTGGACGACGACGGCCACATGCGCGATGCGCTCACGGAGCTTCTGCAGTCTGTCGATCTGGAGTCGATGGCCTTCGGGTCGACCCTTGAACTGTTGAGCCGGGGCATGCCCGACCGGCCGGGGTGTCTGCTTCTCGATGTCCGAATGCCGGGGCTTAGCGGGCTGGACTTTCAACGGCAACTGCTGAACGACGGCATTTCGAAGCCGATCGTCTTTCTCACGGCCTTCGCCGACATACCCATGACCGTGCAGGCAATGAAGGCAGGGGCGGTCGATTTTTTCACCAAGCCGTTTCGTGATCAGGCGCTGCTCGACGCGGTCGGTCAGGCCATTACCCTCGACCGGAGCCATCGCGATCGTCGGGACGAGGTTCGCCTGAGCCAATCGCTGCTCGCCCAATTGACCCAGCGGGAGCGTCAGGTGTTTCACCACGTGGTCGCGGGCCGCCTGAACAAGCAGATCGCGTTCGATCTCGGTATCAGCCTCATTACGGTGAAACTGCATAGGGGCAATATGATGCGCAAATTGCGCAGCCGTTCGGTGGGCGAGTTGATACGGCTTTGGGAGATGCTTCCCGCCGACACCAAGAAGCTGGCGTCTTAGCCACGCGCTCGCGCTTGCTGCGCAGGCATCGCGAGCGCTGCGTCAAGCAATGAAGCCGGTTGCATCGTGCCGCTACAACGGCAGCAATGGTGCAACATCCCTGCGGATGCGCCGCCGTGCGGCCACGGGAATTGTCGCCCCTCGGCGCCATCAGCTCCGATAACAATCAGCGCGTCAAGCTTCGCCGACAGGTCGCGCAGAGAAGTGGCGTCTGTTCCCGCATGCGCAATCCGTTCGTAGCAGTGCAGGCAGACGCACCGTGAGGGACAGATTGACAAGCCGCTCATTCGGGACAGGAACCGCGCATTCGGCGCCCTTGCTTTCGCTGAGGCGCCTGTAACCTCTCAGTCAAGGCATCCTGTTTGTACGTGATGGCGTCCTATGCGCCGCACGGCCGTCGTCAGGGGCTTTCCCGTGCGCTCGGATCGGTCTTCGGTCGTTCCCGGGCCTTTCCGGTTCGGGTTTCTCGGATGCAATGGGGCGGAGGAAACGGTCGACGGGTGAGGAGGTGTGATTCCAGCTTTGCTGATAGACAAATTATACGTATAATTCTGGCATTCGATCTGAAAGGATGCCCGCCATGGCGAGAGTCGGCGCCCTCGAATTCCAGCGCAAGTTCGGCGAGTTCCAGCATCAGGCCCAGCGCGAGCCGGTGGAGATCACGCGGCACGGACGCCGCGAGTTCGTGCTGATGTCGGCTGACCATTATGACTGGCTTCGGGCCGCCGCGCAGCGGAGCCACCGCACGGCCGATGCCATCGATGTGGTGATCGACGCGGTGGAGCGCGCGGAGATGGACGCCGAGCACGCGCAGCTGAACGACCTGTTGAAGTAAGGCGCTCGGCGTGGCGTTTCCCGAGCCAAAACCCGGCCTCATCCTCCGCTATGATCATCTCTGGACGCACGAGGCCGCTGCCGGCCGCGATCAAGGCAAGGATCGCCCGACCTGCCTCATTGCCGCGACCGATTCCCTTGTGCGTCCTCGCTATGTCGTGCTGCTGCCGATCACCCATACGCCGCCGTCCGGAGATACGGTGCGGATCGAGATTCCGGCGACGGTGAAAGAGGCTATCGGCCTCGACAGCGAGCCGAGTTGGGTGATCGTATCGGAGCACAATATTGACGAATGGCCGAATGGCGGGCTGTCGCCGGTTCCTGGCAAGCCGGGCGAGTTCAGCTACGGATTCATCCCGCCAGGGCTGTTCGCGAAGATCAAGACCAGCTTCATCGAACTGGCACGAGCGAAGAAAAGTGGTGCCGTCCGCCGCTGACCATGGAGACACGACAGGAAGGTCGATGACCCGCGTCGCGCCCTATGCCCGCTATTCCTCAGATCATCAGCGGGAAGCCTCGATCGAAGATCAGCTTCGCCTCCGCCATGAGCATGCTGGCGAGGGCCGCGGTCATCTAGGCTCAGGACTCATTGATTACCGAGCCAGAAGATGACGGTAGCGGCGATGCAGATGGCTGAGAAGAAGGTGTGGGCGCAACGATCATAGC